>CBDHDU010000029.1:0-217171 GCA_965261725.1 Endozoicomonadaceae bacterium | reverse complement strand
GCATCCATCCCACCACGCCGAACGGTTTTGTTTACCGGGTGGAGCAGGCAGGCACACTGCCGGAAACCGAGCCGGAGTGGTGGATCGACACCGGCACCAACCACACCCGCACCGTTGGCGATGTAACACTGCGCGCCTTGCCGTTTTTCAGGCCACTGTGCCACGGCCCGGTTAAGCCAGAGCAACCATGAGCTATTCACTACCAGC
This sequence comes from Endozoicomonadaceae bacterium, assembly GCA_965261725.1. Classification (GTDB taxonomy): domain Bacteria; phylum Pseudomonadota; class Gammaproteobacteria; order Pseudomonadales; family Endozoicomonadaceae; genus CANDOC01. The sequence goes on along the minus strand of CBDHDU010000029.1, from coordinate 216,964 downwards.
CAGCGCCAGCTTTACCCTGACCGGCGCGCCTTATACCGGAGGCCAGTCGCCAGACTTTGTGCTGGACGGCAAACCACTGGTTTATTACGCGCCACCGCCGGACATCCTGAAAAGCACCCGCGCACCTTGGGATACCGGGCAGGACAGCCAGCAGGAACGACGCAGCTATTACCAGACCTCGCGCATAGTGGAAGCCAGCCTGCTGCAAACCAGTCACCCAGCGCGAGTGCTGGACGCCGCACGGCTCGGGCTGTTCTGGAACCGGGTGGCTATTTTCGACAGCCAAGTGGAAATTAGTCATGGCACCGGACAGCCACTGGCAGGCCAGCAGCAGGTAGGCTGGCAACAGCCACCGGAAAAGGATGACCACCTCGACAGCCAGTGGGAGGATCGCATCCCGCACAAGGATGACAGCAACGGCTCCGGCTGGAACCTGCCACCGGAACGGGACAGCGAGCGCCGTGCCGTTTTTTTCCGGGTGGATGACTTCGCCAACCCGACCGAGCACTTCAGCGGCTACCAGCAACAGCCAACACTGAACTTCACCTTTGCAGGCCACCACTACACACCCGCCACTGACCCGGCGGCATGGTTCAGCTTCGGCACCACCACACCCAACCGCGCCATTCATCCAGTGCAAAGCCAGCGCAGCGCCACCTTTGCCAGCAACCGGACACAGGACGAAGTGGTCAGGCTGCCTTGGGGTTTTGGCAGGAAGGCGAAGGATGAAGACTACCAAAGCGGCTATGGCGAACCCGACGCACAGACACCACCGGAGCCGAAGCCGCAACCCCAGCAGCCAGACATCAGGGAGAGCTACCTGCTGATGAACACTATTAATGTGGTCACACTACCGGACAGAACACCGATAGACCTCCGCAACCTCGACATCAGCCTCGATATAGACAGCTTTTCATGGCGATGCAGCGGCGAACTATGGGGAGCTGCCAGCCTTGCACTGGTCGAGCCGGATCAGAATGGCGCGAAGCAAATCGAGGCCGACATCAACGGCTGGAAGTGGATCTTCATGGTGGAACGCTACACCGGCAACCGACGATTCGGTCAGGAGCATTACACTATTCACGGCACCAGCCGCACCCAGCTGCTGGCAGCACCCTATGCTCCGCAGCGGAGCAAAAGCAGCACCAGCGACCTGAATGCAAAGCAGGCCATCAGTGAGGAGCTGACCAACACCGGATTTACAGCCAGCTATCCGAACCTGAACGACTACACCACACCCGACTGGATTATTCCCGGCGGCACTTTCAGCTACCAGCACCAAACAGCTATGCAAGTAATAGTCAGGCTTGCCAGCACCGCCGGATCGGTAGTGGTACCTTCCAGAGCCGCCGACAGCCTGAACATTCAGCCACGCTACCCGGCAAGCCCGTGGGCATGGGACAGCGCCACGATGGACAGCATTATCCCGGCAAGTTTGGTGATCAGCCTCAGCGCCAGCTGGCGACCTGAACCCCAATACAACGCTGTCTATGTTTCCGGCACCCATACGGGAGTGGCCGTGAATGTAACACGCACCGGCACACCGGGCGACGCACCTGCGCCAGATATTCTGGAGGACTGGCTGACCGCCACCGAGTCCAACACCGAGCGAGGGAGAAACGAGCTGGCGAAGGGAGGCCACCAAAGCATCACCACGCTGGAAATTCCTCTAACGGATACCAGCACCGCACCGGGACTGATCGAGCCGGGACAGCTGGTAGAAGTTCAGGACAACACTTCAGGAGCGATTGGAAACTGGCGCGGGCTTTGTTTGGGTACCAGCATCCGGGCGGAAGGAAGCAGGGTGACACAGAGCATCGAATTGGAGAGACACTACTAATGGCAACCACCAACATCTGGCAACAATTCAAATCGCTGATCCCGGAAGGAGCCAGAACCATCGTTACTATTACCAGCAACAACGGCAATGGAACCAGCAACGCGACGCTGAGAGATGGCTCCTCGATATTGGTTCAGGGGGAAAGTGTGGAACCGGGAAACAAGGCTCTGATAGAAGGCGGAAGCATTCGTGCAGAGGTGCCTGACTTGCCGTTTTATGAGTCCAGTGTCTAATGGCTTGGGGCAGAATTGGGGCAATTTCAAGAGTTTTTGGGAGGTATTGAGGGGTGTGGGGCAGTTTGGGGTATTGACTAGGTTTGTATATAACCTTTTAAAAATCAGTGGCTTAGTGATTATCACTGATTTTATACGCATAATACCTTAATATGCCCGTTTGTGTATGATAATTTAATTTTTAAATTAAAAAACTGACACAGAGCAGGGTTTCTGCTATCGGTAGATAAAGAAAAACAAGCAGTGCAGGGGTAGCAGCAGTGAAGAAAACACTGGGAATGATTGGCTGGCGTGGCATGGTCGGCTCGGTACTGATGCAGCGCATGCAGCAGGAAGATGATTTTTCGCAGGTAGAGCCGGTATTTTTCTCTACGTCACAGGCCGGGCATGCAGGTCCGGCTGTTAACGGCAGACCCACGGAACTGTTCGGTGCTTTTGATATTGATCGCCTGAAAGAGATGGATGTGATTATCTCCTGTCAGGGGGGGGATTATACCGGTGATGTGTTTCCCCGTTTACGGAGCTCCGGGTGGGAAGGCTACTGGATTGATGCGGCTTCAAAGCTGCGAATGGCTGACGACAGTGTAATTGTTCTTGATCCGGTCAATGGTGATGTAATCCGGCAAGCGCTGGATAATGGCGTTAAGAACTTTGTAGGTGGTAATTGCACGGTCAGTCTGATGCTGATGGGGCTGGGCGGTTTGTTTAAAGAAGGGCTGGTGGAATGGGCCAGTGCCATGACCTATCAGGCGGCCAGTGGCGCCGGTGCCCGTAATATGCGTGAACTGCTGAACCAGATGGGCACTATTCGTGATGCTGTTGCCGATGAACTGGGTGATCCGGCCAGTGCGATTCTGGATATTGATCGCAAGGTCGCTGCGACCATTCGTGATGATTTACCGGTTGATGCTTTTGGTGTACCACTGGCAGGTAGCCTGATTCCTTATATCGATACCCAGCTGGATAATGGCCAGAGCCGTGAAGAATGGAAAGCACAGGCAGAAACCAACAAGATTCTGGAAACAGCGCAGCCAATTCCGGTTGATGGTATCTGTGTCCGTGTTGGTGCCATGCGTTGCCATTCTCAGGCGTTGACTTTAAAACTGAATAAAGATGTTCCGCTGGCTGATATAGAGTCGCTTATCTCTGAGGCGAACGACTGGGTTCGTTTAATCCCCAATGACCGTGAAGAAACAATCACCAAACTCAGTCCGGCACAGGTTACCGGAACCCTGAATATACCGGTCGGGCGGTTGCGTAAAATGAATATGGGGCCGGAATATCTTTCTGCCTTTACGGTGGGTGATCAGCTTCTCTGGGGAGCCGCTGAACCGCTTCGGCGCATGCTGCGGATTTTACTGGAGGCTCTTAATGGATTCCGGGGTGTTGAGGTAACTGCGGTTGAAACTAACGTCCACATTCGTGTAAAACAGCGGTATGATGAAGTTTCATGATCTCCTCGATAACGCCAAATGTTACGAACAAGTCAGGCAAATGCGCTGGCCGGATGGTGTCGTTTGTCCTCGCTGCCAAAGCCCTGATATTACCCGACAAGGTAAAGATGACACTCAGCCGGAGCGACAGCGTTACTGGTGCAAGTGTTGTCGGCGTCGCTTTGATGATCTGACTTTATCGGTGTTTTCAGGGCATCACCAGCCTTTAAAAATCTGGATACACTGCTTGTACCTGATGTCACTCAATCAGTCGAACAGACAGATTGCACTTGCACTTGAACTTGACCTGAACAAAAGCGATGTGCAAAAGATGACACAGCAACTCAGGACAAGTGTCTGCAACAAACGCCCGGTCACCGTTCTGGACGGCAAGGTTGAATGTGACGAGGTTTACGTTGTATCGGGGCATAAAGGCCAGCCTGAAGCGGTGAAAAAAAAGGGCGGACAGCCCGCCGTAACCGTTTGAGAGGTGCTCGTGGTCGCGGTACTCTGGAGAAAGAAAAGCCTCCGATCTTTGGCATGATCCAGCGGGGTGGGCAGGTTGTGATCCGTATGCTGCCTAATGTCAAGCAGGTAACAATCAAGCCCCTGATTACAGAATTCATAGCGCCGGGAACGCTGATTTATACTGATGAATACAGCATTTACGACAGGCTTGAGCAATGGGGTTATGATCGTAAATCTGTCTGTCATGGCGCTGGGGAGTATGCCCGGGATGAAGATGGTGATGGTTTTCACGAGGTGCATGTGAATACGATGGAGGGCTTCTGGTCGTTGCTGCGATCCTGGTTGCGCCCTCACCGTGGAATTTCACAGGATAAGCTGCCACTATACTTGGGATTTTTTGAATGCATCCATAACATCAAACGTAGGGGAAAAGCAGCTATTTCAGGGTTGCTTGGCTTGCTGCTGGGGTAACCCCCCGGAATCCATTAAGAGCCTTCTTTGTTTCAAAGTACTTTATTCTGGACTCTGAACACCTCATGCAAAGGTTGTATTGCCTGCCTTTAGCACAGCATTCCCTGCATTGATGTCGCTGCTCGCGCTTTGTGATTTGCCGCCGGCAATTTAGACTGTCGCAGTTGTAAAAATTTTTCGTAGTGACTTCTTCCATAAGGTGACCTTGATCGCACCGTGGTGGAACCGGTGCTTGTAAGCCGCAACTCAGACAAAGATCAAAACCATATGTGGCTGTCGTTCCTTGTTCATTTTCATAGCAGGTGTCACAGCGATAGTGCAGTGTTTGTACAGTATCTCTAAACTTGCATTTCCTTCCATCGCAGCTGTATGCGCTGCAACCATAAGTTTCTTTAATTCTGCCCCCCCCCACCAAGCGTGCGAGATGATTATTTTTGCATTTTACTTTAACGGGCAGTAACGCAGGCAGTTTTATTCTTCGTAAACAGCACTCGGAACAAAGGTGATAGCGGCAATCCCTACAGCGCATAACATACCCTGAGGATATTTTTATTCCGCTGATTTTGTCTTCAGGGCAGCCATCACAGTATAAATCTGAACCGTGGTCTTTTATTGAGCGAACAGCAGCAGGGAGCAATAAATGTCCGCATTCACACGTGAGGCGAAAGCCCGAAGCTACTTCGGTAGCTTTGTTGGGCACAGGATTAATAATCACTGACGGTGTTGATGGTGAGCTGCTACTGGTTATGTCTGGCTTTACGGGGCAGTATTGATGCAGTGGGGGTTCTTCCAAAAAAGTGTGTTGGCTGAGCTCAAAATGATCATTGGGTCGATCCTGCATCTCTGTTGTGATAGTGAAATCTTGTTGATGCTTTTTGTTAACAGCTTCTGTTAATTCAGAAGCCAGCTTTCGCAAGTGGTCAGCGGAAGTCCAGTCCATATCAATACCGCAAAACTGAGTGATCAGTAGTTCTTCTTCGCAACTAACAACCTGGCTGCATTCTGCCATCCAGTTTAACCACTGGTCCCTTGGGCATGCATGTAACTGCTTTAATGCTGCTTGCTCTGGGTCAACTTCTTGATCACTGAAAAGCTGCCAATGTTCTTTTAATGTCTTGCCTGCTCTTAGATAAAACAAGGTTTTGAGTACACTATCAAGATCTTCTCTTACTACTTGGCCAACCTGCTTCCCTTCTGTGATCTGAGCAAGATCAGCAGTAATAGTTCTAAATACCGGTTCAGTAAAATCTTTGCGGGAAAAATCAGGGGCTATTGTTGCTGGTGAAATGTGACAGAAACGGATAGATTGCTGGTGCAGTTGATTTAGGGCATTCAGCAAAACTTCCAGCATTGGCAGGCATTTTTCAAATGAATGTGTTTTTGTCGGAAAAGGTTTCCAGCGAGTAGCAGGTCGATCTCTGTATAAAATCTGGATATGCAAGCCAAAACCCGTCCAGCTAGTGATCAGGGTTGGAAAGGGGAGGGGGTTTCCAGCGGCTTCCTGAGCTAAAACGGTTTTGCATGAAGCTTGATATCGTTCAGCATGTTTTTCATCTAAAGGATCGTAAAGACGTATTCCAACTGTGCGGGTATCTGCCGGTGTGCTGTTCTGATAAAGGGTGCCTGTTAAAGTGATGGCGGCGTCAGATTCCGGTGGAGTTGAGCCAGATGTATCGGGTATGTAGGTATATTCTTTGAATATATGCGTTAACAGAACGCTCAGTTCTTCTTCACAGTTTCCTCTAGGCTGGATTTGTAATTTGGCTTTCAGGGCTTCTGCCGCTGCATCCAGAGAAGAGTCATACCCGGTAATGGCAGGATCTGTCTGGGTGGTGGTCGTGACTTTTTCTGGTGCTACAGGCTCAAATGCATTTGCAAACTCACAGGACTCTCCTTTTAAAATAGAACTGTTGTTTGTGAGGCTATCTAAGCACAAGGTGAATTGGTTGGTTTTACATTCTGGAGCGAATCTGTTTTGAAGCCGCTGACTGTGGTGACTTTGAAGTGCTTTAAACGCCAGAAGAGCAGTATTGTCTTCTTCTGGTTTCAGGGGGAAATAATCTGTTGAAATTGTTGAAGTCAGGGGGTAACAATGACTCGTAGTCGATTTACCCCTGTTACTACAAATAACTTTTCCTTCCGGGAGGCGGGTATTGTATCCCGGAGCAACGTTTACACTGTAACGCTCATGCAAGCAGATTTGCACCAAACCTTGCTGGCTGGAAGCAGAAAATTTGAAATGATCTGAGTCGTTGAGTCTAAAGTGATGCGGCAGCCTGTACTGGCTCTCACCGGTAAGGTCGCAGATGTACAGTGTTCCTGAAGGTGGTTCTGATAAGGCAGTGCTGTTTTCCACACGCTTCAGTTTTATATAAAAATCACCTGGCTCAGACCATTCAACAGTGATCACCGTACCCGGTGCAGCAGCTTCCGTTTTCTGCTGCAGCAAGCCCGTCATCAGCAGTAAAAAGCTGATCAGCAGCCCTGTGATATAGCCAGAATTCCTTTCATGACAAAGATACGTAGACATGATGACGACCTTATAATCTACGCAGCACTGTTACTCGTTATGATAATTATCTAAACCAGTCTGCTTTATTGGTTTTGGTTTGTACGTAGCCTGCTAATTGTAGTTGAGGTACAGAAAAAAAATAAAAACACTGGCAGGAAAATTACAAACTGATAATTGTCAGTCCGATCAGCGTCAAACAAATCCCAACCCATTTCGGTGTAGCAGACGGTTCATGCAGCAGCATTACTCCCATTAATGTCCCCAGCGGAATGCTTGCCTGCCTCAGTGCCACGATATAACTGACATCCTCAGCAAATGCCATGGCAACTAAAACCAGGCCATAGGTCAGATAGATAATCAGACCGGTTAGCAGCAGTGACCACTTATGCCGGCGATAAAGGCTGGCAACGCTAATACGCTCTGTGGTTTGAGGAAGTACAAACAGTAACAGCCAGATAGCTGAACCACCTGCCTGCAGAATGATATAAAGGGCTGCAGCATGCAGTGCGATGTGTTCACCGCTAAAACAACCACGCAGAATCTCCAGTGCGGTACTGTCAACAACTGAATACCCGGTTGTCCCTGCTGCTGCCATCAGAGCAAAAACAGTTGCTTTGTTGCGGTAATAATGGATGGATATATCACCGAATGTCCGCATGGGTAACAGCAGGCAGCCGACCACAATCAAAAGCATTGCCAGCCAGTCGGTATGAGGTAGTCTGACACCTTGCCCCAGCAGCCAGACCAGTGGCGGTACCATCAGAACGGGAAATGCCCGGGCAATCGGATACATCACCGACATATCACCCTCCCGGTAGGCGAGGCTGAGAAAATAATAATATGTGGCCTGACAGCCACTACTCACCAGTAGTTGTAACCAGACCTTGCCGGGAATCAATAGCAGTTCGCTGGTAAAGAACAGTAATGCAGGGCTGATTGCTAAAAAGCCAAAACTGATAGAAAGCAGGAAGGAGGCGGGAGAAGGTGCTGTTACTTTACCCAGATAGTTCCATGCTGCATGCATCAACGTAGAGAGTAGAACGAGAAATACTGCTGCCAATGTCATGAATAATGCTCATCAGGCAGAAACCAGATATTCAAGCTATGCATGTACTCTCTCTGCTTGAATTACAACATGACAGTTTATATTCAGATTCACTACCAGCGAATCTATGGGTTTTGTTGGTAGCCAGCGGAAAGACTAGTCTATTATCTCTGTCCTGTTTCGCTCCGGGGCTTTGGTTGAAGTGTATTTTTCTGAATGGTTGCGATACATCCGGTTTGCTTTTCTGCTTGTCATTGCTCCCGGTTACGGGATGGAGGGTGGCGACAGTAAAGGCAACATCTTTATGGGGCGCCCAAGCCTGTCACCTGCAGCGTCATATCAAATGCTGCATCCTGCCAGCGGGGAGGCTATTTTACCAACTGAGAATCTAATGTTACCTGTTCAGGCTGAAAGCAGCGATTCCGAGGATGTTGTTGTGGTTGCTCTGGGTCACTCTTATCAGGTCGGTGTGACTGGATATGCAGCCAAACTCTGTATCGGCTGTAAGCGTTATCGCCATCGGTATCTTGACGACTCTACAGCTGACAAAGAGGAAGAGGAATGCATCAGTGATATCGACGTAGAAGGTAGCCCCACTAACGGAGACTTCTCAGCACATACACCACCCGTCGTTAACTATATGAAAATGACGGTACTTACCACACAGCAGGAGGTGGAAAAAGCAGAGAAGGGTTTTATGATAGGAGAAGACAATCCTTTTTTGCTGAGGACTTCTCCTGAACAGTGTACATCTTGTAGGAAAATTCTGGATAGTGATGGGCTTGCTCTTGCTTTGTCTCTGGCCTGCACCAAGCAGTTCTACTGTCGGGATTGTCTGTTATCAAGTATTCATCAGGCTTTGTGGATAGATAACAATGTTCCGGGCTGCCCCTGCTGTCAAAATCAGTACATGGCCGATGATGTGCAGGCTATTTCTGGTGATCTACGTGATGTTAATAGATATAACTTTCTTTTAAGTCAGTCTGTAATGGCTGCTGGAATGCCTTTCTCTATGCAGGTTTATCCTTGTCCTCAGTGTCTGAGAGGCGAATTAAAACCAGTCATAAATGAAGGGACTGAAGCTGCTGATCAATGCCCATGCTGCGATGCGGTGTATCTATTCAAGAGGAATGAGCATGGGGTGACTTATGACAAAGTAGAGCTGAATGATGATACTGCATTATGGCTTGATTCAGGGGGAGCTTCAGGCTCTGCCGAGAGTTTCCCGACAGATGGTATGTGCAGTATGGATCCATATGAAGTAGACACGACGCCTGCATCACCGAGCCATCTTTCCGAAGACGTTCCTCTCCGCAAATTCTTTGTTGAGGACCCATCAGATTTATTGATCGGTGAGCCACTGGAGGATACTTATGAGTATGACCAGCATAGTTGTGAAGTGTGTTTTGATGGTCTGACGAAAGATGATCTTTGTTATTTAGCAACCCTCAAATGTCGTGCTCACTGGATTTGCCGTAGTTGTTATCAGGCTCATATCACCTTTTGTGTCCGGGAAAAAAGAAAGCCACAGTGTCCAGCCTGCGAGACAGAACTCGACACCAGAGATATGCTCCTTATTACCGGCAACAGAAAAGCAGAAAACTTGCAGAATGATCATCTTCTTGATCAGCTGGTTGCGGCTGATTCGTCTTTTTTTGTCTGCACCAAACCGGATTGTGGAATGTATGCTTTACGACCTCTGTTGAAAGTCGGTGAAACTGAAGAAGTTCATTGCGATCGCTGCATGGCACAATACCATTTCTATGGCGCGAAGGGGTATCACTATGCCCAGCTGCTTGATCGGGAAGAAGAAAAAAAACAGTTGGAAAATTATCGTTTGATCGTAGAGCAGGTGAAAAAGGGCACTATGAAGTTATGCCCTAAATGTAAAACAGTCATTGAGCGAACGTTTGGCTGTGCTCGAATGGTTTGTCGGCAGTGCAACCACCAGTTTTGCTGGGTTTGTCAGAATACCTGGGGGCGGGATGGCTATACAACGCATGCCCGGTGCAGTATGGAAACAGGATGGTCACCGTTTGCAATCAAGGTTGTTACGATCCCGGGCTTTGACCCGAAAACCCAAAAGGCATCAAAGTGTAGTCTGATGTAATCAGCCCGATTAGTAATGTCTGGCTTGTTTTTATTATGTATACCATTCCCCGCTACCTGCACTGGATCTGGATGGGCGGTAAGCTGCCCCGGCACCACCTTGCCAATATGCTGAAAATAATGCGGGAGAATCCGGAGTATGAGATTTTTCTCTGGTGTAATCGGAAGGGCGTTTATGAAGATATTACTGCCGCCTCAGAGACACTGACACAGAAAAACTTTTCCGGAAGACTACATATTCATCTGTTAAGTGAAGTATTACAGCTTTCTCTGGGAGGAAATAAAGGAGAAAAGTTCCGGGTTGAACTGGACAGTATTGTGACCCGTGAATCCCGTGGCGTTTTTCCTAACTTCGCCAGTGCCAGTGCCAGTGCCAGTGACATTATGCGTTTTTAATTCTTTATCAGGTAGGTGGTGTTTATCTCGATGTGGATGTCAGGTTAAACACCGCTTTAGGTGAATTAAAAGCAGCACGGGGAATTTTGCTGGGGCCTGCCTGTTATAACAAAGGCGGGTTTACGCATCTGAGTATGCAGGCTATAGCCGCAGTTGGTCGAACACGCCCCTGCTTTATGTTTCTTATGGAAGTGCTGCGGACTTACCAGATCAGAGACCGCCGCCCACAGATTTCGTCATGGGTCTATGGAGATATCGGTGAAGAGTATGAGGTCATTGAGATGCTGCCTGCAGGTGCCTCTTGGCACCAGAAACGAATGCCAGCTTCCTACAGCGATAGCCTGCGGGAAGAGGCGACTTATATTTATACAGGCATTGCGGATGGTGTTTTCAGGGAGCTTCCCGGCTATCCGGATGCTTATTTTTTCCCCGGTCAGCTGATAGGGGAGAGCCCTGATGATGCCGGTTGGGCAAAAACGACCGGTGTTCCTCCGAGAACTGCTGAGTCACCATTGTAGCGTGTCGTATAGCAATTATAGCTTTGCTATTGATGCCTTTTTAAGTGTGAGCTGAGGTGATCAGATCGTGCAAAAGCGCGCTCACAGTGCGGGCACTTAAAAGGTTTAACACCAGTATGTTTTCTCATGTGGCGAGTCAGTTCATCTGAGCGTGTAAATTTCCACGTGCATCCTTCCCAGTCGCATGCATAAGGTTTTTCTCCTGTGTGTTTTCTTTGATGGGCTTTGAGGTGATAGGATTTTGTATAGAGTTTATTGCAGCCGGGATAGGTGCAATTGTGTGTGCGCTTGTTTTGTTTCTTTTGAAGTTGAGCATGTTGTGCATGTTGATCAGCAAGTCCTTGTAAAATCGTGCTGGCAGTTAAATCCTGCTCACCAAAATTATTAGGGATGTAGTATCTTGGGGCAGGTGCTATCTGATCTGATGTTGTACAGTGAACCGTACTATATCCTGATAGTTGGCCTGAAGGGTTCGCTTGTCTACAGTAGACTGTTTGCGTGCCCTCATCGAGCGTAGGGATGTATGTTATGGTTGGGCTTTGGGATGATATTGGCGGTGCAGGTGTGCACAGCTTAAATGCTGGAGGTACTGTTCCTGATAAAGAGATGGTGGCAGCGCATGCTGCCGAGATGGCTTGATATCTTGTTACTGGTACCAAATCACTAGCCTCGGTGAATCCGCCCTCAATGCTTACGGTAGGCTCTTCTGTTTCAGAGGTATTAAGAGTCGCAGGTATAACAATATCACCAGAGTCATTAACAATAATAGCTTCAATGATTGACCCGGCACTCTCATCATTTCTTTTTTGGACAGCACTGACAACAGAGAATACTCCTGTATCGCTATCAGCATCACCTGTATGAGGTTCATATTCGCAATAGTCAGCTCCATTTTTTGCCCTGACAGAACACGGGGTGGCTGTGCTTGGATCTTTGGGATTTTCTGGCGAGCAAGATATATCAGCTAAATAATGGTTGTCAGGCAGACTCAGAGGGCTGCTACATAGACTCGCAGAAGGACTCTTAGGTATAGGCGACACAGGCATGAAAGGAGAGGCACCTAATGCCCCGAGACTCATATTGGGTCCATAGGTGGGAGTGCTGTCCAGGATAGGTGGGCTGTTAGGGGGTACATTTATCTTGTTTTTATCTTCGGGTTTCCGATCTGAATCAGACTCGTCTTCAGAAGAGTTTTCACTGTCGGAAGGTGAGTCATCATCGGAAGCTAAAGAGTTGTTAGCACTTGTTAATACTGGGGCTATAAATGAGTGACATAGAAACAAGATAAAAAATAGGATGAACTTTTTTTTCATTAATGATCCGACGCTATTCGATATTCATTGAATTGCGTGAAAACAATAGACTATTAAAAAAAATGTGCAGATTATTGAATGATGGTTTGTGGTTTTTATTCGGTTGGCTGATTTGTTGTTGTATCTATTGGGAAGGTTTTTTATTTGATGTGCTGATGTTGTTTTACATGATTCTTAAATTATCTCTGATGATTGATTTGTTTAGATGATGTTGACTGAAATTTTTCGTTAAATAAAACAAAGATTATTTGAATGTTGTTTATTTAATATTTATCGATAAATATGATGATTGTGAAATATCCGGAGCTGCGTTTGGGCGTGGTGGTTCGCCCAAATTTGTCTAGTATCTCAGAGGTGTTCATTACCCTGATGGGCTGCATGTGACATTCAAGTTGCTGTAGGGTCAACAGAGCGTTAGAGTGCGCGATCCCTCCATGCTTCTGATATCAAGGATATTTACCGTCCATGAGTAAGACCGAATTCAATATTGCTGTAGTAGGAGCCACCGGTGCAGTGGGTGAAGCCATGCTGGAAATCATGGCGGCGCGCAAACTGCCGGTCAAGCAGGTGTTCCCGCTGGCCAGTGAGCGTTCTGCCGGTGATTCGGTAATGTATAACAACCGTCATATTAAAGTAGAGAATCTGGCTGAATTTGATTTCAGTGAAGCGGATATTGCTCTGTTCTCTGCAGGTGGTGATATTTCTGCAGAATATGCCCCCAAAGCCGCAGCGGCCGGTTGTGTTGTTATTGATAACACCTCCTGCTTCCGCTACGACGATGATATTCCGCTGGTCGTGCCGGAAGTCAACCCGGAAGCACTGGAAGGCTACAAAGCCCGGAATATTATTGCCAATCCCAACTGTTCAACGATTCAGATGCTGGTGGCACTGAAGCCGATTTATGATGCTGTGGGTATTCGCCGGATTAATGTCTCCACCTATCAGGCCGTGAGCGGTACTGGCAAGGGAGGCATTAATGAACTGGCCGGGCAGATGGGCAAGCTACTGAATGGTCGCCCGGCGGAACCTGAAGTGTTTACCAAGCAGATTGCTTTTAACGCCATTCCCCATATTGACAGCTTCGAAGATAACGGTTTCACCCGTGAAGAAATGAAAATGGTCTGGGAAACAAAAAAAATCCTCGAAGATGCCGATATAGGGGTTAACCCGACCTGTGTGCGGGTTCCGGTCTTCTACGGACACTCGGAAGCGGTGCATATTGAAACCCGTGACAGCATCACAGCTGCAGAGGCAAAAGCACTGCTGGAAAAGGCGCCGGGTGTCAGTGTGATGGATGGTCTAGAAGATGGTGCGTACCCGACCGCAGTGGGTGATGCTTCCGGCCAGGACGAGGTGTTTGTAGGTCGTATTCGTCAGGATCTGTCTTCAGACCGGGGGCTGAACCTGTGGGTTGTTGCTGACAATGTCAGAAAAGGTGCAGCACTCAACAGTGTGCAACTGGCCGAAATGTTGATAGCAACATTGGCGAAGTGATACCTTGGGGTAATGATACCCTGAAGCGAGCTTGAAGTTGCACAGGCGACAGCGGCAGGCACTGGGCTGAGCGGCTGTCGTGACCATAATAAGGACTGAAAATATGCTACGCAAGCTTGTCGTGGCCATGACCATTGCCGGAGCCCTTAATCAGGCTCATGCACTCGGACTCGGCGAAATTCGGCTCAAGTCGGCGCTTAATCAGCCGCTGGATGCCGAAATTGAACTGGTTCAGGTCAGAAACCTGTCGAGCAATGAGATTCTGCCCAATCTGGCCACCCGTAACGACTTTATCCGGGCCGGGGTCGAGCGTCCCTTTTTTCTTTCCAGTCTCAAATTCCGTTCGGTGGTTCGCGCTGATGGTACGGCCTATATCCGGGTCACCAGCGACCGCCCTGTTCAGGAACCGTTTCTAAATTTCTTAATGGAAGTGCACTGGCCGCGGGGACGGCTGCTGCGTGAATACACGTTACTGGTTGATCCACCGGTATTCAGTGGTGATGCGGCTACAGCCGTTAATGCTCCTTCCCGAGGCAACCCTCTGGCGGCCGCGCCTGCTGGAAATGCCCGGCAGGGTTCTTATCAGCAGCAATCTTATGGACAGAAACCTGTCAGCCCGGTGGCACCTGCTGTCGCCGCTCCCGGTTACCGGGCGCCACAGCAAACCGGGCAGGTGAACCGGCAAACACCAGCTCCGGCTGCAGTGCAGACCAGAAAGCCACTGCAATCCAATTATTATCGCGTGGGTTCGAATGACAGTCTGTGGAATATTGCCAACCAGGTTCGACCCGATCAGAGTGTAAACCTGCAGCAGACCATGGTCGCTATTCAGCGGGCGAATCCCAGAGCTTTTATGAGTGGCAATATCAACCGGCTGATGCGTGGACAGGTACTGCGCTTGCCCAGCCGTGAAGAAATTGCCGCTGTAAGACAAAGCGATGCCAAACAGAGCATTGCCCGTCAGAATGACCAGTGGCAGGGCAAGCAGCAACAGCTTGATGCGACGCCACGCCAGCAACCGGAAGCGTCGCCACGTTCGGTGCCGGTAGAAAGCCAGCTGAAAATCGTCAATGCCGCAGATGAAGAACAGGGGCATCGCGGAGCAGAAAATAATGCTCAACAACCCAGTGCATCTCAGCAGGGTAACAGCGATCTGGAAAACAGGCTGACGCTGGCAATGGAGCGGATGGACCGGCTGGCGGATGAAAATCAGGATCTGACCAGCCGTCTGGGTGATCTGGATGAGCAGATCAGAACACTGGAAAAACTGGTCAGCCTGAAAGATGAACAGTTGGCAATGCTGCAGGCAGAACTGGCGAAGCGTGATCAGCAGCTTGCCGGTGCTCAGAACAATGCCCAGAACAATATGGCAATGCCATCACCTCAGGCACCTGCGATGACACCTGAGCCAGCAATGGCTCCACCTGCGAAGGAAATTGATTACAACTATCAGTCCGATGAAGAAGCAAAACAGGCTCAGCAGTCTGTGCAGCCAAAGGCGACTCAGGCGGAACCGGGCCCGAAACCCAAGCATAAACCAAAACCACGTCCACAGACGCCACCGCCGCAGCCTAAACATGTAATGGATGACGATCTGTTGAGCAATCCGCTTTATCTGGGTGGGCTGGGTACGCTGTTGCTGGCCTTGATGGGCATGCTGGTCTATCGTAAACGCAAGTCAGCCGATGCGGCTGCCAAGCCGGAAAAGACCAAAGCCAAGGCAGAACCGGAGAAGGCTGAGGGCGAACAGACTGCAGACGAAGCACCGGCGACAGAAGAAAATAAAAAACCGTCGTTTATGGATTCGCTGCGGGCTTTGAAAGACAAGCTTAATGTGGATTTAAGTCTGGATGCCCTAAAGCAGAAGTTTGCGTTTGGCAAAAACAAGCAAGCAGATAAGCCGCTGGAAGAAGAGGATGAAAACGCGCCGGTACCACTGTTTGCAGATCTGCCGGACAAACCGCAGGTTGCTGAAACAGGTTTGAAACCTTCCACTCCGGCAAAGCAACAACAAGCACCGGTAGCAGTTCCGACAAAAGAAACTGAAACACCTGAAATCAGCACCGAAGCCGAAGCCGAAGCAGAGCAAACACCCGAGCCTGAACAGGAAGTTGCCCAGCAAACTGATGGTGTGCTGAGCGAAGCGGATATATACATTGCTTATGGTCGTCTACCACAGGCCGCTGATTTGCTGTCCGCTGCAATCAACAGTGAACCGGAACGCACTGATCTGCGGCTGAAACTGATGGAAGTTTATGTTGAGTCCGGAGAGCAGGCACCCTTTACCGCCCAGATGGATGCATTGAAGGGCATAGGTGATGAAGCCGCACTGGCAAAAGCCGACGAGCTGAGTAGTCGCTTTAATGGCGGTGTCGCGGTTTCCGGTGGCAGTGATGGTGATTTTGCTCTCAGTGAAGATGACTTAGCCGATATTGAGCTGGATCTGGGATTGGATGAAGCGGCGGGTGATCCACCCATTGATGACTCTGTGGCTGTTGATGCGCCTACAGAAAATCAGGGTGGTGATGAACTGGATGATCTTGATCTGAGTTTTGATGATCTCGATCTTGAAGAATCAGAGCCAGAACAACCCCGGCAGCCTGAGCCAACAGCCGAACAAGCAGAAGTTACGGCAGCACCGCCGGAACCACCTCAGCGGTCAGCGTCACCACTGCCGCCTCCTGCGGCTGCACCCGATGATGATCTGAACAGTATGGAACTGGAAGATCTGGATTTGGATCTTGATCTGGCGCTGGATGCGGATACTGTCTCCCCTCAGGATTCAGCTGCTTTCTCAGAAGAAGCAGATTTGCAGGCACTGGACAGTTTTGAACTGGATGAAGGCGCAGTAGCTGCGGGCAGTGATGCCAGCCTCGATGGTGTCGGAATTGATGTCGAACTGGATCAGCTGAACAAAGATCTTGGCCAGTTGTCAGATGAATTGGATGGTGGCGCTGCAGTCGGAGAAACGTCCGGTTTTAATGATGATATCAGTGAACTCGATGAGCTTTCACTGGAGCTGGATGAAGATCTGGTCACCGGTCCGGTTAATGAAATTAACCTGGATGAGGAACTTCCCAGCTTTGAAGCCGATGACGCGGCGCTGGAAGATGACCTTGAAGAATCCGGCAATGATTTCGAATTTCTGGCCGGAACCGATGAAGCGTCTACCAAACTCGATCTGGCGCGTGCCTATATGGATATGGATGATGCGGCCGGAGCCAAAGAGATTCTGGGTGAAGTCTTGCAGGAAGGTAATGAGACTCAGCAGAAAGAAGCCCGTGACCTGCTGGCAAGACTGGAAAACTGACGTATATATACCCATGATCATTGAAGTTGCTTGATTTTCCAGCCGATTTTCAACATTGTACGAACATGCCGAAAATCACCCTGACAGCCCAACAAAAAGTAGCCTTGGAATCTCGCCACAAAACATCGCGAGATGCACGGGAGTGTGATCGTATCAAGGCTGTTTTGCTCAGGTCTGAAGGGTGGTCACCGTCTGCTATCGCTCAGGCATTGAGAAAAAGTGAATACACTATTTGTCGCCATCTGGACGCCTATCTGGAAAAGGAAAAGCTCAGGCCGGAGAACGGGGGGAGTGAAAGCCGCCTGAGTGATGAGCAAACTCGGCAACTGGTCGAACACCTTTCTGAATATACTTACGCACACGTCCATCAGATCGTCGCCTATATTACCGATCGCTGGGGTATCAAATATACCGTATCAGGCCTGAACAAGTGGCTGCACCAAAAAGGCTTTACCTACAAAAAGCCAAAGGGCGTACCGCACAAGGCTGATGTTGATAAGCAGGCTGGTTTTGTGGAGCACTATGAAGCCTTGAAAGCCACGCTACCAGAGGACGAGGTGATACTATTCATGGATGCGGTACACCCGACACAAGCGACCAAAATCACTTCCGGGTGGATTCGAAAAGGGATTGATAAAATCATTAATACGACAGGTAGCCGTACTCGGCTGAACATTATCGGTGCGATTGATCTGGACAATATTGAAGCTGCTGTTTTCGGTCAATTTGATACGGTTAACAGTGAAGCGGTTACCGAGTTTTTCAAGAAAGTTCGGGATAACTATTCATCCATGAACGTTATTCACATGGTGCTTGATGGTGCCGGTTACCATCGTTCACAGGAGGTAGTGAAAGAGGCGGAAGAGCTGGGAATAAAGCTTCATTACCTCCCCCCTTACAGTCCAAACCTGAACCCCATTGAGCGATTATGGAAGGTGATGAATGAGTATGCCCGGAATAATGAATACTTCGCTCAGGCAAAAGAATTCCGGGAAAAGATTAATCATTTTCTGGACGTGACATTGCCCGAAATCGGTTCTTCCTTGGGCAGCAGGATTAACGATAATTTCCAGCGGTTAAATCCGGCATCTTGAATTCACTCAGGTATAAAAGCCGTTTTCAGACTGTTAAGATAGAGTGGTTTAAAGAACCTTCTACTCGTTACGGGCAGAAGGTTTTGTCTTTTTAAGCGAGATGATGTTTCCCCGCTAATGAGTGATCAAGAAGTAGAAAGCCAGCGGCTGGCAGCTTGTGTAGAGTACGATGGTGCTCTTTATCATGGCTGGCAGTCACTCAAATCCGGTTTGCCGACAATACAGGCTGCAGTTGAAAAGGCGCTGAGCAAAGTGGCCGATCATCCGGTATCTGTCGTCTGTTCCGGTCGTACCGATGCCGGTGTTCATGGCTGTAACCAGATTATCCATTTCGATACGTCTGCCGTACGCCCGATGCGTGGCTGGTGTTTTGGCGCCAATACCAATCTGCCGGACAGTGTGGCGATCCGTTGGGTTAAACCTGTCGACAACAGTTTTCATGCCCGCTTTGGTGCCCAGTGGCGTCGTTACCGCTATGTGATTTATAACGCCCCGATTCGTTCGGCACATCTGGCAAAAGGTGTGACCTGGAATCATCGTCCGCTGGATGAACAGCGGATGCAGCATGCAGCGAATTATCTGGTGGGTGAGCACGACTTCACTTCTTACCGGGCAGTGCAATGTCAGGCAAAGAATCCGGTTCGCAACATTATGCATCTGAATGTAAACCGTTACGGCGATATGATTGTTATCGATGTAAAGGCCAATGCCTTCCTGCATCATATGATTCGTAATATTGCCGGTGTATTAATGGCCATTGGCAGCGGCAAGCGCGAACCCGTCTGGGCGCAGCAGGTGCTGGAAGCCAGAGACCGCGCCCAGGGCGGCGTTACGGCGCCACCATGGGGGCTCTACTTTGCGGAAGTGGGCTATCCGGAACAGTTTGAATTACCGGTATTACAACCGGGGCCGGCGTTTATCAGCCCATTGCTGGATACGCCCGGCAACTAACTGTTACCATCTTCTTCTTTTTTTGGCGCAGGAGTTTACGGATGATAGGCCGGGTACGCACCAAAATCTGTGGCATTACCCGCATTGAGGATGGCCTGAATGCTGCCAATGCCGGTGCCGATGCGATCGGACTGGTATTCTGGAAGCCCAGTTCCCGCTACGTTGAGCCTGAGCAGGCTTGCCGTATCGTAGAACAGCTGCCACCCTTTGTGACCACCGTCGGGCTGTTTGTGGATGCAACTGCTGAGGAAATCGAGCAGATTCTGCAGCAGGTGCCACTGGATATTCTGCAGTTCCACGGTAAGGAATCACCGGAAACCTGTGCCGGTTTCGGCAAGCCCTGGATGAAAGCGATCCGGGTAAAGCCTGAAACTGACTTACATGCTGAAGCAGAACGCTATAATACGGCTTCAGCATTACTGCTGGATGCCTACCAGCCCGGATTACCGGGCGGAACCGGTGCCACCTTCGACTGGGAACTGATCCCGGCTGATCTGGCAAAACCGGTGGTACTGGCAGGCGGGCTGAACCCCTCCAATGTGGCAGCCGCCATCCAGCAGGTGAAACCCTGGGCCGTTGATGTCAGCGGAGGGGTGGAGCAGAGCAAGGGCGTCAAGGACGCGGTAAAAATCACGGCATTTGTAAACGAGGTGCTCAATGCCGGACAAAATGCGTAACAGCAAACCAAGTGAAGAACAGTTGACCGTAGAAAGTGCATTAATGAACCAGGGCGCTGAAGACAAGCCCTGGCTGAATACGCCGGATCTGGAAGGCTATTTTGGTCAATTCGGTGGTCGCTATGCGGCAGAAACCCTGATGGGTGCCCTGCAGGAGCTGGAAGACAACTTTGAAACCCTGTGGCGAAGCCCCGGTTTTCAGGCTGATTTTGACCGTGACCTGCAGCATTACGTGGGTCGCCCGTCGCCGCTTTACTATGCTGAACGCTGGTCCAAAACACTGGGTGGTGCCCGTATTTATCTGAAGCGCGAAGATTTGAATCACACCGGTGCGCACAAGATTAATCACGCTATCGGTCAGGCGCTATTAGCGAAGCATATGGGTAAAACCCGAATTATTGCCGAAACCGGGGCCGGTCAGCACGGTGTGGCAACAGCGACTGTCGCCGCACGTCTGGGTCTGGAATGTATTGTCTATATGGGCGCGGAAGATGTGCGTCGTCAGGCTTTGAACGTTTATCGTATGAAACTGCTGGGTGCCAAAGTGGTACCGGTTGAGCACGGTTCCAAAACCCTGAAAGATTCTATCAATGAAGCCATGCGCGACTGGGCGGCGAACGTTGATGATACTTTCTACATTCTGGGTACTGTTGTTGGTCCACGTCCGTATCCGAAGATGGTTCGTGCTTTCCAAAGTGTGATTGGCCGCGAAGCCAAGCAGCAGATTCTGGCTCAGGAAGGTCGCCTGCCGGATGCCGTTGTTGCCTGTGTCGGTGGTGGTTCTAACGCGATGGGCTTGTTCCACGAATTTGTTCCGGAAGAAAGTGTTCGTATTATCGGTGTTGAAGCGGGTGGTGAAGGTGTTTCCACCGGCCGTCATGCAGCACGCTTAAGTGCTGGTGGTCGTACTGGCGTATTGCACGGTAACCGTACCTGCCTGATGGCTGATGAAGATGGTCAGATTATTGAGAGCCATTCTGTTTCTGCCGGTCTCGACTATCCGGGCGTAGGTCCTGAACATGCATGGCTGAAAGAGTGCGGTCGTGCGGAATATGTTGATGTGACCGACGATGAAGCACTGGCAGCATTCCGTGGCCTGACCCAGATGGAAGGCATTATGCCGGCTCTGGAAAGCAGTCATGCGCTGGCGCATGTTGAAAAACTGGCACCGACTATGGGTAAAGACGAGATTATTATCGTCAACCTGTCCGGTCGCGGTGATAAAGATATTCATACCGTTGCCGCCATTGACGGCATTGATGTGTAAGGGAGTACAGTGATGAGCCGTATTCAAACCTGTTTTGAAAAGCTGCGAACCGAAGGTCGCAAAGCACTGATTCCTTATTTCACTGCCGGTGATCCGAGTATGGAACATACCGTCGGCATGATGCACGGTATGGTGGAGCAGGGTGCCGATATTATCGAACTCGGCATTCCGTTTTCTGACCCGACGGCTGATGGCGTGGTGATTCAGCAGGCACATCTGCGGGCGCTGAAAAACGGTGCATCTTTGCGCTGGGTGCTGGAAAGTGTCAAAGCTTTCCGTGAATCCGATAAAACGACACCAGTAGTACTGATGGGCTACCTTAACCCGATTGAAGTCATGGGTTATGACGTATTTGTGGACGCGGCAGCAGAAGCTGGCATTGACGGCTTGCTGGGAGTTGATTTGCCGCCGGAAGCTGCCGGTCAGTTCCGTCAGAAGCTGCAGGCAAAGAATATTGATCTGATTTTCCTGATTGCACCGACGACAACGGATGAACGTATCCGCAAGATCTGCGATCAGGGTAGTGGTTATCTCTACTATGTATCACTCAAAGGTGTAACCGGCTCCTCAACGCTGAACACCGAGGAAGTCAGCCAGCGGGTGAAGCATATTCGACAGTTTACAGACCTGCCGGTAGCGGTAGGTTTCGGTATCTCTGATGGCCCGTCTGCCCGTGCGATTTCCAGCACGTCAGATGGCGCCATTGTGGGAAGTGTTCTGGTTAAGGAAATTGCTGCAGCTGCAGAAGCTGGTCAGCCGGAGACAGCGGTCACCCGTGTGGGGGAAAAGCTGGCGGCGATGCGCGCAGCGATAGACAATGGATAATAATGATGCAGGGCTGTCATGATTCTACCATCGTGGCGCCCTTATCAGTAACGGGAGTTAAATAGTGAGCTGGCTGGATAAATTGCTGCCATCAATGTCACGTTCAGAGGGTTCAGGTCCGAGTAGTGTGCCTGAAGGTCTCTGGAAGAAATGTGTCAAATGTGAAGCAGTTCTGTATCGCCCTGAACTTGAGAAGAATCTGGATGTTTGCCCCAAGTGTGAACATCATATGCGGATCAGTGCCCGTACCCGTCTGGAATATATGCTGGACGAGGAAGGTCGTGAAGAAATCGCCGCGGATCTGGAACCACAGGATCGTCTGAAGTTCAGGGATACTAAAAAATATAAGGATCGTCTGGTACAGGCTCAGAAGCAGACCGGCGAAAAAGACGCGCTGCTGGTTATGAAAGGCACTGTGCAGGGGCAGCCTGTCGTGATGGTAGCCTTTGAATTTGCCTTTATGGGTGGTTCCATGGGAACTATCGTTGGTGAGAAGTTTGTTCAGGCGGCTGAACTGGCGCTGGCAGAAAAGCGTACGCTGATCTGTTTCTCCGCGAGTGGTGGTGCCCGTATGCAGGAAGCTTTGTTCTCCCTGATGCAGATGGCGAAAACCAGTGCCGCACTGGAAAAACTGAAGCAGAATGGTATTCCTTATATTTCCGTACTGACTGATCCGGTATACGGTGGTGTTTCTGCGAGTCTGGCAATGCTGGGCGACCTGAATATTGCTGAACCTAATGCATTGATCGGCTTTGCCGGTCCGCGGGTTATCGAACAGACCGTACGTGAAAAATTGCCGGAAGGTTTCCAGCGCAGTGAATTCCTGCTGGAACACGGGGCGATTGATATGATCGTCAAGCGCAGTGATATGCGTGAAACCTTGTCCCGCATGTGCCGTTACCTGCTGCACTATCGCCGTCAGCAGCCGCCGGTTGCTGATAGTCAGCAGCCCCTGGATTTCCCGGCTGTCTGATTATATGTCCTGATGTTTACAAGGCCGCTGTTGCAAAACAGTGGCCTTGTTTGTATATACCTCTCCAATATCCGGTTTATCTTCTAAAGTAAACGGGAACTCTTGAAAACCTGTCCAGGATTGAATACGCAATGCAGTTTGAAACGCTGGGTGAGTGGCTTAACTGGCTGGAAACCCGCCAGCCGGAACATGAAATGAAATTTGGTCTGGAGCGTATTCAAAGTGTGGCCGACAGGCTGGAACTTAATAAACCGGCGCCACTGGTCATTACGGTTGCCGGTACCAATGGCAAGGGCAGCACTGTTTGCTATCTTGATAATATTCTGTGCAGCGCTGGTTATAAAACGGCTTGTTTTACCTCACCTCACTTCCTGCGTTACAACGAACGCATTGTTGTTAACGGCGAGCAGGCATCGGATGAGGCTATCTGCAATACCTTTAACCGAATTACTAGAGCCCAGGCTGATACTTTTCTCAGTTATTTTGAATTCACGGCACTGGCAGCGCTGTTGATATTCAGTGACGCCGAACTGGACGTGGCATTGCTGGAAATAGGTTTGGGCGGTCGTCTGGATGCTGTCAATATGATTGATCCTGATATTTCTATTGTGACGTCTATTGCCCGTGATCATGAGCAATGGCTGGGCAGCGATCTGGAAGGTATCGCTCGCGAAAAAGCCGGGATATTCAGGGCGGATACACCAGCAGTCAGTGGTCAGGCTGATGCCCCCAAGTCAATTGAAACGGTTGCGATTGAAGTCGAAGCTCCACTATATCGCCGGGGATACGAGTTTGACATAATCCGTGCGCCTGATGATTGGTTGTGGATGGGGTATGGCAGCTGCGGTAACAAGATAACCATTGAAGAGATTCCGTACCCGGAACTACCGCTGGATAATGCGGCGACAGTTATTCAGGCATTGCAGTTTACCGGGCTGGATATTTCAGCTGAGTACATTCGTCAGGGTATTCAGAATGCCCGACTGGCTGGGCGTTTTCAAACTCAGACAGTAACTAATGATCGTGGTGAGCAGATTCCGGTGATTCTGGATGTGGCGCATAATTCGCAGGCGGCGGAGTTGTTGGCTTCAAGGCTGAAAGCGAATCCGGTGAAAGGGCGGGCGTTGGCCGTTTTTGGGATTTTAGATGATAAAGATGTTGAAGGAGTGCTAAGGCCGCTTTTGCCTTTGGTTGCTGAGTGGTTCATTAGTACTCCGCAGTCACCGAGAGCACTGGATATTGTACAGTTGGAGACTTTTCAGGATCGAAAAAATAATATTTATAAGGCTTCGACGATAGAGAAAGCATATTCAGGAGCAAAAGAAGCATCTTCGGTTGATGACCTGATTATAGTGTTCGGATCATTTACTGTGATTTCTGAAGTATTGATCTCAATTGGCGGCTAAAAATCTAAATCTGCTTAATCCCCGGTAAAGATACCGGGGTGTACAGAATAAACGTTTTGATTTGTGTAAAGGCACAGCTTTAATTTCTAATTTTCATGTTCTTCTTTGGGAGCTGCAGAAACATTAGAAAGACCAATCTGGACTCCAAGCAAATGTCCCAAGGTACAAATGGTTGTTTGGGGGTCTTCAATTTCCGGTGTAATAATACTATCCACTATTTTTAAGCTGGCAAGTAAGGTTTGTGATTTATCATTAAGGTCACTGATCTTTTCTTCTGAGTCGATCAGGTCGGAATAGATTTCGAATAGACTTTGCCCTACTTGATCACAAAGCTCGACTAGGGTGCTTTTTGCCTCATTTTCTGCATGATCTATAATGAGTTCAAAATATTTGAATAATCCATCAAGTCCTATGGCCATTTTCTCTGTTAATGGGGTGTTTTTCTGATGTCTTGTAACTTCCACAAAGTAAAGCCATCCTGCATCGGTCATGCCTTTAGGGTGTTCGCAGTGCTTTTTCCTGTAGCTATCAGTTACTAATTTCAGATATTTGCAGGGCGTATAATTTTCAGTCGGCGCTCTCATTTCCGACGGTACATCCTCAAGCTTTGGTAGGGTCTGGCAAGCTTGAAGGTATTCTTCTTTAGGAGACCATTGCAGTTGGCATGTCACAGGTTTCATCCACTCCATTACAACAGGAAAAAGTCGCGGAGGGATGGATTTGGGGTGAAGTTGAGGGACTCCGTCAGGGTGTTTACTGTGCAGTAGAAACTGAAATTGACGTGCGTACGGGATAAGTGAGTCCGGTATTATTGAGGTACCAAATTCAATCCAGTGGCTAATTGCAACAATCATCATTTGACGACGCCGGATGTTTTCAGGTGATTTTGGATAGAATGTTGCTCTTAATGTTATGCTCAAAAAATCCTTGAATAAATCATATTGATCTCTTAAATGTGTGTTTTCAGCGAGCTCTATCCCCTGATGTTTTAAGCGCATTTTAAGAGGTGTGGATAAATCTGCAATAATTTGACCCAAGGCGGTTCTGATATTGTCATTCATGATGTCAGTTATATCGATTAGATCTTCTGTCTTAGTCTTGGGATCTTCATTTGATACGATTGCTCTGCAATATTGTGTGTCAAATGTTTCATTCCAGAGTTGGGTTCTAAATTGCCTGTCAATCCAGTCATCATAACCATTGCTGGCCAAAACCTTGAGATGATTTTTCAGGCTAAGAGCTCTTAGTCTATATAGTGCTGTTTGAGGGGATACAGCCAAATGCTCCATAAGAAGTTGAGTTTCAACTATTGGTAAAGCAAATTTATTTAGCATTTCGTGTGGACATGTAGCAACGAGATCAGGTTTTCCTGTTTGGCTATGGTGATAATCCATCAGTTCTTCGTAATGTGTGACTGAGATTATACTTTTATATGCTTGCATAAATGAACCCTGTGCGCCGAGATCTTGCTGTGTCTGATCTCTAAGGTCGGATGCTCGTGCTGCAGTCTTAAGTGTACTTTTTCGTTCTTCTAATTGAACTCGTTTTTTTTTTGGCTTTTGTCTTCGTGATGCAAGAACAAAGAGTTCGTTTGCAAAATCAATTGAAGCAGTGGAGCCATCGTAACTATTCAGCACCCTCACAATAAGCTGGTATTTTCGTGATTTTGTGTCATTTTCAAATACAGTTCTTCTCTGACCAACGCTTGTTATGAGTCAACTTGATCCCGAGTTTCAGATTATCGTCACCCTCCTTGCTATCGTAAATGAAGTGGTTATAGTTCTCCGGACACACAAACACGGGTAATATTGCAGCCCATTAAGGTGTGTCCAAATGTCAGAAAAGAAAACGAAAACATATACAGCTGAGTTCAAGGAATCTGAAGTAAAACTGGCTGTAGAGTCTGATAAACCGGTGACAGAAACAGCCAGAGAGCTTGAGGTGAACGCTAACACCCTGCACACCTGGATTGCTAAGTATCACCGTCCTAAGGCTACCAGTAAGCCTCAGAAGAACGATGAGCATATATACGACGAACTCAAGCGTTTGCGCAAAGAGAACGCCAGACTGAAAGAAGAGCGAGCCATATTAAAAAAGGCGGCCGCCTTCTTTGCCAAAGACCTGAATCCGTGACTTCTTGATTATAGAGAAGCTTTTTCATCCCATGGATTCAAACCTACAGAATAGGGTTATGTTTTTTTGAAACTTGCCAGAGAATGGTAAAGCAAAGTCAAAAAAATCAGCATGTATTTAAATGATGTTGGGGAATTTCAACCCTGAATATGAATGAAATCCTGCCAGCATAAGCAGCATCTCTCCATTCAACCGTTAAAAGAATAGGATCAGCTAACAGAGCTGTTTTTCAGGAAAGAGCCCCATGAAGGCGGATAATCCGGGACTGTGACGACCAAAACGCAGAATAAACTGACGACCTCGTTCTAATAATCGCGCTGACTGGTAGATCAGTTCCTGCATAACTGTCTTAATTCTACGACGCTGCGCTTTGTGACGAACAGGTGAGTTAGGGCCGGTCAGGCAGGTTTGCCCCATGTAACGTAAAATGTTGTAAGCCACCGCACCAAGGCACATTACAAGATCATTGGTATCAAATTTTCCTGAAGGCAGTCTTTCAAGATCCATGTCAGTCTTGAACTCACTGTGAAACTGTTCGCTGGTCGCATGATCTTCATAAAGCAATATGACATTATCATCACTATATTCAGCCTCATCTAGTGTCGTCCACCAACCCTCCAGCTCGTAGTCCGGTGCTAAAAAATACTGACCAACCGAGTCGGTAGTACGCTTGATAATACGGATAATAAGCCGTTGTTGGCCGTAGTCGGTTTCATGGATGATCGAGAGTGTCGCACAGGTTTTTCCAGGGCGAAGCTCATCCCACTGCACGCCTTTTTCCTCAAAGGTTGGCAGCCAGGCAGTAACGGTATATTGCTTGCGTGGATTGAGCTTGATTATGTGATCAACATTGCTGTGATCCGCTATCTCTCTGCGAGTGTCTTCTGCGTCATGCCCGCTGTCGAGTCGCAGTAATACCGAGGTCCGGGTTACGCGACGAAGTCTGTGCAATACCGTGTTCAGGAAAGGTACAAAATCATTCTGGGAATGTTGTGAGCCAGGGCGAAGCTCAGCTCCTATGCACCATCCTTCTTTCCCTACATAAGACATAATCGGGGCGAAGCCATGGAAGTGTTTGTATGTCCACTGAGAACCTTCTTTTTGGGTTCTGCTGTTATCTTGCGGAGTAACGTCTATATCCAGTGGGATATGCTGAAGGTGATCCAGTTCTTTTGAAAGCGGAGAGATCGGCGCGCCCAGTTCCAACAACAGTTCGGGAAGCGCTTCTTCAATTAACGGAATCAGTTGGGTGGCATCTTCATTAAAACGCTGGCGAAGCCGGCTGGCGGACGGCATTTGTTTAATGCCCATGCTGCGCTTGAACCAATCATCATGGCGATAATTATCAATGGCATCAAAATCAGTTTTGCCTAAGGCCAACAGGCCGATAAAAGCTCGAACCAGATCAATATTAGGGATGCCATGGCGCTTCTTGATAGAACGCAATGACTTTTTTAAAGATGTTTTCTTGTTTAGGGCATCACCGACAAAGCACAGACCCGCTGCCGGAGTATAAAATTCCGTGTCGGATTGCTCAAATTTTAGTTCCACAAAAATTCACTTATATGGTGAAAATCTAGATGAGCAAATATTAGCCTACATATGCTGCTATTACTGGCTTTTTGGCAAATTCAATGGCCACGAACTCACGGATTCAGGAAAGAGTGTCACTGAAGTTTCAGTTCATCAGTGATAACCGGGAGCAATTCAGCCTCTCAGCGATGTGCCGGGTCATGTCGGTATCCCGTAGTGGCTACTATGAGAGGCTCTCTCGCCCGGTATCCAAGCGTTCTCAGGAGGATCAGGCATTGAAGGCAGACATTCGGGAGATTCACGAAAAACACCGTCAGCGCTATGGGGCACGCCGTATTAAAAATGACCTTGCTGATCTGGGTAAAACCGTCAGCCGTAAGCGCGTGGCTCGTCTGATGAGAGAGGAAGACCTGGTTTGTAAGACCAAACGTAAATTCAAGGCGACAACTAACTCAAGCCACAACAAGCCGGTGGCTGACAACATACTGAAGCGTGACTTCCACCGGGAGCAGCCTGACCAGGCCTACACCGGCGATATTACGTATATCCCAACCCGGGAAGGTTGGCTCTACCTCTCCGTCTTCATTGACCTGTGCTCACGGGCTGTTGTGGGCTGGTCCATGAGTAGCAGGATGACAGCGACGCTGGTGACAGATTCTCTGCAGATGGCTATGTGGAAGCGCAGACCAAAAGCTGGCTTGCTGGTGCATAGCGATCGGGGCAGCCAGTATGTCTCAGAGTGCTACCAGAAGTTGTTGGGCGAAAATGAGTTTGTCTGTAGCATGAGCCGCAAAGGTAATTGCTGGGATAATGCGGTGGCTGAAAGCTTCTTCCACACACTGAAAACTGAGCTGATTCATCATGAAGACTTCCAGACTAGAGAAGAGGCTCAGCAGGCCATATTTGAGTACATTGAAGTGTATTACAACCGCCAGAGAAAGCACTCAACTAACGGCTACCTTGCACCGTTCAAGTATGAACAACAGCTTGCCGAGGCATCGTAAAAAAGTGTCCGGAAAACTCTTGCCATATCAAAATGATCAGCAAGAGCAGATCGGTGGCCTGGGCGATCAGGTAGCAAAACTGGAAACAGAAAATAAGGAACTCGCGGACAGACTCAACATCAACAGCCGGAACAGCAGTAAGCCTCCCTCTACAGACGGTTATGCAAAGCCTGCTGCCAAACAGAAAGACTCATCTGCCACGGTGGAGGGTGAGCCACAAGACGACAAACCTAACCCAAAAAGCTTACGACAGAGGTCTGGTCGAAAGCCCGGCGGTCAGAAAGGTCACAAAGGTTCAACGCTTCAGCAAGTCGCTGACACTGACCGCACCCAATATCACCCGGTTATAGACTGTGAGAAGTGCCATCAGTCCCTGCACTCTGCAAACATTGCCAAGTTGGTTGAAAGGCAAGTATTTGAACCGGGTCGTTTTGGTCACTTTGAAGTGACAGCCCATGTGGCCGAAATCAAAGAGTGCCGCTGCGGTCACATGACACAAGCCCGTTTCCCTGAAGGAGTTGATGCTCACGTGCAGTATGGACCGGTGACTCAGGCGCTGGCCGTGTATCTTTGTCAGTATCAACTTATACCTTGCAAGCGTGCCTCCCAGTTCTTCATGGATATTTTCGGATTGGAAGTCAGTCCGGGTTCCATCTGCACCTTCCAGAGCAATGCTTATGACCGGTTAGCCAGCACTGAGCAGGCAATTAGTGACGCCCTTAAGGTTGAACCCATTGCAGGCGCTGATGAAACAGGCATGAGAGTAGCCGGAGCGCTGTGGTGGATGCATGTCCTGCGTACTGACAAGTGGACGTACTATCATCTGGACTTGAGTAAAGGACATTCCGCCATAGAGACGATGGGTATTTTGCTGACCTTTGCCGGGATACTGGTTCATGACCACTACAAGGTTTACTTCCGCTATGCTGCGGCTCATGTACTCTGCAATGCCCACCACCTGAGGGAGTTACAGGGTGTCGTTGATCGCGACTGCAACTATCTTGCGGCTCGTCTTCAGCGGCTGCTGAGACTGGCCTGTCACCTCAGCAATGGTTTTAGAAAGCTGGGAATGAAGGCGATGCCGGAATCCATCCGCCAGCGTATCTCTTCACTGTTCGAGCGAACAGCAAAAAGGGCGCAAGCGGAAGAAGCCGACTATATGGAACGAGTACGGCAACGGTTGGGGCGTGACAAAGTCAAGAATACGAAAGCGTTCAACTTGTTTAAGCGGTTGGTGGAGTACAAGGACGAAACTTTGAGGTTCATGACCGACCTCAACATCCCCTTCGACAATAATGGCAGCGAGCAAGACATCAGAAATGGCAAGGTGAAGCAAAAAATATCGGGCTGCATCAGAAGCGAGGAAGGGGCGAAATGGTATTGCCGAATACGAAGTTATGTTTCATCTGCGAGAAAGCAGGGGCAGAATGTTTTTGAAGCCCTGCTTATAGCCATGAAGAATTACTGCGGTCACTCTTTGCTGGGTGCTGAATAGTTACGAGCCATCTTGTTTTGATTCTGTAGGCAGCCGCATATCTGGTCGAGACTGAAAGAATGATAAGCATTTATCTACTTCATCTATAGCTTTGCAATATAAATCGTCACCAGATTCATGAGAGATATTTGGGGCTGATATAAAGTGTTGAGAGTCATTGTGGCTATGTGATCTACGATGTTTTCTAGGCGACAATGAGCTCATTTTAAATGGTAATTGGAAATCTATAGGAAGGCTTAAATTAAGTCTGATCCTTTCTTTTGGTGGTTTGTTTTTTTTTCCACCGAGCGGAGGGCGGCTTAGTTGTCCTTCTGATACTGATTTTCTTTTAAGTGACATGTTGCCAGGAGCCAGACAATTTGTAGCTGTCGTAGCAGCCAGGTGGGGTAACTTTTCTTCTTCGGTGAGAGCAGGTGGCGGAACAACAAGTACTGTAGTAGATATGCCAATATTTGGTGCTGACATTGAATGCAGGTGCATGCAGCTGCTGTGGGTCGTGCTATGCGTTGGGTTGGAATCGGATTTTTTTAGAGCTGCTTTATTGAATGTAAGCTCTTCATCGGATGATGAGGTTTCATTCTCCATTGGAGTCGCTGTTATAGGAATGAGAAATAAAATCAAAGAGCAAGTAGCAACGGCCAGCAACGACAATTTTTTCATCTTTATTGGATCGTTAGAGAAGGTTGAGACTTCAGTCTAGACACAAATCTCAGTCCCGAAGCTTCTACCCCTATGCCATTTCTTTATGACTTGGTTCGGTTTCTGTACGCAATATGTAACCACTGCGCTAACAGTGATATGCTTTGCCCTACAACATGAACGAAATTACTACCCGAACTCCCTAAGCGTATCGGCTCTGTCACCGGTACCGGACTGTTATTGTAATGAAACGCTTTTATGTCTTTCTGACATTGGTGCTGATTATTGTGCTGCTGCCAATGGCGCTGGATTATCGCAAAACTCATATGCAGGTGGTGCGGATGTTTCTGCCCGAGGCTCCGCCTGCAACCGAAATGCCTGCTTATATCGATGTGCTGGATCAGGCGCCGGATAAAGTGGTTATTGGTCGTCATGAACCGGCACCGGCAACCCGGCGGGATGATCATTTCCCTAAGCTGGACAGCACCGGCTTGCCCGTAATTTGGTCATTATGGCTGGCGTCTTATACCACTTATGAAGAAGCTGAAACGCTGCGCAATCAATTACTGGAAGCAGGGTATCGGGCTTATCTGGATGATATCACCGGAGCGGATAAGTCGATCTCTTATGAAGTGCTTATTGGTCCGGGCTATCGCCCGGAGCGGCTGGAAGCTCAGATTACGGAGTTGAAGCAGCAATTCAAACTGGTACCCCGGCTGGAACGCTATGTGCCGTGATCGGGTATGTTTGGCTATTACCGGAATTGATTGATCGGAATTCAGGTTGATAAGCACTGTTTTTTTGATCTGAATGCCTAGCTGAATAATATCAGGCTTGGGTTAAAAACAGCGATTTGTTAGAATTTCGTCCCACATTCCCTTTCTCAGATAAAGAATATCGTGGACTTCAACTGGCTCGACTGGGTCATTGTGACCGTTATTGGCATTTCCAGCCTTCTAAGCCTCTCTCGGGGCTTCTTCAAGGAAGTGCTTTCCCTGCTTACCTGGATTATTGCAATTGTTGTCGCCTGGCTGTTTGGTAGCAGTCTTTCTGTGCATCTGGAAGGCATGATTGACTCAGCCTTGCTGCGTGAAGGTGCAGCGAGACTGATTCTGTTTGTCGCCATGTTGATTCTGGGTGGACTGGTTAACCGTATTGTTGCGGCACTGGTGAAATTTACCGGGCTGAATGGCACAGACCGTTTACTGGGCATGGTGTTTGGTGCCATGCGTGGTGTGTTGCTGGTGGTGGTAGCGATAGGCCTGCTGTCCTATACCCCGGCGAAACAGGAGACCTGGTGGCAGCAGTCCCGGCTGCAACCTGATTTTCTGATGATGGCTGACTGGTCCAAACGTACCGTCGTCGGACTGTTTCAGCCACTGCTGGCCCAGCGTTAAGCTGGCCGCGCGGTGGTGATCTGTGCGTTCTATTTTTACTGAGGTAAGCTCATGTGCGGTATTGTCGGTCTTTCGGCGCATAGTCCTATAAACCAGGGGTTGTTTGATGCCCTGACGGTGTTGCAGCACCGGGGGCAGGACGCGGCAGGTATCGTTACCAGCGATAACCTCCGCTTCTCCCTGCGTAAAAGTAATGGTCTGGTAAAAGATGTGTTCCGCACCCGGCATATGCAGACACTGGTCGGCAATATGGGTATTGGCCATATTCGTTACCCTACGGCGGGCTCTTCCAACTCTGCTGAAGCACAACCTTTCTATGTGAATTCACCCTACGGTATAGCGCTGGCTCACAATGGTAATCTGACCAATGTGGAAGCGATTAAGGAAGATCTTTACCGTAGTGACCTGCGTCATATTAATACCCATTCCGACTCAGAAGTATTGTTGAATGTTTTTGCCCATGCGCTGCAACAGCAGGGCAAGTTCAAACCGGAACCGGAAGATGTGTTTGATGCGGTTCGCCATGTGCATTCACGTTGTGAAGGCGGTTATGCCGTCGTGGCAATGATTAATGGTTATGGCATTGTTGGCTTCCGTGATCCGCATGGTGTCCGTCCGCTGGTATACGGCAAGCGTGAAGCTGAAAGCGGTACGGAGTATATGATTGCGTCTGAATCCGTCGCGCTGGATGCCCTGGGCTTTCAGATGATTGCAGATGTGGCACCGGGCGAAGCAGTTTATGTTGATGCTGATAACCAGCTGCACGTACAGCAGTGTGCAGAAAAAACAATGCTGGCTCCCTGCCTGTTTGAGTATGTTTACTTTGCCCGTCCGGACTCGAAAATAGATGGTGTGTCTGTTTACCAGTCACGTTTGAGTATGGGTAGTAAACTGGCAGATAAACTCAGTCGCGAATGGCCGGAGCATGATATTGATGTGGTGATGCCGATCCCGGATACCAGTCGTACATCTGCACTGGAACTGGCAACGAGGCTGGGCATCAGTTATCGCGAAGGTTTTGTCAAAAACCGGTATATCGGCCGAACCTTTATTATGCCCGGGCAGACGCTTCGCAAAAAATCAGTGCGCCAGAAGCTGAATGCAATTGAAGAAGAATTCCGCGGTAAGAATGTATTACTGGTGGATGATTCAATTGTTCGTGGTACCACAAGTAACCAGATCGTAGAAATGGCGCGTGAAGCGGGTGCAAATAAAGTCTATTTCTGTTCTGCAGCCCCGGCAGTCCGCTATCCGAATGTTTACGGTATTGATATGCCTGTCGCGTCCGAGCTGGTTGCTCATGGCCGCACCACTGAAGAAGTCTGTGAATTGATCGAAGCGGATAAGCTGATTTATCAGGATCTGGATGACCTGAAGGCCGCTGTTGCTGAACACAATCCGGCGATCAGTCATTTTGACAGCTCTGTTTTTGATGGTGAGTATATTACCGGTAATATCGACAGAGCCTATCTGGATCAGGTAGCTAATGCCCGTAATGACCTTTCCAGGCAGCAACAAAATGAAGACAGCGAGAATATTGATCTGCATAATGAGCCGACGGATAATTAACGATAAACAGATACCGGGTTAGCACATGACAACGAAAGATGTACCGGGGCGTCAGGGTTATGATGCCGAGCTGGAAGGCTGTTCACTGGATACACTGGCGATTCGTGGCGGTCAGGTAAGAACGGATGTGCGTGAGCACTGTGAACCGATTTTTACTACCTCCAGCTATGTCTTTCGCAGTGCCGCTGAAGCGGCGGCAATATTCAGTGGAGAACAACCCGGTAATATCTACTCTCGTTATACCAATCCTACGGTAACAGCATTTGAGCAGCGGATGGCTGCTCTGGAAGGTGGTGAGACTGCTGTTGCTACCGCCTCCGGTATGGCAGCCATTCAGGCAACCTGTATTGCTCATTTGCAGCAGGGCGATCATGTGATTTGTTCCCGCAGTGTATTCGGAACCACTACGACACTCTTTGCCAAATATCTGCCCCGGATGGGGGTTGATGTTTCCTTTGTTGATCTGGTCGATATGGAAAGCTGGCGTGATGCCATGCAGGTCAATACCCGAATGCTGTTTCTGGAAACGCCTTCCAATCCGCTCAGTGAACTGGCGGACCTGAAGGCGCTGGCATCACTGGCGCATGATAACGAGGCGCTACTTGTCGTTGATAACTGCTTATGTACCCCGGTTTTGCAGCAACCGCTAAAACTGGGGGCTGATATTGTGATTCATTCGGCTACCAAGTATATCGACGGGCAAGGGCGTTGCATGGGTGGTGTAGCGATCGGTTCTGCTGAACATATGCAGGAACTGAAACTGTTTATGCGTGCTTGCGGGCCAAGCCTCAGTCCGTTTAATGCCTGGATACTGCTGAAAGGCATTGAAACCCTGTCTTTACGTGTTAAGCAACATTGCCGGAATGCCAGCGAACTGGCGCACTGGCTGCAACAACAGCCGGGCATTACCAAAGTGCATTATGCCGGGCTGAAAGATCATCCCCAGCATCAGCTTGCAAAACAGCAACAGACTGATTTTGGTGGTGTGCTGGCGTTTGAAGTTGAAGGCGGTCAGGAAGCTGCCTGGCGGTTTATGGATGCAACGCGGCTGGTTTCACTAACAGCGAATCTTGGTGATACACGTACCACCATGACCCATCCGGCATCAACAACTCACTGTCGTCTTTCCGATGAAGATAAACAGCGGGCTGGTATTGTTCCCGGTCTGGTAAGAATTGCAGCAGGGCTGGAAGATGTTACTGATTTAAAAGCTGATCTGCAGCGTGGGCTTGATGTGTTGTAAATATCTGCATATTTGAGAACTTAAACTGGCTGCTATGGATTGTAGTCGGTTCTCAATATAGGTTTCTTTTAAAAGAAGAGCCTTGAGAGAAGGGAAGTTAAATAATCAAACAGTGATCTTGTCCGGATTAATAAAAAGGTACCTGATTACCACTGAAGCTACGCATGTCTACAGGAGTACCTTTGTTAATTACTCTGTCTCGTAGCATATACGGATGTACTATTAACCCCGTGATCAGAACGTTAAAAGCAGCAATATATAGTCTCTCGCTAACAAGACGATAGTTCATGAATTTTAAAGGTCATGCACGCCAAGCCTTTAAGCGATAGCCATTCTTCTACATGCTGGCGTACGCTCAGTGGTAATCAGGAAAAGGTATGACCATGCAATTAAACCATACCTTTTTATTTAAATTATTTACTTATTAGTAACGGCGTCCGGCGCTATTACCGTAGTTTTTATTGCCGCCACCTTTCCGGGCGCCACCGCCACCATTACCTTTTGGGCGCTCAGTCGCAACATTAACCCGCATCTGACGACCACCCATGTCTTTGCCATCCAGCTCCAGTGCGGATTCAGCCGCATGCTGGGTATTGAAAGTAACAAAAGCAAAGCCGCGGGAGCGACCGGTTTCGCGATCGGTGATCACTTTGACTTCGTCCAGTTCACCGTATTCACCAAAAGCAGTTTCCAGCTCAGCTTCTGTGACAGAAAAGGGCAGGTTGCCGATGAATAGTTTATTCTGCTGCATTGGAATATGTCTCCATTGACATTATTTGCGACTGCTTGACTGCTTATCCTGCATGAAAGTCTGTGAGACATTTTCAGGAAGATTCAGGATGTTCTCTTCAGGCAAGACTTTTATTCTCAATCCCTGAATAATTAAAGTAGCACAAAGATATCAGTACAAAAGTTTTCTTTTTAAGAAGGTAGTAGAGCGCTTTTCGAAATAAAAAAGAGCTTCGATCATTATGATGGAAGCTCTTTTAATGGTACAGTTAAGTATTATCTAACTGGCTTTGGCAATAATCTCATCAGCTGCTTTCTGATAAGTACCCATCTGATCAAAATTCAGATAGCGGTAAATATCGCCGGACATAGCATCCAGATTTTGTGCGTATTCCATATATTCACCAGCAGACGGAATCCGTCCCAGAATTGCACCAACAGAAGCCAGCTCTGCAGAGCAGAGATAGACATTAGCGCCATCACCTAAGCGGTTCGGGAAGTTACGGGTGGAGGTTGAGAGCACAGTTGCCCCCGGTGCTACCCGTGCCTGGTTACCCATGCAGAGTGAGCAGCCCGGAATTTCGGTGCGTACGCCAGCCTTGCCGTAGATGTTATAGAAACCTTCTTCGACCAGTTGGTCCTTGTCCATCTTGGTCGGTGGAGACATCCAGAAGCGGGTCTGCAGCGGATCGCTGTTCTGCTCCAGCAGCTTACCGGCAGCACGGAAGTGACCGATATTGGTCATGCAAGAACCGAGGAAGACCTCATCAACCTTGTCACCCGCCACATCTGAAAGGGTGCGGGCATCGTCCGGATCATTTGGTGCGCAGAGGATGGGCTCTTTGATATCCGCCAGATCAATTTCGATAATGGCGGCATATTCTGCATCCTTATCGGCGCGCATCAGTTCCGGATTTTCCAGCCAGGCTTCCATCTTCTGTGCACGGCGTTCCAGTGTGCGTGGATCGCCGTAACCTTCCTTGATCATCCAGCGCAGCATGGTGATATTGGACTTCAGGTATTCGCTGACAGACTCTTCGGAAAGCGTAATGGTGCAACCGGCTGCAGAACGTTCGGCGGATGCGTCGGACAGTTCAAATGCCTGCTCAACAGTCAGCGTTTCCAGGCCTTCAATTTCCAGTACCCGGCCGGAGAAGATATTCTTCTTGCCCTGTTTCTCAACAGTCAGCAAACCTTCCTTGATACCGTATAGCGGAATTGCATGCACCAGATCACGCAGGGTGATACCGGGCTGCATTTCACCCTTGAAACGAACCAGTACAGACTCAGGCATATCCAGCGGCATAACGCCGGTAGCGGCAGCAAAAGCAACCAGACCGGAACCCGCAGGGAAGGAAATACCCATCGGGAAACGGGTATGGGAGTCACCACCGGTACCGACAGTATCGGGCAGCAGCATCCGGTTCAGCCAGCTGTGAATAATACCGTCGCCGGGGCGCAGTGCCACACCGGAACGGTTCATAATAAAGTCAGGCAGGGTGTGATGGGTTTCCACATCCACCGGCTTCGGATAAGCGGCGGTATGACAGAAAGACTGCATCACCAGATCAGCAGAGAAGCCGAGACAGGCAAGATCTTTCAGCTCATCACGGGTCATCGGGCCGGTAGTATCCTGGGAGCCGACAGTCGTCATTTTCGGTTCACAGTACTGACCGGGGCGTACACCTTCAACACCGCAGGCCTTACCAACGATCTTCTGAGCCAGGGTAAAGCCCTTATCGGATGCTTCAGCGGCTTTCGGGCGACGGAATACCGGAGAAGGCTCGAGACCCAGTGCTTCACGGGTTTTATCGGTCAGGCCACGACCGATAATCAGAGGAATACGACCGCCGGCGCGTACTTCATCAATCAGTACATCGGTTTTCAGGGTAAACTCAGAAACCACGTCACCGGAATCAGCATTCAACACCTTGCCTTCATAAGGCTTGATGGTGATCACATCACCCATATTGATGTTCTGCACATCGCATTCAAAGGGCAGGGCGCCGGCATCTTCCATGGTATTAAAGAAGATCGGGGCAATCTTGCCGCCAATGCAGACACCACCGGCACGCTTGTTAGGTACGCCCGGAATATCATCACCGATATACCAGAGTACAGAGTTAGTCGCGGACTTACGGGAAGAACCGGTACCCACAACATCGCCAACGAAGGCAACCGGGTGGCCTTTCTGCTTCAGCTCTTCAATCTGCTGTTCGGAATTGGTAATGCCTTCGCGGGGCATTTTGTACATGGCTTTGGCATGCAGCGGAATATCCGGACGGCTCCAGGCATCCGGCGCCGGAGACAAGTCATCGGTGTTGGTTTCACCGGTGACCTTGAATACGGTCAGCGTCATGCTCTCCGGTAGTTCCGGCTTGTTCAGGAACCACTCAGCGTCAGCCCATGATTGCATGACGGCCTGCGCGAACTCATTGCCGTTTTTGCCTTTTTCATCGACATCATGGAATGCATCGAATACCAGCAGAGTATGCTTCAGTTCAGCAGCTGCCAGCGGTGCCAGTTCGGCGTCATCCAGCAGAGCAACCAGCGTTTCGATGTTATAGCCGCCCTGCATCATACCCAGCAGGCGAACGGCTTCTGGCTTGCCAACCAGAGGTGATTTGGCTTCGCCTTTAACGATGGCAGTCAGGAACCCGGCTTTGACATAAGCTGCCTCATCAACGCCGGGAGGAATGCGGTTTTCCAGCAAGTCCAGCAGAACCTGTTCTTCACCGGCGGGAGGATTCTTGAGTAATTCAACCAGACCGCTGACCTGTTCAGCGCTGAGAGGTTTGGGTGGCACACCTTCGGCTGCACGCTCGGCTACGTGTTGGCGATAAGCTTCTAGCACTTTGTTATACCCTCTTTATTAGACCTGCAGATGGACGGATCGGTGACTGATAAAACGGGGTGCTTCGGGCTTGGGATGCTGCAGTATGCAATCTATGCGTTTTGTTGTTCTGGCTCCGGAAATTCTGACCGAAGCTGAAGTACTGCAATAATCAAGCGCGCTGGTCAACCCGATCCGGTGGCTGGCAGGGCAGATTGCTCTGTCGATGCTGCTTTTAATAGGCGGAGTGAGTATAGCGAATAGCCGCACTCAAGTTAAGGGTATATCGAAATGTCCGTTATTCAGACGATGAATGACTGTCGGCAGACAAGTACCCGGTTACCGAATTGAGGGCTTGACATAATCCAGTGCAATAAAGTTCAGTGGATACTTGGAGCCTGTGATTTCAAAGCGGGTACCTGGGCAAGGCTCTCCATCAACAGTAATCGTTTCATGCTCATCAGGGCCATTGGCAACCTTTTCCATTATCAGGTGGGCGATGCTCCGGGATGTGACCTTTTCTTCATAATAGCTATGCCCGCCTCCTGTTGATAGCAGTGCCAGAAAGCTTATTCGTGTTGGCAGTGTTGTGCTGGATTTATAGATTGTTCTGAATATAAAGCTAGTTTCACGGATATTAGAGTCTGGTGCCAGATGATAAGAATGCCCGGGAAAAGGTGCTTTCATAGCGCTTATGAAAATAAAGTCCCGGTTATCTTCTGTGATGGCTGAGCGATCGCTATCCGAGAGGTGGATTTTGAATCGGGTATTATAAGGATGTGGTTTCGGACTCCATGCAAAGCCAGCTGCTGCTTTCAGAAATGCTGCTGCTCTTGCAAACCCACTGGTATCAGCTGTTGCTTTATCTATATCACAGATAACTCCGCCATCAATGGCGACAAAGGAAATACCTTTTTCCTGAAGCGTGTTTTGTCTGTCAAAGCTTTCATAATACATGTAGTGCCAGTTCACTAAGTGCTGCTTACGTAACGCTTTAATAATGACCCAGAGTGCGTGAATATGATTGTTATGCAGGAGTTTTAAAGAAGTTGCCACACCGTGAATACCTCCAATTGGCACCAGTGCAACAGGCAGGGAAGATGCAATCTCACCTTTGTTTGTCAGTCCTTCGGCTGCATGTTTCAGGGTTCCGTCACCACCAATGACGATAATGCCGGTAATCAAAGGACTGCTTTGGCGACAGGCAGCGGTGGCGTCACGGGTTGCTTGTGGATTTTCAGTTGTATAATAAGGTGCTTGAAGCTGGCATCCTGCAGCCTCAAGAACTTCCCTTGTCAGTTGAAATATATCACTTCCGTTTTGATTACCTTTGACGCAGTTAACGACGGGCTTGAGGTTTTGAGGCATGAGTCCTGTTGATGAAGTCCATCGCCGGATTGCTGTAACCGCTGAACTGCACTTTTCTACAGAGTCGAACACCAGCATTTCGCGCTGAAGCTGCATTTTTTTTTCGCTTCCTGTGAAATACAGAAGTGTTGCATGGCAGGGGTTGTCTTTGTTTTTGCTCAGACCTGCTACATATTCCACTGGTGCGTTCAGGTAAGTACTCCCTGAAGGTTCTTTCTGAATCAGAATGCGACCATCTGATTTTTTTATGACAATACCCTGCTCCTCGGTAGACTCACCGAAAAGTAAACTCTTGTGATGAGTTCGCATCTGGGCATGAATTTCCCTGCATGAAAACGGAGAGTGATCAGGGTTATCAGATGCCAGAATTATTTCGCTGAGTGAAATATTCAGGATAAGAATTGTTATAAGCCAGATGGGTTTTCTATTGTCGGCAGGCATGGTTGTGAGATATGTGGCATTATAAAGAAGCTTTGAAGTATAGAGTCCAGAAAAATCAGGCAGCAGATTTTATTCCTGTGTGAAATGGTCGTTCGACTGAGTTTACGTTATGGGGGGATTGAAATGAGAAAGCCAGCAGTATTTCTGGCATGCCAAACGCCAGATGCCTGGATTGAAATGGCATTAAAACAACAAGATATTCTCCTTATAGATCATGCTAATTGCGAAAAGAAAGCAGCAGCAACCGCGCTCAATTTACTGTTTCGCTATGCCTTTCATGAAGATCTTCAATACAAAATGTCCCGGCTGGCGAGGGAGGAGTTGCGGCATTTTGAGCAGGTGCATGCACTCATGAAAAAGCGGGGCATAGCATACCGGCCTGTCAGCGCATCCCGTTATGCCAATTGCTTGCGGGAACATGTTCGCAAAGAAGAACCGCAGCGGCTGGTGGATACCCTGATTGTCGGCGCTTTTATTGAAGCCCGATCCTGTGAGCGGTTTGAAAAACTCGCGCCGCATCTTGATGATGAGTTGGGCAAGTTTTATGTCTCGTTATTGAAATCAGAAGCCCGTCACTATCAGGATTATCTCAAACTGGCTGAAGAGGCTGCGGATGAATCGATTGAGGATCGTGTTGAACATTTCCGCCAGATTGAATGTGAGGTGATAGAATCGCCTGATGAGGAGTTTCGTTTTCATAGCGGTTGCCCGATGTGGGCTGATATTGACGTGGGCGAATACTTTAAGACAAACGATCAGGTAAATTTTCACCTCTGAAAAGAGGTGTTCATGAGCAAGCTTGACGGTCGTAAAGTCTCCCATCTCCAACGGGAAATAATCCGCATGGAAGCCATCCGACATTGGCAGGACGGAATGTCTGTTCCGGAGCTGGCTAGCAAGTACAGTACCCATAAATCCTGTGTTTACCGATGGGTGGCGAGCTTCAAGGAAGGTGGCGAGGAGGCTTTGAAGACCAGTCAGCGGCGTGGTGGCCGTAAACCGAAGCTCACTACAGAGCAAAAAGATCGTTTGGCGCATATTATCCTCACTCGGAATCCAACCCACTACGGCTTTTACAAAGCTTGCTGGACGAGGGACATCGTTGCTGGAGTGATAAAATCCGAATTCGACATAACCATGGATCCCAGTGCCGTCGGCAAGATGCTCAAGAAAATGGGACTTTCCCCTCAGCGACCCGTAAGAAAAGCCTGGCAACAGAGCGAAAAAAAAAGTGGCCCAGTGGCTACAGGAACGCTATCCGGAATTGAGAGCCACGGCGGAAAACCATAACGCTATTATCTATTTCATTGACGAAGCGAGCCTGCGTTCCGATTACCATAACGGCACAACCTGGGGTCGAAAGGGCTGCACTCCCGTTGTCAGCGCCACCGGTGCACGTTTTGGGATCAACATGATCGCAGCTGTCAGCGGTGAGGGAGATATGCGCTACATGTCGATCACTGGTCGCTTTAATGCGGATGTTTTCATCAAATTTCTCCGGCAGATAGAGAAGTCCCATGACCGCCCTGTTCTCATCGTGACGGATGGACACTCTGTTCACGCAGCCAAAAAGGTTATGAAATATCTTAAGCGCGAGCCACGTTTACTGGATATCCAGCTACTACCGCCGTACTCTCCTGAGTTGAACCCGGTTGAGCTTGTCTGGGGAAGCCTCAAGTCTGGTCGTGTTGGGCGAATGATCCTGCGGACGAAGGAGGCGTTTCTCAATGCTGTTTCCTCTGGACTGAAATCTATCCAGAGAACGAGAAAAATGATCCTTGGATTTTTCCGGAAAGAACATACTGCTTACGCTTGTCTGGAGAAAATATCCGCATGAGTCGCATGAATATCGCCCATGTCAATAAATGACCTAAACTATATCTCCATATATCAATACTCTGGACACTTTCATGCAGCGATAGCACCATAGCTGCTGAACTCCTGATATGCGCCCATGACTTTTCTATCATTCATGGTCAATCCTAACTTTTCAAAAACTCTGCACATCAAGTGTTGGTTGAACAAACGACGTTTCCAGCTCGTAATTGAGATCACCGTTTTGCCTGTGGTACCTTTTTCTTCCCGATCAGCCAGTTTGAGCAGATTAAGGGCAGAGAATGAAGCATTAATCTGAGTATGAATCGCCTGCTTATTACATGACTGGCAATCTATCAGGCCTGTATATACCTGAGTGAATTCAAGATGCCGGATTTAACCGCTGGAAATTATCGTTAATCCTGCTGCCCAAGGAAGAACCGATTTCGGGCAATGTCACGTCCAGAAAATGATTAATCTTTTCCCGGAATTCTTTTGCCTGAGCGAAGTATTCATTATTCCGGGCATACTCATTCATCACCTTCCATAATCGCTCAATGGGGTTCAGGTTTGGACTGTAAGGGGGGAGGTAATGAAGCTTTATTCCCAGCTCTTCCGCCTCTTTCACTACCTCCTGTGAACGATGGTAACCGGCACCATCAAGCACCATGTGAATAACGTTCATGGATGAATAGTTATCCCGAACTTTCTTGAAAAACTCGGTAACCGCTTCACTGTTAACCGTATCAAATTGACCGAAAACAGCAGCTTCAATATTGTCCAGATCAATCGCACCGATAATGTTCAGCCGAGTACGGCTACCTGTCGTATTAATGATTTTATCAATCCCTTTTCGAATCCACCCGGAAGTGATTTTGGTCGCTTGTGTCGGGTGTACCGCATCCATGAATAGTATCACCTCGTCCTCTGGTAGCGTGGCTTTCAAGGCTTCATAGTGCTCCACAAAACCAGCCTGCTTATCAACATCAGCCTTGTGCGGTACGCCCTTTGGCTTTTTGTAGGTAAAGCCTTTTTGGTGCAGCCACTTGTTCAGGCCTGATACGGTATATTTGATACCCCAGCGATCGGTAATATAGGCGACGATCTGATGGACGTGTGCGTAAGTATATTCAGAAAGGTGTTCGACCAGTTGCCGAGTTTGCTCATCACTCAGGCGGCTTTCACTCCCCCCGTTCTCCGGCCTGAGCTTTTCCTTTTCCAGATAGGCGTCCAGATGGCGACAAATAGTGT
Source organism: Endozoicomonadaceae bacterium (assembly GCA_965261725.1). Classification (GTDB taxonomy): domain Bacteria; phylum Pseudomonadota; class Gammaproteobacteria; order Pseudomonadales; family Endozoicomonadaceae; genus CANDOC01. The sequence goes on along the minus strand of CBDHDU010000029.1, from coordinate 173,179 downwards.
ATTCACTTTTTCTCAATGCCTGAGCGATAGCAGACGGTGACCACCCTTCAGACCTGAGCAAAACAGCCTTGATACGATCACATTCCCGTGCATCTCGCGATGTTTTGTGGCGAGATTCCAAGGCTACTTTTTGTTGGGCTGTCAGGGTGATTTTCGGCATGTTCGTACAATGTTGAAAATCGGCTGGAAAATCAAGCAACTTCAATGATCATGGGTATATTGCTTGGCATCCAGGAATACAAACTCAATTTGAAAGCGAGCTTTGTAATATTTGACGATAGTCATTGCGTCCAGCCCTGTATCTGTTGAGTAAATCAGGGCTATGCCTATCTTGTTTTTTCGCTGCACCCTCAGCATCACAACCCAGGGCGAAACCTTGGAAGGTTCCATCGTGCTAAAAAATAAATTCCAGTACTCATCAGCATTTATTATTGGCAATAAATAGCTCAATTTTTCTATGTCGCGCCGCAATGCTACATTTATGGCTCAAAATACTGAATTTGATACAAGTCACTACCTCTTCATTTGAGAAGATATGAATAAACCTTTTTTTCGCTCTGATGCCGTTCAGCGAACCTTTTGCTCAGAGAAATGAACACTCCCTAATTAACTCAGCTCGGTACTCTTCATCGAGCCCTGCCAGCTCTATCCTGCGGTTCATGCTTTTCTTAGGGAAGCGATCACTCTGATTGTGAGCATTGAAACAACAGCGCCTAACAGTGGCTAAGTTCTTTACGGCAGTGCGCTCATGGATTTTTGACGCATCTTCGGCAAAGCTGACATCGAGTTTCCAGTGCTGGCCATTCTCGATGCACCAATGAGCCCGAACACTCTCCAGCACGCTTTGAGCAGGCATTTCCCGACTCATAATGTAACAATGCAACTCTGTCGTTTGTATCGAATGGATCAGTCGATCTCTCTGAATGACAGCAAACTGAGTCAGTTTTGCCCATTCATTATCAGGATCAATCTCTGAAACGTCATTAAACACCCAGCAACGACGGTGTTCCTGACGATTACGGCTTTGCTCTTCTGTTTCTGCAAAAAAAACATTGGCATCAGTAGGCTCCGGGTCTTTCGGATGATCTTCGATGTGCTTTGTAAACACTTTCTCTATGTTTTTACAAAGCGTGGGTTGATTATTCTTGGCGCAGATTAGATAGTCTGCCTTTTTGTCCACGATCTTCTGACAGATGTCTTTCTGACAACCCATGGCGTCACTCGTTATCAGGCATCCTTCTACCACCAACATGTCCAGAATTTCTGGGATAGCAGTAATCTCATTGGATTTCCTCTCAACGGGAGTAAACCCTAATATCAGGCTGAGTTTGGCGCTGTAAGCACTGACGATATGAACCATTTTTTTACCCTTAGCGGGGCGCGATCCCCTCAGCGCCTTACCATCAATAGCTATAACGTCGTCTATATCCTGCTTATTGTTATTGTCTGGCTCGTCGTTTGCCTGATCATCAATTCTGGCAACGACATCCTGCATCCAATCAATAAAGAGCTGCATGAACGCTTTGGAGTTAATCATCATGCATACTTTCTCGATAGTGTGGTGCGAAGGCATGCCCCAGCGGTAAGGGAAGAACTGACGAAACCAAGTGAGGTTGTAGCTGCCAAAATTAGCCATGCTTTCCCACTCGTTGTAGCCACTTAAGACGCTGGCGTAAACGATAAATAGAACTTCTGGCAGCGAGTAGGTGATGTGAATAGCGCTACGCGAATCACTTAATGTCTGGAATCTATCGGTTATAGGCGTACAAGCAGGCATCCGATTAACCTCTTTTAAGGATAGAAAGAGGATGGATCATAAATTCGTGTACGTTAGTTTTAATGAAGCTTTCGCCCTGCATCACAACCCGAATGTGACGCTTCAGGCATTTGGAATGAACGATGGCAGTATAAACCTCTTCTCCGGCTTCTAACTGACCTACGTGTTCAAACCGGTTCAAGTCTTTTTCGAGATTCACTTTGCCGTCGTAAAGTTTTGGACGACCTTGCCCTGAGTACGAGCCGCTATAGAGCCACTTCAGGTCGGCATCTGTTCTTAACTTCCCAACAATCTGTAAACCCGCAGCAAGGACTGCGGACACGAATTTTTCCTTGAAATAGTAGGCGTCCACAGCCAGATAGATTACCCCCATAGCAAGAAGATCTCCGGCCAGTTTCAAAACTTGCTCAGCGTAAAGGTCAACACGGGTTTTATCTTTCTCGTCCAGCGTCTGCCGGGCATCAAGCGCATAAGCCGTATTGGACTGCAAATCAACAACACCAAGCAAAGATAGCTCAAGCCCTCGCTCTGATTGACCTGTGCAACCACGCCAAAACATGCCAAGGCCATCGGTCTTCTTGCCACTTTTGGTCATAAAGCTGGCATCGAGCGCTGCGATTTTCTCTTTGGACGTTAACAGTACGCCGGACAGCATCAGGCAGTTGAGTTTGAAAAAATCGAAGGTCCGGCGATACCAGCGTCTGAATCGTTTTTCACTCATGGAGGAGTAACGGCTCATGTTGCAGAAAGTGGCTTTACCCTGAACGATAATGAGCGTGATAAGCAATTGGAAGATGAATGTTTTTTGGGGCTTTTTGACCTTGGACATCTTGCCCAGAGCGGTCTTTACTATGTTATCCATGAGAGGAAAGTGGCAGCGAGCATAGAGGGTTTGGCTTCTCTATTATCGCTATTTTCTCTCATGGTCACTTTCGTCTGAAAACTGTCCACAGTATTGATCTGGAAGATGTTACAGGGGATACTTTTTCTTTTACATCTGTTTCCGGTGCTATGCCTCATGCTATGCCCCAAAAACTACCTGACAGTGAAAATGAGGAAACAGCCAGGTCAGTTACCGTGCCTAATGTTGATAGCGAAGGCGTATGGCATTTATCGCTTGAAGATGTCGATCTTCTTGCAGAAGGTTGCTCGGTGCTCGGGTGCGGTGGTGGCGGCAATACCTTGCAGGCAAAGCTGCGTTTGAGGGAATTGCTCAAGACTGGCAAAGATGCTTGCATTATCGCGCCGAAGGCTTTGGAAGATGGTGACTTTGTCGTGCCGGTGGGTTTTATGGGCGCGCCTACGGTATTAACAGAAATTGTGGGGTCCGGAAAAGAGTTTAATACGGCAGTTGATAAAATGGCGGAGATATCAGACAGGATACCGGATGCCGTTATGTCGATAGAAATGGGAGGAACCAATGGTACCGAACCGCTTTGTTGTGCGGTGATGACTGATCTTCCCTGTGTGGATGCTGATGGTATGGGTCGAGCTTTTCCTGAAGTGGTGCAATATTTACCGATGCATCCGCCTGAAAACCGCTGTGGACAGCTGGTGATGGCGGGTATTCGCTCTCAGCCTACCGTGTTCCAGAACGATGATTTGAAACAGCTGCACGGCATGATGGTTAGTCATTTGCTCGAAAATCACAGTGCCATTGCAGCAGTTGCAACGCCTTTACTCAATAAACGGGTGTGCTGCCTGATCAATGTACCGGGAAGAGGTTGTGTGCGACGGGAAAACCATAGCGATTCATTTTTGACCAGAATGCATCCCATTGCCCGGACGAACAAACTAATGCTCTCAACGTCAACAACATTGATGCACCTTGCTCTTTCCAGCGCATGCCAGAGCGGCACATACGTTGCTTTACCAAACTCTTGCAAGCCGCTTCCGTAACACCTGAACCAATGGGTAAGCTCCTCTTTCTGGCTTCAGGATAAATCATTTGGTGCCAGTGATTTTTAAAGTAGGTTCTCGCTTTCATCAACTTTTCCATAGAGGCGGTACGGTTGTTGCCCGGTGTTGCCCGTTCAAGCTCTCGCCGCAGGCTTTGTGCTGCGCCTTCATCGTGTTTCAGGTCGTGTAGCTTCTGCTTGAACCATGCATGCCTTTCCTGTGTGGCTTTCTTTCCCGGATAAAGTGCCTCAGCAGCGTCAGCAACATATTCAGACACGTGATAAAAGTCCAGCACGTGGATAGATGTAAAGGATTCTAAAAATGTCCAGTTATCCGCCGCTCCGTCAGCAACCCCCACATAAACCGCCTCAGGGAATCTATCCTTAACCTTCTGGATTTCTCCAGTAAAACGGTTAATGAAGGTTTGCTTGCCGTATTCCGGTGCCTCTGCACAGTAGATTGTATGAAGACGCTCGCCTTCATCATCATAGAGGCTGATAGTGCCGCACATAGCGATCCGATAGCCTTCGTAGTACAACAGATTTGCTCCATCAAGCCCTATGGCTACTGTTGTCACGGGCTTTGGTAACTCTGGAATATCGTATACCCACCTTTCTTCTTTGGCCTGTGCAATACTTGCCACCACATCGGCTAAATCACGAAGTGTTGAACGACTGCTATTACGACCATGATTTTGTCGCAGATCGTCTTCTACCTGAGGGGCTGCCATCTGGGCATACTTCCAGCTCACCATGCGAGCAAAAGCCGGAGTCGAATTGACAATAATCCGGGCATTCTGATCCAGAGGGCAAAAGGTTTCTCCCCCCTGACTGCTCTGGTAAATATAACGCGGAACTTTGACGGCTCCCCATGACGTTTCGTAGACCTTGGGTTCTTTTTTATTCTTGCTGGTCATATGAATACCACCTACCTTTATGGGCGAACCGTCGGTGTCCATGTGTTCCAGTTGTTTTTCTGCTCCAAGCGTTCCAGCTTGATTGAGGCTACCCTGAAGGCTGGTCTCGAAATCGAGCATTGAGTTGCCGTGCTGAATAGTGATGAGTATCTGCGTTTCTTGATTTTCAGATGATAGAATTTGAGCAGTCATACGGGGCAAAGGCCGTGCTTACGTCTATTAAGTACTCAGACAAATGAAATCATATATTCCTGACCAAACATATCAAAAACACGTTTTAGTTCTTTTTGGAATTCAGCAAAGTTCATAATCTTCAAGAGGTTAAGCCACTCATACTTTACCTTGTCCCATAAAATCTCAATCAGATTTAATTCCGGTGAATAGGTGGGCAGATAGCAAACAATCAGCTTCTTTTCGATCATCCAATCATCCAGTTTCTCTCGGAACTTTTTGCAGGTATGAATGCTGGCATTATCGACTACCACCAAAGTGTACCGGTCGCCAGTGCTGTATTTCGGGTCTTGCATCTGTTCAGCAAAATCTTCAAATACACGGATGACTTCATCACCAGTCACTGCTCCGCAGACAGGATAGTAAAACAAATCGTTATCACGATTCATGAAACCCAGAACATTTATGCGCTGACTATTGACCGAGGAAACTCTCAACTGCTCTCCCTTCTGTTGCCAGGCATATGGAATGCACGGTTGTTGGGAGAAGCCCGACTCATCAAAATAGAACAGATTTATAAGGCCTTTGCGCTCAGCTTCCTGAGCATTTTTCAGCGCGTGATGACGGCGCTCAAAAGATTCTTGATCTCGCTTATGCCGACAGGACTTTCGTACCCGCTTGTAAACCAGCCCGATTTTTTTTTGCCATCCTCTTCAGAGTTTTTAATGAAGCCGATTTGCCAGTTTCTTCTTCAAGTTTTGCCTGCGCATAAGATATGCGGCGAGGCTCCTCTGAAATCAGTTCAGCGAGGCGTTGCGTTTCCTGAGCATTGTAGATCGGCTGCGGACCGCCGCCATGGGCTTTGTATAGCCCTCGTATACCTAAGAACTCCCAGTCATCAATCCACCGAGAGACTGTCTGATACTGAACATCAAAAACATCCGCTATCTGGGACAGAGAGTACCCCTTCAAGCTGAGCAATACCGCATGAGCACGCTCTCTTACGCAAGGCAAAGACCCGTTGCGCATGGCGCACTTTAGCGTATGGATAATGGCACTATCAGTGATGGAGCAAGCAGTCTTCTTCATAACAACAGACGCAGAGTTGCAATAACAAATAATATAGCTCACTGCCAAGCAGTACTATCGTATGCTGAATAAGCATTCAATATATGAAAACTATTATCCGGGTACTTATGATTTGATGAAAGTAGCTCACGGTAGTCGTTTTTCCTACATCAATTCCCGCTCACACCCCAATAAACAGCAGTTGCAGACGCAGTGTGTTCAGCATTCTTATAGTCTGGCCTGGCGGATAGGGGCCTGTTTGCACAATGCCCGTGCTGAAAAGAAAAACCCGGTAGATGAGCTGGTTGATGTGATGAAGGGACGCAAATTGATTACGGGTGTGATTCAGGATGTATTGAGGAGAACGGGCATTCAGGTGATTGGTGAGGTGACGATTGAATCTCAGGATCCTCTCAAGAAAAAATCCAAGGCTAAAGTAAAGTTCAAGAACGAAAATCTGATGTGCAGTATTGATGATAACGTTGAAGCAACAGTACCTGATCTCGTCTGTATTATCGACGCTGACACCGGGCGTGGCATCTTTGTTGATGAATTGCAGATCGGTTTGCGGGTTGCGGTAATTACAGCGCCGTCACCGAGACACTATCGTCATGGTATTGCTGCAAAACTTGCGGGTCCTAAAGAGTTGGGGCTTGATGATATTGAAATGAAGGTTATGGAAAACCCTCGTGAAGAGGGTGAATCCATCTGCACTGAATATCAGCAACGGCAGGAAAAAACCAAAAACTGCATCATATTGTGAATGAGTGCAGCTTGAAGTCTTGTTCGTCATTGTATGCCAGGTACCAGCCGCTTTTGTTCCAGTCTCCCAATACAATGCGTCTGGTGCCGGGTATTCCGGTTGTATGTACTTTAGCGCGATGGGTATGGCCGTGAATCAAAGCTGTTGCCTGCTCTTCCTGCAACAGCTGATCAACAGCATCCGGTGTAACATCAAGAAAACGATAATCCTTACGGCTGTTTGCCGTGCGGCTCTGCTGGCGCAGTTTTCTGGCAATACGTTGGCGGACAAAACGAGGCAGAGAAAGAAAGGTGTCCTGAACTAAGCGGTTGCGAACGATCCGGCGAAAACGCATATATTTTTCATCTGTCGTGCAAAGCATATCGCCATGGCTGATAACAACGGTTTCATTGCCGAACTTAATTGTTGTCGGGTCAGCCAGCAGTTCACAGTTGCAGGCCTTGGCAAAGCCGTTACCAACCAGAAAATCCCGGTTTCCATGTAAAAAATAAAGCTGCTTCCCGGTATCGGTATAAGCTTTCAGGCAATCAATCACCTGCTGCTGGAAATCGTCGATGCTGTCATCGCCAATCCAGTATTCGAAAAAATCACCGAGAATATAAAGGCTGTCAGCTTGGGGGGCGGTCTGAGACATGTAATCCCGAAAAGCCCGGAAGATATCCGGGCGATTCGGGTGCAGATGCAAGTCCGAGATAAAGTGGACCGTCAAATCTGCTTACTCCACAACTTCTGCAGATTCGATCAGAATATCTTCAGTCGGAACGTCCTGATGGTAACCGAAGTTGCCGGTGCGGATGCTCTTGAGCTTTTCAACGACGTCCATACCTTCAACCACTTTGCCGAATACTGCGTAGCCCCAGCCTTGCTGAGTCTTGGCGGTGTGGTTCAGGAAGTCGTTGTCAGCCACGTTAATGAAAAACTGGGCGCTGGCAGAATGCGGGTCCATGGTACGAGCCATGGCAACAGTGCCGGCACTGTTTTTCAGACCGTTATCAGCTTCGTTTTCGATAGGAGCGTCGGTGCTCTTTTCATCCATACCCGGGGCATAACCGCCGCCCTGGATCATAAAGCCATCAATAACGCGGTGGAAAATAGTGCCATCGTAATGACCCTTTTTAACGTAGTTAATAAAATTAGCTACAGTTTTGGGTGCTTTTCCCGCGTCGAGTTCCAGTTTGATATCGCCGAAACTGGTATGAAGAATGACCATGAGCGGTGCCTGTTATCACGTCTAGAAAAAGGGCAATTTTACATTGTCCGGAGGGCGAGTACCATTTTTCCCGTCGAAAATATTCATTCAAACCTGAATCCGTGACTTCTTGATTATAGAGAAGCTTTTTCATCCCATGGATTCAAACCTACAGAATAGGGTTATGTTTTTTTGAAACTTGCCAGAGAATGGTAAAGCAAAGTCAAAAAAATCAGCATGTATTTAAATGATGTTGGGGAATTTCAACCCTGAATATGAATCAATACTGTGGACAGTTTTCAGACGAAAGTGACCATGAGAGAAAATAGCGATAATAGAGAAGCCAAACCCTCTATGCTCGCTGCCACTTTCCTCTCATGGATAACATAGTAAAGACCGCTCTGGGCAAGATGTCCAAGGTCAAAAAGCCCCAAAAAACATTCATCTTCCAATTGCTTATCACGCTCATTATCGTTCAGGGTAAAGCCACTTTCTGCAACATGAGCCGTTTGCTCCTCCATGAGTGAAAAACGATTCAGACGCTGGTATCGCCGGACCTTCGATTTTTTCAAACTCAACTGCCTGATGCTGTCCGGCGTACTGTTAACGTCCAAAGAGAAAATCGCAGCGCTCGATGCCAGCTTTATGACCAAAAGTGGCAAGAAGACCGATGGCCTTGGCATGTTTTGGCGTGGTTGCACAGGTCAATCAGAGCGAGGGCTTGAGCTATCTTTGCTTGGTGTTGTTGATTTGCAGTCCAATACGGCTTATGCGCTTGATGCCCGGCAGACGCTGGACGAGAAAGATAAAACCCGTGTTGACCTTTACGCTGAGCAAGTTTTGAAACTGGCCGGAGATCTTCTTGCTATGGGGGTAATCTATCTGGCTGTGGACGCCTACTATTTCAAGGAAAAATTCGTGTCCGCAGTCCTTGCTGCGGGTTTACAGATTGTTGGGAAGTTAAGAACAGATGCCGACCTGAAGTGGCTCTATAACGGCTCATACTCAGGGCAAGGTCGTCCAAAACTTTACGACGGCAAAGTGAATCTCGAAAAAGACTTGAACCGGTTTGAACACGTAGGTCAGTTAGAAGCCGGAGAAGAGGTTTATACTGCCATCGTTCATTCCAAATGCCTGAAGCGTCACATTCGGGTTGTGATGCTGAGGGTGCAGCGAAAAAACAAGATAGGCATAGCCCTGATTTACTCAACAGATACAGGGCTGGACGCAATGACTATCGTCAAATATTACAAAGCTCGCTTTCAAATTGAGTTTGTATTCCGGGATGCCAAGCAATATACAGGCCTGATAGATTGCCAGTCATGTAATAAGCAGGCGATTCATACTCAGATTAATGCTTCATTCTCTGCCCTTAATCTGCTCAAACTGGCTGACCGGGAAGAAAAAGGTACCACAGGCAAAACGGTGATCTCAATTACGAGCTGGAAACGTCGTTTGTTCAACCAACACTTGATGTGCAGAGTTTTTGAAAAGTTAGGATTGACCATGAATGATAGAAAAGTCATGGGCGCATATCAGGAGTTCAGCAGCTATGGTGCTATCGCTGCATGAAAGTGTCCAGAGTATTGTGAATGAAATCCTGCCAGCATAAGCAGCATCTCTCCATTCAACCGTTAAAAGAATAGGATCAGCTAACAGAGCTGTTTTTCAGGAAAGAGCCCCATGAAGGCGGATAATCCGGGACTGTGACGACCAAAACGCAGAATAAACTGACGACCTCGTTCTAATAATCGCGCTGACTGGTAGATCAGTTCCTGCATAACTGTCTTAATTCTACGACGCTGCGCTTTGTGACGAACAGGTGATTTAGGGCCGGTCAGGCAGGTTTGCCCCATGTAACGTAAAATGTTGTAAGCCACCGCACCAAGGCACATTACAAGATCATTGGTATCAAATTTTCCTGAAGGCAGTCTTTCAAGATCCATGTCAGTCTTGAACTCACTGTGAAACTGTTCGCTGGTCGCATGATCTTCATAAAGCAATATGACATTATCATCACTATATTCAGCCTCATCTAGTGTCGTCCACCAACCCTCCAGCTCGTAGTCCGGTGCTAAAAAATACTGACCAACCGAGTCGGTAGTACGCTTGATAATACGGATAATAAGCCGTTGTTGGCCGTAGTCGGTTTCATGGATGATCGAGAGTGTCGCACAGGTTTTTCCAGGGCGAAGCTCATCCCACTGCACGCCTTTTTCCTCAAAGGTTGGCAGCCAGGCAGTAACGGTATATTGCTTGCGTGGATTGAGCTTGATTATGTGATCAACATTGCTGTGATCCGCTATCTCTCTGCGAGTGTCTTCTGCGTCATGCCCGCTGTCGAGTCGCAGTAATACCGAGGTCCGGGTTACGCGACGAAGTCTGTGCAATACCGTGTTCAGGAAAGGTACAAAATCATTCTGGGAATGTTGTGAGCCAGGGCGAAGCTCAGCTCCTATGCACCATCCTTCTTTCCCTACATATACCCATGATCATTGAAGTTGCTTGATTTTCCAGCCGATTTTCAACATTGTACGAACATGCCGAAAATCACCCTGACAGCCCAACAAAAAGTAGCCTTGGAATCTCGCCACAAAACATCGCGAGATGCACGGGAATGTGATCGTATCAAGGCTGTTTTGCTCAGGTCTGAAGGGTGGTCACCGTCTGCTATCGCTCAGGCATTGAGAAAAAGTGAATACACTATTTGTCGCCATCTGGACGCCTATCTGGAAAAGGAAAAGCTCAGGCCGGAGAACGGGGGGAGTGAAAGCCGCCTGAGTGATGAGCAAACTCGGCAACTGGTCGAACACCTTTCTGAATATACTTACGCACACGTCCATCAGATCGTCGCCTATATTACCGATCGCTGGGGTATCAAATATACCGTATCAGGCCTGAACAAGTGGCTGCACCAAAAAGGCTTTACCTACAAAAAGCCAAAGGGCGTACCGCACAAGGCTGATGTTGATAAGCAGGCTGGTTTTGTGGAGCACTATGAAGCCTTGAAAGCCACGCTACCAGAGGACGAGGTGATACTATTCATGGATGCGGTACACCCGACACAAGCGACCAAAATCACTTCCGGGTGGATTCGAAAAGGGATTGATAAAATCATTAATACGACAGGTAGCCGTACTCGGCTGAACATTATCGGTGCGATTGATCTGGACAATATTGAAGCTGCTGTTTTCGGTCAATTTGATACGGTTAACAGTGAAGCGGTTACCGAGTTTTTCAAGAAAGTTCGGGATAACTATTCATCCATGAACGTTATTCACATGGTGCTTGATGGTGCCGGTTACCATCGTTCACAGGAGGTAGTGAAAGAGGCGGAAGAGCTGGGAATAAAGCTTCATTACCTCCCCCCTTACAGTCCAAACCTGAACCCCATTGAGCGATTATGGAAGGTGATGAATGAGTATGCCCGGAATAATGAATACTTCGCTCAGGCAAAAGAATTCCGGGAAAAGATTAATCATTTTCTGGACGTGACATTGCCCGAAATCGGTTCTTCCTTGGGCAGCAGGATTAACGATAATTTCCAGCGGTTAAATCCGGCATCTTGAATTCACTCAGGTATAAGACATAATCGGGGCGAAGCCATGGAAGTGTTTGTATGTCCACTGAGAACCTTCTTTTTGGGTTCTGCTGTTATCTTGCGGAGTAACGTCTATATCCAGTGGGATATGCTGAAGGTGATCCAGTTCTTTTGAAAGCGGAGAGATCGGCGCGCCCAGTTCCAACAACAGTTCGGGAAGCGCTTCTTCAATTAACGGAATCAGTTGGGTGGCATCTTCATTAAAACGCTGGCGAAGCCGGCTGGCAGACGGCATTTGCTTAATGCCCATGCTGCGCTTGAACCAATCATCATGGCGATAATTATCAATGGCATCAAAATCAGTTTTGCCTAAGGCCAACAGGCCGATAAAAGCTCGAACCAGATCAATATTAGGGATGCCATGGCGCTTCTTGATAGAACGCAATGACTTTTTTAAGCCTCGTCAGCAAAATCTGTGGGTAGTTTCTGGTTCAGGCAGCTTGCCAAGCGCATGATATAAAGCAATTTCTGCACATTTATAGGTTCTGAATCCATACGATTTTCTCGTAGTGAGTTTTATCTTGGTATTCAGCCCCTCAACAATTCCGCTGGAAAATGCCTTTTTTGCCCTGAACCAGTTCAGGATAAGCGGCTTATGTCGCCGAACAGTTTTAGCCACTTTCTTCATTGGCTCTATCTTTGATCGCATGACTCTTGTGCACCACCGATCCAGATACTTTCCTGCCCAGTGTGGTGAAATGTAGTCCCAGAAAACCTGGAACTCTTCTCTGAGCAGGTAACCCCTGACACTTTTCAGGTTGTACTGGAGCACTGTGTTTAGCTTGATCTCTTCTTTCTCGGTCAGGTTCTCTTTTCTCTTGAGTAGGCACCAGCGAGTTTTTTTCAGAACAGGTTCATATCCGGCTGCCTGAAGCTGTTTGTGCTCTGAGGCTCTGACTTCATCAATGGCCTTGTTCAGCATGGCAACAATATGGAAACGATCCAGAATATGCAGCGCCTGGCTGGCATACTCCGCAATCGCTTTCACGTAGGGCTGCCACATGTCAGAGCAGACATACTTCAACTGCTGGCTTCTCTGTGCACCAAAGAATGAGAAGAAACTGCGAATGGTGGCTTCGGTTCGCTCCTGTCCAACCCACAACAGTCGTGTGTTGTCACGGTCGATCTGGTAAACCACAGTCAGGTATTTATGGCCTGTTTGATACGCCACCTCATCCACACCAATGGCCTTGATATTGTCGAGAGGGCGATGTGCTTTGCCCCATTCAACCACATACTCAACAGCATGAAAGACCTTCTCCCATGAGGTATTGAAAATGCAGGCCACCTCTTTCCACGAGAGCTTTCGGGCCCAGTTTGCCAAAAACTGCATGTAGACTTTGGTAAGTTCTTTCTTGCCATCCGCCCATGGAACCTGTTCAACCTTTACGCCACATGTCTTGCATTCAACCCGACGCATTCTGTAGAGCAGAAAAACCCTGATGCCCCAGAGGGGAACGAATTCGAAGCGACGCTCAGCAAGGCGGTCATAGCCCGGAGCAGCTTTTTTGCATCCTGAGCAGATAGCATGACTGTTCTTCCGTGGAGCCACAGTCACATTGAATACTTCAGAGCCCTGGTAGAAGCCGAGTTTTACATCCTGATAAACAAAAGACTTGAGTTTATGAACTTTATTGAGGATAGTTTTTATCAGCATCAGCGCGCTTCTTGTTCTTTTTTGTCTGCAAACAAAAAAATTACCAGAAGTCAGCCGCTGGTGCTTCTACCCTCAAAATTCGTTTCTGTTTACCCACAGATATGCCTGAAGAGCCTTTTTTAAAGATGTTTTCTTGTTCAGGGCATCACCGACAAAGCACAGACCCGCTGCCGGAGTATAAAATTCCGTGTCGGATTGCTCAAATTTTAGTTCCACAAAAATTCACTTATATGGTGAAAATCTAGATGAGCAAATATTAGCCTACATATGCTGCTATTACTGGCTTTTTGGCAAATTCAATGGCCACGAACTCACGGATTCAGGTCAAAGGTTGAGTGACTGGTTATTAACCGAAGTTATAGTGTTATTTCCTTTTGTGATCGGTAATATCGTGCAGTTTTTAAAATAATCAGCTCCTGCGGGAGCGAACGGTTTTCAATACCACAACCTATAACATACGAGGTGAATTCCATGCGCAAACTGGCAGTATTCGCGTTGACACTGGCTTCCGGTGCAGCAATGTCCGGCACCGCCATGGCCGAAGGCCCCTACTGGTATCAGTGTTCCCATGCAGGCAGCGAGCGACAGATTGAAGTGGCTTACTCCGATCAGCCAAGCCCGGTACCCTGTGAAGTGCGTTACCACAAATATGAAATCGGTCAGCAACAAACCACCGAAGTACTCTGGAGCGCCCAGTACCAGGCGGGTTACTGTGAAAGAAAAGCCGATGCGTTTGTTGAAAAGCAGCGTGGCTGGGGTTGGGAATGTCAGCGCATTGCCGGTACACCGCCTGCGGCTCGCTAAACCGCATTCGCAAGGCTGAAATACCCGCATAGAGCATGTACGTTGGCATGGCTTGGTGGTACCCTTAGCCGTTTGCTGGTTCCCGTGTACCGGGGGCTCCGGGAAAGGAGCATTCCGGGAATAAGGGAGACGCCGGTGTTTTGTCCCCGGCATTGTTATGTGTCCAGCACAACGTAGTAAGGAGTACTAGAGTTATGCGGAAGGTTCTGGTTGGAACAATTACCTTTCTGGCAACTGCAGCCGTTATGTGGCTGACGATCTGAATTCAACCCTGATTTCAGGTTCGCCGGGCTGAAGCGTGTTGATCTTGAAGATTATGGCGCTTCAGCTTTAAATCCAAATACTTCCCGTGTGGTTCTGTTTTAATTGATCGGGCTTCAGCCTGATTACAAACTGACCCCATCACAGCCCCCTGACTCTACAGACAGATATGAGCGAAACAGAGAAAGAGAAGCCTGCCAACTTTATTGAGCAGATTATCGAGGCTGATCTGGCCGAAGGCCGGGTCAATTCCGTGCATACCCGCTTTCCGCCGGAGCCGAACGGTTACCTGCATATCGGCCATGCCAAATCCATCTGTCTGAACTTTGGTTTGGCACAACGCTTTGGTGGCAAGTGCAACCTGCGTTTTGACGATACCAACCCGGCCAAGGAAGACCAGGAGTACGTGGATGCGATTATCCGCGATGTCAGCTGGCTGGGCTTCGACTGGGAAGGTGAAGTGCGCTATGCCTCTTCCTACTTCGATACCTTTTATGAATGGGCGCTGCACCTGATCCGTGAAGGCAAAGCCTACGTCGATCAGCAGGATGCGGAAACCATGAGTGCCAACCGTGGCACCCTGACCGAACCGGGTGTTGAAGCACCAAACCGCCACCTCAGTGTTGATGAAAACCTCGCGCTGTTCGAAAAAATGCGTGCCGGTGAATTCGAAGAAGGCACTGCTATTCTACGTGCCAAAATCGATATGGCACACCCGAATATGAATATGCGTGATCCGGCGCTATACCGGATTCGCAAACAGTCCCACCACCAGACTGGTGACAAATGGTGCATCTACCCGAGCTATGACTTTGCCCACGGTCAGGAAGATGCCATCGAAGGGATTACTCACTCCATCTGCACCCTGGAGTTTGCCGACCACCGTCCGCTGTACGAATGGCTTATTGCCAACCTGCCGGTTCCGGCCAAGCCAACTCAGTACGAATTCGCACCGCTGAACCTGAACTACACGGTAACCAGCAAGCGTCGTTTAAAGCAGCTGGTGGACGAAAAGCATGTCAACGGTTGGGATGATCCACGGATGCCAACCCTGTCCGGTATGCGTCGTCGTGGTATTCCGGCGAAAGCGATTCGCAACTTCTGCGAAATGATTGGCGTGACCAAGAGTGAAGGTACCGTTGATGTCAGTATGCTGGAATTCGCCATCCGCGAAGAACTGAATGCCGCTGCGCCGCGTGCCATGACGGTACTGCGCCCGCTGAAGCTGGTAATTACTAATTATCCGGAAGGTCAGACTGAAAACTTCTCTGCACCGGTTCATCCGCAGATTGAAGAAATGGGTACCCGTGAAGTACCGTTCAGTCGTGAAGTCTGGATTGACCGTGAAGACTTTATCGAAGAAAAGCCGAATAAGCACTGGAAGCGTCTGTTCGGTGGTGGTGAAGTCCGTCTGCGTTACGGCTATGTGGTGCGTTGCGATGAAATTATCAAAGACGAAAACGGTGAGATCACCGAACTGCGTTGCACCTATGATCCGGATACTCTGGGTAAAGCACCGGAAGGTCGTAAGGTTAAAGGTGTGATTCACTGGGTCAGCGCCCAGCATTCCCGTCCGGCCGAAGTCCGTCTGTATGACCGTCTGTTCTCCGATGAAAATCCGATGGGTCACAAAGATCGTGACTTCAAGGAATTCATCAATCCGGAAGCACTGCAGGTACTGGAAAATGCTCAGGCGGAAGTATCCCTGACTGATGCGCCGGAAGGCACCGTATGGCAGTTCGAACGTGAAGGTTACTTCACAATTGACACTGATACGACTGACGAAAAGCTGGTCATCAACCGTACCATTACCCTGCGTGACAGCTGGGCGAAAATCCAGTCCAAAGCTTAAGGAAAATCTGACGTGCCATTGCAGATTTATAACAGCCTGACCCGTGCCAAGGCTCCGTTTAAACCCCTGAACGGCAATCAGGTTCGCATGTATGTATGTGGTATGACCGTCTATGACCTGTGTCATATCGGCCATGCCCGTACCGTCACAGCTTTCGATGTGATTGCCCGCTATCTGCGCGCCAGCGGTTATGACCTGAGTTACGTGCGTAACGTCACCGATATTGATGACAAGATCATCAAGCGTGCCAACGAAAACGGTGAAGCCTTTGATGTGCTGACCGATCGCATGATCGCCGCCATGCATGAAGACTTTGCTCTTCTGGGTAACATGGAACCGGATCAGGAACCCCGTGCGACCGGTCATATCGACGATATGCTGCGCATGATCGAAACCCTGATTGAAAAGGACTTTGCTTACGCGGCAGATAACGGCGACGTTTATTACCGCGTCCGCAAGTTTGCGGAATACGGCAAACTGTCTGGCAAGGTGATTGAAGAACTGGAATCCGGTGCCCGTATCGAAGTCGGTGAGCAGAAAGAAGACCCCTTGGACTTCGTACTCTGGAAAGCCGCCAAGCCGGGTGAACCCAGCTGGACGTCTCCGTGGGGCGAAGGCCGCCCCGGCTGGCATATTGAATGTTCCGCCATGGGCAAATGCTGCCTGGGTGAAACCTTCGATATTCATGGCGGCGGTGCCGACCTGCGTTTCCCGCACCATGAGAACGAGATTGCCCAGAGTGAAGCGGCGAATGATAAAACCTTCGTCACCACCTGGATGCATTCCGGTGCGATTCGTATTGATAATGTGAAGATGTCCAAATCACTGGGCAACTTCTTCACTATCCGTGAAGTGCTGGACAAGTACCCGGCGGAAATCGTGCGTTACTTCCTGATTTCCAGCCAGTACCGCAGCCCGGTGAACTACTCCGAAGACAGCCTGAAAGAAGCGGCGGTTCGTCTGGAGCGTTTGTACACTGCACTGAATGGTCTGGATCTGAACGGCGTTTCCATGCCGGAAGACAGCGAGTGGAAAGCCCGCTTCTTCAAAGCGATGGACGACGATTTCAATACACCGGAAGCACTGGCAGTACTGTTTGAACTGGTGCGTGAACTGAACAAGGTTCGTAGTAGTGAGGAAGCCGCGGCACGGCCACTGGCGGCCACCCTGCGTGAGCTGGGTGATATTCTGGGTATTCTGCAGGGTGACCCGGCAGCATTCCTGAAATCCGGCGCCGATGATATCGACGAAAGCTGGATCGAAGATATGATCGAACAGCGCAAGGCCGCCAAAAAGAATCGTGACTTTGCTGAAGCCGACCGCATTCGCGAAGAGCTGGCAGGGAAGGGCGTGATTCTGGAAGACAGCCGTGCGGGTACCACCTGGCGGATTGAGCGTTAAGTTCTACTTGAACGTTTAGCGCTGTTTATAAAGGCTCCTTTATATATTTTAAAGGAGCCTTTTTTGTAGAGGCTTTATTCCCAGGTATTTTTTGGCTATTAAATTTCTCTTTGGGTCATATTCCCCGCTGCTTGCGGCGCACTACTCAGAGAACTTACTTCATACCCCGCCCCTTGGGGCGGGGTAGTTGATGTGTGCCGAGCATGTTGCACAGCTTGGGGGTGAAAGTCCCCTGTCCAGCCAGATGAGGGCGAAGGACTAGCGAAGCACAAGGTTTGTATCGCGAGGTGCAGGCTGAAGGCAGTGTGGAGCAAACCTGCGAGCTGACGAACAGAAACCGGATACGAGGCTGTCTGCGTGAGGACGAGTCAGCATTTGATGACGAAGTCCCATACTCATCCGGACATTCAGGCAGTAAATCCGGCAGTTGTGCAGTGAAGGCGGTGTAACTTACCTCGGGAGGTCTGTGTGGTGTCTGATATTTCAGACTGAGATCATCGTAAGGTGATCTGATCGCCATACAGAAGTCAGCAGACGGCATAGTAACTGGCACATGTCAGTGAAGGCCTGAACGGTACAGAGTGGTGATTAGTTTCTGTTTTCGATACACCGGACAGCAGACAAGTTCAGCAAACACTGAAGCTCATGCGAAGTGGTCACGGAGGAACCGGAGGCTGCGACGCGATGAGGGCTGAGGCTGTGTCGGCATCACAGGATTACGAAAGCCCGGCGGGTGATACGAGCCTGATGGAACGTATTGCCAATCCCAATAATCTGACAAGAGCCTTTCAGCGGGTTAAACGTAATAAAGGAGCGGCAGGCATCGACCGTATGACAGTAGAGGGGCTGTACGCTCATTTACAAGAACATGGTCATGGACTGCGACAGTGTCTTTTACAGGGAGAATACAGGCCAGTTCCGGTAAGACGAGTACGGATTCCTAAACCAGACGGAGGAGAAAGGCAGCTTGGAATTCCAACCGCCTTAGACCGTATGGTTCAGCAAGCGATACAACAGGTGTTGCAGGCTGAATGGGAACCAAGGTTCTCAGCCTGCAGTTATGGGTTCAGGCCGAACCGGTCAGCTCATCAGGCAATCAATCAAGCTCAGTCGTATATCCGTGAGGGTTACGATTGGGTCGTGGATATTGACCTGTCGAAGTTCTTTGATCGTGTCAGTCATGACCGGCTGATGGCAAAGCTGGCAGTTTACACGGACGACAGGGACGTATTGCGTTTAATCCGACGATTTCTCCAGTCCGGAGCTATGGAAAACGGGCTGGTAAAACCGCAAACAGAAGGCGTCCCTCAGGGAGGCCCATTATCGCCGGTTCTTTCTAATATCGTGCTGGATGAACTCGACAAAGAGCTGGAAAAGCGAGGCTTGCGATTTGTTCGTTACGCCGATGACTGTCGGGTGTTCGTGCGCAGCAGAAAGGCGGGCGACAGGGTGATGGTCAGTTTGACCCATTACATTGAAGGTAAACTGAAGCTAAAGGTTAACGACACGAAAAGTGCGGTTGAGCGAGCATGGAAGCGGGCGTTTTTAGGATACAGCTTTACCAGAAATGGCAGGAAGACACTGGCAGATAAAACCTGCAAGCGGTTTAAGGACAAGGTCAAACAGCTTACCCGCAAAGGCGGGCGATCTCTGGAGCAGAGACTGGAGTCTCTGAATCGCTATTTACGGGGATGGAAGAACTACTTTCGAGAAGTTGAAACCCGTTCGGAATTCGAGGACTTTGACGGATGGATCAGGCGACGACTGAGAAGCCTGCTTTGGTATCAATGGAAACGAAGTCCGAGGCGATATGCGGAATTGAGGAAGCTGGGGGTCGGTGACCGGCTGACAAGGCAAACAGTGGCATCGAGCAAGGGATACTGGCGAGTGAGTCGGAGTCCTGCGCTACACATGGCACTGCCAAATAGCTGGTTTGATGAATTAGGTTTCCTGAATCCGTGACTTCTTGATTATAGAGAAGCTTTTTCATCCCATGGATTCAAACCTACAGAATAGGGTTATGTTTTTTTGAAACTTGCCAGAGAATGGTAAAGCAAAGTCAAAAAAATCAGCATGTATTTAAATGATGTTGGGGAATTTCAGCCCTGAATATGAATGAAATCCTGCCAGCATAAGCAGCATCTTTCCATTCAACCGTTAAAAGAAAAGGATCAGCTAACAGAGCTGTTTTTCAGGAAAGAGCCCCATGAAGGCGGATAATCCGGGACTGTGACGACCAAAACGCAGAATAAACTGACGACCTCGTTCTAATAATCGCGCTGACTGGTAGATCAGTTCCTGCATAACTGTCTTAATTCTACGACGCTGCGCTTTGTGACGAACAGGTGATTTAGGGCCGGTCAGGCAGGTTTGCCCCATGTAACGTAAAATGTTGTAAGCCACCGCACCAAGGCACATTACAAGATCATTGGTATCAAATTTTCCTGAAGGCAGTCTTTCAAGATCCATGTCAGTCTTGAACTCACTGTGAAACTGTTCGCTGGTCGCATGATCTTCATAAAGCAATATGACATTATCATCACTATATTCAGCCTCATCTAGTGTCGTCCACCAACCCTCCAGCTCGTAGTCCGGTGCTAAAAAATACTGACCAACCGAGTCGGTAGTACGCTTGATAATACGGATAATAAGCCGTTGTTGGCCGTAGTCGGTTTCATGGATGATCGAGAGTGTCGCACAGGTTTTTCCAGGGCGAAGCTCATCCCACTGCACGCCTTTTTCCTCAAAGGTTGGCAGCCAGGCAGTAACGGTATATTGCTTGCGTGGATTGAGCTTGATTATGTGATCAACATTGCTGTGATCCGCTATCTCTCTGCGAGTGTCTTCTGCGTCATGCCCGCTGTCGAGTCGCAGTAATACCGAGGTCCGGGTTACGCGACGAAGTCTGTGCAATACCGTGTTCAGGAAAGGTACAAAATCATTCTGGGAATGTTGTGAGCCAGGGCGAAGCTCAGCTCCTATGCACCATCCTTCTTTCCCTACATAAGACATAATCGGGGCGAAGCCATGGAAGTGTTTGTATGTCCACTGAGAACCTTCTTTTTGGGTTCTGCTGTTATCTTGCGGAGTAACGTCTATATCCAGTGGGATATGCTGAAGGTGATCCAGTTCTTTTGAAAGCGGAGAGATCGGCGCGCCCAGTTCCAACAACAGTTCGGGAAGCGCTTCTTCAATTAACGGAATCAGTTGGGTGGCATCTTCATTAAAACGCTGGCGAAGCCGACTGGCGGACGGCATTTGTTTAATGCCCATGCTGCGCTTGAACCAATCATCATGGCGATAATTATCAATGGCATCAAAATCAGTTTTGCCTAAGATCAACAGGCCGATAAAAGCTCGAACCAGATCAATATTAGGGATGCCATGGCGCTTCTTGATAGAGTGCAATGACTTTTTTAAAGATGTTTTCTTGTTCAGGGCATCACCGACAAAGCACAGGCCAGCTGCCGGAGTATAAAATTCCGTGTCGGATTGCTCAAATTTTAGTTCCACAAAAATTCACTTATATGGTGAAAATCGAGATGAGCAAATATGGGGCTTTCGCAGGTTGGCTGATCATTTTTGAGCCTCCTGCCGAATTTTCAGATACAGATATTCAAGGTCATTGTAACCACATGCCTTGTAGACAATTCGTTTGATGACCCCATTGAAGGCTTCGATCTTTGCGCTGGTTATACGATGCTGGCAATAGGACAGTAAACCTTCTCTTGCTCTATCCAGCCCCCTTGCAAAGCGTTTAAGCTCATCAATACCAGTTTCTTTGGCCAATCCTATCCACTTGTCGAGAAACTTGCTGGCACAGGCTTTGTAGGTGTACGTCCATAGTTGTCTGAGCATATCCTTCAGTATGTAGGCCTGATTCAGATCTTCATTCATTGACAGTAACTCATGCAGGCTGGTTTCTCGCTTTGGTGTGAGGTTTTCTACATTCATGAACAGGTTGAACCGCTGACCTTTGATAAAAGGCTTATCGTCTTCCTGTGCTTGCCTCCACTCTCTACGACGAATTTTGTCTATGACTTCGTTGTAGTTAGCAATGATGTGAAACTTGTCATAGACAATATCAACATCTGGCAGGTACTCTTTGACCGATGCCTTATAGCTGCCACCGCGATCTATTCCTACGCACTGAATACAGGCTCTTTGCTCCAGTGTCAGACTGCTCAGAAAACGGTCTAACGTCGCTTTTCGTTTACCTTCACCAAGGTAGAGGGTCTCACCTGTATCATCATTTAGAACAATGGTCAGATAGTGATGTCCCTTGCCTATTGATTTCTCATCGATTAACAAAGCCCGTAAGCCGTCGAGCTTGGGGGCTGGCAGAGTTTTCATTAGCATCTCTTTATCCCAGCGCCGTGCTGTGTCATGGGATATACCTGAGTGAATTCAAGATGCCGGATTTAACCGCTGGAAATTATCGTTAATCCTGCTGCCCAAGGAAGAACCGATTTCGGGCAATGTCACGTCCAGAAAATGATTAATCTTTTCCCGGAATTCTTTTGCCTGAGCGAAGTATTCATTATTCCGGGCATACTCATTCATCACCTTCCATAATCGCTCAATGGGGTTCAGGTTTGGACTGTAAGGGGGGAGGTAATGAAGCTTTATTCCCAGCTCTTCCGCCTCTTTCACTACCTCCTGTGAACGATGGTAACCGGCACCATCAAGCACCATGTGAATAACGTTCATGGATGAATAGTTATCCCGAACTTTCTTGAAAAACTCGGTAACCGCTTCACTGTTAACCGTATCAAATTGACCGAAAACAGCAGCTTCAATATTGTCCAGATCAATCGCACCGATAATGTTCAGCCGAGTACGGCTACCTGTCGTATTAATGATTTTATCAATCCCTTTTCGAATCCACCCGGAAGTGATTTTGGTCGCTTGTGTCGGGTGTACCGCATCCATGAATAGTATCACCTCGTCCTCTGGTAGCGTGGCTTTCAAGGCTTCATAGTGCTCCACAAAACCAGCCTGCTTATCAACATCAGCCTTGTGCGGTACGCCCTTTGGCGGCTGAGTTCCCTGAAGTAGTTGAATGAACTACACTTCCCATGCCTTCTACCTTTTAGGGGTTCTTTATGCAATCAGAACTCTTTCGGGACTTTATTAATTCCATACCGTCATTAAGCGATGAGCAGTGGAAAATTCTTGACAGGACACTGCTCAATGCCCGAATACCGGATGAGGATATAGTAGAAAAACCTGAATCTGATGTTATAGAAAGAGAATCATCTGTAAATAATCCACCTGCCACACCTGATCTTGAAGCAAGCATATTATCTCGCTTTGCTGAACATCCGGAATGTCCCGTGTGTAAAGACCATAATATTCATCGCTGGGGCTTTCAAAGCGGGCGGCAGCGCTACCGCTGCAAGTCATGCAAAGTGACTTTCAATGCATTCAGCAAGACCCCTTTGGCAAGGCTTAGATATCCGGAAAAATGGAATAACTACCTCACGGGTATGACTTACTCCATGACACTGCGCTCGGCAGCCAGTGAGTATGATATTAACCTGAAAACGGCCTTCCGATGGCGCCACTGCTTTCTTGAGGTCATAAATAATGATCAGGCAGAAGAGCTTTGTGGCATCACAGAGCTTGATGAAACTTTTTTTCGTGAATCATTTAAAGGGCAGAGGAAAGACCTGCCAAGGCCTTCTCGAAAACGCGGAGATGATCCGAACAAAGCTCGGAAAGTCCCGGTAATGGTAGCCAGAGACCGTGAACGGCACACTGTTGATGGTATTTTGGAAAACGAAAGTGCTAATGAGTTGTGCCGCCATTTAAACGGTCGTATATCGATTGAAGCAACGGTCTGTGCGGATGCACACCTTGCACATGAAAAGCTTGCAGAGAAGCTTGGATTTGAGTTTAAGGAACTGGTTACCTCGGCAGGCCAGCATGTTCTGGAAGGTGTCTATCATATTCAACACGTTAATGCTTACCATAGCCATTTAAAGCGCTGGATTGGTGGTGTGTTTCGGGGAGTGGCTACCCGCTATCTCCCGCATTACCTGGCTTGGAAGCGAGATCTGTCAGAAGCCGTTCAGCTAAGCACTGACCGATTCGTCAGAAAAATCATGGAACATTGGTGCTTTCAACTATCTCCGGGAACTTAGCCCCCTTTGGCTTTTTGTAGGTAAAGCCTTTTTGGTGCAGCCACTTGTTCAGGCCTGATACGGTATATTTGATACCCCAGCGATCGGTAATATAGGCGACGATCTGATGGACGTGTGCGTAAGTATATTCAGAAAGGTGTTCGACCAGTTGCCGAGTTTGCTCATCA
This sequence comes from Endozoicomonadaceae bacterium, assembly GCA_965261725.1. Taxonomy (GTDB): domain Bacteria; phylum Pseudomonadota; class Gammaproteobacteria; order Pseudomonadales; family Endozoicomonadaceae; genus CANDOC01. Next base: position 149,507 of record CBDHDU010000029.1, on the reverse strand, counting down.
CTCAGGCGGCTTTCACTCCCCCCGTTCTCCGGCCTGAGCTTTTCCTTTTCCAGATAGGCGTCCAGATGGCGACAAATAGTGTATTCACTTTTTCTCAATGCCTGAGCGATAGCAGACGGTGACCACCCTTCAGACCTGAGCAAAACAGCCTTGATACGATCACACTCCCGTGCATCTCGCGATGTTTTGTGGCGAGATTCCAAGGCTACTTTTTGTTGGGCTGTCAGGGTGATTTTCGGCATGTTCGTACAATGTTGAAAATCGGCTGGAAAATCAAGCAACTTCAATGATCATGGGTATATAGCGATGAATTCCGGAACCTTATCGCTGGGCATGTAACGGCATAGATGGCTAACATGCTGTTTTAGGCGGTCTGTAGCTTGAGCCTTGGGAGAAAGGCTAGGAATAGTCACTGTCTCTATATGCTTACAATTTGAACAGCGACCCTGATAGGCTGTGAATAGCAGGTTGACCTTGATTGAACCAAACGGCAGATCTTGAACATTTCTATCATTCTCGCGCATCTTGCCCATAGGCCAGTGACACTGGCTGCACTTGAACTGCTGTATACGACCATCTCTACGCAAATAGACGAATGCTTCAGAGGCATCCCAGTCGATATCAATACGGTCGATTACCCAACCAGAAAATGCGAACATAGGACGAAGTGAGGGTGTTGCACACATGGCTGATCCTTCAGAAATGTTGATCCTTTCAAATCAATCATTCCCTGAAGGCTATTTCTGTTGCAACCCCTCGCTTTTCATCAGCCAACCTGCGAAAGCCCCATAAATTTTCCTGATTACCACTGAGCGTACGCCAGCATGTAGAAGAATGGCTATCGCTTAAAGGCTTGGCGTGCATGACCTTTAAAATTCATGAACTATCGTCTTGTTAGCGAGAGACTATATATTGCTGCTTTTAACGTTCTGATCACGGGGTTAATAGTACATCCGTATATGCTACGAGACAGAGTAATTAACAAAGGTACTCCTGTAGACATGCGTAGCTTCAGTGGTAATCAGGTAAATTTTTCCTACCTGAAAGCCAGCACTAATATATAAGCAAAAAACCAAACAGATTCACTTAGCGAGGTGTCTATAATTTATGCCTCAGATCAATTCGTAATCAGCACACATTCAACATCATCGGTTATTAATGAAAAATATAATATTGTTTCCCTGTTTTTTGCTACTTGTGTTTGTAAGTAGTATGGCAGGCGGTGCAATTGCAATCGAAGAAATACAAAAGTGCTCAACACTGTCAGGTTTACATCAACTATACACAGATCAGTGGCATAACCCTGAGACCATTGTAGGAAAGAAATTAGCAACAGGATCTTATTGTGGAGTTTTGCACCGTGAATTTTGTCGTCAGATTAAAAAAATATTTTTTTCAAATAATATTAAATGGTCTGAGAAAAACAAAAAGTATGTTGCTTCTTTTATGACAGACCTCAGAGAATCAGTAGATTCTTTTGATGTAACCAGTGTCAATGGCTGTCTGGCCGCAATGAAAGTATCCCGGTATCTGCGTGCCCCAATACGTTCGGATACAGGAGAGAGAAGACCACTGGAATTAAGTCACCACGTAGCCTTTAGTCTGGTACGTCAGGCAAAATGTCTGTGTTCTTCCTCTGAAGTATTAATGGTAGGTGAATCGGATGAATTCACAGGCATGCTGAGTAATGGACTTTGCGCAATCTCTCTGCTGTCTTATCCGAATGATCAGGGTGTATATCTGGATCGCTCAGATGGGCTGAAAGAGTTACAGCAGTGTGCTGTTAATTTGTTGGACAACGCCTATCTATACCGGCACAACTTGCCTTTAAGAGATCTGAAAGACATTCTGCATTCAGCGATATCTCTTGCCAAAAATCTTTTGTCCCTGGATTCCAGGCTGACGCCTGATTGTCAGTTGACAGTATCAGAAGTCATCATGAGTTTTATTGCGTGTGTGCCCCCTGCTTTGAAAAGCGCTTCAAAGAAAGACGCCGCATTTTGCATATCGTCTTTAATGCAAACGTCTATCGAATTGCTGGAAAAAAATAGTGAGGATAACGAAGGGCTGCCGCTGGCAATGGATACAACTGTATTTTCCGCTTTGATTAGCAGTCTGCTCGAATATCTGCCGAATTGTCTGTCACAGGTAAACCCCCGTGGGCTCTCTTTAATGATCTATTCATTCGACCAGCTTCAGCGACAAGGTTTTTCTTTGGAACAGCATTTCGGGTACCTGACACTGCAACAGCTGATTGATGGAGTGCTGAAACAGACCGTAATGCATCCTGCGAATGAATATGAAACCAGAGTAGTTGTAACGATGCTGGATAGCATGACCCGACTGTGCAGTGGCTCGAGGTACAGTCCATTGGATGAAACAGAAAACTTTGGAAAGAGTGTTCGCCTGTTAGTCGGCGGCATCAGTAAACGGTCGCTCAGTTTCGCAGATATGGCGATCTCCATTCGCTCTATTATCCGAATGATAAACTATAACCGAATTACACCTGATACCCGGTTGCCAGAAGGTGAAACACCTACGGTCGTCTTAGCGTCGTTAATAAATCAATTACGGTTGAAAATATCCGGCTCTCAAGCGTTCACCTTCACCCTTCGGGATACAACAACGTTATTAAAGGCATTGATTACAGCGGTTGATCCGGATAATTGGCCATCAAGTATACGCTGCGTCAGCAGTATTGCCCGCCCTGAAATCAGGTACACGGAAGAGGAGCTGCATTATTACGGCAAAGATGACTGGAAACCATGTACCTGTTTTTATGAAGTAGTGAATGCCAGAGATATTCTGGAATGGACTCTGGGTAAGGTGATGCAGAGTGCAGGCACAGGGGAGCAGAGTGACAAGATGACCAAAGCGCTTATCGATATGGCAGAGTTACTATATAAAAACAAGAAGTTGAACATTGATGACTCGTTTTATAAAGATAAAACGATTATGCAGTGGGTCAAACAACTGCTGGAACATCAAATCACTCGCCTTGAGGGTATTTCCATTGAAGCTCGCTGTGGTTACATTCAGCTGATTTCTAATTTTGTGGTGCAGAGTATAGATATAAAGGCCAACACCGATGTTGCATTGATAAGCAAACCTGAAGCAGAAGCCTTCGGAAGGCAAATCAGACAACTGTTGGCGTTTTCGCCAGAACAGCTGAAAACAATGGATGAGGTTGCATGTGCGGAGCTATGGCAGTCACTGGGTACTTTTTTGAACGCTGATTTTATACTGAACTTCGAAAGTGCATTACCTGACGGCTCAACAGTGGCTGATTTTATAGTGCGGCTTACTGCACTATCCAAAACGCTCTATCAGTCAGATATTACCCCGAAACAGCTTTGTAAAATACTATCGGTTCAATCGTTATTGGGAGAGGCTGCGGATGTGGATTTTGTCAGTATGCTGCTCAGCAAATCCCGCAGTATGGATTTCAGCACCACTCAATATATGGATTTCAAAAGATTGCAGGCACTGAGTATTTTTTTTGTTGAGCAGCCCTTTGAAAACCATCATCAATGGATTCGCACCCAAATGGCAGATATTATGGCATCAGCTGCTGCGAATCCACGTAGTCACCATGGGCGCTGGTTACCTGTAACACTGACCTATGCAGCCTGTCTGCTTGATGAAACGCATGATATTCCTTCCGTTCGTTACAATATCGAAAGCAAAATCAATACTATGTTTCGGGCAGCGCTCGAAAAATACCTGAGACAGCGGTCATTACCTTTGTCTCCATGCAGTGAATGGCAGCATGAAAACTTCCCCCCGGTTGATTTTGCCTTCCCCGGACAGAGGTTGGTTATTGAAATACAGGGACCTACTCATTTCCTGAATAAAAAGAAGCTGATGTGCAAAAAAGGCCCTACGCTGCTGAAAACAGCTTGTTATCGCCGGGTTGGCTATCGCGTACTTGAAGTCCTGATACCAGATGTATATGTTGCGGAAAAACTAGATAATTGGCTGGATATAATTGGAGAACATCTACAGGAATGCCAGTCGGAATCCCCGTCCATTGCTGCAACGACAAAAGATCAGTCTGCAGTAGCGGGTGAGGTTGTATTGAGCGCTTCGGTACAAGGTCCGAACAGAAAAAAAGCTCGAAACCGCAATAGAAAATTTAAACAACCAAAACCAAGACCAAGACCAAGACCAAGACCAAGACCAAGACCAAAGCCAAAACTTTCAGCCCCGCTCACAACTTCTGTTCTGACCAAGCCAAAAACCAGCCTTGCTACTCCTGACAAAAAGGTATCAAAATGTTCCAGATCCTGTGCTCTCATGCCATGGTTTATGACATTGAGTACAATGATTATTGGTTCATATTTATTCATTGATAGCTATTACTATCACAGTGATTGAGTTTTTTCCTGTACGAAACTTCTGCACTTTAGCCGGTGGTAGTTGAGTGTTTTTTAGATTCTGCCAGGGGCTGTTGAGGTTTTATTGCGTGCTCGCTATAAAACCTCAACAGCCCCTAATCCTAATCACCACTTCTACGTTACCCCCCCCGAATATTTTTGCTGCGCCTTTGCCACGTTGCTGTCAGAACTCACCGGTTGTCTGGCTTATTATGCAAATTTTGTTATGTTATAACATGGCTTGTTTTAAGTTTGACTATAGGGAGCTCCGCAGATGCAACCGAATGCAATTGGAACACTACCTGTCACTGTTCTTTCAGGCTTCCTCGGAGCGGGAAAGACGACGGTGCTGAGTCATATTCTGAATAACCGGCAAGGAAAAAAGTCGCCGTCATCGTCAACGATATGAGCGAGATAAATATAGATTCCGAGATTGTTCAGCAAGAAGTCAGTTTGAACCGCAGCGAAGAGAAGCTCGTAGAAATGAGCAACGGTTGTATCTGCTGCACATTAAGAGAAGATCTGTTAGATGAAGTTACTAAACTCGCGCAGGATGGGCGGTTTGACTATCTCCTTATTGAATCGACCGGCATCTCTGAACCACTGCCGGTCGCCGAGACTTTCACGTTCGCCGACGAAAACGGCACTTCGTTGTCTGATGTAGCCAGACTGGACACAATGATCACCGTCGTTGATGCCGTCAATTTCCTGAAAGACTACGACGATGCGCTGGCTTTACAGGAAAAAGGCGAATCGCTGGGAGAAGAAGACGAGCGCAGTGTTGCTGATTTGCTGATTTGCTGGTCGATCAGGTGGAATTCGCGGACGTTATTCTTATCAGCAAAACAGACCTGGTTGAAAGACACGACATTGAGCGTTTAACTGCCATTCTGAAAACACTCAATACACATGCCCGCATCATGCCGATTACTCAGGGACATGTCGAACTTGATGAAGTTCTGAATACAGGGCTGTTTAATTTCGAGCGCGCCCAGCAGGCACCGGGCTGGCTCAAGGAAATGCGCGGCGAGCACGTACCGGAAACAGAAGAATATGGTATCAGCAGCTTCAGTTATCAGGCTCGCCGACCCTTCCACCCGCAAAAAATTTATCAGTTCCTTCACAGCACGGAAGGCTACGGCAAGCTGATTCGTTCGAAAGGCTACTTCTGGCTGGCATCGCGACCGGAGTTTGCCGGTCAATGGAGTCAGGCCGGTGGTATTGCACGTTATGGTTTCGTCGGCATGTTCTGGAAAGCAGTTCCGGAATCGAACTGGCCAACGGATGAGGAATCGCTCGCCTCAATAAAGAAACAGTGGGTTGAGCCATTCGGTGATATGCGTCAGGAACTTGTTTTCATTGGTCAGGGAATTGATGCGAGCGAGATCATTCGGCACTTGATGATTGTCTGCTGAGCGAAGAAGAGGTGCTGCGGGGCAGAGTGTATTGGGAAACGCTGGACGATCCGTTCCCGGCCTGGGAGCATGCCGGATGAATACTGCTACTGCTGAACAAACTCTCCCCCTTGATTCCGTGCCGGGTGATGACATTAAGAGTCGGTCCTTCTCGTCGGGCTATACGCCGTCCGTACTGGGTGATATTTATCAGAAAAATATCAATATCGCAATTTGGCAGCGCACAATCAGTGAGCACTTAAAAGCGGCAGTGGATGACTTTATCCACGCTCACCCGCGATTTGAAACTGCGATGACCGTTTCACCGTGCAACGCTCAGGCTGATGTTGGCAAGGCGTTCGGAGCAGCCGCGCCAACTGAACTCGTCGATAACGTTGCCGAACTCGTGGATATGTTTTGCTGCCTGTTCGAACTGAAACGTACCGGCCTGCGTTTGGCAACACTGAACCATGCCATGTGTCCACGTTTTCATGTGGACCAGGTTCCCTGCCGGTTGGTTACCACCTGTCGGGGTGTCGCTACTGAATGGCTGTCGCATCAGGCAGTTAATCGTTCAAAGCTCGGTTCCGGGAATAATGGGCAGCCGGATGCTGTTTCGGGTTTGTTTAACCGGGAAGACGATATTCAGCAACTGACTTGACGCATAGGAATTTCAAAAAATCATTATTCCAGTCATTCCTGTAACCTTTGGTTTTCCACCCTCTCAGCATCCTATTACCTGACACTGAATGTTGTGCTTATCTGTCTGATACCACCTAAATCCTATTGATTTGCCCGATCTCACCCTGAAATCCTGATTTCAGACGGATTGAGGGCGTGAACTATGTAATCGGTTTCGCAAGCGCAAGCTGTTGGTGGTGTTTGTACAGCTCGCGCTGCGGCTTGCCGCGGGTAATGCCGGTAAAGATCATCTGAGCCTGGCAGAGGATGCACTGCAGCGGATCGAGCCCAAAGGTCTGTTTCAGTAACGCCGGAAAGGTGATTTTCAGGGCGTTTCGTTCGGGCTGATTGAGCAGGTTGTAGACGGTGGGCAGCAATGTAGCCCTTACCCGACAGGCCAGAAAACCATAATACCGGATCATTCGGAAACCTTTGTCGGGAATATGCTGTGTCAGTCGTTCTATAAATTCTTCCCCTTCACAGGTTTCATGGCGGCGGGTTTTGGTGCGGTGATCCAGATACTCATACACAACGGTATCACCGCCATAGTGTTTCAGGCGCGACATGGCCAGCGGTGGTCGTTTGATATAGCGCCCCAGGTAGCTGATGGTGCGGTGGGGGCTTTTGGTGGCTTTGGCAAAATGGACGATCCAGTCCTTTTGGTATTGCTCATCGAGGAAATCATTGAAGCCGGAAAGGTCATGACAGCTGTCTTTCAGCTCGGAAGGCAGATCCAGCTCGCCACGTTTAAACGCTTCCCTGAGCAGGTTGATCACGCCGTAACGCCACGCGGGCATGATGGCGTTTTTGGTGAAGTAGACTGACTTCCATTGCTGGTTTCCGTCGTATAATCCGCCACGGGTCACAGAGAGGTGAATATGAATATTCCAGTTCAGCTTTCGGCCAAAGGTATGCAGTGCCGTGAAAATGCCAGGTGTCACGCCTTTTTTCCCGGCAAAGGCCTGCAGGCTTTTTGCCGCCAGTGGGCTCAGTTTACCCAGTAAGGTGCGGTTGATTCTGAACAGCTCCCAGAGTGCATCAGGCATCGTAAAGGTGATGTGTTGCCACTCAGCATCCGGCAACAGCGCTTTCTGGTCAGCAATCCACTGATCGGTCAGTTTTTTGCCGCAGGTATTACACAACCGGGCTTTACAGCCAAAGCAGATCTTTTTGGTGTGAGAGCATTCATGGTTGCTGCATACAAAGCTGGCATACCCCATGATCACCCGCCCGCAGGCCAGTACTTTGCTGATCGCATCAACCACAGCAGGGCGTATCGTATCGGCGTTGCGCTGGTAATAACGCCACCATAACTGATCGCGTAGCAGTAATTGTTTTAGTTTGGACGGCGGTCGGCTGGTCATACGGCCTCATCAATACAGTCGCACGGATGATAACGAATGCAGCCGGTGAAGGAGATGGCATCCTGAGGTTGTTTTTCAGTCGTCCTCCTCTGCCAGTCTTTTGCGTTTACGGTGTTTTCTGAATTTGTGATTGGCCAGCGCCTTCGCACTGTTGAGGGTCACCGGGGGCTGACACTGGGTACAGGTGCGTTCCCCGCTGTGGTGACTGCGGTTGTGAGTGGCCAGCGCCTTCGCACTGTTGAGGGTCACCGGGGGCTGACACTGGGTACAGGTGCGTTCCCCACTGTGGTGACTGTGGTTGTGATCGGCCAGCGCCTGAGCACTGTTGAGGGTCACCGGGGGCTGACACCGGGTACAGGTGCGTTCCCCGCTGTGGTGACTTTGGTTGTGAGTGGCCAGCGCCTTCGCACTGTTGAGGGTCACCGGGGGCTGACACTGGGTACAGGTGCGTTCCCCGCTGTGGTGACTGCGGTTGTGATCGGCCAGCGCCTGAGCACTGTTGAGGGTCACCGGGGGCTGACACCGGGTGCAGGTGCGTTCCCCGCTGTGGTGACTGCGGTTGTGATCGGCCAGCGCCTGAGCACTGTTGAGGGTCACCGGGGGCTGACACCGGGTACAGGTGCGTTCCCCGCTGTGGGAGGCGCGTATATGGCTAGCTAATGATGCAGCTGTTTTGTAATACTTTTGGCACAGGGAACACTGAAAAGGTTTCTCGCCGGATTCAACCGTTTGAAAAACTGAAGGTGAAGGCGGATCTTGAGGTGATACTGTGAATTCGGTATCCGAACTGTTTGTTTCTTTTTCATCGTCGTCTGGCGGTTCTTGTTTAATGCAAGATGTACATTGTTTTAGCCATTGATCAATTTCAGGCAACACAGGAAAGTCATCAGTCACCTTTACAATTACAACCTCCGAATTGTCATCGAGTCGTATTTTCTTGATTTGTGGTTGGGATGATCCGGGTTCTGAGCTATTGTCTGCTTCATTTTCACCGGCCCCGGATGAAGGAATAAAAGCGCTTGCAAACAAAGCTATCAAGCTTGAAAGGAAGGCACTTTTTATTTTTTTTTTGACCAGTTTCTTTGAATGGAGAAGAAAGTCATATGACGCTGACGGGCTACCTGAGAAAGAGCTTTTATCATAGGTCAGACAATAGGTTTGAGCCTGACGTTTAGTGCAATCAAAAAGTTGCCGCGCAGCGGCCTACGTTCTCAGCAATCCACTGATCGGTCAGTTTTTTGCCGCAGGTATTACACAACCGGGCTTTACAGCCAAAGCAGATCTTTTTGGTGTGAGAGCATTCATGGTTGCTGCATACAAAGCTGGCATACCCCATGATCACCCGCCCGCAGGCCAGTACTTTGCTGATCGCATCAACCACAGCAGGGCGTATCGTATCGGCGTTGCGCTGGTAATAACGCCACCATAACTGATCGCATAGCAGTAATTGTTTTAGTTTGGACGGCGGTCGGCTGGTCATACGGCCTCATCAATACAGTCGCACGGATGATAACGAATGCAGCCGGTGAAGGGGATGGCATCCTGAGGTTGTTTTTCAGTTGTCCTCCTCTGCCAGTCTTTTGCGTTTACGGTGTTTTCTGAATTTGTGAGTGGCCAGCGCCTTCGCACTGTTGAGGGTCACCGAGGCTGACACCGGGTACAGATGCGTTCCCCGCTGTGGTGAATTTGGTTGTGATTGGCCAGCGCATGAGCACTTTTGAGGATCACCGGGGGCTGACACCGGGTACAGGTGCGTTCCCCGCTGTGGTGACTGTGGTTGTGAGAGGCCAGCGCCTGAGCACTGTTGAGGGTCACCGGGGGCTGACACCGGGTACAGGTGCGTTCCCCGCTGTGTGGTGACTGCGGTTGTGATCGGCCAGCGCCTTCGCACTGTTGAGGGTCACCGGGGGCTGACACCGGGTACAGGTGCGTTCCCCGGTGTGGTGACTGCGGTTGTGATCGGCCAGCGCCTGAGCACTGTTGAGGGTCACCGGGGGCTGGCACAGGGTACAGGTGCGTTCCCCGCTGTGGTAGGCGCTTATATGGCTAGCTAATGATGCAGCTGTTTTGTAATACTTTTGGCACAGGGAACACTGAAAAGGTTTCTCGCCGGATTCAACCGTTTGAAAAACTGAAGGTGAAGGCGGATCTTGTTTAAGACATTGGTGTTTGCCATCAAATGCGTCTACTACACTCACTGTTTGATGACAGGTGCAGCACTCTAATTGACTACAGTGCATTGCAAGTAGAAAAACCACATTCAGCAGGGGGTCTACGGACGGTATATACTTTATATCTGTGTCAGATGCTTTTAGCACGTCATTAAATATTGTTCTGCATTGAGGGCACTCATATTTATTATGTTGCGACTGTATTGAATTAGCGCAACGAGAACAGATCGCGTGATGTCCATTGCAGGTAAGAATGATTTCTGTTAAAGGGGTAGCGAGTATATCTGAGTATTTTTCTAAACAGACAGGGCAAGTTTCCAGTCTCTGTATCGCATTAAAGATATCGCACTGGGTTTCATCTTTGTATGTGGCAGAGTATTCGATATCTGCAAGCGTAATAGTACAGCAGCCACCACCGGCTACAGCCTTAATGGCAATAAAGCATAAGAAAAAGCAATAAAGCCATATTTTATGATGTTTTGTTTGCATCGTTTACGTCTTGCAAGATTTAGTATTTTTTAATATGTAATCAGATGAATACCTTAAAAAGAAGAATAGTGGGTGGAGGTGCTCAAGTAGCGGATAGCAGAACCTTCTGTCAGGTATTAGCTACCATTTACCCGAAGGTATCAAGTAGTGATTATTGATTGTTTTTTTTGATTTATGTTTGTCTTTTTAACGCATAGGAATTTACGCATAGGAATTTACGCATAGGAATTTACGCATAGGAATTTACGCATAGGAATTTCAAAAAATCATTATTCTAGTCATTCCTGTAACCTTTGGTTTTCCACCCTCTCAGCATTCTATTACCTGACACTGAATGTTGTGCTTATCTGTCTGATACCACCTAAATCCTATTGATTTGCCCGATCTCACCCTGAAATCCTGATTTCAGACGGATTGAGGGCGTGAACTATGTAATCGGTTTCGCAAGCGCAAGCTGTTGATGGTATTTGTACAGCTCGTACTGCGGCTCCCCCCGGGTAATGCCGGTGAAGATCATTTGAGCCTGACAGAGGATGCATTGCAGCGGGTCGAGCCCAAAGGTTTGTTTCAGTAACGCCGGAAAGGTGATTTTCAGGGCGTTTCGTTCGGGCTGATTGAGCAGGTTGTAGACGGTGGGCAGCAATGTAGCCCTTCCCCGGCAGGCCAGAAAACCATAATACCGGATCATTCGGAAACCTTTGTCGGGAATATGCTGTGTCAGTCGTTCTATAAATTCTTCCCCTTCACAGGTTTCATGGCGGCGGGTTTTGGTGCGGTGATCCAGATACTCATACACAACGGTATCACCGCCATAGTGTTTCAGGCGCGACATGGCCAGCGGTGGTCGTTTGATATAGCGCCCCAGGTAGCTGATGGTGCGGTGGGGGCTTTTGGTGGCTTTGGCAAAATGGACGATCCAGTCCTTTTGGTATTGCTCATCGAGGAAATCATTGAAGCCGGAAAGGTCATGACAGCTGTCTTTCAGCTCGGAAGGCAGATCCAGCTCGCCACGTTTAAACGCTTCCCTGAGCAGGTTGATCACGCCGTAACGCCACGCGGGCATGATGGCGTTTTTGGTGAAGTAGACTGACTTCCATTGCTGGTTTCCGTCGTATAATCCGCCACGGGTCACAGAGAGGTGAATATGAACATTCCAGTTCAGCTTTCGGCCAAAGGTATGCAGTGCCGTGAAAATGCCAGGTGTCACGCCTTTTTTCCCGGCAAAGGCCTGCAGGCTTTTTGCCGCCAGTGGGCTCAGTTTACCCAGTAAGGTGCGGTTGATTCTGAACAGCTCCCAGAGTGCATCAGGCATCGTAAAGGTGATGTGTTGCCACTCAGTATCCGGCAACAGCGCTTTCTGGTCAGCAATCCACTGATCGGTCAGTTTTTTGCCGCAGGTATTACACAACCGGGCTTTACAGCCAAAGCAGATCTTTTTGGTGTGAGAGCATTCATGGTTGCTGCATACAAAGCTGGCATACCCCATGATCACCCGCCCGCAGGCCAGTACTTTGCTGATCGCATCAACCACAGCGGGGCGTATCGTATCGGCGTTGCGCTGGTAATAACGCCACCATAACTGATCGCGTAGCAGTAATTGTTTTAGTTTGGACGGCGGTCGGCTGGTCATACGGCCTCATCAATACAGTCGCACGGATGATAACGAATGCAGCCGGTGAAGGGGATGGCATCCTGAGGTTGTTTTTCAGTCGTCCTCCTCTGCCAGTCTTTTGCGTTTACGGTGTTTTCTGAATTTGTGAGTGGCCAGCGCCTTCGCACTGTTGAGGGTCACCGGGGGCTGACACTGGGTACAGGTGCGTTCCCCGCTGTGGTGACTTTGGTTGTGAGTGGCCAGCGCCTTCGCACTGTTGAGGGTCACCCGGCCTACGTTCAGTGCCAGATCATAATCAGTTCCGACCCCGCCCCTGTAACCATCAACAAAGCGACGAAGCAATCTTACGGCTTATCACCGGCATCTGCTCGAAGTAGCAAAGAAGCTAGCTGGGCATGCAGTCTGTCAAGGCTGAGTGGAGAAGGAGCGTGCCTGATATAGTGGTTTATATGCCGTATCATTTTGGACAAGCTGCCAGTGCTTTCCCAGCGGTCTGCTGTCTCCTGTATTACCGCTTGCGAGTATTCTTCAATAATGGTTTCGCGCATATTCCATGGTGTTTCAAAGGTTTTCAGAAACAGCATGTCTTCAGCCTGTGCTTTAAGGTGGTCTGGCCAGTAGGTGCAGACACAGGCTTGCAAGCTTTCTTTAGTCGGCAGGCATAGTGATCCCAGTGTATAAACTTGTTTCCTCATTTTTTTTAGTGAGAGCTCAAACAGGCTTTCGAGCCTTGATCGCTCACAAGCATGTTCATAATCAGGGCCTGATTTGTCGTTTGATGGATTGTCCCAGTAGACGTTAAAAAGTACGACCAGCCGGTACATTTCATAGATGTGGTGAGCATCCTCGTACTTTTCCTGTGCTACCAGATTCTCTATAAGTTGCAGGTAGGGAAGAGGGTGGGAATATCCTGTCAGAACAGCTTGCTGTAGATAGTGTTCCTGTTGCTCCACTGAGTCACAGGCGCTGGCAGCAACCAGCCACTTTACTAAAGTTCGCAGATCTTCGGGGCAGTCATGCAGTACTGTATCAAGAAATGTGCTCTTAACCAAACCTTCAGGAGACTCTGCGGCAATACCATTTAGTAAAGCAGGAATCAGTGTTTCCGGTGCAATTTGGAACCACTCAGCTGAAGGCCAGTGGTTTAGAAATGAATTCAGATCAAGGTAACCGGCAACCTGCTTTTGGTTATTGCATATCAGCCACAATGCAATGATATATGAAGTGTCTCTGAATACATCTGGTTGTTTGCAATCCTGCGTTTGATCAATAGAGATCAGTAGCGAGTCTGGAGGAAGCTGCAATGCTCCGTCATTTTGAGAGGCCGATGAACTCATACTGCTAATCAGCTGACTGCTCTCATCAGCAGAAAGCCAGCCTGATTCTGACCAGGATTCAATCCAGTGCCGAACAATGCTTGTTACTGTCGATGCCATCCGGGAATCAAGTACGGCGGTCTTGTCACTAATAAGCAGCAGCATTGCCTGATTAGCTGTTTCTCGGGCTTGGCAAAGGTACCTGTCGCTTTTCTCCTTACGAATCTTTTTTTCAAGCTGCATAAGTTGAAGAAATGGTGCGGGGAGAGAAATATGAGGTTTATCTGGTGTAGAAACACTTGTTTCTATGCTGCTTTTTGTACTGCATGTAGCAATGACTTTCACAGTGTCGGCAGAGGTGGAATGAATTGCGACGGCTTTATTTTCTTGCACACAGGTTAAGTCGACTTTACAAGGCAGCTGCTCATCTGGCTTGTAAAGTTGATCAGGTGCCTGAACTGATCTTAAGCCATGCAGTTGAGCATTTTCCGCATAACTCGGAGGGGCACCATATGGGTAGTTGGGTTGATAATCGGGCTGGTCGTACGGTGGTGAAAGGCTTTGAGTTTGTTTAATATCAATCCGGCCGGTTGATGAAATTACGGTTGAGTCTGAATCGTCTGAATCTGAGCCTCCCATGCAGCAACAGGAAAGCAGGGGTTTAGCTGTTTTTTTTAAACTGTTGCTAAGGCCCCGCCTACTTGCTTTAGTTTGGGTTGGACCAGAGGTATGCTTCACCGGAGGAAGACAAAGAGGGTTAACGAATATTTTCGCATCTGTGCTGATAGTCTTGGTTTTTTTAGGCTGCTTAGGCCTAGCCTGTAGCCCCTGAATGATAATGATGCAGAGTACACAGGCAAAAAAGCGACGCATGGTGAAACATATCCTTGCAGGGTAAATAAAGCCGTTGTTGCTATTTATGAGTTGAGTAGCTCACAAACACCGAACTTTCAGAAAAGTCACTCTTGCCGATATTTTCAATTATATCATGATGATAATCAGATAATGTGCTTGGATTTGTGACGAGCGGTAGTGCGACTCCACATAATATGTCCAATGAGACTGCATAAATTATGTTGGGTTATTGTTGGCGCAAAGTACTTTTGGTTAAAGATTGCACTATTCTCAGGTTTTAACTGTTTCCAAACTCTGCATTTTTGGAGATGTCAGAAGTGAAACCAGTCAATATTATTTATTTGATTGTTGCTTACCTTTGTGCAGGTGTTTTCAGTCTTCAGGCATCACCTGTCGTTCAATTATCAAACCGGCCTGCGGTTGAGAAACTTCTGGAACAGGCTGTTCAATTATATGAAGCGCCGCAGCGGGTTTCTCATGCTGGTTTCACGGCAAAAACACCGGACAATATCGACAGGATCACAGAAAACCTGCTGGCTGCATTTGCTTTGGAGCCCTACCGGATTGATCTGCTGATTTCGGCGGCGAATGCGCAGGTCTATAACGGCAATGTAGAGCGTGCCATTGAACTGTATGAAAAGATTTTGGGCAAGGTACCCGATGATATTGATACCCATTTTTATCTGGCTGTCTGGCATTATTATCTGGGTAATATGAATGAGGCAGACAAGTATCTGGGCAGGTTCTCTAAATTGTCGCCTGCTAAATATAACGACCTTAAGAAGATTGTACGTTTGGTCGAAACGGTGATTCTGGAACCTCTGGCGAACCAGTTGCCTGATAACGCTGAAAGTAAAGGTAGCCCGGATACGATTATCATTATGGGTTATTTGCTTGAAGACGATGGCAGCATGAACCCGATTCTGCTGGAGCGGCTGCAACGGGCATTGGTTTTGAGTCAGCAGTTCCCCAAGGCCAGCGTTATTACCTCCGGCGGTAGTGTTAAAGCGCAGGTTTCTGAATCGCAGGCGATGGCTGACTGGCTGGTTAAGCATGGTGTCAGCAGGGATCGAATCATTGAAGAAAAATATGCAGAAAGCACTATCGAGAATGCACTTTATTGTCGCTATGCCTTAGCCAGCCTGCATTCTGGTTTTGCGGTGATTGTCAGCTCTGCCCATCACGTACGCCGCTGCCGTGTACTCTTTGAGATTGCCTGCTGGGAAACTCAGCCGCTGGGCTTAAGGTTTGAAACGATGGCTGCTGAGGCGCTATTGCCTGAGAAGCACAAAATTGCTGATGTGAAAGAGTTACTGGGCATTTACCGGGATGCTTTACGTGTTTATGGAATGTGGAATTATCGTTCCCCGCCGTTAGAGTTCAGGTAGTCTCTCCCATGAATAAAACCGGATGCTGATTAACCTTTAATTTTCAGCAGGTGTTGTATGAGTATTCCCGCCAAAGCCAATGCGGAGTTTGTGAGTGCCATGGAAGATGTCCTTGATGTCTACAAGCTCCCTCATGATCCCCAAAAGCGGCTGGTTTGCATGGATGAAAGCAGTAAACAACAAGTTAAAGAAGTCAGAACACCGCTACCCATGAAAGAAGGTCAGCCTGCACGCTACGACAATGAGTATGAGCGTAATGGCGTCAGCAATCTCTTCATGTTCTTCGCTCCGCTTGAAGGGTGGCGGCATGTGGAGGTAACAGACCGCAGAACGGCTGAAGACTGGGCATTCCAGATCAAGCAACGGGTTGATGTGCATTACCCTGAAGCTGAGGCTATACGTCTGGTAATGGATAACCTGAACACACATACACCGGCATCGCTCTACAAAGTATTCGAACCTGAAGAAGCTCGCCGTATAGCCAGTAAGCTGGAAATCCATTACACCCCAAAGCATGGCAGCTGGCTAAACATGGCTGAAATTGAACTGAGTATTTTAAGCCGCCAGTGCCTCGATCGCAGGATTCCGGATCAAAACACTTTGAAAGCAGAGGTTTCGTCTTGGGAAGCGGCACGAAACCAGTGCCAGACAAAAATGGATTGGCGGTTTACCAACAAGGATGCGCGAATAAAGCTGAGAAAGCTTTACCCCTCAATCGTATTGAAATGATGTGCTAGGCAGTGCATCTGAGTCAGTTACGCTGGTAGCTACGGGTCCGCTTACCAATATTGCGTTGCTGTTGTCTGGTCATCCGGAATGTCACACCCGGATCAGGCAGATTATATTGATGGGCGGCTCGGCATCGGGCGGTAACTGGACACCGGCTGCTGGATTCAACATGCTGGTTGACCCTGAAGCGGCGGGTATGGTGTTTAAATCTGGTCTGCCGATTGTTATGTGTGGTTTGGATGTAACGCATCAAGCGCAGATAACGACCGCAGATATAAAGCGCATAGGGGCTATCGATAACCCTGTCGCCCATGTTGTTTCCGGGTGGCTGGATTTCTTTATGCTTTATCATCTCGACCCCAAATGGGGGTTCGAAGGTTTGCCACTACATGATCCCTGCACCATTGCCTACCTGCTGCAGCCGGAGTTATTTGATGTTCATGATCTTTGGGTGGGGGTGGAAACCAGAGGTGAATACACTCAGGTTATGACGGTGGTTGATCGTTGTCAGCTGAGTGGTCATGCGCCCAACGCAAGCGTGGTTATGGGCGTTGACCGGCAGGGGTTTGTTGATTTGCTGGTGGCGCGTTTGCAGCTTTATTCCTGATTTTACAGGCTGTTAACCAGTGCTACAGAGGCTTTTATCAGCATAAACCAAAGCACAATGGACGACAGTACATAAATGGTAAAACGATGCATGACCCTGTTATAGGTGCAGTGGATGAAACTGTGTACGCCGCGCAGAAAAAGAAAGCTGTACGCAGCAATTAAATATCCCTGATCCACATGGTTGCCAGTGTAAAGATAAAGGCATAACCCATAAAAGAGTACCGGCAGTTCGAACAGGTTTTTAAGGTTATTAGCAGGTGAAGCTATGTGATCCGGAAGTTGCTGGTTCAGTTTTTCCGGTGTGATGGCTGACTGTGGCGGAATGCGTTGCCGGCTCATATAAGGAATGCGCCTGAAAAACAATGTCAGCCAGACGACCAGTGTCAGTAACTGCATTCCGAAAAAAGGGATAAAAATTGCTTCCTGCTGCATAATCATTTCTTTTTATTGTATTTCTTTTTATTGAGAGAGTGCCTGCCAGCATATCACACGTTTTTTTAAGCGCGTGTGAATGTTCCCTCCCGGCTCTGATAGGGCTGTCGGATTTTTGCTGACGTTTTCAGCAGATTTTTATTTATTTATTAAACTTAGCGGTTTATCTCCTTGATAGGTACGGGGGAAATGCCAGTGTCTGAATCCGTCGAAACGCAACAGTCGGTAAGATCTTGGGTTGGTAAGCTGGCAATTCCTCTGGCCTTCTGTGCGTTGCTGGGTGTGATGTTGTTACCGCTGAAAGGCTTGTCTTCCTATGGTCAGATAGTACTCGCCGTGCTGGTAATGGCGGTTATCCTGTGGGTGACTGAAGCGCTGGCTTATCCTGTCAGTGCTTTTTTAATTGCAGGCATGCTCGCGCTATTGATTGGTTTAATCCCCAATAGCGAAACCGGAGAGGTGCTGGGAACCAGTAAGGCGCTGGTGCTGACAATGAAAGGATTTGCCTCCAGCGGAATTGTAATGATTTCCGGTGCCATGATTATGGCGGCAGCGATGCAGGCAACGGGACTGGATCAGCGGGTTGCTCAGGGTGTGCTGTCGCGGGTTAAACCGAATACCAGCGCTATTCTGGCAGGATGTATGTTGATCGGTATTTTACTGGCCTTTATGGTGCCGTCGCCTACAGGTCGTACAGCCGTACAGGTACCAATTCTGGCTGGCGTTGTAGCGGCGCTGGGATTAAAAGAGAAGAGTCGTCTGGCTGCGGTACTGGTGATTGGTGCAGCGCAGGTCGCTACGCTTTGGAATGTCGGTGTGATGACCGCCACGGTACATAACATTATTGGTCTGGAACTGATGGCAGACCACAGTGGTTTTTCTATTACCTGGGGGCAGTGGTTGCTGCATGCCGCACCCTGGTCGGCGGTGATGACGGTTATTCTGTTTTTTATTCTGCGCCGGGAAATGAAAGGGCATGAGTTACCACAGAATGTTTCTGCAACGCTGGCAGGTAAAGCTAAACCCTGGACCCTGAAACAAAAGAAACTGGCCATCTATACGGCGCTGTTGTTGTTGCTCTGGATAACAGAAGGCGGTCTGCATCATGTTTCGGTATCAGCTTCAATGCTGATTATGTCGGTTATTTTAATTATGCCGGATATTGGTGTTTTTGATAGCTGGAAAGATGTTGAGCATCGTATTCACTGGGGAGTACTGATTATGTTTGGCATCAGTATCAGTCTCGGGCAGCAGCTGGTGAGTACCGGAGCGGCAGCCTGGCTGGCTTCCAAGTGTTTTTCATCGCTTGATTTGCAGGCGTTATCACTGGTGATGCTGGTGGTTATCATGACAACGTTTACAACGGTGATGCATCTGGGTTTTGCCAGTGCGGCAAGCTTAACCGTGGCACTGCTGCCGGTATTTCTCGCGTTTGCTGATACGCTGCCGGACTGTATGATGAGTAATGGTATTTCTTTGGTTTTATTGCAACTTTATGCAGTCAGCTTCGGCATGATTCTGCCGGTGAATTCACCGCAGAATATGGTGGCATTTTCTACGGATACTTTTAGTGCGCGGTCGTTTGCCAGAATTGGGATTATCCTGACAATTATCAGTCTGGCGACGTTTGGTCTGTTTGCCATGACCTGGTGGCAGTGGACCGGGTTACTGTCAGGTTAAGCTGAAGTTATCCCACGGATGGGTGCTTATTTTTTGTCAGGCTTGATATCGTCCAGATTGTTATAAAATAACATCAGTGGCGCTATCGTAAGCATTAACCAGAAACTGTAGCAAGAGCTACAGGGCAATCCCGGAATCACTACTCTCAAGCTTTCTGTCGCACGGTGGTGTTTTTTCCGGTGAGTGGGTTTCCTGAATTGTTTGCAGGTGGGTACTGGTTGTTCGTAAAGGTGTGCCGCTATTATCTTTCGATAGAAATACTCCTGTCTCTGAATCTGCTACTTCTGCGTAAAACGGTGTTTCTGATTCTTCCGGTGTTTGATCAATATCGATATGATCAATCTGCACTTGATTACCTCTGACTTCTACGAGGCTGAGGTATTCTGTCTTAGACGGTGCATCAAGTAAGTCTTTCAGGCTGCCGCCCATTGCTTGAATGTACTGAAGCGCCAGAGGGTTGAAGCTGTGTTTTTCCGGTATCAATTTTTCAGCTTCCGGAGATGAAGTCTGAAAAATGGCAATCAGTGTTTCCGGGTCGGGAGCATCTAACAATTTTTCCGGTACAACATAAAGAGGCTTCTGAGCAAACATTAGTAATATTAGCTGTGTGACACCGAAGCAGATATCACCGTCCCTTGAAGAGTAAAAGCCGGTGTAGTGAAGCAGGGAAAAGCAGTTTGCTAGCGCCAGATGTAATATTGCAGGTGTAATTTGCTCATGAGTGAAAAGGTCGTTATAGAGTTGCCTGAAGATTCCTCTGTGGAGTGCTTCGCGCAATCTATGGCGTGTATCAGGGTTGTCTGAAGGTATTATTACTGTTGCCTGATTGACGGTTCTCAGATCAATGTCGGTCTGCCATAGGTTGTAAAGAGGGAATTCGCTGGTTGTCATAGTACTTTCAGGATCAGGCGTGAACTGTAACTCCACTTTGACACTTCTGATCATCAACCTCATTGGGTTTATGTCTTGCCGGTCAAAATCAAGGTCATACATAGCAAGAATTTTACTGTAGTGTATCAGTAGGTGCTGTGCCGTCTGGTCAGAAAATTCACATTCCTCTGTGTATCTTTCTCTGTGAGAGGCTCTTCTGTGATCAAGAAAGCATTTTTGCTCAAAGGAGCAGCATACCTTATACAGGGTATCTGACGTGGGCGTAGTTGAACTGAAGTAGTTAAGGAGTGTAATAACTTCTTCCCAAATGACTTTATAATGATCGACTGTTGCTGAGACTGTATGGTAATCACGTGGACCGGCTGCCTCTGGGCGAAGGCTGCTCAGATTTCTGAAATCACCTGTAAAAATACCGATCTGATTGATTTCAGTGTACTTCTGTAATATTTTAAGACCTGCCAGTGTGTCTACACTGAGAAGCTGTGATGCTGATGCTGAGGCTAGATGACCGACAGTGCCACTTCTCTTGATTTTACTTCTGAGTTTTAATTTATTTGCGTCAGGACGGGGAACATCTTTGAGGCTCGGGGAGGCTTTTGGTAAAGCGGAGCTTGAATGGGCTTTTGCGATATTGTGTGTCGGACTTTTATCTTTATCTGAGCCTGTAGGGTTGCCACCCGCAATTGCGCATGTACTCGCGATTGCTATCAAGCATGCAAAAATTAATTTTATAACCGCCAAAGCTACGTTTCGTTGAAACATCACAGCTTAAATTATGTAAGTACATCAGTCTCCAAGTTAGCAGAACAATTGAAATCTTGCACAAGCGTTTGCTTTGTTAATGAAGGTGCTTGGCAGCATACAACGTATTTTCCAGCAAACAGGCGACTGTCATTGGCCCAACACCGCCCGGCACCGGAGTAATCCAGCCAGCCCTTTTAGACGCTGCCTCAAAATCCACATCGCCGGTCAGGCTTCCGTCATCCTGACGGTTAATGCCCACATCAATGACAATGGCGCCGGGCTTGATCCATTCTCCCTGTACCAGTCCGGGCTTCCCGGCGGCAACCACCACAATATCGGCATTTTCCAGCATCAGTGGCAGGTCTTTAGTGAATCGGTGAGTAGTAATAGTGGTGCACCCGGCAAGTAGCAGCTCCAGAGTCATGGGTCTGCCAACAATATTAGATGCACCCACTACCGCTGCATTTTGACCGCGAATCGGTTGGCCGGTGCTCTCAAGTAATTTCATAATACCTTTTGGGGTGCAGGGTCGCAGAACCGGAATACGTTGTGCCAGTCGACCGATATTGTAGGGGTGAAAGCCATCTACATCTTTATCGGGGCGAATACGTTCCAGTACTTTTTCTTTATCAATATGGTCGGGCAAGGGAAGTTGTACGAGAATACCGTTGATATCAACGTTAGTGTTTAGCTGATCAATCAGATGGAGAAGATCCGCTTCAGATGTCTCTGAGGGCAGGTGATGATCAAACGCCTGAATGCCTGCTTTTATACATGCTTTCTTTTTATTGGCGACATAAGTTTCCGAGGCTGGGTTATTCCCAACCAGTACAACTGCCAGCCCCGGTGCCTGAAACCCTTTTTCCAACCGCAGGGAAACCTGTGAGGCAATATTCTGCAGCAGGTTGTTGGCGATGGCTTTGCCATCGATCAGCTGGGCACTCATGCAAGGCGGCTCCTGAAATAAAGTAATGCTGATGCAAACATAGCACTGCTGATGCATCGGGCAGTTTGAAATTCAAATGGCTCTGTATGTTGTCGTATGACCTGTCAGTCACAGTTCAGTTCCGGCATTCATACAATTATTGGAAAACGTTGAGCCGTTAATTGGAATTTAAATGAAATAAGGCATTGACGATCACCAAAAGTTTGATAAGATTCACCCCGCTTTCCACTGACGGCAACGCAGCGGCAAGCAGTGATCGGGGTATAGCGCAGTCTGGTAGCGCGCCTGCTTTGGGAGCAGGATGTCGGGAGTTCGAATCTCTCTACCCCGACCAGTTTTTACGAGCCTGTATTGCAAGCTTTCAGGAGTTGGTTGTACATTGGTAGCTGAAGGGTTATTGATGTGTATGCTCTTGTTTGTTTTTGTTATGCGCCCGTAGCTCAGTTGGATAGAGCAATGGCCTTCTAAGCCATCGGTCGCAGGTTCGAATCCTGCCGGGCGCGCCATATTTCATGTTTTGGGTTAATCCTGAATGTGAGTAGCCTGGGGGTAAGTGGTTGTTTCGGAATTTTCCCCGGGATGATACAGGTTTCAGTTAGCATGCTTGTAAAGCGCGCTATATAGCAAGGTTAAGTGGTGGGCGTAGCTCAGTTGGTAGAGCTCAGGATTGTGACTCCTGCGGTCGTGGGTTCGAACCCCATCGTCCACCCCATTTTTCCTGTACGGATTGCGCGGGAGTGGTGGAATTGGTAGACACGCTGGTTTTAGGTACCAGTGCCGAAAGGCGTGAGAGTTCGAGTCTCTCCTTCCGCACCAATTTCCGTATTAGGGATATGTTTTGATCGTTTTCAGGCTGATGAGTTTTTGGTCAGAAATACGATTTCGCTGAAAGATGCATTATAAAGAGTGATCTTGAGGCGCATTAGCTGAAGTTTGAATATGTATTCGTCTGAAACGGGGATAAGCTTGCTTATCCCCGTTTTTGCGTATGGTTTCAAGTGCTCATCGGCAAGCCGCACCGGTAGGGATAACGGGTTTTTTTATGCTCTGTCGTACTACTGTTGGGGGATACGTCGTGCTCTGAGTCAGTATATTCGCTGAAAAGCGAAGGACTGGCAGGGAAACAGCGTAAAACGGTGTATTGCACAAAGAAATAATCTGCTAGGCTATGGCGCTTTCTTTAGAGATACTCGGTTTTTGAGGATTTCCCATGCAAGTTTCCCTTGAAACGACCTCCGGCCTGGAACGCCGCTTGACCATCACGGTGCCCGCTGACCGGATCGAATCCGCAGTGAACAAGCGGCTCCATAAGTTGGCCAAGGACGTGCGTCTGGACGGTTTTCGTCCCGGCAAAGTGCCGTTCAAGGTCGTTCAACGCCGTTACGGCGCTGGTGCCCGTCAAGAAGTACTGGGTGATGTAATTCAGTCTTCCTTTGTTGAAGCTGTAACCCAGGAAAAGCTGAACCCGGCTGGTGCTCCGACTGTTGAACCCCGAGTATCCGAGCAGGGCAAAGATTTCGAATACATTGCGACCTTCGAAGTTTACCCTGAAATCGAACTGGGTGATTTTGCCGGTGTTACTGTTGAAAAGCCGGTTGCAGAAGTAACCGACGCTGACATCGACACCATGCTGTCTACTCTGCGTGAGCAGAACAAGCAGTGGGCTGAAGTTGAGCGCGAAGCTCAGCAGGGCGACCGTGCTACTATCGATTTCAAAGGCTCCATCGACGGTGAAGAATTTGAAGGCGGTGCTGCTGAAGGTAATCAGCTGGAGCTGGGCTCCGGTCGTATGATTCCTGGTTTTGAAGACGGTATTGTTGGCATGAAAGCTGACGAAGAGAAGACTATCTCTGTTACCTTCCCGGAAGATTACCAGGCTGAAAACCTGAAAGGTAAAGAAGCTGAATTCGCGATCAAACTGCACAAGATCGAAGAAGCCATCCTGCCTGAGATGAACGAAGAATTCTTCAAGCAGTTCGGTATCGAAGAAGGTACGGAAGATGGCTTCCGCGGTGAAGTTCGCAAGAACATGGATCGTGAGCTGAAGCAGGCTGTACGTAACAAGATCAAGAATCAGGTTATGGACGGCGTACTGGACATTCACGAACTGAGCGTACCAAAAGCACTGGTTAGCCAGGAAGTTGACCGTCTGCGTGAACAGGCTGTTCAGCAGTGGGGCGGTGCTCAGAGCGGTATGGATGCTTCCCAGCTGCCGGCTGAACTGTTTGAAAAAGACGCTGAGCGTCGTGTAAGTCTGGGTCTGCTGGTCGGTGAAATCATCCGCGCCAAAGAGATCTCTGCTGACGAAACCCGCGTTCGTGAAATGATCGAAGAGATTGCTTCCGCTTACCAGAAGCCGGAAGAAGTTGTTGAGTGGTACTACGGTAACCAGCAGCAGCTTTCTCAGGTACAGAATGTTGTACTGGAAGATCAGGTTGTGGATACTATCCTTGAAGCCGCTCAGGTTTCTGAAGTAACCTGCAGCTACGAAGAAGCGATCCGTCCGGCTCAGCCTAAGGCTGCCGAGGAAGAAGCTGAAGCAGGCCCTGATACTGAAAAGCCAGCGGAAGAAGCTTCCGAAGCCTGATAACCGGCGCGGAATTTTGCTTGCGGGCATGATCTGAAAGGATCATGCTCTTTTTATTGTGAAAATGCCGCAGTTCATAGCTTTATGGGCATTTTCATGGTCTGGGGTGAGCGGCATTGTCCGCTCATGGCTGTTTGATCAAGGAGTTGACATAAACGCTATGAATTCCGTGCGACATCAGGGGTCACTTGATGTGACCAATACCGGCCTTGTTCCCATCGTTGTTGAGCAGTCTGCGCGCGGCGAACGATCCTACGATATCTATTCCCGCCTGCTGAAAGAACGAGTCATTTTCCTTGTTGGTCCTGTTGAGGATCACATGGCAAACCTCGTCGTTGCTCAGTTGTTGTTCCTTGAGTCAGAAAATCCTGACAAGGATATTCACCTCTATATTAACTCGCCGGGTGGTTCTGTGACTGCCGGGATGGCGATCTATGACACGATGCAGTTTATCAAGCCGGACGTAAGTACCATGTGTATTGGTCAGGCTGCCAGTATGGGGGCACTGTTGCTGACCGCTGGTGCTGCAGGTAAGCGTTACTGTCTGCCACATTCCCGGGTAATGATTCACCAGCCGCTGGGTGGTTTCCAGGGGCAGGCATCGGATATCGAAATCCATGCCCGTGAAATCCTGACCATCAAGTCCAAGCTGAACGATGTGCTGGCGCATCACACAGGTCAGCCGCTGGATATTATTGAGCGTGATACCGACCGGGATAACTTTATGGATGCTGAAGAATCTGTGAAGTATGGTCTGGTTGACAAGGTGCTTGACCGCCGCATGATGGAAGGCTGATAAGTATCTGGTGACCGATTGAACCAATCGGGTTTTTGTTACTCTATTTGTTGCAACGATTTTTATTGCAGCCCTGTTTACTGCAAACAGGTTATCTTGAGGAAATAACCCTTGAGAAAATAAGAGTAATAATGCCTGATTGGCTTTTCTTTGCTGCTGTTTCCTGCTGCTTTCTTTGCTGAGCAGCCCTGCTGAATGTGATTTTTCAGCACCTCCCGCGGACAGTGGTTGAATATCATTGCATGTCAGGAAAGACAGCCAGCCGGATGCGCCCGGTAAGTCCGGGTAATTATCTGTAAAATTTCTCCTGAATACTTGAAAAGTCCAGATAATACCTGCATCTTTGTGCTTAAGATAACGAGTATTTGCTCGAACAGGGTAAGCGAATGACAGACCAAACCACCGGCAAGGGTGATGATAGCGGAAAGCTGCTGTACTGCTCTTTTTGTGGCAAAAGCCAGCACGAAGTCCGTAAACTGATTGCCGGTCCTTCTGTTTTCATTTGTGACGAGTGTGTTGATCTCTGTAACGATATTATTCGGGAAGAAGTTCAGGAAGCAACACCCGAGTCCAGCGGCGACCGCCTGCCGGTACCGCGTGAAATCAAAACGATTCTTGATGACTATGTCATCGGTCAGCAGCAGGCCAAGAAAGTGCTTTCTGTTGCTGTATACAACCATTATAAGCGTCTGCGCACCGGCGAAAAGGCGAAAAAAGAAGATGTTGAGCTGGGCAAGAGCAACATCCTGCTGATCGGCCCCACCGGTAGTGGTAAAACCCTGCTGGCGGAAACACTAGCCCGACTGCTGAATGTGCCGTTCACCATTGCTGATGCCACCACGCTGACCGAAGCCGGTTATGTGGGTGAAGATGTTGAAAACATTATTCAGAAGCTGCTGCAGAAGTGCGACTACGATGTAGATAAGGCTCAACAGGGTATCGTGTATATCGATGAAATCGACAAGATTTCCCGTAAATCTGATAACCCGTCCATCACCAGAGATGTATCCGGTGAAGGTGTGCAACAGGCACTGTTGAAGCTGATTGAAGGTACGGTTGCTTCTGTACCACCGCAAGGCGGTCGTAAGCATCCCCAGCAGGAATTCCTGCAGGTTGATACCTCCAATATTCTGTTTATCTGTGGCGGTGCGTTTGCCGGCCTTGATAAGCTGATTCGGGCACGTTCCGAAAAAGGCGGTATCGGTTTCTCGGCTGAAGTGAAGAGCAAGGACGAGAACAAGAGCGTGGGCGAAGCATTCCGTGATGTCGAGCCGGAAGATCTGGTGAAGTTCGGTCTGATTCCGGAATTTGTTGGTCGTCTGCCGGTGATTGCAACACTGGAAGAGCTGGATGAAGAAGCGCTGGTGCGTATCCTGACTGAGCCGAAAAACTCGCTCACCCGTCAGTATGGTCGCCTGTTCGAAATGGAAGATGTGGCAATCGACTTCCGTGAAGAAGCGCTGCGTGCTGTTGCTCAGAAAGCAATGGAGCGTAAAACCGGTGCCCGGGGCTTGCGTTCCATTCTGGAGAATGTTCTGCTGAATACCATGTATGACATTCCTTCAGAAGATAAAGTATCCAAGGTTGTCATTGACGCCTCCGTGATCAGGGGTGACTCTGAACCACTGTTGATCTACGAGAACAACGAACCTCAGCGTGCACTGTCGGACGATGCCTGATCAGTAATTGCGAGTGTTGTTGTTCAATAAAAAAGGGGCCCTTAAAGGCTCCTTTTTTTTCACATAACAAACCCGATCTTATTTGTTGCATTATCAGGCGATCCTGAGTGGAAAATGAGACTTATCCGGAAGCCTGACAGAGCTGCACTTTCATATTAAAAATTGTTGTGTCTTGCTGGAACCGGTTTTGATACATCACTCTAATACCCAGAAAACTGTATAGCAGGGGGCGAAATATCATGACTATCAAAAAATCAGGCCTGGTGCCTGAGCAAATTGATTTGCCGCTGCTGCCACTGCGTGATGTGGTGGTTTATCCCCATATGGTGCTGCCGCTGTTTGTAGGCCGCGACAAATCAATTAATGGTCTGCAGGCTGCGTTGCAGGAAGGTAAGCGCATTCTGCTGGTTGCTCAACGCAGTGCCCAGGATGATGATCCCGGTGCTGAAGATTTATATAGTATCGGTATGGAAGCCGTTATTCTGCAGTTGCTGAAGTTGCCTGACGGGACAGTCAAAGTGCTGGTTGAAGGGCAGAATCGTGTCAGCTTCAATCGTATTTATGATCAGGATGACTATACCCGTGCGGAAGCACAGTTGCTGCCAACGATCGAAATTGATGCGGGCGAGGAAGAAGCGCTGGTGACATCACTGATGTCTCAGTTTGAAAGCTATGTTGAATCCAGTAAGAAAATCCCCTCAGAAGTTGTTTCTTCCGTTTCTGAAATAGACGATCCTGAACGTCTGGTTGATACAATCGCTGCGCATCTGGGTGTCCGGGTTGAAGACAAGCAGCAACTATTGGAAAAAAATGATCTGACCGAACGGTTGGAATATCTGATCGGGCTGATGGCCAGTGATCTGGATCTGCTGCAGGTTGAAAAGCGTATCCGTGGTCGTGTTAAAAAACAGATGGAGCGTAGCCAGCGTGAGTACTATCTGAATGAGCAGATGAAAGCCATTCAGAAAGAGCTGGGTGATATGGAAGAAGCACCCGGTGAGCTGGAAGAGTTGCAGGCCAAAATTGATCAGGCGGGTATGCCTAAAGAAGCCCGGGAAAAGGCTGAGGCAGAGCTGAACAAGCTCAAGAATATGTCACCTATGTCGGCGGAAGCGACAGTTGTCCGTGGCTATATAGACTGGATGATCAGTGTGCCCTGGGTGAAGCGCAGCAAAGTGCGCCATGACCTGAAGCGCGCAGACAAGGTGCTGGAAGAAGATCATTACGGCCTGTCTGAAGTTAAAGAGCGCATTCTTGAATACCTTGCCGTGCAGAAGCGGGTGCGCAAACTGAAAGGACCGGTACTGTGTCTGGTTGGGCCACCGGGGGTAGGTAAAACTTCACTGGGGCAATCGATTGCCCGTGCCACTAACCGTAAATATGTACGTATGGCATTGGGTGGTGTGCGTGATGAAGCTGAGATACGTGGCCATCGTCGTACCTATATTGGTTCTATGCCGGGCAAACTGATTCAGAAAATGGCGCGTGCTGAGGTACGTAACCCGTTGTTCCTGCTCGATGAGATCGACAAGATGGGTGCTGATATGCGGGGTGATCCGGCATCTGCACTGCTTGAGGTGCTTGACCCGGAGCAGAACAACAGCTTCAGCGATCATTATCTGGAAGTGGATTACGACCTTTCTGATGTGATGTTTGTCTGTACTTCCAACTCCATGAACATCCCGGCACCGCTGCTGGATCGGATGGAAGTGATCCGTATCCCCGGTTATACCGAAGATGAAAAGCTGAATATTGCGATTCGCTACCTGATTCCAAAACAGATGAAAAACTGTGGTCTCAAAAAAGGTGAAGTTACGCTTAACGATGAAGCCGTCATGGATATTATCCGTTACTACACCCGTGAAGCGGGTGTTCGTAGCCTGGAGCGTGAGATTGCCAAAATCTGCCGTAAGGCAGTAAAAGAGCATGCGCTGGGTAAGGTTGAGCATGATGGGATAATTACACCGGAACTGCTTGAGCATTATCTGGGTGTACGCAAGTTCAAGTATGGTCTGGCGGAAGAGCAGGATCAGGTCGGGCAGGTGACCGGTCTGGCCTGGACTGAAGTCGGTGGTGAGCTGTTGGTAATTGAAGCGGCGGCAATGCCGGGCAAGGGACGACATACGACAACCGGTTCACTGGGTGATGTGATGAAAGAATCCATCCAGGCGGCATTGACCGTTGTTCGCAGTCGCTCCGGCAGTCTGGGTATCAAACCAGACTTTCATGAATCGCAGGATCTGCATATCCATGTGCCGGAAGGTGCTACGCCTAAAGATGGACCCAGTGCAGGTATTGGTATGTGTACCGCGATGGTGTCTGTGCTGACCGGTATTCCGGTTAAATCGACTGTTGCGATGACGGGCGAGATTACATTGCGTGGTCAGGTGCTCCCGATTGGTGGCCTGAAGGAAAAGCTACTGGCGGCACACCGGGGTGGTATTGAAACGGTGATTATCCCGCAGGAAAATGTCCGTGATCTTAAAGAGATTCCGGAAAACATTAAGGAAGACCTGCAAATCAAACCAGTGGAGTGGATTGATGAAGTACTGGAAATTGCCCTGAGCTATCAGCCGGAACCTTTGGATGTTGATACGAAAGTAACAATTAAAAAGAAAACTTCGGGTGAGGTTTCCGAGCAAAACTCGGACGAAAGTACAGACCGAATCAGCACGCATTGATAAAAAGGTCGCAAACCCACGGAAAATCAGGGATTGCGACCTTTTTTGGCTTGACAGTCTTTTCTGCAGGCTGGTATAAATTCGTTTCGCTCAAATGCATTCCTTTCGCGCAGCTGTTAATGATTTTCAGAACTTCACTTATCTGGGAATTAATAACTGGTGTCGCTGTGCTGGTTTGTACAGGAATCACTGGGCAAATCATTTCCAGCGTACATACCCTTGGCTGTCAAGGTAAGTACCCAATTTGTTGCTTTACATGTTTTGTTGAGCAGTTGACTGGGTACTTAAGCAAAGCACCTGGCGCTTGTTGTTATAAACCATTTGTTTTGGTGATATGTAGCATAAAGCATTCACATTAAGGGGATTAAAGTGAACAAATCTGAACTGATTGATGCAATTGCGGAATCTGCTGATCTGCCTAAAGCGGCTGCAGGCCGAGCTCTGGACGCGGTCATTGAAAATGTCAGCACTGCACTGCAGAACGGGGAACAAGTCGTTCTGGTCGGTTTCGGTACTTTCTCTGTAAAGGATCGTGCGGCGCGTACCGGTCGTAACCCTCAGACTGGCGAGCCGATTGAGATCGCTGCTGCTAAAATCCCAAGCTTCAAGGCCGGTAAAGCCCTGAAGGATGCGGTTAACAGCTAATCGTGACCAGAGGTAGTCGAACGGCTGCTTTTAAACTCCGCAAGGAGAATGTATTTAAAGGCGGGGTTGGATTACCTCAAAAAGCGCATCAATAAGGTGCGCTTTTTTTATTACCGTATTGTTTTGGTATCATGCGGTGTTCATGCCATGAAACTTAAATTGTGATCATGGTGTCTCTGAATTTAGAGTTATTTTTAATACGCCGTCTTAATACGCCGTCTCCGTTAATCTTGTAGTACTGTACTTGTATACGGTAATGGATAACGTAACGCAGACGTAGCTGAGGTTAATATATGCTGCAAACCATGAGGGAAAATGCACAGGGCTGGATCGCCAAGGTCATAGTCGCCGTCATTGCATTCACATTTGCTATTTTCGGTCTTGAGTCACTGGCTCCCAATCCGGGTAACCCGACGGTTGCTTCTGTGAACGGTGAAGAAATCACCGAGCAGCAGCTTTACCAGGCTATGGAGCAGCAGCGGCGTATGATGCAACAGCGTTTTGGTCGTAACTTCGACCCGTCCATGCTGGACGATGCTATGTTGCGTCAGGGTGCACTGGATCAGCTGGTTAACCGTGCATTGCTGAACCAGAGTGTAAAAGAAGCCGGACTTGAAGTGTCTCAGGCAACGCTGGATGACCAGATCCGCAATACCCCGGTATTCCAGACCGAAGGTCAGTTTGATCCGGATCGCTTCCAGAGCATGGTACGTGGTGCCGGTATGACTCCGCTGCAGTACCGTGATGCCATCCGCGAAGAAACATTGGTTAATCAGCAGATGACAGGCCTCTCCGGATCTGAATTTGTGACACCGGCTGAACTAAATCAGCTATTGAGCCTGCAGAGCCAGAAGCGGGATATTGCCTGGTTGACTCTTGGCTTTGAAAAAGCACAGGAATCCGTTGAAGTTTCTGAAGAAGATGCCCACAACTTTTATGAAGCGCGTCTTGAGCGTTACATGACGCCGGAAACGGTTGCTGTCAGCTATATCGAGCTGAGCCGTGAAGCGCTGCGTGAACAGCTCCAGATTGACGAAGAAGACGTTGAACAACGCTATCAGGCAATGGTTGCTGAAATGGAAGCGGAGCAGCTGCCGCAGGCTGCGATCATTCTTGTAGAAAGCAATGATGAGCGTGATGACGATGCGGCTGAAGCACGTGCTCAGGAAGCTTATGCGAAACTGCAGGCAGGTGAAGACTTCGCTGCAGTCGCCAAAGAATTCTCTGATGATTCTTCTTCCGCCAACGATAGCGGTAACATCGGTTCTGTCGAAGAAGGTTTCTTCGGCAGTGCTTTCGATCAGGCGCTGGCTGGTCTGCAGCCGGGTGAATACTCTGCGCCGGTTAAAACCGATTTCGGCTATCAGATTATTCGTCTGAACGGCTATGAAAAGCAGGATCTGCCCGCTTACGCGGATATGCGCGATGAGCTGGTACAGGAACTGCAGGACGGTGAACTGGCAGTACTGTTTGTTGAAAAATCCCAGAAACTGGCGGATATCAGCTTTGAATCTGCGGATCTGCAACAGCCTGCTGATGAGCTGGGTCTGACGATTCAGAACACCGAAGCTTTTGGTCGCAACGGCGGCGAAGGTTTTGCAGCTAACCAGAAAGTGGTTGATGCGGCTTTCTCTGAAGATGTACTGAATCTGGGTGCTAATAGCGAGCTGCTGGAAATCGATACCGATCACGTTGTTGTGCTGCGTGTGAAAACCCACAACCAGCCTGAACAGCTGGCCTTTGAAGATGTGCGTGACAGCATCTATGAAGAGCAGCGTCGCACCGTTGCCCGTGAAAACCTGCAGGCTGATGCCGAAAAACTGCGTACTGCGCTGCAGTCCGGTCAGGACAAGGCAGCTATTGCTGAACAGGCAGGTATTGAGTGGACTGAGCTGGCCGGTGCCGAGCGTTACAGCAATGATGCACCGCAGCAAATTCTGATGGATGCTTTCCGTCTGCCACATCCTCAGGAAGGTAGCGCCAGCTATGCCATTGTTGAACTGCCTTCTTCTGATGTAGCGCTGGTAATGCTGACCGGTATTACTGCCGGCGAAGTTGATGAAGCGGCTGAAGAAACTTCCCGTCTGGCACGTATGCTGGCAGCCGGTGAAGGTCGTAACCTGTATGGCGAAATGCTGCGCGATCTGCGCGCTGAAGCCAAGGTGAAAATCAAGTAAGAGTCAGGCGCTGATTAAAAGGCGTTAGAGACTGACTGAGAAAAAGGCTGCGGATCAATGATTCGCGGCCTTTTTGCTATTAGAATGTGACCCGCCTGAAATATTCAATGTTTTTGTCATTTCTGGTAAGTGACTATTTGCTCATCGCTTATGATTATCTGGGAAATATAATTTTTTGTCGTTTATGAATACACTGCCGTCAAACCCGGAAAAGTATCGCTTCGTCAGGGCGCTCCGTCCGTTTTCTTACAGTGTGGCGCTGATTGTCTGTGGGCTCGGTGTGGCGCTGGCCTGGGCGCATGACGATGGTGATATTGTGCGCTCTATTGCCGTCATGCTGGCAGGGGTGTTGCTGCAGGCAGCGGTCAATCTGTTCAATGACCATGCAGACCTGCCTTACTGGAAACAACGTAGTGATGCGACGGCTCTGAGAGTGGTTCAGCGTATTGGGCTGAATACACGTTATGCGCTGGGGTTTACGGTTGCAGGGGTTCTGATCGGGCTGTGGCTGGTATTTGAATCAGGCTGGCAGTTGTTTGTGCTTGGTCTGACCGGGGTTGTCGGTGGCTATGCTTATACCGGCGAGCCAATCCAATACAAGAATAATGGTCTTGGCGTACCGGGTGTGTTTTTGTTTACCGGTATTCTGATGGTTGCCGGCTCTTACTATGCCGTAACCAGTGAATGGCATATTCAGGTATTGTTGCTGGCGGTGCCGGTTAGTTTATTATCGGCATCATTGCTGCTGGCAAATGAACTGCGTGACTTTAACGATGACAAGCTGGCGGGTATTAAAACCCTGACGGTTCGGGTTGGTTGTTCCATTGCACGACAGATTTATCTGGGCTGCATGCTGTCCGTGGTGCCGCTGAGTTTTGTTTTTTACTGGCTGGAAATTCTGCCGGGTTGGTACTGGACGTTGCCTTCGTTGCTGGTTTTGATTCAGCCGTATAAAACCGTCAACAGTATGCAGGCGCTGGAAACCCTGCCACCGATGACCGGGCGCTTTTTTATGCTGTTTGGTGTTGGGTTTATTGTGGCTGTGTTCTGATTGCTGGTTTCTGTATCAAAGTTTTGTAAGTTTGTGGCTATTTGGGAATTAACCCCCAGGGAAGTTCGGGAAAGAATTGTGGCATCTGAGGTACGACAGGGCCAGGGTGTTTACATGTACCTTGCCAGCCCAGCAGCATAATTGCCAATACGTTGCGATGTTCGCCTTTTTCAAGATTTGAACTGCCATCAACAGCGGGGATTATTTCACTGTGATTGTCTGTGGCCAGAGCAATGACTTTGGCGATAGTCTCACGGGTTTTAATGACTACGGGGTCTTTTTCCATTCGTGCCAGCAGGAAGCACAGGCCGACTTCGGCGATAATATCCGGTTTGGTACGCTGTAAAATGGTTTGGATGTCAGTGCG
Organism: Endozoicomonadaceae bacterium; assembly: GCA_965261725.1. GTDB lineage: Bacteria > Pseudomonadota > Gammaproteobacteria > Pseudomonadales > Endozoicomonadaceae > CANDOC01. Next base: position 115,847 of record CBDHDU010000029.1, on the reverse strand, counting down.
GAAGTAATCGTAAATCCATTGAAATTCCGCTTCCTGAACCGGCTCCTGATAATAGCGACTGGCGGCAAAGATCAGATGAGTCATGCCGTAAATCTTGTTGCCATATTCTAGGTCGGACAGTGAATTATCTTTAGTATGAGGATAAAGGCTGCGGAATGCTTGGATGTAGTCGTTTACAGTATCGGCTTCGCCAAGCTGCCGCAGCCAGTATACCTGGTTGGCTAACTGAGCAGCCCAGACCCGGATCATCACCGGGTCTTCACTGAATCGGGTGAAATCGTGTCGCCGTAAAATGACTCTGAGTGTTTTGTCTTCCCGGTGTTTAAGGCCGTATTCATCAGCTCGCGTCATCGCCCAGAGTAACTCTGCGCCCAGCACCAGATACATTGGCTTGCGGGCAGTCGCCAGCTGTCGCAGGCGGGCTCGCTCGGCATGACTATCCTGCAATTTTCTTAAACGCTCAAGCGCATAAGCAAGCATCGCTTTATCACTGGTGAGATCATATGCAATATGGTTAAGGGTGCTGGCAGCACAGGCCATATCTGACCAGATGGCGGCTGCATAACGCGGATTACCTGTTTGCCGGTACATGCGCAGGCTATAATGCCCTGCTCTGATAGCGGGAAGGGTAAAGAGTTGAGCTTCAAATGTGCTGCGAAGGGTATTGGCCAGATTCTGATAGTTCTGGCCGACAGCCGGGAAGGTGACTATGAGAAACAGCAGCGCTGTCGCCCATCGGGAGAGGTTAACCACGGGTCGCCTCTGAACTTTTGAGTACCCCGCTTCCTGATATGACATCCGGTGAGCGGGGCAGGGCATTATCCCGGCAGACCGATCCGTAGATCGTAGTTCATTATTACTTCTGGCGCAGAGCCATGCGAATAACAAACGGCAGCTGTTCGATATCAAGGCTGTCGAGCAGGTTCTTGATGCCCAGACCCAGCTCTACACTGCCTTCTACGCTCAGTTGACGCTGGAAGAACAGGGTGTCCGGGTCTTCCTGACGGGTGGCCAGCTTGACGAAGGCATCGACAGTACCGCGGAAAGTTACATCAGATTCACGTGGACGTTCGAAGGCGAGACGGCCATTAAACAGGGTAATGGAAACCGCCTGACCAATGTCGGTAATTTCAATTTTTACCCATTTGCCTTCGAGGAAGTCAAAATCACCATCAGCCAGAGGCTGCTTTAGCAGGCGATTGACGGCAATTTCTACTGGCTGGGATTTCATTTCGAATGGAACCAGGCGCAGTGGCTGCATAAAGTGCGAAAGACTGGGCTGTGGCAGTCGTTTGAAAGTTTCTTTAAGTAAGGTTGCTGTCATAATCTTTATTACCACTGAATAATCGTTCGTCCCTGATAAATTGAAAATTATTCTTCGATTATCGTTGCCTGATAATCAATTGCTAAGTGTTGTTCAATATCGTTTGCGCTGAGCGTGTAGAGCTTATCCAGTAGCTTCAGCTGCAATGTGCCCGGACCGGCCGATTCCTCTGCTGCCAGTTGACCGGCAATGCTGAATACTGAAAGTGCAGAAACCGTTGCCAGCCAGGGGTCTGACTCGATTGCCAGAAATGCGCCGGTAATCGCAGTGGACTGACAACCCGTGCCAGTCACCGCAGCCATCATCGGGTGGCCGTTGCTCAGCTTTGCCAGACGGCGACCATCGGTAATGTAATCGTTCTTGCCGGTGACGGCGATAACCGTATCGAATGTGCGTGCTGCCTGATGTAATAGTGGCAGTGCTTCTTCTGAAGAGGCGGTGCTGTCAACGCCCATGCCGCCGAGGTGTCTGCCGCAAACAGCCAGCGCTTCGGATGCGTTGCAGCGTATGGCTGCAGGTTTTAACTCAATCAGGCGGCTGGCCGCGTCAAGACGGAAACTGGTTACACCGGCGCCCACTGGGTCAAGTACCCAGGGGGTTTGCATGTAATGCGCAATGCGGGCGGCAGTCAGTTTGGCGTCAATTGAGGTGCAGTCCAGGGTGCCAATATTAATAACGACACTGCCTGCTATATTGATCAGTTCTTCAAGTTCCTGTGGCGCCTGCGACATAACCGGTGAGGCTCCAGCGGCCAGCAGGGCATTGGCAGTAACATTGGTGACAACCTGATTGGTCAGGTTATGTACCAGCGGCTTGTGGTGGCGCAGTTTTTCCAGCGTTGCAATGATGGACTGCTGTAAGGACATGGCAGTATACGGCTAATTGAATGGTGAGTATCCCATTCTAGCATTTGACTGCGGTCATTATTTTGATGAAGGTCAGGTAAGTGTTAGTCCTTACGACTGTTTCCCTTTGTTGGTGGAAGTCGAAAAAGAGTCATCATTCTTCATGGCAGCAGAGATGTCAATTCTTTGCTGGTAGGTGTAAATACCTACTTCACAACACTGTGAAAATGCTTTGAAAATAAAAGGGAATAATTCATATAGGCGTCATAAGACGTTTAAATAAAATCAAAACAACAACAGAACAAATACAGCATTACAAAATAAGGTAGCCGGCCATATCGCTGAGTTGCTGAACCATAAAGATAAAAATGGGGGCTGTCTTGAAAAAAAACGCAGAATCTCTGCTTGAGATCAAGAACCTGTGTATCGAATTTCCGTCCCGCCACGGGGTTGCCACCGCGGTTGAGAATGTTTCTTTTACGGTAGAAAAAGGTGAAATCGTTGGTCTGGTTGGTGAGTCCGGTGCCGGTAAATCCACTATTGGTAATGCCGTTATCGATTTGCTCAGCCCGCCGGGGCGGGTGGCCAGTGGTGATGTAATCCTGCATGGTGAGAACATTTCCGGCCTGCACGGTGAAGCGATCCGCCGCATTCGTGGTCGCCGGATCGGGTTTATTTTTCAGGACCCGATGACATCCCTGAACCCATTGCTGACTATTGAAAACCAACTGGTAGAAACGATTCTTGCAACCCGCGGTGGTACCAAAGAAGCCGCTTTGGAAAAGTCGCTTGAGTTAATGAATGCGGTGGGTATTCCCGAGCCGGAGCTGCGCCTGAAACAGTACCCGCATCAGTTTTCCGGTGGTATGCGGCAGCGGGTTGTTATTGCTATCGCCCTTGCAGGTGATCCGGAACTGATTATTGCTGATGAACCCACCACAGCACTGGATGTGTCTATTCAGGATCAGATTCTGGAACTGATTCGTAAACTGTGCCGGGAGCGGCAAGTAGGCTGTATTCTCGTGACCCACGATATGGGTGTAATCGCCAATGTTTCCGATCGGGTTGCTGTGATGTACAAGGGCCAATTGGTGGAAATGGGTACTACTCAGCAGATTCTGGAAAGGCCGCAGCATGAATACACTAAAAGTCTGATCAGTGCCGTACCGCGTACCGATGCAAAGCTGAAGCGTTTCCCGCGAGTGGAATATATCGAACAGGTACAGACCAAAAGTATCGATGTTAAAAACCACTGGCTGGGACAGCGGGAAGATATTATTGCCGGTCATGAAGCCGACAATGGGGTGCTGTTAACCGTCGATGATGTCTGTCTGAAGTTTCAGACGCAGTCTGCCTTTCTGGAGAAAAATCGCCGTTATGTCAAAGCCTCTGACCATGTCAGCTTTGAAGTGAGGGAAGGGGAAACATTCGGCCTGGTAGGGGAGTCCGGTTCCGGTAAATCTACGATTGCCCGGGTGATTGCTGGTCTTTATCAACCCAACAGCGGCAGCATTAATTATGCGGGTACTGAACTGACTCAACTGAACGACAAGGCACGGATACCTTTCCGGCGTCAGATTCAGATGGTATTCCAGAACCCGTATTCCAGCCTGAATCCGCGGATGACAGTGAACGATATTATTGCCGAGCCGATTCGTTTTCACGGACTGGCAGCATCGGAACAGCAAACGACGGGTATTGTGGCTGATCTGCTGGATCATGTCGGACTGGGTAGTCGTTCAGGTCTGAAATTTCCCCATGAATTCTCAGGAGGTCAGCGACAGCGGATTTCTATTGCCCGGGCGCTGGCGACCCGGCCCCGATTCCTGATTTGTGACGAGCCCACATCCGCCCTGGATGTATCGGTGCAGGCGCAGATTCTGAACCTGCTAAAAGACCTTCAGGATGAGCTGGGGCTGACCATGATGTTTATCAGTCATGACCTGCCGGTCATTCGCCAGATGTGCGACCGGGTTGGGGTGATGCGTTATGGTCGTCTGGTGGAAGTGAATGAAACCGAAAGCCTGTACGCGGCACCACAGCATGAATACACCCGTCAGCTGCTGTCACTGATGCCGCATCTGGATAATCTTTCTCGGGAAGGGCTGGAGGTTCAGCCTGCAGTCGAAGCGGTGGCGGTGTAAACCGTCACTTTTAAATAACGACAACAACACCTTAGCGATACTTGAACTGTAGCCCGGTACAACGGATTTACAGGCATAGATTGCAAATAATAAACGCTTACAAAGAATAAACAACGAGGGGAAGTTATGAAGTCCTTTATCAAGAAAGGTATAGCGACTGCGGTTATGGCATCGGCTCTGGCAATGGGGGCTCAGGCGGCAACCCTGAAAATGGCGTACGACTCTGATCCCGTTTCTCTGGACCCGCATGAGCAGCTGTCCGGCGCAACCCTGCAGTTATCCCACCTGGTTTTTGATCCGCTGGTGCGCTGGGATCAGAACCTGAGTTTTCAGCCGCGTCTGGCGGAAAAATGGGAACGTGTTGACGATAAAACCGTACGTTTTACTCTGCGTAAGGGCGTTAAGTTCCATTCCGGCAACAAGCTGACAACCAAAGATGTAGCATGGACGTTTGATCGTCTGCGGAACAGTCCTGATTTCAAAGCGGTATTTGAGCCGTTCGAAGGCATTAAGGTCGTTGATGAATACACCTTTGAGCTGGTTACCAAAAAAGCTTATCCGCTGGTACTGAACGCCGCGACGTATATCTTCCCGATGGACAGTGCCTTCTATTCCGGTAAGGACGATAAGGGACAGGATAAAGGTGCTCTGAAGAAGCATGGTGACACCTTTGCTTCCCGTAACCTGTCTGGTACCGGACCTTACACCATCAGCTACCGTCAGCAGGGTGTTAAGGTTGAATTTGAACGCTTTGAAGGCCATTGGGATACTGCTTCCAAAGGCAACGTTGATCAGATCACTCTGACCCCGATCAAGGAAAACCCGACTCGGGTAGCAGCACTGCTATCCGGTGATGTGGACTTTATCTTCCCGGTACCGCCGACCGATCACAAGCGTATCGATCGTAACAGCAAAACCGATCTGGTTACCCTGCCGGGCACCCGGATCATCCAGCTGCAGCTGAATCAGGGCAGGGTAGAAGCGTTCAAGGATAAGCGTGTTCGTCAGGCGGTAGCCTATGCGATCAACAATGAAGCCATTGTTAAACGTATTATGCGTGGTTTTGCGACAGCGGCCGGGCAGCAGGGACCAAAAGGCTACGCCGGTTTTGTTGATGAACTGACACCGCGTTATGACCTGATGAAAGCGAAGCAGCTGATGAAAGAAGCCGGTTATGAGAAAGGCTTCCGGATCAGCATGATTGCTCCGAACAACCGTTATATCAACGACGAAAAAATTGCTCAGGCCGTTTCCAGCATGCTGGCCAAGATCAATATCAAAGTTGATCTGAAGACCATGCCAAAGGCGCAGTACTGGCCTGAATATGATCTGCGTTCGGCTGATATCCAGATGATTGGCTGGCACTCTGACACCGAAGATTCCGCCAACTTCACTGAGTATCTGGCAGCCTGTGCCGATGAGGCAACCGGCTGGGGGCAGTACAACAGTGGCGGTTACTGTAATCCGCAGGTTGATAAGCTGGTCAAGGCGGCTAACACCGAAACCGATCTGACCAAACGTGCCGGGCTGCTGCAGCAGGTTGAGCGCACTTTGTATGAAGATGCCGCTTATATTCCGCTGCACTGGCAGAACCTGGCCTGGGGTGCCAGCACCAAGGTGAAAGCGTCAGAAGTCGTAAACGTGATGAACTTCCCGTATCTGGCAGATCTGATTGTTGAAGAATAAACCCTTCTTTTGAGAAGGGCTGCCAGCCTCCAGCTTCCAGCTGCCAGTTTAACGACCGGTAGCTGGCCGCTGATAGCTGGCAGCTGACAACTGGCAACTTATGCCGGTCTTGTAATCATGCATCATATAGGTCTGGCATCATGTTTTTATTTCTTACTCGCCGCTTGATACAGGGGCTGCTGGTGATGCTTATCATCAGCTTTATCAGTTTTGCCATTCAGGATAACCTGGGTGATCCACTGCGGGAGATGGTTGGTCAGTCGGTATCAGAAGCCGAACGTCAGCAGCTGCGGGATGATCTGGGGCTGAATGATCCCTTCCTCGTGCAATATGGTCGCTTTATGTCAAAAGCGGTGCAGGGGGATTTGGGCACCTCTTATTTCTTTAAAGAACCGGCACTGGAAGTGATTCTGGGTAAGCTACCTGCCACACTGGAGCTGGTATTTGGCGCGACGCTGCTGATTGTGTTGCTGTCGGTGCCTGCTGGTGTTTATTGTGCGATTAACCCGCGCAGCTGGTTTTCCAAAGCCATTCTGGGCTGGAGTATTGTCGGTATTTCGATACCGGTCTTTTTAACAGCAATTTTATTGATTTTCCTGTTTTCCATTGAGCTGGGCTGGTTGCCATCCTACGGGCGTGGCGAGGTTATGCCTGTCATCGGGGGCTGGGAAACCGGTTTTCTGACCAAAGATGGTTTGCTGCATCTGATTCTGCCGTGTATTTCACTGGCCAGTATCATGCTGCCGTTGTTTATTAGGTTGATTCGTTCCGAGATGGTTGAGGCGTTGCACACTGAATATGTGAAATTTGCCCGCGCCAAAGGTCTGAAACAAACCCGTATCTATTATCTGCATGCCCTGAAAAATACCATGCTGCCGGTGATTACCGTCGGTGGTGTACAAATCGGAACCATGGTCGCCTATACCATTCTGACTGAATCGGTATTCCAGTGGCCGGGTATGGGCTTTATGTTCCTTGAAGCGGTGAACCGGGTTGATACACCGTTGATTGTTGCTTACCTGATTGTTGTCGGCGCCATCTTCGTTATTGTGAATACGCTGGTGGATTTGATTTACGGCCTGATTAACCCGACCGTGCGTCTGGCTGGCAAGAGTGCATAAGGAGTACTAACCATGAGTGAAGTTGCTGTTTCGGTACAAAATGAAACGCCTGCTCAGGGTGAAACACTCTGGCAGCGTATTCGACAGTCGAATATTTATTACTACTTTTTCCGTGACAAGGTTGCCATGATCTCGGCAGTGATTCTGCTGGTGATGGTCAGTGCTGCACTGCTGGCACCGGTGCTGTCGCCAATGAATCCCTATGATATGTCGCAGATCGATATTATGGATTCGGAACTGCCGCCGGTCTGGGAAGATGAAGGCGATGAACGTTTTCTGCTGGGCACTGACGACCAGGGTCGTGATCTGCTCAGTACGATTCTGTACGGCACTCGCATTTCATTAGCCATCGGTATCTTTGCTGTGATGCTACAGGCATTCCTCGGTATCGTGATTGGTCTGACTGCTGGTTACTTCGGTGGCCGGGTCGATGGCTTCCTGATGCGTCTGGCGGATATTCAACTATCGTTCTCAACCATGATGGTGGCGATTATTGTGTTGGCTGTTTTTCAGGCAGCCTTTGGGATGGAGTTCTATAGCCGGATGGCGATGCTGATGCTGATTCTAGTGATCGGTATAGCGGAATGGCCACAATATGCGCGCACCATTCGGGCATCGGTACTGGCTGAAAAACAAAAGGAATATGTGGAAGCTACCAGGGTTATGGGCTTTGGTCCCGGCCGGATCATGTTCCGCCATATTTTGCCAAACTGCCTGTCGCCGATTTTGGTTATCTCAACTGTGCAGATTGCTAACGCGATTATTAGTGAAGCCGCGCTGTCTTTCCTTGGTTTGGGCATGCCGCCTTCACAGCCGAGCCTCGGGGCGCTGATTTCCAGTGGTTTTGAATATATCTTCTCCGGCACCTGGTGGATTACGGTAATACCGGGCATTGTGTTGGTATTGCTAGTATTGGTAATGAACTTGCTGGGGGACTGGTTGCGGGATGTAATGAATCCGAAGTTGTATAAGGGGTGATATTGTTAAACATTATTGCCGCTTTATATAAATAAGGCTCTTAATGGATTCCGGGGTGTTGAGGTAACTGCGGTTGAAACTAACGTCCACATTAGTGTAAAACAGCGGTATGATGAAGTTTCATGATCTCCTCGATAACGCCAAATGTTACGAACAAGTCAGGCAAATGCGCTGGCCGGATGGTGTCGTTTGTCCTCGCTGTCAAAGCCCTGATATTACCCGACAAGGTAAAGATGACACTCAGCCGGAGCGACAGCGTTACTGGTGCAAGTGTTGTCGTCGTCGCTTTGATGATCTGACTTTATCGGTGTTTTCAGGGCATCACCAGCCTTTAAAAATCTGGATACACTGCTTGTACCTGATGTCACTCAATCAGTCGAACAGACAGATTGCACTTGAACTTGACCTGAACAAAAGCGATGTGCAAAAGATGACACAGCAACTCAGGACAAGTGTCTGCAACAAACGCCCGGTCACCGTTCTGGACGGCAAGGTTGAATGTGACGAGGTTTACGTTGTATCGGGGCATAAAGGCCAGCCTGAAGCGGTGAAAAAAAAGGGCGGACAGCCCGCCGTAACCGTTTGAGAGGTGCTCGTGGTCGCGGTACTCTGGAGAAAGAAAAGCCTCCGATCTTTGGCATGATCCAGCGGGGTGGGCAGGTTGTGATCCGTATGCTGCCTAATGTCAAGCAGGTAACAATCAAGCCCCTGATTACAGAATTCATAGCGCCGGGAACGCTGATTTATACTGATGAATACAGCATTTACGACAGGCTTGAGCAATGGGGTTATGATCGTAAATCTGTCTGTCATGGCGCTGGGGAGTATGCCCGGGATGAAGATGGTGATGGTTTTCACGAGGTGCATGTGAATACGATGGAGGGCTTCTGGTCGTTGCCGCGATCCTGGTTGCGCCCTCACCGTGGAATTTCACAGGATAAGCTGCCACTATACTTGGGATTTTTTGAATGCATCCATAACATCAAACGTAGGGGAAAAGCAGCTATTTCAGGGTTGCTTGGCTTGCTGCTGGGGTAACCCCCCGGAATCCATTAAGAGCCATAAATAAAAGAGAATTTCGTCTGTTAATTTGAAGTTATGATCGTCTTTTCAGAGTACGGAAAGACGGTCATGCAGGGCGAAAGCACCGCGCTGACCATAGTTCCACACTAACCGGTTTTTAGAACACAAAGTCATAATTGCGACTATCGTAATGCAGATATAGCGATAAAAATACAATAAATTGTGGAGCTATTATCCGTCAGTTCACATTTATTTGCACTAGAGTACACCCCGTACTTTCGCCCTGCGGTCATGCGTTATCCGGGTCAAGAACGAAATGATGAATTTCCTTATGTTGTGCAGCTGACCGTGTGATTTTACTTCTAAGCTGACTACGTAACCTTGTTTCTTCTTCACTGCTTACTGGAATGATTTTTCTATCACTATTATATGTGTATTTTATGAACTTTTTTGATTTGGGTTCATAGACTATCACTGCTAAAGTTTTGTTTGCTTTTCTTGGTGAATCTTTGGTGATGTTTAAGCGAATGACTTTATTGTTATTTTTAAGCAGCTCTACAATCTCATTAATATAATCTCCGATAGCTCTAGGGTGATCTTGCGGTCTTGCTAGAACAACCATAATGTCTCCGTGAGGGCTAAGGAGTCTTCGGTAATCGTTTTGTTTTCTTAAAATTTCCAGATATTCAGGTGTTGGTTTTTGTATGAACGGAACAGCAACACTTAGATCAAACATGCTTAAGCAAAGAGTCGCTGCTTGAGTAAGCTGAGGAGGTGCTGATACTGCTTCAGTAGTGCCTTCTTCGGTTTTTCTCTCTCCTGTTACAAATTTGCCATCAGGCTCGAAATTTAATTCCTCTAAAGTGCCGTTATCTTTTAACATCAGAGAAGAAGCGTCAGTGTCAGTTTCTGTTAGCGTTTTATCTTCCAGAGCTTCAGTGGTACCTGGAGATAGTACCTCTTGTGGACACTGGCAAACGTCAGGATTATCACGCTCGCCTGAGCGCTCTTTACCACAGACAGGGCAAGGCCCTGCATGAACGACGGTAGCTCCGGTCAGTAACAGGCACGTCAATAGTGGGGGCCAGAGTGACCTGAAAGATGTTCTCACGCGCTTTAAAATATAAAACAACATATATAGCGACCATGATAATAAGGTTTATAAGATAGCTCTATCTTCAGGAATTGTTTTTTATAAGTGTGTATGCCGAAACCATATCGTTAGAGTAAGTGTTTTCCGTTACTTTGATCTGGATTTTGGTAGTAATAGCAGGTAACCTGACAGCGCCGGAATCGAGCTGTCAGGGCGCTTTATCTCTGCCCTGACAACTGAATAGCCATCACGAATAAGTATCACACGGTTCCGGCTGGATACCGTATTATGGAATTAATCTGGTTAATTGTTGCTCTTGCTGTACTGGCAACCCTTTCAATTCTCTATTATGCCCTCACATTGGGCATAGGGCCTGTGCCAACCAGTTCAACGGTTCGTGCCGGTGTTGCTTCTCTGCTGGATGAAACACCTTTACCTGTAACAGTGCCTGCCACCATAACGGAACTGGGTTCCGGCTGGGGCGGTATGCTGGTATGGCTGGCACAACGGTATCCTACTGCTCAGATTACCGGTTATGAATGCTCACTGATCCCGTGGCTGGTTGCCCGCTGGCGGATTCGCCTGCGGGGACTGGCACCTCGGGTACAGGTGCGGCGCGGTAATTTTATGACAACATCGTTACCTTTAGCTGATTTAACCTATTGCTATCTTTTCCGCAAAGGTATGCAGCAACTGGCAACGAAGTTTGAGCAGGAAGCCAGCGCAGGCAGTTGTCTGGTTTCGTCTACTTTTGCTTTGCCGGGGTTTACTGCGGTAACTGAGGCACGGTGTCACGATCTGTATCGCACGCCTGTTTATGCTTATATCAAACCCTGAAACCCGGTTTTTGTGCTGTTAGTCCACCGTGTGAACGACAGCTTTTATTCAGCGATCACAGAGGTTGCACATGAGACACCCCGTTCGAGTTGCCGTCACCGGCGCAGCCGGCAGTATCAGTTATTCCATGGTTTACCGGATTGCCAGCGGCGCCATGTTTGGTCCGGATCAGCCGGTTATTCTGCAGCTGGTGGAACTGCCGGTTGCCATGGATGCCTTGAAGGGCGTTGCCATGGAGCTGGAAGATGGGGCTTATCCACTGCTGCACAGTGTTACTCTGCACGACAATGTTCAGGAAGGTTTTGCCGGTGCGCATTTCGCGATGCTGGTCGGTGCCCGTCCGCGTGGTAAGGGTATGGAACGTAAGGATCTGCTGGAAGCCAATGCGGCTATCTTTGCGGAGCAGGGTAAAGCACTGTCTGACTTTGCCAACCCGGATGTACGGGTGCTGGTTGTTGGTAACCCGGCCAATACCAATGCACTGATTGCCAGCCGTAATGCGCCAAATCTGAGTCCTTCCCAGTTTACTGCGATGACTCGTCTGGATCATAACCGTGTTGTGGGTATGGTGGCTTCAAAGCTGGGTGTGAATGCGGGCAGTGTCCGCCGTGCGGCGATCTGGGGTAACCACTCTGCGACGCAGTATCCGGATCTGCACCATGCACAGCTGGACGACGGTAGTTCTGTGCTTGAGCAGCTGGATTACGATCAGTATCGCAATGAAATGATTCCTGCGGTACAGCAGCGTGGTGCGGCGATCATTCAGGCGCGTGGTTTATCCAGTGCAGCGTCTGCAGCACAGGCAGCCATGGATCATATGCGTGATTGGGCCGCCGGTTCTGATCGTCATGACTGGGTTAGCATGGGCATTATCAGCGATGGCAGTTACGGTATTGCCAAAGGTATTTTTTATTCTTTCCCGGTGCAGTGTAATTTTGGTGCCTATCGCATTGTTCAAGGGTTGGAAATTAATGATGTGTCCCGTGAGCTGATGAAAGCAACGGAAGAGGAACTGCTGCAGGAGAAGGCGATGGTAGATCACCTGTTGTCAAAAGAAACGGAAGCTACTCACAGCGAATTTTCCTATTCCCAGGAACCACACAAGCCTGCTCATCAGGAACTGACCTGATTGTTTTTGTCGTTTATTAGCAGCAATACTGTGGACACTTTTTCCCCAGTAATACCAAGGGTTTCAGTGCATAGGGTACTTTTTAGCAGGTCTGAGAAACCCCAAACTTGCAATTAAATCCTAGCCCTTGCGGTGCAAGCCTTGGTGCATCAATGTTGAGTTCTCGAAAAACTGTCCACAGTATTGAGCAGGAAATGTCCGTATTATCTCGGGTAATACGGACATTTGTTGATTTAGGCAAACAAAACGCAGCGTAGCAAAGTCATATAATACCGAGCTTGGTTTATCAGAATAAAGTCAATCTCGGAATTTAAATGGCACAGTCCCTGTTAATCTACGCTTCTCATGATGGCCAGACCGCTCGTATTATGAATACGATTGCTGACCGGCTGCGGTCAAAAGGTGTGGATGTTGATGTGTTGTCGCTTTGTGCCAAGCCACCAGTACGGGCATTGAATGATGAAGTTTTGTCAGAGTATTCATCGGTACTGGTCGGGTCCCCAATACGCTATGGGCATCATCTGCTCAGCATCCAGAAATTCATTGCTGAAAACCAGCACTGGCTGAACCAGGTACGTAGTGGCTTTTTTAGTGTGAATCTTTCCGCACGTAAACCCAACCGTAATACACCAGACACGAACCCTTATGTGAAAAGAGTATTGGAACATGTTGGCTGGCAGCCGGATATGATTGAAGTGTTTGCCGGGGCGCTGCAGTATTCACGCTACCCGTTTTATGACCGGTTGATGATTCAGTTGATTATGAAGATCACCGGCGGCAGTACCGATACCTCAAAAGATATCGACTACACGGACTGGAGCCGGGTGACAGCGTTTGCGGATAACTGGGTGGAGTATATTTCTCGCAGCTAATGCCTTTGCGAAATCTTAGCGACCTTAGCGAAACCTCAGCTAAGCGGGAAGCTTCTTGCAACGACGCCGTGAATCGATCCAGAGCGGAACCAGTATACCCAGCCCAAAGATAGCCGGCATAATCAGTGATACGCCGAGGATCACCATATCTGCTGAGGACATTGCCATAAGCACCTCCAGTCAATGCTTTGTCAGGGGTGCTTTTAATATAGCGTGGTGTTTCCGATAAGGCATCTGTTTCCAGTGATATTGTGTGTTATTCCAGCCCGCCAGCTTTAAATAAATTACCTTTAGTGATGCTTTAATTAGCCTGACTTTGATATCAGGCCGTTTACCTTTGTGCAGATTTACTGATAATAAAATATTCACTCTGGCTTGAATAATAACCCATGAAAGATACTTTATTGGCGGCGCTTCTTGTTAGTGCGTTATTTAATACCGCTTCGGTTACAGCAAATACTAAAGATTGTTCTACCCAGGACTTATCGCAGGGAGGCTTGCTTCTGGCGCAGGTGCCGGAAAATGCTGCAGTGCTATATCAAGGCAAGCCAGTCGAGATAACCGATGAAGGGTTGTTTGTTATCGGCTTCGGGCGTGATGCTGCAGCAGAACAGTCATACCGTATTCGTCACGCTGGGGGAGAGGAGGTCGATTGCCCGTTATCGGTAGAGTCACAGTCATACAACATTCAGCATATTAAAGGCGTTGCCAGCAAATATGTCAGCCCGCCGGAATCTACCTTGCAGCGTATCCGTAATGATAATTTGCAGGTACGTCAGGCACGGGAAATCATGACCGACGAAGCACTGTTCCTGCAGGGCATGATTATGCCGATGAAAGGCCCGGTTACCGGTGTTTATGGTAGCCAGCGGGTATTTAACGGTGAGCCGCGACGTCCTCACTTTGGGCTGGATATTGCCGGTCCGGTTGGAACGCCTGTTGTTGCTCCAGTCGCAGGTACGATTACTGTGGCTGAGCCGGATATGTATTTTTCCGGTGGTACGCTGGTGATTGATCATGGTTTTGGTATCAACAGCGCCATGCTTCATCTGCATAAATTGCATGTTAAGGTGGGTGATAAGGTAAAGCAGGGGCAGGTGATTGCGGAAGCCGGAGCCACCGGACGGGTCACCGGGCCTCATCTGGACTGGCGGGTCAACTGGTTTCAGGTACGGCTCGATCCTGAAGAGGTGATGAAAGTGCTCTCATCTCCCATTCCAGCGGCAGCAAAAAAATAAATAGTCGCTATGCTTCAGCCCGAACCCATTTAACAGGATGAGATTGAATGCCTAAAACAATAATAAAACAGGCACACCGGATTCTTTTTTATGTGTTGTTAAGTGCTTTAAATGCGGGCTTGGCTGTTGCAGCGGAATCTGCAGCCGTTATTGACCGGGTTATGGCTTCCGGTACCTTGCGGGTTGGCGTGGCGCTTTATTCTCCCAGTGTTATGCGTAGTAACAAGGGGGAGGAGCTTCAGGGTTTTGATATTGATGTTGCCAACCGGCTGGCAAAAGAGCTCAATGTTAAGCCTGAATTTATCGAGCTCCCCTGGCAGCAATTACCCGATGCAATTACTGCGGGAAAGGTGGATATGGTGATCAGCGGTATGACGGTAACCCTTTCCCGCAATCTTAAAGGGTTGTTTTCTATCCCTTACAGCCGCACTAACCTGGTACTGCTGGCGCGGCGGGATGCCGTTTCAGAAGAGCATACCGAAGTGGCTGACTTCAATAGTCCGGCAATGCGTGTTGCTGTACTCGAAGGTACGGTTGAAGAAAGGCTGGCAAAAGAGCAGTTACCCGATGCTATTCATGCCATGTTGTCATCGCAGACAGCGCAGGTAGAAGCACTGGTGAGTGGCAAAGCCAATATTGCTTTTTTTGACAGAAGTAAGGCTCAGGCTTTATGGCAGCAACACTCAGAGCTGCTGTTTCTGCCGCTGGATGATGTTTTCTTTCGCGGACAGGAAGCAATCATGCTGCCCCGTGGTGATACCGATACTCTGAACCTGGTTAATAACTGGATTTTGCAGCGGCTGGCAGATGGCTGGTTGCAGGAACGTCATGATCACTGGTATATCTCTCCGGACGCATCGGAAGAGTAGAGTGTAGTTATGTTGTCTGATCTCAACGCTGAATTGCCAGATACCGCTTCTGCCTTACCGGGCAGAGAACAGCCGATGACCATTACAGAGCCGCATGTTGTTAACGGCCATTCATTACAGGCAGGCTGGCCGGAAAATTTCGAAGAAGCCATCTTTGGTCTGGGCTGTTTCTGGGGCGCTGAGCGGCGGTTCTGGCAACAGCCGGGCGTCTGGGTAACGGCGGTCGGTTATGCGGGTGGCATTACACCCAACCCAACATATGAAGAAGTTTGCAGCGGGAAAACCGGTCATACCGAAGTTGTAAGGGTTGTTTTTGATCCGGCGGTGATCAGCTATGAACAACTGCTAACGGTATTCTGGGAATCTCACGATCCGACACAGGGTATGCGTCAGGGCAATGACCGGGGCACCCAGTATCGTTCCGCAATTTACACTTTTGGTGATACTCAGGCAGTGCTGGCAAAGCAGTCATCCGAGCATTATCAGCAGCGCCTGCAGGCGGCAGGAAAACCAAAAACCACCACCGAAATTTGTGCTGCGCCACCTTTTTATTTTGCCGAAACCTATCATCAGCAGTATCTGGCACGGAACCCGGACGGTTATTGTGGTCTGGGTGGTACCGGTGTTTGTTATTTGGGCGCAGGGTGAGCTTTCACAAATTGATTTTCTCAAGGGCAGGGCGCTTGTCTGCGCTCTGTTAACAGAACATGATGCTTTGATTAGAATAAAAGTCATCAGAATTATAATATTTTGATATTGGCTAACATGCCTCCTATCTATTTTAATTCCCGCACTTTCCACAAACACGTGGCTGTTATGAGTTGTTGCTATTTGGTTGATACATAATCCGGCTGCTGACAGGAATCCATGACTTTGATCTCGGCAGCCTGATAAATCAGGTTTTTTGAGGTTCAGATCATGATGGTTGTCCTGCGCCAGCAAGCCGGCTCTCGCCAGAAGCTTGTCAAAAATGCTTGCCTTACTGTTGTATTTTTTGCCTTTCTGCTACTTTCCTTTGCCGTTCATTGCCAAAAGATTACTATGGTTCCAGACCATAGCGGTGACTGGGTTTGTCTTCGTGAAGGTTTTCAGTTGCGTGAGCATAGTCATGGCAAAGAAGTCTGTGCTTACACTGAGCGATATGGGCAGCGTTATTTCAACTATGTACAGCCGCAGGTACAGCTTTACCAGCGTTATCTCAATATCAGAATTTTAGAATCAGGGCTGCCTGCTGAGCTTGCTTTGTTACCACTCATAGAAAGTGGACTGAAGGGGCATGCATTGTCCAGCGCCAAGGCTGCAGGTTTCTGGCAATTTACCGAAGGGACTGCCAAATGTTACGGTCTGACCGTTAATAAACACTTTGATGGTCGTAAGGATTTCATTCTCTCTACCGAAGCTGCGATTGCATATCTTCAGGATATGCATCACCGGCTGGATAACTGGTTACTGGTTATTGCTGCCTATAATGCCGGGGAAGGTTGTGTTCGTAATGCGTTGAAGAAAGCCTCAAAGAACGGCAAAAAAGACTTCTGGCAACTCAGTCTGCCTGCTGAAACCCGCCAGCATGTGGCCCGGTTGCTGGCGCTTAGCCGTGTCATTCAGTCATCTGACCGCTATCACGTACTGCTGCCTTCTCTTGAAATTGACGGCATGGATGTTTTTTATCCTGATGCATATGCTACTTTCGGGGAGCTGGCTGCCTGCTTCCAGTGTAGTGAAACCTTGCTACGGCAGTTTAATCCGGGATACCTTGCTGGGCAGTATGACCCATCTTGGCATGCCGGTTTGGTACTTCCCAGAAATAAAGATCTTTGGCTCGATAAGGTCTCCGAAGATGTCTGTTCTCTCTGGAATAATAATTATGTGGTTTCCAAAGGCGATACGCTGAGTGTAATTGCGAAGACTTTCCGGATTCATACCACACAAATACAACGCTGTAATAAGCTAACAGATGACCGGATATTTATCGGGCAGGCACTGAAAATTCCAGTACCGCTCAATGGACAGATCTGACAGGCAGGATGCGATGAATAATATCCTTCGTGCAGGGCTGATATTCAATCTGGTGGCTATCGTTATAATGTTGTTTCCGGCAAGGGATATATTTGCTCAGACAGCGCTGCTGCAGGGTACGTTTCAAAGGTTACAGCAGTTCATTGTGCCTGAGTCAAAGCATGCGCAGCAAAGTGATTCTGATGCTGATATTAGGCTGGAGCAGCTCAAGGAAGAAGCGGCCGATATTGAACTGCAGATCAGCACATTGAAAAAAGAGCAGCTCCATGCTTTTTTGAAGGGCATTCCAGATATTCACCGGCTGTCGTCACAGCAAATTAACGAAAAACTGGGACAGCTCAGAACAGAACTGGATCGGTGGCTGCACAAACAGGAGGTGTCAGAAGAGGCTTCTGTAAAGCTGAACCGTGACAGGCTGATGTTACAGCAAACGCTTGAGGATCACACAGATATTAGCAATCGTCATATTGCTGAAAAACAGGCTTTGTTGTATCAGCAGTTGCATAACCTGACACTTAAAATACGTTTGACGGAACGCTTTCAGGCATTTTCTAAACCGCAAATCCAACTTCTGCTCTCTGAAATAAAACAGCTGGAGTCTGTCAGCATTCCATCTAGTACATGGTTTCAATACGATTGATGTCTGACAAGGAAGAGCGCCTGCTCTTAAGGCATGATGTCCATTTTTTACTCATGCCAGTCAAATACCACATCCGCCTTTCCAGTGAAGAACAGCATAACCTAAAGCAAATTGTTCAAGCCGATAAGATTGCACGACATAAGCGTACCCATGCTCAAATTCTTCTCGCCCTTGATGAAAATGGTCCCGCTTTAAGTGAAGCTGCCGCTGCGGATGTTTGCGTCGTTTCTATACCCACCATTCAAAGAGTTCGTAAGCGCTGTGTTGAAGAAGGACTTGGGATTGCGGTTGAGAGCAAGTTTAGCCGCAAGGGGCGTCGCCGAAGCCTTGATGGTGAGCAGCACGCCCACCTCATTGCCCTGACCTGCTCTGAACCACCAGAAGGAAGAACCCGGTGGACGCTGGGATTACTCGCAGACAAACTGGTTGAACTGGAAGTGGTTGATACGGTTTCTGCTCCTACCATCTGCCGAGAGTTAAAAAAAACGAAATAAAACCGTGGCAAAAGCGGGAGTGGTGTATTCCCGCCAAAGCCAATGCGGAGTTTGTGAGTGCCATGGAAGATGTCCTTGATGTCTACAAGCTCCCTCATGATCCCCAAAAGCCGCTGGTTTGCATGGATGAAAGCAGTAAACAACAAGTTAAAGAAGTCAGAACACCGCTACCCATGAAAGAAGGTCAGCCTGCACGCTACGACAATGAGTATGAGCGTAATGGCGTCAGCAATCTCTTCATGTTCTTCGCTCCGCTTGAAGGGTGGCGGCATGTGGAGGTAACAGACCGCAGAACGGCTGAAGACTGGGCATTCCAGATCAAGCAACGGGTTGATGTGCATTACCCTGAAGCTGAGGCTATACCTGAGTGAATTCAAGATGCCGGATTTAACCGCTGGAAATTATCGTTAATCCTGCTGCCCAAGGAAGAACCGATTTCGGGCAATGTCACGTCCAGAAAATGATTAATCTTTTCCCGGAATTCTTTTGCCTGAGCGAAGTATTCATTATTCCGGGCATACTCATTCATCACCTTCCATAATCGCTCAATGGGGTTCAGGTTTGGACTGTAAGGGGGGAGGTAATGAAGCTTTATTCCCAGCTCTTCCGCCTCTTTCACTACCTCCTGTGAACGATGGTAACCGGCACCATCAAGCACCATGTGAATAACGTTCATGGATGAATAGTTATCCCGAACTTTCTTGAAAAACTCGGTAACCGCTTCACTGTTAACCGTATCAAATTGACCGAAAACAGCAGCTTCAATATTGTCCAGATCAATCGCACCGATAATGTTCAGCCGAGTACGGCTACCTGTCGTATTAATGATTTTATCAATCCCTTTTCGAATCCACCCGGAAGTGATTTTGGTCGCTTGTGTCGGGTGTACCGCATCCATGAATAGTATCACCTCGTCCTCTGGTAGCGTGGCTTTCAAGGCTTCATAGTGCTCCACAAAACCAGCCTGCTTATCAACATCAGCCTTGTGCGGTACGCCCTTTGGCTTTTTGTAGGTAAAGCCTTTTTGGTGCAGCCACTTGTTCAGGCCTGATACGGTATATTTGATACCCCAGCGATCGGTAATATAGGCGACGATCTGATGGACGTGTGCGTAAGTATATTCAGAAAGGTGTTCGACCAGTTGCCGAGTTTGCTCATCACTCAGGCGGCTTTCACTCCCCCCGTTCTCCGGCCTGAGCTTTTCCTTTTCCAGATAGGCGTCCAGATGGCGACAAATAGTGTATTCACTTTTTCTCAATGCCTGAGCGATAGCAGACGGTGACCACCCTTCAGACCTGAGCAAAACAGCCTTGATACGATCACACTCCCGTGCATCTCGCGATGTTTTGTGGCGAGATTCCAAGGCTACTTTTTGTTGGGCTGTCAGGGTGATTTTCGGCATGTTCGTACAATGTTGAAAATCGGCTGGAAAATCAAGCAACTTCAATGATCATGGGTATATACGTCTGGTAATGGATAACCTGAACACACATACACCGGCATCGCTCTACAAAGTATTCGAACCTGAAGAAGCTCGCCGTATAGCCAGTAAGCTGGAAATCCATTACACCCCAAAGCATGGCAGCTGGCTA
This sequence comes from Endozoicomonadaceae bacterium, assembly GCA_965261725.1. GTDB lineage: Bacteria > Pseudomonadota > Gammaproteobacteria > Pseudomonadales > Endozoicomonadaceae > CANDOC01. Next base: position 95,946 of record CBDHDU010000029.1, on the reverse strand, counting down.
AACATGGCTGAAATTGAACTGAGTATTTTAAGCCGCCAGTGCCTCGATCGCAGGATTCCGGATCAAAACACTTTGAAAGCAGAGGTTTCGTCTTGGGAAGCGGTACGAAACCAGTGCCAGACAAAAATGGACTGGCGGTTTACCAACAAGGATGCGCGAATAAAGCTGAGAAAGCTTTACCCTTCAATCGCATTGAAATGATGTACTAGTGCTGAACCGCTTACTACGCAGGGTTGGGAGGTCGCTGATGACAGGACGTTTTTGCAGGTTCCTCATGGAGCTGAGCTGCGAAAACGTATCAGCCAGACCCGGAAAGACTTAATACGGCTGCAAAACCTGCATTATAAAGTGAGATATCAGCTGGGTCAGGTGCACAGCATGGAACGTTTATACCGTTTAATGCTGCGCCAGAAACAACGGCTTACAGCTATTCCTGCGGCGCAGAATGCCCGGGTATTGCAGCAAGAACTGAAGCTTCAGCGCTACTTACTATTGGAAGAGCAGGTTGTGTCTGAGTCCCCCTCTCAGCAACAAGCAATCAGTGATGCCCTAGATGAAATCGAGCAGCAGATCTATCTTTGCAGAGAGCTGGTACAGCTGGAAGCAGAGTTACAAACTCAGCAGCAACAAATGTTGCTATTACTGGAGCAGAGGCAGCTATGGATGGTGACGGCTCCTGCGCTGGGACTGGCCGGTATCACCAGCCTGATACAAAATCTTGTTGAACAAACGCCGGTCATTTTGAAACTGATCTGGAAAAAACTCACGATTGACTGGTGGCTGGTTGTTATCCTGATTCCAGCGTTTATGGTTTCGCAATGGCTGGGAAGAGCAAATCAGTATTGGTTATCCAAAATAACGAAACCCGCTGAGTTAACCGCTCATAACTGGCTAAAGCTGGCTTGCGGGTTAATCTTCAGGCAGGCGCCGTTATTTCTGCTCTTATTACTGTTAGCACACTTGGCATCGGGTGCAGAAGGCGGCTCATCCTTATTGTATGGACTACTGTTGCTGACCTTCGGCTGGTGCGTTTTACTTGATGTAACCCGAAAGGCGGGCTTTGTTGAGAAATGTCTGAGTTCAGATAGCCTGAAAAATCCGTGGAGCGCTCATCTTGCGATACCCTCCCTTCTTGCGCTCTGGATTGCCGGGCTTAGCCTGCAATGGTACGACAATCCGTTCGATAACCGCATAGGGCAACTGTTGTTGTTCGTATGCAGTTGTAGCCAGCTAGCCATTTTCTGGTATCACGATAAAAATTTGCATACGCTTGACTGGCCGAGACAATGTATACGATTCGGTTGCATTTTTATTCTGGCGCTGACGACCATTTCTGCAGCGCTGGGGTACGTTCAGCTGGCATGGTTGTTTTTCAGCCATCTGCAGGCTGTGTTTTTAATGGGCAGCTTTCTGTGGATAATCTATCTTTTTTCTGCTCAGGCGCTTCGGGTTCGCACCACCAGCCTGGCTAAGCAGCAGGCAGTTCAACTGAAAAAAGAAACGGTTGCTGCCATTTCATCTAAAGAAGCCCTGAAAAATTCCAGACAGGCGATTAATGAGTTGGAAAGTCAGGGGCGTAAAATCCTGTCGCTTTTCTTTATTCTGATTACAGCACTGTTGTTCATTTTGATCTGGAACAGCATCAGTCCGTTACTCTCACCTCTCACTGAAGCCAGATTGCTCTCTTTTTCAGACGAAAAAACAGCGTTAAGTATTGCTCTGGGTGCTGTTGTTGGCTTTCTGTTAACTATTATGGTGACGTTTTTTACTGCACATAACATGTCCGGATTGCTACACATTCTGCTTTCCGACAGAATGATGCGACAGCCCGGTAATATTTACATTCTCAATCGGATTCTGGTTTATTTGATCTGGGCAGTAGGTTGTACGGTGGCTCTTGGTCAGATAGGTCTGCCCTGGGATAAAGTCCAGTGGATTATTCTGGCTGTCAGTGTTGGCGCGGGTCTGGGCTTACAAGAGATTGTTGCTAATTTTATTTCGGGGTTGATTATTCTTATTGAGCGCCCGATCCGGGTCGGTGACACCATCACAATTAACGAGGTTGAAGGTATTGTTCGCCAGATTACGGTGCGGGCTACCATTATTGAAATCGTTGATCTCAGAGAATTTATTGTTCCAAATAAGGCGCTGATTACAGGCCAGCTGACCAACTGGTCTCTCAGTTCTAGCATCTTGAGAATACAGTTATGGTATGGCGTCAGTCATGGCTCAGACAATGATCTGGTGTTAATGCTACTACTCAGAGCCGCTGAAGACTGCTCGATGGTGCTGAGGAAACCGCAGTCAATCGCTGCGTTTATTGAGTGTACTGAACACTGCGACCGCTATGAACTCAGAATCTTTGTGGATGTTGATGACCGTTTCCTTGTAAGAAATCAGGTTAACAGGCAGGTCAGGACTCTTTTTCGGGAGCATGGAATCAAAATTGCCCATCTACAGCACAGCCTGTATGTGGAAAAGCGCAAGCCAGAGGCAAATGACAATTCAGGTGACCACTGATGAAATGTATTGTGGTCATGGTGTTGCTTATGTTGAATGCTCTGGTACTGGCTGGGGGCAATGAAGAACAAAGACCCCATCGAGTATGTGGCGCTATGCCTGTACCGGGTGCTGTTGTTATTGAAATACCGGAGGATCGCACAAGTCAGGACTCCAGAGCTTCCGTACTTTCAGATATTCCCACCAAAGAAATTCTTGAAGAAGCCATGCAGCGTATCGCTGAAATTGCAGATCAGCAACGTGCTTCGGAGTCTCGCCCGTTTGACCAAGAATCAGGTACGGTTTGTTCTCGACTCTTTCTCAAATGCCACAATGCATTAGGTAAGCTCAAGCCTTGTGCAGTACCTCTGATATTTATGGGTGGGGTCAGTACCATCACGGCTGACGCCATTATCTATGCTGGGGGAAGTGATACACAGACAGCTGGCTATGTTTCTCTGGGGGTTATGGTTTGTACCATAATTGCTACAGGTGTTTATATATGTTGTAAACATCACCATCGAAAGATGCTTGAAACTGCCCCCTGACCCAAGCAGCGTTACTGCTTGGTCTTCTCATTTGCAAAGCACAGGTGAAAATGATATTTCGGGCACTTTGCGGGAATACGTATATCTGTTTCTATGTGGCTAACTTGTTGTTAATCATGGATAAAGTTTCACATCTTTGATGTTTTTAATATGTTTTTTTCCAGTTATGGGTAGTCAGAAAAACACTTTTTGTAGGTGTTGTTTCTATGAGAAGATTAACCTGTGGTTATGGGTCTTTATCTCTCAAGGTAGTGTTTTTCCGTGATGAGGTTAAATTGTATTACTGTTTTGCAGCGTAGAAATTACAGGGAATACGCGTTGACGCTTAAGAAAGGTGGTATATAATAATTTTAGCTTGAAATTCGTTTTATATTTATGCAATACCATTTCGACGTCTTGTTTTAGTCTCGTCCTGATTTTCATAAGTAATAGTAACATTTCTTGCAAAACCGCCTGTTACAGGCAAAAATTACTCTTGATTAAATTAGGATATGACTATGTCTACTACTACCGGTACTGTTAAGTGGTTCAACGAATCCAAAGGTTTTGGTTTCATCGAACAGGAAAATGGTCCTGACGTATTTGCTCACTTCAGCGCTATCACTGGTTCTGGCTTCAAAACTCTGGTAGAAGGCCAGAAGGTTGAATTCAGCGTAACTCAGGGTCAGAAAGGTCCTCAGGCTGAGAACATCGTTGTACTGTAATCATTAACTGATTACATGATGACGCGGCACTGCATTCAAGTGGTGCCATGCGGATTACTTCTCATTGAAGTAATGGCAAAGAAAGGCTGACTCCCCCGGGGTTGGCCTTTTTTTATTGGTTTGAATTGCCAGATGTCCTATCGGCTTTTAAGCAGAGCGTTGCTTTCGATTCATCAATAATAAAAAACCAGATAAACAAAAAGCAAAAAGCAAAAAAACAGATTTACAGGCCCGACAATGATATGCCAGACCTGATTTCAAGTATTACAGCTCGGTAATAATATCTTCCTGAGAAAAGCGCGCTTTTGCTGCTTTCTCTGGTGTATTGAAGTCTTCTTCAGCGCGATAGCCGATTGCGGCGACCACAACAGATGTTAAGCCTTTTTCTTCCAGTCCCAGCAATTCATCCATCTTGGGTTCTTCAAAACCGCCAATCGGGCAGCAGTCAACACCAACCAACTGGCAGGACAACATGAACTGACCAAATGCCATTGCCGCCTGCTGACGGGTCCATTCTTTTCTGTACTCTGCGGTCATACTTTCAACATAACCGCCCAGTGCCGCGATGCGTTCTTTGCTGACTTCAGTATTGCGGGTTTCAGCTACGTTCTGCTCAATCTTTTCGAGGTCGGCAATGGTGAAATCACGCTTGGCGCAGAACACAATAATTTGTGAAGCATCACGGAATTTCGGTTGGTTATAATCCCAGGCCGCTTCAGCCAGACGGACTTTTTCTTCCTGAGTGGATACTACAAAGAAGTGCCATGGCTGGCTGTTAATAGAAGAAGGGCTTAGGCGCAGAGACTCTTTCAGTGTGGCTAATGTTTCAGCATCAATCTTGCGCTCGGGGTTGAAAACTTTGGTGCTGTAGCGTTGTTCCAGCTGGGCGATCAGGTCGACAGACATTTTACTTCCATTTGATAACAAGCAGTGCCCGAACAAGGGCAGGGTAGCGGTATGTTAACCGGAATTTTGTGGAGTACAACATATGTCAGCAGATGCATAAGAATAGGCTGCTTACATAGCCTGTGCAGTTAAGGCGACTTTCCGGTGTCGTTCCTGTGTAGATCATCTAATCTTTGGACAAAACAAATATTGATATCAGGCGGATCATGAAAGTTTTTGCCGGTGGAATTAATACCGAAACCAACACCTTTTCACCCGTACCAACCGGGCTGGCAGATTATGTTATTGGCCATGCCGGGGTAGAAGATAATCCCTGTGAATGTCTGGTATTGAATACACTGGAAAAACTGACCCTTGAGCTGGTCTGGACATTTTGCCCTTCATTTATTGCCTTTGCTGAACCGAGTGGGATTACAACTCGTAAAGCTTACGAACAATTGCGCGAACAGCTGCTTACCGATCTTCAACAGGCTTTGCCGGTCGATATGGTCATTTTGCCTTTGCATGGTGCGATGGTAGCGGAAGGCTATGAGGATTGTGAAGGCGATATTATCAGCCGGGTGCGACGTATTGTCGGGCCGGATATTCCCATCGGAGTAGAGCTTGATCTGCACTGTCATTTGACTGCAACCATGGTTGAGCAGGCAGACCTGATTGCGATCTACCGGGAATATCCGCATACCGATATTCTTGAGCGCGCAGAAGCACTGTTTCATATGCTGGCAGATGTTGCGCTGGGGAATACCAAACCGACCATGGCGGCTGAGTTCCCTGAAGTAGTTGAATGAACTACACTTCCCATGCCTTCTACCTTTTAGGGGTTCTTTATGCAATCAGAACTCTTTCGGGACTTTATTAATTCCATACCGTCATTAAGCGATGAGCAGTGGAAAATTCTTGACAGGACACTGCTCAATGCCCGAATACCGGATGAGGATATAGTAGAAAAACCTGAATCTGATGTTATAGAAAGAGAATCATCTGTAAATAATCCACCTGCCACACCTGATCTTGAAGCAAGCATATTATCTCGCTTTGCTGAACATCCGGAATGTCCCGTGTGTAAAGACCATAATATTCATCGCTGGGGCTTTCAAAGCGGGCGGCAGCGCTACCGCTGCAAGTCATGCAAAGTGACTTTCAATGCATTCAGCAAGACCCCTTTGGCAAGGCTTAGATATCCGGAAAAATGGAATAACTACCTCACGGGTATGACTTACTCCATGACACTGCGCTCGGCAGCCAGTGAGTATGATATTAACCTGAAAACGGCCTTCCGATGGCGCCACTGCTTTCTTGAGGTCATAAATAATGATCAGGCAGAAGAGCTTTGTGGCATCACAGAGCTTGATGAAACTTTTTTTCGTGAATCATTTAAAGGGCAGAGGAAAGACCTGCCAAGGCCTTCTCGAAAACGCGGAGATGATCCGAACAAAGCTCGGAAAGTCCCGGTAATGGTAGCCAGAGACCGTGAACGGCACACTGTTGATGGTATTTTGGAAAACGAAAGTGCTAATGAGTTGTGCCGCCATTTAAACGGTCGTATATCGATTGAAGCAACGGTCTGTGCGGATGCACACCTTGCACATGAAAAGCTTGCAGAGAAGCTTGGATTTGAGTTTAAGGAACTGGTTACCTCGGCAGGCCAGCATGTTCTGGAAGGTGTCTATCATATTCAACACGTTAATGCTTACCATAGCCATTTAAAGCGCTGGATTGGTGGTGTGTTTCGGGGAGTGGCTACCCGCTATCTCCCGCATTACCTGGCTTGGAAGCGAGATCTGTCAGAAGCCGTTCAGCTAAGCACTGACCGATTCGTCAGAAAAATCATGGAACATTGGTGCTTTCAACTATCTCCGGGAACTTAGCCGACCATGGCAATGTTTGATTGCCGTATCGTTAACTTATATCCAACAGCGCACCAGCCGATGCGAACGCTGGTGGACAGCCTGATTGAATATGAGCAACATCCGGATATTGTTTCTGTCGACATTGCCCAGGGCTTCCCCTGGGGAGATGTACCGGATTGTGGTACCCGCTCACTGGTTATAACAAATAACAAGCCCGAGCTGGCACAACGGGTCGCCGCTGAAATCGGACAGGTGATTTATGAAAACCGTGAAGCTTTATTGCTGCGTTCGCTCAGTCTTGATGAAGCGTTTGCTCAGGCAGCGGAAGAACATGAACCGGCTAAGCCCGTTGTGATTGCGGATCAGTCTGATAATCTCGGTGGTGGCGCCGCAGGTGATTCAACCTTTGCACTGGCGGCACTGATTGAGCGACAAATGACAGACTGCGCGCTGGGTATGATCTGGGATCCACAAGTGGTGCAGATTGCTAAAAATGCAGGTGAGGGCGCACATATCAAAGTGAGGCTGGGAGGAAAAACCGCTGAAACTTCAGGCTCCCCACTGGATATCGATTGTACTCGAGTGTATCAAGCTAGGCATTAGCGTTTTTGCGGGAAGTGGGAAATCGGCAGGATTCTACTTTTACTGGAATATTGAAAAAGGCTGCCTCGATAGCGGTTCGGGGGCGGTAGGAGATAAAAACGGCATTTTACTGTCAGAAGATGAACCTTCCTTTCGCTATACACGCCGAGCAGGTGATTTCCATACTCACCCGGCGTCGCATTATCAGTTGCCGCATATTGCGCCGTTTTCCCCCGATGATATTAATCGCACGGCGATTAATGCCAGTCAGTATGGCTGTTGGATATCACTCCTATGGAGTGAAACCGGTCGCAGGCTTTTTATGATTGTTATGAAATCACCGCCTTCTTGTACGCCGGTGTTGTACCATCTGGATTCTGAAAGCCTGGAGAAAAAAATAACATACCTGCTGGCAAGCCCGGAGAACAAGGCTGAAATGGAATGTGGAGATTGGATCGTAGTCAGCAGTGATGCGGAACGTCATTCCCTGATACGTCAAAAATGCCTGATAGGCGCAAATATCGCGACTGCTCAGGAAAATAGCTATGACCTGTATGAAGGTGAACTTGCCCTCCCAGTTGAAGGGCAGGCATGGGAAACTACAGTCTTAATGACAAGGCTGAACGCCTCCTGACGGTAGCATTTACCTTTTTTAAATCAGGCCAATACCCAGAAATAAGATCAGCAGGGCACCGAGCACAACCAGCGCCTGTTCTTTAAACTCCTGAGGGTCGGCAGATTTCTGTTCCGATGAAGGTTGTTGTTTATCCTGAGACTGTCCGGGATGGTGCATGATAAATCTCCCCAAGGACTACATTATTATTGGTTTTCTTGTGGGCAGAAAAGGTTATGCTGCTGCCGTTGTTGCAGCATAGCGGAGATTGGTTGGTTAGATAAAGGCAAGGGTTGTTTAAATTAACAGAAACTATGTGCTTATCTTTTTGAAGCTGTTTTTCTGTTTGTATATTGTTCCAGCCTGAGAGCGATAAGCTCATGAGCCAGGTCAGTCAGGGCTAAAGCATCCTGTTTGGCAATATTGCTGTGCAATGCCAGTGTTCCATCATTGATAACGAACCATGGATTATCTCCACCCGTATAGGCCTTGACAGGGTTTTGCTTCCAGTATCTGAGCCATGATGGGCTATCGGCCTGTGCACTTTTAATGCTGTCTGGCAGTTCTGATTCAAACAGGGTCAGGTCGGCGCTTCAGGTTCTGCCAGCTTTTTTCTGCCAGTGACTCAAGTTTTGGCGGATTAATAAATCCGTCCAGCTCAAGAAAGGTTTCAAGCAGGATCATTTTAAAAGACCTGCTCATGGCTGCCTTTTCAATAGCATCCAGTAAAAACTCTTTGTGAACTGCTACTGCTTTTGCCTGCTCTGTGGTCAGATCATGCTGACTATTTACCAGTTCAAACCAGCTTCCATGCTGTTGACGAACTTTATTGAAGCTGGTGCCGGTTTCATTCAGGTAATGATAGAACTCGGTTGCTGTCGGGCGATAACCCCGCAGTGATTTTAAAGACTGATATTCATCCTCAATACTGGCTTGCTGTTTTCTTGCAATACGCGTCAGCAGGTCGATAACGACAGGATCATAATTGGCATAACAGCCATCAGGCAACGTTCCCTCAGGTTTTGCAATTGCCTTTGAAGCCTGTCTGGCCGAGTGGCAGCCATGAAGGGTAACAGGCTTTAGCAAAAATGACTGGTGATTGCCGATAAAGTCGATAACGACAAGGTGGCTTTTATTTGCGTGCAGGCGCAACCCCCGTCCAAGCTGTTGCAGGAAGATGATCTTGGATTCTGTAGGGCGCAGCATTAATACAGTATCAATAGCGGGCAGGTCGGTGCCTTCATTGAACAGGTCGATGGAAAAAATAATATCGAGCGTGCCAGCTTCCAGTTGTTGTAAGGCTTCATTACGTCGAACGGAAGAGCCACTATACACAGCGGCAGCCCGATAACCTGCAGCAATAAAAATTTTGGTCATAAAATCTGCATGGCTTCTGGAAATACAGAACGCTAGCGTTCTGCTTTGTTTTCTTTCTTTCCAGTGCTCAAGAATATGCTTTGCTCGTTGCCTGCTGGCAAAAGCGTTGCTCAGATCATCAACCGCAAACTTGCCGTTACGCCAGGGAATTTCTTCGTAGTTTACATACTTGTCTTCTATTCCATAATAATGAAACGGGGCAAGCAGTTGACTGTTAATGCCGTAAGTCAGATTTCTTTCAAATACTAGGTTGTTGTCACACAGGCTGAGAATATCTGCCTGATCGGTACGCTCGGGTGTGGCGGTAAGACCGAGCAAAAACTTTGGCTGAAAGTGATTCAGCAAGTTTTGATATGTTTTAGCACTGGCATGATGAAATTCATCAACGACAATATAATCAAAATGGTCAGCCGCGAATTTGTCGAGATGTTTGCTTTGCCCGATGGTCTGCACAGATGCAAATAACAGATTGCAGCCGAGGGCCTGTTCTTTGCCGTTATAAAAACCTGTGCGGTCTTCCGGGCGCATGCGCACAAACGTTTCCTGAGCCTGTAGCAAAATCTCTTCCCGGTGGGCAACAAACAGGATTCGTTCTGCTTTGCATTGCTGGCTGTCGAAGGCGGCCAGCCAGGTTTTACCCAGCCCGGTTGCCAATACTACAAGACCACGCTGATAACCTTTCTCCCGACTTGAGTTCAGCGCTGCAAGTGCATCCTGTTGTACAGCCGTTGGCGTTGCGGTGGTTTCATATTTATCAAGTTCTTCTGATGTGAAATCTTCGACAGCGATCAGTTTACTTGGCTTGTATCGCGTCAGGTAATCATCAATCCACCCATGGCTAAGCGCAACAGACTGGGGGTGATGAAATATACCTTCGAACTGACGGCGAATATGGGAGAACTGCTGTACGTAAGGATCATCTGCTTTGCCATGGCATTCCAGACACAGATTCCATTCGTGCCCGGTCGTTAAAGCAGCCTTGCTGATATTGCTGGAGCCGACAAAAGCACAACCTTCAATCACATCATCCTCATAGGAGCGTACGAATATGTACGACTTCATGTGAAAGCTTTGATTGCCATCATGCTGATGAATGCGAATATCAGCGCCCCGTTCCCGGAGCAGCATCAGGCTTCTAAGTGCTTGTGGCTCGGTGACGTCCAAATAATCGGACGTCAATAGTTTGATAGAGGTACCTCGTTCTACTGCATCTATCAGAGCACCGGCAAGCAGGTTATAGCCACTGACACGAATAAAGGAAACGGCAACCTCAATTTCCTGAGCATGGTTGATGGCACCAAGCAGTTTTGGCAGTAGCGGATCGTCATAACCACCAATGGTGAGTAGCGCGGTAGAGGTGTCCATAACGTCTTATGCCTTATGCAGAATGGCATTCAGCCACTTTTCATGCTCCCGCCCCGGACGTAAATCACTGGTTTCCCAGCTGGTATGAATATGCAGCGAAGTACCCTGAAGAATCTCTGCCAGAGAGATTTCTGTCATATTGGTAAAGTGACGGGTATCCCTCGTCGTTTCACCTTCACCATATTTAAAAGAACAGTAAAAGTGGCCGTTATAAGCGAGATATTGTGCGAGATGAGAAAAAATGTCTTTTAATTCAGCTAAAGGAATATGCAGGAGTGATGCGCAAGCCCATATACCATCGAACGTCTTGTCTGATTGAAATTCATCAAAACGACATACCTGAACCGTTATGCCTGTCATAACCTGCGCCAGTGCAGAAAGAGCCGGGCTGGAATCAAAGGCTGTCACATCATAGCCCTTTAGGCTGAAGGCTTTGGCATCGCGGCCGGAGCCGCAGCCTGCATCGAGTATTGAGCCGCCGTCAGGTATTAATGGGAGGAATTTTTCATAAAGCGGAGCGGCATCAATATGAACGGTTGAGCTGAAGAAATCGCCTGCGTTCTGGTCGTAAAAAGAATCGTTCATAGAGAGCCGCTATTGAATAAAAAACTGAATACGCGTCGGAAAAACGTTTATCTAAGCCCAAAGAGTTTTGCATGGGTGCAATCAAGCTTTTGATCATACCTGTATGCGTACTGAGGATAAAAGGCATAAAACAGTCAGTACTAAACGCTAGTGGACGTGTATTGGGTTGCCGCTCTCATATACAATCGGGTCATAATAAACAGATGAGGCTGACAATGAAAAAAATAGCAGCTGTTTTGCTTGGAATTATTCTGGTTCCATCTGCTCAGGCATTAAAGATTGTACCGGAGTCGGGAGGTACCATGATCGGGGGCATACAAAAACTACAGCTAAATGTAGCCAAAGAGTATCAGGCTTTCGGTGAAGTTGATGCAGCTTGCCTTTTAGCCGATAAGCGTGGCAGAGAGATTGATACGGTAAGCATTATCATCAACAAGGCAAGAGTGCCGGTGTATTTTGAGGGTGATTACAATAGCGTTGTCAGGGTGACATGCCAGTTCGATAAAGCAATGAGACCTTGAAGCGATAAGACTCCAGCATCTAAATAGCTGGAACCATTACTGGGACTAAGATTGAGGCTTTATAAGGTAGTTTCAGAAGTGTTTTTGTAACTACTTGATTTTAATGGCGTCCCCACCAGGACTCGAACCTGGATCTACCGCTTAGGAGTACGCCCGTACTATAAGCAACGATGATCAACTATTATCAATAATCACATTAAAATCAGCGACATGTGATGTGTTGTCAAAAAAGTATGATCATTATAGACTAATAAAAAACAACAAAAACAAAACGCAAACCGTACCTGAAACTGTGCCTGAATTACGGACAATCCATCGATCCACGTTAAAATTATCTATCTGTTCTGTGTCGTATAAATAATCCAAATAAGGACATATTCATGTTAACAGATACCCAGCTGCGGGCTATGAAGCCGACAGCAAAGCAATATTGGTGTTCTGATGAGAGCAGTTTGCGTGGTGATGGACGTCTTAAAATTAAAGTTCTTCCTACTGGCATTAAAGAAATGTACTTCTGCTATTACATGGACAAAAAGCAGAGGAAAATCAAACTGGGGAATTATAAAAATACCCGTGAAGGTATCGGTCTGACTTTGGCTGAAGCGCGTAAACGGCGTGACAAATACACTAAAATACTCCGTGAAGGTATTGATCCCCGGTTTCAGATTGAAGAACAAAAACGAAAGGATGCGTTGGCCAAACGAAAGGCTGAGGAAAAAGAAACCCATGGCAGCCTGAAGGATCTGGTTGATTCTTATGTCGAGTGGCTCAAGGCGAACAAACGCAGCCGGGCTGATCATATTGCCATTAACCTTGAGCGGTATGTTTTGAAACCATGGCCGGTTTTGGCAAAGCGTCCTGCCAGAGAAATAGCTGTGACGGATATCCGGGATATTATTGCCAAAATGATCAGGAAAGGTATTACTACCCAGTGCAACCGGGTTCGTTCACAGTTACATGCTGCTTTTCAGCATGGTTTGCGAGCAGATAATGACCCCCGGAGTTATTTGGGGCGGTCCGTTACTTTTCACCTGCGGTTTAATCCTGTCAGCGGTATACCGGTACAGCGAGACTGGGAACGGGTGGGTAATCGCAACCTGTCATCAATGGAACTTCATCATTTCTGGGATCAGCTGCCGGGGCTGCGCAAGGGAAGCCGGGGCTATTGCAAGGCCAGAATGAGTCTTGTCACAGAGTGTTATTTCAAGCTGATGCTGGCAACCGCAGGACAACGTGTAGAAGAAGTGTTGCGATGGGAGTGGGCATGGTTCGACTGGGACAAGCAGTTGCTGGATGTGCCTCCTGAGGGTACAAAAACCGGATTTAAAACCGGTCGCGGACATGTCATTCCGTTGTCACCCCTGGCTCTTGAACAGCTAGACCGGATACGACCGATAACCGGTCACTGTCGCTATGTCTTTGCCGGAGGCAGGGGCGGTGGAATGTCGCCGGATGACAAAATGAATGTATCGGCACCGTCTCTGGCGCTCAGGCGTTTCTATAAAGAGTACGGACAAGACCCGGATACCGGTGATGTACTGTTTGACCGGTTCGCCCCCAAGGATTTGCGCCGAACCTGCAAAACCCTGATGGGTGAAGCGGGTATCAGTAAAGAAGTGCGGGACCGGCTACAAAACCATAGCCTGTCAGATGTTTCAACGCGCCATTATGATCGTTATGACTATTTGAAAGAGAAACGAGCCGGCATAGCAGCCTGGACCCGCTATCTGGAATGGATTATTGACGGTTGCAATACCAAACACTCAACAATGGCTAACGTTGTTCCTTTCCGGTAATTCGTAAAGGAGCGATTGCTACCGGGCTTCTTTTGCCCGTTCAGCAATCCAGTGTTTGATATCTGATTCCAGAAATCCAACTGATCTTGGACCAAGTTGTATCTTTGTCGGAAAGTCGCCCCGGTTGCACATATAATTGATCGTTGTTCGACATAGGCCTGTTATCTTCAACACTTCTCTGAAACGAATAATGCGATCTATTGGTTGCGGCTGATTATCCATCCTGCAGTTCCTTTTTATTGTTGTTTTTCCATAGCAGTGATTGCCTCCTGACCGCGCCGGAGCCTTTTGGCCAGTATTTCAACGGTTGTTTTATCCTGTAAGTGAAAGGTCATCCATTCACTGAAAACCGGTTCATCTATATCCAGAAAACCGCACCAGAAAGCTTTGTTGGTGTTACTGCGGGTCAGGTAACGATACGGCTCGGAGTTTCTGAAGATGTTGTCAGACCGCATGCGTTTATAGCGCGGACGGCTTTCCCGCTTTCCCTGTTTGTTTGTACGTGATCCAGGATTATCAACCCTGACTGGTTCACCAGAGAGATAAACGTGAATGGCATCCTTGACTGCCTGATTCAGCACCGATGCGGCAAGTCTTTTCAGTGCTTGCTTAGTCAGTCTGGCGTTCGGCTTCCCTGGTTTCATGGTTCATCCCTGAACTCATCCCTGTATCAGTGCCTGTAAAATGCACCAGCCTATACCTGTTATAAATACTGCCAGCGCGAATGTTGCCAGCCAGTCTTCGGGATCCATCACCGGCGAGAGGTTTCAGTTGGTACAGATTGGTAGGAAGCGGGAGATATATTGCCGGCAGGCTTCCAGACCATAATTTCGTTCTTTGGTCCATACTGGTTGTCGTTTTTAACAATTACCGTAACCTGCACTTCAGCATGAGTGAATTCATCGGTATCACTGGCTGCAGGGCGACCAATGGCATGAGCTATACGGCTGATTTCCCGGCGACCGATCTCCTGTGCCTGTGGACTGTTGTTAAAAATATTGTGATTAGACCACAGCTTGCGGCCTTGAAACTCACCGTCCTGAACGGTGTAGGTAAGCTTGACCAGATAACCGCCTTTGGCTGTCAAAGTCAGTTCGGATTCAGTAATTATGGTTTGGTATTTACCGGCGGGCAGTGGCGTGTAGTCATCCACCGGATCATACTGGTTGGCATTGAATCCCATATTGGCCATCGTTTTCATTCCCTTGATTGTTGATCCCTGTCACATGTTTTCAGCGCCTGACTTGGTTCCTGTGTCAGGCAGGCACTTAATGTTCGACGGGCTTGTCCGGACTGAGTGTTTGCGGTGAGTCTGTGTCGGAGGGAGATTGCTGAACGTTGCTTTCAAATGAATCGATCACATCAAGTAACCGAATGGCGTCAGCTTTGCCATTGTCTTCATTGCCGATGGCCTGCAGCAGTGCATTTTCTGCTGCCGCCAGACGGACAGTGGATTCGGTGTATTGACGCTGGTGGTAAACGGCACTTGCCTTGAGAGCAATCACCCGATTCAGCAGGAAATCAACAACATCCCTTGTTGCTTTTACATCCATGAGGTTTACACTCGTTGTTTTATTTTTATAAATAATGTAAACGTCAGTCTGTCGCTGAAGAAATCCTGTGTCAATAGGGTTTATGTTTTTTATCTAAAAACTATAATCTTCTGTTTCCCTGACAGTGCGTGAAGTTTCCATTCCTTCCTGCTGATCCTGCATATTCGGCTGCAGAGCCCTGTCATACTGGAAGGAACCCAGAACGGTGCCGCGGTAATTGCGCTTGCTGATTTTCAGATTCTGGAACCGGGGATTGCTGAAAACCAATACGCCGCGACCATCAAACGGTTCATAAACCCCGACCACAATTTCCTTACTTTCAAAGGCGCAGGTGTGGTTGGGTGCCAGCGGATAATCCGGATCAATAAACAGCAGGCATCGGTCCGGGTAACAATGCACATCGGTAGCATTCTCCATGGCACTGCCCTTCATCGGAAACGCATAAGCCCTTTCACTGCATGCCATAGGGCAGTAAGTCCAGCTGACACCTTCAGAGTCAAAGGCCGGGCTGTCATCGTCTGAGTCATCAAGCCATAGCCTGATCCCCCGGCGGTTTTTTAGCACTGGTACGGTGCGCCCGATAATATCCCGCTGCTCGGTTCCCCGTGCCAGATATTCAGGGCTGACCTCCAGAATATCTGCAATCAGATGCTGAGCCTTGAGTATGTTTTTCCTGGTCAACGTACTGTTGCCCAGCCAGACAGATACAGTCGCCTTGTTCAGACCTAGCTTTCTGGCCAGATCACTCTGGTTCATTTTTTTTTGTTCCAGCAATAGCCGGGTGCGGTCTTTCCAGTCCATTTTTACAGGCTCTTTCAGTACGTATCCATGTGGTTGGTAGACATGGTACATCTTTTATCTTTGAAGTGTTAAGTCAGCGCTGACTTACTATAGCGTGTGAAAAGATTTTGTCTTTGTTTGTTTGACATGAAAACCTAATAAATATAAACCTTGTTATCTGAACCCAAAGCAAAACAAGAAAAACTATGGATGGTTTCAGAATGGAATTGCAGGGTGCTTCCGCTATGGCAAGGCAACTTCACCGGCAGGGTTTTTCGGTGATCCCCCTCGGTAGTCCACGGGATGAACCTTCAGACTGGTTTGTCGGTCAGCGTTGCAGCGGTGATTATGAAAAAGCCCGGCAGGAATGGCCCAAGGCACCCCGGGTCAAATGGAAGGATTACCAGCACCGGGTAGCACCACCGCATCAGCTGGAAAACTGGGCCACAAGGTGGCCTCATGCCAACTGGGCGATAGTGACCGGGCAATCGGTTGTCGTGGTCGATGCTGACTCTGACCAGGCTGTCAGCTTTATGGAATCAGGTCAGGTAACCCGGTCACCGGTCAGGGTAAGAACCCGTCAGGGCAAACATTACTATTACGCTACTAATCCCCGGCTCGAAATACGCAACTCTGCCAGAAAGAACCGGATAGATATCCGGGGGCAGGGTGGCTTTGTCGTTGCACCGGGTTCTGTGCATTTTACCGGTACCATCTATCAGTGGGAGTTTAATTCAGGCTTTTCGGTTGCAGATATACCGGACAGGTTACCGGCGCTGTCACCCAATGACCTTTTGATGATAGACAGTTTCAACGGCAACAGTTCGGCGAAGAATCCATCACCTGCCCAACATAACACCGGTCACCGTTACAGTATGCCATGCGATGGTCGCAATCTGGCTGAGGGTGAAGGCCGCAATAACGCGGCTGCCAGCCTGACAGGTCAGCTGATACGTCAGGGCTGCTCGCTGCAGGATATCAAAACTGTGCTGGATACCTGGAATGAAGGCAATCAGCCGCCGCTGTCAGCACAGGAACTGAATACTACCATCGCCAGTATCACCCGCACTCACCTGAATAATTACCCCGCATCAGCAGTGCCGGTTTATCCGACAACGGAAGCAAATCAGCTATCACATCAGCTACCCGCCTTTGGCTTTGTATCCGCCGCTGAATTGCTGGAACAACCTGCTGTGATTGAATGGCTGGTTCAGGGCGTTCTGGAAGCAGACAGCCTAGCGGTCATGTTTGGCGAACCGGGTTCGTGCAAGTCATTTCTGGCGCTGGATCTGGCCTGTTGTATTGCAACCGGAACAGACTGGCATGGCTGCGAAATCCGGCGACAGGGGGCGGTGTTTTATATTGCCGGTGAAGGGCATAACGGTATTGCGCGTCGTCTGCAGGCATGGCAGCAGGAATTCGGAGTCAGCCTGCACCGGGCGCCATTGCACCTGAGCCGGTGTGCAGCTTCTTTTATTGATCACCAGAGTGCACGGCTGGTCAGTGAAACCGTCGAATATACCATCCGCCGGACAGGTGATATCAAACCGGTGCTGGTGGTTATTGATACGCTGGCAAGAAATTTCGGTGCCGGTGATGAAAACTCCACGCGGGAAATGAATCTGTTTATCACCCATATCGATCAGCTGTTACGGATACGCTACGGCTGTTGTGTGCTGGTGATCCATCATTCCGGTGTCAGTGATAAAACCCGGGCAAGGGGCAACAGTGCTCTCAAGGGGGCGCTGGATGCTGAATATGCCGTGCAGAAAGATAAAACCAGTCTGTCCCTGACCGCTCACAAAATGAAAGATGCACCGGAACCCGATCCGATGACGTTTGAACTGGTTCAGGTATCACTGCCGTTTTGTGATGAAAAGGGAGTACCACAGACAAGCTGTGTGCTGAAACTACGCAGAACACAGGCATCAGATAAACCGCAACACGCACAAGCCCGGCGTCTGGGTAAAGCCCAGGAAACAGCACTTGCGGTACTGAGGCAACTTTGCACGAATCACCACGACAGCCAGGAAACCGGAATAAAGAACAACAGTGATGTTCAGATACTGCTCCATGACTGGCGGGAAGCCTGTGTCGGTAAAAACCGGCCATTTACTCACCGACAGGGTTGGCACCGGGCACGTGATGCCTTGATTGATAAAAAACGGATTGCAGTTGAAGGCGCATATGTCCGGTTACTGGAAGGAACTGCGGCAGATGCATGAAGAAAAACCGTCAACAGTTGTCATCAGTTTTGAAAGCAACCGATGCCTGATGACATTACCCGTCAACAACAGTGTCAACAGAATGTGTCATCAAACGTCAACAAATGTCATCAAAAAGCCCTGTCGGGTGTCATCACTTGTCACCTCTCTCCCCTTTAGGGGGAGAGTGTGACTGATGACAACACCGGCAGGCGGTAAGCAATGGTTTCAGGGACGATAACCGGGAGCAGGGAATGCACATTTTTTCAGCAAGACAGGCGATACACGACGCTTATGCCATCAACCTCCGAAGCCGGGGATTTGATGTCAGCCATATGGCGCCCGTTCGAAAGCCGGATTTCAGCCCTCGGCTGTTTGCCATCAACAAGCGGCCACCTGGCAACAGGGAGCAATTGCTGGCCGCATACAAGCCGGTGGGTTACTACTGCGGTGATCATGTGTCTGGTGGCGACATCAACGCGATGATCTGCAACACCGCTGAAGCCGGGGTCATTATCAGTGCAGTTGAAAGTCTTGAAGAACCTTTTCAGCCTTGGGCGATCTGGGCATACGGTCCCCATACCCAACACTACAAAACGGAGCAGGCACGATTTTTCAGCTGGCTGGAGCAGGATATCAATAACAATCTGGAAGCCATTAACCGGCGTTATCGCAAGGCAGCCATTGAGAAAATCAGGCAAGTGGTAGCTTATACAGTACTGGATTACCAAGCTTATTTGATCAATGGCACACGTGCCTACCCTGCCAGCAAGATTATCCGCGAGTGCCGTATTCAAAGGCAGAACTGGACGCGGGATTTTGTAAGATGGAACCAGTATTACTGGAACCTGTGTGATACATGGCTGGATGCTATGGCGCTACGACCTGTGGCTAAGGCCATCTCAAGGTTGATCGGTAACAGAGACTAAATCTTTGAATAGTTATTGATAGGCGACAACATGACTTTTTATCACGTTCGTTATCATGAGTAACAGCAGATATGTTTGGCATGGTACGTTCATTCAGTTTTCTGTCATCGCCGATATTTGCTGTGATATGTTGCTCCTATCTGAGGGGCGAGTGTTGGTGTTTCATATGACTGGACTCCTCCGGTGCCCTGTATTTGCTTTACTGCGAAGGGCGGTAGCGTCCTGAAAGAATGACTGTTCATTTTTACCCAATCAGCAGCCCGGAATCCGAACAGAGTCACTTATAAAATAGCCTGCCGCCTACGTGTGAGAATGGCTTTCATGATCTTGCTCTGGTCTTCATATTATGTTTACCGGTAAGGAAAGCGCCGAGCTTTCGGAATTATATTGACTGGTAAGGAAATACAGTTAATTAGCTGGTTTTCCTTACCGTTACAACTATTAAGCGTTAGGCATTACGAAAAATTTGAGGGTATATGCAAGTATCAAGAAGAAGTAAGTTTTCCTTAGCACAGTTGTTGAGCGTGATAGATAAGCCAACAGTTTTTGTGATGTTCGATAAATTCGACTTTACTCCACAAGCGGTAGCATCTCCAGCAGGGATAGCTGATGAGCTAATGTCTGCTTCTGACACGCTTTTATCTGATGTTATTTTAGAGGTTGTACATACAGCGAGAACGTTAAGAAATAAAACCAGCCCCAAATATCAATTCGATGATCAATTTAGCATACTAGAAAAATCTTTACTTCTTGATGGGTATCAAATTACTGGTAATTCAATTAGGTCTCTTGATCCTAATTTTGTGGGAAAAGAACCCGTTGAAGATGCTCTGCTCAAGGAAGTGCAAGAGTCATCAATCGTAAATAAGCAAGATATTATAGATGCTATAAAGTGTTCGGCTGATGATTTTGTAAAAGCACAGCCAGACTATAATGGTAGCTTAACTAATATTCGTATCGCATTAGAAACACTAGTTAGAGAAATCGCTTTCGATCAAGGTTTTACAACTACAAGGAGTGGTAACACTTGGGGGCCATCACTTAACTACCTTAAAACAAATACTTTCATTGACCAAAAGGATGAAAATGCCCTTTCTTCTGTATATACATTTATTAGTAATGGGGCTCATATACCTTTAGGTTTTAGCCAAGAAGAGTTTGTTCGTTTGGGTAGAAATTTATGTTATTCAATGTGTTATTTCGTAATTAAGAAGTTTAATGCCTAACAAAGCATTTAAGAGTGATTCCCAACGCTTGGCATTTTTCATTCCATCGTTGGGTTTAGTGTTTACGGTTGCATGTTTGGGTTTCGTGGTAGCGTTGCTCACACCTTAATGCGGCGTTAGATTTTCTATCAACATCTTCATTAATTTCGAGATAAAATACATACCATATGGAAATTCAAAATCAGAATACTCTTGAGAAGCATTTATCTTCTGGAATCAATATTTTTACAGGAGCAGGATTTTCTGTTTTAGCTGAGAACCAAGGTAAGCCATTACCAATAGGCAATGGATTAAGAGATGAGATTCTTAATAAATTCAAAGGATACCCTAAAGCACTTGAATTACCTCAGCTATGCACACTTATTTCAAGTACAAAAAGTCGAGAGTTAGATTCATTCTTAAGAAAACGATTTAGTGTAAATAACTTCGACGCATCGTATGAAAATCTACACAATGTTGAAGTAAAAAATATATTTACTACCAATATCGACAATCTTATTCAAAGAATTTACGACAAGAGCAGTGAGAAATTCATTAATGATGTTAATTTTAATGGTGCATCGGTAACAGATAAAAATGCAATAGATTTATACTACATGCATGGTTCTGTAATTGATGAAAGCTCAAAATTAATTTTCAGCGACCTCGATATATCAAGTGCATTTACATCCGATCCTGCCAGATGGAATCACCTCAAAAACACAATGGCAAGATACCCCACTATTTTTTGGGGTTATGCACTAAGGGATGCAGGAACATTACAAGTTTTATCTCAAGCACTAAGTGAAACTACAAACAAAAAATGTTGGATTGTTGTTCACCCTGAATTCACACAACAGGGTGAGATTGAGTACTATCAATCTCTAGGGTTTGACATAATTAAAGCTGATACAAAAGACTTTTTAGATTACCTTGGATCTATAGCTACACAAAAAAACAATGTCGCTGGAATAGTTAGTGCCTGTCAGAAAACGCATGAACTATAGCTGCCTGTGTTAATGAGTCACTGTTAGGTGGATCATTTGAGTTTGCTGTTCAATCAATGCAGCGGTTTTCAGTCACAATTGTTCAAAAAATGTTCAAAACCTTCACTCCGTAGATGTCAGTAAGCCTCACGACATGCATGATCTGAACGAACACCGGATTACCAAACCATCAACAGGCGACTATTGCCGATCCCTTTCCAACAGCACTTTGCCCAGACGCTGCAGGTTATTTGCCACAACAGCCAGCGAAACATAACGCTTGAAGGCATCCAGCCCTTTATCCGGACATTTATCCAGACCATGGGCTTCCAGAGCATTAATATCCGACTCAACAGCAGAGTGCTGTCGTTTTGCACGGACAAACGCCAGGTGTGATTCCCGTTTTTTGTCCTCTAACGACATCTTTCCTTTTTTAGGTAGTACAGCCCTGTCCAGCAAGTTTTCCAGTTTTACAAGATTATCCGGACTCCAGAACCCCTTGTCGTAGCTGACTTGACTCAAGACTGGAAAGCGCTCTTTGGCTCCCTTGGCCATAGGAACCGTTACCTGGTCGTCCGTTTGCTTTTCCATGACCTGGTGGTGAAGCGTAAAGCCGAACTGATCCTGCAACACACAAACACGCAAGCCCAGTTCAACCGGTACGCCCGCCTTGCCTTTGCTGACCCACTCGGTATGAGGTTCAAACAGCGAAAAGATTTTCTCTGCATGCGGTATGGTTTCATGCTCAATGACCCGCCGATGAATCAGACTAACCTGATGTTTGGCATGCAGCAGATAGTAGCTGAGCGCTTCAAGGCGTGGTTCATCAGGTTGATGCTTTGTCAGCACGGAGTACGTTACATCGGCCATCCGAATGATTTTCAGGCTGAGCTTCAGGTACTCAATATGCGCCATTTCAATGTCATGCTGTCGGCTTTTTTGATGCAGGAACATTACAAGTTTTATCTCAAGCACTAAGTGAAACTACAAACAAAAAATGTTGGATTGTTGTTCACCCTGAATTCATACAACAGGGTGAGATTGAGTACTATCAATCTCTAGGGTTTGACATAATTAAAGCTGATACAAAAGACTTTTTAGATTACCTTGGATCTATAGCTACACAAAAAAACAATGTCGCTGGAATAGTTAAAAACCCATTCCCTGAGTACAGCATTCCAAACAATTCAAATATAGAACACAGACGAATCACAGAATTTTACAAAGGGTCAAACCCTGTATGGAGTGACGTATATTCAAGAAGTGTTATAAGAACAAATTACTTTGACCATATTGCCAATGCTTTAGATGGCGGTAAGAATGTGTTAATAACTGGAGGAGCTGCAACAGGAAAAACCACCCTTTTAATGCAAATTGCCTCATCCTATGAACACACTGGTTTAAAATTATTCTTGCACAACATATCGAAAGAAAAAGTAAATACAATAATTAAAAAGCTTGGTAATACAGAGGTTTTATTCTTCATTGATGACTTTCAGTCCTCACTAAACGCATTGAGTATTTTATCAAAACATAAAACATTTAGATATGTTGTAGCCGAACGAGATTATGCATACCTTTCTTCATCAAATCATGAGTTCTTTTCTAAAGACATTGAGGTGATAGATGTAACTGAGATTTCTAATGAAGATACCCACAAAATATATGAAAAAATACCGCAAGATATCAGAAAGCAAAGATTCTCAAAAACTTCAAAGAATGACTCACTTTTTGAGCTTATAGAGAAAAACTGTATAGTTCCAAGTATAAAAAGTAGATTTGATAATGTCGTTAGACAATTGAAGGAAATTGATATTAGACTTGTCGATCTATTCTTGCTTATATGCTACATGCATAGATCTAGAAGTGTTGCATCAATGGATGTATTACTTGCATTCTTTAGTGGAAGACTTGAATCATACCAAGAGATCTATGAACTAATTGATACTCTAGGTAGTAGTATAAGAGACTACACAGATACAACCCTTGAAAATAATCAAGATTATTTTGACATTAGATCAAATATGCTCGCTGATGTAATGACGGAGCGAGCGCCAGTAAAAAATCTAAGTGATATGTTACGAGACTTTCATAATAAAGTAAGTAAAGATAGTATACCCAACTATGACGTATTCAAAAGACGAGCCTACGATGCGAGAATGTTTGAGAAAGCCTTCTCTGACATTGACGATGGTTGTGGTGTATATGATGTCATTTATAAAAAACACCCGTCTCCATTTAATCTTCAACAAAAAGCACTATTTCTAAGCCGAAGAGGTCACCATGGACCTGCATTCTCTGTCATTGATGAGGCGGTAGCTAAAGTAGGCTCTAAAAACTGGTCCATCAAAAACTCTTATGCGATTATTATGTTCAAGGCCAATATCAAAAGGTCGGATTCCAATGAAGTAAAAGACGCATTAGATGAGAGTATGAAGATGCTTAGCACCTGTTATAGCTCTGACAGTAGAAAAACATTTCATGCTATGACATATACTGATCACGCACTTAGATATTGGAAAAAATACAGAGATCAAACATCTTATTCATATTTAATTCAAGCAAAAGAATGGCTAGAAGAGGAAAGCAGAAGTTCACGCCGCATGGCTAATGTGAGAAGACTGTTAAGAGAGTGTAATCAAGCCCTTAGAACATTCGGATAAAGAAAATCTAACAAGATAATTGGACTCCCCACACCCCTGAACTAATATCGACTGCTAACGTCGAGGAGAGTCTCGTTATGATCACAAAGGTTATCGGTGTCGACTTAGCCGAAAAGGTTATCCAAGCGTGCACGTTTATTGATGGTAAGATGATTGCCAATCAGGAGATGACACCCGCGCAATTCAAGTGCTTTTTAGCATCACAGTCTCCTTCGGTTGTTGTTTTTGAAGCATGTTCCTCTGCTCATTACTGGCATCAGCAAGCAAGATATCATGGACATAAAGCAAAACTGATTTCATCTTATCTTGTGTCTGTTGTGCGGCAAAACCAAAAAACCGATCGAAATGATGCTCTCGCAATTGTTCAAGCCGCATCACTACCTGATATCAATTTCATCTCAGGCAAGACCGATGTTCAGCAGCAGCTTCAATCAATGATGCGATTGCGCGCATTGGCTGTTAAACAGCGTACAGCCACCAAGAATCAGCTTCTTGGTTTGCTTAAGGAATTTAATTTACAGGTCACTGGGAGTGGTTCCAAACTTTTGGCGTCTACGGCTCTTGTTCTTGAAGATGCCTCCAATGGCCTCTCTGAGCCGTTTAGGAAAGCATTACACACTGCTCGTGAGATGTATTCGGTTCAGTGTCTTGCGGTAGAAGAGTATGACTACTGTTTGGAGTATACAGTAAAAGAGTTACCTGATTGCCGGAAGCTTCTAAAGCTCGAAGGGGTAGTTATTCTCAATGCTATCAACCTTTACATCGCCTTAGGGTGCGGTGAACTGGGGGCTTTCAAACGTGGCAAAGATGCAGCAGCGTGCATCGGTTTAACACCTGTGCAGTATTCCAGTGGCGGGAAGACGCGGATGGGAACGATCAGCCATCGGGCAAAAAATTCCGGTCTTCGCAGTTTACTGATCACTGGAGTGATGGCCGTTGTCCATCAGCTCTGCCGACGCTCTCCACTGACACAAAAAGAGCAATGGCTAATGTCATTGATTGAGAGAAGGGGAAAAAAATGTGCTGCGGTTGCTCTCGCTAACAAAACTGTAAGGACAGCTTTTGCCATGCTTACTCAACATACCGAATATCGAGCAATAGATATTGAGTGATATCAGTTGAACCAGGTTTAACTGCAGTGCTGGTAAGCCAAAAAACGGGTTGATACAGTACAGTCACATGAGCTTTTCGCTCGTTAACAAGATGAGTACACCCGTCCGCGTAAATATCTGTAAGCCTGGGTTCGCTACCCGTATGAGCGCGTACATAAGTGCGCTTTAAAAGCTTCCATCATTGTTGTTGACAGTGGGGAGTCCACATAAGTGACTGTGGTCATTCGTCAAGTTTTTATACCGTATTGTCACCCCAACAAGTATTGAATCTTATACCTCTGATAATTAGTTGCTTTCAAAAAATTTGCTACTGATTACAAAATCAGGCACATTTTCCCATACTAGCCAAAGCCTCACCCGAATCCCGCGTGAGGCTTTTTTTTGCCTGAAATTCACCGGGGCTGACTTCATGGACGATCTATCTCCCCGACTCGACAGAATCGATGCCAAGCTCGACAAACTCAGCGATGCGATTTCCCGCCTTGCCCGTATCGAAGAACGGATTACCCATCAGACGACGGGTATGAACCGGCTTGACCAGAGTGTTGATGCTCTGGAGCGGCGGATGCGTGATGTCGAGAACCAGAGCAGCGCCCGGGGTGTGATTATCGGTCATATCGAACGCTTTGGCTGGATTGCTGTTGCAGCGCTGGTGGGCGTCGTCGGCTATTACCTCAAAAGCTGAATCATGCTGACCCGAAAAAATACCCACTATATCGTGATTCACTGTTCTGCCACCCGTGCAGACCAGGTGTGTACGGCTGCGGATATCCGTCGCTGGCATGTTGATGAACGGGGCTGGTCTGATATCGGCTATCACTGGATTGTTGAGCGTGATGGCAAAGTGGTTCCGGGTCGTAAGTCTGATAGCTGGGGTGCTCATGTGCGGGGTCATAACCATGACAGCGTGGGTATCTGTCTGGTCGGTGGTATCGACTCGAAAGGCCAGCCTGAAAACAATTTCACCCAACAGCAGATGCTTGCCCTGGAGATGCTGGTGGAGTCACTGCAGTTTCGTTATCCGGTGGCACTGGTCAAGGGGCATTGTGATTTTGATTCCCGAAAACACTGCCCCTGTTTTGATGTGGCTGAATGGCTGGAGGACATCCTGTGAGCTGGACTGCGGCTATACCACTGATCGGTACGATCATTGACCGGGTGCTTCCTGATGAAAAAGTCGCCCTGCATGCCCGACAAGAACTGGCTGAAATGGCTATGCGGGGAGAGCTGGATGAACTGGGTCAGCGGATGCAGGTTATCGTCGCTGAAGCCCGGGGCGAAAGCTGGTTGCAACGTAGCTGGCGTCCCATTGTCATGCTGGTGTTCACTGCACTGGTGGTGTGTCGCTGGCTGGGGTGGGCATCTCCCGATCTGTCTGAAGCCGTAGAACTGAAACTGTTTTCCATCGTCCAGCTCGGTATCGGTGGCTATATTGCCAGCCGTGGTATCGAAAAGGTTGCCGACAAAATCAGAAAATAGACTGCCATGCCCCGACATAAACTGATTGATGCCATTGAGCACCGCTCCGTTCAGGAGCTGATTCCCTATGCCAATAATGCCCGCACCCATTCGCCTGAACAGATAGAGCAGATTGCCCGCTCCATTACCGAGTTCGGTTTTGTGAACCCAGTGCTGATTGGTCCTGACAATGTGCTGGTGGCAGGTCATGGTCGTTTGCTGGCGGCGCAGCAGCTGGGCATGAAAAAGGTGCCGGCCATTGTGCTTGGTCACCTGACGGATACCCAGCGGCGGGCACTGGTGATTGCCGATAACCAGCTGGCGCAGAATGCGGGCTGGAATTATGAACTGCTGGCCAGTGAACTGGATGAACTGCGGATCGAGGATTTCAATGTTGATCTGCTGGGTTTTGATGACAAGCTGCTGGAAAACCTCACCACCGGTTTCGAGCGTGACAGCTACGATAACAGAAATCAGGAAATGTCCGAAGATGACTTCTCCGACACGATGGAGCTGAAATTCAGACTGACCGGTGACCAGTACGAAGCCGTACGTTCAACCCTCAGGCAGTACGACGACAACCTGGAACGATCGCTGCTCAAAAGCCTCGATCTGGAACCCTGATGAAATTCAGTTACGAATGGAAGCTGGCCGACGGTTATCCGGCCAAGGGTATCAAGCCTCACGGCTGTAAAGTGTTCGGGACGTTTATCTGTGGTGGCGGCTCGACCATGGGCTACAAGCTGGCAGGCTACCACCATCTGGGCGGGGTGGAGATTGATGAACGTATTGCCAACGTCTACAGGCAAAACCACCATCCCGAACATTTCTACCTGGAAGACCTGAGAAAGTTCAACGAACGTGATGACCTGCCGGATGAGCTCTACCAGCTGGATCTGCTTGATGGCTCGCCACCCTGTTCATCCTTCTCTACCTGCGGCAAGCGGGAAAAAGACTGGGGCAAGAACAAGAAGTTTACCGAAGGTCAGGCCTTGCAACGGCTGGATGATCTGGTGTTTGTCTATGTCGAGACGATTAAAAAGCTGCAACCCAAAGTGGCACTGCTGGAAAACGTCACCGGTCTGGTCAAGGGCAATGCCCGTACTTATTCAAGGAAAATCATCGCCAGCCTGAAGAATGCCGGTTACGAGGTGCAGGTCTTCCTGCTGAACGGTGCCACCATGGGATTGCCACAGAAGCGCGAGCGGGTATTCTTTATTGCACGGCAGCGGCAGCTCAAACTGCCACCGCTTCACCTTTCCTTCAGTGAGAAGCCGATCACCTTCGGCGAGCTGAATCCGGTACCCGGCAAACCCTTTACGATTGGCACTGAATACGAGAAATACTGGCACCACCTGCAACCGACCGACCGCAACATTGCCCAAATCAAGCAACGGTTCGGCGAGAAGCCCTCCAGCTTTGGCGGCGTCTATTTTCACAACCACTATGTTCCCAATACGATTGTTGCCAACAGTACGCCGATGATGGCGAGCTGTCGTCACTTTGTCTCCACTGACGACCTGTGCAAGATTGGTTCATACCCACAGGACTATGATTTCGGTGAGGTGGAGCCGGTCTATCTGATCGGGATGAGTGTGCCGCCACTGATGACCGCCAGCATTGCCCATCAGCTGTACCGGCAATGGTTCAGCAAAATGAAACCGGCGAAGGCAGGCAAGAAAGCGACAGGAAAACGCCGGGGACCCTGAGCACTTTTGTCACGTTGCGGGTTCGAGGCAGCTCGGAATTTCGCTAGCGACAGGGCTTAAAACGGGGTTAACAAAGGGTTAACACAGGTTAACAACCCGCCCGTCTGCCGGAAACGCGACAGACGGGTTCTATGGCGTCCTGAATCAGCGTTCGGAAGCCAGCATAACAGTCAGAATCCTGACCGTTTTGCTCAGGTCCGACGGATCTTCCGAACCACATTCAAGGTTACTGTTGTAATAGTCAAACTTGACGCAGATTTCATGTCCTTCGTGGGTAAAGAAAAAACAGTCGTGTTCTTCCCAGGGATCATTGTTTTCATCAAACCGCTTGAAGAAGGCGACCTGAAGCAGCATAACCCCCTTGTTTCTGATCTGCGACTCAATGCCGGACGTCAGCATATACGTGCAGCGGCAACCGGCTGCTTCCAGTTTACGGCGTGACACCGGATCAAAAATGGCATTGCGGCACAGGTCGTTGTAACAGGCGATTGATTCTGTTGTTTCCATCATACGGCTCCGTGTTTATTTATTTGTGCCGCAGCAATTCTGTCGTGCTTTCAGGTTTTTGCTGTGGTGGTTGCTGCTACACGGAGGCTGATACACCGGGTTGCGGATAATGATGCCCAATGGCTTTGATTTCACAGGCAGAGTTTGCCAGGCAGCAGGGCTGGTCCAGACCCTACGTCAGCAAACTGGTAAAGAAGGGCGTTATCCGGCTTAAAAAGGGTAAGGTCGATACCCGGCAGGCTCTGGCTGCCATTAAATCCAGTGCCGAGCCTTCAACCGTACTACGGCAAGATCAACCGGCTGAGGTTATACCGGCCAAACCGGATTCTACTCAGGGAGCCGTTGATTTTGTGACCGCCCGCACCATGCGGGAAGCGTTCAGAGCCAAACTTGCCAAGCTGGAATATGAGCAGAAAGCCGGGCAACTGACAGACGCCGACAAGGTTCGGAATGATGCCTTCAGAACCGGTCGTATGATTCGCAGTGAACTGTTTGCGATTCCGGCACGAATGGCCGATGTGTTGGCAGCAGAAGAAGATCCGTCAAAAATCCGCAGCCTGCTAACCGATGAAATCGAGGTGATTCTGAATCGGTTATGCGAGTTGTGACAGACTCTATATTGGTTTGGCTTACCTGCCAGTGTTTTTAAAATGATCATAAAAACAAGGTGTGTCTTTCTGCTGTTTTTATCCCTGAACTTGTTCCGGTCGGTGTGGGCGCAGGAGTGTTCAATCTGTATGGAATCAATGCTGCCCGGATCTATAAAAATGCTTAATTGCGGTCACTGTTTTCATCGCCACTGTATTCAACGCTGGCTTCTGATTACGCCGAATTGCCCGGAATGTCGGGCTGATGTCAGGATTGATATGACAGCATATCACTGTTTTGCTGTAACACCGGTTGATCCCGCAGATAGGGTACAAAGAATATCGCTGTGTGTTTGTTGCCTGTCGGTTTGCTGGGCCTTTCTGTATGTCCCTGCCATCGCCGTGATTACTGTTTATTTCCACTGAAACTTTTGCAAACTACATCTCCCTACATCGACGGGTTCTTTGCCGGTCTCAAACCCGACACCCGCCTGACAGTATCTGAATGGGCTGATAAGCATCGGGTACTGCCTATGAAAGCCGCCAAGGAAGCCGGTCGCTGGCGTACGGCGCGAACACCTTATCTGCAGGAGATCATGGACGTTCTGTCTCCGACATCCGATGTCGAGAAAGTGGTATTCATGAAAGGCGCCCAAGTGGGTGGTACGGAGTGTGGCAATAACTGGCTGGGCTATGTCATTGACCATACGCCCGGTCCCATGATGTATGTGCTGCCGACACTGGATATGGCCAAGCGAACATCCAAGCAACGCATTGCGCCGATGATTGAAGAAATGCCGGTGCTGCAGGACAAGGTGAAAAACGCCCGCAGCCGGGATTCCGGCAATACCCAGCTGGTGAAGGAATTTCCCAACGGGGTGCTGATTATCTGTGGAGCTAACTCAGCTGCCGGACTGCGCTCAATGCCTGCCCGGTTCCTGTTTATGGATGAGATCGACGCTTACGATGATGATGTGGAAGGCGAGGGCAGTCCATTGAATCTGGCGATCAAGCGGACGGCGACGTTTTCCAGCAACCGCAAGATCCTGATGGTGTCCACGCCCAATATCGCCGGGATGAGCAAGATTGAATCGGCTTATGAGGACAGTGACCAGCGCCAATATCAGGTGCCGTGTATCCAGTGTGATTTCATGCAGCCGATTGTCTGGCCGCAGATCCGCTTTGACGACGGTAATCCCGAAACCGCCTGCTTTGAATGCGGCCAGTGTGGTTACCGGCACCGGGAGCAGGACAAACCCCGGCTGCTCGGCAGTGGTCAGTGGGTGGCGCAGAACCCGGAGGCCAGCGCTAAAGTCCGTGGCTATCACCTGAGTTCCTTATACAGTCCCAATGGCTGGTACAGCTGGGCGAATGCAGTAGAAGATTTTCTGGAAGCCAAAGACGATGCGCTGCTGCTCAAGGGCTGGACTAATACAGTACTGGGCGAGACCTGGCAGGAGAAGGGGGAAACGGTCGAGCATGAATTACTCTACCACCGCCGTGAACATTACCGGGCGGAGGTCCCCTGGGATGCGATTGTGCTGACCTGTGGTATGGATGTGCAGGATGACCGCATCGAGTTTGAAGTCACCGGCTGGGGCGCGGGAGAGGAAAGCTGGTCGATTGACTATATCCGGCTGTATGGCGATCTGTCCCGCGGTGAGATCTGGCAGGCACTGGGGGAAATGCTGGGTCGTCCCTACCGGCGCGAAGACGGGGTGCTGATGAATATTGCCCAGCTCTGTATGGATTCGGGCGGTCACTTTACCGATGAGGTCTATGCCTTCTGCCGCAAACGGGGCACTGACTGGGCGATTCCGATCAAGGGGGCTTCCCAGTCCGGCAAGCCGATTGCCACCTTTCCCAAGACCCGCAACAAGAAAGGCGTGTACCTGACACTGGTGGGTACCGATACCGCCAAGGAACTGGTGTATCAGCGCTTCAGAATTATGGAGCCGGGACCGGGCTATTGTCACTGGCCGGTGAAGGACTGTTTTGATGAAGACTATTTCCGGCAGGCGACAGCAGAGGAAAAACTCAGGAAATACCGTAACGGTGTCCCCTGTTTTATCTGGGATGCCAAGAAGCGCCGTAACGAAGCTCTGGATTGCCGGGTCTACTCACTGGCGGCCATCCGGATTCTGCAGCAGCACAAGGGTCTGAACCTGGATCTTCTGGCACAGCAACGCGAGCCCAAACCTGACGCTGACATCGTATCTGATGATACCCGGCCACAGCGCCGCACCCACCGAAGCCAATACCTCACGGATAGCCATTAATAATGATTACCCTTGCTGAATATGAAGCCCTGAAACGGGCGGTGCTGCTGCGTGATACCCGCACGGTCGAGTTTGAAGGACGACGGGTGGAGTATGCCAGTTACGGCGAAATGGAACGGCGGCTACAGGCCATTGAGCGGGAGCTGTCAAAGCAGCAGAAACGACCCCGGCAGTACGGCATCTATTCTACCCGGGGGATCTGAGTGATGGGGCTGGGACAAAAGATTGCCGGACTGTTCGGGCGCAAAACCGTAAATCAGGCGTATACCGCCGCGGGTACCGGACGCCGGTCACAGAGCTGGTATGCGCCAGCCGGTGGACCGAACCGGGTACTGAGTGCAGACCTTGGCAGGCTGATCAACCGATCCCGGGCGGCGATCCGCAATGATCCCTGGGCATCATCGGGTCTGCACAAGCTGGTGGCCAATATTATCGGGCGCGGTATCACACCGAAGTCGCTGATTGCCGATGATGCCCTGCGTGATCAGGTCCAGCTGCTGTTTCAGGACTGGGTTGCTGAAACCGATGCCGATGGCCGACTGGATTTTTACGGGCAGCAATCACTGGTCACCCGGGCCATGCTGGAAGCAGGAGAGTGTTTTGTCCGGCTGCGTCCCCGCAAACCGGCTGATGGCCTGACGGTACCCCTGCAGTTACAGGTACTGGAAGCTGAGTATGTCCCGCTGTCGTACAGCCATACCCTGAAGAACGGTCACCCGATCAAGTCCGGCATCGAGTTCAATAAATTCGGCAAGCGGGTGGCTTACTGGATGCACCGGGAACATCCGGGTGAGTTTACCTTTGACTCGATGAACCTGCACCGGATACCGGCCGACCAGGTGCTGCACATCTATGAACCGCTCAGGCCGGGACAATTGCGGGGGCAGCCACTGCTCAGCCAGGTGCTGTTGCGGATGTTTCACCTGGACAAGTTTGATGATGCCACCCTGTTGCGTCAGGAAATCTCCAACCTGTTTACCGGTTTCATCACCAAACCGTCACCGGAACAGCACCCCGTTGATCCACTGACCGGCCAGCCCGTGAAGTACGACGGTGACGGTCTGCCCATGGTGGCAATGGAGCCGGGCACCCTGCAGGAGCTGGCACCGGGAGAGGAGGTGGAGTTCAACAACCCGCCTGGCACCGGCAGTGATTATGTCGGTTTTATGCGGCAGCAGCTGATGTCGGTGGCGGCGGGTATCGGGCTGCCGTTCGAGATTTTTTCCGGCGATATGCGCGGTGTCAGTGACCGGGCTCTGCGGGTGATCCTCAATGAGTTCCGCCGTCGTATCCAGCAGATTCAGTATAACCAGATCATTTTCCAGTTCTGCCGACCGGTGTGGAACCGCTGGCTGGATCTGGTCGTGTTGTCCGGTGCGGTATCCGTCCCCGGTTATCACGAGCAGGAACGAACTTTCCGGCGGGTTAAATGGATTCCCCACGGCTGGCCGTATATGCACCCGGTACAGGATATGCAGGCCCAGAAAATTGCCGTGCGATCCGGCTTTAAATCGCGCTCGGCCGTGGTGTCAGAACAGGGCTATGACAGTGAGCAGATTGATGCCGAGATTGCGGCGGATAACCGCCGCTCCGATGAACATGAACTGATGTATGACAGTGATCCCCGTGTCAATGAAACTTCAGGCGCGGATCAGGAAAAAACCGAAAAAGAAAATCGCTCTCTATAATCAATCCCTTGTGCTGGCTGCTGCGCGGATTTCACCCATGAAATATACCCCACTGTTTTTGCTTTTGATTTCAGTTCGGTGTCTGGCATTTGACGTTTTCAGTTATCAGGGCATTTTTATTTTTCATGTCGACAGGACACATTCATTCGGTGTGTCACCGGGTGACCTGAAGGCAGGCGCTATTTATTCCATTACGTTTAAACAAAGTTATGAGCAGCCAGCGGGGAGGGGGATCATGGATACCGTTTATCAGCTTACAGCCCAAACCGATAAGGGCATGATCCGGTTTGAAATTAACCATCAAACTGGCTGTGTCAAAGTTGGTTTTCAATATGGTAACTCACGCCCGGCAGAACCTCAGTCTCCATTCAAAATCCAGCTTCAGGGAAATGGGAACAAGAGATCAAATGCCCAGGATAAAGCTTATGGAGCCTGGCAGCCTGTCACAAAAGAAAAGGGACGACGGAAATGACCCATAACCGGCAGTGGTACACCCTGAAAAACGAAACGGGCAAAGTGCCCGAGCTGTATATCTATGACGATATTGATGACTGGTACGGTGTATCAGCCAAGGGGCTGGTAGATCAGCTGAAAGAAATCGATGCTGCTGAAATCACGGTGCGGATTAACAGCCGGGGTGGTTCGGTGTTTGAGGGCATTGCGATTTACAATGCGCTGCGGCTGCATCAGGCCAAGATCCATGTGTCTATAGAGGGACTGGCAGCCAGTATTGCCACGGTGGTGGCGATGGCAGGTGATACCGTCACCATGGCCGAAAATGCCCTGCTGATGATTCACAATCCCTATGGCTGGACCGGTGGTGATGCCGAAGAGCTGCGCAAAGTGGCGGATATGCTGGATAAAGTCACCGATAGCATTGCCCTGTCTTATACTGCCCGCAATGGCAAGACGCTGGATGAAATGAAAGCCCTTATGGATGAGGAAACCTGGTTCACAGCGGCAGAAGCAAAGGAAGCCGGGCTGGTGGATGAAATTGATGAACCGATCAAACTGGCCGCCAGTATTGACCTGTCCCGTTTCAGCAATGCGCCGAAGGGCTGGGGCAATGCCGAAGTTGCACAAGAGCCACAGCAAAAACCACAATCCCAAAAAACCGGTAACAATGAGCAGGCGATCCGCATTGCCGGGCTTTGCAAGGATGCCGGTTACCCTGACAAGACACGTGAGTTTCTGGTGGCAGGGATGTCAGAGGTTCAGGTTCAACAACGGCTGACAGACTTTGAAACCGTCAAAACGCTGTGTACTGCTGCCAGATGTGGTGACCGGGCAGAGACGTATATCGCAGCCAACAAAAGTCCGGACTTTGTCAGAAACGCATTGTTTGACCTGCTGACGGCAGAGGATGCGAATATCGACAACAGCCTGTCTCCGGATCAGCAAAACAGCAAAGCCCAGCCTCTGATCGATACCCAGTCCATTTACCGGAATCGCAACCGGTAATTCCACGCTTTTCAGTCTCTTACGCCCACTTGATAAAGGACTTTATTATGACGGTGAAAACCGAACCGCGGCACAATGCCGAGTTTCTGGTCTCCGAAGGCAACAATAATATCAGTCGGGAGGTTGCCGGTTTCCAGCCCGGTTTAATGCTGGAGCCCGGCACGGTACTGGGCAAGACGGCAGAGGATGTCTATACCGCTGTTGATCCTGCCGCCGGTGACGGAACCGAAACGGCAGTGGCTGTCTTGCTGCACCGCAAGGCGACGGATGCCTCTGACCATGAGGCGGTGATCATTGCCCGGCTGGCGGAGGTGGTGAGTTCACTGCTGGTCTGGCCGGACGGCATGACCGATGAAGACCGGAGCACCGCCCTGCAGCAGCTGGCAACCCGAAACATCATCGCCCGCGATTAACCCGCCACTACGCTTCCATATTTTCTCAGGGATGACTTGAATATGAGCCTGCTCGATATTTTCAATGACGATGCCTTCAGCCTGACCAGCATGACGGCAACGATTAATGAACAGGAATACAAGCCCGGCCGTTTGGGTGAATTGGGTCTGTTCACGGAAAGCGGTATTGCCACAACGACAGCGGTTGTGGAAAGTCAGAACGGTCTACTGCGACTGCTGCCAACGGCCCAGCGGGGTGCTCCGGGTACTCAGGAAACTGCCGAGAAACGCAAGATCCGCAGCTTTGTGATTCCCCATATTCCCCATGATGCCTCCATTCTGGCAGATGAAGTGCAGGGGGTGCGGGCCTTCGGTTCCGAAGACCGGCTACAGGGGGTTCAGACTGTCGTCAATAACCGTCTGATGGCGATGAATGCCAATCATGAAGTGACGCTGGAGCACCTGCGGATGGGTGCCCTCAAGGGGCAGATTCTCGATGCCGACGGCACCACCGTGATCTATGACCTGTACCACGAGTTCGGTGTCACCCAGCAAACCCACAGTTTCAAGTTCAGCGATGCGTCCACTGACGTGCGTATCCAGTGCGTCAAGGCACGGCGCAAGGTGGACAATGCGTTGGGTGCCCAGCCTTATAATGGTTTGCGAGCCCTGTGCGGCGCGGACTTTTATGACGGGCTGGTGGGACACCAGGATGTCAAGGACACCTATCAGCGATATCAGGATGGTGCCGCCTTGCGCAATGACCCCAAAACCGGCTTTGTCTACGGCGATATCAACTGGGAAGAATACCGCGGTCAGGTCAGTGGTATCCCCTTTGTAGGGGCTGACGAGGCCTACATGATTCCGGAAGGCAGCGGCATCTTCCGTACCTGGTTTGCCCCGGCGGATTTCATGGAAACCGTCAATACCATCGGCCTGCCGCGCTATGCCAAGCAGAAGGTCATGGATTTTGAGCGCGGGGTGCTGGTTCATACCCAGTCCAACCCGCTCCCCATCAACCTGCGGCCGCGGGCGGTGATCAAGTGCAAGATGACCTGAGCCCGCTAACGGACAAGGTGCTGGCGACGTTTGGCCAGCCCTTTACGCTGGTCCGGACGGATAGCCCGCCTGACACCATTACCGGCATTCTGCAACAGACACTGCAACCAGTCGGCACCCTGGATATGGCAATGCAGTCCCTGACCACCCTGAGCCTGTCCCGCACAGTGGAATTAAAGCGGGGCGATATTATTACGGCACTGACCGGAGAGTGGAAGGGAGAGTGGCGGGTTGATCGCAGGCTGCACGACGATGGCTATCTGATGAAATGGAATCTCCATGCAACTTGATATTGATCTGGACGGTCCGCTGTCAGCATTGACGGCTGAGTTGGCGGCAGCCCCGGAAAAGGTGAACCTCGCACTGAACCGTACCCTGCGTCGTTTGTCCCGCTATGCCGAGCGGCAGGTGTTGCGGGTGCTGTCCCGGCAGACCGGTATCACTCAGGCCAGCCTGAAGCAGATGGGGCGGATCAGGGTCAGTCTGCAGCGTCCCGGTGAGCGTCGAAGTGATGGCTACCGGCTGGTGATCTGGATCGGGCTGGATGATATTCCTGCTCATTATCTGGGCAAGCCGGTGGAAACAAAGCACGGGGTTCGCACCGGACGCTGGCAATGGCCAGGCACCTTCAAATTCCATCCAGTCAATGCAGACCATGAGATGGTTTTCAGACGGGTACCGGGATCAACCCACCGCAAACAACGCTCCCGCCGCAGTGGTCGCATGATGTGGATGGGACTGCCGGTTGAAAAGGTCGGGCTACCCATCTCGGAACAGGCGCAGGCGGCTGTCAGGAAACTGGAACCCCAATTGCGGGAGCGGTTTGAAATCCTGCTGGCACAGCAGCTGAACTACACCTTCAATATCGAGGGCAGGGAATGAGCGACACGTTACCGGAAGTCCGGATACTGGAGGCACTGGTTATCCGGTTGGAAACCATCCGGCAGGCGCTGGGTTATCACAGTGAGGCCGGGGCATCGGTCCGGCTGGGCTACGATGCCTCCGGTGCCGGTGATGAACTTGCAACTCCGGCTTTGCTCCTGCAGCTGGACTCTCTGGAAGAAATCGGGCGCAGTGGCCAGCGGGCGATTTACCGGCTGAACCTGAATATCAGTGCAGTGACTGATACTGACAGCGACGCCACTGTCCGATTGCTCGGGATGTGTCATGACCTGCGCCGGGCGCTGGCATCCGATAATCCCTGTTGCCGCGAAGTCCGCCAGCAGCAGCTGGGAGAAACTGCTTTTGATATTGGCGCGGCCAACAGCCGGTTGTCCTTCGCTGACATGACCCTGCAACTCGAAACCGTATTGCATATATAAACACCTACCCAAAAGGACTTGGCTATGACAACGGATCGCAGCTTTATCGGTGCCGGCACTGTACACATTCAACCCTACGACAAATCAGCCCCCCTAATGGCCATGGGCAATATCAGCGAGTTCAGTTTCAGCTTTGAAGAAGAAAAGAAAGAACTGAAAAACTATCTCGGAGGTGGCGGTGTCCGCAATGTGGTATCCCGGATCAGCGGTATCACCGGCAATATTACAGCCCATGATTTCACGCCGGATAACATTGCCCGGGCTTTGCGGGCTTCCGTTACAGCGACAACCACAACGGCAGTAACGGATGAAGCCCATGATACTCACGGTATCGAAGGTGAACTGATACCTTTCAATAAGCTACCGGATACCAGCCAAACCGTAACAGTCAAAGACAGCCTTGATCAGACACTCGCCGAAGGTACCGATTATACCCTGACCAAAAGCGGCATTCAGGTGCTGGCAGACAGCGGTATCGACAGCAACGGTATCACTGTGTCGTACACGCCATTAAAAGCCAATGTGATTCAGGCGCTGGTGGAATCCGGCAAAGAGTTCAGCCTGTTTATGGAGGGGCTTAACGATGCTCAGGAAGGACAGCCTTACAGCATTCGGGTGCATCGGGTGAAGTTTTCGCCGGTACAGAATCTGGGCTTTATATCTGACGATTTCGGCAGCATTCCCCTGCAGCTGGATATTCTGGCGGATACCCAAATTACCGCCAATGGTCTCAGCCAGTTTATGCAGCTGGATCTGGCGTCTTGAAACGAATCAGACAATCCGTTGTTGCTATTGAGCCGGTCTTTCCCGGCTCTTTTTTTATGTGCCCGGACCTGATGACCGGATAAAAACTGCTTATGGCTTCATTAAAACAATCGGCTATCCAGCTG
This sequence comes from Endozoicomonadaceae bacterium, assembly GCA_965261725.1. Lineage (GTDB taxonomy): Bacteria > Pseudomonadota > Gammaproteobacteria > Pseudomonadales > Endozoicomonadaceae > CANDOC01. The sequence goes on along the minus strand of CBDHDU010000029.1, from coordinate 57,816 downwards.
ACCTTAAAGGCGAAAGACCTGCTTTCGGGAGTGGTGCGTCAGTCGTCTGCTTCCCTGAGTGAGCTGGATAAAAAAGCCAGTGAGCTTAAAGCGGAACTAAAAAGCCTGTCGAGTCAGGACAAGTTGATCAGGTCGTTCCGCAGTCAGGTGACTGCTACCCGTGAATACCTGCGGGATTTCAATGAAGCCAAAATCAAAGTAGAGCAGTTAGCAAAAGCGCAACAAGCTGCCGTCACACCCTCAAAGGCACTGGAACGTCAATTACAGACCGCCCGCCGAACAGTCCAGCAAACCAGCCATGAATATCAGAAGAACCGTCGCAAGCTGGCAGCGCTGCGAACCGAGTTACAGAAAAACGGCCTGTCCAATAAGAATCTCAGTCAGCAGCAGAAAAAACTGAATCAGCGGTTTCACCAAACCTCTGCCGCGTATGAAAAGGTAACCACTGCCGCTAAAAAGATTCGCGCTGAACTGCGGCGCAATGGTTTCAGAAAAGCCGGTAACGATGCCCGGTATTCCGCTGATGGCGTGCGCAACCTTGCCGCCAGCTTTCGTAATCTGATTGCTGCCTCGCTGGGATTTTATGCCATAAAACGTGCCATCAGCAGTGTGCTACAAACCGGTGACCAGTTTGAACGACTGCGGGTTCAGATGAATGCCATTATGGGCAGCATCGAAGAAGGCGACCGGGCGATTGAGTGGATCAAGGAATTCACCAAAAACACGCCACTGGAACTGCAACAGGTAGCCGATGCCTTTACCGCATTAAAGAACTTCGGCCTTGATCCCATGGACGGCACTCTGCAGGCCATCGTCGATCAGACTTCCAAACTTGGCGGTGGTATGGAACGCCTGAACGGGATGTCGCTGGCGCTGGGTCAGGCATGGGCAAAGCAGAAGCTGCAAGGTGAAGAAATCCTGCAGCTGGTGGAACGGGGTGTGCCGGTCTGGGAACTACTGGAAAAGGTCACCGGCAAAAACACCCAGGAACTTCAGAAGCTGTCCTCTGTCGGCAAGTTGGGCAGAGAGACCATCAAACTACTGATTGAAGAAATCGGTAAAAGCAGTGCCGGAGCTGCTGCTGCAAACATGAGCCTGTTGTCCGGTTTGATGGCCAACATGGCTGACCGCTGGACAGAGTTTAAGGATGCCATTGCACAGGCGGGATGGCTGGAATACGTCAAGGAGCAGTTATCCGAACTGGGGACTTCCCTTGATGAAATGGCCAACAATGGCAGGCTACAGGCACTGGCCAAGTCGATCAGTGACGGTTTTATCAGCATGGCTGAGTCAGTCCGGCTGTCACTGTCCGGTATTACCTTTGAAAACTTTGTAGAAAGCACTCGGCAAAGTTTTCAGACCGTCAGCAATATCCTCGCCTCATTACGTTCCGCCTTCATACTGACCGGTAGCTCTGCCTCGCTGTTTTTTAACGGGTTCACCGCCGGCATAAAAGGTTTGGGGTTATTGGTCAGCGCCGCTGTTGCCAGGATTTCAGAAAGCCTTGCCGGAATGTTTGACGCTGTAGGGGCTGACAAGCTGGCTGCCAAACTGAGCGAAGCAGGCAACGCAGCCAAAGCCGTGTTTGATGGTTTTGCCGCCGCGATAAAAGAAGACGTAAAAGACGTCAACGATGCCCTGTCTTCTATCGGTAATGAACTCGGTCTGCAGAATCAGAAGACTCAGAGCCAGATTCGTCAACAGAACCAGAAGACTACTGACGACATCAAGCAAAGCCAGAGTGAGTTGGCGGAAACCTTCAGGGAGACAGGCGAAACCGGAAAAAAAGCCTTCGAAGCAACCGCCGAAGCCGCAGAAAAAACAACGGAAGCTGCTGAAAAAGCAGGCGTTGCAGGCGCCAAAGCCGGAGAAAAGCAGGCCGGTGGTGCACAGAACGTAATGCAAAAAGCAGGTGGTCTGGCCGGTTTCTATAACAATCTCACCAGCCAGCTGAACAGCATGAGTAAGTCAGCAGAGAACGCCTTTCATGCCATGCAGGGCGCGACAGATATCGACACAGAAGAGGCTCAGGGTGAACTGGGAGAGTTACGAAGCAAGCTGAAAGACGTGCATAAAGAAATCACGCATTTAAGAAGCGTCGTCGACTATGACCCCACCGGCATCGGTAACTGGATGCTGGAAACCGGCAAAAACGCCGCCTATGCCAAAGAACAGTTTTTAGAGCAGAAAATTGCACTGGAGGAACTGTTAGAAGGCTTTGAAAAAGGCACTGTTTCAGCACAGCAGATGGCCAGTGCCGGCAGTGCAGCCACTCAACAGATGGAACTGCTAAACCAGCAAGACCTTGACCGGCTTAACAGTGCTATCGAGCAAGCCGAATCCAGTATGCGCAGTTTAAGCGACAGTACCCGCAGCACACTGGAAGGATTACAGAACGAACTGGACAGGTTGCAGGGCAACACCGAACAAATTCAACAACGGGAATTTGAAAGTCGTCAGCGGCAATTACAGCAGCAACTCAAACAGGCACAGCAAAAAGGCGATGGCGATGCCATAACCAACTTACAGCAATCCCTATCCCTGAATAAACAGATCAACAGTGAGAAGCGGAAACAAATCCAACAGCAACAGCGGGAAAAACAGCAAAGGACGCAACCAGAATCCCGACCTGAAAAACAACCTGCTTCCCGTCCCCAACGGACATCCTCCCCCCGACAACACGATAAGATAATCCGGCTCGAATACCCCGGTGGCAATGTCAGTGTCGGCATTAACGGAAGCGATGAAAGCAAATTGCTGGAAGCCCTGAAAAATGCCGGAATGAGGTCAGTCTGATGACACTGGATAATATTGAACTGCCGGATGATCTGTTATGGGTGAATGAGTTTGACTGGAATCCGGTGGAGCAGAATATTGAGCGGAGTCTGTCCGGTGCTTTGCTGGTGCAGGAACAGAAAAAACTCCAAGGGCGCCCGATTATCTTGTCTGGTGGAGATGACTTTGGTTGGGTTAAGCGGTCCACCGTTCTCGAGCTGCAGAAAATGGGCAATGACACTAACCACGTGATGCTATTAATAATGCAAGACCAACGTGAATTCGATGTCATATTCAATCGCACGGTTATTAGCCCAATTAAAGCTCAGCAAATATTACCATCTGCATACTGCAATGATGAGACTCAATACAGCCTTCATATTCAGCTTTTATCAGTCACATCACCGATATAGATATTTGTTTCAGGTATATGCAAGAGGCACGTACCAGATCAATATTCATGCGCTTCTGTCTTGCTACGTTATACATCGCTTGATCTGGTTAATAAGAAAAAGAGGTTTCAATGAAAAAAATTTTTACCATCACCTTCATGCTATTAAGCGTCCTTATATTTAGTGGTTGTGCCTCGAGTCCATGGAGGGGAATAGATCCAAATGCTCGGGTTGAGTGGAAGTCAATTGGCGTCTCAGCATCAACAGCCCATGTTTTTCAGCGTAATGGTTTTACTCCCTTTGATGTGAAGCCATGGATGCAACAAGGTATTTCAAGTCCGAATGTTATCATTCCATGGAAAAGAGCGGGTATAGGTGCCAGGGAAGCGTCTAAATGGATAGACAAGAATTTCACCCTTAAAGAAGCAATCGGCTACAAGAAAAAAGGTTTATCTATAGGTCAGCTAAAACCCAAAGTCGCTCATGCATAGATACTAACTTAATTTTAAAAACCGCCACGATGGCGGTTTTTTTTTCGCCTGAAGAAAAGGATTTCCCATGGCCATCAACAATGAAGACGTAAAACTATTCGAAAGCCAGCGCCTGACCGATGAAGATGACGGCGGAGGTCGGGTAACCGGTGATGAAGTCACTGACGGCGCGATCAATAACCTGTTTCAGGATATTTCCCGGATCGACAGAACGGTGGGTGATGTAGCTTTGCGGAAAGCCTTTGTGGGTATCAGTACTGACAATAACGATGCCTATCTTGGTAGCCATATCATTCTGACCGAAGCCCCCACCGACCCGAACGTCAGTGTGCTGCTGTTCAATACCGATGACCAGACCGATGAACGGATCAGCGCCCGCAACCGCATCGAGTCTTATGTGGTATCCGGCACTGCTGCCCGGTTTGAATTGTTGGGCAGCCAGCTGGTCGGTCAGCGCAGCCTGGCAGGTATCCAGCGCGAAGATCACCCGATGCCAGAGATCGGTGAAGTCTACCGGCTGAGTGATCCGGACACCGGCAACGAACAGTTTGTGCGGCTAACGGCAGTCGATCACCGTATCGAGCCATACACCTATGAAATCGGTCAGGGTTCGTTTATTGAGTTCACCCGGCGGCGACTGGATATGGAGATCAGCACACCGCTGGCGTTTACCTTTCCCGGTGGTCAGCCAACGCCGTCCAGTACCACAGAACCCAAGAGCCGGGTCAACAGCACCCAGATTGCTGATGCTTCTCGTTACTATGGCATCCAGCCACTGGCAGCCGCGGTGATCCAGGGCGACCTGACACTGCAGGTTGAAAGTGTCTATGCGCCCTTGGTACCCAGTGCCAGAGTGGAGAGTCCGCTGCTGGATCAGCGTGGTGGTTACACGGCCCAGACGATGGTCGCCACAGCAGCCAGCAGCCGCACAGTCAGCTGCGAGTTTGTCCATATCAGTGGCAACCAGAGCCGGTCATTTTTGCAGACAGGAGCCAAACCCGGCACGGTTCAGATCACGCTGGAGAACGGTACCTATGTGGATGATGGCAAGGGACACTTCATCCATAACAGTGGCTTCAACTATTACAGCGAACTGACCATCGATTATGAGTCCGGTGAAATCAATGTCTGGCGTACCAGCGATTACACCACCGCAACTGCCAGTGCCCGCTATCGACCGGCGACGTCCGTCACCGGATCCGCGATCAGTGGCACCATTGAAATCTCCGGCCAGAACCGTGGCTTCAACTACACACTGAATCTGGCAGAAGCCAAACCTCGCCCAGGCACTTTAGTGGTCAGTTTTATTGCATTGGGTAAGTGGCAGGACATCAGCGATCCCGGCAACGGTCAGATGACGGGCTCTGGTTCTGGCACCATCGATTTCAGCACCGGTTCAGTGGCGGTCACACTGGATGCCATGCCCGACCCGGACAGTGCGTTGGTCTACAGCTATGTCGCGCAGAGCGATGCCGAAGTGACGCTGCGAACCGGTAATGCACCTGTCGAACAGATCAGCTTCCGGCACATCACTGAGAAACCCGGCATCAAACCGGGTAGTGTCACCATCAGCTATGTCAGCAGTGGAAACAACCGAACAGTCACTGACCAAAGCAATGGTCTGTTATCCGGCGATGGATCAGGCAGCATTCACTATGCAGTAGGTGAACTCAGTCTGGTGCTCGACTTCCTGCCAGATTCAGACACTGAAATTCAGATCGATTATGAAGAAGGCACCGTGGCAGGCGGCACTGTTGATGTGACCGTGGACGGCGGCGGGCTGATGTCTGGCACCATTGCCGGTGCACCACTGTTACCCGGATCAGTACAGCTTCAGTTTGCCGTGGAACGTGACCGGCAAATCTGGAACCATGCTTACTATACAGCTTATGAAACCTATACAAACACACTACTGCACAATAAAAACTACAACGATGACGGCAGTGGAAACTGGCGTGGTGTGTCGGGCAGCATTGATTACGCAACCGGTGCTTTCACCATTCAGGCCGTCGAAAATTACAACTTTGCTGAGTTTGCTGCACGTGTAAACAACAATGGTTTCACATACGATGTACATCAAACGACTTCAACCCGAACAGAAGTATTCCCCGGCAACACCGTCACCAGCAAAGCCCAGCACAACAGCCTCAGCCATACGCCGAACAGTGAAACCCTCACCCAGCCAGAACTGACGATTGACCTGTTACCACTGGTCAGTGATCCGCTGTTACCCGGTAGCCTGATTTTCACATGGGCAGGTGATCGCTACTTTGACCGGGACGGCAAACTGTATAAGGAAATCAGCACCCAGACCAATGCAGGTATTCAGGTCGGCACCATCGACTACAGTGGTGGCATTGCAACATTGGCCAGCTATCCGACCGGCTCTCTGGTCAGCGCCACGATAGAAGCGGCAGCGACTGTCAGTGCGGGGATTCAGGTGGAAGCTGTCGCCTTCCGCACACCAGGCGCGCCGGTTCGCCCCGGCAGTTTGCAACTAACCGCCATGCGCGCAGATAACGCTGAGATCATTACTGCAACCGCTGACGTGAATGGCGCACTGAATACCAGTGAAGTGCAGGGCAAGATCGATACCACCACCGGCTGGTGTGAAGTGCAATTCACTGATGGCAGCTCTCCGGATAGCGAGCCGATTTATGTCATTCCCCAGAGTATCCGTTACAACGCCATCGTCGAAACCAGTCTGCCGCTGGATGCTGAACTGATAGGCCTCGACCCGGTTCGACTGCCAGCCGATGGCAAAGTGCCTGTCTATCGCCCCGGCGACATTGTGGTGGTCAGCCATACCAGGAGCACTGCAGTGGCAACGCCGCTGGCCGGAGAAACTATCCAGCTGACCCGTGACCATCAGGCGGAGATTACACTGGAAGACAGCAACGGCAAGCTGCTGGCCTCCGACCAGTACACCACTGACAGAACCCAAGGCAGCATTACACTGGCTGATCCGCTGACACTGAATGACAGCGAAGGCAATCCACTGGTGGCACCTTTCACCATCAAAGATCGCGTCGAGCATATGACCGTAGTCAGCGATGCCAGAATCAATGGCGAGCTGGCAATCATTGCACCCATGCCGTGGGATTTACCTGCCGGTGAAACCACCGTTAGCAGTGCCGTCGTCTATGGCGATCTGCAAGCGCGAGTGCATCATTTCTTCACCCAGAAAGTCTGGAGCAATGGCGCACCCAACTGGACAGGTGAACGCACAGGCGACAACACCACGGCGCAATACAACACCATCAACTATCCGCTGGAAGTGACCAACAAAGGCACCATTCAGGGCAAGTGGGCGCTGGTCTTTACCAGCACCAGTAACTTTCAGGTGGTCGAAGAAAAGCTGGGCATCATTGCCATCGGGAACATTTCGGAAGATGTCGCCCCCATCAACCCGGAGAACGGTGCGCCGTACTTCACCATCTATGCCGCGGGCTGGGGAACCGGTTGGGTTGCCGGTAACGTGATCCGTTTCAACACCGATGGCTGTCTGGCACCGGTATGGATTTGCCGGACTGTACTGGCAGGACAAGGAACAGAATCTAACGACAGGTTTACCCTGCAGATTCGGGGGGATGCTGACTGATGCCAACCTTATACAAAAGTGATGACGTCGGTAGCCCCGGCTTGCCCGATGACGATGACAGCTATGCCACCGTTAAACCTATTTTTGTGAACTGTCTGGTGAACGGTTATGGCACCGGTGATGATGAGAAACATGGTACTGGCTGGGCAGTAGCCTTTGAAGATGCTGCTAACGAAGTATTTGTGTTGCAAAATAGTGCCGGTCATTACTTCCGTTTTTCCCGCGATGGCGCAACGAACGGCTCTTATCAGCATTGGCATGTGATCAGCTATCGCACCATGACCGATGCCAACACCGGTACTGGAGCAGGTAAACAGGGAAAATTCGGTTTCAGGGGCGGTGGCCTGTGCAAGAACTGGTGGTTGATAGCCGACGGGGAGGGCTTCTACCTGCAGGTAAAGCTGACGGGTTCAGACGACGCCTTCTGGTATATCGGTCCACTGACTCTTAATCCGTTCGAGCAAGGCTTCGACGGTATCATTACTGCTTTCGGTACAGGTACATCATCCGGCTATGTTGTTAAAAGCGGCAACCAGCGCGGCATCCTGTATCACTATCAGTATTATCGTTACACCTACAGCGACACCGCGCCGGATGGTACTCGCATTGTGACTGAAATGTATAACTTTCCGACGTTCCCGTTCACCTACGACAAGCAACTGGCCAGTCAAAGCGGGCACATAATCGCCGGACGTTTCTGGCTTGGCGCAGATGACCTGCTAATTGGCTACTATCCCGGCCTGTTGATACCCGCGAACATACCACTGAACGATGACGGCAACCCCGCTGTGCAGGGTGATATCGTCACCATTCAAGGCAAGAAGGCACTGGTCGTGAAACCCAATTACGGCTTATGGGAGGGCAACATTCGCGCCGGTAACGTATTAGTGGAACTGGAGAACTGGCATGGATGACGTTTTGATCTCATCGCCTGTTGCCAGCCTGATTCCACCGTGGGGGGGAGATGGTGCGGTCGATTTAGCGTTTCCGATCCGGGATAAAGACCCGCAAATTTTAATCACGCTCTATGGCGGTAAACGGGGTCATCTGGCAACCCGCCTGCTGACCAGACGCGGCTCAAGTACATGGGTCACTGGTCTGGCAACAGATCAGCTGCTGACCGCTGTGTTGGTTGATCTTCGGTCAACAGGCAGCAGTGTCGCCTGTGGGCCTTACGTTCTTGCAGATTTAATTACTGCACTGCCGAATGCCGGATCAAGCGGTGGTACTGTCGAAGAACCCGGATCACCCGCGCGATTCTCCGGAACCGTTACCCGGGTCGAAGATAATCTGCAGGTGCCGGCTTCCCGAAAAGTCGTCGCCATTGAAAAGAAAGACGATGGCTGGATTGTTTCAGGGCATGTCACCAGTGACAGTGAAACCGGCGATTACCAACTGGACGTGGAAACCTTCGGTGGTGAGAGCTTCATTATCTGCATGGATGACTATGGGCTCGAGTATCCAGCTGATCAGTTTGTGGCTGTCGGCACCCGCATCCACCCCACCATACCGAATGGTTTTGTTTACCGGGTGGAACAGGCAGGCACTCTGCCGGTAACAGAACCCGAGTGGTGGATTGATAGCGGCACCAATCACACCCGCACAGTGGACGATGTCACTCTGCGAGCGCTGCCGTTTTTCAGGCCGTTATGCCATGGACCGGTTATGCCAGATACCGTATGAGCTATGCCATTCCTGAACAGGTAAATTTCCAGCTGACTGGCACGCCTTATGTTCGCAACCTGCAAGTCGCAGACTTCTCGCTGGATGGTAAACCGCTGGTTTTCTATGCCCCTCCTCCCGGCCTCCTGATAAGCACTTCGGCTCCATGGGACACTGGCGCCTCATCACAAACAGAATGCAGTAGCGCATATGATGCGTCGCGTATTGTTCAGGCCTGCCGTTCTCAAAGTAGTCACGATGGCAAAGTGCTGGAAGCGGCATGGCTGGGGCTTTTCTGGAATCAGGTGACGAAAAGCGATAGCCGCGTCGGTTTTAGTCATGGTCAGGGCAATGCTACTGAGCAGCAAAAGTTTACCGGTTGGGACCAACCACCGGCCAAAGATTACCAGTCAGGGGATGTATGGCTTACCAGGCTACCGGTGAAAGATGACCACAACGTAGCAGAGTGGAACCACCCGCCCGCCACTGACATAACCAACACCGGTCGATTCTTCAGGGTAAATCTGTATGCCAGCAAGCCTGATTACTTCAGTGGCTACATGAACCAGCCTCCGCTGAACTTCAGCTTTGCTGGCCTGCATTACACACCAGCGACAACTCCGGCAGCATGGTTCAGCTTTGGCAGTACCACACCGGATACTGCAGTCGTCCCGACTGACAACCGTAAATCAACCCGCTATGCCAGCAACCGCACTCAGGATAATGTGATCCGCCTGCCTTGGGGCTTTGGTAGCAAAGCGAAAGATGAAGACTATGAAGGGCGCTATGGTGGTGAGAAAGATCCGGAATTAACCGAAAAGCCTGAACCTTCACAGCCGGATATCAGGGAGAGTTATCTGCTTATGAATACGGTCAGTATCGTCACACTACCCGACAGAACACCGGTTGATCTGAGAAATATCAATATCCAGCTGGATATCGACAGCTTTTCATGGAGTTTCAGCGGCGAACTTTGGGGAGCCACCAGCCTTGCACTGGTCGAGCCTGATCAGGATGGCGTTAAACAGGTTGAAGTGAATGTTAACGGCTGGGTATGGGTGTTTATTGTCGAGCGGTATACCGGAGACCGTCGTTTTGGTCAGGAACGCTATACCGTTTACGGCACCAGTCGAACCCAACTGCTGGCAACGCCTTATGCTCCGCTGCGAAGCAAGAGCAGCACCAGTGAGCTGAATGCGAAACAGGCTATCAGTGAAGAGCTGACCAATACCGGATTTATTGCCAGCTACCCCAGCCTGAACGACTACAGTACCCCCGACTGGATTATTCCCGGTGGTTCATTCAGCTATCAAAACCAGACCGCTATGCAAGTGATTGTCCGGCTGGCCAGTACCGCCGGATCAGTCGTGATTCCTGCCAAAGAGTCCGATGTGCTCAATATCCAGCCACGTTATCCGGCAAGCCCGTGGGCATGGGGCAGCGCCACGATGGATAAGATCGTGCCAGAAAGCCTGGTCATTGCCCTCAGTGCCAGCTGGCGCCCTGAGCCACAATACAATTCTGTTTATGTATCGGGTACGCATGCCGGTGTTGCGGTTGATGTGAAGCGCGCTGGCACCGCAGGTAATCAACCGGCACCGGATATTTTTGAAGACTGGCTGACAGAAACGCAGGTGAATACTGAGCGAGGCCGCAATGAACTGGCAAAAGGTGGCAACCAGAGTATTACCACGCTGGAGATTCCGCTGACTGATAAGCAAACGGCACCGGGGCTGATTGAACCGGGGCAGCTGGTGGAGATTCAGGATATCAGTGGTGACTGGCAGGGACTATGTTTGTCCACCAGCATTCGGGCTGAAGTGGGCAGAGTGACACAGGTGATTGAGCTTGAGAGGCATTATGGAAAATAAAATGCCCGGCCAAAGGAGAAACCGGGACTTTTGCTTCTGCCCGAAAAACAAGAAAAGAGCAGATGCATATTTAATGGTAGCAAAAGATATCTGGCTGGTGATGTGTAGCATTGTTGCCGATAACTATCAGGATAAGCTTTTAATGGAGTGAAAAATGGCAACTCAGGAAGAACAGAGAACCAGCGAGCAGCAGCCTTGCTTTGAGATTGAGTGTAATACGATTTCCGTCCACGGCAGTGTTGCGGAAGATGAACCAGTACCATCAAAATTTGTTATTCAGCTTGTACCTGCTTCCGCCAGACGCCTTGCTGCTGCTTGGGCAATGCTGCAGCTGAATGCCAATGAAATTGCCACGGGAACGACAGTGCGTACTCAAGATATTCACTCTGACCTTGCAGGCCATCAGGTAAAAGACCCAGTACTGCTGCTCAGGTTGGATCAAGAGCACAATATCTGGCTGGAGTTGAGGTGTTTTTGTATGGAGAGTGACTGTTATTTTCAGGGGATGGTATCCGCACCGGATGACTATTTACTTTGGGTCAATAATCATGGGGAGAGTATTAATGGCGACTACCAATATCTGGCAGCAATTTAAGTCGTTGATACCGGAAGGGAAAAGGACTGTCGTTACCATCATTGCCAATAATGGGAATGGAACCAGTCAGGCAGAGCTACGTGATGGCTCTGTTATTACAGTCAAGGGCAGCCTTGGCAGCCTTGGTCAAAAAGTTTTTGTTGAAGGTGGAGGTATTAAGGGAGCTGCTCCAGATCTGGAGCAGTATGATGCTGAAGTATAAAAGTAAGGCTCGGGGTTTAAATCCCCAGCGATTTTTTGGTGACTCGCTGTAGCCCAAGGGCTGTTTCAGTTTCCTTACGAACTTTTACCAGGGGTTTGTAAGTCTGTTGTTTGTTGAACATATTGGCTCGCAGGTCAAACTGGTAAAGCTGGCGGAAAAGTCCTTCAAGCTCAAGAAGTTCAGAATCACTGATATTGTCCCAAACCTCATAATAAGAGAAATGTGTCCATTCTCCAGGCCGGTTCCGTTTGTGACTATGCAATCTTTTCCTAATGATTCCGGCAGTTTCTTTGCCCGATTTTCCAATGTATATAACATTAAAGGATTTGCCTTTTTTGTTATAAAGGGCATAAATTCCTCGGAGCCCGGCTGGTACAACTTCAAGCTCATTAATATGGCGATATTCAAGTGCCGTTTTTATAAGATGCATATTGCTCTTCAAAATTATCATCCCGTGTTTTTGAAGCCTCACCTTGTATAACGGAAAATAAGAGAAAATCTTGATTTGTTAGAGCATCAAATCCCAGTCCAGCTTATGCTGGGGAAAATATTAAGTGGTGTCTGTTATGATGTTCCCTTTCGCATTATTTTGCGCTTGGGTGTATGGATATATGCAAAACCGCTTCGATAATTCAGATTTTTGGAAGGGGATTATCCTTTTCGGGCTAAATGCCGCAACTTACAAAATGGGGCTGGCAAGAACACTGTTGGATTTTGCCAGGCAGGGTAAGCAGCAGGTATCCTGGAGCGAACTTTCCCAAGCGTATCTGGATCAGTACATAGAAAGGATAAGCCGCAGTAGCATGCCTCAACAGGGCAACCCAACCCGCCGGACCGTTATGGAAAGGATCGTACAGGAACTGCAGACGGGGAAAATTTCTTGGCTCTTAATGGATTCCGGGGTGTTGAGGTAACTGCGGTTGAAACTAACGTCCACATTAGTGTAAAACAGCGGTATGATGAAGTTTCATGATCTCCTCGATAACGCCAAATGTTACGAACAAGTCAGGCAAATGCGCTGGCCGGATGGTGTCGTTTGTCCTCGCTGTCAAAGCCCTGATATTACCCGACAAGGTAAAGATGACACTCAGCCGGAGCGACAGCGTTACTGGTGCAAGTGTTGTCGGCGTCGCTTTGATGATCTGACTTTATCGGTGTTTTCAGGGCATCACCAGCCTTTAAAAATCTGGATACACTGCTTGTACCTGATGTCACTCAATCAGTCGAACAGACAGATTGCACTTGAACTTGACCTGAACAAAAGCGATGTGCAAAAGATGACACAGCAACTCAGGACAAGTGTCTGCAACAAACGCCCGGTCACCGTTCTGGACGGCAAGGTTGAATGTGACGAGGTTTACGTTGTATCGGGGCATAAAGGCCAGCCTGAAGCGGTGAAAAAAAAGGGCGGACAGCCCGCCGTAACCGTTTGAGAGGTGCTCGTGGTCGCGGTACTCTGGAGAAAGAAAAGCCTCCGATCTTTGGCATGATCCAGCGGGGTGGGCAGGTTGTGATCCGTATGCTGCCTAATGTCAAGCAGGTAACAATCAAGCCCCTGATTACAGAATTCATAGCGCCGGGAACGCTGATTTATACTGATGAATACAGCATTTACGACAGGCTTGAGCAATGGGGTTATGATCGTAAATCTGTCTGTCATGGCGCTGGGGAGTATGCCCGGGATGAAGATGGTGATGGTTTTCACGAGGTGCATGTGAATACGATGGAGGGCTTCTGGTCGTTGCTGCGATCCTGGTTGCGCCCTCACCGTGGAATTTCACAGGATAAGCTGCCACTATACTTGGGATTTTTTGAATGCATCCATAACATCAAACGTAGGGGAAAAGCAGCTATTTCAGGGTTGCTTGGCTTGCTGCTGGGGTAACCCCCCGGAATCCATTAAGAGCCAATTTCTTATACTGAAGCGGTTGAAAAAGTGGGGCGTGATGCTTTTGGAGACGTAATCCCCCGGTTCCAAACTATTGGAATGGACAAACGAATTGTCAGCGGGTTCTTCTATGATGCCCAACCCGGCAAAAGGCTGGAACTAAAGGATGAGCTACTGGGTTTCAGTGCAGAGCTGGTAGAAGAGCTGGATGCAGAAGTTGTTGCCCGCTGGAGCCTGTTGGAAGGAGCCTTTTCTATTAATCAGAGCCAGTTTTATCTGGCAAATGACATCCGTGAAATTTACCTGAAAGACGGATATGAACGCCGTCCATTGACCAGTAACATCCCGTTTCTGGCAGGTTACCAGGGTAATACCTGCTTTTACTGTGGTGAACCAATGCCCGCTGGTGACATACATGTAGACCACATCCTGCCAAGGCAGGTTATTATGCATGATGATGTCTGGAATCTGGTTTTAAGTCACAGTGATTGCAATTTACTGAAATCGGACAAGTTGGTAGGTCCACACTTTATTGAAAAACTGATTGCCCGTAATGAAAATATTATGGGTAGTAATCATCCTTGGAAACATAAAATAGCCTCAGCACTTGGTAAAACCAAAGTCAATCGGGCTAGTGCTCTGGCTCGTCACTATGACAATGTAAAAACAGTTTTGGGTACTAACTACTGGGGAGGTAGCAGTGGTTATAACCCTGCGACCGACCCGTTTTACCGTAAGCTGATTACTGTTCTGAACAATCAAAAGAAACCATGACTATCGATTTCTATAACACCCATGCAGATCACTTTTATGCTGAAACTGTTGATGTGGATATGGTTCATTTGTATGAGCGATTTGTAAAATATCTGCCAGCTGGTGGCCATGTTCTCGATGCCGGTTGTGGCTCGGGAAGAGACAGTAAAGCATTTGCCGAGATGGGATACAGTGTATCGGCTTTTGATGCTTCACAGGCGCTGGTTAATCAAGCAAAAAGGCTAACAGGACTTGATGTGCGTTGTATGCGTTTTGATCAGCTGGATGAAAAGGTGTCTTATGATGGGATCTGGACCTGTGCGTCTCTTTTGCATGTTCCTGAGAATGAGCTACCTGACATTATGGCTAAATTTGGCAGAGTTCTTGTTGAAGGCGGGGTCTGGTATGTTTCTTTCAAATATGGGGAAGGACACAGAATAAAGGATGGCAGGTATTTTACTGATCTTACTGAAGAAGGGCTGGTGAAATTGCTGAAACCTCTGGAAATGTTGAAGCTTGAGTTGTGCTGGGTGACCAATGATGTGCGACCAGAACGGGGTGATCATTGGTTGAATGCTTTACTTATAAGAAAAGGAAAGTAATGGGGAAAATTAAAGATTAAAATGCTCTTTTTAAAATGTTGTATATGGCATAGTGTGAAACCGTTGTTGCGATACAGTGTGGTTTCAGATGAAAATGGAAGCATTCTATGCATACTGGGGAAAGGCTAATTCTGGCAGTTACCATCTTTTGCCGTATCATTGTCTGGATGTGGCGGCAGTAGGCTGGTTGCTACTTGACCCTGAAAAGCCACTCTGTCGTAAGTTAGCAAAACAGCTTGATGTAGATGCCAAATGGCTAAGGTCATGCTTTAGCTATTGTCTGATGATCCATGATATAGGTAAATTCTGTCGTGGGTTCCAAAATCTTGTACCCAATCTGTCTGATGAACTCGTACCCTTTGAGCTCTCGCGAAAATATGACTATCGTCATGATTCGCTGGGTTTTGCTTTATGGCAAAAAGAACTGCTCAAAACACTGCCTGACCTTTTTCCAGATAAAAAGCTGCAACGAAAACTAAGTCCTTGGTTGGAAATTGTTTGTGGCCATCATGGTAAGCCGCCTCGTAAAGATATCCCTACTGTTAGACCATGCTTGAATCAGAAAGAAGATATTCCTGCCGCAGAAGCGTATGTTCGTACTATTTCCGATCGTTGGCTACCTGATTTATCTCCCCTTTCTGCTATTGATAAAAGTGCGTTCTCTCGTGTGTCTTGGCAACTGGCAGGTATTGCTGTACTGGCTGACTGGCTGGGCTCCGATCAAAGTATTTTTCATTACCACTCGGATAAAATCCCCCTGACTGATTACTGGGACAAAAAAGCACTACCCGCTGCCAGATCTGTTCTTCGCAAAGCAGCTTTTCAGCCCAGAACTGTTAATCCATTCACATCCATCACTCAGCAGTTTGATTTCATTCAACAGCCGACCCCGCTTCAGATGTTTGCTCAGACAATAGAAATCAATGACAGCCCTCACCTGTTCATCCTTGAAGATGTTACCGGAGCAGGAAAAACAGAAGCAGCCATGGTGTTGACGCACCGGTTGATGGGGGCTGGACTTGCGGATGGCCTGTATGTGGGATTGCCTACTATGGCAACGGCTAATGGTATGTATGAGCGACTTGCTAAGAGTTATCAAACCCTGTTTCAGGGAAAGCATAAGCCTTCACTGGTTTTAGCGCATGGAGCCAGCAAATTATCAGACGCTTTTCAGGCGTCAATTGAATTGGGCCAACAGGCGCAGGATAAAAGTTATCAATCGGATGATCGCTCAGCCAGTGCTTACTGCAACCAGTGGCTGGCAGACAGTCGCAAGAAAGCGTTGTTGGCCGATGTCGGCGTTGGAACCATTGATCAGGCGCTGCTGGCGGTTTTACCGGCACGACATCAGTCTTTGAGAATATTGGGACTGAATAACAAAGTGTTATTGGTTGATGAAGTTCATGCTTATGATCCTTATATGCGGCAGCTACTTGCCTGTCTACTTCAGGCCCATGCAGCTCAGGGGGGGAGTGCGATTTTGCTTTCGGCGACATTACCTCAACAATTTCGCGCTGATCTTCTAAGTGCTTATATCAACGGTAGGGGCTTTGAGTCTCCGGCACTTCAGGATCATGAGAACTATCCCTTGGTGACATTTTGCAACGATTCCTTGCTCGGAGAAGAGCCGATTGAAACAAGGTCTAGTGTTAAACGCACGGTGACGGTCAAACGGCTGGACTCTCCGTCGGATGCATTGAACCTGATTAGACAACTTTCAGCGGCTGGGCTGTCTGTTTGCTGGATACGCAACACCGTCAAGGATGCTAGAAATGCATATCAGCAGCTACAACATGACGGATCGATACAAGATAACAAACTAAGCCTGTTTCATAGCCGCTTTGCCATGATTGACCGGCAACATATTGAAACCGATGTGCTTGCACGATTTGGTAAAAGGTCAGTCGGAGCCGAACGGGCAGGGCGGGTGCTGATTGCGACTCAGGTGGTAGAGCAGAGTCTGGATCTGGACTTTGATGTCATGATTTCTGATCTGGCACCGATTGACCTGATCATTCAGCGAGCAGGACGACTTCAGCGGCATATTCGCGACAATGACGGGAAGGTAACAGGTGATAAGGATCATCGTTCTGAACCTGTATTGTACATATTGTCTCCAGATCCGACCAAGGTGGTCAGTGATAATTGGCTACGGGAATTATTGCCGGGCACTCAGGCGGTTTATGGTAATCCGGGTCAGCTTTGGCTGACAGCAAAAGTCCTGTTGGAAAATCAGTGTTTTTCTATGCCGGAAGATGCGCGCCATTTGATTGAAGGTGTTTATAGTGCTGATGCACAAGAGCTTATTCCTGAAGTATTAGAGCAGCTCTCTTGGGAGGCGGATGCCAAAAACAATGTACGCCGTAGTATGGGGAATTTCAACTGTCTCGATCTGGGCAAAGGCTACACACTGGGCAGCGCCAAACAAAATGCCTGGAGCGAGGATGTTCGCATTCCCACCCGTCTGAATGAAACAGAAACGACTACCGTCGTGCTCGTGAAACCAGGTGCCAACGGGGAGTTGGAGCCTTGGGCCGACAGCGATAATCAGGCTCATCGCTGGCCGCTCAGCCAGATCAGTTTACCAGAACAGGAATGGCGGAAGGCTGAAGCATTGATTCCTAGTGGCTGGCAGGAAAAGGCCGAGCTACTTAAATCTCAAAATAACAGTCTCAAGTGGGTTGAAGTTTTACCGCTGGTGGCTGAAACCAAACACTTGTACCAGCCAGTTGGCGGCTGGGATCTGGAAAGGAACCCTGGACATGAACCTAATTAATGACCCCTGGATCACTGTGATTCGGGAAGATGGCACCCGGGATGTCATTGCCCCCTGGCAAATAACGGAAACAGAAAACCCTGTCATTGAGCTTTCTGCGCCGCGACCTGACTTTCAGGGAGCGCTATACCAGTTCCTAATTGGTTTGTTGCAAACCACCTTTGCACCGGAAGATGAAGAAGACTGGTTTGGTTGCTGGGAAAAAACGCCGGAAGCAACTGATGTAAAGGCGGCATTTTCCAGTGTGGCTGAAGCTTTTGAGCTGATTAATTCTAAGGAGCCAGCCTTTCTACAGGATTTTGATTTGCCGGAAGGTGAAACAAAACCTGTTTCCGGCTTGTTGATTGAAGCGCCGGGCGGCAAGACCCTGAAAGATAACCTGGATCATTTTGCCAAAGGCGATATGGTCGGTGCTGTTTGCGAATCTTGTGCGGCAACTGCTTTGTTTACACTGCAAACCAATGCACCGTCAGGTGGTGTCGGACACAGGGTTGGATTACGGGGGGGAGGACCATTAACAACATTGGTACTTCCCACCGAGCCTCGGGCAACATTATGGAAAAAACTGTGGCTGAATGTGCTTTCACAAGAGGAATATAAAAACAATCAAAGCACGCTGTCTGATATTTTTCCATGGATGGGTACCACCCGACTTTCAGATAAGACTGGCTACAGCACCTTGCCGGATGACACCCATCCATTACAAATGTATTGGGGGTGCCGCGCCGAATCAGGCTTCAGATCGAAGATAAAGAGGGAGCATGTACTCTCTGCGGATGTAAAACCAGACGTCAGGTGAGTCATTACATAACCCGCAATTATGGTGTGAATTATGAGGGGCCATGGTTACATCCATTAACTCCCTATCGAATAGATCCCAAACATAAAAAGCCGCCGTTGAGTCTTAAGGGACAGCAGGGTGGATTGGGATATCGGCACTGGCTCGGTTTGAGTTTGCAAGATAAACCGAGTGGGGATAAAGCCGCTGAAGTAACTAGACAGTATCAAGAACGGGCTAATGAATTTCCAGAATTAAGCGAAGAAGGCATGCGGCTTTGGTGTTTCGGGTATGACATGGACAACATGAAAGCCCGCTGCTGGTACGAGCACCAAATGCCTGTGCTCGTGATTCCGGAAAACTACCGTGATCTGTTTATTGACTTTGTGACCGACCTCCTTGCTGCGGCGAAAGATGTTGCTTTATTGCTCAGAGGGCAGGTCAAATCAGCCTGGTTTTCCCGACCCAAAGATGCCAAGGGAGATACCGGCATGGTAGACCAGTCTTTCTGGTCAGCGACTGAAAACCTTTTCTACAGCCTGTTGCAGCAACTGGCTACCCAGCCTGAAAGCACCGACACGATGCCACCTGAAGTTGCACGGCAGTGGATTGCTGAATTACGACACTCTGCCAGACGTTTGTTCGACCATTGGGCGCTGGAAGGTGAACCGGAAGATATGGATATGAAACGGATTATTTCTGCACGCCGTTTACTGAACAAAAAACTCAATCACACCAATTCATTGAAAAAATTGGACCAGTTTGCCAGTGAGTCTTCCACTGTCGGTAATAAACAAGAGGTCGCCTGATAATGGCATATCGCAAATTAAATCCGGAAGATGCCGAGCGGCTTAAAGCCTGGTGGCATTTGCTGAATGGTAACCGGGGCGAACGGGCACAATTACGTCGTGCCAGTCAGCCCGATGATATTTTGATGACGGCTGCCTTTTCCGGCTTCCTGCAGAAAATGCCCGGTTACTGGGGTGTTGCCGAAGGGGAGAAAGGCATTTCATTAAGTGATGCCGGGTTTGTGGCGGCGGTTTTATCCAGAGTCAAAACACTGGATGAGAAAAACAGTTTTGCCCGTACCCTGGCGCTACCCAAAGAGCCGGGAGGCAAAGCCGTGATGAGTGAATTGCGGTTTCAGCAGTTACAAAAGAGCCGGACTCCACAGGAGTTTTTTACGCGCATATGCCGGTCAGTCGCACTGGCTAACGGGAAAGTGAATGTTGTTTCTCTGGCGGATGATATTTTGCACTGGCTCAGTGAGTATCGCTTTGGTTCTGCTTCAAAACCCCAGCAACGTTTAGCCGTTCGCTGGGCTTCAGATTATTACCATGCTTTCAAAGATTAATTATTTATTACCCGGAGAATTATAATGAGCCGTTTTCTGCAACTGCACCTTCTGACTTCTTATCCGCCTGCCAATCTGAACCGTGATGATTTAGGCCGACCCAAAACAGCCAAAATGGGAGGATCTGATCGTCTGCGAGTGTCGTCCCAGAGTTTGAAGCGTACTTGGCGAACAGCTGACTTGTTCCAGTCTGCACTGACCGGTCATTTAGGAACACGCACAAAAATGCTGGGTGTGCAGGTTTATGACAAATTTATTCAGAGTAATACTGCAGAGAAAAAAGCCAAAGAGTGGGCGCAGGCTATTGCCGGTCAGTTTGGTAAATTGAAGAAGGAAGAAAAAGACAATCCAATAACCGGACTTGAAATTGAGCAACTGGTTCATATCAGCAACGCGGAAAATCAGGCGATTGATAAACTGGTTCAAACGCTGATTTCAGAACAGCGTGCACCAGAGAAAGATGAGCTGGAATTGCTCCGGCATGACCAAATGGCTGCTGATATTGCGCTGTTTGGTAGGATGCTCGCGTCAAAACCTGCATTTAATGTAGAAGCCGCTTGTCAGGTGGCCCATGCTATTTCTGTTCATCCGGTTACGATTGAAGACGATTATTTTACTGCAGTTGATGACCTGAATGATGGCAGCGAGGATGCGGGTGCTGCTCATATCGGCGAAACAGGTTTTGCTGCCGGGTTGTTCTATTCCTATATCTGTATTAATAAAGAGCTGCTGATTGAAAACCTGAACGGTGATGTAGCGCTTGCCAATAAAGCCATTGCGGCATTGACTGAAGCGGCAGTAAAAGTATCACCGGAAGGCAAGCAAAACAGCTTTGGCTCTCGCGCCTATGCCTCTTATGTGCTGGCAGAAATGGGTGATCAGCAACCCCGTTCGCTGTCTGTTTCTTACCTGAAACCAATATCCAAACAGGAAGAAGATTATCAGACAACAGCTATCCACCTGTTGGAAAAGCAGCAGCATAATTTTGACGAAGTGTATGGTGACTGTGCTGATGCCCGTTACAGCCTGAATGCAGTAACAGGTGAAGGGCGCCTGAAGGAACTGCTTGCTTTTGTCAGCGAATAAGGAGAAGACCATGAATTACCTGGTCTTTCGCCTTTATGGTCCGATGGCCAGCTGGGGAGAAATTGCCGTGGGTGAAAGCCGCCACACGGCAAACTATCCTGGCAAGTCTGCGGTGCTTGGCCTGCTGGGGGCCGCACTGGGTATCAAACGGGAAGATGATGAGAAACAAAAGGCGTTATTTACCGGCTATTCACTGGCTGTAAAAATGATTTCCTCCGGGCATTTGCTGAAAGATTATCATACCGCGCAGGCCCCCGACTCTGTAGGCAAATTCAAATACCGCACCCGCCGTGATGAGATAGTTTCGGGTCGTGATCGTCTGGGTACAGTACTGTCCAGCCGTGAATATCGCACTGATGCCCAGGCGATTGTTGCTGTTGCTGCCGTTGAAGATCCCCTGTGGGCTCTCGAGGTATTGCAGCAGGCTTTACTGAAACCTAAATTCCATATGTATCTGGGACGTAAAGCTTGTCCTCCTGCGGCACCCCTGCAACCGGAAGTGATTGGTGCTGACGGTTTTTACAGTGCATTGGGTCAATACCAGCCCAAGCCACTATTGATTGATCAGCCTGAATGGGTGAAAGAAAGCCGCTATCTGGCATCAGATTCAGACTGTCATTATTACTGGGAGGGTTCGTTATCAGATTTTTCCGGTGGACAATTAAAATTATCCGAGCAAGAGGTGCAGCAGCTGATCCGGCATGACCATCCATTGTCACGCCAACGCTGGCAGTTTCAGTCCCGGCAGGAAAGTTTCTGGTTAATGTCGTCAGAAGAAAGGGAGTTAAAATGATGTATCTGTCGCGTATTCAGCTGGTCGACACTTTTGCCGCAGAGCCTGTTCTTGCCAATATGTTACGGAAAAACAGCTATGGGGTGCACCAGTTGCTGTGGCAGCTTTTTGAAGAAGGTGCTTATCATTTGTTCAGGGAAGAAAACAGCCGGGAACAACTTGGTTCACGTCGAAGTCTGCCTTTGTATTATGTCCTGTCCGATCAGCGCCCCAGTCAGTCATCGTCCATCTTTAAAGTCGAAAGCAAGCCTTTTACACCCAAATTGAATACGGGGGACAGACTGAGTTTCCGGCTTCGGTGTAATCCAACGGTATCTCGTCGGGAAGAGGGGAAGAAGCGTTCAGCAAAGCATGATGTTGTGATGGATGCGAAGTATCAACACCTTCTTCAAACATGTCTCAATCACGATGCCTTATCGGAATCAGAAATTTATAAAACAGATGGATATGGCAGAAAAATTTTAAAACAGCGATTTACCCAAAAACACCTGCAGGAAAAGCTGTTTTCATGTGAAGCTTTTTACATTGATGAAACCAGAAAGCAGTTTTTTGATCAGCAGAAAGCCACAGTGGAAGAAGCTTCAAAACAGTGGTTAGTCAACAGAGGGGAACATTACGGTTTTCAAATAGAGTCTGTTCAGGCAACAGGTTATCAATGGCATGCTTTGATGAAGCCGGGGAGCCATCGTAACTCGGGTTTCAGTAGTATGGACTATGAGGGTGTGTTAACCGTTCAGGATGTTCCCGTGTTTCTTGACATGTTGGAAAAGGGACTGGGACCATCCAAACGTTTTGGTTGTGGACTGATGATGATTCGCCGCGCGTAATATTGACGATATCGCGCATTAAAATAAGAAAGGGTGGAATATGTCCTTCATTCCTCTGAAACCCATTCCGATTAAAGACAGGATATCGATGGTCTTTATCAGTATGGGACGAATTGATGTCCGCGACGGCGCCTTTGTGGTAGTAGATGAGGTTAAGGGAGAGCGTAAGCACATTCCTGTGGGCTCTGTGGTTTGCATTATGCTGGAGCCTGGTACTCGGGTGTCCCATGCAGCGGTTAAACTGGCCGCCGTTACCGGTACTTTGCTTATCTGGGTTGGGGAGTCCGGAGTCCGGCTTTATTCTTCAGGGCAACCCGGAGGGGCACGTTCCGATAAACTGCTTTATCAGGCCAGGCTTGCTCTGGATGAAGATTTGCGGTTGAAAGTTGTGCGCAGGATGTTTGAATTCCGTTTCGGCGAACCTGCTCCATCCCGGCGTTCTGTTGACCAGTTACGGGGGGTTGAAGGTGCGAGGGTACGTAAAACTTATCAGTTAATGGCTAAACAGTATGGAGTGGAATGGCATGGTCGTAAATATGACCCGAAGGACTGGGAAAAGGGCGACACGATCAATCAATGTCTCAGCGCAGCAACTGCCTGCTTGTATGGTGTAACGGAGGCGGCTGTTTTGGCGGCGGGTTATGCCCCGGCGATTGGTTTTATTCACTCAGGAAAGCCACTGGCCTTTGTTTACGATATTGCCGACTTGTTTAAGTTTGAAACTGTTGTGCCTGTGGCATTTCAAATCGCGGCAAAAGGAACATCAAAACCTGACCGCGATGTTCGCATCGCCTGCCGGGATAGCTTCAGGCAAGCACGATTGCTGAAAAAAATCATACCCACTATTGAGGACATACTGTCAGCTGGTGAGATTGAGCTGCCCCCCGCTCCTGAAGATGCCCAGCCACCGGCTATACCTGAGCCTGTTTCAACTGGTGACGACGGTCATAGGAGTGGCTGAGTATGGGCATGTTGGTGGTAGTAACCGAAAACGTACCCCCGCGTTTACGGGGAAGGTTAGCTGTATGGTTGCTTGAAATCAGGGCTGGTGTGTATGTAGGCAATGTTTCCAAAAAAATTCGGGAAATGATCTGGGAGCAAATCAACGCGATTGCAGAAGATGGTAATGTTGCAATGGCTTGGAGTATCAATACGGAATCAGGATTTGACTTCCAAACTTATGGTCAAAACCGGCGAATACCGATTGAAGAAGATGGCTTGAGGTTGGTGTTATTTAAACCGGCAGAGGAGTAAATCGGGCTCTTTAACAATGAGGTTTCTAACTACCAGAATTGTGGCTATTTTTTGGTAGATTTTTTTCGGGTTGTAATTATCTGATTTATAACTATATTTTCTTAGAGTGTTCTCTGCGCCTGCAGAGATGAACCGAGACTTGCTGAGATCACCGGTGGCAAGAGATCATAACCCAGTTTGCATATCGTGTTCTCTGCGCCTGCAGAGATGAACCGGGCTGACACACGGAAGAGAGTTTCTAAGAAGGTGTTCTTGCGCCTAGATATGAACCGCTGCCCTGTATAAATGTTTGTGTGTTCTCTGCGCCTGCAGAGATGAACCGCGTGGGGCGGACACCGCAACGGCAGTGTTCTCTGCGCCTGCAGAGATGAACCGATGCACGATTTATCTTTCTACAAGTGTTCTCTGCGCCTGCAGAGATGAACCGTGATACACTGGCAGACTGAACCCGGACGAAGCACTTTTGCTGTGTTCTCTGCGCCTGCAGAGATGAACCGCAAACTCAACGGCATAGAAGAGGCGCCGAAGGTGTTCTCTGCGCCTGCAGAGATGAACCGCAATGCTCGATAAGCTGATTTTATCGGATGGCCAGACAACTGCTATTTCTTCGGTACGGTGTTCTCTGCGCCTGCAGAGATGAACCGGTTTTTTTGAGCAGTTGAAATGGGTGTTCCTGCGCCTGCAGAGATGAACCGGATTCAGTGGCAGATGTCATAAATGGGTGTTCTCTGCGCCTGCAGAGATGAACCGGTTGCCGTCTGGTATGAACCGGAACACAGTGTTCTCTGGCCTGCAGAGATGAACCGGAATGAATTATGCGCAGTGTTCTCTGCGCCTGCAGAGATGAACCGCGTGAATCTTTCAGTATCGGAGTGATTCAGCAAACGAAATTATCAGAGTGTTCTCTGCGCCTGCAGAGATGAACCGCCCTAATCAAGACTTTGAATGATGCAAGAAGTGTTCTCTGCGCCTGCAGAGATGAACCGGCTTCTAACGTTCACGATAATGCTTCATCAAAGAAACATGGTGTTCTCTGCGCCTGCAGAGATGAACCGTTGCAATAGGTTCGTATGGTTGAACTGCGAATGTGTTCTCTGCGCCTGCAGAGATGAACCGGTTAGCTGGCTTTAACGGAGGTGGTCATTTGAACTGCGAAGTGTTCTCTGCGCCTGCAGAGATGAACCGGCTTCAGGTTTACTTTAACCGGTTGGTATCTCGTGTGTTCTCTGCGCCTGCAGAGATGAACCGCTCATAAACCGTACCCGCAGTACTGGCCGTAGTGTTCTCTGCGCCTGCAGAGATGAACCGTAGGATATGAATCACCCTGTAAGACATCGTGTTCTCTGCGCCTGCAGAGATGAACCGCATTAAGGGGTATGAAAATGCAGCAAAACGGAGAAATGAACCGCCAGAAGAACGGGATGTAACCCCGGCTAAATCGTGTTCTCTGCGCCTGCAGAGATGAACCGCAATTCGTCTGGTTGTGCCTTCCACCAATCCAGTGTTCTCTGCGCCTGCAGAGATGAACCGGTCAATTTACAAAAAAAACGCCTGAGAGATATAGTGTTCTCTGCGCCTGCAGAGATGAACCGGTTCATGCTGTCTTTCTCATTCTGCAAAGGGAGTGTTCTCTGCGCCTGCAGATTGAACCGAGAACAGACCGCAGTGATTCAGGTGTTCTCTGCGCCTGCAGAGATGAACCGGTTGCAGTCGATGTCCAGCAACCCTATAGTGTTCTCTGCGCCTGCAGAGATGAACCGTAAAAAGTTGTTTTTGGGACAAACTCATTTGAGTGTTCTCTGCGCCTGCAGAGATGAACCGGATTCATGAGGACATATGCTTAACTAACCGTGTTCTCTGCGCCTCAGAGATGAACCGCGATACAAGCAACAAGTGTTCTCTGCGCCTGCAGAGATGAACCGCTAGAGGGCGGTTATGAGTACATCATTGCAGTGTTCTCTGCGCCTGCAGAGATGAACCGGCTTCAGTGCGTTGGCGACAGCTTCAGTGTTCTCTGCGCCTGCAGAGATGAACCGCGTAGTAGCTTTAGCTGGCAAGGTGGAGCTCGTGTTCTGCGCCTGCAGAGATGAACCGTATAAACCGGAATATTGCCAGTGTTCTCTGCGCCTGCAGAGATGAACCGCAAATGCAGCTGGATCAAATGCCGGGGGGTCTCTGCGCCTGCAGAGATGAAAGTCGAAAGCAGCCTGGTTAATTACGACACGTGTTCTCTGCGCCTGCAGAGATGAACCGCTGGCTCACGCCGCTGTCGAATATCAGTGTTCTCTGCGCCTGCGCAGAGATGAACCGGCAGGATTCAGCGCAAACCCGCCAGGTGTTCTCTGCGCCTGCAGAGATGAACCGATTACTATCTGAAACGATGCTGGTTAGTGTTCTCTGCGCCTGGAGATGAACCGACCTGGTAGGTAGGAAGGAAACCGCCGAAGAAGTGTTCTCTGCGCCTGCAGAGATGAACCGGGAGTTCCCCTAAACTCCTACCTCTAACCTCTGCGCCTGCAGAGATGAACCGACCTGCCGAAAGAACAGTATTGGTGAAAAGACCATTTTGTGTTCTCTGCGCCTGCAGAGATGAACCGAGCCGCGTCGTGCTACATCTCCGAACTAAGTGTTCTCTGCGCCTGCAGAGATGAACCGTTGACCAGGTATGGGAATGATTTTTAGCTTGTGTTCTCTGCGCCTGCAGAGATGAACCGCTGTTTGCCAACCGGGGCAGCATGGCGTGTTCTCTGCGCCTGCAGAGATGAACCGTTCCTGCAGCGAAGATGATTTATTTCCTGTGTTCTCTGCGCCTGCAGAGATGAACCGTTCTGCATCTGGCCCAGTTGTTGATTTATGGATTGGTGTTCTCTGCGCCTGCAGAGATGAACCGAAATCTGGGCGTTAAAATTGACAGGCAGATTGGCGTGTTCTCTGCGCCTGCAGAGATGAACCGTGTAATGGCCGGGCTACTGCAAGCTGCAAGTGTTCTCTGCGCCTGCAGAGATGAACCGCCACGGTTATGAGATTTTGGCGTGTGTTCTCTGCGCCTGCAGAGATGAACCGTGATCTTTAAATACATGTCCGAACGGGATCAGAGTGTTCTCTGCGCCTGCAGAGATGAACCGGATTTACTGCAGGGTGTTCTCTGCGCCTGCAGAGATGAACCGTCTAACATTTGATAACAGTCTATCACCGTAGGATCTCGTGTTCTCTGCGCCTGCAGAGATGAACCGACTCGAACATTTACCACCATTCTTGTTAATAAGTGTTCTCTGCGCCTGCAGAGATGAACCGGTGATAGAGTTGCCAGCATTTCCTATGCGTGTTAAGTGTTCTCTGCGCCTGCAGAGATGAACCGATATGCTCCTGTTCCTAAAACACCCATCAAGTGTTCTCTGCGCCTGCAGAGATGAACCGGGATGGAAGTTAATAGTCCATGTCTGTCAATATAGTGTTCTCTGCGCCTGCAGAGATGAACCGTTATTGCGGTGTTTCCGCTTTTAATCGTGAAGTGTTCTCTGCGCCTGCAGAGATGAACCGTATGATGAATTCAGGGGTTGGCGTGTGTTCTCTGCGCCTGCAGAGATGAACCGCATCAAATCTTTACCGAAACCCTCAGACCCAGTGTTCTCTGCGCCTGCAGAGATGAACCGCATGCCGAAAGAACAGCAGGAGAAAAGACCTGTGTTCTCTGCGCCTGCAGAGATGAACCGAGGTCAGGGTGTCCCCGGAAGCCATCCCGGCAGTGTTCTCTGCGCCTGCAGAGATGAACCGCAAGCCTGCATGAATGGTGGTTTGATTTTTTATTTGAGTGTTCTCTGCGCCTGCAGAGATGAACCGGTATTCACATAGCGCGGACCATTGGTGTTCTCTGCGCCTGCAGAGATGAACCGGGCTGGCAGGTGTGTTCTCTGCGCCTGCAGAGATGAACCGTTCTATTCGACTGTTTCAGCGTGGCTCAATGATCGGGCGTGTTCTCTGCGCCTGCAGAGATGAACCGTATAAAAAAAAAAGCCCTTGCGGGCAATGTCGGCGTGTTCTCTGCGCCTGCAGAGATGAACCGAGTTTTACCTGGTAACAAACAGGTATAAAAGTGTTCTCTGCGCCTGCAGATCTGCTGAAACTGTGTCTCTGCGCCTGCAGAGATGAACCGGAATACCTGCTATTTGGCTGTGATGCCTCAACCCGTGGCGTGTTCTCTGCGCCTGCAGAGATGAACCGCGCTGAACATGATGCTGGAAATTATGAGAAATCAGTGTTCTCTGCGCCTGCAGAGATGAACCGATAAAAGCAGCAACAACTACCGGAAACAAAAGGTGTTCTCTGCGCCTGCAGAGATGAACCGATAGCCCCGCCCGCCAACGCAGTGGAAAAAGAGTGTTCTCTGCGCCTGCAGAGATGAACCGCTATTTCGAACCACCCACGCACACACAGCAAAGTGTTCTCTGCGCCTGCAGAGATGAACCGGCGCATCATTATAATTAACCGTCCATTCGTACGTGTTCTCTGCGCCTGCAGAGATGAACCGACCTGACAGTCCTGATTCTTCATCATCAATCAGTGTTCTCTGCGCCTGCAGAGATGAACCGTTTTTCCAGATCGGGAATTGTTCCGCTGATGCGTGTTCTCTGCGCCTGCAGAGATGAACCGCAGATATGTCCTTTGAAACTACCACCGAAAACGTGTTCTCTGCGCCTGCAGAGATGAACCGGGGAATATGCTGCAGGAACAGTATAGTATTTTGTGTTCTCTGCGCCTGCAGAGATGAACCGATTTCGGTTGATAGCACAGACCCGGCAAACCCGTGTTCTCTGCGCCTGCAGAGATGAACCGCAGTCGATCAGTAAACAATGCTTCATGCATTGGTGTTCTCTGCGCCTGCAGAGATGAACCGCGGGCACCACCCAAGGACTGGATGCAGCTCGTGTTCTCTGCGCCTGCAGAGATGAACCGTAGCGCCGCATTTTACCCTGTTGTTACTGATCGTGTTCTCTGCGCCTGCAGAGATGAACCGGGCAGGTCTCTACCGCTGGCAGAGCCCAAGACGTGTTCTCTGCGCCAGCACAGATGAACTTTATTAGACTGTTTGATAAGCTGGGTCGGATTTTGTTCTCTGCACCTGCAGAGATGAACCGATGTTAGCTAGGATTAACAACTTTATTCTTTTGGGTTCTCTGCGTCTGCAGAGTTATGTGTATATAACTTATGTGATGGATACGGATATGTATTAATCATCCGTTCATCGTAGGGGAGTAGTTTTTATTTTTTAATTATTAATAAGATGTTAGCTTGGATTAACAAATGCAAAAATGTAGTGTTGGTAGACGCTGTAAACCTTCCTGATATTCTGTCTCAACTGATTGAATGATATTGCAATGAAGTCACTAATAATAAGAAGCCGACACCATGCATTGAGTGATACTCTCGTTTGGCTAAAAAAACAGCCACCCACTCTTGTCACCCTGTTCTGGATTGATGAATTTACGGAATGTCTGAAGGTTCTGGAATCTGGTCAGGCATGTGAAGATCTTGCTCTGATGTCATTGAGGACGATCTGGAAGATAAAACTGTCAATATTGCATAAAGAGGAGTAGGGCAGGCTGTCGGGGCTGAAGTGAAGCTCCCGACGGCATCAGGTGTTAATTCCCGTCAGAGTTTCCGGTCTATACTCATCCGCTATTTCACAACACAGTTCGATCAGCTGTTTTCTGGCTTGCTCTTCATAGCGATCAAGGTCGGTATCATCCATATTATCGAAACAGTCTCTCAGACCCAGTAGGGTGTTCTGGAACCGGCAGTAGCTCATGTTGCTCATAACTCATCCCCCTCAATAATCTCTGATGTATCAATTCCCATCCTTTCAGCAACCACTTCCAGCCGGGCTTCAAGATCATTCAGGAAGCGGGTGTGATGTTCGCTGATATCATCCGGGTCGATTCCGAAGTGATCATCTGCAAGCGCTGACATTTGGTTCAGCAGTGCCTGAATGATTGCCCTGCTTTTCAGAAATGGAATAATATGTTTTTGTCGTTTATTCAAGACTGAAATCCCCTTGCTTACTTTAATTTTAAATATGGCGCGACAGGAGAGTATTCGGAAATTTTTTGGCTGGTGGTCAGTGAGGGCGAGAGGTTATGTGGTCGTTTTTACCGCGTTGATGGTGGGGCAGTCATTGGTTCCAACTGAATGCTTATGTGTCAGAGCTTCGGGAAGACAGGTGAGCAGAACCGGAGGAATATTGGCTGGTGGACAGGAGATGAAATTCCAGCACGACACGAACTGTACCCTGAACCGTACCTAAATCGGGAAGTTGGAAAATGCGGAACAAAGGTGCAATCGTAAGTGCTTGATTTTAATGGCGTCCCCACCAGGACTCGAACCTGGATCTACCGCTTAGGAGGCGACTGTTCTATCCGGTTGAACTATGGGGACGTATCAGCAGCAACGTACCAGTTAAGTACGGCTGTGACCGGATCGCCGCTATTCTAGCGGCAAGCCGATGCTATTTCCAGACTGTAGCAGGTATTTTATTAGTGGGATACGTATTAAGTGGGAGCTGCCTGTAAAAATGCTTTAATCCGTTGCTGTGATTCTTTTGAGTTCACCAGTTCATCCTGTATGGCTGCCTCGTGAGTGATGGCCTGATGCAGTGACATCTCCGGTACTTCACGCAATAGGCGCTTCAGTTCTCTTGGGACGCGCGGGGCGCTCTTCAGAATGGTTTTTATCCATTGTTTGGTAGCGGCTCCGAGCTCTGCCTTAGGAGCAACTTTGTTAACCAGGCCAAGTGTCAGGCATTCGTTTGCTGAGATTTTTCTGTTTTGCAGGCTGAGTTCATATGTTTTGCGAGTGCCGAGTTGTTTTTGTAATAGCCAGGTGACACCGCAGTCGGGAACCAGCCCGATGGCATTAAAGGCTGGGTAGAGGCTGGCTTCGGCTGCCATCAGGGTAACGTCGGCTAACAGA
Source organism: Endozoicomonadaceae bacterium (assembly GCA_965261725.1). Lineage (GTDB taxonomy): Bacteria > Pseudomonadota > Gammaproteobacteria > Pseudomonadales > Endozoicomonadaceae > CANDOC01. Next base: position 27,150 of record CBDHDU010000029.1, on the reverse strand, counting down.
GGGAATACGCAGCCGCCCCCGGCAACGGTGCCCTGCACAACACAGATGACCGGTTTGGGCATTTGTTCAATGGCGCAGATAAACGGGGCGTATTCTTCATTCAGTTGTCGCTCAATTTCACCGGGAGTCGTGTTGTCAGTTTGTGCGACATCCGCACCGGCACAGAATGCTTTGCCTGTAGCGGTGATAACGACTGCCTGAATATCTGTGTTATTTCCAGCCTGCCGCAATACCTGCATCAATTCCAGTCGCAGTGTCTGGTTCATGGCATTCAGGCTTTGGGGGCGATTCAGTGTGATGGTTGCGATAGAACCATCACATTGGTAGCTGACTGTTTCCATATAAAGCTTTTCTGTCCTGTGAGCAGACATTCAGCTTATAGATATTGTGCTTATGTGGCAGTGACGGACTTGCTCATGGTGATTGACTGCTATTCTTTTGCAGCAGAATCCGGTTGCAAAATTTCTAAAAATGGCACTGTCATATGCAATGGAAGAGATGGCTGGTTTTTGTGGCTTTACTGAGCGTCGTTGCAGTGACCTGGGGCAGCGGTGAAACCTATGAAGTTAGTACCAGACGGCTTACCCGCAGTGCAAGAGTCTCAGCCAGTTACTTCAGTGATATTCTTAAGCCTACCCATTCCAAACAAGAAATTAATCAGTACTGCAATGCGAAAGAGGTTTGGCTTAGTCAGTATGATTTGACACTGATACCCACATTAGCGGATGGCAGTTGTATTTTTGATGCGCTGGCAAAGCAGTTACCTGCAGATGCTCCTGGCGCGCCATTTACTGCTATTGCTTTACGTGACTGTTTTCTGAAAGAGCTACGGAAAATAAAAAAAATTGTTTCATCTCCGGTAGATGAGATTCTGCAAAGTGAAGCAGATATACGCCGCAGAGATTTTTTACCGCATTTTCCGGGAGATATTGATAATACACTCGAAGAGCTGAAGCTGGCGCGCTTATGGGGTAATCCTCAGGTGTTAACACCGCTGGCCGCTTTTATCCTGCGCAGACCCGTCATTCATATTTGTGTTTCAAGTGAAGAGCCTTATTACTCTGTGCAGGCTGTTGATGAGTGCGGTAAGGCTTTAAAACCTGGAAAATGGTTGACATTACGTTCACAGAAGCCGTTGTATCTTGTATTTGATGGTTATGGTCATTATGAGGGGGCAACAAGCTCGATAATGATCGACGCGGATTCTGATAAGGGAGTGACTCTGACGCCATTTTCAACAGTTCCTGCACCTTCGGTAGAAGCAACAACTCCTGATGTTAGCCTGCATCCTTCTGAGGCGATGGAATATGAATGTGAACCCTGTGCTGATCATGATAATGGCGTTGTTCAGCCTGTATTGATGAATGTCGATTCAATGCAAGGTTTTCAGCATAACGCGAGTGTTTTTGCGGCACCAGCTGTTCCGGATGGAAGCGTCAAAGATGACACTGTTGAAAGTGTCGAGCCTGATGATGTGACTTTCGAAGGTGTGATGCTTACGGCAGCAGATCCGTTTGCCTGGATACCTGACTGTTGCTCAGTCGCTTGCTCTGGCTGCCAGTTGGGTGCCTGGCTTGAAAGGTGGCAGTTGAAACCGGGGCTGAGTGGAAAAGCTGCATTTGGTGGTGGCTTTATGGGAGCTCTGGTTGCAGCCTTTCATCGTTTGGAAATACCAACGCTTCTTTGGTGTGAAACAAAACAAGAGTGCCTTCATGATCTGGCCTTCCTGCAGGCAACCCGTTCTTTACTGGACAAGTTATCCAGTGAGCCTTTGCTGGCAAGTGAGTTTAATAAAAGTCTTAGTTTTTATTCAGCAGAAGCGCCTTATCTAGAACAAGTGCAATGCGATCTTAACCGACTGACAGATAAAGTGTGGGCGCAGCCTCTTTTAATGACGGTACTGGCGTGCATCTACAATCAACCGATTCTCTTATTACATCCTATGGCTTCTTCCTCTCCGGGACTTCTCTTTCGCCCCTGGCATGCCGCGGAGCAGGTGGCGGATCAGCAGATTCGGGAAGTGCTGCAGCAGTATATGCCGGCAGCACTGGTACACAATGGTGGTGAGGGGGCTCAGGCTTGCTGGCGGGAAGTGTTGTATGAACACGCCGCAGTAAAAAAAAAGGCATGTTTACCCGTGTGACTGCCCTTGTATTACACCTTATATATTGCCCGTCATTGTGCCGGCGGCACAGAGTGCTTATGAAAATAGCCAGCAGGCTTTGATGTCACTGAAAGAAGGTTGTCTGCCGGAACCAGTTAAAGAATATCTGCAGCTTAAAAGTACAGGGCTTAGCAAGTGCAGTGTTGAAAAGCTTGAGCAATTGAATGAAAAGGCTGGCGATTTGTTAGCAGCGACTGGTGTCGACGATATGGAAATGTATGTTGCATTAACGCTGCAAAAAACAGTCATTCTGAGAAGACTGCGGGGGAAGGGGGCAGGCATTGATGTGATGATGAGAAACTTACTTGAGCGTTCTATGCCTCTGCATTTACAAAGGCATGTTGTTACGCAATTGGCCTGCTTTCTAAATTTAAGTATTAAGAATAAAGAAAAACTCTGCCATCTGTTAAAGCAATATTCTGAGCATCTGTCTTCTTCCAGAATACTGCTTTTATTTCAGGCGCAGTATCTCAGTCAGGGACGACAAACGAGGGAAGCGATTAAAATTCTGGAAAAATTTCTTCAAACATCACCAGATGATCTGGATGTTCTGACTCTTCTTGCTTCATTTTATAGCAGTCTGAAGAAGCACTCAAAAGGTATAGAAATTTTATCCGCGATACCACATTACCGACAGCTCCCTAAAGTAACCCGTACACTTGCCAGACTTTATGCCGATAACGAACAATTCGATGAGGGTTTTAATCTCGCTTCTGGTTTGGTTGCAAGGAATTTAACAAAGGAAAATGGCAATTGTCTGGCGAGGGTAATGACTGAATGCCCTGATGATGAGCTGCTTAGCGAGAGTCGGGAGCTTTTTCGTTTTTTGCGCACCAGAAAATATGATGATACAGACGGCAGTGCCGCTCGGAAGCATATAGATCGTTGTCGCTTTTCGGTTGAGGTGACATTGGGGGAGCCTGCTGATGGGATAAGGCAGCTTCAGAAAAGTCGCAGTGATAATGAAGTGCGGGAGTTGTTGAGGAAAGAAGTGAAATACAGGCTGGAGCGAAGAGAAGAATATATACTTGATGAACTCTGCGAAGTGGCGTTGGAATATCAACCTTATGATCTGGACATTCTACCCATTTATCTGCGTCGGCTTGAAGATCGGGGGCTTAAAGACTGGCATCTTAAATATAAGGCTCACCGGCTTTATAGGAAATACAGAGGTTGCCTGCCGGTTAGTTCGGCACTTACACGCAATGCCATGTTTTTTTATGAGAAGAATCCATATTGGGTATATGATTTCTATGATGGAGAAGATGTGCCGACGTGTCATATCTGCAAAATTTATTGCGACTATCGGGCATATCAGCAACAGTGTGGAGAATCACGGGAAAATTCTGTTGAAAAGGTTTACCGGCAGCATCTGAAAAATATTTACCACTCATCTAGGTTCGGCGAAGGGAAGGGCAATCATCGAACTCGGAGCATGAAGTCAGGTGATCAGGATTCCGGACACAGGTATATACGAAATAGCGACTCTCCTTATGATCGACGGCTCCTTCGTACTAAGCGACAGAGAGAGCAAGTGAACCATTGATAGATATTTTGATTTGCTGTCTGTGAAAGCTAACCGGAAACTAAAACATGACTTTAAAGGCCATAAACACCATTCAACAATTATTCGAAAATGGTCAAACCGTGATCAATGGCTGGCTGATGCAGCCTTGTACCGCCACTGCGGAGTTGATGGCTCATCAGTGGTTTGATTCTCTGACCATTGATATGCAACATGGTTTGTTGGGCTATGAAACTGCTGTTGAAATGCTGCGTGCTATGAGTGCTGCGCCGGTAACTCCGTTGGTACGCATTCCCTGGCTGGAGCCGGGGATTATTATGAAAATGCTGGATGCCGGGGCGCTGGGACTGATCTGCCCGATGATTGAAACGGCAGAGCAAACCCGGTTGTTTGTTGAGGCGTGTCATTATCCGCCAGAGGGTTTTCGCAGCTTTGGACCGGTACGGGCAGGTGTCTGTTACGGCGATGATTATCCGCAGCAGGCCAATAGCAGTGTATTGCCGATAGTGATGCTTGAAACCCGGCAGGCGCTGGATAATCTGGATGAGATTCTTGCCGTCAAAGGGTTGGGTGGAATCTATATTGGCCCGTTTGATCTTTCATTTGCGCTGGGTTGTACGCCACAGGCAGATCATTACGAACAGCCGGTACTGGAGGCGATTGATCATATTCTTGCACGTTGCCAGTATTTTTCTGTACCGGCTGCCATTCACTGTATTGGACCGGAGTATGCTGCCCGGATGCGGGACAAAGGTTTTAGCCTGATAACGGCTGGGAGCGATATGGATTTTATTAAAGCAGGTTCTCGCCGGGTATTTGATGTGCTGAATCGCCAGCAGTGAACGGGCGTCAGTTGCTAGTTTTTCTCAACAATTTGGTAAAGGTAATAATGCATCCCACCGCGGATGTCGAAAAACTGGTCGTTAATCTGCACCTTTCGGAATCCATATTTATCCAGCATGCGATTAAAACGCACTTCGTCACCGTTGCTGCCGAACCCCAGAATAATTCGGCCATTTGGTTTTAAATGTTTGCGTACCTTCTGGAGAAATTTATCAATCGCTGTATAACCGGGGTCACACACGGCTTTGAGCAGCATGGATGAACACTCCCGCTCGCTGGGAGCATAGACATAGGGTAGATCCCAGTAGATGGTGTCAAAGGTTTCTGTGGAGTTCAGTGCCGAAAATACATTACTGGTACGGACATCAACGGTTACGCCGTTGGCTTTGGCATTCTTGCGGGTTAATTCGATGGCAACCGGGTTGATATCCAGTGCTACCACCTGGTTGCCATGATCTCTTGCGGCCACAATTGCGGTGACGCCGACACCAGTACCCACTTCCAGAAATCGTTCACCTTTACGAAAGGGGAGCGCGTAAGTTTGAGTTTCTGTAGATTTGAAATATTTGGGTGAAAATACCTGCGGGTCAGCCCAATATGAGTATCCTCTGATGATTACCTGATAGGGGGTGCTTTCGGACGCATTCTGTTCCAGGCGGTTTCTTGAGTTTGCCAGTTTTTCTTCATAGGCGAATGCAAAGCTGCATAGCATAGACAAGATAAAAAAAAGGATTTGAGCCATATTCGTATGAGCTGCCGCGTGTAAGATATTTAAAGCACACTCAATATAGTTGCCTGTCAGCGTAGTTTAAAACGACACTTTTGAAAAAGAGTTTTGTTTTTTCTTTCTGATATAGGCATGCTGCGGCGAAGTGCTGCTCAAATCCGTTCAGGTGTTTATGGATAACCCTTGTACCTCCTACTGTTCAATCATCATCCCTGTCTTGAATGAGGCTGAACACATTGCCGTTATGCTGCAACCGTTGCAGCAATGGCGTTCACAGGGGCACGAGGTTTTGCTGGTCGATGGTGGCAGCGAAGACGCAACCTGCGACAATGCCCGCCCTTATGTTGACCGGATTGTTTCCAGTGAAAAGGGTAGGGCAAAGCAAATGAATGCCGGTGCCGCGGCGGCGGGTGGCGATATGTTGTTATTTCTCCATGCTGATACACAGTTGCCTGAAAAGGGGGTTGATCGGATTATGCAGACTTACCGGGAAGGGCATGGCTGGGGGCGGTTTGATGTTCAGTTGTCAGATCATCATCCTTTATTTCCGCTCATCGGATTTATGATCAGCCTGCGTTCGCGGATGACCGGGGTAGCATCGGGCGACCAGGCAATGTTTGTCAGTCGTGCTCTGTTTTGCAAGGTGGGTGGCTTCCCTGAGCAGCCACTGATGGAAGATATTGAATTGAGCCGTCGTTTAAAGAAAATCGTACAGCCCTGTTGTTTCAAAGAGAAAGTAATTACCTCCAGCCGTCGCTGGCAGGAATATGGTGTGCTCAGCACCATTTTACTGATGTGGCGGCTGCGGTTGAGTTATTACCTCGGTACGTCTCCAGATGAGCTGGCACAGCAATATCGTTTTACAGTGAAGGCCAAACAGGGCATGCTGCGGACAAAAGCACATACCGCAAAGAATGCCTCTGATTCATGAGCCAGACACTCGATACCCTGATTCTGTTATTTGCCAAACCCCCGGTGGCCGGAAAAGTGAAGACCCGGCTGATGCCTGCTGTTGGTGCAGAGGGGGCTTGTCGTATGCATCGCCGATTGCTGCAGCATACGGTACAACAGGTAAACCGGGCTGATATTCCAGCTGTACTCTGGGCCGCAGATAACCCTCAGCATCCGGCATTTAATGGTATTGATTTAACCGGCTGGCAGCGTGAGTTGCAGTCTGAAGGGGATCTTGGAGCCCGCATGTTAACGGCGGCAACCGCAGGATTAAAGCAAGCACAAAAGATCTTGCTGATTGGTAGTGATTGCCTGCTATTGGATAAATCAGTCTTTGAACAAGTGGCTGTTGCGTTGGATGATAAGCCGGTAGTGTTTGTGCCGGCAGAAGATGGTGGTTATGTACTACTGGGTTTAACGAAGGTGGTACCGTCATTATTTAAGCAAATTGACTGGGGAACACCCCATGTGCTCGCCCAGTCACGGCAGTACTTACAGCAAGAAGGTGTTGAGTGGGCAGAACTGCCTGAACTCTGGGATATTGACCGCCCCGAAGATTTGGTGCGGTTGCAGCAGGTATTGCCTGAATTGTGTTCTGGGCTATCTCCTTAGCTATGTTGAGCTGTTTATGAATAAATATCGTTCAGGTCGGCTTCGAGGTCAGCCATTTTTTCAGCTATACGTCGACTGTCTGGCTTTAACTGCCCCTGCAGATACTGTTGGCGGAGCAGAGTAACTTTCCGGGCGTGCTCGGAGAGAAATATGACATTATCATCGCTTAATATGACTTTACTGTTCTGTTGGCGATGTGTACCGGGTGAACGGGATTTATCCTGTGACATGGGGTGTCTCTGTTATTTTTCTCTGGTTTTAGAGTTCAGATCCTTCTGATAGTTCAAGTATTTATCGACAGGTGCTAAATAGCAACTTTTGTCAGAGTGGTGTGATGCGATACTCCGCTTTTTGTGTATCGCATCGGGTTAGGTAGCTGAGCGGGTGTGGATTCAGAGGGCGAGTGTTTCTCCGTCTTCCGGAATCAGGACCTTATCTGTCAGTCCGTGTTCGGCTAGCATGGCACGAAGGACGGTTCTGTCGATAGGGCATTGGTTCAGTGCTTCCATATGGTTGGCAATCACCTTGTTTGGCGACAGTTTAATAAATTCAATAATTTCTGATTTTGCCATCAGCAGGGGTTTGCCAACATCCATCTGCGCCTGTCCGGCGGCGAGTACCGCATAGTCAGGTTTCAGTTCAGTCAGCGCCCGCTTAACATCATTGGTCAAAACCGTATCACCGCTGACAAAGATTGAAGGCTCACCCTCCATTTCAATCAGGAAACCACAGCCATTGGCCATCACTTTGTGAATCCAGCCATGTCCGTGCTGACTTGGCACAGCTGTTACCTTACCGCCGGGAATGTCCATGGTTTGCCACGGCTGAACACCATGGCTGACAGTCAAACCGTATTTTTCCAGATAAGCTTTATCTTTTGCCGGAGTAATCACCGGAATACTGCGACGGGTTAAGAAAGCTTCGCCTGCATCATCGAGATGATCACCATGCTGCAGTGGTTTGAAACCGAAAGTCTGACTATGGGTGACAACACACATCGTCACTTTATCCAGAATCTTACTGGCGTTGGCGGGTAGGTCGACCAGCGGATTCCTGGCAGCCTTGAAGCGAATAACCGAGAATGGAGGAATAGAGCCTTTAGCCCCCAGCATCGGGTCGATCAGAATATGATGATCACCGGATTCAATAACAAAAGTTGCATTACGCAGATGATGAATTTTCATGGTGATGACCTTTCGGGGTAACGGAAAACGATTCTTGAATTGCATTATCCTTTGCATCACCCTGTTGAAACACTGGCCTTAAGGACAACTGTCGCTCAAATCGGGTCAGTATCAAATCGTGCTGGAGTTTGTTCGTGAGTCGTTCTCCCATCAGCGTTGTGATCGTCGCTTTTGACGGTATCAGCGCTTTTCATTTGTCGGTGCCGTGTCTGGTTTTTCATGATGCCTTTGCGGTGAGCGGGGAAAGCCCGTTTGATGTAAAGGTTGCCAGCCTTGCAGGCGAAGATTTGAACACGGCATCCTCTTTTGGGCTGCATATCGAACATGGGCTGGAGTCGCTGGCGACCGCCGATATTATCGTTATTCCCAGCTGGCATGATGTAAATATCCCACCGCCAAAAGCTTTGCTGGATGCACTGAAAGCAGCCTATCAGAGAGGTGCAACACTGGCAGGGTTGTGCCTGGGGGCCTTTGTGCTGGCAGCGACAGGATTATTGAATGGCAAAACAGCAACGACCCACTGGGGCGGCGCAGATGAATTTGCCCGACAGTTTCCTGAAGTGGATTTTGACCCCGAGCCGTTATATATCGAACAGGGAAGACTGATAACATCGGCCGGTACCGTTGCTGCGATTGACTGCTGTCTGCATATTGTTCGTAACTGGTTGGGCTGCCGTGCTTACCCAGCTGGCGAGAATGTTGGTGACGGCACCGTACCGACCGGGTGGGCAGAAGCAATATATTCCTGTGCCAGCTGTCACATCGCGTCCGGGTAAAACCGGTATTGCAGAAATTATGGATAATATTTGTGAAAACCTGCAGCAGCATTACAGTGTCGATGATGTCGCTGCACAATGCGCCATGAGTCGTCGTAACTTTACCCGTCATTTCAAGGCGACAGTGGGTGTCAGCTTTAATGAATGGCTGGTGGGACAGCGTCTGCATTACAGTCAGCAACTGCTGGAGAGTTATGATGACAGCATTAGCCTGATTGCCGAGCGTGCCGGGTTCGGTTCTGAAAGTGTGTATCGTAAACACTTCCGGCAGGCATTTACGGTATCGCCAACCCAGTGGCGGGCAACCTTCAGAGGGCGGCTGCCAGTTGCCAGTTAAGACAGTATTGATTGCTCATGCGAACAGTACGTATTGTTTTTGTACATACCCATTCCGTATTGGAGGGCGGATTGCTATATTGCTTGTAGAACACGTGTGGTTATTGCCCGCTGACATTCACCCACCTTGACGCTTTACATGGCAGGGTACAGGACAGACAGGTGTTCACCCCGAGTCGCTCATTAACTCTTCGAATAATCAGAAAGATAGAATGCAAGAGGACCCCAGAGTGAAAATATGGCAAGCGTATTTTGTCTCCCTGTTCTTGTTGGCGGGCTCCCTGACCGCTCAGGCCGATGACTGGCAGCCGGTTGATCATGAAGACCGGTGGGAGAGTTTCAACCGGGTATCATTTGGCTTTAACGATACCCTTGATCGCTATTTTTTCAAACCGGTCTCTCAGGGCTATGACTATGTGGTTCCTGACAAGATGCAGCTGCTGGTGTCCAACTTTTTCAGTAATCTGGGTGAGTTGCGGAATATTGTTTATTCATCCCTGCAACTTGAAGGCAAAGAGGCAGCAACCGCTGGCGGGCGTTTCCTGATTAATTCCACCGTTGGCATGCTGGGCATGATTGATGTTGCCGGTGCCTATGGTCTGGAACGTGACGAAAAAGATTTTGGACTAGTGCTGGCGGACTGGAGAGTATCATCCGGACCCTTTGTGATGGTGCCGATTATGGGACCCAATACCGTACGTTCCGGTTTTGGTCTGATTCCTGATTATTACGGCCATCCGGCTAATTATGTAAAAGGCTCGGAAGGCTGGGTAGTGCAGGGTGTATGGCGGATCAATGACCGTGCCGGCCTGCTGAAATCAGAAGACCTGATCGTTGGTGATAAATATTCATTTATCCGCGATGCCTGGTTGCAGAGCCGGGAATATCGAATTACCGGTGAACTCCCAGTGGACGATTTCTGATTCTCCGTTAATACTCTCTAACCAGCCTGATATCTGTTGCTGTTCGGCGTCCCCCGATATCAGGCTTTTCACATCTGATGTTATGCGTGAAGTCTGTTGCAGCTGTATTTGTATGGGAGTATGGTTCAGGCAGATTATGGCGTGATTTTTTCTGACAGCAGCGTTACTTTTTTGCTGTTGATGGGGGTGTGGCTGCAGGAAAAGCCAGCGGTCGGGAGAGCAGCGAGTGGCCAGAGCAAAAGTGGCCGGAAATGACATGGCGTTTAAAAAGATGACGTTACCTAAAAGGATGCCATCATGACTGTCGGAAGCAGTACCCTGCTTGTCATTGATGACGATACCATCGTCAGGGAAAGCATTGTGGCTTACCTTGAAGACAGCGGGTTCGCTATCCTTGAAGCTGAAAACGGTGAGCAGGGGTTGCAGGTATTCCGGGACAGCTCCCCGGACTTGATTCTCTGTGATTTACGCATGCCCATTATGGATGGATTGTCGGTTTTGCGGCAGGTGCGCAAGGAATCCCCGGAAACGCCGTTTATCGTGGTGTCTGGTGCCGGGGTCATGGCCGATGTGGTTGAAGCCCTGCGGCTGGGTGCCAGCGACTATATCATTAAACCGATTGTTGACCTGGAACTGCTGGAATATGCCATTAACCGGGCGCTTGAGAATGCCCGGTTGTTTCAGGAAAACATGCGATATCGCCAGAGCCTTGAGCAGGCGATTGAATCCCTTAATGACAGTCTGAACCTGCTGAAGGCCGACCAGAAAGCCGGGCGGCAGGTGCAGAAAAAGATGTTACCGCAAACCCCCTGGCGCTTTGGGGAGTATCAGCTGGAACATCATATCAGCCCCTCTCTTTACCTGAGTGGTGACTTTGTCGATTACTTTCCGATGAGTGATCACACCTTTGCCTTTTATCTGGCCGATGTTTCCGGTCATGGTGCGTCTTCTGCCTTTGTTACGGTGCTGCTCAAGCATATGTCTCTGAGCGTGAGAGAAGAATATCAGGGGCGGAAAGCCAGTCTGAAACTTAAACCGTCTCAAGTACTTACCTATATTAATAAAAGTCTGCTGAATACCGGTTTAGGCAAGCATGTCACCCTGTTTGGCGGCATTGTGGATGTGGAGGAAGGGACTTTAACCTATGCCTTTGGTGGTCATTTCCCGTTTCCGATCTTGGCGGGTACCGATGAAGCTCATTTTATTGAGGGAAAAGGACTACCTGTGGGACTGTTTCCTGATGCCGAGTACGAAGATTCCACAGTACGTTTGCCGGGGCACTTCAGCTTAACTGTGCTGTCTGATGGTATTCTTGAGATTCTTCCCCAGGAAACACTGGCGGAGAAAGAACGCTATTTACGCTCTGCCATTAAAAGCAGCAACGGTAATCTGGAGTCCATGAAACAGGTGCTGGGGCTTGATTCCCTGCAATCGTCAGCGCCGGATGATATTGCCCTGCTGGTGCTGAAGCGGAGTGGGCAGCAGGATGAAGATTGTGAATAGCAGGAATACAGAAAGCAGGACATACGGCGGCGGCGAGCATGCTGCTGAATCACATAATGCTGAAGATGTAACCTGGAAAGACAGATGACAGCAGGAAAAATTCGCTTTGCTGAAGGCGAAGGTACTTTTATTCTGAAGTTTATGGGTGATGTACGCCTGACGCTGTGCACGACATTAGATGAATTTCTTGAAGAAATGTTCGACAGACCCTCGATTGCAGATGTTGTAATTGACCTGACAGAAACGGAAGGGATCGACAGTACATCACTGGGTTTGCTGGCCAAGCTGTCACGACAGGCCAAGCAGCGTTATCAGTTGGTGCCGACGATAATCTCAACGAATGATGATATTACCCGGGTACTGGAAAGTATGGGGTTTGATCAGGTATTCCGTATCGAACGTGAAGCGTCAGCCTGCCCCTATGATTATGCCGATCTGCCTTACAAGGAGTGTTGTGAGCAGTCAGCGCGGACAAAGGTGCTTGATGCCCACCGGGTACTGATGAATCTGAGTGACAGTAACCGGGAAATTTTCGGTGATCTGGTGCGTTCGCTGGAAGACTCTGAGCCTGCTGAAAAAGCGGATAAAGATGAATCCGACTCTTTGCCTGAAACGCCGATCAAACGTAAGCATGGTTGATTGTTTTTAGCTACCAGCTACCAGCTACCAGCCTTATAAGAAGTGACCGGTCGCTGGCAGCTAGCAGCTAGAAGCCAACTCAGATCTTACTCAGGAACACTTCCAGCTTTTCCTGATCGCGGGCAAACAGGCGGATGCCGTCAGACAGCTTTTCAGTCGCCATCGCATCTTCATTCAGCCCCCAACGGAAAGCTTTTTCATCTGGCACATTCAGTGCTTCATCAGACTGCGGATTATCAGCAAACAGTTTCTGTTCTACCGGCTCATTGCTGGCAGCCAGCTGATCCAACAGAGCTGGGCCAATTGTCAGACGATCACAACCAGCCAGTTCAGTGATTTCACCGGTGTTACGGAAGCTGGCACCCATGACGACGGTTTTGTAGCCGTGGTGCTTGTAGTAGTTGAAGATACGGGATACAGACAGTACGCCCGGATCTTCAGCCGGAGCAAAGTCACGACCTTCTTTGGCCTTGTACCAGTCCATGATTCGGCCCACAAACGGCGAAATCAGGAATACACCGGCATCCGCACAGGCTGCTGCCTGAGAGAAACCAAACATCAGGGTCAGGTTACACTGAATGCCTTCCTGTTCCAGCTGGCGCGCAGCCTGAATACCTTCCCAGGTAGAAGCAATCTTGATCAGTACGCGGTCTTTGCTGATACCGGCTTCCTCATACAAGCGGATCAGACGGTGAGCACGCTCAATAGTTGCTTCGCGATTGAAAGACAGGCGAGCGTCTACTTCAGTAGAAATACGGCCCGGGATAACTTTCAGAATTTCCTGACCAATACCAACGGCCAGCGTATCGACAGCCAGACCCAGCTGTTCACTGCTGGAACCTTCAGCTTTGTGACCTGCAGCAACGGCCTGTTCAACCAGCTCACGATAAACCGGCAGGCTGGCGGCTTTCAGCAGCAGGGAGGGGTTAGTGGTGGCATCCACCGGTTTCCAGGTTTTGATGGCTTCGATATCACCGGTATCGGCCACCACGGTGGTCATTTTGCGCAGTTGTTCTAACTGACTTGTCATTGCTATTCCCTATACATTCAATACCATGCTGCCCGGTTTATTGCCGTATCCGGGCATTCACAGGATGGGGTTACTTCAGGTGGCTCAGTGGTCGCGACTAACCAGTGCCGCAGCCTGCTTCAGTGTTTCAACACTGGCCTCCGGGCGGTGTGCATTTTCACTCAAGTGGCGGCGAAAGCGACGGGCACCCGGCAGACCCTGGAACAGACCCAGCATATGTCGGGTTACGTGATTCAGACGGACACCCTGTGCCATCTCCTGTTCGATATACGGATACATGGCTTCCAGTGCATCATACCGGTTCGTAACGTCGACGTCGCGGTTAAAAATCTGCTGGTCAGCGGCTGCAAGAATATAAGGGTTATTGTAGGCTTCCCGGCCGATCATGACCCCGTCAATATGCTTAAGATGTTCCTGAGTATCTGCCAGCGTCTGAATACCGCCGTTAATAATAATTTCCAGATCCGGAAAGGTTTCTTTCAATTTATAGACTACATCATATTTCAGTGGCGGAATTTCCCGGTTTTCCTTCGGGTTCAGGCCTTCAAGAATGGCAATGCGGGCATGGACAATAAAGGTCTCACAGCCGGTTTCTGCCACGGTACCAATAAAATCGCATAGTTCCTGCCAGGAATCGCGGCCATTAATACCAATCCGATGTTTGATGGTCACCGGAATATCGACGGTATCCTGCATGGCTTTCATACAGTCAGCCACGGTTTGCGGTTCCGCCATCAGGCAGGCACCGATACGGCCTTCCTGCACCCGGTCGCTGGGGCAGCCGACGTTCAGGTTCACTTCATCATAGTCATGCGCTTCGGCAAACTTGGCACAGGCTGCCAAGTCTTTTGGATTACTGCCACCCAGCTGAATAGCAACAGGCTTCTCACCCGGGTGATATGCCAGAAAACGCGCCCGGTCACCGTGTAGAATGGCGCCGGTGGTGACCATTTCGGTATACAGCAGGGTATGGCGACTCAGCTGCCGCAGAAAATAGCGGCAGTGACGGTCGGTCCAGTCCATCATCGGTGCCACGCAGAGGCGGCGATCCAGTGTTCTTTCTTTAGTCATATATAAATCAATAAGATACCGACATTATTTAATGCAGGTTTATATGAATAGCAGACATACAGCGATATGTGCTGCTGTTACAGTCCTGTGTTCGGTATCAGGTCAGGGAGATAAAATTGGGCTGATAATACACCGGGAAAGCGAAAAATTCAGTATCAAAAGTTGGTAAGGGGTTATCCATTACAATCTGTTATCCCGCGACAGCGTGGCAGCTGTTGTTGACCTGAAAGCCAATAATAAATCTGACAAGTTATTCTGCTGCTATATTCCAGCCAGGCATCGTGCGTGCAGGAATGGAACAAAGTAATCATGAAACAGGTTAAAGCTGTCATCTTTGACTGGGCCGGAACCATCGTTGATTTTGGTTCTTTTGCCCCGACGCAGATTTTTGTTGAAGCATTCAAAAAGGCCTTTGATTTTGATATTACCCTGCAAGAGGCCAGAGGTCCGATGGGGCTGGGGAAGCGGGATCATATCAATACTCTGCTGCAAATGCCGGATATTGCAGAGCGCTGGATTAAACAGTTTGGTCATCATGCAACCTCAGAAGAAGTTGATCTGATCTACAACACTTTTATGCCATTGCAGATTGAGCATGTCGTGCATTTCGCCAAGCCTGTTACCGGCGCACTTGATGTCATCAGTGACCTGCGCGAGCAGCAGATCAAAATTGGCTCCTGCTCGGGCTATCCAAGAGCTGTGATGGATGCCCTGATTCCTGCCGCAGCAGAATACGGTTATCAGCCCGACTGTGTGGTTGCCAGTGATGACCTGGCTGCCGGTTCCCGTCCGGGCCCGTGGATGGCATTGCAGAATGTCATTGAGCTGGGTATTGAAGATGTTGCCTGCTGTATCAAGGTGGATGACTCAGTTGCTGGTATTGAAGAAGGCTTGAACGCGGGTATGTGGACGGTAGCACTATCGGTTTCAGGGAATGAGTTCGGAGCGACAGAAGAAGAATACCGGGCAATGTCCGAGCAGGAGGCCAGGGCAAGGCGGACACGCGCTGAAAACACTCTGCGTGAATCAGGTACACATTATGTGACTGATACCGTCACAGGGCTACCGCAGGTGGTGGCTGATATTAACGAGCGACTGATGTCGGGTGAGCGACCTTGATAAGTACGTTCGGAGAATCATGCTCCAGTCAGCAACTCATTCAGCCGGGTGCGTAACAACGATTTGCGTACCTTACCGGTGGCGGTGTGTGGTAGTTCATCAACAAAGACAACGCGATCCGGTCGCCACCAGTTAACGACTTTGCCTTCGTACCATTGCAGCAATGTTTCAGCATTTACGGTCTGCCCGGAGGGCTTTTTGACAGCAACCAGCAGTGGACGCTCACCCCATTTTTCATCAGGCATGGCAATGGCAGCAGCTTCAGCAACATCCGGGTGTGCCATTGCCAGATTTTCCAGTGCGATCGAACTGATCCATTCACCGCCGGATTTAATCACGTCCTTGGCGCGGTCGGTAATCTGCAGATAACTATCCGGGTCAATCGTGGCAATATCACCGGTATCCAGCCAGCCATCATTGTCGTGGGTGATATGATTAGTCTCATCTCCCCGGAAATATCCTTTGCAGACAGCATAACCTCTGACAAATAGTTTACCCGGCTGCTCACCATCGCAGGGTACAGCTTCTCCTGCATCATTACGGAGTTTCATTTCCACCCCGAAGGTAGTCTGACCCTGTTTACTGCGCAGATCCATCTGGGCTTCTGGCGAGAGGTCGGTACGCCGGGTGGTATGAGTCATGGTGCCGAGAGGGCTGAGCTCAGTCATCCCCCAGAGATGAACTGTATCGACACCATAAGTATTCAGCAGCTTGTCCATAATATGCCGGGGGCAGGCAGTACCGCCGGTATAAACGTGAGCGCACGACGAAAGCCATCTACCAATAACAGCACAACTCTGATTATTGTTTGCAACATGCCTCAAACGACACTGATACCACATCTATAATTTCAAACACTACACCACTCTTCATACAGACAAATTATTCATTGTTATCTCATATAGCTGATGAACAGATTAATAAAAGCTGTCATTGCCTTTTTGATTACTTTTTGTATTTCAGCAGGAGAAAGAGAAGAGGCAGCCTGGGATTTCTTAAAAAAGAAAAACTATCCCCAAGCATTGAGTTTATTTTCCAGTTTATCCCGACAAGCTCCTGAGAACATTTATTTAAAAATAGGAATCGCCAGAACTAAACAGGGAATGGGTAAGCTAACCGAAGCCGAGGGGGTAAGCTAACCGAAGCCGAGGGGCTGTTCCGGCAGCTGCGCCAACAGGAGAACCAACGCAAGCACCAGCCGCCGACTGACTTTTGCGGCCATCTCCAGATTGAGCTGGGGTTGGCTCGGTGTCTTGAAGAAACAGGCGATGTTGAGAAGCTAACCGAAGCCGAGGGGCTGTTCCGGCAGCTGCGCCAACAGGAGAACCAACGCAAGCACCAGCCGCCGACTGACTTTTGCGGCCATCTCCAGATTGAGCTGGGGTTGGCTCGGTGTTTACAGGAAGCAGGTAAGCTAACCGAAGCCGAGGGGCTGTTCCGGCAGCTGCGCCAACAGGAGAACCAACGCAAGCACCAGCCGCCGACTGACTTTTGCGGCCATCTCCAGATTGAGCTGGGGTTGGCAACCTGTCTGGATTTAACCGGCGATGTTGAGAAGCTAACCGAAGCCGAGGGGCTGTTCCGGCAGCTGCGCCAACAGGAGAACCAACGCAAGCACCAGCCGCCGACTGACTTTTGCGGCCATCTCCAGATTGAGCTGGGGTTGGCTCGGTGTTTACAGGAAGCAGGTAAGCTAACCGAAGCCGAGGGGCTGTTCCGGCAGCTGCGCCAACAGGAGAACCAACGCAAGCACCAGCCGCCGACTGACTTTTGCGGCCATCTCCAGATTGAGCTGGGGTTGGCTCGGTGTCTTGAAGAAACAGGCGATGTTGAGAAGCTAACCGAAGCCGAGGGGCTGTTCCGGCAGCTGCGCCAACAGGAGAACCAACGCAAGCACCAGCCGCCGACTGACTTTTGCGGCCATCTCCAGATTGAGCTGGGGTTGGCTCGGTGTCTTGAAGAAACAGGCGATGTTGAGAAGCTAACCGAAGCCGAGGGGCTGTTCCGGCAGCTGCGCCAACAGGAGAACCAACGCAAGCACCAGCCGCCGACTGACTTTTGCGGCCATCTCCAGATTGAGCTGGGGTTGGCTCGGTGTTTACAGGAAGCAGGTAAGCTAACCGAAGCCGAGGGGCTGTTCCGGCAGCTGCGCCAACAGGAGAACCAACGCAAGCACCAGCCGCCGACTGACTTTTGCGGCCATCTCCAGATTGAGCTGGGGTTGGCTCGGTGTCTTGAAGAAACAGGCGATGTTGAGAAGCTAACCGAAGCCGAGGGGCTGTTCCGGCAGCTGCGCCAACAGGAGAACCAACGCAAGCACCAGCCGCCGACTGACTTTTGCGGCCATCTCCAGATTGAGCTGGGGTTGCTGGCGTGTCTGGACCACCAAACAGATAACGTCTCGAAAGCGGATCAACTCGCCACAATCCTGTTGGAGGCTTTTGCCACAAGTCACAACTGGCAGCTATTCCATGTGATCGCAGTAACCCGGTTTACCCTGGCATGCAGGGAAATCATTACAGGGTCGGTACCGGATACGAATAAGAATTTACAGGCAGCAATGGCGCTGGTAAAACGTTCACGCCAGGAAAAAGAAACCCCGCAATCACTGAGCTTGCAGGGACATATTCTGCGTATGATGGGTGATGGGCAGCAAGCTACAATATTCTGGGCGCGTGCCAATATACTTCAGACTTCACGGCAGCAGGCACGAAAACAGGAAGCATGGCGTGAACTCGAACACAAGGCACTGGATAGGCTACAGCACCTTGATATTCAGTCGAAGGATACCGGGCAGCCACTCTCACAACCACCATGCCCTCAGCATCCAGTCCGTCCCGGTTTGAATCCGCAGGCTCCGCCGTTTGTGCCGGGCAAGATATGGTCACAATGAGCACGGGCAGGCCGATGCTGCTTTTTCACTATCTTCTTCAATATCCGGTGTTCACCACCGCTTTCAAGTCATCCGGGGTGAGGTTTATGGGCAGCAGATGCTCTACCCTGGCTCCCTTTTCGAGCTGGGGGAGCTGAGTCAGCACGTAGCGGAACCAGGCATAGGGTTCAAGCCCGTTGGCTTTTGCCGTTTCAACCAGACTGTACAGCATCGCACTCGCGTTGGCGCCTTTCACTGAGTCAGCAAATGTCCAGTTCTTTCGCCCTATGACAAAGGGTTTGATTGAACGCTCTGCCGCATTGTTATCAATCTCTACCAAACCGCTATCGAGGTAGCGCGACAGGTACGGCCACTGGTTCAGGGCATAGGTGATGGCTTTGCCCAGTTTACTTTCGGGCAGGATGCGTGGTTTCTGTTTTTCCAACCATTGTCGGAATTTGTCCATGATGGGGCGGCTTTCACACTGGCGCACCCGGTATCGCTCTTCTGTCGTTTTATCCTTTATCCGGCGCTCGATGGCGTAGAGTTGCCGGATCATGTTCAACGCCTGAGCCGGGCGGCTGATTTTTTGGCTGTTGTCACCTTTCTTTTTCGGAATGACGTCCAGAGCTTCTTTGAATTTTCGGCGGGCATGCGCCATACAACCTATCAACTCTATTTCCGGTCGCTTGCTGCTCAGGGTTTTATAGGCCGAATGCCCGTCACACTGCAAGAAGCCTTTGAACCCTTCCAGAAATGCCAACGGGCATGCATGGTCGCGCCCCGTCTGGTAATCGTACAGCACAACGGGAGAACCGAGCTGCTCACCGGTTCGGTACAGCCACATGTAAGACTTGCTCTGCGGGCGCCGGTCTTGCTCTTTGAGCACCTGCAAAGTTGTTTCGTCTGCCTGCACATAAGGCTGCCTGACCAGGTGTTGGCACAGGGCTTCATAAAGCGGCATCAGCACATCCGCTACCCGGATCATCCATTGAGCCAGTGTCGCACGGGTGATTTCGGCACCCATGCGCTTGAGAATGAATTCCTGACGGTACAGTGGTAGTGCATCGCCGTATTTGCTAGTAATGATCCAGGCCAGCAGTCCGGGTGTTGAAATGCTTTTGGGAATCGGCATTTTGGGTGCCGGGGCGGTCTTCACGCCGGACTCACAGGCACAGGCGTATTTCAGGCGACGAAACTCCAGTACCTTCACCTGTGCGGGCACGATATCCAGTTTGGTGCTGGTCTCATGACCAAACGCCCTGAGTTCACCACCGCAGCCATCGCACTGCTTTTCTTCGTCAGTAATGTCGATTTCTATGATTTCACGGGGCAGGTCTTCCGACAGTGGTTTTCTGACCGGTTTCCTGCGTTCATGGGCGGGCACCTGTTCAACGTCAGGTTCGTTGGGTTCCTCATCAGCCAGCACCTCGGTTTCATTGAACAGCTGACCCTGCCCCTCAAAGCGTTCGCTGGAAGCCCCGAATTGCTGATGCTTTTGAAGGCGGAACTGTTCTTCGTACCACGCCAGTTTTGCTTCAAGCTGAGTCACTTTCAGCTGAAGGCCTTCGAAGGTTTGGGCGGGTACGGTGATAGTCTTCATGGTGGTGATTATCCGACAATACCTGTCGTCTTTTCATTGCGTCAGGTTATTGCAATGCGTATCAAACCACGGACTGATGATGCATAGGCCGGTGTGCACCTTTCGGGTTGACCGGTAAACCATCAAGCAGCCAGTTCAGCTGCCTTCGGGTGATATTGACGGCTTGCTCCGGTGAGTCTGTTGTCGGCCATTTAAAGCGCCCCTTCTCAAGACGCCGGTAGTACAACCAAAAGCCATTGGTTTGCCAGTGCAGGATTTTCAGTTTGTTACGCCCCCGGTTGCAGAACACAAACAGGCTTTCTGAAAACGGATCAAGTGCCAGCACTTCATTAACGATCAGGGCAAGACCATTAATGGACTTACGCATATCGGTTATACCCGGTGCCAGATAAACCTTGAGAGACGCCGTATCACCGATCATGCAGCCTCCAGTAGTTGCAAAACTGCCTGCAAAGCCTGCGAATCAAACCCCGGAGCCAGTTCAATACGAAACCCGCCCGGACTGGTCAGGGTAATGCCTGGCACCGTTTGAGCCGGAGATCCGACCGGCTCTTCAGGAACCACACTCACAGGCAGTAAAGGAACAGAGGGTTCCTGCTGACTCTGCTGATGTTCCTGAACGAAACGACGGCGATAATAACTGAAGGATTTGATAGACAACCCGTGCTGGCGGGCATATTCGGATTGAGAAAGCTGGCTTTGTTGCCAGGCCTCAATATGCTGGAACCAGAACTGACGTTTAGTTGACATGTTGCCTCCTGGAATAGTGGAGGCTTCAGTATCAGGCGTTGAAATTATGTTTTGTAGATGCTGTTTGGCATGCGCTTACGTAGCTGCCAAAATTAGCCATGCTTTCCCACTCGTTGTAGCCACTTAAGACGCTGGCGTAAACGATAAATAGAACTTCTGGCAGCGAGTAGGTGATGTGAATAGCGCTACGCGAATCACTTAATGTCTGGAATCTATCGGTTATAGGCGTACAAGCAGGCATCCGATTAGCCTCTTTTAAGGATAGAAAGAGGATGGATCATAAATTCGTGTACGTTAGTTTTAATGAAGCTTTCGCCCTGATGAGAACAATAACGCTCGAAAGAACCAAAACAATCTTTGTATGCTATCCTCACATACTCTTTTACATCAGTTTTTTCTTTCAAGACACTACTGCGAACAAAGTTTTCCAGCATCTTGGAATGAGAGCTTTCCTCAGAATCACAATCTTCGCTTTGCCAGTTTTCAGGGTGCAGAGCCAATCCTTTGAAGAGCAGATAGAGAACAGCACTGAAAGATAGAATTTGCCCTGATTCTTTCAGTACTTGTAACCGATCACCTTCATTCAGTGCAGAAAAAAAGTGACCTAAGCTATCAATATTTTCATCTATATAATCTGTTGGTAATAGCGAAAGGCCGAACTGCTCCAGATTTTCCGAGAAGTCATTATCAGCAAGAAGGTACTCTTGGAAAAGGATATCCTTACGGTAAGACCTTGCCATCAGCTCAGCAAAATCAGATACAGGAATACCCTGACTACGCACAGCCTCGATAAAATCAGAGCTTTCCTGCTCTTTATTATACCCATGATCATTGAAGTTGCTTGATTTTCCAGCCGATTTTCAACATTGTACGAACATGCCGAAAATCACCCTGACAGCCCAACAAAAAGTAGCCTTGGAATCTCGCCACAAAACATCGCGAGATGCACGGGAATGTGATCGTATCAAGGCTGTTTTGCTCAGGTCTGAAGGGTGGTCACCGTCTGCTATCGCTCAGGCATTGAGAAAAAGTGAATACACTATTTGTCGCCATCTGGACGCCTATCTGGAAAAGGAAAAGCTCAGGCCGGAGAACGGGGGGAGTGAAAGCCGCCTGAGTGATGAGCAAACTCGGCAACTGGTCGAACACCTTTCTGAATATACTTACGCACACGTCCATCAGATCGTCGCCTATATTACCGATCGCTGGGGTATCAAATATACCGTATCAGGCCTGAACAAGTGGCTGCACCAAAAAGGCTTTACCTACAAAAAGCCAAAGGGCGTACCGCACAAGGCTGATGTTGATAAGCAGGCTGGTTTTGTGGAGCACTATGAAGCCTTGAAAGCCACGCTACCAGAGGACGAGGTGATACTATTCATGGATGCGGTACACCCGACACAAGCGACCAAAATCACTTCCGGGTGGATTCGAAAAGGGATTGATAAAATCATTAATACGACAGGTAGCCGTACTCGGCTGAACATTATCGGTGCGATTGATCTGGACAATATTGAAGCTGCTGTTTTCGGTCAATTTGATACGGTTAACAGTGAAGCGGTTACCGAGTTTTTCAAGAAAGTTCGGGATAACTATTCATCCATGAACGTTATTCACATGGTGCTTGATGGTGCCGGTTACCATCGTTCACAGGAGGTAGTGAAAGAGGCGGAAGAGCTGGGAATAAAGCTTCATTACCTCCCCCCTTACAGTCCAAACCTGAACCCCATTGAGCGATTATGGAAGGTGATGAATGAGTATGCCCGGAATAATGAATACTTCGCTCAGGCAAAAGAATTCCGGGAAAAGATTAATCATTTTCTGGACGTGACATTGCCCGAAATCGGTTCTTCCTTGGGCAGCAGGATTAACGATAATTTCCAGCGGTTAAATCCGGCATCTTGAATTCACTCAGGTATAAAAATGTTCACTAGAAGGCTCGATACTGTGCCATTTTTTTTTGCATAGTCTCGATTGTCGCTAGTCTTCAAGCTTTTAGAGAGAGGTTCAAGTATTTCTGAAAGCTCATAAGCAAAGCTTGATAGAGCATAAAGACTGGTTGCAGATGTCCCTTTCCTTTCCGTTTTTTGAGTAAAAACAACCTGTTGATCTTCACTCAAAGAACCAACGTTCTTTAGCGCAGTTTTGTGAACAAATACATCACCAAAATGTTCTGAAGCGATGAAGCCAAAGTCGTTCTCACACTCTTTTTTCGCATTGTAGCCGCCAAACCATTTTACGGTACCAAAGTAATACTGTGTATCGGTTCGTATTAAGACATTATCAACCATTAGACTGCCATCACATCATTAACTTTCACTCGGTGCCTACCTATCAGGTGGACTGCTATCAGGTTACAAGCCTTCAACTCTCTCCTGATTAGGGATACCTTTTCCTGTACACACCTACACTGCCATTTGAAGTGGCTTGAGACGATGTTCTTACAATTGGGAAAAAATGCAATATAAAGACGATGTATTTCTATATTGACCAAGGAATTAGGTCCGTGAAACTGCGTATCAAGCTGGTGACTTATAGCCGGAGTTAACGCTGGTCAAGTATCGCTTACATCTACGCCTAATCGATCAGCAATCGCATCAAACCTAGCCAAGTCACTATATCTTAGCTTCACATAGCCAGCATTCTTATCATCACCATCCGGCTCAATACTGACATCCAGGCTGGTTCGTTCACTCATAATATTTGCTAACCGTTCAAAGTACTTTTTGGCTTTCTCATCCAGTCGTTTATCATACCCACGGCGATCAGCTTCTAGATCTCGAACACTTTTTCTTTTACGTATTGCTTCCCTAGCCGTATTGCTTTGTTCCGATGGGTCAAAGCCTGCCACTTCCCGAGCATGGGAAAACGATAGGCGAGATTTTATAACAAGTTCTTTCACATCCTCGGTTAATCTTTTTCCGACTCGGGCCATATGTCTCAGTGTGTAGTGCTTAATCCCGAGCTCCTTTGCTAAATCATTACTTTTCATTCCAGTGTCAGCAAGATAGGCAACAGCTTCAGACTGCTCGATGATATTGCCCTTCCTCGCTTTCATAAATTCAAGTGCATCTTCCTGATCTAAGAAGTTTGTGAAATGACAATATTCCATGCAGGAGTCTCTGAAGGGAAAAAGGATAACAGCCTACGGTTGCAGGCTGCTCATAGTTCAAATGTCGTCTGTTTTGCCGCCGTATGCTGACATGAATGCTGTTCGGTTGATAATGCCCCAGTCAACAATCATGTAGTAACCAGTTCGGCCTTTTCCTGTAGCCTCAGGTGAGCGAACGAATCGAATATCCATCTGATACTCTTTTCTTAGCAAACCGATTTGACGCTTCAGTGTTGGTTCAGGAATTTTCGTTTCTTCAATTAACGCTGAAATCGAAGGCTTATCCAAACGGGTAAGCGCATCAATAATCACATACTTCCTTCTCGTATCACCACTTAACGACATATGTTTGCTACTCCGAATACTCCGAAACCCCAAGGATCACTACATCCTTACGATGGCTTCGGATCTTCCCTTTCCCTGTATCAATCCATAAATAATCTTTGTCTTGGTCTACTCGATCAAGACAGAGCCAGCCCTTAATATTATTTTCTTGGTTCATGACATTATATCTGAGGCTTACAGCAGCCAGATTAAGTTCCCTGTAGCTAAAGTCACCTTCATGAATGACTGTAGCATTTCCACTTTGGCTTTTAGTTGCTGGTAAGGTTTGCTCTTCCTTTTCCCTTCTTTCCACACCTGACTTTGAAGCATCAGGCACTGGTGTTGCAGGTTTATCTGGCTGAACATTTATTGATGTATCTACGTCATCAATATCAAGGTCAGAAAGGTCGTCGGTTACGTTGTCTATATCCAGATCAGACAGGTCATCAGTTACATTGTCTATATCCAGATCAGACAGCCCTTCCATTTCCTGATCGAGGGTCTACGATAGTCTCATCAGTTTTTGGGGCCTCTGCTGCCTCAGCTATTTTGGGCGGTTGCGCCTGTGTGTTTGTTTCAACACCTTGTTTTGCTTCCTTCAGGTATTGAGCACTCTTGCTGCGGGTAATTCCATCTGTGATAGCCGATTCACAGATAATAACAGCCCGATCTTTGTTCACTTCATACAAAGATTTGAGGTTAGCCAGTGTGTCGGTATCTCTGACGATGCTTTTCTCACATAAAACAGAAATACACTCTGGAAGCTCGACGATTTTCAAATGACGAGACACATACGATTTACTTTTACCAAGTTGCTCTGCTATGTCCTTTGCGGTCATACCAAGCTTAATCAGATCACTAAATGCCTGAGCAATTTCAAGAGGATCAAGATTATCCCTGTGTACATTCTCAGACAGTTCACCCAGGATTACTTTTTCTGGATCTCTTTCCGGCTCTCTTACAACAGCATCTAACTTGATTCCTGCCAGTTTTGCAGCTCTCCAACGACATTCACCTTTCTGGATTACATACAAGCCATCACTGTTCTTGGGTGTGACAATAATCGGATGATCCTGACCTTGGCTCTGCAACCCATTAGCAAGTTCTTTGATGTACTCAGGACTAAACTTCTTCCTGACTTGCTTTTTATTCGTGATTTCCGAAGGGTCTAGTCTGACAACCATTTCCCCTTCAGGAATATTGATTGGCTCTTCAGACAGCAAGGAGCTTACAGATATATCTGGTTTCAGGTTATCTTTTTTACCTTGCCTGTCAGCTTTCTTTTTAGCCATCTTTGAAGCAAAGCTCATCTTACTTCTCCATCCGTTTCAGGATTTCGCTACTCAATGAATCAAACTGTTTGGCTTGATCCAGTGATGGCTTATATTCATAAACAGACTGCTGAAAGGCCGTCGCTTCAGCTACCTTAACTGATTTTGTAATTGCTGGTTTTAAAACCAAATCTCCATAGGTTTTAACCAACTCTTCCAGGTAGTGTTGCTCAACGAGTACTTCTCTTCCGTCTTTTTGGTTTACGACAATCCCCAGTAGTTTTAGCTTTTCGTTATGCCGTCTTTTAATTGTGTGAACTGTCGAAACTAACTCGGCAATGCCATTGATGGAAAAGTCATCCAGCAGTGTAGGTATCAACACATAGTCGGCTGTTATTAATGCAGCTGTCAGCATAGTTCCGAAGCTTGGAAGGCAGTCGATAATCACATAGTCTTGTTCTTCTGCCAGTATTTCCAGCTTCTCTTTGAACTCATACCCAACCTCAGATGCTTGTCGTGTAGACATCTCCGATAGGTGCTTAGAACCACCAACTATGGACAGGTTATCAGTAATCTGGATTGGTACTACTTCGGAACCTTCGTAATAGAGGCAATAGCTACTTGATTCACCAAATTTTTCGGAAACTTCATCAGGCAGATCATCACCAAATATGGCTCTTGTCGCATTTCCCTGTGGATCATTATCAGCAATAAGTACCTTGCGACCTTTTCTTGCAAAATCTTTAGCCAGATTACCGCTGACAGTAGTTTTACCTACTCCTCCTTTTTGGTTTACAACGGCAACTATTTTTCCCATGATGAAGACCTGTCTTTTCCGATAAGTGTGAATATTATTATTGTATCAAAAAATGATATTTACAATACCTTTGTCACAACAAATTTTTGAGCATGTAAAAAAATCTGGTTCCAGAGCGTCGGGATATATATAGCCATACCAAACGACAGAAAAAATCCAGTCAGGAACATGCCAACTAATGATACTCTAATGACGTTTACCCGATACTCTCGGTAAACCGGTCTTAAAACCAAGCGACCACCTTTACCTTTAGGTTTGTTACTTTCGGACATTTCTTCCCTTCCTGACTTCAAATGTTATTTTTTGGATCGTACTATCCAATTTGGTTTCTTACTTTGCAGCTAAGTCTGTACGTTCCTTCCGCATTCTTTGTATTACTGTGACAATTGCTGAAGCAGGCTGTGCGCCGGAAAGCAAAATGCTTTTACCTGTGCCATTCTCTACAACAAAAGAGGCTGGTGTACCGTTAACGCCAAGCTCCTGCCCTTTTTTCAAATCAGCATTAACAACGTCCTGTTTCCTGCCAGACTCCATACACTCATCAAATTTTGCCGGATCGACACCGATGTTTGCAGCGATCTGACGGACAGAGTTAACACCCTGTCCGTTGCCTTTTGTATTACTAAAGAACTCATCCAAATACACCCAGAATGCTCTGTTACCACTGACATCTGCAACGCACTCTGCTGCAACAGCACCAATAAACGCGGCTGGGTTATGGAAGCCCAGCGGCATATGCTTCCATTGCCAGTTCACAAGGCCATCAGAGGCATCAACAATTTTTTGTGGTGTCTCGTGAAATTTTTTGCAATAAGGACATTCCAAGTCGGACCATTCAACAATTGTGTATGGTGCCTGGGGGTTTCCGTAGATATGTTTTCCGCTAGTGATATTTTCAGGTGCAGATTTGTACTTATCGTATTTAACACTTACTTTCGCAGCCTTCTTTGTTTCAATGTAATTTTCTATATCGCTTACGACAAGCCTGCTCAGATGTT
>CBDHDU010000028.1:0-40995 GCA_965261725.1 Endozoicomonadaceae bacterium | reverse complement strand
GATAGTTTGTTGATGGCGGTAATGGATGTCAGCAGCTGGGCTGATATCCCTTCACTGACCGGTAAAATCCTGAATATTACGTTGGTTGACGGTGAGCGGGCTTCTGAATCAAGCCATGTTGTGAGTGCTATAGCATCGGTTGAAACCAAAGCAGATATAAGTCTTCTTTATATACTGGCGCTGGCGGTATTGGGTGGCCTGATTCTGAATGTAATGCCTTGTGTATTACCCGTGCTGGGTATGAAACTCAGTACAGTGATTCAGGCGGGTGGAAAGGAAAAACGTGTAATACGTCTGCAGTTTCTGGCGTCTGCGGCGGGTATTGTTTTCTCATTCTGGATACTGGCGGCATTTCTGCTGTCGCTTAAATCGACGGGTGCAGCGCTGGGGTGGGGCATTCAGTTTCAAAACCCCTGGTTCCTGGGGGTATTGCTGTGCTTAACGCTGGTATTTGCAGTTAGCCTGCTGGGATTGCTGGAAATCAGATTACCTGTTGGCATGAGCAGCTGGCTGGCTGTGCGGGGTGATAATTCACTTGTAGGTCACTTTGTGCAGGGAATGTTTGCTACGGTATTGGCAACGCCGTGTACGGCACCGTTTCTTGGTACAGCTGTAAGCTTTGCACTGACAGCTGACAGCATTACATTATTTTTGATTTTTACCGCATTAGGCTTTGGATTAGCTCTGCCCTGGCTGCTGGTCGCTGCATTTCCTGCATGTATTTGTTTACTGCCGAAGCCCGGTAACTGGATGAATCACCTGAAGCTGATCTTTGGGGTGATGTTGCTTGCAACGGCTTTGTGGCTTCTCTCTTTGTTAAAAAGCCACTTGGGTGCTGTTCAGTTGTTATCAATCCTGTTTGCAGTCGCGATACTAATTTCTGGACTATTGCTGAGAAAATTACAGATAGAAAAGCAGCAGAGTGTTACCAACATTGGTGCGCTGATTGTCGGTGTTTTATTTTCCGCGCTTGTGGTAACTGCTGGTGGTGGCTGGATGATGGGCTTATATCAGGCGGCACCTGTCGCTGCAAAGCTTGACTGGAAACCATTGAATGCTGATCAAATCAAAACCTATGTTGATGCCGGTAATGTAGTCTTTGTCGATGTGACGGCAGAGTGGTGTATTACCTGTAAAGCCAACAAACTGGGCGTGCTGGATCGTGACCCGGTGTACAGTGCTTTAAAGCAGGATTCTGTCGTATTAATGCAGGGAGACTGGACACACCCTGATCCGGATGTGACCCGCTATCTGCAGCGTTATGGCCGCTACGGTGTACCTTTCAATATTGTTTATGGCCCGGGCGCACCGAATGGCATTGAGCTTCCGGTAGTGTTGTCTTCGGCTGAAGTACTTGATGTGCTGACTCAGGCTAAAAAGTAAAAGCCTGCTTGATTCTGGAAAAAGACCTGCCCCACTCAGCAACATGGGGGTGCGTGGGGCAGGCGGGAACCCTCTAAGCAGATATTGCCACCACTATGTGAATTTTTGATGACATTCCGGCATTTGTATTGACAGATTGTCGTGCAAAAATGTCAGGCAAAGATATATCTGAAAATTATTTCAAATGCCCTTTTTAACGACATTTTTATTGCAATTTTGTGATGGCTGTTGAAGAATGCCGAGGTCGCGGTACGGGTAAGGCGTAACAATTCTGAGGGGCGCACCTATGGTGTGCAGAGTTGATTCCGCAGGATAAGTCTAACTTTCATCTTGCCGTGCAGAAAAATTACAATACAATACGAAAACAACACCTACAAGGAGTTGGCACACATGAAATTGCTGTCTAAAAGTGCCCTTAGCGCCGCCATTATTGCTGCAGTGGCCGCTTCAGCTGCTCAGGCTGAGACCGTTACCATCGATCCAAGCCTGACCTTCACTTACAAGAATTATTACTGGAAAGAAGACAAAAAAAGCGATACCGGTTACAAGCGTGACGAGTGGGTTCAGGCGCTGATTGTTGACCTGGATACCGGTTATGTAAACGACGTTATCGGTGCAGTGGTTACGGCTGGTGTTGCTGATTCCATCAGTTCCAAGCACGATGGTTACTCCATTACTAACGTACCGACCGGTGAAGACGGTAAAGCTAATACCTTATCTGGTGTTCAGCAGGCATATGTTAAAGCTAAGTACTCTGTTGCTGACGTTGATCTGAAAGGTACTTTCGGTGTCAAGAAGCGTGGCTATGAACTGTATAACGACTCTGGTTCTCGTGTGCTGGCTTCCAGTACCGACGGCTTAGATCTGAGTGCCAGTGCTTTTGGCGCTACCCTTTACGGTTCTCAGTTTGATGGCTTCAGCTCCCGTAATGATTCCAAGTTTTCTGATGACCTGACTAACGGCACCGCCAAGATTGATAAAGTTCAAATCGTTGGCGCTACTTATGAAATTGCCGGTCTGGGGCTGACCGCTGAATACGGTAAGTCTACCGACTACATCAAGAAGTCTTTCTTCAAGGCTGACTATGGCTTTGATATTGATGAAAACATGTCTGTTGATCTGGATGCCCGTTACGGTAAGGCCAGAGAAAACGGCAGGCTGTATGCCAATCAGGATTACAAGTCCAGCTACTACAACCTGAACGCAACTTTGACTGTTGGTCCTGCTTACGTTGGTGCTGGTTACAACAAAACCAAAGATGGTGACTATGACAGCGCCTTCTTTGATGGCGACCACGGTACCTTCAACTCCAGTCTGGCTCAGTGGGAAGACTACTCTCTGGAAGACGAGAAAGCTTTCGTAGTCAGCGCTGGTTATGACTTCTCTGAAATGGTTCCGGGTCTGAGCTGGGATCTATGGTATGCCAAGGGTAAAGATGCCAAGGATGTGGATAACTTCAAGCGTCGTGAATACGGCAGCTATGTATCCTATGCCTTCGGTGGTCAGCTGGAAGGTCTGTCTCTGTCATGGTTGCACGTTAACTACCGTTCTGACGGTAGCGTGATCAACACTGCACGTACAGCTCTGCCTGGCACCATCTATGACGAAAACGTTAACCGTTTCTACCTGACCTACAAGTTTGTGGCTTTCTAAGTTTGAGCCAAAACTTAAAAGCATAAGCTGAGACAGAAAAACGCCGATATTCATGTCGGCGTTTTTTTATGTCAAAAGAACATACGATCAAGAGGGTAAAAGCCGAACTTGTAGTGCTTTCTCCAGTCAAAATTTTACTTTTCACCACTGATAAAAAGTGAGATTCCAATGGCTGCAGATGAATGGCTGACAACTGAATTGGGTTTCTTTGTTATTCCTTCAATAGATCCCGGTTTTAAAGGCAATATTGTTTTTTATCGGAATCATCAGATCACCCATTTTTCTGACAGCTTTGTTGATCTTACCGATAAGCACATCACCCAAAATTGCCATTAGGCGTTGCAGTAATCTGCAACGCCTTTGCCTGCAGTAATTACTGCTGCTGAGCCCACTTCATGAAAGCTTCACGATCCGCTTTGGAAGCCTTGTTGTACCAGTATTGCAGCATCTGAGTGCTCATGGAGTCACTGTTTGCCGGTGCAGCAGTAGGTGCCTGTTGAGCTTGTTGTATCTGGGTGATCTGCGCTGCCGCATTCATTTGCGCCTGAGTCTGTGAAGATACACCGCGGACATAAATAGCCGGTGCCAGTTCAGCAACGGCAGCCGGATCGTCACTCAGGTTGAAACCGTTGACTTCTTCAACCAGGTTACGACCAAACTGCAAACCTTCACGTTTCAGGACCGCCAGCTTGTATTCAATGCCATTGCCTTTACTGTCGGTCAGAACAGGCTGTGGGTTCTTTTCGAATGCTTTGGCTTCTCTCATATTACGGAAATTAGGCGCACCCAGCGTCACGTCCTGATCACTTTCCAGAGTGAAAGAAATAACAATCGGGTCAGAGGTGAAACGCTCAGTATCACCGGTAGTGCGGATTGCCTGATCAACTTCGAAAGCAACCTGGTTCTTGCCGGTTTTCAGGGTGAAGGTTTTGGCGCCCAGACCAGGCTTTTGACCGTTAACAACTTCAATATCAACATTTTTAGGGGTGAGCAGACCTTCAGCCCAGCTCATCGCTGGCAGAGCAGTAACAGCAGAAAGGACAATTGCGCCCAGAATACGCCGGGTGGACATAACAACTCCAGAACAATATGTAATTTTGAAAAGAAAGGGTCAGAAGTAGCTACAAATAATGAAAGAGGCTTTCAAGGTCAATGTGGTGTCATCCGAACCGCTACAGTGACAGAGAAGCCGTCTGGAAAGTCATGCTACTGCTGCGGTCACGGCTCATGGGTCTAAAAAGGTGCTTTTGCTCGTTAAATAGAATAGCTATTCGCCTCCCAAAACCACCTTTTTATCCTCCATGATCCGCGATCCTCGCTACGTGCAGACTTTCCAGACTGCTTCTGGCAGTCGGAGGGCAGTATGTCACGGCGACTTGTGTGCCAGCAAGGGTGACGGCATGCCGATATGGGATAAAGTACTACTACTGCTGACCTGTGGCCCATTATTGGGTATCCTTCCGGCCCTTTTTCCAAATTTTCAGAGCAGGATCCGGATGCGCGTCAGTGATTTCCATTTTGATCTCCCCGATGAGCTGATTGCCCGCTACCCGATGGCGGAGCGTACTGCCAGCCGTTTGCTGGTGGTGAATGGCGAGGAACTGCAGCATCACTCCTTTAAGGATCTGCTGGACTTCCTGCAACCCAATGACTTGCTGGTATTGAATAATACCCGCGTGATTCCTGCCCGAATGCATGGTCGTAAGGCATCCGGTGGCAAGGTTGAAGTGCTGGTGGAGCGGGTGCTGGATGAACATCATGTGCTGGCACATGTCCGTTCCAGCAAGTCGCCCAAGCCGGGTACCCAGCTGGTGCTGGAAGATGAAGTTCAGGCGGAAATGGTTGAACGTCAGGATGCTCTGTTCAAGCTGAAATTCCTTGGCGATGAGCCGGTGCTGCATGTGCTGGATCGTCTCGGTCATATGCCGCTGCCACCTTATATTGATCGCGAAGATGATCTGGGTGACCGCGAGCGTTATCAAACTGTCTTTGCCGAGCGTAAAGGCGCGGTAGCAGCACCGACAGCCGGTCTGCACTTTGATGATGAACTCCTGCAGGCGCTGGAAGCCAAAGGTGTACGCAAGACATTTGTAACCCTGCATGTGGGGGCGGGTACATTCCAGCCGGTGCGGGTGGATCGGATTGAAGATCACCATATGCATTCCGAGTACCTGGAAGTGTCTGAAGAAGCCTGTCAGGCGATTGCTGAAACCCGTGCCCGTGGTGGTCGGGTAGTGGCAGTGGGTACTACCGCTGTGCGCAGTCTGGAAACCGCCAGTAAAAGTGGTGAACTGCGCCCCTGCAGCGGCGAAACTGATATTTTTATTTTTCCGGGTTATGAGCTCCAGACAGTTGATGTACTGGTAACTAATTTCCATTTGCCGGAGTCCACCCTGCTGATGCTGGTCTCAGCCTTTGCCGGGTACGATGAAATTATGAACGCCTACCGGGTTGCGGTAGAGCAGAAGTATCGCTTCTTCAGTTACGGGGACGCCATGTTGCTGACCCGTAAGCAGTCTTAACCTGAGAGAAGCGGTTGATAGTGTTAATCGAAGTAATGCGGAGTCAGCATGCGTAATGAGTGCTTCATGAAATTTGAAAAGCTGGGTGAAGACGGCCTTGCCCGTCGTGGTCGGCTGACATTTCCCCGGGGCACCGTTGAAACGCCCTGCTTTATGCCGGTCGGCACCTATGGCACCGTGAAGGGCATGCTGCCCCGCGATATTCATGAAATCGGTGCCGAGATTATTCTGGGAAACACTTTTCACCTGATGCTGCGCCCGGGTACTGAGGTGATTCAGGAGCACGGCACCCTGCACGATTTTAACGGCTGGGATAAACCGATCCTGACTGACTCGGGCGGTTTCCAGGTGTTCAGTCTGGGTGAAATGCGCAGGATTACCGAAGAAGGTGTTGCATTCCGTTCCCCGGTTGATGGTGCCAAAGTCTTTATGAGCCCGGAATCTTCCATGCAGGTTCAGCGTGAATTGGGTTCCGATATTGTGATGATCTTTGATGAATGCACACCGGGTGATGCTGATCATGATCAGGCGCGTGTATCCATGGAGTTATCCCTGCGCTGGGCAAAGCGCAGCCGTGAAGCGCATGCCGACAGTCCTTCTTCGCTGTTCGGTATTATTCAGGGTGGTATGTTTGAAGATCTGCGCGACCGTTCTATGGAAGGGTTGCTGGATGTCGGTTTTGACGGTTACGCCATTGGTGGCCTGAGCGTCGGTGAATCCAAGGAAGATATGCTGCGGATTCTGGATCATACCCCGCGTCAGATTCCCGGGGAATACCCCCGTTACCTGATGGGTGTTGGCAAGCCGGAAGATATTGTTGAAGCGGTGCGTCGTGGTGTGGATATGTTTGACTGTGTGATGCCAACCCGTAATGCGCGCAACGGCCACCTGTTTACCGATCAGGGCGTGATCAAGATCCGCAATGCTGTACATCGTCACGCCGAAGAGCCGCTGGAACATAACTGCGATTGCTATACCTGTCGCAATTTTACCCGTGCTTATCTGCACCATCTGGACAA
The DNA here is from genome assembly GCA_965261725.1 of Endozoicomonadaceae bacterium. Lineage (GTDB taxonomy): Bacteria > Pseudomonadota > Gammaproteobacteria > Pseudomonadales > Endozoicomonadaceae > CANDOC01. The sequence continues at coordinate 34,418 of CBDHDU010000028.1, read as the reverse complement.
GTGCAACGAGATTCTGGGTTCAATGCTCAACACCATCCATAACCTGCGTTATTACCAGCGTGTAATGGCCGGTTTGCGGGGAGCTATTGAACAGGGTAAATTGGACGGTTTCGTAGAAAACTTTTACCGCATGCGCGGAGAAGTTGCTCCAGAGTTGCGTTAGTCAATTTTGGTATTTTTTTGGTCATGTTTGTCTGAGTATTGACCCCGGGACGGGGTAATGCCTGCTGTCAGGGGTTTATAAACGGAACCTTTGCGCCAGTTTCAGGTCATGACTTTTAACCGTTGCTTATTCTTCAGGAGTGAGAAGCATGCTTCCGTTTATTTCCACGGCTCAGGCCGCCGCTGATGCTGGCGCAGTTGCCGGACCAAGTATGGTCGGCCAGCTGGTTATGCTGGGTGGTTTTGTTCTGATTTTCTGGCTGCTGATCTGGCGCCCTCAGAGCAAACGCGCCAAGGAACACAAGAACCTGATTGGTGGCTTGACTAAAGGTGACGAAGTGGTAACTACCGGTGGTATTCTCGGTAAAGTCACCAATGTCAGCGAAGGTTATGTAACTTTGCAGGTTGCTGATAATATTGAAATGAACTTCCAGAAAGCATCTGTTGGTGCAGCCCTGCCAAAGGGTACAATCAAAAACGCTTTCAAGTGATTGAGCATCGGCCGGTTCAGTGATGAACAGGCCGGTTTATATGGACTTACAGGAACTCTGACAGGAACAACGGCCATATGTTAAACCGTTATCCTCTGTGGAAATACCTGCTGATCTTGTTCGTTGTGGCAGTCGGCATTTTCTACGCACTGCCTAATCTTTACCCTGACGATCCTGCGATCCAGATCTCCGGTGGCAGTGCCACTGTGGATGTGGATGCAGAAATCCTTGACCGTTCAGTCAAGGCGCTGGAAACAGCCGGTATCGCGGTAAAGGCTTCTGAAGAACAGGATCGTGGGCTATTGATCCGCGTAAAGCGGGCAGATCAGCAACAAAAGGCACGCAGCATTGTGAAAGATATGCTGGGTGATGACTATGTCGTGGCACTGAACCTAGCCCCGACAACGCCGGACTGGCTGACATCAATTGGCGCATACCCCATGAAACTGGGGCTTGATTTGAGCGGCGGTGTGCACTTCCTGCTGGAAGTGGATACAGAGCGTGCCGTGACAACGCGTCTTGAAGTATACAACGGTGAAATTCGTACTCTGCTGCGGAAAGAGAAGCTGCGCTATCGCACCGCACCCAATGCAGCAGACGGCAGCCGTCAGTTGATGTTTATGGATGAAACCGTCCGGGAACAGGCGCAAAAGAAAATCGCCAAAGAATTTCCTGATCTGATGGTGGAATCCCGCGACCTGGGTGACCGCTACCTGCTGGTTTATGGTTTTAATGAACAGCGTATCAAGGAAATCGAAGATTACGCCGTTAAGCAGAACCTGACCACGGTACGTAACCGTGTTAACGAACTGGGTGTTTCTGAACCACTGGTTCAGCGTCAGGGTCGTAACAGCATCGTAGTTGAACTGCCGGGTGTTCAGGACACCGCAGAAGCCAAGCGTATTCTGGGTAAGACTGCGAACCTGGAGTTCCGTCTGGAAGCGGCGAACGATGCGTCCCGCACCAGCACTGAAACTTTTGGTTTCCGTAACAATCCGGATTACACGGCTGCGCTGGAGCGCGATGTGATTCTGACCGGTGACCAGGTTTCCAATGCACAATCCAACTTTGATACTGAATCCGGCCAGCCGCAGGTTAGTATCAAACTGGACAGCCGCGGTGGTCAGATGATCAACCGTGCGACCCGTTATAACGTCGGTCGTCGTATGGCTGTGCTGTACATTGAACAGAAGCCGGTCACCCGTACCAAGACCGAGATTGTCGATGGCAAGCCGGTTAAAGTGAAAGAGCAGAGCTTCAAGGAAGAGAAGCACATCATCAGCCTGGCAACCATTCAGAGTGCTCTGGGTAACCAGTTCCGGATTACCGGCTTGGATTCTGCCCGTGAATCTTCTGAACTGGCACTGCTGCTGCGTTCCGGTTCTCTGGCTGCGCCGATGTACTTCGCTGAAGAACGAACCATTGGTCCAAGCCTTGGTGCTGACAATATTGCCATGGGTGTGAAATCCACGGTGATTGGTCTGGTACTGGTGCTGATCTTCATGGTTATCGTTTACAAGGTGTTCGGTATCTTTGCCAATATGGCGCTGGTGTTGAACCTTGTATTGCTGATGGCGGCAATGTCGCTGTTGTCTGCCACGCTGACCCTGCCGGGTATTGCCGGTATCGTTCTGACACTGGGTATGGCGGTTGACGCCAACGTGCTGATCTTCTCCCGTATCCGTGAAGAACTGAAGAAAGGGCTGTCGGTACAGCGTGCGATTCACGAAGGTTATGATCGTGCATTTGTCTCAATCTTTGATGCCAACATCACCACGCTGCTGGTGGGTATTATCCTGTACGCGGTAGGTACCGGGCCGGTTAAAGGCTTTGCGGTTACCCTGTCGCTGGGTATTGTGACATCCATGTTTACGGCAATCGTGGGTACACGGGCACTGGTCAACCTGGTTTATGGTGGCCGTAACATCAATAAAATCAGGATCTGAGGGTGGCATCGATGGCAACGCCTGAAATGATTAACGGAGTCAGAATCTTTGACTTCATGAAGATCCGCCGGTTTGCGGGTCTGGTATCCATCCTGCTGATACTGGGTTCTTTTATCAGTCTGGGTGTAAAAGGTATTAACTGGGGACTGGACTTCACCGGTGGTACGCTGGTGGAACTGCGTTATGATCAGCCAGCCGATACCGCAGAAATTCGTGAGCAGCTGAAAGCTGCCGGATACAGTGATGCTGTCGTGCAGGAATTTGGTTCCGCACGGGATATTCTGGTACGTATTCCCGGTGATGAACCAACGCTGGGTGACAAAGTCGCCAGGCTGCTGGACGAAGCTTATACCGGCTCGGTAGAAACCAAGCGGGTTGAGTTTGTGGGTCCGCAGGTCGGTGAGCGTCTGCGTGAGCAGGGCGGTCTCGGCATGCTGATGGCGCTGGCGGTGGTGATGGTTTACATCGCGTTCCGATTCCAGTTCAAGTTCTCTGTCGGTTCTGTAGCGGCACTGGCGCATGACAGTATTATCGTTCTGGGTGCGTTCTCACTGTTTCAGCTGCAGTTTGATCTGACTGTGCTGGCGGCAATTCTGGCGGTAATCGGTTATTCCCTGAACGATACGATTATCGTTTATGACCGTGTCCGTGAGAACTTCCGTAAGGTACGTGATACCAATCCGGAAGAGATTATCAATATCTCCCTGAGTCAGACGTTGGGTCGTACACTGGCAACCTCCGGTACAACTTTGTTTGTACTGTTGTCTCTGTACATCTTCGGTGGTGAAATGATTCACGGTTTCTCTACCGCGCTGCTGATCGGTATCGGTGTGGGTACATACTCCTCTATCTATATCGCATCCAACCTGCTGCTGGTACAGAATATCAGTCGTGATGACCTGATTGTGCCGGTTAAAGAAGGTGATGTTGATGAAATGCCCTGATTGCTGAACGTTATATCAGCAGTGAAGAAGGTCGCTGTGGCTGTTTGTTATAAACGAGCAGAACGGCGATCCTCTTTGTATAAATGATGTGAAAGATTGATTAATCAGCATCAATGTTTTGGTATACAAACCTCACCGTCCCTGAATTTTATACCATGATCTTGCAGGAAGAGGCGGAATGTTTCTGATCCCCATTCATGTACATGATGACGCTGTTTAAATTTTGTCGGTAGCTCAAGACCGACAACTTTTATTTGATTACCAAAACGGCAGAAACGGTCTTTGTCTTCCCTGTTATATATGACTGTTTTTTTATTTTCAATTCGCAACATTTTTTTCAGATATAAGAACATAAGGGTGTCATAATCCTGATGTCCCGGTTTTAATAATTTCAGCGTATTGCATAATGTTTTCTTTTCTTCATTGAATGACATTTTCCGGTCAGGGATATCATCCTGATATTTCCAGGCTAAGTAATTCAGGTGATTACTCTGCCATGTTCTAAGGGATTTGAAAGGAGTGACTGCACGATCAGGCATTGGTTGCCTGATTTTGTTCAGTCGTGCTGAAGTACACCATGGCCTGATATTTCTAAGTACATAGTCTGCTACTACTCGCAAATACTGAGATGAAGAGGGTTTGGTTTTTCTTAGTTTTTCCAGATAAGGGTTAAAGCGTTTGTCTGTGCTGACATTCTTGTAATGACCAGAAGCGTCTGTGATATCGTCTTCGCTCTCGTTCTCGCTTACAGTATGATCAAAAGTCTCTGTAACATCATCACCCTCACTTTCATCATAGTCAGAGTACCCTGCAATACTCCCCGTTACGGACTCTTCTTTTTCAGAGTGTTGATCTTGGCTCAAGTTTGTGACTTGGTGCGGGGCACTATCAGTTTTTTGTCTTTCATTGTCTAAATCATGTCGAAGTTGCGCTAACTGACCAGCCTGTTCCGCAGCCAAAGTTTCTGCATGGGAAAGTTTTGCGATCAAGGTTGCTTGTTCTTTTTCCCGTTGTTGCTTCTCTGCGTCCCATGCCTGCTTTTCTGCCTGATGTTTTGATTCTCCTGTTTCCAGGGCTGTTTGTTTGGCTTGTAGCTGTGAGTAAAGCGTTGTTTTTTCTGCTTTCAGTCGTTTTTTTTCATTGTCCAGGCTTGTTAGCTTCTTGGTCATCTTCGCATTAGTCTCCTCAAGGTGACGGAGTGAAGACAGCTGCTCTTCTGATAGCTTTCTGTGTTCTTCCAGCTTCTGGTCTCTTGCATTTAATGTGGCTTGAAATTTTTGAGCCAACGTTGTTTTTTCGTGCTCCCATTGATGCTTTTCTGTTGCCCATGCCCGCCTGCTTGACTGATGGTTAGCTCCCAGTTGCTCTTTTTCATTATGTAAACTTGCCAGGTTTTTAGTCAGTTGCGCATGACTCTCCTCAAGGTGACCTAGTGAAGACAGTTGCTCTTCCGATTGCTTTCTGTGTTCTTCAAGTTCCTGATCTTTGTTATGCAATTTTGCCCGAAGTTGTGTTAACTGCTCACTAAGTTGGGTGGTATAGCTTTCAGCTTCTTGAAGTTTTTGGGTCGCTCTGGATTTTTCTGTTTGCAGGTTATCACAAAGTTTCTGAAATGATTCTTTTGTTTTTTGAGCTGCTTGGTTAATAAGATTCAGCTCCTTATCCATTGCTTGTATTTTTTGAGTCAGCGTTGCTTTTTCTTGCTTCCAGTGTTCTTTTTCTTCGGCCCAAGTCCTTCTGGCTGCTTCGTGTTGTAACGTTTCGGTCTTTTGCGTACCTTGTACAGTTTGCAATTGTGAGTGAAGAGCTTGTAACTTTTCTTTTTCAGTAGAAAGTGATTGATCCTGGACCAGCCGTTCGCACTGAAGTAGTGCTATTTGATCTGTTTTCTCTGTCAGCAGCGCTTTAGTCTTGTCAAGCGCTGCACTTAATTCTTGTTGTTCTTTATCCCACTTCTGTTTTTTTTTTATCCATTTCCTCTCGCTTGCCATGCACTCCTCTTCTAATACTGTTTGTTTAGACCTGAGTTCATCTATCTGTATCTTTTTTTGTTGGCACTTTGTGCTGATATCTTCTGCTTTTTCACGAAGCTCCTCTGAAAGAAGTAAATTTTTATCATATTCTTTTGTTAGGTTGTCCAGTTTTTTTTGAAGCTGTTTTTTTTCTTCCTGAATACTTGTAACCTGTTTTACGATCGAATCATGTAGTGCTTGTTCTTCTTCGAGCTGCTTTTTTAATTTTTTTAAAGTTTTAGTGGCTTTTCTGTTTTTTTGGGTAAGATCATCAATTTTCCTTTGTTTTGAAGTTGATAATTCAAGCATTTGTTCTTTAAAGACTCCCCTTATCCTTGCACTGATATTATCTATAGCTTTTTTTTGACTACGGCAGCGTTTTTGAGCTTCTTGTGTCAGTGTCCGCTTTTCTTCTTTCCATGCTTGTCTGTCTGTATGATATCTGGATGACAGAGTGGCTTGTTCTTGTTGTAAGGTATGAAGCTTGGAATCAATTTCTTCTTGTTGCTTCTTATGCTCTGCTTCCAGTTTTTGCTTCAATTGATGCCTTTCTATTTCCCATTTATTTGCCTCGCTATGCCAGGTCTGACTTTGTGCCTCATGTTCTTTTTTCAGCTGCTTGTGCTGGTTCTCTTCTTTTTGCAGTTGCGTCTTCAGGTCTTGCTGGATCTCTTTGTGTGATTTTAGGGTGCTTTCTGCTGCGACTCTGAGATGATAAATTTCGGTATTTAGTTCGAGGATAGTATCATCATCAGATGTTTGCATTAAGTCATGGTGATATTGAAGGAAATCTCCTGAAGCTTTTAATAGATTAATTCCATCAAGTAACTCTTTGCTGCACCAGGCCTCTAATACCCCGCTTTCTAAATGTAAGATATGAATTTCTATTGGCACTGGAGGTATAAAAGCAATAGATAGCATTTTGCATTGTCTGCTGCATTGAATTGCTTGAATCATTTCTTTGTCTTGTTGTGAAAGTGTTTCAGGCTGTATTAAACCGACCCGCCAGTGGCTTACTTGAATTCCTGTAGCATAAAAAATCAGCTTATCGAGTTCGTGACCAAAATAGTGAAAAAGGGTGTCTGAATCCAAAAGGCGTTCCAGCAGTTTGCTGTCACCTGCTATTTGTAATGCCCATTGATGATTGTCAGCGTTGAGCTGTTGCAGCTCAATAACCCACTGTCTGAAATGCTCGGAAGGCTGGCGCACCGAAAGTGATATTAAGTTCGCAGCATCTGTAACCGTAGCAATGTATAGTGATTGGTTGCAAGCGGCGCGAAATCTGGCACATCCGTTTTGCCTTAATGCATTTCTCGCTCGGGTTGTATAGGATTCCATACAAACACGTTTTTCCAGAGGCGTTTCGTCCAGAGTTTCGCCGTAGCGTTTTCGTCTTTGCCTGGTGTCGAAAGACATTGTTGAGGTAGATGTTTGACCTTTCGGGTTATCATGCCCTTCTCTATCTCCGTTATTGTCACTATCGCTCTCTTCACTGCTGCTGTCTTCACTGCTGCTGTCTTCACTGCTGCTGTCTTCACCACTGCACTCTTTTGTTTCCTGTTTCCCCGGAGCACTTTTTTGCTTTGATGTGCTGCCTTGCCCTCCTGCCAGAGAGTTTAAAGAGGGAGTAGGCGTGCTTTTCTGCTGTAAGCAGCCTGATGCGAAGTCTAAGGTGGACAGACCGAGTGTCAGGGGCTTTTGAGTGACGGTTGTGAAAGGAAAAGGTTGCCAGATCAAAAAGAAGTCGGCGTCCTCTGTCTTTAGTATAGAGCCGTCTGATGTTGAAATTTCCCAAATGGGGGAGAGGTTGTGTGTATTTATATATTCTACCTGCTCACCGCTTACAGCCTGAAGAACCTCCGCCAGAATAAAGGGGTGAAGCAGAGTTTGTTGAATTGCGCATTCTTGGTGCGGGCTTTGTAATGCTTCCTCCAGAGTATATAAAATGGGATGAGCAAGTGCTTTCGAACTATGAAATTCTTTGTTTTTTTCTTGGTGATCCAGATCTGGACCGAGACAAGCTCGCCAGTGACCGTTTTTATGCCACCACAACCTCAGCCATCGAGCCTGATGCACTTCCATTGAATGCCAGAGACCGAGAAGAAGATGGTAAATAGTTTGAGGAGTATGGTGTGCAAGGGATAAAGGTAAGAGGTTACTAGCGCTGCTTTTCTCACTATGGTTTTTGCGAGTAATCTCCCAGTAACATAATTGTTTATTATTTTTTATTATGTATTGAATCTGGAGCCTTTTTTTTATTTCAGGGCTTTCAATTCTGACCGGAATTGCGTTTGTCTGTTCAATTTCACAGGGGTTAAGCTTGATTTCCTGTTCGTGTTTTGAAATGGCTTCATATTGCATATGATCTAGTCCATGTGTCGAAGGACAAGATATAATGCATATCAGTATCATTAGCCACAGCATAGGGATGAACATGCTTTAGTTATGAAAATATATATCAAATAAGCTGAAAGCTGGCTTTTAAAATAGCATTTATCATTCGTCTGTTGGGATACCCTATATTCTCAGTAATCAATTACATACTCGTAGCTCGAAGAAAATAATGTGTACTTCGTTTTGTCTGACATTATAGCTGGGTTTGATCGTGATCTGGCACTTGGCAAGTCACACTTCGGGTAAAGAAAGATAGAATAAAAAAAGACCCGCCACTTTTTGTAGGGTTATAAAGCGGCGGGGCGCAGATATTAGTGCTTCATACCTTCGTTCACGAAAGGCTGAATGTTTTTCAACATTGCTTTGAAACACTTGGGGTTACCGCAGATAATCTGACCGGCTTCCAGGAAGTTATGACCGCCCTGGAAATCGCTGACCAGACCGCCGGCTTCAGTAATCAGCAGGCTGCCTGCCGCCATATCCCACTGGCTCAGACCAAATTCCCAGAATGCATCGAAACGACCGGCAGCAACGTAGGCCAGATCCAGAGAGGCAGCACCTGCACGGCGAATACCGGCAGTCGGGCCAATAACGGTGCGCAGCATGTTGAAGTAGTTTTCAACATGACCCAGCTGAGACTGACGGAACGGGAAACCGGTACCAACCAGAGCGCCATCGAGATTCGGGCGACGGGTAACGCGAATGCGGCGACCGTTCATCGCTGCACCATGACCACGGCTGGCGGTGAATTCTTCACGACGGATAGGATCCAGAACAACGGCGTGCTCGACCCGGCCCTTGTACAGGCAGGCAATGGAAATCGCAAAATGAGGCATTCCATGGATGAAGTTGGTGGTTCCATCCAGGGGATCAATGATCCAGGTGTAATCGCTACCTTCGGCCGTACCGGCCTTGTAGCCACTTTCTTCGCCGTAGTACCCATGGTTCGGGTAGGCCTTGCTGAGAGACTGGATAATCTTCTTTTCAGATGTTCTGTCAACTTCGGTGACGAAGTCGTTAACATCTTTGGATTTGATGATGAGATTGTCACGCTCATCAAAGGCGCTTGCAATATAATCGCCGGCACTGCGCGCGGCGCGCAGGGCCATATTCAACATTGGCTGCATGGTGCTTGGCTCGAAAGCTGTTGTTAAAGAACGTGAGGGTAAGCAAGCATTATATCCTACGAATCGGGTTTGCGGGTACTGCTGCTAATACGGATTTGCAGATTATTGGTTGATTATAGTGTCCCGTCGGTTGAGATATCGTTGCTTTCGCCCTGTTCATCGTCGGTGGAAGTCCGCTCATCACAGGAGGAGGATTGGTTGGTTTCCAGATCGATCAGTGGCGCATCAGGGTTGGCGGGAGTCGTTGAGTGGTTACTGTTTGACTCGAATCCTGTTTCCACGAGTTGTTGCTGGTTATCTGTATTATCAGATGGATAGGGTGGAGGTGGGTCTCCATGCTGATTGTTTGGCGGAGCTGCTTCTGAATAACGAGGAGGAGATTCAATGCCATCTTCTTCTGGTAGCGGTGGTTTATCTACCATGCTGACAGGGCTTTCGGGCAGACCTTCTGAATCCTGGTAGCTGGGTGGTGCTCCTGAACCGTCTTCAGACGGAGGTGGAGCCGATGGTGATGGTGAACCACTGGTGTAAGATTCCATTGAGGTATCAGTGGCAACCTCCTGGCGGTTGTTGTAGTGATGAATACCTGAAATCCCGGTTGTCTGATAAGTTCTTACTCTTGCCCGCCGACTGCGGGTAAGCATCACAAGTGCCGCTGTTCCGATAATGGCAGTCGTCAATAATGTGGCGCAACTTGCCATGGGGGACATCATTCCCATACCACCCATACCACCCATACCAAAACCGCCCATACCGGGGTAACCCATGCCTCCCATTCCCATGGCTCCGTAACCCATTCCGGCATCGCCTCCCATGCCCATTCCGGTCATGATTCCCCCCATAACACTGCCGCCACCCATACTACGGTCAGTATCAAAAGTGTTATTGCCTCGTCTGCCAAATTCCCCATTAGTGTCCTGATTGACGATGCGGTCAGCCATCAGGTTGGCGTCTTCATGGTTCATGGTGCGTCCTCTGCCTGCAACAATATTGCCGTTGTCATCAGTAATCGCACCCCCGCGTCCGCGCCGGAGATCCTGGGCTATACGGTCACGGTAGTCACGCATATCACTCCAGTAGCGATCCGGATCGTCACGGTACATAAAGGATGTGGGGTCGGGGGCGTTTCTGTCGCTGGTGTCGCCAAACATGCGGTTGAGGGCACTGTCGAAACGAATATCGGAAGGATCTCGGGACTGCCAGCGAGTGCGATAATTCAGATGTGGAGTCATTCCCGCTGGCATACCGTAACCGCTGAGCCCGCCATAACCAAACTGAGGCCCCATGCTGTTTGCATAAAAACCTGCCTGACCAATCATGCCCACAGGTGAGGACTGTGAAACGTTGGTCATTCGGGAACGCATAACCCGATAGGTTCTTCCGCCGGGTCTCGTTGCCCAGTTGTGAGCTCCCTGCAATGCCTGATTTTCTTCCGGTGACCACTGGAAACCGGAGCGTTGCATGTTTCTTGAAGCCCAGCGGACTCCCTGTCTGGGGGGGAGGGCGTTCGACATAAATGCAATGTTGTCCTGATGCTGCCCGTTGCGCATCAGGCTTTTGCTGTACTGCACCGGGGACATACCGGGTTTGAGTAATGCTTTAGCCTCAGGTGAAGGCTGATAACGGGCAGTTACCTGTTCTGCTGAAGGATTTTCAGCCTGATACGGCGGTGGCTTGGGCTCGGGCATCATAAGACTCGCAAAAGCTGTGCCCTGAAAGAGCAGAAAATGCGGTAAAGCCTGCGTTCATTTTAGCCGTTGTCAATGCTTTCCATCATGCAGTAGACTCCGCCGTTTCAGTTTTATTCAGGATGTCCTAGTGCTGGACTCTACACGTATTGTTCTGGTTAACCCTTCTCACCCCGGTAATATTGGTGCTGTTGCCCGCGCTATGAAGACGATGGGGCTGTCCAATCTGTTTCTGGTTGAGCCGGAAGACTTTCCTTCAGAAGAAGCGGTTATCCGTTCCTGTGGTGCCAATGATGTGCTGGAAAATGCCACTGTTTGTTGCGGTGTGGAAGAAGCCATTGAAGGTTGCGGGCTGGTCATAGGAACCAGTGCCCGTAACCGTAAAATCCCCCGGCCCATGCTGAACCCGCGCACCTGTGCGGAAACGGTTGCGGAAAAAGAATTGCCTACAGCTTTGTTGTTTGGCAGGGAGCGTACCGGTTTGACTAATGAAGAGCTGGAAACCTGTCACTATCACGTGAGCATTCCGACCAATGCAGAATACAGCTCTCTGAATCTGGGCTCCGCTGTGCAAGTGCTGTGTTACGAAATGCGCATGGCAAGTCTGGCGCAGCAGGAAAAAAATAATCAGCCCGGGAAAAAACGTGGGCAGGAAGTCGCTTCTGCGGATGCATTGGAAGGCTATTTCAAGCATCTGGAAGAAACGCTGGTTGAAATTGATTTTCTGAACCCTGAAAATCCGGGTGTTGTAATGCGAAAATTGCGTCGTTTATATCTGCGATCTGAGCTGGAGCAGAATGAGTTGGCAATTTTGCGTGGTATTCTTTCTGATACTCAGCGATCGCTTAAGATTGCGGCCAATAAAAATGAGAAATAAACAGGCTTGATTGCTCGTGCGGTTCAAGAGCCAGGGCGAAAGTACGGGGTGTACTTTAGTGCAAATAAATGTGAACTGACGGATAATAGCTCCACAATTTATGTATTTTTATCGCTATATCTGCATTACGATAGTCGCAATTATGACTTTGTGTTCTAAAAACCGGTTAGTGTGGAACTATGGTCAGCGCGGTGCTTTCGCCCTGGTTCAAGAGCCAGCATCTGATGAATAGTCTGCAGTTAACTATGGGGTGGGCAAGCTAATGTTTGAGCGAACACGGGAAGATATTGCCAGTGTTTTTGAGCGCGATCCGGCGGCGCGTAACTGGTTCGAAGTCTTAACAAATTATCCGGGCCTGCATGCACTTCTAGTGTACCGGCTGGCACATAAACTGTGGAAAAAAGGCTTTAAATGGCTGGCAAGAACGATGTCTTCTGTTAGCCGGTTGCTGACGGGGATAGAAATTCATCCCGGTGCCACTATAGGGCGACGCTTTTTTATCGACCATGGTATGGGGGTCGTGATTGGTGAAACGACTGAGATCGGGGACGATGTGACCCTTTACCAGGGCGTAACGCTGGGTGGTACATCATGGAGTAAGGGGAAGCGCCACCCAACCATCGGCGACAATGTTGTTGTGGGTGCCGGTGCCAAAATTCTGGGACCTTTCACTGTAGGCGCTAATGCCAAGGTGGGCTCCAATGCGGTAGTGACGAAAGAGGTGCCGGAAGGCGCAACGGTTGTTGGCATTCCCGGTCGCATTATTCGCAAAGCGAATACAGAGCAGGATGAACGCCGCAAAGAAATGGCCGCAAAAATGGGCTTTGATGCTTATGGTGTCAGTAAGGATATGCCTGACCCGGTTTCAGAAGCATTCGGCAGTCTGCTGGATCATATGCATGCCGTTGATTCTAAAATTGAACAAATGTGCAATGCCATGCATGAGCTGGGTGCCTGCAATCCGGGACAGGAACTACCGGAGTTGAAAGATGAAGATTTTGACTGTTTAAAAAGTGAAATAAGTAGAGAGCCTGTAGCTAACTCAGAATAAATAGCTTGATAGCATTGAATTAATAGAAATATTAATTCAATGCTGTTTTTTCTAGTGCTGTAGTTTTGGTAGCTTTAATTTATCACGCATATAGCTAATCATATGCGGACAATGTTTTTCCATGTCATGTGGTGAGGGATAACGCCAGCGAGCATAAATGTTAAATGCAGAGTGCCTCAGGATATACTTAACAACCCCTCTAACACGAGATGAATTAATACTGTTAACAAATTCAACGCTATGGGCAGGAGTTAATTCTTCAGATAATCTCCATGTTTCACTAAAGATCCAGGCGTAATAATCTAAATTTTTTGGCCACTCGCTATCGTACTGATAACATTGAGATATTTCCCTTAGCGTGTTCTCTCCGAACAAGGTAGTTAACACTGGCTCCAGAGGTACAATGCTGCAGGGGCGATAATCCTCAGCGCCCGGTATTTTCGTGAAGGCATGCTTTGAGTGTATTTCCAGTAACTCGCACTTAATAATGCCTTCGGCTAGCTTAGGAAGTACTTGTTCATTGAGCATGTCATGAGAATGAGATGTAATAGGAATAGTTATAAATTCACAGCAGGGTTCCATTTTTGCTGCCTCTATCGGAATATGGATGTAGGGTAGATGGTCTTCAGGCACGAGTAGGAATGCAATGTTATGCTTAACCATCTTTTTGGATAGCTCTATATTTCGTGAGCCTTTGGATGGTAAAAATGTTCTGGTAAATAACTTGGCAATATGAACTAGCTGTTCATTTGAAATATAAGTTTGTGCTAAAAATGCGATGCCATGAACAAAAATTATACGATCAAAACTTTTAAGTGAAGAAAAAGGCGAGCTTGATACCTCATAATCTGGTGATGTGAGTAACGTATCTTTTTTAACTATCCACTCCGGGACATGATGGATATTTTTGTAGGTTTTTGTTATTGAACGTATTTTGTCGTGGCTCCAGAAAGTATGTGCCACCTCAGAGTAGTCGGGGTGTTCAAAGTTCGTAACGCTTATTCCCAGGTATGTGTCTGGATATTCAGCAAAAATATTCAAACTGATTATCATAAAAAATAATATTGAATAGGACTTACGCATTGACAGCACATCCTGAAATTTGATAAACGACAAAAAACTATTTTCAGGGATGAAAGTGAGAACGACTACCCGCCCAACCACAGCTCGATGTACCCTTTCCCGGTACATGGGCTTTTTGATTTGTGAACCAAAATCATCAACATGCACAAGGTTTGAAGAAGTGACTGGCATTTCTCATGATAGCACCAATCGTTTTCTTCACCGCGAGGACTATCAGCCGAAAGATATGTTCGATGAGGCGGCAGAGGACTTATGTCTTGTTGGCGGCACGCTGAGTGTTGATGACAGTGTGCTCGACAAACCCTACAGCTACTCCGTGGCGCTGGTAAGTCACTTCTGGTCTGGCAAACACCACCGGGTCGTTAAAGGGATCAACCTCGTTACCCTCTATTACACTGACCCCGCTGGACGTCATATGCCTGTGAATTACAGGATATGTGACAAGTCTGAAGGCAAGACCAAAAACGACTATTTTCGTGAGATGTTGGCTGAAGTGCTGGCTTGGGGGCTAAAGCCAGCATTTGTCGCTGGTGACTCCTGGTACAGCTGCGCCAAGAACCTGAAGACGATTAAAAACCATCAGACAGGATTTATGTTTGCAGTTGAAAATAACAGGACGGTATCACTGGAAAAGGGGCAGTGGCAGCAGGTTCAAAGCCTTGATGTACCAGACGATGGGCTGGATGTCTAGCTAAAAGACTTTGGCAAGGTCAAGTTGTTCAGGACGATGCTAAAAGACCAGTGTCGCCACTACGTAGTTTACTTGCCAGAGGATGCCCTTTTTCAACGCGACGACTTCACTCAGATCCATGATCAGCACTGGCAGATCGAACAGTATCACAGGGCAATCAAGCAAGTTTGTCATATCGAACATTTCCAGGTTCGCAGTGAAAGACCGGTGAGAAATCACATATTTGCCAGCATTTTGAGTTTTGTTTATCTCCAGAAGATGCAGATAGCTCAAGAGTTCACGAATATTTATCAGCACCAACGCGAGCTGTTTAAAGAGACGGTCGGTGCTTTTATTGAGGGCTTTGCAAGGGGCAAAGATCACCTGCTACCAAAATTTTCAGGTGCCATCAATGCGTAAGTCCTATTGAAATTCCTTTTTTCATTGATTTATCCTCTGCTTTTTTTGATTACCCCTATTTTGAAATATTTTGAGATGATTAGTTCACCGCTTAAATCACCAGTGTCTTGTTAACATTGTAGGATAGGAGCTATTTATTTTTGTTCATGAGGTAGAAGGGAGGTATTTTGAAGCGAGTGCCTCTTGCTGAGCCCCTTAGCTTTATTACTTCAAGTAACTGGTTGTTGCGGTCTCTCAATACTTTTTGTTATTTACCGAATCCAGTAGAGCATATTTATGTTATAGTTGCGCCCGCCTAAGGATGACACCCTGTCCTCAGGAGTCTGTTCAGCTCGCTTTAACCCTGCTTCCAAAGCCGAAACCTCAAGATAAGAATAATAGTTGACTGTTTTAGTCAGGTATTTCATAATTTTGCATATGCTTCCTTATTTCTGCCCGAATTTGCCCTTTTATATAGAAAGCAGGGGCGAAGAACAGAAAATAAGCAGAGGGAATGCGACTGAATGTTACCGGATGAGGCCATAAGCTGAGATATGCGTCTGACAACCAAAGGTCGATACGCTGTAACTGCAATGCTGGATCTGGCACTTCATGCGAGTGCTGGGCCGGTTGCTCTGGCTGATATATCGCAGCGTCAGGGTATTTCTCTGTCTTATCTGGAACAGTTGTTTTCCCGCTTGCGCCGCAGTGATCTGGTTTGCAGTATTCGCGGGCCCGGTGGTGGCTATCGTCTGAGTAGAGACGTTAAAGAGATTTATGTGGCTCAGGTTATTGATGCGGTGAATGAATCCGTTGATGCAACCCGGTGCCACGGGCAGGGTGGCTGCCAGAAAGGGGATGTATGCCTTACGCACCACCTTTGGTTTGACCTGAGCGAGCAGATCCACACGTTTCTGAGTGGTATCAGTCTTGCCGACCTGGTTGCCCGTCAGGAAGTCCGGAATGTAGCGCAGCGTCAGGATAACCGAATTCTGGATGATCAGAACCTGATTGATGCGGAGCGTATTGCCTGAGAGCAGTACGTCCAGAAAAGTAAGAACAGCAAAGTAGCCATAGAACGGAAATAATCGTCGCATTTTGTTTAATGAAGCTGGCGTTATTTCCATGGTAAGAGCCGATTGTGGGAGATGTATAGAATGAAGTGTCCGATCTACCTGGATTATTCAGCAACGACTCCGGTGGATCCCCGTGTTGCCAAGGCGATGGCGGACTGCCTGACCCTCGATGGCAATTTCGGTAATCCGGCTTCACGTTCCCATTTATTTGGCTGGAAAGCCGAAGAAGCAGTTGAAAATGCTCGCCGTCAGGTAGCAGAACTGATTAATGCTGATCCGCGGGAAATTGTCTGGACGTCCGGCGCGACCGAATCAGACAACCTTGCCATTAAAGGTGCTGCTCACTTCTACCAGAAGAAGGGCAAGCACATTATTACTTCCCGAATTGAACATAAAGCTGTGCTGGACACCTGTCGTCAGCTGGAGCGGGAAGGCTTTGAAGTAACCTATCTTGACCCGGACAGTGATGGTCTGATCCATCCTGAGCAGGTTGAGAAAGCGATTCGTGAAGACACAACTGTCGTTAGCCTGATGCACGTCAATAATGAAATCGGCGTAGTTAACGATATTAAGGCAATCGGTGAAATTACCCGTGCCCGCAAGATTATTTTCCATGTTGATGCTGCCCAGAGTGCCGGCAAGCTGGACATTGATCTGGAAGACCTGAAAGTCGACATGATGTCTTTCAGTGCCCACAAAATGTACGGTCCGAAAGGTATCGGCGCACTGTATGTTCGTCGTAAGCCGCGTGTGCGCCTTGAAGCTCAGCAGCATGGTGGCGGTCATGAGCGTGGTATGCGTTCCGGTACTCTGCCAACTCACCAGATCGTCGGTATGGGTGAAGCGTTCCGTCTGGCAAAAGAAGAAATGCACGATGAGCATGCCCGTGTACTGGCACTGCGTAACCGTTTCTGGAATCGCATCAGCGATATGGAACAGGTGTTTGTGAATGGCAGCATTGAGCACCGTGTTGCCGGTAATCTGAACGTCAGCATGAACTTTGTCGAAGGCGAATCGCTGATTATGGCGCTGAAGGATCTGGCAGTATCTTCCGGTTCTGCCTGTACCTCTGCCAGCCTGGAACCCAGCTATGTGCTGCGGGCTCTGGGTCTGAATGATGAAATGGCACACAGCTCCCTGCGTTTCTCCTTTGGCCGTTTCTCAACAGAAGAAGAAGTGGATTTCGCAGCCGAAAAACTGCGTGATGCCGTGACCAAACTGAGAGACCTGTCTCCACTGTGGGATATGTACAAGGATGGTGTCGACCTCGATAAGGTCGAGTGGGTAGCACACTGATAATGATTGATTCAGCCGGGTGCTCCCCGGCTGTAGAGAGGTGTCAAAATGGCTTACAGTGAAAAAGTAATTGACCACTACGAGCATCCCCGCAATGTCGGCAAGATGGATGGGGAAGATCCGCAGGTAGGCACCGGCATGGTCGGCGCACCGGCCTGTGGTGATGTAATGCGACTGCAAATCAAGGTGAACGGCGAAGGCGTTATTGAAGATGCGCTGTTCAAGACCTATGGTTGCGGTTCCGCTATCGCTTCCAGTTCTCTGGCAACTGAATGGATGAAGGGCCGTACGTTGGATGAAGCGGCTGAAATCCGTAACACCGATATCGCTGAAGAGCTGGAACTGCCACCCGTGAAAATTCACTGTTCCGTACTGGCTGAAGACGCGATCAAGGCTGCCATTGCCGACTATCGTGGCAAGCATGATGGCGAAAACGAGGAAACTGCCGGGGCTGCTTAAGCCGCCGGCATGAGATATTGCCCTGAACAGGGCATAGTACCAGTGTGGTACTGATGGTACTTAAGGAAGCATGCATGTCAGCAGCAATCAGCATGACAGAAGCCGCAGCAAAACACGTTAGGCGGCAATTGGAACAACGCGGACGCGGTGTGGGTATTCGCCTTGGCGTACGTACCTCCGGTTGTTCCGGAATGGCTTATGTACTGGAGTTTGTCGACGATCTTCAGGCGGAAGATCAGGTATTTGAGCATTACGATGCCAAGGTCGTGATCGATCCTAAAAGTCTGGCTTATCTGGACGGAACTGAACTGGACTTTGTAAAGGAAGGCCTGAACGAAGGTTTCCGTTTCAATAATCCCAATATCACCAGTGAATGCGGTTGCGGTGAAAGCTTTAATGTCGGCTGATACGGTTAATTTTGAGGCCAGTTATTTCGAACTGTTTGAAATGCCGGTCAGTTTTCAGATTGAGCGTTCTCTTCTCGATCGTCGATACCGGGAACTGCAGAAAGTGGTTCACCCGGATCGCTATGCGGCTGCTGATGATGCCGAAAAACGGCTGGCAGTACAGTATGCCGCCCGCATCAATGAAGCCTACGAAACCCTGAAATCGCCACTGCTACGTGCAGATTATCTACTTGCCCTGAAAGGGGTTGAGGTGGGTGCCGAAACCAATACGGTCATGGACCCGGCCTTTCTGATGGAGCAGATGGAGCTGCGTGATGAGCTTTCCGAGCTGGCTTCCCAGCCTGACCCTGAAGCGGCAGTCGACAGTTTTCGCCGGGGTGTCTCTAAATCCCTACGACAGTATCAAAATGCTTTTGGTGATCATCTGACTGAAGGCTCTGAAACGTCGCTTAATAAGGCGGCGGATCTCGTCAGAAAAATGCACTTTCTGGAAAAGCTGGATGCCGAAGCAGCCGCTCTGGAAGAAAGACTGCTGGATTACTGACGTTTAATTTTTGATTGTTTCAGCTTTCATCAAAACCAGCATCACAATTAGCACCACAACTTTCATCACAAAGAGCATAGAGCGGTAGCACATGGCTTTGCTGCAGATATCCGAACCGGGATTGAGCCCGGAACCCCATGCCCGCAAGAGAGCTGTGGGGATCGACTTGGGTACAACCAATTCGCTGGTGGCCACGGTTACCGATAAAGGTGCTGAAACACTGTCTGATAGTGCCGGGCGTCATATCCTGCCATCCGTTATCCATTACGGTGAGAATGAAACCACTGTTGGTTACGAGGCACAGCAGCATGTTGTCAGTGATCCGCTGAATACCTTGGTTTCTGCCAAGCGCCTGATGGGGCGTGGCAAAGATGATGTGCATACGCTTGATGGTGTGATGCCCTACAACTTTGTAGATAAAGAAGGCATGGCAGCCATTCAGACCCGTCAGGGTGCTGTCAGCCCGGTGGAAGCCTCATCAAAAATCCTTTCTGCACTGGGAGCGCGTGCCACAGAAACGCTGGGTGGTGATCTGATCGGTGCTGTTATTACTGTGCCAGCCTATTTTGATGACTCTCAGCGTCAAGCAACCCGTGATGCTGCTCGCATTGCCGGCCTGAATGTATTACGTCTGCTGAATGAGCCAACAGCGGCGGCTGTCGCCTATGGTCTTGATCAGGCTGAAGAAGGTGTTATTGCTGTATATGACTTAGGCGGTGGAACCTTTGATATTTCTGTTCTGCGAATCAGCAAAGGTGTATTTGAAGTACTGGCTACCGGTGGTGATACCGCACTGGGTGGTGACGACTTCGACCAGACTGTTGTTGAATGGGTGCTGAAAGAATCTGCTACAACAGCACAGAGCCTTTCCGTGTCTGAAATACGACAACTAACGGTGAATGCCTGTGCAGCTAAAGAAAAGCTGACAACAGTTTCCAGCGCTGATATCGATTTTCAGGGTAAGCAATATACGCTTTCCCGTGAAGCATTTAACGCGCTGATTGATCCGTTGATTGATCGGACAGTAAAAGCTTGTCGCCGTGCATTGCGTGATGCCGGTTTGCGTGCAGATGATGTTAATGAAGTCGTTATGGTCGGTGGTTCCACCCGCGTACTGCGAGTACGTGAACGTGTCGCAGACCTGTTAGAGCGTGAGCCTCATGTGGATATTGATCCGGATCGTGTAGTGGCTATTGGTGCGGCTATGCAGGCAGATATTCTGGCGGGCAACAAGCCTGCAGATGAAATGTTGCTGCTGGATGTAACTCCACTGTCGCTGGGCCTGGAAACCATGGGTGGTTTGATGGAAAAGGTTATCCATCGCAATACGACTATCCCGGTTGCCCGTGCGCAGGAATTCACCACCTTTAAAGATGGTCAGACAGCGATGTCTATCCATGTACTGCAGGGTGAGCGTGAATTAATTCAGGATAACCGTTCACTGGCACGTTTCAGCCTTCGAGGCATTCCGGCAATGCCTGCCGGTGCTGCGAAGATTCGGGTTACCTTCCAGGTCGATGCTGATGGTTTGTTGAGTGTGCGTGCGCAGGAGCTTTCCAGCAATGTCGAAAGTGAAGTGCAGGTTAAACCATCATATGGCTTAACCGATGGTGAAATCACCCGTATGCTGCAGGATTCTTATGCCCATGCGATGGACGATAAAGAGCTGCGTTCTCTGCGTGAACAGAAGGTCGAAGCAGACCGAATCCTTGAAGCGTTGACTGTAGCGCTGGATGCTGATGGCAAAGCCTTGCTTTCTGCAGAAGAGTTTGCTGCACTTCAGGCTGAAGTCGCGAAGCTGCAACAGGCGCGTGATGGCAGTAATGCAGTTGCTATTAAAATGGCGATTGATGCTGCCAGCAAGGCCAGTGATGTATTTGCTGCTCGCCGTATGAACAGCCGGATCAAAACCGCCCTGTCCGGGCATTCGGTCAATGAATTTGAGGATAAGGCGGAGTAACCAGTCATGCCCAAAATAGTATTTTTACCTCATGAAGAGCTGTGTCCGGAAGGTGATGTTGTAGAAGCACAGGCCGGAGAAAGTGTGCTGGATGCAGCGCTGCGTCAGGGTATTGATATCGAGCATGCCTGCGAAAAATCCTGCGCCTGTACTACCTGTCATATCGTAGTGCGTGAAGGTTTTGATTCGCTGGAAGAGCCGGACGAGCTGGAAGAAGACATGCTGGACAAAGCATGGGGGCTGGAGCCTGAGTCCCGCCTCAGCTGCCAGTCGCTGGTTGCAGATGAAGATCTGGTGGTAGAGATTCCACGCTATACCATCAACCAGGTTTCTGAACGACACTAATAAGAACGACAGCAGGTGGTAGTTATGAAGTGGGTAGATGTGCAGGATATTGCGATAGAGCTGACCGAAGCCTATCCGGATACTGACCCCCGTTATGTCAACTTCCTTGATTTGCGTAACTGGGTGATAGCGCTGGAAGGGTTTGATGATGACCCGGAACGCTGTGGCGAGAAAATCCTTGAAGCGGTCCAGATGGCGTGGATTGAAGAGATGGATTGAAACTGTCTGACTGCTATTTAAAAAAGGGGGATGCTGTTGCAGGCATCCCCTTTTTTGGTTTTAGCTGTTCAGATCAATCTGATAAACACTGAATCCAACTTCATCTTTACCCGCTTTTTCCATGGAGTAAGCAGCATTATCTTCAATGAATTTGGCTGCTTTTTCCGAAGGGGAGGTCTCAAAAGTAACCTTCAGATCCTTGTCTGACTTAATCGGAGCCAGACGCCAGTTGTTATCTGCACTCGGAACTACCTTTCCTTCAGCTTTAGTCTGTGCCGAGATGTAAGCGGATAGAATAGAGCGGTTCTCATCCGGAGAAGCAAAAGCAATAAAGTCTTCACTGGTACCGGCAAAGTTGCCACCGCCGTATGCACGGTAGTTATTGGTAGCGATAATAAATGGCTGGTCATCGGCTACCGGCTTGCTGTTAAAAGTCAGGCTAACGATACGGTGCGCATCATTGACCACTTCACCTTTCTCGTTGTAACGGGAAGGCTGGGTGACGTCGATCTGGTATTCAACGCCGTCGATAACGTCAAAGTTAAAGGTGCGGAAAGTGTCCCAGTTAATCAGAGCCTGAGGTTCTGTACTGGTGACATCAATTTGGTTGAACTGGCCTGCAGAACGTTCCAGCCACTCTCTGACTTCCTTGCCGGTCACTTTCATTGCAACCAGAGTATTTGGGTACAGGTACAAGTCAGCAGCATTACGGAAGGTCAGGGTGCCCGCTTCAACTTCAGTGAAGTTTGCCGGATCATTTTTACGACCACCGACTTTGAATGGTGCAGCGGCAGACAGTACCGGAATACCTTCCAGATCAGGATCACCCTGAATGAAACGTTCTACATAATCTTTCTGAGCATTGTTGACGATCTGAATCGTTGGGTCGTCCTGAACCAGAGCCAGGTAGCTGTACATCACATCAGATGCTTTACCGATTGGCTGGTTTACAAAGTCGCGGGTGCCTTTGTGTTCCTCTTGAACTTTTGCTATCAGCGCTTTGTCGGCTTCAACCAGTGCTTTACCGTTGGTACGGTCATATACCGGACGTGAGCTTGCAGTAGCGGAAACAACCTGCCATTCGCCTTTGCTGTTATCCAGCTTCAGATCAACCATACCCAGATGGCTGCCCCAGCGGCCAGGCATTACTGCAGGTACACCGTTGATGGTGCCTTTTTCAGCATCTACACCGGGAATATTAGCGTAATCCTTACCTGGGAAAACGCCGTGGGAGTGACCGAACATAATGGCGCTGATGCCATCTATGTTGGACAGGTGGTAAACAGAATTCTCTGCCATTGCCTTGTAAGGTTCAGCGCTCAGACCAGAGTGAGGGATGGCAATAACAATATCTGCACCTTCAGCTTTCATCTGTGGGACAAATTTCTTTGCCGCTTCCAGAATATCACCCGCGATCACCTTGCCTTCAAGGTGCTTGCGATCCCATTGCATGATTTGAGGAGGTACAAAACCGATATAGCCGACTTTTACCGTTTGCAGCTTACCGTCAGTATCTTTGAACTGCTGTGCTTTGATGATGTAAGGCTGATACAGATTCTTACCGGTTTTGGCATCAACAACGTTAGCATTTACATAGGGGAATTCAGCGTCGTCGGTTGCTTCATACAGAAAATCGAGGCCGTAGTTAAATTCATGGTTACCCACGTTGCCGGCGTCGTATTCCAGCTCATTCATGGCTTTGTACACCGGATGAACGTCGCCTTCCTGCAAGCCTTTATCTGCCATGAAATCGCCCATGGGAGAACCTTGCAGCAGGTCGCCGTTGTCGACCAGTACGCTGTTTTCAACTTCAGCGCGGGCTTCCTTGATCAGAGTGGCGACCCGAACCAGACCGAATTGGCTGGTGGGCTGATCTTTGTAATAGTCGTAGTCCATGACATTGGTGTGAATGTCAGTGGTTTCCAGAATGCGCAGGTCAACAGTAGCAGCAGAAGTCAGCGTGCTGGCAGAAACAAGCCCGGCCAGAATGGCTGCAGAGAGGGAAGAGCGGTTAAAACGCATGAAATGCCTGTGTATCAGTCAATGAAACCAGACACTTAGTTTATTTGTCGGCATGGGTGCAGAGTATCAGGAACTCTCACAGCTTTTGCTCTTAAATGCGTATATTTACCGCTGTTTTAATTGTTTTTCCTCTATATTTGCTGTTCAGTTTTTTAACTTTAAATCAGGCATTTTTCTTTGATTTAAATATATGAACGCCATTTTTTTATAGCTTGATTTTATGTTTTGTTTATGATCCTTGTCGTCTATTTGATTTTTCGTAAAATCTACTTTAGTATCCGCGCCTGCTTTTATTATTAGAGTATTAATATATAGCTTCTAACAGTTTTTGTTAGTTTATTTATCGCACTACATCGCATTCCTGAAGTTGTTTTCGGAATGCCGCCTTTCGTGAATAACATCACGACATTTCTGACTCTTATCAGGTAATCACTACCGTACCGGAGTTGAATAATTCATGCGAATAACAGTATGCGACTGCTCGTATGCTGTTCTGTTGTTTCGTTACAGGAGGAATAAATGCCAAATGGTCTGATGCTCACTGATCTTGCGATTGCCGGTGGGTTGCTTATCTTAGGCAAAGTGCTGCGGGTACATATTACTTTATTACAGCGCATGTACTTACCTTCTGCAGTTATTGCAGGTCTGCTGGGTTTGATTATGGGCCCCGCAGGTTTTGATGTTTTACCCTGGACAGATACCTTTACCAGTAATGCCAGCTTGCTGACTGCTGCTTTGTTTACAGCGCTGGGTCTGGCTACTGATATCCCTTCACCTTCCGTTGTCGCCAATCGTGCCGGTTCCCTGTGGGCGTTTAACCAGATTGCATCCGTATCCCAGTGGTTGTTTGCTGCAATGTTCGGACTGGTGCTGGCAACATTTATCTGGCCTGAACTAAGCCCCGCATTCGGCGTAACCTTCTCTGCTGGCTTTATGGGTGGACATGGTTCTTCTGCGGTTGTCGGCGATATTCTCACCGGTCTGGGCTGGGAAGATTCCTTCACCCTGAGCCTGACGTTTGCGACTGCCGGTATTTTTATTTCAATCTCTATCGGCATGCTGATTCTTCAGGGTGCGCTTAAGCTCGGGCTGATCAAAAGCTTTACTACTTTCGAAAGCATGAGCAAACTGCAGCGCAAAGGTCTGGTTGAAGAAAATCAGCAGCAGTGGGCGATGAAGTCAACGATGTCATCCCTGTCGGTTGATTCTTTTGCGATTCACGTTGCACTGGTTGTTGTGGTGACGGCGCTGGCTTATGTTGTAGCGGGCTGCCTGTCTTCTTTCCACGACAAAGTACAGATTCCTACCTTTGTTACCGGTTTTCTGGGCGGCATGCTGGTACGTATGATTGCACAGAAGACCAAAGCGTCAAGTTACCTCTGTGACGGTGCGTTTAATCATGCAGCAGGTATCAGCACAGATTACCTGATCGTATTCGGTATTTCTGCAATCAAAATTACAGTGCTGGTGCAGTACCTGGCACCGATGGTTGTACTGGCAACCGGCGGTATTCTGTTTACCCTGTGGCTGATTCTCTGGGTAGCCCCCAGAATTTTGGGCGATGACTGGTTCGAAAAAGGTATTTTTTCCTGGGGCTGGCTCACCGGTACGGTAGCGATGGGTATTGCCATGTTGCGCATTGTTGACCCGGATATGAAGAGTAAGGTTCTGGACGATTATGCTATTGCATATGTGCCCGGTTCCATTACCGATATCTTTATTATTTCCCTGATGCCGGTTGCGATGTTCTCTGGTTATCACTGGCAGGCGCTGGGTGTTGGTTTGCTTTATCTGATGTTTGTATTGTTTGTCTGGCGTTTTCTTTTGAACAGAGCTGGCAAAACAGCAATGGTTTGATAATCATAAAAGCAGGGTTATCTCCCTGCTTTTTTTAAAAGGTAAGCTTTATAATCTCTTTGAATGAATTAACTTGAAGGTGAATTACTGAATGCATTCAGAGTGATTTAAATGATTACTAACCTGTTAAAGTACGTTGTTGTTATTATATCAATTATATCTGTCTCAATAGTATCAGTGCAGGCAGCTCGAACTAAAACCCAGCCCACTAAAAAAGTTCATTTTAAATTATTGAGTACTGATTCGATCAAGAAAAAAACCTCATCTAAAAAAAAAGCTTTACAGAAAAGTAAAGGCATAAGGCAGCGTCATTCTACAAAATCATGCCAGAAACTGATTGCAACTGGAGAGAGTGATGCAGTGGCTTCATTTAGAAATGCTGTAGAGTCTTCCTGCCTTGACTGGGATGATGTACAAACTGATGTTATTCCTTCTGGATTTGCTTCTGCTTGGGTATGGTATGTTACAACCGAAGTGTTTACAGCTCTAAAACATAATAGTAACCGGTGGTCTCCAAAGACAACACTGGATGATATTCTGAATGCCACGAAAGACCCCGCATTGTCAGTCGTTGCAAAAGCAACCTACAGAAGCGTGTTTTACAATAAAAACGTGCTCATGAATGATTATGATCGGCACTTAACTGCTGCTTGGCTTGATTACATGATGCTCTCGTACTGCCGGGATCTGGACTGGAAAAGATGGCTATCAGACCCAGATAGTTCAAGATCCTCCCTTGTATGGAGAAATTATAACAGGCTGTATGATAATGATCTTGGTGAAGAAACAGGAGAAATGGTAGCGTTGGCAAAGAGTCATAAAATTAAACATAGAGAAATGTTTTGCAACAGACAGCCTGCTTTTTTTCGCTCACGTGCTCTTTGGATGCTGGTTATTACCGCTGAAAGAACGGATGGTAAGGCACTGCTCCCAGCAGTTGGAGGTATTACCAATGCAAGTGAAGATGCTGTTTTTTCTGCTGCTGTGCAAGAGATACTTTATCAGTGTATCCTTGCTCAGAAAGACTGCCTGAAACAGAGGGAGCGGATTCTGCTGGAATTCTGGATTGATTACTATTGCAGTATGATTCCATGGTCTGAATGGCGAAGCAGCATCTCTGGTCTTGTGGTTGATGGATACCCTGTGTGCCCTGAATCCTGCACTATGTGCCAAAATGAAATTGATAACAATCCATCAGAGTCGCGGGCAGAATCAGGATTATCTGATCAAGGCTCAATACCTGATACCACAACCATTGGTTCAGGAACGTCCTCTGATGTTTCCGGGCAAAGCGCTTATTCACTAGTCCGGCTTTCTTTTCAGGTAATAAGCTCACGTCCTGAAGCAAAAGTTCTATTATCACCGGGATCAACTCTGCGCCAGAAAAGAGCGGCAGTGATATCTATTTTGACGCAAGACATGCTTGATGATGAGCTTGAAATGCAATCCGGCAACAGGTCAAAGCTTGAAATGCTTCATTAGTGCTAACTGGTTTTGCGTTGCACTATATTTGATACTTTGCTTATGGGTAAAGTGTGCAGGATAAAAACAGTATTAATGCAGATTATCTGACCGCAGAATTTCGGCGATATATCTGCTCCGAAAATATTATTTCTGATCATGAAAGCCTTACAGTTTATGAGTGCGACGGCCTTTCAGTTTACCGTGAAACCCCTTTGCAGGTCGTGATTCCTGAAACGATTGATCAGGCACAGCAGGTTTTAAAAATATGTCATCAATATCAGGTGCCGGTTGTTGCCCGAGGTGCCGGAACCGGTTTAAGTGCCGGAGCGATGCCCCATAAGGATGGTGTTGTTTTATCGATGACAAAGTTTAATAAAATTATATCGATTGACCCTGTTGCCAGAACTGCTGTTGTTCAGCCAGGTGTACGCAATCTGGCTATCAGTGAAGCCGCCGCAGAATATGGTTTGTATTACGCCCCTGACCCTTCCTCGCAAATAGCCTGCACCATCGGCGGTAATGTTGCTGAAAACTCCGGCGGTGTTCATTGCCTGAAATATGGCCTGACAGTACACAATATTCTGCAGCTGAAAGTGCTGTCTGTAGAGGGTGAGTTTTTTGAGGCGGGTTGTGAAGGGCTGGACTCTCCCGGTATTGATTTATTGGCATTACTGACAGGGTCTGAAGGGCTACTGGGAATCGTCACTGAAATCACAGTCAAACTATTGCCTGTTCCTGAAACCGCACAGGTGATACTGGCCGGATTTGATCAGGTGCAAAATGCTGCTGATGCAGTAGGTCAGATAATTGCTGAAGGCATTATCCCTGCCGGACTGGAAATGATGGATAAAGTTGCCATTCAGGCAGCGGAAGCATTTGTGCAGGCGGGTTATCCGACTGATGCAGAAGCCTTACTGTTGTGTGAGCTGGATGGATCTGGTGATGATGTTTCAGAGCAGATTGTCAGGATTGAGGCTGTCCTGAAAAAATCAGGGGCGACCAGTGTACGAATATCTGCCAGTGAAGCCGAGCGGATGCTGATCTGGAAAGGTCGTAAATCCGCTTTCCCGGCTGTAGGACGATTGTCGCCCGATTACTATTGTATGGATGGCACTATTCCCCGGCATCAACTGGCTTATGTTTTGAGTGAAATACAGCGACTGTCAGAAAAATATCAGTTGGTTGTCGCCAATGTATTTCATGCGGGTGACGGCAACCTGCATCCATTGATTCTCTTTGACGCCAATAAACCCGGTGAACTTGAGCGGGCAGAAGCATTTGGTGCTGATATTCTTGAATTGTGTGTTAGTGCCGGAGGCACAATTACCGGTGAACACGGGGTTGGCATTGAAAAAATCCGGCAAATGGCAGTTCAGTTTACCGATCAGGAAATTCAGCAGTTCAATGGGATAAAAGCTGCGTTTGATCCGAACAGCACATTGAATCCGGGTAAAGGTGTGCCGGTTTTGAAGCGGTGTCAGGAATACCGTGTACTGAGTCAACGTAAAGATATCAGGGGGCAGGGAAATGCCTGATATCAGTAATATGTTGGTTGAGCAGGTCGAAAGTGCGCTTCAAAATCAGACGCCATTAAATATTTGTGGAGGCGGCAGTAAAAGCTTTCTGGGGCGGGAGCCCAAAGGTGTTGAGCTACATACCCGTGAGCATACCGGTATCGTTAACTATCAACCGGAAGAGTTAGTGCTGACGGCCCGTTCAGGTACACGGCTCAATGAAATAGAGGCGACACTTGCAGAACACCGGCAAATGCTGGCATTTGAACCGCCACATTTTTCTGAAGATGCAACCATCGGCGGTACGCTGGCCTGCAACTTATCCGGCCCATCTCGTCCATGGCAAGGTTCAGTACGTGATCATGTATTGGGCGTGCGTCTTATCAATGGCAGGGCAGAGCATCTGCGGTTTGGCGGACAGGTGATGAAGAATGTTGCCGGATATGATGTTTCGCGCCTGCAGGCTGGTGCATTTGGAACGCTTGGTGTGCTGACTGAAGTAAGCCTGAAAGTTTTACCCATGCCTGCTGCCACGCAAACTCTGGTTTACGAAATCCCTGCAGATGCTGCAATAAAACAAATGAATCAACATGCAGGCAGCTCTGTGCCGCTGACAGCAGCCTGTTGGTTTGATGGCAAAATGTATTTGCGATTATCCGGTACAGTCAGCGCTGTCAATGCAGCCACCGGAAAACTGGGCGGTGAGCGTTTGTCACAGCCAGAATCGTTTTGGCAGCAGCTTCGAGAACAACAATTGTCGTTTTTCAACAACGATACTCCCTTATGGCGTTTCAGCGTCAATTCAACAGCATCTCATACTTTTCCCGAAGCGCTCTGGATCATTGACTGGAGCGGTACACAGCGCTGGCTTCAAGGTGACTATGAAATGGATGCGCTGGTTGAGTTAGCGCTAAAGCAGGGAGGACATGTCAGCCGCTTTCGTAGCAATGATTGCGCATCTGACGTTTTTCAGCAGCCATCATCCGCTGCTAAAAAACTGCAGCAAAACCTTAAGCAAGCTTTTGACCCACAGGGAATGTTTAATCCCGGACGTTTATACAGCTGGTTATAGAAAGAGGACTTTCTTTTGCAAACCCGTTTGCATCCTGAGTTGCAGAATACAGAGAAGGGAAAAGAAGCCGAGCGCATTCTCCGCAGCTGTGTGCATTGCGGTTTTTGCACTGCAACCTGCCCGACTTATCAGGAATTGTCTGATGAGCGTGATGGCCCCCGTGGGCGCATCTATCTGATTAAACTGTTACTTGAAAATAATAAGGCGACGGAAGCAACTCAAACCCATCTGGATCGTTGCCTGACCTGTCGTAGTTGTGAAACAACCTGTCCGTCCGGCGTTGAATATGGTCGTTTACTTGATATCGGGCGGGAACTGACGGAAGAAAAGCTTCCAAGACCACCGTCATCGAAGTTTATTCGTTGGGTGCTGAGAAAAATTCTGCCATATCCTTCCCGGTTCGCATTATTATTGAAACCCGGTCAGCTAGTGCGACCCGTTTTACCGCAGCAACTGAAACAGAAGATTCCGGTTCGTTCTCGTAAAACCTTATGGCCAGAAGCTAAACATAAAAGAAAAATACTGGTGCTTTCAGGTTGCGCTCAATCTGTCGCGACACCCAATACCAATGAATCAGCTGCCAGAGTATTGGATAAACTCGGTATCAGTTTGATGGTTGTTCCGGCAGCAGGGTGTTGTGGAGCTGTCAGTCAGCATTTATCAGCGCCGGAAGAAGCCCGGCAATTTATGCGAAACAATATCGATGCCTGGTGGCCTTATATAGAGGAGGGCGTTGAAGCCATTATCAGCACCGCCTCCGGCTGTGGCGTAATGCTGCAGGATTATGGCTATCAGCTGTGCAATGATCCGGCTTACGCTGATAAGGCAAAAACGATAAGTAGTTTGATAAAAGACCTGAGTGATATTCTGCTTCAGGAAGACTTATCCACACTGAACCCTCCCAGAAATACCACCCGAACTGCATTTCACTGCCCCTGCACCCTGCAGCATGGGATGAAACGGCCCGGACAAGTCGAACGGGTATTAAGAAAAGCAGGTATATCTTTAGTTACCACCAAAGAGAAACACCTGTGCTGTGGTTCTGCGGGCACCTACTCAATTTTGCAGCCATCCATGAGTCAGCGGTTATTATCTCGAAAGCTTGATGCGCTGACACAGGATAATCCGCAGCAGATTGTCACCGCCAATATCGGTTGCCAGCTGCATCTGCAGTCAGGAACTCCGCTCCCCGTGCGGCACTGGATTGAATTGCTGGATGTTTGAAGAATCCCGGCGGTTTGCGTAATCACGGAGTAAATTCCGGTATCTACCACCTTATTTCACCGGCTTTTTTTCAATAAGCTAGCCGCCATTTTCTCAAAACGACGTTTTTACCGCTCAGCTGCTCTCCAGTTTATAGCTGATCGAATGGTGTTTGCCGCAAAACCTTGCGGTTTCTACTGCAACCTGTTGCCGTAATCGTTTAGAATCTGTTGTCAATATTCAGTACATTGCTGAAGTGCTGTTGATTACAGGTTCAGGAAAGTGGCTTCAGAATGTATGTATCGAACAAGAATATGATCACCAAAAATGACCGGTAGCTGAGGGTTAGCGAAACCGGCAACAATGACAAACTGGAGAGTAATATGGCTGTAGAACGTACTTTGTCCATTATTAAGCCGGATGCGGTTGGCAAGAACGTTATCGGTGAAATCTACGCTCGTTTTGAGAAGGCGGGGCTGAAAATTGTGGCAGCCAAAATGCTCCACCTGTCCCGGGAAAAGGCCGAAGGCTTTTATGCAGAACACAGGGAACGCCCGTTTTTCGGCTCTCTGGTTGATTTCATGACTTCCGGCCCGGTCGTAGTATCCGTGCTGGAAGGCGAAAATGCCGTTGCTCTCCATCGTGAACTGATGGGTGCAACCAATCCGCAGGAAGCGGCTGCCGGCACTGTCCGTGCAGATTTTGCAAGTACAATCGATGAGAACGCTGTTCACGGCTCAGATGCCCTCACATCGGCTGAGCGTGAAGTGGCTTATTTCTTTGAAACCAACGAGATATGCCCGCGGACTCGTTAAGTCCTGACTTATATCGGGCTGGCTGACAGAGCGCCAGCCCGATCACTCAACTGGAGTGGTTGATGACCGAAGCTGTAATCGCGACTGATGCTGTTATAAATGATAATGCCCCGATTAAAACCAACCTGCTGGGTCTGACCCAGAAAGGGATGGAAGATTTCTTCGTCTCCATCGGTGAGAAGAAATTCCGGGCGCAGCAGATGATGAAGTGGATTCACCACTTCGGTGTTGCTGATTTCGACGAAATGACCAACATCAGCAAAGTTCTGCGCGAAAAGCTCAAGAAGGTTGCTGAAGTGCGTGCGCCGGAAGTGATTTCCTGCGACATTTCCACGGACGGTACCCGCAAGTGGGTTGTTCGTGTTGAGAGTGGCAGCTCGGTGGAAATGGTTTACATCCCCGAAGACAAGCGTGGAACCCTGTGCGTATCTTCACAGGCGGGCTGTGCACTGGATTGCAGTTTCTGTTCAACCGGTAAACAGGGCTTTAACTCGGACCTCACCGTCGCTGAAATTATTGGTCAGGTGTGGATTGCTGCCCGTTCATTTGGCAGCATTCCTGCAACTAAAGAGCGTGCCATTACCAACGTTGTCCTGATGGGTATGGGCGAACCGCTGCTGAATTTCGATAACGTTATCGATGCCATGAATATGATGATGGATGACTTCGGTTATGGTCTGTCCAAGCGCCGTGTCACCCTGAGTACTTCCGGTGTTGTGCCTGCCATGCGCAAAATGGTTGGCCTGACTGATGCGTCACTGGCTGTTTCCCTGCATGCACCGACCGATGAATTGCGTGATGTGCTGGTACCGGTCAACCGCCGTTACCCTATTAAAGAACTGAAAGCGGCTATCAAAGAGTATATGGGCAGCCTCAAGGATCGTGCCCGCGTCGTGACCATTGAGTACACCCTGCTGGCGGGTGTTAACGATCAGCCTGAACATGCTGATGAGTTGGTCAGGGTGCTCAGGGATATGCCTTGTAAATTGAACCTGATACCGTTTAATCCATTCCCTCATTCCGGTTATGAGCGTCCGAGCAATAATGCGATCAGACGTTTCCAGACCCGAATGCAGGAAGCCGGTCTGAACACCACTGTGCGTAAAACCCGTGGTGATGATATTGATGCGGCTTGTGGTCAGCTGGTGGGTCAGGTAAATGACCGTACCCGTCGCAGCGCCCGCTACACGGCCATGCGTGAAGAGCAGGCGGAAACTCAGGCCGCAAGCTGATCCTTAGCTGAAAAAGAGAAGAAGCATGCACTGATGCTTCTTCTCTCAATAAACCTGCTTAATATCTAACAATAAAAAAATCTACCGGTTATATTGGTTGTATAAAGGGATACCGGAACGACAGGGACCGATCCATGAACAGCCGACTGCTGCATGCCTTTCCGATCATTATCTGCATGATACTGCTGGAAGGTTGCGTCAGTACCGGAGGCAAGCCTCACGTCGACCGCAACAAAGTCATAACCAGCCATCTAAACCTCGCACGTGGTTATTTATCGGAAGGAATGCCCGAACGGGCAATTAAACCCTTGCAACGGGTACTGGAAGTGGATAAGAATTCCGCAGAAGCTAATGCCCTGCTTGCGACTGTTTATCAATTGCAGGATGAACCGGTACTGGCCGAGCAATATTTCAGGCGGGCGCTGAAGAGCAAGCCTGATGCATCGGATATCCATAATAATTACGGAGCTTTTTTGTTCGCTCAGCGGCGGATAGATGAAGCCTGGCGGGAATTTCAAATTGCCAGTGCCGATGTGCATTACAATGAACGCGCCGGGGCATATGCCAATCTGGGGCTGGTTATGCTGGCGAAGGGAAACTTCTTTGAGGCAGAGAAGCATTTTCGCAAGGCACTGAGATTAAATCGTAACCTGAGTCAGGTGCATCTGGAGTTATCTGCTTTACTGTACCGGCGACAGGCTTACATGGAAGCGCAGCAACACTACGCTCTTTTTCGGAGGGGGGCGCCACAAACGGCGGCCAGTCTGTGGTTGGGAATCCGACTGGCAAGAGTGTTGGGCATAAAGGATGATGAAGCCAGTTATGCGTTATTGCTGACTAAAAGGTATCCGCAATCGGCGGAAACCAGAGAGTATCTGAAAGCGCAAAATTATGACAAATGAGAAAACAGAAACACCCGAGCAAGAGGTTCTCCCCCTCGAACCGGGTCTGATGCTGAAGCAAACGCGTGAAAGTCGTGGCATGAGCATCATTGAAGTTGCTGAACGTCTGCACATTACCGTGCAGTATGTAGAAGCGTTGGAAAGTGATGCTTATGACGAGCTGCCGGGAGAAACTTTCGTCAGGGGATATCTGCGTTCCTATGCCCGGTTGCTCGGTTTGGAGCCGGCAGCTGTTATTGATGCAGCCAATGCCCTGATTCCGGGGGGTGATAAAGAAAAGCCCCGGCGACTGGATGTGTCCGGTGAAACTGATCCGGGAACCCGTAAACGGCCGGGTGTTGTTGCCCTGGTGTCGGGTGCGATTGCAATCAGTGTGGCTATTGCCGCGGTAACATGGTGGCGTGGTCAGCAGCAGGATATTGATCCGGCGGCAGTTCCGGCGGTTGCGGAAGTCAGCCCGGCGCCTGTTGCAGAACCGACTATTGAGCAGCCTGTGTTGCCGGAACCGGATATGCAGCCGGAAGGTGCCAGCCCGGAAGAAGAATATGATTTTTCTCCGGCACCCGAAGAGTTGCCCGAAACCGTCGAAACCCTGACGCAGAATGAAGTGAAGCCCAAACCGCAGAAAGCGGTAACGACAACCGGGAATACGAAGCCAACACCCTCAACAAGCGGTAATTCCCCGCTGCCAGCAGGTGAATCTCAGGATATAATGCCAGCCAGCCCTGCTAATCAGAAGCTCAGCACCGCTCAGGAAAACGCTGTTGCTGTGGTTAAAACCCCCGCAGCAGGTAATCTGTCCATGAAATTTGTGGCCGATTGCTGGGTCAAGATTACTGACCTCAGCGGTAAGGTTCTGTATGTAAATATGCAGAAAGCCAATACCAGCCTCGACCTGAAAGACCTGGGGGCAGTGAAGCTCATACTGGGCAATGCCAAGGCGGTATCGGAGCTGCGTTTTAATGACAAGCTGGTGGCACTTGACTCCTCTGACGGAAGCGGTAATGTCGCCAGACTAACTCTGGGGCTCAAGCAGGGCTGATATTGTTTATTTCAGAGCCGGTTTATTGAATATACTGGCTCTGGGCAGAGTTTTGAAAGAATTCTTTAATTTTCACGCTATCTAAACCTGTTGAGTGTGTGCCGGGCGGGATACCAGAAGCTGGCTGCATATCTTGCTGTCTTAT
>CBDHDU010000027.1:0-27272 GCA_965261725.1 Endozoicomonadaceae bacterium | reverse complement strand
CCCGCTCCTGATGAAACAGCTCATGCCCCTGCGTCAGTAAGGCATTGAGTTTGCCCTCAGAGATTGGGCAGCCATGGCTGTGCAACCAGTCAAGCAACAACGGTTGGGTAACACTACAGGAATGATAAAGATCCAGCACCATGGATCTGAGGTTATCACCGAAGCGACCTTTTATAT
Organism: Endozoicomonadaceae bacterium; assembly: GCA_965261725.1. Taxonomy (GTDB): domain Bacteria; phylum Pseudomonadota; class Gammaproteobacteria; order Pseudomonadales; family Endozoicomonadaceae; genus CANDOC01. The sequence continues at coordinate 27,095 of CBDHDU010000027.1, read as the reverse complement.
GGATAGGCAACGGTGCAATGACAGTCTGACCTTCAGGGGTAAGCCATACTTCGCGACGGTAGCGTGTTGTCGTGAACTCCAGATTCACATCAACATGGGTAAAATCCTGATAGCCTTTGCGCTTCCAGTTATCCTGTACACCCGCTGCCGGGCAAATTTCCTCACGAACAGAAGAAGGAGAAGGCTTGGCTGTGCGACCCGGTTCCGGTGATCGGGAACGTTTGCTCCTGGGTGGCGTTTTAGCTGGCGACGTTGACTGACTGTCCTTATTTTCAACGTCTTCCGACGTTTTTTTGTTCGGGCGAATTTTTGGTTGCCCCTTGAGTTTTTTAAGGTGCCGGATTTCCTCGCGCAGGGCGGTATTTTCGGCTGTCAGCTTATTGATTTTGTCGAGTAGCGTGCTGACAAGAGCCTTGAGTTCGCTGACTTCTGTTTCAAGGTCTGAAATTGTAGGCGAGTTCATAGACTTGATTATGCCCGATTCCGAAGGACAAAGTTTTGATGTCAGCGTGTTGACTCGCCTACGAATTTTGAGCAGTTACCAGATTTCAATAACTCACGGATACAGGCGCAAAATGGCGATTCCGAACCCCTACAGCTGGAACCGCCATGCTCACTCAAGAACAAAGATTCATTCTCGGTAAGCTGGGCTATTACATCTCTTTTCTGGCTGTGGCGCTACCCTCAAGATCAGTACCAACGTTCTGTGAACTGCTGGTCGCCAGCATGATCACCGCCGAGGGCTTTGTCACCCAGTCATGGCTTCAGGGCAGGCTCCACAACTTCTGGGGCAGCTATCACAAGTGGCTTGAGACAGGACATTGGCAAACCTATCAAGTGGTTGCTCGCTTCATGCAGTTATGCTGTCTTACGATTCCTGAAACGCAACCTTTGTTTCTGGTCATTGATGACACCTTTGTGCTTCGTTTCAGTGATAAGGCTCCCGGCTGTGGCATTGCCTTCCAACATGCCCACAAGCTAAATCAGGCGCACTACGTGCTCGGGCAATGTTTCGTTTATTTGACCATGGTTCAACGACGACCAACAGATGACGTGCCAACCTCTATACCCTGGCTGGCTCGAATGCCGCCTGAAAGTGGCAATACCAGCAAACTGTTCATTGCCAAGGCATTACTTCGATTTACCCATGCTGTCATTGGTGAACCGTTTACTTACGTGCTTCTGGACTCCTGGTTTATGAGAAGCCATGTTATCCAGCATATACAGAATCTCGGGTATCACGCCATCGGACAGGTTCGTCATGATCTCGCCCTGTTTCTGCTACCTTTGCCCGAGCCAAAGCGTCGTGGCGCACCCAGAGTCTACGGAGACAAACTGACGAAAGAGCGGGCCCGGCAGCTCCCGGAGCACAAGATAAAAATGCATCTCTACGGACGTATGCGCACAGTGTATTACAGAAGCTGCCGGTGCCGGGCCAGAATCCTCAAGAAACAGGACGTTATCGCTGCCTGGACAGAGTTCGAGCACAAGGGAAAACGCCGTAAAACCCGACTGATATTATCCACCGATATCACTCTTGATGCTGTAACGGTGTTGCGCCATTACGCTTTGAGGTGGCCGATAGAGCCCGGATTCAACCAAATCAAAAACCTGTTTGGTGTCCGGCAACTCAGGCAGCGCAAAAGACAAACTCTTTATCGCTGGTTGAATATACGGCTGATGGCCTACGGCCTATTGCAGTTGCTCTCGATCCGGACAGGTAAACTGGCACGGGGTCTGGTGAACCAACCCTGGCGCTCAGAAGATGTCATCACGGCAGGCATGGTGAGGATAGTGCTGAAAGAACTGATCCTACAATTTAGCGTACGTTCTTGCTGTGCCTGCAAGTCAGCGATATTCCAGTTTCTGGACATTGAAAATATCCCTGAACATGAGGTGTCGATGCCCAAGACGGCGTGATTTGCCGTCGGGGATCAAAACGAGTGATTAGAAACGGTGCTTTACAACACTGTAATATGAGGCTTTGGCTCTAAACTCGAGTACATATATTGACATGGGCGATATTCATGCGACTCATGCGGATATTTTCTCCAGACAAGCGTAAGCAGTATGTTCTTTCCGGAAAAATCCAAGGATCATTTTTCTCGTTCTCTGGATAGATTTCAGTCCAGAGGAAACAGCATTGAGAAACGCCTCCTTCGTCCGCAGGATCATTCGCCCAACACGACCAGACTTGAGGCTTCCCCAGACAAGCTCAACCGGGTTCAACTCAGGAGAGTACGGCGGTAGTAGCTGGATAGTCACTGGGCCACTTTTTTTTCGCTCTGTTGCCAGACTTTTCTTAGAAGCCGTCTGAAAAGTAGCATAGCCGCCCATATATACTGAAAAAACAGGCATTTTTCAGGGGTGTAATGGGTAAGCGTCGTCAAAAAAGAAGAAAAGGTATCCCTCAGATTTGAGTCAGGGAGCGTGGAAAAAGTTACCTGATTACCACTGAAGCTACGCATGTCTACAGGAGTACCTTTGTTAATTACTCTGTCTCGTAGCATATACGGATGTACTATTAACCCCGTGATCAGAACGTTAAAAGCAGCAATATATAGTCTCTCGCTAACAAGACGATAGTTCATGAATTTTAAAGGTCATGCACGCCAAGCCTTTAAGCGATAGCCATTCTTCTACATGCTGGCGTACGCTCAGTGGTAATCAGGAAAAGTTAAAACCTCTGCTCCCACCTGCCAAACCCGGAGGACGACCTGTAACAATCAGCCGTCGGCAGCTTATCAATGGCATTTTTTATGTTTTGAAAACAGGCTGTCAATGGGCTGCCCTTCCTACTGATTTTCCGAACTATAAAACAGTGTATCACTACTTCAGGGTTTGGCGACGAGACCAAACTTGGCAAAGGATTCATGACACGCTTCATGCCAAAGTGCGTCAGAAAGCAGGGCGTCATAAGCATGCAACGGCAGCTAGTCTCGATAGCCAGAGCGTTAAAACCACGGCGATCGGTGGGTCTGATCGCGGCTACGATGCAGGCAAAAAGATCAAGGGGCGCAAGCGTCATATCCTCGTTGACACCATGGGGTTACTGCTAGCAATCGTTGTCACTTCCGCTGAGATTCAGGATCGGGATGGAGCCAAACTGCTATTAACACGCTTGAATGGTCGTTGTAAAAAGTTACGCCTGATCTGGGTTGATGGCAGCTATCGGGGCAAGTTAGTGGACTGGGTCAGTTCGAAATTCCAATTCATATTGCAAGTTGTTCTACGCAGTGATAAACAAAAAGGCTTCCAGCTGTTACCACGACGCTGGGTAGTCGAACGGACATTTTCCTGGCTAAATCATAACCGAAGACTCAGCAAAGATTACGAGGTGTTGCCTGAAACCGCTGAGGCTATGATTCAACTGTCCATGATTCACCTGATGCTGCGGCGTTTGGCTTGAAGGAGGACTTTTCAGACGGCTTCTTACGGGATTTTATACCCATGTCGCTGAGGGGAAAGTCCCATTTTCTTGAGCATCTTGCCGACGGCACTGGGATCCATGGTTATGTCGAATTCGGATTTTATCACTCCAGCAACGATGTCCCTCGTCCAGCAAGCTTTGTAAAGCAGGCTGGTTTTGTGGAGCACTATGAAGCCTTGAAAGCCACGCTACCAGAGGACGAGGTGATACTATTCATGGATGCGGTACACCCGACACAAGCGACCAAAATCACTTCCGGGTGGATTCGAAAAGGGATTGATAAAATCATTAATACGACAGGTAGCCGTACTCGGCTGAACATTATCGGTGCGATTGATCTGGACAATATTGAAGCTGCTGTTTTCGGTCAATTTGATACGGTTAACAGTGAAGCGGTTACCGAGTTTTTCAAGAAAGTTCGGGATAACTATTCATCCATGAACGTTATTCACATGGTGCTTGATGGTGCCGGTTACCATCGTTCACAGGAGGTAGTGAAAGAGGCGGAAGAGCTGGGAATAAAGCTTCATTACCTCCCCCCTTACAGTCCAAACCTGAACCCCATTGAGCGATTATGGAAGGTGATGAATGAGTATGCCCGGAATAATGAATACTTCGCTCAGGCAAAAGAATTCCGGGAAAAGATTAATCATTTTCTGGACGTGACATTGCCCGAAATCGGTTCTTCCTTGGGCAGCAGGATTAACGATAATTTCCAGCGGTTAAATCCGGCATCTTGAATTCACTCAGGTATATCACTCCAGCAACGATGTCCCTCGTCCAGCAAGCTTTGTAAAAGCCGTAGTGGGTTGGATTCCGAGTGAGGATAAACTGTTCAGTCACTTTTATCCAAGGAGGGAATAACAGCACTGGAACCATTCCACCCCTTATATACATTAACTCCACACACAGCTGAACAACAATTACAGACAGCCTTGGAAAACAGTCATGCCAGAAAGACAAAAGAATCATTAACAACTCTGGATTTGGCAATGAGTTGCTTTCCTGATGAAATATTCAGACAAGCCTTATCTCACAGCGAAATGAGCTCGGTTTGTACTGTTGATCTTAGCTGGTCATATTTGCCGAAGGACTGGAAAGGTTTTCTGAAGTACCTCAGCACTAGCAATATTACAAAAATTATTTTTTCAGGACACGAACCTGACTATCACACCATCCTTTCGTATATCAAAAGTCAGGATATGTTCTCTGTCTATCAACGCAGGGACGTTTCCTCTTCCGAAACCTTACCTACCCTTCCTATATTTGTTACTCGCAACTGTTCGAAGCTAAGCGTTACCGGGAGAGTTTTCGAGCGAACAGTAGATAGGCAGGAAAGAGAACAAAAAGAGCAACAGGCAAGCCTAACAAAAGAATAGAAAATGGAGGCGAGTACCGGAGTCGAACCGGTCTAAATGGAGTTGCAGTCCACTGCATAACCGCTTTGCTAACTCGCCTTATCAGAACATTCTGCAGAAAGCAGAATGGTGCCCGGAGCCGGAATCGAACCGGCACGGTGTTACCACCGAGGGATTTTAAGTCCCTTGCGTCTACCAATTTCGCCATCCGGGCTTTCAGATGGCTTGAACATCGCTACTGCGATATCCAACGCTGGCGAATTATAGGGATCCGCCAGCGGGGAATCAAGAGGCCGTAACCCCTTCAACGTAACTAATTACCAAAATTTCGGTAATTACTTGCGCAGTTGTTCCAGAATATCCTGAGTTTTGGCTTCCATCAAGGCAACATCCTGTTTTGATTCAACATTCAGGCGTACGACAGGTTCTGTATTTGAGGAACGCAGATTGAAACGCCAGTCCTTAAACTCCAGACTGATGCCATCAGTCTCGTCAAGTGACAGTGCCTCATCACGATAATGCGCCAGTACACGGGCGATAGCCGCCTTGGGATCAGCCAGCTTGCTGTTGATTTCTCCCGGAGACGGGTACATTGCAATTCGCTCTGACACCATTACGGATAGTGGCTGTTGCTTGACGGAAATTAGTTCAGCCACCAGCAGCCAAGGAATCATGCCACTGTCACAGTAGGCAAAGTCACGGAAATAATGATGAGCACTCATTTCACCACCGTAAATAGCATCTTCCTGCCGCATCCGCTCCTTGATAAAGGCATGGCCGGTTTTTGACTGGATGGCGATACCCTGCGCTTTCTCAACAATATCAATGGTATTCCAGGTCAAACGTGGATCATGAATGATCTTACTGCCCGGCTGCTTTTGCAGGAAGGCTTCTGCCAGCAGACCGACAATATAATAGCCTTCGATAAAAGCACCGTTTTCGTCAAACAGGAAACAACGGTCGAAGTCACCATCCCAGGCAATGCCCATATCCGCGCCGTGGGCCTTGACGGCATCAATGGTCGCCTGACGGTTATCCGGCAGAATGGGGTTAGGAATACCGTTGGGGAAATTGCCGTCCGGCTCATGATGAATCTTGATAAAGGTAACCGGTATCCGCTTTTCATCAAAGGCTGCTTCCAGCGCATCGATGGCATGACCGGCGGCGCCGTTACCGGCATTGACCACTAGCTTCAGAGGTTTCAGCTGAGACAGGTCGATGTATTCCAGCAGATGCTGCGTATAGGCCTGCAGATTATCAAGCTTGCGGTAGCTGCCTTGATGGGGAGACGGGGCAAATTCATTCTTCTCTGCCAGTGCCTGAATATCATTCAGACCGGTATCACCACTGATCGGACGCGACTCTTCACGCACCAGTTTCAAGCCGTTGTAATCCATCGGATTGTGACTGGCAGTTACCATAATACCACCATCCATGTTCAGGTGGCGGGTAGCAAAATAGATTTCTTCGGTACCACACAGACCAATATCGGTAACGTTGACACCACCTTCGCGCAAACCTTCTGTCAGCGCCTGTTTCAGGCTTTCGGTACTCAGGCGGATATCACCACCTACCACTACATTTTCAGGCTGCAGATATTCTGCATAAGCACGGCCAATACGCCGGGCTATATCTTCATTCAGTTCGTCTGGCAGGCGACCACGAATATCATAGGCTTTAAAACAAGTTAATACAGACATTCTTGTTGTTGTCCTTTACTTCAGAAACACAGGTCTTGTCGCGCCCCAGGCAACAAACTCAGGATTTAAGAGGGGGGCTTTGGTGTTATACAACAATGTATCACCATTCAACAGGGTTATCTGTCCTCCGGATTGCTCCAGAATACCTTGTGCAGCGGCCGTATCCCATTCACTTGTGGGACCTAACCTCGGATAACAGTCGAGCTGACCGCTGGCAATCCGACAAAACTTGAGAGAGCTTCCGGTCGGGATCAGCTTATAGTCGATTGACTCCAGCAATTCATGTAGCCGCTCAGGGTTACGGTGGTGTGAACGGCTACAGGCAATGCGCCATGACTGGCCGCTTTCAACCGGCTTAACCCGGAGTGAAGAACGCTGCCCTTTACTATCGATTATCCAGGCACCTTCTCCCCGGCGAGCCAGATAACTTTCTCCGGTTGCCGGTGCATGCACCACACTCTGGGCAACTTTATGCTGAGAGATCAGGGCAATATTAACTGAAAATTCGTCATTTCTTTTAATAAATTCCTTCGTGCCATCCAGCGGATCAATCAGCCAGTAGTGTTGCCAACTTCGACGTTCTTCCCAGCTGATACCGGCGGCTTCCTCTGAGAGTTGAGGAACATCCGGTGAAAGCTGCTTCAGACCGGCATGAATTATTTCATGAGCACGAAGGTCAGCCTGTGTGACCGGCGTGTTATCTGCCTTGGTCTCAAATGCTACGGGCTGCTGATAGATCTCCATAATGGCTCGCCCGGCCTGTACAGCGAGCTGCAATAACGCATCACTATCAACATAAGGGGCTGAATCCATAGTCTCAACTTTTCATCCAGAGGTTTTTCAAACCTCAATTTATGCATGTAAAGAGGAAAAGCCAACTTCTATATGCCTCATCGGTTTGTTTTTTGATTTATAACAACAGTGCGAGCACTGTAGCTGCGTATGATTCTCACTAAGATTCATTAAAAGCAACACCATCAAACCATACAAATCAGGGAATATCGAAAGTTCTCACCGGCACCTTCTGATGCGAACGATTATCAATTCCCTTGCTATCGAGTATTATCTCGCCACAGCGAATCGCTTGATAAGCGGACTGAGGAGCATCAAATGAAATTAACACTGGGCGACCTGAACGTCGGAGACTCCGGCCAGATAGCAGGCTATGCCGGCGGTGGCGGTTATCGCCGTCAGTTACTGGCAATGGGATTAACACCAGGCACCGCACTTAAAATTATTCGCCGGGCACCCATGGGCGACCCGATTGAACTGGAAATTCGTGGTTTCAGTCTGAGCCTGCGTCGTGATGAAGCGCAATGCGTACTCGTACAAAAGGAGGTGTGCAATGTCACAGCTGACTGTAGCTGTCCTCGGTAATCCGAACTGCGGCAAAACAACCTTATTTAATGCGCTGACCGGTGCTAAACAGCAAGTTGGTAACTGGCCAGGGGTGACTGTCGAAAAGAAAACAGGTCTTTACCAATACAACAGCCGCTCCATTGAGCTCGTTGACCTGCCCGGCACATACTCTCTTGATGTTGGCATTGGCAATACCGCCATCGACGAAAAGCTGGCACGTGACTATGTGCTAGCCGATGAAGCCGATCTGTATATCAATATTATCGATGCCGGTAATATTGAACGTAACCTGTATCTCACCACCCAGCTGCTGGAAATGGGTCGCCCGATGCTGGTTGTCCTCAATATGATTGACGTGGCTAAAGAAAAAGGCATCAAGATCGATGCCAAGGCACTGTCAAACCGCCTGGGATGTGACGTTATTCCTGTTGTTGCCAGCCGCAATGATGGTGTTGAGCCGCTCAAGCAAGCCATTGACACGCACCTGAAAACTAAAAAAACAATCAAACCGGTGCAGGTTCGGTATTCTGACAGTATTGAAAAAGCGCTGTCATCCCTTGAAAGTAACGTTGCAGCAAAGGCATCCGAACTAAAAGTCAGCAGCCGCTGGCTGGCAGGTCGCCTGCTGGAAGGCGACAACAGCCTTGAAAGCTTAATGCCTGCAGCAGCACTCGCAGAAGTCACTGATGCCCGTAACATCCTGCAGGCCAGCGAAGATGAAGATGTTGATATTCTGTTTGCCGATGCCCGCTATCGTTTTATTGATGCTTTGACGAGCGGTGTCGTTGCTCGCAGCCAGAGTATCAGCAAATCCATTACCCAGAAGATCGACTCGGTTGTACTGAGCCGGATGTTCGGTCTGCCGATCTTCTTTGGCATAATGTACCTGATGTTTATGTTCTCCATTAACATCGGTAGCGCCTTTATTGATTTCTTTGATATTTTCTTCGGCACTATTTTCGTTGATGGCGTCCATCATGTAATGGACAGCCTAGGCGCACCGGAATTTCTGACCACTCTGCTCACCAGTATTGGTGGTGGTATTCAGACTGTTTCTACCTTTATTCCCGTCATTGCCTGCCTGTATCTGTTTCTGTCGATTCTGGAAGACTCCGGCTATATGGCGCGTGCCGCCTTTGTGATGGATCGTGCCATGCGGGCACTGGGCTTACCGGGTAAAGCTTTTGTTCCGGTACTGATCGGCTTTGGCTGTAACGTACCCGCGGTTATGGCAACCCGGACACTGGAACAGGAACGTGACCGTAAGCTCACTATCCTCATGAGCCCATTTATGTCCTGCGGTGCCCGTCTGCCAGTCTATGCCATGTTCGCCGTCGTATTTTTCCCGGAAAGCGGTCAGAACGTCGTATTCGCTCTGTATATGACCGGTATTCTGGCGGCGGTACTGACCGGCCTGATTATGAAAAACACCCTGCTGCCGGGCGATATCACACCCTTTGTAATGGAACTGCCCCGCTATCACCTGCCAACTCTTAAAGGCATGGTGCTCCGCACCTGGGATCGCCTGAAATCCTTTATTATCCGTGCCGGTAAAACCATCGTGGTTGTAGTTGCGATACTGGGTGTATTGAACTCTCTGGGTACCGATGGCAGCTTCGGCAACGAAGATACTGAAAAATCCATGCTAAGCCAGATCGGTCAGTCTATTACGCCAGTCTTTGCACCAATGGGTATGGAAGAAGATAACTGGCCTGCTGCTGTTGGTCTGTTTACCGGCATGTTCGCTAAAGAAGCCGTTGTCGGCACGCTGGACTCGCTTTACAGCAACATGGCAACCGGTGAAGAAGATCACGCTGAATTCGACCTGATGGGTGGTGTGACTGAAGCACTGGCAACGATTCCGGAAAATCTGTCGGGTGTCGTTGATACCCTGACCGACCCACTGGGTTTGAGTGTCGGCACTACGGATGATGTCGAAGTTGCCGCCGAAGAACAAGGTGTTAACACCAGCACTTATGAAGTTATGCAAAGCCAGTTTGGCAGTGAAGCCTCTGCTTTTGCCTACTTGCTACTGATCCTGCTGTACGCACCTTGCGTGGCTGTAATGGGTGCCGTTAACCGTGAGGCAGGTCGTGCCTGGATGTGGATGACCGGTGGCTGGTCAACCTTTATAGCCTATACCATCGCAACCGTTTATTACCAGACAGCAACCTTTAGCCTGCACCCAGGCTCATCAGGCACCACCCTGCTGATTACCGGCATTGCTTTTGCTGCAGTTATCTTTCTGCTGCGCCATTTTGGTCTGCGTGACGCGAGTAAAATGCCACTAACAAGTTTAGCTGATGCTAAGTGATATCCGTCGATTTCTGTCATCGAAAAACGATCTGGTCAGCCTTTATGAGCTGGCCAGCCACTTCGATGTAGAAGAATCCATTATGTCCGGCATGATGAACCACTGGCTGCGTAAAGGGAGAGTTAAGAAAATCGATTCTTCCTGCAACAAGGGCTGCGGTGGCTGTGACCGGGCGACAGAGGGTGAGTGGTATCAGTGGATTAAGGATGATCAGGTCCAGGTGTTGATACCGCTTGGTTGTACGCTCTGATTAATTACCCACTTATACAAAGCCAGCCTATCAACAGCTGGTTTTTTATTCCTGCCGGATAACACCTTGGCAAATTTTGCATATATTTTAAAACTCCACCCCACTCTCGTAAGGCAGAAGATAAGCAATCATAGAAGCTCCAAATACGACAATACTCGCACCTACCAATAATTTTCCCCATGAGATCTGACTCACTGAAGCCGGATGAGGAGTTCTTTTACCCCTGATACCGGAACGATATCCCCCCCTCTTCTGTGGCGGAGGTTTTCCTTTGCATTTTTTCTTGCTTCCTCGCTCCGGGGGAGTGCCCTTGCCTGATCAAAAGCCGCGTCTGGAGAAAATGTCAGCATATTACATATTCTTTTCACCCACTCACTGAGTTGCTCTTCTTTGTCTAATTCAGAAAATGGTATCTCCAGCCTCCAGCGGGTGTGAGCGGGAATTGATGTAGGAAAAACGACTACCGTGAGCTACTTTCATCAAATCATAATAGACGTAAGCACGGCCTTTGCCCCGTATGACTGCTCAAATTCTATCATCTGAAAATCAAGAAACGCAGATACTCATCACTATTCAGCACGGCAACTCAATGCTCGATTTCGAGACCAGCCTTCAGGGTAGCCTCAATCAAGCTGGAACGCTTGGAGTAGAAAAACAACTGGAACACATGGACACCGACGGTTCGCCCATAAAGGTAGGTGGTATTCATATGACCAGCAAGAATAAAAAAGAACCCAAGGTCTACGAAACGTCATGGGGAGCCGTCAAAGTTCCGCGTTACATTTACCAGAGCAGTCAGGGGGGAGAAACCTTTTGCCCTCTGGATCAGAATGCCCGGATTATTGTCAATTCGACTCCGGCTTTTGCTCGCATGGTGAGCTGGAAGTATGCCCAGATGGCAGCCCCTCAGGTAGAAGACGATCTGCGACAAAATCATGGTCGTAATAGCAGTCGTTCAACACTTCGTGATTTAGCCGATGTGGTGGCAAGTATTGCACAGGCCAAAGAAGAAAGGTGGGTATACGATATTCCAGAGTTACCAAAGCCCGTGACAACAGTAGCCATAGGGCTTGATGGAGCAAATCTGTTGTACTACGAAGGCTATCGGATCGCTATGTGCGGCACTATCAGCCTCTATGATGATGAAGGCGAGCGTCTTCATACAATCTACTGTGCAGAGGCACCGGAATACGGCAAGCAAACCTTCATTAACCGTTTTACTGGAGAAATCCAGAAGGTTAAGGATAGATTCCCTGAGGCGGTTTATGTGGGGGTTGCTGACGGAGCGGCGGATAACTGGACATTTTTAGAATCCTTTACATCTATCCACGTGCTGGACTTTTATCACGTGTCTGAATATGTTGCTGACGCTGCTGAGGCACTTTATCCGGGAAAGAAAGCCACACAGGAAAGGCATGCATGGTTCAAGCAGAAGCTACACGACCTGAAACACGATGAAGGCGCAGCACAAAGCCTGCGGCGAGAGCTTGAACGGGCAACACCGGGCAACAACCGTACCGCCTCTATGGAAAAGTTGATGAAAGCGAGAACCTACTTTAAAAATCACTGGCACCAAATGATTTATCCTGAAGCCAGAAAGAGGAACTTACCCATTGGTTCAGGTGTTACGGAAGCGGCTTGCAAGAGTTTGGTAAAGCAACGTATGTGCCGCTCTGGCATGCGCTGGAAAGAGCAAGGTGCATCAATGTTGTTGACGTTGAGAGCATTAGTTTGTTCGTCCGGGCAATGGGATGCATTCTGGTCAAAAATGAATCGCTATGGTTTTCCCGTCGCACACAACCTCTTCCCGGTACATTGATCAGGCAGCACACCCTATAGTGATGCCACCGAATATGGTTCGGCAGCAATAATGGAGTTATTCGCAAATATAGAGTCTATTATTGAGCAGCAGGAATCAGATGTGGCATGAAAGAGTGAATTATTATTATCACCTCAAACGACAAAGGGCACCAACATGTGGTGCCCTTTAGAGCTAAGTTTACAGCTTACCTAAAGATAAGCTGTAAGAAACAATAGAACTTAATTAGTCGCCAGAGCCGGACTACCTTTAGCTACATCCTTGGCATTCGCAGCCGCTTTTGCGGCAGCCAGATCTTCTTTGGTCCACACGTCCTTGTCCATGGTTTCATCCAAGAACTTGAACTTGGTGCGGTCGAAGACAGGTGTCAGACCAGCATCAGCCTGTTCGTCAAAGTCTTTCATAATCGCAACAACGAACTTGGACAGCAGTAGTACCGCAACCATGTTGATCAGCGCCATCACGCCCATGGAAGCATCAGCAAACGCCCATACAGTTGGCAGGCTGCCTACAGCACCCCAGACAACCATACCCAGCACGCCCAGACGGTAAATGTTTACCAGACGGTTATCGTCCTTAATAAAGCGCAGGTTAGACTCACCGTAGTAGTAGTTAGCAATAATAGAGCTGAAAGCAAACAGCAGGATCGCAAACGCTACCAGGTGATGACCGACAGGGCCGATCTGACTGGCCAGAGCCGCTTGTGTCAGCTCGATACCGGTCAGACCCGTGCCCAGTGCCAGCATACCGGACATCAGGATGATAGAAGCGGTCGCGGTGCAAACAACGATAGTGTCCATAAATACACCCAGCATACCCATCAGACCCTGATTAACCGGGTGGACAGAGTGAGCTGCAGCCGCTGCGTTAGGCGCACTACCCATACCGGCTTCGTTAGAGAACAGACCACGCTTGATGCCCTGCATCATCGCCTGAGAAACCATGTAGCCAACACCACCACCGGCAGCGCTTTCCAGACCAAAGGCACTCTTGAAGATCAGTGCAAAGACAGCAGGCAGTTCAGCGATATTCATGACCACAACGATCATCGCCACGGCCAGATAACCCAGCGCCATAGCAGGAACGATCATTTCAGAAACTTTGGCGATAGAGCGAATACCACCGAAGATAACCAGACCACTAATGAAGGCCAGTCCCAGACCAATCGCCTGAGCCGGAATACCGTAGCTGTTGAATGCAGCAGCAATAGAGTTTGACTGTACGCTGTTGAACGCGAAGCCGAAGGCAATAATCAGGGAGATAGAGAAAGCGATACCGAGCCAACGCTGCTTCAGCGCCTTTTCGATAAAGTAGGCTGGGCCACCACGATAGGTGCCGTCACCATTATTGGTTTTGTATGCCTGCGCCAGGATATTTTCAGAGAAGCTGGTCGCCATACCCAGCAGCGCAATCAGCCACATCCAGAAGATAGCACCCGGGCCACCCAGGTACATCGCAACCGCAACACCGGCCATGTTACCGGTACCGATACGTGCTGCCAGACTGGTACAGAATGCCTGGAAAGCGGTTACCTGTGAGTCATTTGTCTTAGCGCGGCTGCCGAGCATGGTCTTGAAAGCCATACCGAAACGGCGGAACTGGACAAAACGTGTCCGGATAGTGAAAAACAAACCTGCACCCAACAACAGGTAAATTAGCACACTGCCCCAAAGCAGATCGTTCACGAAACCAATTATGTTATCCATTCAAGTACCCGACACTTTTTTGTATGGGTCGAATTTTTATGCTTATTTTGCTTTTATAACATTAGGGCATAAACACTAATATCTGAGTACTTCTACCTACAATACCAACATTTCATAAAGCCTTATAATTATCCTTTAAACCCTGAAGGGTATCGTTACTGAGAATCTTACAGTGGTTTATTTTGCCACAAGCAGCTTACGTACATGCACACACCAAAAGACAGTTGACACGTACTGTCTCTTTCGCAAAGGTTGGACTTATCTTTAGCATTTATGAATGTTTATTGGTCTTAGTTGGGTAAAAAAACTACATACCTACTCTATTCACCAGAAAAGTCTCTTATTTTTGCCTCGTCAGCAAAATCTATGGGTAGTTTCTGGTTCAGGCAGCTTGCCAAGCGCATGATATAAAGCAATTTCTGCACATTTATAGGTTCTGAATCCATACGATTTTCTCGTAGTGAGTTTTATCCTGGTATTCAGCCCTTCAACAATTCCGCTGGAAAATGCCTTTTTTGCCCTGAACCAGTTCAGGATAAGCGGCTTATGTCGCCTAACAGTTTTAGCCACTTTCTTCATTGGCTCTATCTTTGATCGCATGACTCTTGTACACCACCGATCCAGATACTTTCCTGCCCAGTGTGGTGAGATGGGTGAGTAGACCGGCGGAACTTCCCCGCCAGCCCCTCTTAGAACGGTACGTGAACCTCTCGATTCATACCGCTCCCATCAGGTAAACGCCTATCACAATTCTGAGACATTTTCTGACCTGTACTTTTTCCAGCCAGTGACAAACAGATTTGCCTCCATGTGACAACCGCCCTGCCCGTTGAGCAATGTCATCCTGTCCCTCCGGTTGCTGACTACGTCCCTTTATAGGCATCCAGACAAGATCCTTTGGGACAGTTGCATTCCACAACGAGCCACCTAACGCAGCCCCTTCGCTCCCCCCCTATTACAGGAGCTTCAACACTACTACGAGCTACTCCGCCCCTGTGCGCAGTATCGGTACTCAGTCTCTTGTGGTGGTCGCCACTTGAGAGTCTCCCTTAACACCTGCACGACAGGTTCCCGCAGTTCCATGAAAGAGCCCAGTACAGAGTCATGCCTTCTCAACGCCGGACACCGCCTGCACAGCATTCGAAATTCACTTGCAGACTTATCCCTGAGGAGGACTAAGCCTCAGGTTTTGATGCCGAAAAAGTTCCTTACGACGCTTCAACAAAGATTCGGGTTTACTCATCTCTCTGTACCATACCTGACGAATTTACTTTCGCCTTTTCCTCAACGCTCACTACCACCGCTCTTAACGACAGCAGCTTGAGGTGGTTTGAAACCTGCTTTCGACAGCCGATTTCGGCGGGTCTACCGCCATCTCTTCCATAGCTTCCACATCTTCAGAAAGTAATCCTTTTACTTCCCTTGTATGTGCTACGGCACACTAGTCCCAGAAAACCTGGAACTCTTCTCTGAGCAGGTAACCCCTGACACTTTTCAGGTTGTACCGGAGCACTGTGTTTAGCTTGATCTCTTCTTTCTCGGTCAGGTTCTCTTTTCTCTTGAGTAGGCACCAGCGAGTTTTTTTCAGAACAGGTTCATATCCGGCTGCCTGAAGCTGTTTGTGTTCTGAGGCTCTGACTTCATCAATGGCCTTGTTCAACATGGCAACAATATGAAAACGATCCAGAATATGCAGCGCCTGGCTGGCATACTCCGCAATCGCTTTCACGTAGGGCTGCCACATGTCAGAGCAGACATATTCCAACTGCTGGCTTCTCTGTGCACCAAAGAATGAGAAGAAACGGCGAATGGTGGCTTCGGTTCGCTCCTGTCCAACCACAACAGCCGTGTGTAATCACGGTCGATCTGGTAAACCACAGTCAGGTATTTATGGCCTGTTTGATACGCCACCTCATCCACACCAATGGCCTTGATATTGTCGAGAGGGCGATGTGCTTTGCCCCATTCAACCACATACTCAACAGCATGAAAGACCTTCTCCCATGAGGTATTGAAAATGCAGGCCACCTCTTTCCACGAGAGCTTTCGGGCCCAGTTTGCCAAAAACTGCATGTAGACTTTGGTAAGTTCTTTCTTGCCATCCGCCCATGGAACCTGTTCAACCTTTACGCCACATGTCTTGCATTCAACCCGACGCATTCTGTAGAGCAGAAAAACCCTGATGCCCCAGAGGGGAACGAATTCGAAGCGACGCTCAGCAAGGCGGTCATAGCCCGGAGCAGCTTTTTTGCATCCTGAGCAGATAGCATGACTGTTCTTCCGTGGAGCCACAGTCACATTGAATACTTCAGAGCCCTGGTAGAAGCCGAGTTTTACATCCTGATAAACAAAAGACTTGAGTTTATGAACTTTATTGAGGATAGTTTTTATCAGCATCAGCGCGCTTCTTGTTCTTTTTTGTCTGCAAACAAAAAAATTACCAGAAGTCAGCCGCTGGTGCTTCTACCCTCAAAATTCGTTTCTGTTTACCCACAGATATGCCTGAAGAGCCATAATGCCTCGTCAGCAAAATCTGTGGGTAGTTTCTGGTTCAGGCAGCTTGCCAAGCGCATGATATAAAGCAATTTCTGCACATTTATAGGTTCTGAATCCATACGATTTTCTCGTAGTGAGTTTTATCTTGGTATTCAGCCCCTCAACAATTCCGCTGGAAAATGCCTTTTTTGCCCTGAACCAGTTCAGGATAAGCGGCTTATGTCGCCGAACAGTTTTAGCCACTTTCTTCATTGGCTCTATCTTTGATCGCATGACTCTTGTGCACCACCGATCCAGATACTTTCCTGCCCAGTGTGGTGAAATGGGTGAGTAGACCGGCGGAACTTCCCCGCCAGCCCCTCTTAGAACGGTACGTGAACCTCTCGATTCATACCGCTCCCATCAGGTAAACGCCTATCACAATTCTGAGACATTTTCTGACCTGTACTTTTTCCAGCCAGTGACAAACAGATTTGCCTCCATGTGACAACCGCCCTGCCCGTTGAGCAATGTCATCCTGTCCCTCCGGTTGCTGACTACGTCCCTTTATAGGCATCCAGACAAGATCCTTTGGGACAGTTGCATTCCACAACGAGCCACCTAACGCAGCCCCTTCGCTCCCCCCCTATTACAGGAGCTTCAACACTACTACGAGCTACTCCGCCCCTGTGCGCAGTATCGGTACTCAGTCTCTTGTGGTGGTCGCCACTTGAGAGTCTCCCTTAACACCTGCACGACAGGTTCCCGCAGTTCCATGAAAGAGCCCAGTACAGAGTCATGCCTTCTCAACGCCGGACACCGCCTGCACAGCATTCGAAATTCACTTGCAGACTTATCCCTGAGGAGGACTAAGCCTCAGGTTTTGATGCCGAAAAAGTTCCTTACGACGCTTCAACAAAGATTCGGGTTTACTCATCTCTCTGTACCATACCTGACGAATTTACTTTCGCCTTTTCCTCAACGCTCACTACCACCGCTCTTAACGACAGCAGCTTGAGGTGGTTTGAAACCTGCTTTCGACAGCCGATTTCGGCGGGTCTACCGCCATCTCTTCCATAGCTTCCACATCTTCAGAAAGTAATCCTTTTACTTCCCTTGTATGTGCTACGGCACACTAGTCCCAGAAAACCTGGAACTCTTCTCTGAGCAGGTAACCCCTGACACTTTTCAGGTTGTACTGGAGCACTGTGTTTAGCTTGATCTCTTCTTTCTCGGTCAGGTTCTCTTTTCTCTTGAGTAGGCACCAGCGAGTTTTTTTCAGAACAGGTTCATATCCGGCTGCCTGAAGCTGTTTGTGCTCTGAGGCTCTGACTTCATCAATGGCCTTGTTCAGCATGGCAACAATATGGAAACGATCCAGAATATGCAGCGCCTGGCTGGCATACTCCGCAATCGCTTTCACGTAGGGCTGCCACATGTCAGAGCAGACATACTTCAACTGCTGGCTTCTCTGTGCACCAAAGAATGAGAAGAAACTGCGAATGGTGGCTTCGGTTCGCTCCTGTCCAACCCACAACAGTCGTGTGTTGTCACGGTCGATCTGGTAAACCACAGTCAGGTATTTATGGCCTGTTTGATACGCCACCTCATCCACACCAATGGCCTTGATATTGTCGAGAGGGCGATGTGCTTTGCCCCATTCAACCACATACTCAACAGCATGAAAGACCTTCTCCCATGAGGTATTGAAAATGCAGGCCACCTCTTTCCACGAGAGCTTTCGGGCCCAGTTTGCCAAAAACTGCATGTAGACTTTGGTAAGTTCTTTCTTGCCATCCGCCCATGGAACCTGTTCAACCTTTACGCCACATGTCTTGCATTCAACCCGACGCATTCTGTAGAGCAGAAAAACCCTGATGCCCCAGAGGGGAACGAATTCGAAGCGACGCTCAGCAAGGCGGTCATAGCCCGGAGCAGCTTTTTTGCATCCTGAGCAGATAGCATGACTGTTCTTCCGTGGAGCCACAGTCACATTGAATACTTCAGAGCCCTGATAGAAGCCGAGTTTTACATCCTGATAAACAAAAGACTTGAGTTTATGAACTTTATTGAGGATAGTTTTAATCAGCATCAGTGCTGCCTTTTGTTGTTTTTTTGTCCATCAACAAAAAGCTATCAAAAGTCAGGCACTGGTGTTTCTATCCTCAAAATTCGTTTCTGTTTACCCACAGATATGCCTGAAGAGCCAAAATAATTAAGGCTCTTAATGGATTCCGGGGTGTTGAGGTAACTGCGGTTGAAACTAACGTCCACATTCGTGTAAAACAGCGGTATGATGAAGTTTCATGATCTCCTCGATAACGCCAAATGTTACGAACAAGTCAGGCAAATGCGCTGGCCGGATGGTGTCGTTTGTCCTCGCTGTCAAAGCCCTGATATTACCCGACAAGGTAAAGATGACACTCAGCCGGAGCGACAGCGTTACTGGTGCAAGTGTTGTCGGCGTCGCTTTGATGATCTGACTTTATCGGTGTTTTCAGGGCATCACCAGCCTTTAAAAATCTGGATACACTGCTTGTACCTGATGTCACTCAATCAGTCGAACAGACAGATTGCACTTGAACTTGACCTGAACAAAAGCGATGTGCAAAAGATGACACAGCAACTCAGGACAAGTGTCTGCAACAAACGCCCGGTCACCGTTCTGGACGGCAAGGTTGAATGTGACGAGGTTTACGTTGTATCGGGGCATAAAGGCCAGCCTGAAGCGGTGAAAAAAAAGGGCGGACAGCCCGCCGTAACCGTTTGAGAGGTGCTCGTGGTCGCGGTACTCTGGAGAAAGAAAAGCCTCCGATCTTTGGCATGATCCAGCGGGGTGGGCAGGTTGTGATCCGTATGCTGCCTAATGTCAAGCAGGTAACAATCAAGCCCCTGATTACAGAATTCATAGCGCCGGGAACGCTGATTTATACTGATGAATACAGCATTTACGACAGGCTTGAGCAATGGGGTTATGATCGTAAATCTGTCTGTCATGGCGCTGGGGAGTATGCCCGGGATGAAGATGGTGATGGTTTTCACGAGGTGCATGTGAATACGATGGAGGGCTTCTGGTCGTTGCTGCGATCCTGGTTGCGCCCTCACCGTGGAATTTCACAGGATAAGCTGCCACTATACTTGGGATTTTTTGAATGCATCCATAACATCAAACGTAGGGGAAAAGCAGCTATTTCAGGGTTGCTTGGCTTGCTGCTGGGGTAACCCCCCGGAATCCATTAAGAGCCTTAATTAATTAATAGTATTTCTGAGCTATATAGTCTTCTCCAATATGAAATGAGCCTAAAGGAACCCTGTGTTTCTAATATGAAGTGAGCCTCACACTTTTGGTTCTATCGTTCATGATTACAGGATGAAAATCATCATGAACACGAGGCTGATAAAGACCCTTGAGCAGGTTCGCGAAATCCTCCGGCAAGCCCCCGGTCTTGAGCCGGGACGGGAGTCAAAAGATGAGTGTTATCAATGGGTTGAATGCACGCTGAGGCATTTCCAATACCGGCAACTGAAGCGAGCTGATAAAGGGCTTATCAAGCACTACCTGACCGTTGCGACGGGGTATTCGAGAGCGCAAATTACCCGCCTGATCGCGGCCTACCTGTCAAAAGGTTGTTTGCGGCGTCAACAGCGCACAGTCAATGGTTTCAGTACCCGGTATTCCAAGGCTGATATAAGGCTTCTGGCACAGACAGACCGCCTTCATGATAGTTTGAATGGCGCGACCACCAAAAAGCTCTGTGAGCGTGCTTATCTTCAAGGAGATCAGCGCTATCAGCGGCTGAAGGACATATCGGTCTCGCAAATTTACAATTTAAGGCAGTCAAAAGCATACTGCAATATTCGAACGCCTAAAGACGTCACCCGTCCAACGAAACGAGCGATTGGCATAAGACGCAAGCCAGCCCCGGAAGGGCGACCGGGTTTCATACGCATTGATACGGTTCACCAGGGCGATAAAGACAGGGTTAAAGGCTTGTACCACATCAATGCCGTTGACGAGGTGACACAATATCAGGTGGTGTGCACGGTGGAGAGGATTAGTGAAACATTCCTGATTCCCGTCCTCGAAGAACTGCTGGCCACTTTCCCCTTTAAATTAAGGGGTTTTCACTCAGACAATGGATCAGAATACATCAATGGGCGTGTAGCAAAATTACTTGAAAAGCTTCATATAAATTTTACGAAATATAGTCCCCTGCGATTCGGGTAGGGGAAACGTCATTGCAGCCGACGCCCAGCCTCATAGCGCCCAATTAAAAAAAGTAATAATCGATAAACCATTCATTTGCTGGATTGCAGACCAAAAGATGCCTCAATCCTTATGATGGCAGCTATCAGCAATCCGGCTCTGCCGCTTAAGTGCCAGCCTCCCCCAGCTACACCAAACCTCGGTGATGCGTCTGAAGCATCTAACATGGAAGTGTTAGGCGAACAAAATGCTCCCGATACTTATTCTGTCCCTCAGGAAAACACCACATCTTTAGACCAACAAAGGGGTCAAAGCCCACCTACAGGAACCCAAAGATTCTGCCGCAATACTCACATTGCACTGACCAGGAATCTATTACTTAAACTCACCCATAAAGCCCGAACGAACAAAATACACTGGTTAGCGGCTACCGTGTTGTACAGGTACTTGCAGCCCTTTACCGTTGCAGCCAGAATGAAGCGCGCAGCCAGTTAGCTCAACTACTAATGAATGATGCCTCAATATCGGATAACTCTCCGCTGGAACTGCTCACGTCGGCTGGACAAGCACGACAGGAGACCTCCATTCAAACCAATATGCAATCGGTAGTATTGGTACCGGGGGCAACAATTTCTGACCATTTAAAGCAGGCAGCCTCTCGATTACACGGTCTCAATTCGAAGCTGATTCAGCATATTACTAACAGTGAAAGCACGGCAAGTTCATTACTAAAGGAGTTAAATATCCCCGGGCTCAGCACACAGTTCACTGGGGAGCATCTGGTACTAGCTGATTCATTATCATTTACACCTGAATGGAATGTGCAACTAAGACCCTCAGGCTGTATGCTGTTCTATTCTGAAGCACATACGCAAAGGCAGGTAAAGGCATTAGCCAATAGCAGTGCCGAGTTACTTTTGGCGACTTCGTTCAATACTAATGTCCTCGACAAGCCTGTAGAAGTTAAAACCATCGTTCTCCCCTGCCGCAACAGATTACGGATGATTCTGGTTCTCCCTGAACGTTCGATACGGCCGTCAACGCTGTTATTTCAGCCCAGTTTTATTGATCACGTCAGAGAAGAACTCAAAACACATGGCACCTCCAGCCTCATTACAATTCAACTTCCTGCCTGTGACCTGTACTCATCCACTGAACTCTCTGGCCCTCTGACGCGACTCGGCTACCATCCACTTTTCGCTGCAGAATACTCAGATTTACACTGTTCAGAAAAAAGCAGTGGTAATTATATTGAAAGCTATACCCATATTGCTCAGCTTAGCTTGTCTGAATCAACCAAACCAGACACCTTCGCATCCTCATTAGTAACTATTCAGCACCCAGCAAAGAGTGACCGCAGTAATTCTTCATGGCTATAAGCAGGGCTTCAAAAACATTCTGCCCCTGCTTTCTCGCAGATGAAACATAACTTCGTATTCGGCAATACCATTTCGCCCCTTCCTCGCTTCTGATGCAGCCCGATATTTTTTGCTTCACCTTGCCATTTCTGATGTCTTGCTCGCTGCCATTATTGTCGAAGGGGATGTTGAGGTCGGTCATGAACCTCAAAGTTTCGTCCTTGTACTCCACCAACCGCTTAAACAAGTTGAACGCTTTCGTATTCTTGACTTTGTCACGCCCCAACCGTTGCCGTACTCGTTCCATATAGTCGGCTTCTTCCGCTTGCGCCCTTTTTGCTGTTCGCTCGAACAGTGAAGAGATACGCTGGCGGATGGATTCCGGCATCGCCTTCATTCCCAGCTTTCTAAAACCATTGCTGAGGTGACAGGCCAGTCTCAGCAGCCGCTGAAGACGAGCCGCAAGATAGTTGCAGTCGCGATCAACGACACCCTGTAACTCCCTCAGGTGGTGGGCATTGCAGAGTACATGAGCCGCAGCATAGCGGAAGTAAACCTTGTAGTGGTCATGAACCAGTATCCCGGCAAAGATCAGCAAAATACCCATCGTCTCTATGGCGGAATGTCCTTTACTCAAGTCCAGATGATAGTACGTCCACTTGTCAGTACGCAGGACATGCATCCACCACAGCGCTCCGGCTACTCTCATGCCTGTTTCATCAGCGCCTGCAATGGGTTCAACCTTAAGGGCGTCACTAATTGCCTGCTCAGTGCTGGCTAACCGGTCATAAGCATTGCTCTGGAAGGTGCAGATGGAACCCGGACTGACTTCCAATCCGAAAATATCCATGAAGAACTGGGAGGCACGCTTGCAAGGTATAAGTTGATACTGACAAAGATACACGGCCAGCGCCTGAGTCACCGGTCCATACTGCACGTGAGCATCAACTCCTTCAGGGAAACGGGCTTGTGTCATGTGACCGCAGCGGCACTCTTTGATTTCGGCCACATGGGCTGTCACTTCAAAGTGACCAAAACGACCCGGTTCAAATACTTGCCTTTCAACCAACTTGGCAATGTTTGCAGAGTGCAGGGACTGATGGCACTTCTCACAGTCTATAACCGGGTGATATTGGGTGCGGTCAGTGTCAGCGACTTGCTGAAGCGTTGAACCTTTGTGACCTTTCTGACCGCCGGGCTTTCGACCAGACCTCTGTCGTAAGCTTTTTGGGTTAGGTTTGTCGTCTTGTGGCTCACCCTCCACCGTGGCAGATGAGTCTTTCTGTTTGGCAGCAGGCTTTGCATAACCGTCTGTAGAGGGAGGCTTACTGCTGTTCCGGCTGTTGATGTTGAGTCTGTCCGCGAGTTCCTTATTTTCTGTTTCCAGTTTCGCTACCTGATCGCCCAGGCCACCGATCTGCTCTTGCTGATCATTTACGATAGCAAGGAGGGTGACGATAATCTGAAACTCGGGATCAAGTTGACTCATAACAAGCGTTGGTCAGAGAAGAACTGTATTTGAAAATGACACAAAATCACGAAAATACCAGCTTATTGTGAGGGTGCTGAATAGTTACCCTCATTACACTTAACTGCAGCTAAAAAAATCAGTTTCAATCGTCCGTGGTTATTTTGGATAGAGCATGCAGAAACCGGAGAAGTAATCTGTATGGGGGAAGTATGTAATCCAACAGCTCTGCAGAAGCACCGCGAAGCATCCGAATAGAAATTCACTCATACCATTTCAATAGACTCATGTCGTCTTGTTGGCTATAGTTTAGCTGCCGATAAAACAACAAAAACAAGTGGTATAAAAGTTGAAAAAAATAATTGCTGTATCCGTCATGACCCTTTCGGCTCTCATCACAGGCTGCGCATCAACAATCAAAGGAACCCAGGATACTATCACTGTCAACTCACTCGAGAAAGACACTTTAATATATATTGATGGTGTCAAGCGTGGTTATGATGACGCGATCGCTCAGGTTAAACGTGGTGAAACACATACCATTAAAGTAACTAAAGCTGGCTGTGAAGACTTGGTCATTCATACAGGGGAGTCATTTGACCCAACGACACTGTTAGGCATCTTAATCGATTTCGGTGTCATCACCATTCCTATTGATCTGATTTCCGGTGCGGCCTGGAAAACTGAGCCTACTATTTATACAGTGACCCCAGTTTGCCAGATATAAACACACCTGTTGACCATTACCGTCAGCTCATAAATGAAATATGAGCTGGCTTGAACCATGCCTTATCGTACTCTAACGTTAAGTACTCAGACAAATGAAATCATATATTCCTGACCAAACATATCAAAAACACGTTTTAGTTCTTTTTGGAATTCAGCAAAGTTCATAATCTTCAAGAGGTTAAGCCACTCATACTTTACCTTGTCCCATAAAATCTCAATCAGATTTAATTCCGGTGAATAGGTGGGCAGATAGCAAACAATCAGCTTCTTTTCGATCATCCAATCATCCAGTTTCTCTCGGAACTTTTTGCAGGTATGAATGCTGGCATTATCGACTACCACCAAAGTGTACCGGTCGCCAGTGCTGTATTTCGGGTCTTGCATCTGTTCAGCAAAATCTTCAAATACACGGATGACTTCATCACCAGTCACTGCTCCGCAGACAGGATAGTAAAACAAATCGTTATCACGATTCATGAAACCCAGAACATTTATGCGCTGACTATTGACCGAGGAAACTCTCAACTGCTCTCCCTTCTGTTGCCAGGCATATGGAATGCACGGTTGTTGGGAGAAGCCCGACTCATCAAAATAGAACAGATTTATAAGGCCTTTGCGCTCAGCTTCCTGAGCATTTTTCAGCGCGTGATGACGGCGCTCAAAAGATTCTTGATCTCGCTTATGCCGACAGGACTTTCGTACCCGCTTGTAAACCAGCCCGATTTTTTTTTGCCATCCTCTTCAGAGTTTTTAATGAAGCCGATTTGCCAGTTTCTTCTTCAAGTTTTGCCTGCGCATAAGATATGCGGCGAGGCTCCTCTGAAATCAGTTCAGCGAGGCGTTGCGTTTCCTGAGCATTGTAGATCGGCTGCGGACCGCCGCCATGGGCTTTGTATAACCCTCGTATACCTAAGAACTCCCAGTCATCAATCCACCGAGAGACTGTCTGATACTGAACATCAAAAACATCCGCTATCTGGGACAGAGAGTACCCCTTCAAGCTGAGCAATACCGCATGAGCACGCTCTCTTACGCAAGGCAAAGACC
Source organism: Endozoicomonadaceae bacterium (assembly GCA_965261725.1). Classification (GTDB taxonomy): domain Bacteria; phylum Pseudomonadota; class Gammaproteobacteria; order Pseudomonadales; family Endozoicomonadaceae; genus CANDOC01. The sequence continues at coordinate 1,875 of CBDHDU010000027.1, read as the reverse complement.
CGTTGCGCATGGCGCACTTTAGCGTATGGATAATGGCACTATCAGTGATGGAGCAAGCAGTCTTCTTCATAACAACAGACGCAGAGTTGCAATAACAAATAATATAGCTCACTGCCAAGCAGTACTATCGTATGCTGAATAAGCATTCAATATATGAAAACTATTATCCGGGTACTTAGTAATAATAACGAAAAGAATAGGTCTCATTTCAATAACGCTATCACTGTTAGGTGGGTGTGTCACAACGGGGTCAAAGTTCACATCGGTAGAAGCTGCATCTGAATTCAAAGGACTGATATATTTTTATCTTCCTTTTATCCTCACTGGCAGTGGTGTGAATCTCAATATTATAAATAATGGTTGTCTGGCATGTTTTTTAAAATAGCTTATTTAGCTGATAACAATCGATAAATGTCTGCATCAAGTTATATACTGCATACTCTAGAGAACAATATAATTACAAATGCAATTTACGAGTAGTCGGCATCAAAGAAGAGTCATTCGCACTTTCATGACAGGGCGAAAGCACCGCGCTGACTATAGTTCCACACTAACCGGTTTTTAGAACACAAAGTCATAATTGCGACTATCGTAATGCAGATATAGCGATAAAAATACAATAAATTGTGGAGCTATTATCCGTCAGTTCACATTTATTTGCACTAAAGTACACCCCGTACTTTCGCCCTGACTTTCATGACCATCTAAGACAGCACATATTCCTCAAAGATAAATCAATATCACAAGCAAATTAAAGCAATCATCAACAATCTTTAAATAAGATTAATTTTCACAGTTATTTTTACTTAAAATACCCCCTGTGCTATAGCGAATACAGGCGCTATTGTTCAACTCGGCTCTCAACAGAACAAAACATCCCGTTTGTCACGGGATGTTTTGCTAACAGGCCAAAGCAATTAAAACTGGTGGTTAAACTCCAAACGGGTTTCACCTGTATTATCATCGTTAAACTGCTTGTGAGAAGCATTGTACCACAGACGCAGGTTGTTGCGCGGATCAATCTGGTAGCTGGCAATGAATTCGTGACCCAGGCTGTCGTCAGCAGAGTTCATATTGTCTTTGAAGCTATCTGAACCGTAGATGCCGTGTACGTATGTCAGGTTCCAGTTCAGCCAGATTTTGTCAGTCACAGTAAATTTGTTGTACATGGTGAAGTTCAGGGAAACGCCAGAAGTATCAATACCTTTTTCAACATCCTCACCGTACCACAGACCCGCACCAATAATCGGGTAAGTCTGCCAGAAACCAATCTTCGGCAGTGCCTGCATCATACCAACAGAAGCCATACCCATTTTATTCAGGGCTTTAGAGTTCGGGTTGACGTTACGAGCCTGATCACCGGTGTTATCCAGATTCTGAATAATGTCGTAAGACAGACCACGACCGGTAGTCATATCAACATTGAACAAACGCAGACGCAGGTTGGAAACACCGCTGGAGCGCTCGGTACCGTGACGTACGTCACCGTCATCAGCAAAGTCCATATCCTTGGCTTCTACGATCACGGCAGACAGCTTGGTTGCACTGCCGGTGTCCAGTGTCTTCATCACTTTCAGGTTAAGACCGTTGGTACCGTAAGAAATACCACCGGAAGTGTAGATCGCCATCGGATCGGACATATCCTTGGCATCTTTACCTGCTTCAGCTTCAGCAGCCACGGCAGTAGCTGCCAGAGAACTCAGAGCAACAGCGCTGACCAATTTGTTCAGGGAACGATTGAAAGTCATTACAAAAAACCTTGTGAGTGTAGGCACTCTGGCGTTAAGCAACACACAAACGTTCAGACAAGCACGCCTAATTCATGCTATATGTCAGTACTGAATTAAGAGTGAAGTTTCGCCAGATGAAATTTGA
>CBDHDU010000026.1:0-36844 GCA_965261725.1 Endozoicomonadaceae bacterium | reverse complement strand
ACGTGTACAATCTTTTCTTTTTAGTCAGGATGTCATGGTGTCTCCGACTTCTCGCTGGCTCTTACTGTTTTTTGGATTGTTTGCGGCTCTTGCGAATGTAGTCAAAGCCGATCCACTGCATTATCAGGTTTCAGGGCTTGATGGTGAACTGGAAAGAAATGTCGAACTTTATCTTGAATCGCTTCCCGCAATAGAACCCCTCCAGCTGAAAGGTCTTAAGCCTGAGATCGAACAGGCCTTGCGAGAGTCACTGCAAGCGCTGGGTTATTACAGGCCTGTTATCAATATGAGTACCGATAAGGCTGATGCCCAGCAGCTGAATATCTATATTGATGCAGGAGAGCCCACTAAAGTTGGTCAACTGACCATTAACCTGACAGGTGATGCGCAGCAGGATAAAGCCTTTAAGCGACTCCAGAAGAATCTGCCATTATCGACTGGTGATACTTTTAATCATGGTGAATATGAAGCAATCAAAAGCCAGTTAACGGATCTTGCCCTGTCCCGTGGTTATTTTGATGCTCGGCTGAGTTGGCATACCGTAAGAGTTTCCCAGAATAAAACGACAGCCGATATTGATCTTGAATTGCAGTCGGGCACCCGCTACCGGTTCGGGAGAAATCGATTACGGAACGCTGCCTGCAGGCACCCAAGAACTTGTTAATACCATGGTGACGTTCAAACCGGGTAAACCTTTTAAGGCGGTTAAGCTCAGTAAACTGAATCGTGACCTGTCATCAACCGGCTATTTCAGTCAGATAGATATCCGCCCGTTAAAGGCACAGGCTGGAAACTTCGAGGTGCCTGTTTATATCAATGTAGTGCCGAAGACGGATCATGAAATTGAAACCGGTATCGGTTATTCCACTGATGAGGGGCCGAGGCTTTCTCTCAGCTGGGATCGCCCCTGGATCAATGAAAAGGGGCACAGTCTGATCAACGAACTTAAACTATCCAGCGTCAATAGTGAGCTAAGTAGCCGTTATAAAATTCCGGTGGGCAATCCGCTGCGAGAGTACTACAGTCTGGAGCTGGGTTTTCAGAACAAGGAATTAAAAGATACCAAGAGTGATTTGATTTCAGCCGGAGTTCATCGCTGGTCAAAACGTCCGGGGTGGTGGGATCGGGACTTATTCTTTCGTGCTGAATATGAAGACTATAAGCAAGGTAATGATGATGGACGCAAACTGTTGTTAATACCGGGGGTGTCGTTTAGTCATCGCAAGGCAAGAGGCAATGCTCTCGATCCCAAATCCGGATATTCCCATAACATTAAGCTGGAAATGTCGAATACAACCTGGGGTTCTCAGGCGGACTTTCTGAAAATCTGGGGGCGTACCAAATGGCTGACGACATTGGATGATAAACATCGCTTTATTAGTCGTGCGGAACAGGGTGGGATCATTGTCGATAATGTCACAGATATCCCACCTTCAATTCGATTTTTTACCGGCGGTGATCAATCAGTTCGGGGGTATAGCTATGAAAGTATTTCTCCTAAGGGCTCGGATGGAAAGCTGACTGGTGCTCGCTATATGTCCGCAGTCAGTGGCGAGTATAACTATGAGTTTATTGATAAGTGGCGGGTGGCAACCTTTGTTGATAGCGGCACAGCAACCAATGATTACAGTGAAAAGTGGAAAATTGGTGCAGGCATGGGACTTCGCTGGGTAACACCCCTGGGGCCGTTAAAAGTCGATCTGGCTTTTCCAATCAATGATAAAGATAAAACCCACTGGCGGCTGCACTTTTCCATGGGTCCGGATATATGAGAAAGATCTTATCAGGCGTTGCAGCATTAATTGTTTTACTACTGATTACGCTGGCTTCAGTTTTATTAACGCATCGCGGAAATGTGCTGCTTTGGCAGCAGGCAACGGCTTATCTTGAACCATTAAATGGTGAGCTGGCGTATGGGAATTTGCTTGATGGCTGGACCTTCAGGAATCTTGGCTGGGATGATTCTCAGATCAGTTTTCAGTCAGGTCATATTCAGTTGCAATGGAAATTATCTGCACTGAGAGAGCGAAAGTTGCCGGTGAGTTTGCTGGCGGCAGATGATGTGGCTGTAGTACTGAAACCGGTAAACAGTGTTGATGACGTCTCTCAGGAAGATAAGCAAACCACGACGGATGACTTTGCTTTTCCTGTCGATTTGAAAGTCGATCAGTTGGCAATCCGTAACTTCAGGTTTCAGTCAGCCGATGCTGATATTCAGCTTGGCTCGTTAACCGCTGAACTGAGAATGTCACCCGCTGGGCTGGATATAAAAATCGCGCAGTTAGACCAGCTAAGCATGAAGCTACCTGAAAGCGAAACACAACCTTCTTCAGGCACTTCATCGCAATCAAAAACAGCAGAAGCTATTACATTACCTGAAGTAAGCCTTCCTTTTCCGATTGATATAAACCAGCTGCAACTAAATGAAATTAACTTTCAGCAAGGGAATATCAAAGAACAGCTGGAAAAATTAACGCTGTCTTTTAATGGGGCAGAATCAACTTTTCAGAATATAAGACTGAAAGTCGCACACTCAAAAGCGGCGACATCACTGACTGGCAAAATCGAACTTGCGGGTTCGTATCCCATGATGATTGATGCAGATATTCAGCTTAAAGCGGCCCTTGCAGAAGGGATGCCATCAAACCAGCGGTTACAGTTAGCAGCCAGCGGAGCACTGGATAATCTGAATATTCACCTGACTGGTAAGGGCACAATTGATACTCAGTTAGACGGAACTGTGGCTGTGACTGACCCGCAAATTCCGTTTGATATGGCGTTGGGGTGGCGGCCTTTAAGCTGGCCGTTTACGGGAAACCCTCAGGTTAATGTCGGGCAGGGTGCGCTGTCTCTGAAAGGTAGTCTCAGTGGTTATCAACTGAAGCTGGATACAGCAGTTGATGTGCCTGGTCAGCCTGTTGCAAAAATAGAGTTATCAGGTAATGGCAATCTTGATCAGTTTGATATTAAACGGCTACTGCTCAAAGAACCTGAAGGGGAGCTGCTGCTGTCAGGTGTTCTTGGCTGGAAAGACGGTGTTCGGTGGCAGGGCGATACAACCCTGAAAGATCTTAACCCGGGATTATGGCTGCCTGAATTACCGGGCAAGCTTCAGGGTAATATTAAAACGGATTTTAGTTTGATAGATGACCGCTGGCAGGTGTCGGTTTCCGATCTTTCTCTTTCCGGAGTGCTACGCGATTATCCCGTCAAAGCTGAAGGGTCATTAACTGCTCAGCAGGCAAATAACGGTAGTATTCCCGTCAGTGTCGATATTCACCAGTTGGCAATTGCGATAGGAAAGAACCATCTGACTGCCAATGGTCAGCTAGCCGACAGCTGGCAGTTAACAGCAAATATCAATGCGCCGTCGCTGGATGAACTTTATCCGGGATTGAAGGGGGAAATAAAAGGCGACATTAACCTTACGGGTAGTGCCAAAGAACCCATTGCTGACTTTGATTTGATCAGTCCAAAAATCGAGTTTAATCAGTTCAAACTGTTGTCACTAACAGGTAAAGGCAAAATAACAACAGAGCAGGGCGTTAGCGGTCAAAGCCGGATAACGATTGGTGAGCTGGTTGCCGATCAGCTTAAACTCAACAATATAAAACTGGATGCTCACGGCAATGAACAACAGCATTCGTTATTACTTTCTGCCGATGGGCAGCCGGTGTCTGGACGGGTTCTACTGAAGGGAAGTTTGCAGGAACAAACCTGGGCAGGACAGCTGGCGAAAGCATTTTTCAATACACCGCTTGACCAGTGGGTGCTGAAATCACCGCTCCAGATAAAAGTGAATGAGCAGCAGAATATTGCTTTATCTGAGCAGTGCTGGCAGTCACTCGACAGCCAACTTTGTCTGGATGAAGCCCGTATTTCAGCAGCTAAAGGCTCAGCAAAGTTCCGGCTAACAAATTTCTCAATGAAGCGACTGGCATCGTTTATGCCGGAGGATTTCAGTTGGCAGTCAGTATTGTCTGCGGAGGGGCTGGCACAATGGCAGGGAGATAAACCTGTTGTTGATCTCACGTTGGAAACAACGCCCGGAAAACTCGGCGTTGGTGAACTTATCTTTGGCTATGACCAGCTGGAAACAACCCTGAAATTTAAACAGGATACTTTAAATAGTCAGCTGAATTTTCGTTCTCCCCAACTGGGTGTTGCCAGTATTAATCTGAAGCTTTCTGATTTGCAAAAGCATCGAACGCTGGACGGCACCGTTTCCTTAAAACAATTGCAGCTTGGATTCCTTGGACCTTTTATACCGGAAGTCAGTCGTGTTGATGGTGTTCTCTCGGCTGATGCGAAAATGGCGGGCACACTGGAGCAACCGCTCTTGTATGGTGAGTTGGCATTGAATCAGGGACAGGTTGAGACTGATGCTGAACTGGTAACCATTAAAGACTGGGTGACCCGCTTGCTGGTTAATGGCAATCAGGGGGAAATTCAGGGTTCCATGCAGGTTGGGGGGGGGGAAATCAAACTGGGAGGAAACCTTGACTGGCAACAGCTACCACCAACAGGGCTGTTGACGGTCAAGGGAGAAAACCTTGAGGCGCAGTATCCGGGGTTACTTGAAATCAGGGTATCGCCTGATTTGAAAATGGTGCTGGGAGAACAGGTTAACCTGACCGGGGAAATTAACATTCCATGGGCACGGATTGTTGTAAAAGCGCTGCCTAAAAATGCAGTAAAAATCTCTGACGATGTCGTTATTGTGACTCCGGAAAAAGAGCAGGAAACGGAGCCGGTTGGCAGTGCCAACTTTATGATGAAAGTCTCAGTGGTACTGGGCGACGATATCACGTTGGATGCCTACGGATTACAAACCAATCTTGCAGGTGAATTGCTGGTATTACTGGAACCGGAAAAGTCTCTGGCAGGCAATGGTTCGATATTACTGAAAAACGGACGCTATCGTTATCTTGGTCAGGATCTGTTGATTGAGGAAGGTAAAATTATTATCGCAGGACCTCTGAGCAGCCCTTATCTGGTTGTTGATGCAATTCGTAACCCGGATGCGGTTGTAGATGATACCCGTGTGGGGATTAAAGTCAGCGGCACAGTAAAAAATCCGACCTGGGAAGTTTACTCTACCCCGGCCATGTCACAGCAGGAGCAATTGTCCTATCTGCTACAAGGTAAAGGGCTCGATAATGCTGACGACTCTCCGGTGCAGGCACTGTTGGTGGATGTCGGTGTGAGCCAGTTCGGCGGTGTGGCTTCCCAGATAGGGGAAGCTGTTGGTTTTAGTGATGTCCGGCTGGGCACTGAAGGTGCCGGTGATGATACCAAAGTGACGATTGGCGGAAATATAACGCCGGGGCTGCGTTTACAGTATGGGGCCGGTGTTTTTGATTCTGTTTCTGAAATTAAGGCACGTTATGAAGTGATGCCCCGTTTATACCTGCAGGCTATCAGTGGTGCTGCACAGGCTGTTGACCTGCTGTATCAGTTCAAGATTAAAAGCAGTAAATAACCTTTAAAGCATTACCTGAATGGACAGCTTATAAATGTTCTTATACGATCATTAGTTTCCGGCACCATGCGCAACCCTCTTCGGCGCCGCCGGTTAACTATTCGAATTATCGCCACTGGAATGGTTCTACATGCAGAACGCCGCAGCACCTGAGCAGCCACAAGAACGGGCTCAGCTGGATGCCCTTGATGGGGAAGTTCGTAAAAGACTTCAACAATTAGAAAGTAAGCCGGATCAGTCAGTTCTTCGGTCAGAAGCGCTGTGGCTGGTTCGGGCACTATGGCCCGCCGCTTTCAAAATATCAGACCCGCGTCCGCTGAAAATTGGTATTCATAAAGATATGGTCAGCAGCGGGCTGTTACCACAACATGTTATTGAAACCGCGCTGCGTTATTTTACCCGCCTTGAACGCTATATGCTGTCGACTTTTGCAGGTGCCAAGCGGATCGACCTTTATGGCAATATCTGCGGTAAGGTGCGTTTACAGGAAGCGGTCAGCACAGAGATAAAACTCTATGAGCGGCAGTTAGCGAGAGAAGACACCGGTCGGAAAGCATTTATTGGTAAACTGAAGCTGGTTTCACATATCAGCCGAACCTGATGGCCTTCAAGCTTCGCCCTTATCAGACTGATGCTGTCCAGTCTGTTGTCCGCCATTTCCGCAAAAGTGATGACCCGGCAGTGGTTGTATTACCAACCGGTGCCGGTAAAAGTCTGGTTATCAGTGAGCTTGGCAGAATTGCCCGGGGCCGGGTGCTGGTGCTGGCTCATGTTAAGGAGCTGGTAGAACAGAACCATGCTAAGTACGAGAGTTATGGCTTATCAGCTTCTATTTTCAGTGCCGGGTTAGGGCGGAAAGAAGCGGCAGAGCAGGTCGTATTTGGCAGTGTACAGTCTGTCGTGCGGAATCTGGATGCCTTTGCTGATGATACCTTTACCCTGCTGGTGATTGATGAATGTCATCGGGTTTCAGAGTCAAAGGATAGTAGCTATCACAAAGTTATACGTCACCTGCGCGAGCATAACCCCCGTCTGAAAATTCTCGGTTTAACCGCAACACCTTACCGGCTGCAACAGGGCTGGCTGTACCGCTATCACTATCAGGGTGCTGTCAGAACAGAAGATGAGCGTTTTTTCCAGAGCTGCATATTTGAATTGCCATTGTCCTATATGGTGAAAGAAGGCTTTCTGACGCCTGCTACTATGATTGATGCGCCGGTTACATGGTATGACTTCAGTAAACTGGCAACAGATAAATACGGACAATATCGTGAAGCGGATCTGAACAAGCTGCTGAAAGGGAAGGGACGGGTAACGCAAAAAATTATTCATCAGGTTGTAAAGGATGCGGAAGATCGTCAGGGGGTAATGATCTTTGCCTCTACCGTTGACCACGCCAGGGAAATTTTTGGTTACCTGCCGGAAGATCAGGCGGCACTGATCACCGGTGAAACACCGGGCGCGGAACGTGATGCTTTGATTGAGCAATTCAAAGACAAAGCGTTGAAATATCTCGTCAATGTTTCGGTATTAACAACCGGCTTTGATGCACCTCATGTTGATCTGATCGCCATCCTCCGCCCCACTGAGTCTGTCAGTCTGTATCAGCAGATTGTTGGCCGCGGATTGCGGTTATCACCGGGGAAAAAAGAATGTCGGGTGATGGATTTTGCCGGTAATAACTATGACCTTTTCAGCCCGGAGATCGGTGGCCCGAAACCAGACAGTGATGCCGTTCCGGTAATTGTGCCTTGTCCGGTATGTGATTTTGCCAACCGCTTCTGGGGTCTTGTGGATGCTGATGGCGACCTGATTGAACATTATGGGCGTCGCTGTCAGGGTTTTCATGAAGAAGGCAATGTTAAGGAACGCTGTGAGTTCCGTTTCCGCTTTAAAGAATGCGACCAATGCAATGCAGAAAATGATATTGCTGCCCGGCGTTGTGGTGAATGTGGCAGGGTATTAGTTGACCCGGATCAAAAGCTTAAAGATGCCTTAAACTTGCGCAAAGCCATGGTAATTCGCTGTTCCGGAATGAATATGGTGGTTGATTACAATAAACAGCAACAATCACGTATTAAAATCAGTTATCATGATGAAGATGGTGCCGAGCTTCATGAATATTTTTTACTGAATACAGCTGCACAGCAAGGTGCTTTTTATCACCGCTTTGGCAAGTATCACCAGATAAACCGGGGGGAACCCTTCAGGGCAACAACGCCTGAAGAGGTGGTGAAACAACGTAAAAAGTTTCGCAAACCAGATTTTGTGATTGCCGAGAAGGAAAAGTACTTCTGGCGTATTCGTGAGAAAATTTTCGATTACGAAGGACGCTACCGGACGGCAGATTCTGCAGAATAAAATTTGCGGAATGACATTCAGTTATATGTCATGAGCTGGCACCCTGTTAAGTAAATGAGTGTCTGTGTGTTTTTATCACGGGCAGAAGTGTTATAGAGGAAAACAATACCGTGATAACTAGTCTGTTAAAAACGGTCATATCAAAACTGCGTGGTGTTCCGGATACTCTGACATCCGAACTGTTGAATGCCCGGGTTAATATTGAACATGCACGTCAGCGTGCTGAGCTGGAAGCTGAACTGTACGCACATGAGCAGGCTGCAGAGACAACCGAAGAGCGCGTTGTTGTCTCAAGCCAGAAGATCGTTGTGCCAGCTGCAGATGCAGATATCGAAAAAGTTGAAGCTGTTGCTGAAGAAACTATTGAAGTTAAAGTCGAGGCAGAAGAAATTCCGGTTCTGACCGACAGTGAAGTGCTGTCTGAAGCCAAGCCGGTTGCAACAGTTGATGAATCTGAGATTGAACTTGCTGATGATGTTGTGGAAGCGCTTTCCGACATTGAAGTCGTAGAATTTGCTGAAGCGATTGCCGAAGCGCCGACGACAGAGCCTGTCGCTGAAGTAAAAGAAACACAGCAAGAGCAGCCGGCAGCAGATGCTGAGAGTAAATCTGAAGGCATCGATACAACAGCCTTGCTGCAAGCAGTTATCGGTTCAGGTGCAGAGGAATACAAGCCGTTCTCCCGTCTGGTTAAGCCGCTGACAACATTGCTGGGTCAGGCACCAACTGTCGGGCAGATATTAGATGTTAAACCTGATGACTTCCGTCAGATGCGTGGTATTGGTGATGCTCGGGTTAAGTCTCTGGAGGCACTGCAGGCACTGTTAAACTCTCAGGTTAAGTAGTAAGCCCAGACTTTTTCAAATCAATGGAACATGATCGTTTAAAATAATGGCGGTCATGTTCCATGTGGTTATTCAAATCCTATGTTGTACAAGTGCTGTCGTCCTGTCTTGCTGGTAATCACCCTGCATATATCGGGATGTGGGTTGCTGTCAGAAAGTGCTCCGGAAAAGCTGCTTCAGTCCAAAGTTCAATTTGATCTTTCCCGCCTTGATGATGCCGGGCTTTATGGCCCTTATGATGGCTTACGGTCAGTCAGTTATGAGTTTTGTATTCCGACCCGAAATGAGTATGTTGATGAGGTGCTGAAAATTGATTCATCGGCTGTTGTATACAAAACGGCAAAGGGTCGAGTTGGTTGTGGTGCTTCGGAGTATTTAATTATTGGCAATACTCTTCAGGAAGATTACCGGGCGGTTTTGCTTGATCTTGCACAGAAGCCATATATTCACTCTATACAACAGTCTTTTTTCGAGTAGCTGCACTGTACGAATAACAGCCATGGTATACCTGCTGGCTCAACTATCCTGATAAATCATGATTCCGGATAGCCGATATGCGTGATTTGGGGCTTTTAATGGAAGTTGCCTGATTGTCGGATGCAGTCATAATCACATCCACTATTTTTCTCTTTCCGGCGCTGGACTGAGTGCTGCTGATTTACACCCCTCTGAACACTTCTACGTTGTTGATATTTCTGATGAAGCAGGGAATATCGATTGTATTCTTGATATCAACTCGCCACATATCCTGAAAAATCAGCAATACTGCCAGTGCTTTGACTTTATCTGCCTTGAAAGAACGGCAGGTGTACTTGAAGAACAGGAATCCATTGAGGCCGCTTTTGCCAGTGTTCATCATATGCTTAAGTCTGGTGGGTTGGCTTTGCTTTATAAATGTGGTCGTCATCAGCTATCAACAGTTGCGGAGGTGGCACTGCGCTACTTCGATAATATCAAGCTGATTCTGAGTGGGATAAATGAAGTCTGGTCACTGTATTTATCTGCAGGCAATTGTTGTTTGCTGAATGCAGAGGTGAAGAAATATTGTCATTTTATAGATAAAGACTTCAGTAACAGTGCCTGTCATCAGGAACGGGTTATAAGACAAGATACGCCCTATGGTTCGTTGGACAGCATAGGGGCGACTGACATCCCTATGGAGTTTGTGCAGGGTGTGTTGCAAATTAACAGGGGATTCTGGGCGTCAGAGGATCTGGAACGAGATTTTATTCAGCGATTAATAGGTTCGCAGTAATCTTCTAATCCTTATCCACAGCAAATTCCGTTATTATTCACGGGTCTTGTTATTTTCAGGTTGCAGTTTCTATGGAGTGGACCGCAGAGCAGCAGGCCATTATCAATCATTCCGGTGGGCACGCAATTGTGACCGCAGTGGCTGGCAGTGGTAAAACCAGTACGCTGGTGGATCATGTATTGACCCAGCTGGAACGCGGGCATGATCCGCTGCGGATACTGGTGCTGATGTTCAATACCAGTGCGAAAAAGGATTTTGAGCGCAAGCTGCGGCAGCGGGCTCCAGAGCATACTGTGCTGCCTGAAATACGCACCTATCATGCGATGGGTTTAAAGCTGTATCGGAATTTTATTCGTCGAGGCTTACTGCCAGCTTTTTCCGGCGACCCCATGTCAGAAAAGGAAATGGAATTCCAGTGTTGGGAAACACTTAAAGCCGTTGCGCCAGCATCAGTTAAAGAAGATCTTCGGTATAACAAGGCGCCCCATATTGAAGCCCTGAAAGGCTTTATTGATCTGGTAAAAAGTACGACATCCGATCCTGAAACTGTATTTGAAAAGTTTGGTCTGGAGCCAAAACAGCAGTATCTGACAGCCGCCTTTGACCACTTTGAAGACTGTCGCAAAGCAAACCGCCGCATTACCTATGCCGACATGCTGTATGAACCGGTAATGCTGATGTGTCATCAGCCTGAAGTGGTAAGGTTGGTTGCTGATCGCATGGATATTATGCTGGTGGATGAATATCAGGACACTAATGAAGTCCAGCATCAACTGTTACGCTTTATTGCAGGCAAGCGCGCTCAGGTCATGGCAATCGGTGACCCGGATCAGACAATTTATGAATTTCGCGGAGCCAGCCCGGAATATATCCTGCGCACCTTTGCTCGGGACTTTCCTGAACCTGTCCGCTATACCCTGTCGCATACTTTCCGTTACGGTCACCGGCTATCTTTGTTGGCTAATCACCTGATTACCGGCAACCGGTCCCGTGAAGATGTGTTGTGTGTTTCTCACGAATCAACGCCTGCTACTCAAATACATCATGTGCCGTTATCAGGATTAAACGAGCAGCGTGAACAACTGGCTTATATTCTCAAAGAAATTGAAAAACGGCAGCAGTCTGGATTAGCGCTCAGTGATATTGTCGTATTGGTTCGGCTCTGGAGCCAGAGTGTTCCGCTGGAGCTGGGGTTATTGGAAGCGGGTATTGCTTATGCTTCCGGTTCAGGACATTCGCTGTTTGACCGGCAGGAAATCCGCCGGTTGATTTTATTGCTGGAACTGGCAGGTGGATTACTGGGACAGAAAGATCAGGAACGGCGGGAAGCCGATTTATGGGAACTGATGCAGTTTCCGCATATCGGTATCCGTCATCAGGATTTACGTCCGGCAGTGCGCTCACTGGCGGAATCAACTGAAAGCTTTGGGCATAAGCTGGCAAGATACCGCTTTGGCGATATATCCCGTTTCCAGCAAGAGAAAGTTGAAACCCGTGTTCGCCTGTGGCAACGCTTTGAACGTAAATCAGAATCTGGCCGCACCGGCATTCGGGCGGGTGCGTTGCTTAAGCGATATATTGAAGCAACAGAGCTTTATAAAGAAATTCAGGAGAGTGCATTCGATCGTGAGCGGGCCGATGAGCAGATCAACACCATTCAGGGTTTTGTTCGCTTCCTGCAGAATCATGATCTGGATGCTGCCGGTGCCTGTGAGCTGATAGTAACGCTTAAAGACCGCATGCATGAAAAAGGCGGCGACCGCCTGCAGCTAACCAGTATTCACAAGGCTAAAGGTCTGGAATGGCCTGTCGTCATCTTACCGGGTCTGACGGCTAAAAATATGCCTTATGTTCGCCCCGGCTCCGAAGCTTCTGATGAACTGTTGGAAAGTGAGCGACGGCTGCTTTATGTTGCAATGACCCGTGCACGAAATGAATTGCACCTGCTAACTGTTAAAACAGATCCTGCCCGTGGGTTTCAGGAAGAGTCACGCCCCAGTCGTTTTCTTCGGGAAATGATGCCGGAGCGTATCGGTGAAATAGGCGACCAGCTTGAGAGCAAATCTTCAAAGCTGAGCTTCAAAAGTCAGCTGACAAGTATTGCAAAACGCTATCTGAAAATAGTGTCTCCGGAAGCAGAACTTGAACTGCCCGAAAATAGTGAGGCTGCAGATCATACCGCTCCCTGCTGGGAGCGAAAGTCAGTGATTCACAGCGTGCTGGGAGAGGGCAGTGTAGTGACGGAAAGCGGCAATGCCTTTGAAGTGAAATTTAAAGACGGCAAAACGTACAATTTCAGTAAGCAGAGCGCCCACCTGTTCTTTTCCTGATTTTCAGTTTGTGAGACTTTCTGGCTTTAGCGATAAAAGCCAGAAAGTCTCACGCCTTCAGCGCATTATTAATTGCCTGAATTTCATCCAGCAAATCCACACCAATAACTTTTTTCCGGCGACCGGCTTCTATATCCAGCTCTACAGTGACCACTTCTTCCTCGCTTCCCAGTGAGACCAGAACCTCTCCGGTAGGGCTGATAACCTGACTTTTGCCGCAGTAAGTGCCCTGAATTTCTTTAGTACTTTCGGCACCGACCCGGTTACAGGTTATCACATGAATATTGTTTTCAATGGCGCGGGCGCGGGCAATATGGAGACTTTGCTCTCCACCGAAGTTGGCGAGGTGGAGTAATACATCAATATTTTGTTCAGTGTATTTGCGGATGATTTCTGGGAACCATATATCAAAGCAGATAGTGATACCGAAGGTAACGCCTTGATATTCAAAAGTTGTGAGCTGCCCACCTCTATTAAAATATTGTCGATCGATTTTTGTTTGAGTGATCTTTCTGTATAAATGCCTCAGGCCGTTCGAATCAATAATGGCGGCAGTATTAAAATATTGATTTGCAGATTTTTCCGCTATTCCTGCAACGATTGTAATGCCGTAATCTCTGGCTGCTTCGTTCAGTGTAGCGATGCTATTACCAGAAGAATATTCTTCAGATAAGGTATGGATATCCTTCTCATCATCAAATAAATATCCTGATGTGAAAAGTTCAGGGAATAGAAATAATGTACCCGCTGCAGGTTTTTCAGACTCTATTATTCTAAGAGCGTTCTGAATATTTTTTTTCGTGTCATTGTGCTTGATGTTTATTTGATTGATAGTGATATACATAATATTCCTTTTCGACCTGTCCATATTTATATGTTTTTATTAGGTAGTCATTTCTATAGGCGTGTGATCATTCTCAATAAATACTTGCGGTGCCATATCAACGGGACTGTTATTGATAGCAGTTTATTGGTCAGGTCGTGAGGCTACTTTCAGCCCTTTGCTAGATTTCTTACTCCTAAACGTTTCGATTTTTCTAGTGATATTATATTCTTTTAACTCATTGGGGGTATATGGCCACCACGTAACCCTGAAGCCATCATATCTTATTATCATGCCTATAGGTCTTGATTCATGATCTGAGTCTTTATCTTCTATAGCGCTAAGTGCTCGCCAGTCAAAAGGGTGTCGAAGAAAAGTGTCATAGAAAAAACCGTATACAGGTGCGGCGACATGGCTGAAATATGTGCCGGTTGGTTTAGTTATTGTTGCAGGTGGAAGTGAAGGGTTAACTCTGTGAGTTAACTGGCTGTGATAGCAGTGATTTGAATACAGGTCAAAAAACCAGTTGGTGGTTTGCAATAGATGTCCATGATCTTGTGGATTATTATATACCCACACCCAATAAGGTAAATACATGTTGTGGATAGTTCTATTGCTTTCGATGGCAGTACCAAGATTCTCATTTTGAGAATAATGAGCATCAACGATAGTTCTTCCATGCACAAAATCGTCTTCAGGGTAGCATGTCGTATAAGATTCTTCTCCACCATAAATTAACAGGTGAGAATGTTTTTTGCAACTAAACCCTTCTTTAACAGTTTGTGGTGTATGATGTAATTCGAGTCGCAGGTACTCTTGTTGTGGAGCATCACCGTGGCTCCATTTTCCCATCGTTCTATAAATTATAGTCTGACCACTTGCGATCACTGTATATGATGACTTGCGAGAGCACCCGAAGGGTAAGGAATCAACTCTGTAATGTAATACATTCATTCCCATATGAGATAATGTGATATCAGAGTCTTTAATTTGCAGGGCTTCAGGGGCATTTAACCAATTAGGTTTAGTTCCTCTTCTTGCGTCGGCAGGAAAAGATAAAACCATTGTGACTATCAGTGCAAGACCAACAGCTTTCATTGTCGTACCTTTTAGATAATTGAGTCCTAATGCTAGCAAAGCTTTTTAGATGTCACATGATTTTATTCTTCGGTAATGATCGAGAGTATTTGATTTTGCGGGTTCTAAAGTTTAGATTCTGTAGTTTAATGTGATTGTTCTGGGATTAATTCTGGTATTCGATACTCTGTTAGCCATAGGCTGATCTGTATATATGCCCGCGATTCTCTTCGTCACTTTGCTGCTTAACCTTATAACTAAAAAATCATCCGAATAAATTAATTTCTTAAATATATTATCTGATTGCCGTCTAAACTTTTTCAAAGAACGGGAGACGGTAAATGTCTTATTTAGCTAGTAGTTTTTTCAATAAAACCATTGTCTTTTTTATTTTTGCAATAATGTGGCTTATGTCTACATTATGCATGGCTGGAGGTTTCGATGCCTGTCCTCTGTGTAAAAATGATTTTATATCGTCTAACGGCTGGGTGAAATGTACGAAAACAGACTGTGAAAATTCAGTTAGCTGGCAGTCAATTTCCAATATGAAAAAAACTGCAGATAGAAATAAATCGCATTCTCGAAAGAAGAAAGTATCATCAGCCATTGAAGGAGATATTAGACTCTGCCCTGAGTGCGATAAAAAAATGAAATATAATAATGGCTGGGTGAATTGCACCACTGAAAGCTGCAAATATTCAGTAGGGTGGACTGCTTGTCTCGACCCCAGTGTTAAGCGAGCCAACGTTGAACAGCAAAAGCTTGCCAAAGAACTTTCCGCCTGGCTTGCTGAAGATGAGAAGTCAATTTTGGAAACAGAAACCTTTTCGTGTCTGAAACCAGCGTTTAAAGAAAAACTCAGATCATTCCACCGTCAGGATATTAATTCGCCAGAACCAACCCTTGATACACTGATGCTCATCATGATGAGTGAAAAGAAAGATCTGCTAACACGATTTCTGGCACAAATAACAGATTTTGAGTCACAAGATGAATATCGGTCAGCGATTCTTGGGGTTCTTGCGAAGGAAATGCAATGTGAAAAAACAAAAATAGAACCTCTTCTCAGGGCAACAGATGTCTTCCGGATAGGTTTTTACACACAGCTTTCTTTGGTATTTGAGGAATTGGAACAATCAAATGCACCATCCTACAAAGAATTGTTTGATGATATACATCAACGCCTTGAAAGTTATGAAACGAATCATGAGAGAGGAACGATTGAGAGGCTGCAGGCATTTTGTAAAGAACACTCTGATTTGGGTTTTAATGAATCTGAAATTATTCGGAGTGAGGGTGATTTTGCTCAGGTTCGGGAAAGAGCCGACCAGAGAAAAAATATAATGTTAGTTGGTACTTATGAAAATTATTACCAGCTAATCTACATTTCGCCTGCTGATTTTACCATGCAGCGCGTATTCCGGTCTGTTAGCTCAGAAACTGATGAGCGGCCGCCAACTCTATGGTTTATCGCGACCCCATCGTTAGAAACATTTGCTGTAAAACCTGATAGAGCTGGAGAAACGCTGAAAGAAATATGGAAGGGAATGCAACACGCACCGCTGCTCCTTTTAACACACTCTCCGGACTTGCCGGATAATAAAGAATAACAGGAAGGGAATGCAACACGCACCGCTGCTCCTTTTAACACACTCTCCGGACTTGCCGGATAATAAAGAATAACAGTCTGAAAAAATCACATGGTACCTGGTTGTTTAATGTCTCTCTGTTCTGTCAGACGATGCAATGCCTCGCCTGACAGAACAGTTGCTACTTTGCAGTTTTATACCTGATTAGCCCCCATATGCACGACACGGTATGATCATCAGCAGGCAGCCGGATGTTCATACAATGACAGCAACTAATTTCGCATTCCTGAAATACCACGACCCGATTTTCTTTCAGCTGGCAACCACCGCTGAAAAAATATTTGCCCACGACCCCAACACCACACTGGTTAAACTGCGTCAGCTTGGTGAAGCCATGGCGCAGGATATTGCTGCAAGGGTTGGTATTGATCATACCGATATGAATCAGCTCAGCCTGATTAATCAGCTGGTTCGCCGGATCGGGCTGGACGACAATATCCGGGCGCTGTTTCATACCCTGCGGGTTGAAGGCAACAAGGCGACGCATCAGTTTAAAACCAGCCACAAGCAGGCAATGGACGGTATCAAAGTCGCCAGGGCGCTGGCGGTGTGGTTCCATCGGTCATTCGGTCCTCAGGGAGCAAGCTTTACTCCCGGTTCGTTTGTTATGCCTGATGACCCCAGTGAACAACTGCGAGAGTACTCGACTGAAATAGAGCAGCTGAAAGCCAGCCTGCAGGATGCAAACCAGCAAATAGAATCCAGTCAGGAATTGCTGGCGCTCAAACAGCAAGAGGCGGATGCCCATGCCCGGCTGGCAGCAAAGATGGATGAGGAAGCTAAAACCTATGCTGAACTGGCTGAAGAGCAGGAAGCAAAACTCGAAACCGCCCAGCAGGAATTTAATGAGCATCTCAAGGATCTGCAATTCAGTCAGCAAGATGTAAAAGTTGCTTCCAAAACAGCACGGGAAGTAAAACAGCAAACAGCCAAAGCCACAGCAAAACTCCAGCTGAACGAAGAACTGACCCGCATCCTGATCGATACCCAGTTACTTGAAGCTGGCTGGGAGGCAGATACCCAAACATTGACTTACGCTAATGGTGCCCGCCCCGAAAAAGGCAAAAACAAAGCGATTGCCGAATGGCCGACTACCGGCAATCAGAAAGCGGATTATGTGTTGTTTATGGGATGCACCGCCATGGCGGTGGTGGAAGCCAAGCGCAAAAATAAAAATGTTGCCGGCGCGATTCCGCAAGCTGAACGATACAGCAAAGGGTTCCGGTTATTATCAGAAGAACAGCTGGGGGCATGGCTGCTGCAGAATATGAGAGCCCCCTGGCTGACCGGCGACGGAACCGGCAAAACAACGTTCAAAATCCCGTTTGTTTACTCCTGCAATGGTCGTCCTTATATAAAGCAACTGGCAGAACAAAGCGGCACCTGGTTCCGGGACTGTCGCAAGCCGTCCAATACCGCCCGTGCACTGGCTGATTTCCATACTCCCCAGGGTTTGCTGGATATGCTGACCCGCGACAAAGACGATGCCGGGCAGAAACTCCGCGAAGAAAGCTTTGATTATCTCGGGTTGCGGGATTACCAGCAAAAGGCCGTGCAGGCCGTGGAAGTTGTACTGGAAAATGACCAGCGGAAATGCCTGCTCGCCATGGCAACCGGCACAGGTAAAACCAGAACGATTATCGGCTTGATGTACCGCTTCCTCAAAGCTGAACGCTTTAAACGCATTCTGTTTCTGGTGGACAGAACCTCGCTCGGCGATCAGGCAACTGACAGTTTCAGGGAAGCCCGGCTGGAACAAAACCAGACCCTTGCCCAGATCTACGACATCAAAGAGCTGGGAGAAATGGCACCGGAAGCCGAAACCCGGGTACAGGTCGCTACCGTGCAGGCGATGGTGAAACGTATCTTCCAGAATGACAATCCGATTGCTGTTGACCAGTTCGACTGCATTATTGTGGATGAAGCTCACCGGGGTTACACACTGGATCAGGAAATGGGTGAAGGTGAAATGGAAGTCCGCGATGCCGGGCAGTATCTTTCCAGCTACCGTCGTGTACTCGATCATTTTGATGCGGTAAAAATTGGTCTGACCGCCACCCCGGCCAAACATACTGCCGAGATTTTTGGTAAACCCGTTTACACCTATTCCTATCGCGAAGCGGTTGCAGACGACTGGCTGATCGACCATGAACCGCCCATCCGTTACAAAACCCTGCTCAGTGAACAGGGGATTCATTTTGAAAAGGGCGAAGAAGTTACCGCCATTGATACCCGTACCGGCGAGATCGACACCAGCGAGCTGGAAGATGATCTGGATTTCAATGTAGAGCAGTTCAACCGGCGGGTTATCAGCGAAAATTTTAACCGGGTAATCTGCGAACAACTGGCACAGGAACTTGATCCTTTCGGAGACGAAAAGACCATGATCTTCTGTGCCACCGATAACCATGCGGACATGGTCAAACGCCTGCTGGACGACGCATTCAAAGCCATTCACGGTGACGACTACAACGAAGCTGCTGTACGGAAAATTACCGGTCAGTCAGATAAAGTTCCACAGCTGATCAAACACTATAAAAATGAACGCTACCCTAATGTTGCGATTACCGTAGACCTGCTGACGACAGGTATTGATGTACCGAAAATCTGTAATCTGGTCTTTATGCGCCGGGTACGCTCACGGATTCTGTATGAACAGATGCTCGGGCGTGCCACACGTCGTTGTGATGAGATCGGTAAAACCGTGTTCCGGGTTTATGATCCGGTCGATATCTACGCCGCACTGCAAAGCGTATCCACCATGAAGCCGGTGGTAAAAAATCCTGATATCACCATGGGTCAGCTGATAGAAGAAGTGTGCAGTCCGGAGGCACAACAGGTACAGGGTTCCAGTGAAGAACGCAGTCATTCCGATGACGCGCTGGATGCCCTGAGCCAGAAAGTGATGCGGGTCATGCGCAAGGCAAAAACCAAAGCTGAACGTAACCCGGCACTGCAGGAAAAGCTTGAACAGCTGGAAGAACAGTGGGGCGTCCCGCCGGAGAAGCTTCACCAGCACCTGCATGAAAGCGGTGTCCGCCAAGCCGCTGAATTTTTGCAGACCCACAGCAACCTGGTACAGCAGCTGGATGATGTGAAAGCCATGATTGGTTCAGAATACCGCCCGGTGATCTCTGAACATGAAGATGAATTCACTGTGCGTGAGCAGAGCTACGGCGAGTATCAGAAACCCGAGGATTATCTCGACAGCTTCAGTCACTTTGTCAACGAACAGATAAATGAATCAGCTGCACTGTCAGCCGTCGTCAACAGACCGAAAGAACTGACCCGAGAACAACTCAAAGAAGTCAAAATGCTGCTGGACAGCAAAGGCTACAGCGAAGTTAAACTCGACACCGCCTGGCGCAATCAGACCAATCAGGATATCGCCGCCAGTATTATCGGTCATGTGCGCCGTGCCGCACTGGGCGAAGCCATGATTCCGTTTGAGCAGCGGGTTGATAAAACCATGGAAGCGATCAATGCGCTGCACCCATGGACAACCGCCCAGCGCAAATGGCTGGACCGGCTGGCCAAGCAGGTGAAGAAAGAAGTGGTTATCGACAGCAACTTTGTAAACCGGGTATTTGCCACACAGGGTGGAGCCAAACGGTTCGACAATGTGCTGGGTGGCAAGCTGGGTAATGTGATGGAGCTGTTGAGTAGCAACTTGTGGTCGTCTGTCGGCTAAGAGCAGTTGCTATAAACATCGGCTGCTATGGGAAGGAAGGGGATGGAGAAAGTATGCCCACCCCCGCTTCGGTATTAAAAAAATACCGGGCTTTGAACCTTCATGGAGTTTCGGGCGATACCTTGTAGTAGCCGGATATTTTCAGCAGCAATATCCGGTGATTCCAGTAACCGGCAAACCACGGCGAAGTCACGGCTTTGTTGCTGGCATCTTTTGCTGCCAGCATGTTCTGCCCATAATGCCATCCGCCCCAGTCTTTCTGCCCAGATTGTGCGCTGTGACGCCATCACCTCGCTGCAAATCCTGTTATACAGGGCGTCACAATCATTTTCCCCAAAAAAGGCTTCAATCTTTTTGTCTTCAACGAACCAGCTTTCTCCGAAAGACTTCTCCGGCCAGCCTTCCGAGCGCTGCTGGATTGCGCAGACTTCATCTTCGAAGGCCTCCTGACTGATAAGCGGTGCGTAGAGGGCTTTTATGTCCGGCGACTGAGGATTCCAGTCATCCAGCCCGACTAACTCCAGTACCTGAATCAGTTCCGGATTAATAGCGATTTTGCTTTTGATATTCAGAGCAATAAAAAAAGGCAACTGTTGCCGAACAAGTGCCAGCGGTACCCGCTCCATGCTGCCTATCTGGCTTTTGGCGGAAGCGATATACTGTTGCAGTCTTTTCCGGGTTTCCGGCGGAGAAATCATGGCATCGACCACGCCAAGGCTTTCCTTCAGGATAAAACCTGCGATATGGAATGAGCGGCCAGCTCTGATAATCATCATCACATTCTGAGCACCACTGCCATCGACACCGGACATATGCACCTCAACAATATCCTTCTCGGCAACAGGAGAAGGCGGGCAGGGCGCAGTATTGTTTTTCCGTGCATTACGAATCAGCCGGTCGAGTGACGGCTGAACCGACTCAGCCGTCCAGTTACGAATCCGGATCAGCCGGGACAAGGTTTTCGGGCTCACCAGCTGTGACGTATCAGTCAGGCTCTCAGCGACAGCTGCCGCCTTTTCATGATCATTATCCAGCACCATCAGCGCCATGGCATCAACGGCTTTCTCACCCAGCGGGCATAATCCGCTGACGATTAATTTAAGGTTATCAACAGGAAGAAAGCCCAATTGTGTGTTGAGCGCCTCCAGAAAAAGAAACTCATCCGGTGCCATTTCCATCAGATCAGCAAAATGCTCATGGAACTGTTCCGGGGAAAAGTCGGTTTCTTTAATATTCTCCGAGTGCTTTTGTTGGAGAATATCGTGAATAAATGCCTGAAAGGGGCGAGAGACAAACTGACGGTAATCTGCCAGTACGGCTAAAAGAACCGACAGCATGGGTAGCTGGATATTATCACCCTGCAGAATCTGCATTATTGCCTGTTCCGTATCAGCCCACACAGCACAGGCAGCCTCATCCCCCTGACGAACCCCGATAAACAGATTGCTGCAGGCAAAACTGAACATCCTGCCAACAGCTTCCATCACCAGTGGGTCATCCTCAACCGGTGTAGCCAGTACATGCTGCAGAAACTCCCTGAGTCCGGCTGCTTCCAGCAATGGCTCCCAGATTGCCGGTGGCTCCGGGCTTTGCTCAATTTCAAACAGATTTGCCGCAGTGCAGTCGATGATGGAGGCGATATCTTCACCACCCGTGGGTGCCAGCGTGTTTTGCAGTTTGCTGGCCAGTCTTTCCAGAGGGAAATCAGCCAGCTCACCGGTCACGGTCAGGTCATCTGTCAGATCACCAAAAATATCATCCTCGTCCGGTGCTTCGTAAAAGCGGTTGTAAATTGCCAGATAATCTTTTCTGATTTCCTTCAGAAAACTAATAACGGCCGGTGCATGCTTCAGCACAGGCTTGGGGCTGCCTGCATTCAGTTCCCGGTCCAGAAACTGCCAGACTGCAATCAGCTCAGGCACAATGGTTTTTGCCTGAGTGTCAGAGCAAATCATCTTGCGTGGCATAATATCCAGCATCACCTCGCGAGCCGTTTCCGAATCAATTTTTGGCAGATCATCGCCGACATAATTCAGGCTGAGATCCATAAACAGGCCAAACCAGCTGCCACCGGACTTTTTATTGGCTTTGGAAAGTGCAGCAAACTCAGGAGATTCGCGGAACGCAGCTGAAACCTCATCCAGCCATTTTGAAAGTTTGGCGTTGACCTTGTCAGGGTTATTAGTCAACGCATTACTGCTAGCCCGGAAAGGTTTAATTGTCATGCTGTCAGCCTTTTCTTGCAGTAGTCATAATGGGAGCGCGAGGGGCGAGAGTAGAGGAGGCCAGATGTTTCAGCAAGTACTTCAATCTCATCTGTACGATAGCGAAATAATCTAAAGCCATTAACAGAATCTTGTAAGCTGAACGCGGTACGATAGAAAATCATAAAATAACCAACCCGGTACCGGGCAGTATTTCCCAGAACTTATGAGCGTAATAACAAGATCGGTTTATTTATATCGTAACCTGCTGATAAAAAAACATATTGGCTGTTTTGCGCTGGTGGTGCTGATAACAGGTTTGTTGTTTTCAAATATAAGCACTGCCATGTTTAAAAAGCCATCACAGGCAAGCGGACAATCATCACCGGAATCAAAGTATAAAACAGAACTTTGCGAAAATTATCAGCAAACCGGAAATTGCTCTTATGGAACAAAATGCCGGTTTGCGCATGGTGAGAATGATCTGAAGCACCTGTCACAGCATCCTAAATATAAAACAAAGTTATGTAAAAAATACCATAATATGGGCCGTTGTCCTTATGGCAAACGTTGCAAGTTTATTCATGATCTTTCTGAGAACCAGCAGACAAGTCAGATTCAAAGAAACACGAGTGCATCAAATGGCAGCAGTAGCGCATTAACGTGGTCTGGCATAACTGAACCTCAGTCTGACAATGTTCTGTTGCCTCAACTTCCCGTATCTTCAATGCCCTGCACATATCCTCAGCAGCCTGTCTTTCATCCACCGGCAAGCGGGTATGGTTGTTACGAACCTGTTACCAGCACAGATGAAGTATTGCCACATCAAAGCAATGACTACCCGGGTTTCCCGGCATTCCCTGTTTCCGCCCCAGGCGTTTTTCAGACGGGTTTGGAATCATATCCACCGTTCTGTATGCCGGGTGGTCAGGGCTATTCGGTTATTCCGCCGGGTACTTCCCCGGTGATGGCTTATAGTCAAATACCCCGGGCAGATAATTCAGCCATTACAATGGCGCCACTGCCGCTGGATATACAGGAGACAAGATCACGTGTGGATGCTTATGTCATACAAGCTTCCCCTGTATGTATGGCGCCTGAATTACGGGGAGACCTGCAGCAGCTGTCCCGCTATTATCATCAGACAGCATGCTGGTCAGAAGCTTTCTGTATGGATGCCCTGATTGAGGGCGACATCTGGATTGAATATTATGATATGAGTGGCATGTCGGCTGGGCAGAGATACAGCAGTACTTGGGAAGCCCCTAATATCGACGATCGTGCCCGCCTTTTTCTCAGTGCATTTATGCTTCTGCAAAGTATGAGTACATTGCCTGACTCGTTTGTTTTCAGCATGTGGCAGCAGATATATAGCCTGCCAATTGAAAAGCCCCCAAAATCATATGCCGCCATGAGACATTCGTCAGTTTACAGGCTGGCGTGTCAGATTAAGGCGACCCTGACACCCTATTTGAGTCAGTCTTCAGTTGCAGACTACACCTCACTGCAAAGTAAACTGTATGAGCTGCTTAAAAGCCTTGAAAGATACGCTCAGGGTCCCCCTCTGGTGCCGGAAGACCAGAAACACAGCCTGACAGACCGTATCGTTTCTCTTTTAAGCAGCGCCTCCGGATATCAGTAACGGGTCGCATTGATCTTCTGTCGACCCTGCTGCACCACCGGTGCATAATACATTGCACTATCCGCCTCCCTCCAAAACACAAGCCCATGACCAACAACGACATTGTTCAGAAACTCTGGAACCTCTGCGACGTTCTGCGCGACGATGGTATTAACTACTCCGACTACGTGACCGAACTGGTACTGCTGCTGTTTATCAAAATGGAAGCAGAAAACGTCGAAGCCGGGGTCATGGACGATCACAAACTGCCCGAAGGTTGCCGCTGGGCGGATATCAACACCAAAAGCGGCATGACCCAGTACAACCACTACCGGCAAATGCTGGTGGATTTAGGTCGCAGTCACGATCCGCTGCTGGCGGCGATTTACGGCGATGCCTCCACCCGCCTCAAAGAACCCCGCCACCTGGCTCAGCTGGTCAGTAGTATTGACCAGATCGACTGGTTCTCCGCGCGGGAAGACGGGCTGGGTGATCTGTATGAAGGCTTGCTGGAAAAGAACGCCAGCGAAACCAAATCCGGTGCCGGACAATACTTCACCCCGCGGGCGCTGATTGATTCCATGGTGCGGCTGACCAAACCCCAGCCGGGCGAGCTGATTCAGGACCCGTCTGCGGGAACCGCCGGTTTTCTGATTGCCGCCGACCGTTATATTAAAGACCAGACCGACGACCTGTTTGATCTGGATGAAAAACAGCAGGACTTCCAGAAACACAAAGCCTTTATCGGTATGGAACTGGTACCCAACACCCGTCGTCTGGCGCTGATGAACTGTTTGCTTCATGGCATGGACGGTGACGATGAAGGCGTCGTTCACCTCGGCAACACATTAGGCAACGACGGCACCGGCCTGCCGAAAGTCGATGTGATCCTCGCCAATCCGCCGTTCGGCACCGCCAAGGGCGGCGGTGGCCCCACCCGGGATGATCTGACTTTTCAGACCAGCAACAAACAGCTCGCCTTTCTGCAACATATTTACCGCCACCTGAAACCGGGCGGACGGGCGGCTGTCGTTTTACCCGATAACGTGTTGTTTGAAGCCGGGGTCGGCACCGATATCCGCCGCGACCTGATGCACAAATGCAACCTTCACACCATTCTGCGACTGCCGACGGGTATCTTCTACGCCCAGGGCGTGAAAACCAATGTGCTGTTTTTCAGCAAGGGTGCCGCCGTCGACAAGTATCAGGAAGAAAACTGTACTCAAAGTACCTGGGTTTATGATCTGCGCACCAACATGCCCAGCTTTGGCAAGCGTAATCCGTTTGGTAAAAAGCATCTGGCTGAATTTGAAATGGCTTATCAGCAGGAAGCGCGTAAGGATGAAGGCGAGGAGGGACGTTGGAGAGCATTCAGCCGCGACTGGATTGCGGAACGGGGCGACTCCCTCGATATCAGCTGGCTGAAAGACGACGATGTTACCGATGCTGCCGACCTGCCGGAACCCGCCGTACTCGCCGCCGAAGCCATGGGCGAACTGACCGAAGCACTGGCGGAACTGAAAAGCCTGATGATCTCCCTCGGGGCGGAAGATGAAGTGCTGGCGCAGGAGCAGTTGGTGAAGGAAGAATTGGGGCTGGATGAAGGAGTTGAGGTATGAGTCTTCCGGTTGGGTGGAGTGAATGTCGACTTGGCGATGTTCTCACATTGATAAATGGGCGTGCCTATAAAAGGCATGAAATGTTAGATGAAGGTGTTCCCATTTTAAGAATTCAAAATCTTAATGGTGGTGAAAACTGGTTTTATTCTGATTTAGAACTACCAGAAGATAAATATTGCGAGAAGGGCGACCTATTATATGCATGGTCGGCAACCTTTGGTCCCTATTGGGCAAGATGGGATAAAGCAATTTATCATTATCACATTTGGAAGATTGTCACTTCAGAAGCTGTTGACAAACGGTTTGCATTTTATGAACTTTGGAGAATTACCGAAGATCTAAAAGCCTCGGCGCGTGGTGTTGCAATGCCACACATAACAAAGGGAGGAATGGAGGAATGGAAAATAATCCTTCCCCCCCTTGCCGAACAAACCCGCATCGCCCAAAAACTGGACGAAGTGCTGGCGCAGGTGGACAGCATCAAGGCGCGTGTGGATGCCCTGCCTGCCATCATCAAACGCTTCCGCCAGTCCGTACTCGCCGCGGCGGTTTCGGGGAAGTTGACGGAGGAGTGGAGGGAAACCTGCTCACTTACTCCTGTTACTGAATTACTTGACTCCATCCAGAGCGAAGGGAGACCTTCTCAAGCAAATGGTAAGAAGCTCTAAGGGCAAAAGTTTTGGAAAACAAGTTTGTGATGGCTCAACTAGATTTTGATAAGTTCCTGATTCATGGCAATGGGTCCCGTTGCTTAGAGCAGATTTAGAGAACGAGTACTAATGCATTGAAAGCTTCCATTTGGGTCCGCTCTTAAAAAAAGTGACATAGAGAGAGGGGTATAAAGTTTATGTTCAAGAACAGGTGATATCAGGTATCTGAAGAGTTAGTTACATATTATATTAACACGTGAAAAATATAAGCAGCTTGAGGCATGCAAACTGGCTGGAGATTTTTTGTAAGCCTTGTTCGTACAATAAAGGTTCTTGTACTTTCTGGAAAGGTTTCTGGTAAAGATTATTAATCCACGACTTGTAAAGCTGAGTTTGAATAAATATGTATCAAGAAAATACATAGAGATGTATTTAAGGTCGCCGCATGCATTGAAGTTCTTTGCTGGGTCATGGCGGAACAATGGATATTCTTAAATTTGAAAATTTTGAAAGAATTGCCCATAGCTTTTCCACCGATAGAAGAACAGGTGAAAATAGTAGAAGTAGCTGGTGAACTCTTCACCTACGCCGACAAACTCGAATCCCAAATCACCGAAGCCCGAAAACGCATCGACAAACTCACCCAGAGCATTCTGGCAAAAGCCTTCCGGGGCGAACTGGTGCCACAAAACCCGGACGATGAACCCGCCGAACAACTGCTTGCCCGTATTCAGGCGCAGCGGGAAGCAGAGGCCGCCGCGAAAAAACCGACCCGTAAGAAAACCACCCGCCGTAAACAGGTTGTTGCCGGATGAATATTGAAACCGTTATTAATGAACTGAGCCATTATCAGAAAGGCGTTTTCCCCCGCAAGGCGCTGGAAGCCGCTATTGAACAACAGCAAACGATCACCCCGCGGTTGCTGGATTATCTTGAAAGAATAGCCGCTGACCCTCAGCAGATGATTGACGGGGATGATACTGATCTGGTGATGTTTGCAGTGTACCTGCTGGCGCAGTTCCGCGAGCCGCAGGCGTATCCGCTGATTGTTAAACTGGTGTCGTGCGACAGTGAAACTGTGGATTATCTGTTGGGTGATGTGATCACCGAATCACTGGGGCGGATTCTGGCCTCGGTGTGCGACGGCGATTTGCAACCGCTCAAAAAGCTGGTTGAAAGTAACCGGGCAAATGAATATGTACGCAGTGCCGCACTGCACAGCTTTGTCACGCTGTATAGTGAAAATGCCATTAGCCGGGATGAGATACTGGCTTTCTTCAAGGCCATGTTCCGGCAACACCCGCTGCGGGAAGAAAACCATATCTGGAATAGCTTGTGCCATCTTTCCGAAGGCTTCCGGTTTGTTGAACTGCTGCCGGATATTCGCCGGGCATTTGAGGATAATCTGACCGACCGCCAGTATTCTGCTCTTGAGGATTATGAGGAAGGTATTCAGAAAACGGACGGGGATGGCTTGGAAGTGTTTGCGTATGACAAAGGTTATATCACCGATACCATTGCCGAATTACAGAGCTGGGCATGTTTCCGGCCGGAGCCTGCCCGTCCGGCAGCCAGCAAGGTAACCCGTCAGGATTATCCGGGTACGTTTGTCCATGATCAGCCGAAGGTCGGGCGTAACGACCCGTGCCCCTGTGGCAGCGGTAAAAAATTCAAGAAGTGTTGCGGATAAATCAGCAGCCGTAACGGTTAGCAGATTCGCCCGTATCCGGGTACAGCCCCTAGGCTCATTCGGATATCGGCAATCGTAATGAATAGCTTGTTTTCTGCATGCAGAAAAGGACTGAAGCCATACTGCTCATAGAAATCTTTGGCACCGTCTTTCGCATCAACAACCACTACCGGAAAGGCGACGGTTTCGCTGGCAGACAGTAGTTTTTTCAGCGCATCAATCAGAAGCCATTCACCCAACCCCCGGCGTTTATAGCGGGTATCAACAGCCAGCCGGGCAATCAGACCGCCCGATGTGCTTGCCGGGTGTTTTTTTCGCAGCTTCTCCGGTAGTTTCTGCAGATCAATTTGTGTCATGGTAAGCGTATAAAAACCGATGATGTGTTTTTCACTGGTTTCATCTTCAAGCACGAAGGTGCGTGTATTGTCTTTCTTCGCTTGCTGGCTGGCCATGACCTTCAGATAGTTATTCAGAGGGGCAGAGCCACAGTCAAAACGCTGACGGTCGTGTCTGGCTTTATCAAGCAGGACCGTTTTCATTATTGCTGTTTGTCCTGATAACGGTCAGCCGCCTGCCGAAGTTTGGGGTGTGCGGTTGCCGGCTTGTCGAGGGCTTCCATCAGCTGCATGGCATCCTGCTGGCTGAGTTGCAGAGCCTGTTCCCGTTCAAGGACTTGCCGGGCTTTTTCGATGGCCGCACTGAGCACAAACGAATTAATGCTCGACATGCCAGTGATAGCCGCCGCTTTGCTGAGTAAATCCTGCGTGTCGGTATCGACCCTTGCGGTAATACGGGGAAGTGTCGAAGCCATAGTTTCACCTCTGATTCAAGATTTATATGCCAAAGTGACACATGTTCAGTCTGGATCATAAAAGTGAATGCCGCAAGTGGTGTGCCAAAATGGCACGTTGGCTGTGCTGCGGCGGTGACCATCCATTCGGTTAAGCTCCGCAATTACGGCAACCGCTGCTGAAGTGTGGACACATCATTCTGCAATGGAACAGAGCACAAGGTTATTCTGTTTGCATCGCTGCATACGTCTATGGCTGCTAATTCCGGAATGCTTAATATGGGTTGGCGGGTAGGTAGAAAAGGGAATGCTAATTGACCGGGCGGCGGCGACCATTGTCTTGTGGCTCGAAATGGCTTCGCTGATTTCGCACATGGTGCAAAATTATGTATTTGGCAGATATAAAAAAACCCTCAAACTGAGGGTTTTTTTATCTGGTACCAGTGGTCGGACTCGAACCGACACGCTCGCGAGAGCAACGGATTTTGAATCCGTCATGTCTACCAATTCCATCACACTGGCAAAATTTGTTATTCCGGGCAGCGCAGGGCTGATTCCGAAAGCAGCGGCAGTATAACAAACGTTTGGGCAGTTGCAATACTTTGCTGGGTTATTGTTGTGCCAGCATCATGGTGGTGAGTGGGTGGAAGATGTTTGTTGTTCTGCCTCTGAATGTCAGCAGAGGTCGGTTCTGCTTCCCGGAACCGGTGAACCGATTCGCAATGAATTGGTCAATATGCAGTATTCATAGAATTATTCTCATGCTGTTCTTCCGGAACAAATAAGTTGCAGTGCAGCTTGATTAAAAAGAAGGGGGGGGGATATGTGGTTCCTTTTGTCATTTCAGCGAGCAATTAAACTTCGGTATAAACAGGGGGTGCGTACCCTTTGCCTGTTATTGGTAGCCGGACACTGTGTAGCCGGTGTGCCTTCGGATGAAGATTTGCAAGCTGCGGAAGCTTTGAATAAAGAATGGGGTTCTACGCCTTCGCAGATCAGGTCATTAACCCGGTTAGTCAAAACGTATGCTTGCTGGCAGAGTGGTATTGATATTCTGACGGGGCATCCGGGCCGAGATGTGGGGCTTCACCCGGATATTCGGAACCGGCTGATTACGCAAGAAGATATAGAATGCTTCCGGGAGGAGGCAACTGTTGAATTGCCCGTTTATAGTCAGGAAACTGAAAGCTCATGTCATACCGGTTTATTTGAGTCAGAATACTGGCATGCAGCTACCGGGCTTTCAGATGAGGTAAAAAGCAGTGATTGTCTGGCGTTTAACCTGTCTTCAGCTTATTGCCGGAATGAGCCTGATTTCGACCTGGAAAGTGTTCCTGATGTGACAAGGTTTGTGCTGCTTCATAATGGTGCCGCCAGAGGGCGCTCGGTTCAGGGCAGTACTGAAAAGGTTAAACGCGGTGAAACCGTTTTGTTCTCGCGGAGTGATGATGGCTGGACTGCTCACCGTTCGGTGCAAGCGTGGCGAAAAGTTCAGGTTAATCCGCAATTAAGAACAGACTGGCAATTGTTCACCTGCGAAGACAGCGCCCTGCCGGATAAAACATCGGGAGAGTTTCATTTACCGTTCCGCTATCTGGAATCTAAAGCAAAAGAATATGATGCGGAGTTTTGTCATAATGAAGAAGAAATTAAACTACTAATTAAGCGAATACATGGGCAGAACAA
Source organism: Endozoicomonadaceae bacterium (assembly GCA_965261725.1). Classification (GTDB taxonomy): domain Bacteria; phylum Pseudomonadota; class Gammaproteobacteria; order Pseudomonadales; family Endozoicomonadaceae; genus CANDOC01. Next base: position 7,071 of record CBDHDU010000026.1, on the reverse strand, counting down.
GCATATTTATTCAGTTCTGATGCGCAGTAAGACGGGTACGCATTCTTACATGCTAAGAGTTCATTATAAAAGGGAGAAAAAAGAAGTTTTTTGTTTTGTCGGGGAAACACTGGGAAGCAAACACAGTGGAACGAAAGCAAGAGTAAAAACAATTAATTCTGTACTTTCAGATTGTTATAAAAACTGCAACATCATTATCTGTTATCCGAAATATGCCATTCAGGCTGACTTTTCATCATGCCACGTTTTTGCTCTGGCATTTCTGGAAGCTGCCCAGTCAGGTGAGCTTGATTTCATGACGGGTTATTTTCAGGAGCAGCTTTTAGAGAACACCCTGAAGAAAAATGAATACCCAACCTGGTTAATGCCTGTTGCTGTGCAGCGTATGTTACAGACCTGTGATGCCGATTATTTCAAATCACATCCGGAAGATGATCCTCGTGATAGAGCAGGCTATGATGCTTTTGTTAAATACTGTTGTGCTTCCCAGTGCAGCTCTAAGGCTGAACTACCGGTTATGGAGTCTAAGGTTAAACTGAAAGTCAGGAGGCGTTATGAGCATGTGGAGGAAGATTATAATGTTGAGGCAATGATCAGGCGGTACATGTATTTGCTTGAATTTATTCAGTCCGCCAGAAAAACCCTCATTCCCTTAGCAGAGCTATCATTAGATAATACTGAATCGGCAGTTGGCTTTAAACGTAAAGCTGAAGATTATGTGAGTCTCGGATTTAAGAGCAAATGTTTAAAATCAAGTGATACTCAGACAGACACCCTCTCTGATACTGCCGCTGATCTATCTGTATTTTCGAATGTGGATGAAAGTTTTTATGAGGGAAGAGATGCAAGCCTTTCCAGCGATAGCGGCTTAGGTGGGGAAATAATGGAAGTTCAGCATACTGGTAGTGGAAGTGAATCTCCGTTTGGGGGAGCTGCTATTACGATGGGACTGATGATTTTAGATGATACTTCTCAAAATTTCGGCTTGCTGAATGTTATTGCCATGGATCATAGCTATCCAACAAGGTTTTATTGGCAGAAAATACAGAATCTCTCAGAAAGAGATAGAAAAGAAAGCCATAATCTTACTGAAAAAAGAAGAAGAGGGGGGATTAGCTGTTTGCTTCAAGAATTACAATCTGCTTTGCCTTATGTGGAGGAAAGTGCGCAGCTTACAAAAGCAGCAACATTCATGAGAGCATTTCTGTATCTTTATCCGGACATAAAATGCTTGCAGGGTGATCGAAGAGGTCTTGTGGAGTTACCATCAGTTGCTGGCTCTGATAACAAATTACCAAAAAGCAAAAACACGACAAAAGAAGCGCATAACAAGGTAGAGACAAAACGGCGAGCATCTTGTGCATACTGGATCAATTGCCTCCGTAGTGAATTCCTTAAAGCAGAGGGATCAGAGGCAAGTTACATGATTACGGAAAAAAAGGTGCTTACTATCGCGATTGAAAAAGTAAAACAAAAATCTAAGGGTTGCTTCCCTATGGAGGCTAGCCGTCAGGATTTTCACGTAACAGATATGGAGCCTGTCAGACCTGACCCTGACTCTGACCCTGACTCTGACCCTGACCCTATGTGGGCTGCTTTTGATCATGCACCCGGGGAGGGTTAGCTGTGGAGTTGGAACTATCTAACCCTTTGCCTGAACGTAACAGCCCCGTAAAGACCCCTTTAATTTAATATTGCCTTTATGAAAATTGACACATCGCACTTTTTTAATAAGTAAAAACGATATTATCTGCACCCTGAAAAAGAATGCCATAAAAGCAAAAAAACAGGTAGCAAGCGTACAGTATGTGACCTTTGCTGCCTGGCACATCTCCGGGACAGCCTGACGGGCTTCCCATAATGGGTTCAGAAACCACTCAAGGATATCGTTAGTCAGTATGTTGTTTGTTAATAAATCCAGCGCGCGTCTTCTTTCTGTGTGTCTGGCAGGTTCCCTGCTGACCGGTTGTGCCTCTGTTATGCAGAAGAGCACTTACGGTGATTACGAAGAAAAAATCACTAGTGGTCAGATCGATAGCGCGGTTGAAATGGCTATCTCCAAAGCGGATATCAACGCCGAAACCGGTAAAGCAGAAGACCTGCTGTGGTCTCTGGAAGCCGGTTCCATGCTGCGTATGAAGCAGAACTACAAGCAGAGCACCACTTTCTTCGATGATGCTGAAGTGCTGATGAAAGCAGAAGACACCGAAAGTGTAGGTCAAACTGCACTGGACGGCGTTGGCAGTATGCTGGTGAACGATGCGGTTGTTTCTTACGAGCAAACCCATTACGACGGCATTATGGCGAACAGCTATAAAGCGCTGAACTTTATGTTTGACGGTGATACCTCTAATGCGCGTGTAGAGTGGAACCGCGTTGATGACCGTCAGCGTCGTGCCGCTGCTGAATTTGCGGATAAGATCAAAGACCTGCAGGAAGAGCAGAAAGAAGAAGCCAAAGAACAGCAGCAAATCGCTTCCCGTAGTATGGGTGAAGCGAACAAAATGCTGGCCGCTCAGGGTGTCGATTTCTCCGAGTGGAATGCGTACGGCGACTACGTTAACCCGTTCAGCACCTACATGCACGGTCTGTTCTTCATGCTGAATGCTCAGGGCAGCAGCGATTACAACAAAGCTGCCGCAAGTTTCAAGCGTGCCGCTGAAATGACCGGCAACAAAACCGCAAAAGCTGACCTCGCATTAGCAAAATCCCTGATGAACGGAAGCAAGGCAGCCAGTAAAGTAAGCCCCACTGTCTGGGTTGTTTTTGAAAACGGTCTGGGGCCAAAGAAAGACGAAATCCGCATCGACCTGCCAGTCTTCCTGGCCAGCGATAACGTGCATTACACCGGTATTGCACTGCCGAAAATGGTTGAGCGTGAACAGGCTTATCCTGCTCTGAACGTAGCAGGCACACAGACTGAAATTCTGTCTGAGATGGATCGTGTTGCCAAAGCAGAATTCAAGGCTGAGTTCCCTTACATTCTGGCGAAGGAAGTTACCCGTGCGGTAGCTAAAACCGTTGCCCAGAAGCAGCTGAACGATTCCAACCAGTGGGCGGGTATTGCCGGTGCAGCAGCACAAATGCTGACCACTTCTGCCGATCTGCGTATGTGGAACAGTCTGCCGAAAGACTTCCAACTGGCACGTGTCAGCAAGCCAAAAGACGGCAACCTGACCATTACCGCTCAGGGCATGGCGGCTCCGCTGAATGTAAAGCTTGATCCGAAAGCACAGTTCAGCGTCGTTTATGTGCGTGCTACCAGCCCGATGGCAACCCCGGCAGTTGATGTAATTGATATCTGACAGGTAACTTCCTGATGAAAATGAAAGCTGTATTGGGCGTTGCCCTGAGCACTTTGCTGCTGACCGGTTGTGCGTCCAAAACCTACTATGTTGACCAGAATACCGGTCAGGCAACCAAGCAGGAAACCGTGGGTGGTCTGAACTACCGCGATTTCTCCAAGGCTGCAGACGAAATGGTTCAGAGCATGCTGAACAACCCGCGCCTGAAGCATCCGAATGCGGATCAGGGTGCGGTCTATGTTGTCGCGGTGTCTAATATTCTTAACGACACCATGCAGCGTATCGATACCGATCAGCTGACCAAGAAGATTCGTATCGACCTGCTGAACTCCGGTCGTTTTATGACAACTACGGCGATTGGTCTGAACGGTGCTGAAGACCAGATGACCGCCAAGGTACGCGAACTGCAGAACTCTGATCTGGTTGCCCAGAACACCGTGAAGCAGAACAACCAGGTGATTGCGCCGGACTTCAGTCTCAGCGGCAAAATCATCCAGCGTAACTTTGAAATCTCCAGTGGCAAGCAGGAAATCAACTACTACCTGCAGCTGACCATGACCAACCTGAATAACGGTCTGGCTTACTGGGAAGGCGAAGTGCCGATTATCAAGCAGGGCTCCAACAAGTCTGTTGCCTGGTAATCAACCCGCCACGTACTTCGTTATAGCTTCACCCGGAGCAGGGCAACCCTGTTCCGGTTTTCCTTTCTCCGGGGGTTACATGAAATTCCGCCAACAGGCTGTGGCTACAGCCGTCTCTCTAATATTGTCTTCTGTTTTTCTGCAGGCTCCACTGGCTGTTGCCAACACCACTGATAACACTGTGGCTATGGCCAGCACTCCAAAGAGTGATGTTGCACCTGCCGATGCTGTTACTGCTGTTAAAGCTGCCGGTGAAACTGCAGCAGAAGTTGCCAAACAGGCACCGGTAAAAAATGCGTCAGAAATTGCTGGCGAAAAAGCACAGGAATACATCCGTCTTTCCAAAAACAAGCTGCGCAGTAAAGGTCGGGTTGATGAATTCCAGTTTGCTCATGGTGTTGCGCTGGTCAGCTTGCCGTCTACTGATTCCCAGTGGGCTGATTCCCGCGTTATCGCGATGCGTCAGGCACAGATGAAAGCACGGGAAAAGTTTATTAAATCCCGTGGTGTTGATATCACTTCTGAAATTCTGTCCCGTCAAATGCGAAGCAATAAAGGACCTGAATTTACTCAAGCTGATATTAATGCCATTAACAATGTTGTGGGCTCCGGGTCTCCCAGCAAATTCGATACGCTGTTAAATAAAGTCGTAGGACTGGCAGATGCCAAGCTGGATCAGTCGCTGCAGGAAGCCGGTGTTGACCCGGTTGAATACAACGCTGCGCCTCCGGAAAAGCGTAAGGTGATGATGAAAAAAGCCATCGCCAATACCGTGACGACCCGTTCCAAAGCGGAAATCAGCGGCGCGCCAGTGGTGAAAATGTTTGAAGAAACTGATACCACCGGTCGTACAGCCGTTGCCGTTGTTATTCGTACTTCTGTAAAAATGCGACAGAAGCTGTCTGAACTGCGTGCATCCAAAGGCAATGTTCAGCCTGATCCTGTGCGCCGCGGTCCTGAGCCCGGTTCTTTCCTGCACGCCAATAAAGAAAAACTGATGTATCTGTTCGGTGCGCAGGTGATGACAGATGATCAGGGTTATCCAATGATTCTGTCGTTCGGTCAGGCGGGTAATGACTGTGATGTGATGGATCCGGATGAGTGCCTTGATTACCGTGATTTCTCCTATATGGAAGCGGAAAGTAATGCATACGCCCATATCTCTGAGCTGTACAACCTGCAGGGTACAACGCAGCGTAATGTGACCACCGGCCAGGAAAAACAGAAAGTTAAAACTGCACGTCTGGTTGATGGTGAAACTGAAACCGCAGAAGAAACTGTGACGCGTATCCTGAAAGATATTGATCAGTCCTCCAAGCTGACATCTTCCGTTAAAGGTTTGGTAGGTATTGAAGAAGCCTATCGCTGGAGCGTTAAGCACGCGGTAACCGGTAAAGAAGTCAATGGTGTGGTACTGGCATGGCGTCCGCAGCGTGAACAGATGATTCGCGCCATCAAGAAGGATAAGGTTAAAACGCCTCAGGCAGCACCGAAGCCAAAACAGCAGGCAGCACCTTCAGCAGCATCCAACGAAAGCATGGATCTGATGGAATTCGATTTCTGAGGTTGTCTGCATGCGAAAATTTAACCGACTTTTAAAAACCGTTGCGGTGGTCTTGCTGGCAGGTGCCAGCGCCGCCCAGGCGGTTCCAAAATATGTTGATGTTCAGGGCAGTGGACCTGACTGTGAAACGGCACTTAACCGGGCGCTGACAGAATCAGTACGACAGGTTTATGGTGTAAGCCTGAGCAGTCAGCAGCTGAGTTCAATGGCGAGTGTGCGTACTAATAAGGATCGGGAAATTACCAGTGCCGTATCCAGTGCCACCGAAATTGGGACTAAAGGTGTTATCAACAGCTATGAAATTACTGACCGCAATGATTCGTCACAAGGTTGTGAAATCAGTGCGACAGTGAATGTTGAGAAATACAAGCAGGTTGGCTTATCGACAGAAAACCGTCGCAAGCTGGCAGTATTGCCATTCAGCGGCAATCGTCGCTTCGGTAGCGAACTGACCCGCGAACTGGAAGACCTGTTCACCCAGAGCCGCCGCTTTGCAGTATTGGATCGTTCCGAGAATGCCGCCTATTACAAGGAAAAGGCAATCTGGGAAAGTGACGATACCCCTGCCAAAGAAAAAGCCAAGCTGGGGCAGATGTTAGGGCTGGATTATATCCTTGTCGGTGAAATCGTATCCGCCTCTGATCGTATGGTAACACAGAGTCTGACCGGGGAAACCAAACGCCAGGCGCAGGCAGTGGTGAACTATCAGATTATTCTGGTTGCGACCCGTCAGGTGAAATGGTCTGATACGGTGACGGTTGAATATAATGAGAAGTCAGCTGACAGCTTTGGCTTGCAGGTCGCTCGTCGTATTTCCGGCGATGCGCTCGGCAATATCTTCCCAATGCGTGTTGTGGGCATGAATAGCGGACAGGTATTGCTTAATCAGGGCGGCAAAACCATGAAAGTGGGTAGTCACTTCAATGTGTTTGCGCTGGGTGAAGTGATCCGTGACCCGTATACCAAAGAGTCTCTGGGGCGAAGTGAAAGCCGGGTGGCAACCATTCGGGTAACCAATGTGACCGTGAAAATGTCCTATGCCGAACTGATAGACGGTAATCCGGGACATATCAAGAAAGGCTTTATTGTCCGTCCGGGCAATGCAACAGCCAGTCCTTATGAAGGCAAGGCAACCGTTCCTGCGGCCAAGCCGGTGGACGTGCCTTCTGCGGGTGGTGTGATTCTGTAACCGTCAATAGCCCCGAAGTTGTGTAACCAAGTTGTCGAAGATTACCTTTCGTGTCTTCGACGACTTGCAGAGAGTTGCACCATGTGATGAACGTTTCCAACTCGATTTTATCATATACACCAGAAGTCTTTATTCTGGAGATAAGAGTATTGATATAGTCAACTGTTCTTTTTCTGACAGGTGCTGCCGCTGGGTAAAGTGTTCTGAATATAGATATTGCTTTTTTATAGTTCCCGCCATCTCCCGTTACGGTCGCCTCCTGTCTTTTGACTGCTCTGTATAGCGCTTCATCGTTATATTCAATACTTTTCTCTTCTGCCATAGCCAGTAAGTTTCGAGCCAGAACATGTTTTTTAAGTTTGTGTGCTGCAA
>CBDHDU010000025.1:0-12069 GCA_965261725.1 Endozoicomonadaceae bacterium | reverse complement strand
TCAGTGGCGTTGGTAGCTCAGAATTAGGCCATCGCAATTTTCAACATCCAAAACGGTCTGCAAATTCATGGAACTCACAGCTTGATCGTTTTTCATTTATTAGTATTGATATTTCCCTTAATGCCTTAATCTCAGCGCCTAATCTTTGGAAAAAAACTCAATCTGATGGCGATTCAATGTAAGCGCATGCCAAACAGCATCTACAAAACATAATTTCAACGCCTCTTCGTCAGTAATGTCGATTTCTATGATTTCACGGGGCAGGTCTTCCGACAGTGGTTTTCTGACCGGTTTCCTGCGTTTATGGGCGGGCACCTGTTCAACGTCAGGTTCGTTGGGTTCCTCATCAGCCAGCACCTCGGTTTCATTGAACAGCTGACCCTGCCCCTCAAAGCGTTCGCTGGAAGCCCCGAATTGCTGATGCTTTTGAAGGCGGAACTGTTCTTCGTACCACGCCAGTTTTGCTTCAAGCTGAGTCACTTTCAGCTGAAGGCCTTCGAAGGTTTGGGCGGGTACGGTGATAGTCTTCATGGTGGTGATTATCCGACAATACCTGTCGTCTTTTCATTGCGTCAGGTTATTGCAATGCGTATCAAACCACGGACTGATGATGCATAGGCCGGTGTGCACCTTTCGGGTTGACCGGTAAACCATCAAGCAGCCAGTTCAGCTGCCTTCGGGTGATATTGACGGCTTGCTCCGGTGAGTCTGTTGTCGGCCATTTAAAGCGCCCCTTCTCAAGACGCCGGTAGTACAACCAAAAGCCATTGGTTTGCCAGTGCAGGATTTTCAGTTTGTTACGCCCCCGGTTGCAGAACACAAACAGGCTTTCTGAAAACGGATCAAGTGCCAGCACTTCATTAACGATCAGGGCAAGACCATTAATGGACTTACGCATATCGGTTATACCCGGTGCCAGATAAACCTTGAGAGACGCCGTATCACCGATCATGCAGCCTCCAGTAGTTGCAAAACTGCCTGCAAAGCCTGCGAATCAAACCCCGGAGCCAGTTCAATACGAAACCCGCCCGGACTGGTCAGGGTAATGCCTGGCACCGTTTGAGCCGGAGATCCGACCGGCTCTTCAGGAACCACACTCACAGGCAGTAAAGGAACAGAGGGTTCCTGCTGACTCTGCTGATGTTCCTGAACGAAACGACGGCGATAATAACTGAAGGATTTGATAGACAACCCGTGCTGGCGGGCATATTCGGATTGAGAAAGCTGGCTTTGTTGCCAGGCCTCAATATGCTGGAACCAGAACTGACGTTTAGTTGACATGTTGCCTCCTGGAATAGTGGAGGCTTCAGTATCAGGCGTTGAAATTATGTTTTGTAGATGCTGTTTGGCATGCGCTTACGTTTCAGTGCATAGGGTACTTTTTAGCAGGTCTGAGAAACCCCAAACTTGCAATTAAATCCTAGCCCTTGCGGTGCAAGCCTTGGTGCATCAATGTCAGGGCAAAAACATGATCATTTTTTGAACAACCCCAATACATTCTCCATGTGGTTTATATCCCAGCCGCAGTTCTTACGCTTGTTCTTGATCCCGCCTTTTACAGTTGTATCCATTTTCAGGAGGTTGTGAGTCACCTGACGAGTAATGGCCAGATTCTCAGCTGTATTATCCTTTCGGGCTCGGCAGCGATCTTCATCAAATGCAACATCCATCACCCAATGAAGCTGATTTTCCACTCGCCAATGCATACGAGTGGCTTGCAGAATCTCTTCAGCTGAGAGCTGTCGGCTGGAGATAAAATAGCGTAGCAGGGTTTCACCTTTATTCTTTTTCCGACAATCTAACTGTACAACGGCAATTGTTTTCGCGTTCCAGCTGGCGGCTACCGGAAACTGCTCTATGTCCTGTACAGCCCAGCAGCGGCGATGTTCTCCACGACCATGGGCGTATTCATCTGTTTCTGCAAACCGGGCAGAAGGAGCATCTGCCGGGTTATCTTGCCAATACTGATCAAACAGGCGAGTCACTTCACCATAGAGTTTTTTCTGGTTGCCTTTTACCGCCAGCAGGTAATCTGCATCTTTCTTCAGGATGGCATCAGCTATCTTTTTCTGGCACCCCATCGCGTCGATAGTGACCAGGCTACCTGTGAGTTCCAGCAATTTCAGCAGTTCGGGAATCGCCGTTATTTCATTCGACTTAGAGTCAACCTTATACTGCCCGAGAGACAAGCCGACTTCGGTACACCAGGCATTAACCATATGAATAGCATCTTTGCCCTTGTTCCAGGCTGAGCCTTTTACTGTCTTACCGTCCAGCGCGACCACTCGACTATCTGACAGCTCGAGGCCTGTCATGACATCTCTCATCTAGGCAGCAAAAATCATCCGGAACTCTTCTGGGTCAAGCGATCTGAAAAGACGATTGAAGGTCATGGTACACGGAATGCCGCCGGGAAGGGAGAGATGCTTGCGGAACCACTCTTTCCGTGTCAGGGCGAACATTCTCATACTATTCCAGTCGTCTGCCCCGCAGAGAATGGCACAGGTTGCCATAAATATGACCTCGGCCAAAACGTGGGTCACTTTTTTGGGGTCTCGGGAGTCAGTGAAGGTTTCAAAGCGAGATAGCAGAGCGGTATTGATCATGAAAAAGTAGGTATTCTACTCTTTCAGGGGTTAAAAGCCTTGGCAACAACTGATCAAAAAATGATCATGTTTTTGCCCTAGCATCAATGTTGAGTTCTCGAAAAACTGTCCACAGTATTGATACATTACGGGTCATAATATTCATGATCACTTTTCAAAACTGTTAGCATTTAACGAATACAAAGAAAGAAAAACTAAAGCACTAGCCACTACGTGACATAACAAAACTTCCAGTTCGTTCCGGGGCTTCGCCCCTCCACCCGACGTGCCCGAAGCAGGCGGTTAGGCGCTATCAGCACAACTCAAATCCAATATATTTTTTCAGAGTTCTATGGAACAATACTGTGGACACTTTTTCCCCAGTAATACCAAGGGTTTCAGTGCATAGGATACTTTTTAGCAGGTCTGAGAAACCCCAAACTTGCAATTAAATCCTAGCCCTTGCGGTGCAAGCCTTGGTGCATCAATGTTGAGTTCTCGAAAAACTGTCCACAGTATTGATGGAAACTATTGAAAGCAAAATCGCAAAGTAACTGCTCAAAATTCGTAGGCGAGTCAACACGCTGACATCAAAACTTTGTCCTTCGGAATCGGGCATAATCAAGTCTATGAACTCGCCTACAATTTCAGACCCTGAAACAGAAGTCAGCGAACTCAAGGCTCTTGTCAGCACGCTACTCGACAAAATCAATAAGCTGACAGCCGAAAATACCGCCCTGCGCGAGGAAATCCGGCACCTTAAAAAACTCAAGGGGCAACCAAAAATTCGCCCGAACAAAAAAACGTCGGAAGACGTTGAAAATAAGGACAGTCAGTCAACGTCGCCAGCTGAAACGCCACCCAGGAGCAAACGTTCCCGATCACCGGAACCGGGTCGCACAGCCAAGCCTTCTCCTTCTTCTGTTCGTGAGGAAATTTGCCCGGCAGCGGGTGTACAGGATAACTGGAAGCGCAAAGGCTATCAGGATTTTACCCATGTTGATGTGAATCTGGAGTTCACGACAACACGCTACCGTCGCGAAGTATGGCTTACCCCTGAAGGTCAGACTGTCATTGCACCGTTGCCTATCCATATAAAAGGTCGCTTCGGTGATAACCTCAGATCCATGGTGCTGGATCTTTATCATTCCTGTAGTGTTACCCAACCGTTGTTGCTTTACTGGTTGCACAGCCATGGCTGCCCAATCTCTGAGGGCAAACTCAATGCCTTACTGACGCAGGGGCATGAGCTGTTTCATCAGGAGCGGGAAGATATTCTCGAAACAGGTATTGCCTGTTCCCTTATGCTGCTTGTAGACGACACAGGTGCTCGACATGATGAAAAAAACGGCTATTGCACGGTAATCGGTAACGACACTTTTACCGTATTTTCTTCAACCGACAGCAAAAGCCGCATTAATTTCCTGACCCTGCTTCAGGGAAAGCGTCGCTCTCATATCCTGAACCCGGCTGCACTCAGTTATATGAAGCAGGTAGAAATGGCTGACAGGTGGATTGATACCTTGTCTGCTTATGGGGAAATCCACTTTCTGAACGAAGCTGCCTGGAAAGCCTTTCTGGATGACCATAAACTCTTTGCCAAAGAGCAGCGTCGTAAAGCTGAAGTGGTTATAGTTCTCCGGACACACAAACACGGGTAATATTGCAGCCCATTAAGGTGTGTCCAAATGTCAGAAAAGAAAACGAAAACATATACAGCTGAGTTCAAGGAATCTGCAGTAAAACTGGCTGTAGAGTCTGATAAACCGGTGACAGAAACAGCCAGAGAGCTTGAGGTGAACGCTAACACCCTGCACACCTGGATTGCTAAGTATCACCGTCCTAAGGCTACCAGTAAGCCTCAGAAGAACGATGAGCATATATACGACGAACTCAAGCGTTTGCGCAAAGAGAACGCCAGACTGAAAGAAGAGCGAGCCATATTAAAAAAGGCGGCCGCCTTCTTTGCCAAAGAGTGTCACTGAAGTTTCAGTTCATCAGTGATAACCGGGAGCCATTCAGCCTCTCAGCGATGTGCCGGGTCATGTCGGTATCCCGTAGTGGCTACTATGAGTGGCTCTCTCGCCCGGTATCCAAGCGTTCTCAGGAGGATCAGGCATTGAAGGCAGACATTCGGGAGATTCACGAAAAACACCGTCAGCGCTATGGGGCACGCCGTATTAAAAATGACCTTGCTGATCTGGGTAAAACCGTCAGCCGTAAGCGCGTGGCTCGTCTGATGAGAGAGGAAGACCTGGTTTGTAAGACCAAACGTAAATTCAAGGCGACAACGAACTCAAGCCACAACAAGCCGGTGGCTGACAACATACTGAAGCGTGACTTCCACCGGGAGCAGCCTGACCAGGCCTACACCGGCGATATTACGTATATCCCAACCCGGGAAGGTTGGCTCTACCTCTCCGTCTTCATTGACCTGTGCTCACGGGCTGTTGTGGGCTGGTCCATGAGTAGCAGGATGACAGCGACGCTGGTGACAGATTCTCTGCAGATGGCTATGTGGAAGCGCAGACCAAAAGCTGGCTTGCTGGTGCATAGCGATCGGGGCAGCCAGTATGTCTCAGAGTGCTACCAGAAGTTGTTGGGCGAAAATGAGTTTGTCTGTAGCATGAGCCGCAAAGGTAATTGCTGGGATAATGCGGTGGCTGAAAGCTTCTTCCACACACTGAAAACTGAGCTGATTCATCATGAAGACTTCCAGACTAGAGAAGAGGCTCAGCAGGCCATATTTGAGTACATTGAAGTGTATTACAACCGCCAGAGAAAGCACTCAACTAACGGCTACCTTGCACCGTTCAAGTATGAACAACAGCTTGCCGAGGCAGCGTAAAAAAGTGTCCGGAAAACTCTTGCCATATCATATCAACCACTTCCAGTTCAACCAGTTTGTCTGCGAGTAATCCCAGCGTCCATCGGGTTCTTCCTTCTGGTGGTTCAGAGCAGGTCAGGGCAATGAGGTGGGCGTGCTGCTCACCATCAAGGCTTCGGCGACGCCCCTTGCGGCTAAACTTGCTCTCAACCGCAATCCCAAGTCCTTCTTCAACACAGCGCTTACGAACTCTTTGAATGGTGGGTATAGAAACGACGCAAACATCCGCAGCGGCAGCTTCACTTAAAGCGGGACCATTTTCATCAAGGGCGAGAAGAATTTGAGCATGGGTACGCTTATGTCGTGCAATCTTATCGGCTTGAACAATTTGCTTTAGGTTATGCTGTTCTTCACTGGAAAGGCGGATGTGGTATTTGACTGGCATGAGTAAAAAATGGACATCATGCCTTAAGAGCAGGCGCTCTTCCTTGTCAGACATCAATCGTATTGAAACCATGTACTAGCCTGTTCGAAGCAGGCATGGTCTTTTTGCCAGAGGTCGCAGCGTGGACGCTGGACTATGAAATCGAGCTGACCATTTTCCCACTGGCACCCCACGATGACCAAGTGGACAGCACCAGCCAGTTTTTAAAATGGGCGCATGAAAATCAGGCCAGCTTCGACCATGCCTCCAGCGGCAGAAAGCGGGTGGGTATGGCGGCCTTTGACGAGCAGCAGAACGCTATCGACAGTAACAGAGGCTATGGGGCTGTCCGAGGCGGTAATGATTTTAGCGGTTTCTAGAGGTGGTCATCAGTGTTCATAAAGTCACTGGCTTTAAATATACTTTGTGGATTAACCCTTTCGCTCTCTAACATTCCATATGTTTTTGCACAGGGGCCTCTTTATTTTTGGATCATTACTTATGTTCCCGAGGAAGTCTTGCAGGACATGAGCGAAGATCGTCCTTTGGCAAACCGTGTAGCAAGGAAACTTCTGGCAGAAAAATTAATGCCGGAAATCATAAAGGCAAACCCTGATTTAAACGAAAACCAGATCAAAATTGTGTACGGCATTGCTTATAAAATAGTCATGGTGACGTTAAGACAAATCATGATTGATATTTACTGGAAAGACTGAAGGTACTTTAAAAATGGCAGGGAAGCCCACACTCGGCGAAATCGCAAAAGCAGATCACGGCATCCGCATGGCTAACGCCTACACCAGTATGCTGCTGGAGAACCCTGACAGTGTCTTGCAACAGCGAGGCCGGGACATGCGGCTCTACGATGAGCTGCTCAGGGACGATCAGGTTAAGCCTTGCTTCCAGCAGCGCCGACTGGCGGTCACACAAGCTGAGTGGGAAGTGGAGCCAGCCAGTGAAAGCAGCGAAGACAAAGCCGCGGCTGACTTCATCCGGGAACAGTTGCAAAACATCCGCTTTGACGATACCACCGATAAAATGCTATTCGGTATCTACTATGGCTACGCAGTAGCAGAATGCCTGTGGGCAACCGACGGCAGTCGTATCACGCTGGACGATATCAAAGTGCGTGAGCGTTCACGCTTCCGGTTTGACCTTGATGGCGACCTGCGACTGATCACCGTGGACAACCCGCATGGCGAACATTTGCCAGACAATAAGTTCTGGGTGTTCAGCGCCGGAGCTGACCACAATGACAACCCCTATGACCTCGGCCTTGCTCACTACCTGTACTGGCCGACATTTTTCAAGCGCAACGGCGTCAAGTTCTGGCTGATCTTTCTGGAAAAGTTCGGTATGCCCACCGCTGCTGCCAAGCTGCCACCGGGACAGGCGCAAGACCCCATCGAGCATGACAAGGCACTGGCGGCACTGGATGCGATCCAGAGCGACAGCGGTATTGTAATACCCGACAACGTGGTCATCGAACTGATCGAAGCTGCACGATCCGGCACCGCTGACTATGAAACACTCTGCCAGCGTATGGACAAGGCGATCAGCAAGATCATCCTGAGCCAGACCATGACCACCGATGATGGCAGCAGCCGCAGTCAGGCCGAAGTCCACCAAAATGTGCTGCAATCGGTTATCAAGAGCGATGCTGATCTGGTCTGCGAGAGCTTCAACCGGCAAGTAGTAACATGGCTCACCGAGTGGAACTTCCCCAACGCTAACCCACCCCGCGTCTGGCGCAACACCGAGCCGGAAGAAGACCTGATGGCGCGAGCCGAACGGGACAATAAGATCAGTACCCTCGGTTATGAACCGACAGAAGATTACATCACCGAAATTTACGGTGCGGGCTGGAAGAAAAAACAAAGCAGTCCACTGCCGCCTTCCGGCAAAGGGGCACCGGAACTGCCGCCGGAGTTTTCAGAGATTTCAACTCTCACTCAAAAACGTGCCGCACACCGGGCAGACATGCAGGCATTGGTGGATGCGGCGGAATACCTTGGCACTAAATACCGGGAGATGTACGGCAAGCGGGTGGAGCAGTTGATGAACTATATGGAGGAAACCGGGGATATTGATACTTTCCGGCAGAAGGTTACGGAGATGATGGCGGAGCCGCCTGCAGAACAGGCGGTGGAGACGGTGCGGAATGCTTCGTTTTTTGGGCGGTTGATGGGGGTTGGGTCAAGATTCAAGACTTGATTCCGAGGTTTGGAGTGCCTGACTTGTATGCTGTAGGTAGGCAATCTTCATGTTAGCGCCGGGCTAGGCCATGCACAATGCAAGACCTAATGGAATGGTCCGCCCCGCTCCCAAATCGGCTTCAAATGAGCCATTATGAATGAGTTGTGCGAACATCATTCAAATAAGAAACGGAGCGAACCATGGGTAATCATAACAAAACAGGAGTTAGCCAGAAAGATCAGGTAGCTGTTCTCGGAATTGATTTAAGTAAAATGAGCTTTCAATTACATGGCGTTGACAGCAAAGAACGAGCAGTTACCCTTCATTGCTAATGAATATGTTTGCGATGTAACTGCTCAAAATCCGTAGGCGGCATCACCCATGAGCCGGGCAGATTTATCCCGCACCACGTCTGACAGTCTGGGAATCATCTGGGTTCCGCAGATTCTATCTTTTAGATAGTTGGAGAAGGATATGCCGTGCAGCCTGCATGTTTTTTTCAGGCTTGCAAATGTATCCCGGCAACGCTGACCGAGATGACTTCGAGTGCCACCACTGATCTTTCGTCGTTTCACGTACTCCCTGATTTGCCGCTCACTCAGGTTATTATGAAGTGGCAGCCATGGATACTTTAGTGTCAGCAATAACTCCTCCCGTGCCCGGTGAAGCTTACCCAGGACAGCACGAAGGTCAGGATAGTCAGACTGTGTCGCCACCCAGTGATTAAAATCCTGTTCAATCTGCGCCTTCCGTATGTCCGTATGGTTGTCGGCGCTTGGCAATAGGTCTCAATATCGTCGTATATATACCTGAGTGAATTCAAGATGCCGGATTTAACCGCTGGAAATTATCGTTAATCCTACTGCCCAAGGAAGAACCGATTTCGGGCAATGTCACGTCCAGAAAATGATTAATCTTTTCCCGGAATTCTTTTGCCTGAGCGAAGTATTCATTATTCCGGGCATACTCATTCATCACCTTCCATAATCGCTCAATGGGGTTCAGGTTTGGACTGTAAGGGGGGAGGTAATGAAGCTTTATTCCCAGCTCTTCCGCCTCTTTCACTACCTCCTGTGAACGATGGTAACCGGCACCATCAAGCACCATGTGAATAACGTTCATGGATGAATAGTTATCCCGAACTTTCTTGAAAAACTCGGTAACCGCTTCACTGTTAACCGTATCAAATTGACCGAAAACAGCAGCTTCAATATTGTCCAGATCAATCGCACCGATAATGTTCAGCCGAGTACGGCTACCTGTCGTATTAATGATTTTATCAATCCCTTTTCGAATCCACCCGGAAGTGATTTTGGTCGCTTGTGTCGGGTGTACCGCATCCATGAATAGTATCACCTCGTCCTCTGGTAGCGTGGCTTTCAAGGCTTCATAGTGCTCCACAAAACCAGCCTGCTTATCAACATCAGCCTTGTGCGGTACGCCCTTTGGCTTTTTGTAGGTAAAGCCTTTTTGGTGCAGCCACTTGTTCAGGCCTGATACGGTATATTTGATACCCCAGCGATCGGTAATATAGGCGACGATCTGATGGACGTGTGCGTAAGTATATTCAGAAAGGTGTTCGACCAGTTGCCGAGTTTGCTCATCACTCAGGCGGCTTTCACTCCCCCCGTTCTCCGGCCTGAGCTTTTCCTTTTCCAGATAGGCGTCCAGATGGCGACAAATAGTGTATTCACTTTTTCTCAATGCCTGAGCGATAGCAGACGGTGACCACCCTTCAGACCTGAGCAAAACAGCCTTGATACGATCACACTCCCGTGCATCTCGCGATGTTTTGTGGCGAGATTCCAAGGCTACTTTTTGTTGGGCTGTCAGGGTGATTTTCGGCATGTTCGTACAATGTTGAAAATCGGCTGGAAAATCAAGCAACTTCAATGATCATGGGTATATGCCAGAACTGCTTTTCCATCCAGTCACGGGCAGCCCGTTCCTGCTTATTGGCAGGGATCAGCTTTGCCAGTGGGCGGCTGGCATGGAACCAGCACAGGGAATGTTCAAACTGCCGGGCACCGTCACTGTGGATGACCATGGCTTCAGGGCAGCCGTTGTTTAACAGGCCTGCCTTGAGAACAGCCTCTGTCGCTTTACGACGCTGCTCTTTGGCAAAGAGTTTATGGTCATCCAGAAAGGCTTTCCAGGCAGCTTCGTTCAGAAAGTGGATTTCCCCATAAGCAGACAAGGTATCAATCCACCTGTCAGCCATTTCTACCTGCTTCATATAACTGAGTGCAGCCGGGTTCAGGATATGAGAGCGACGCTTTCCCTGAAGCAGGGTCAGGAAATTAATGCGGCTTTTGCTGTCGGTTGAAGAAAATACGGTAAAAGTGTCGTTACCGATTACCGTGCAATAGCCGTTTTTTCCATCATGTCGAGCACCTGTGTCGTCTACAAGCAGCATAAGGGGACAGGCAATACCTGTTTCGAGAATATCTTCCCGCTCCTGATGAAACAGCTCATGCCCCTGCGTCAGTAAGGCATTGAGTTTGCCCTCAGAGATTGGGCAGCCATGGCTGTGCAACCAGTCAAGCAACAACGGTTGGGTAACACTACAGGAATGATAAAGATCCAGCACCATGGATCTGAGGTTATCACCGAAGCGACCTTTTATATGGATAGGCAACGGTGCAATGACAGTCTGACCTTCAGGGGTAAGCCATACTTCGCGACGGTAGCGTGTTGTCGTGAACTCCAGATTCACATCAACATGGGTAAAATCCTGATAGCCTTTGCGCTTCCAGTTATCCTGTACACCCGCTGCCGGGCAAATTTCCTCACGAACAGAAGAAGGAGAAGGCTTGGCTGTGCGACCCGGTTCCGGTGATCGGGAACGTTTGCTCCTGGGTGGCGTTTCAGCTGGCGACGTTGACTGACTGTCCTTATTTTCAACGTCTTCCGACGTTTTTTTGTTCGGGCGAATTTTTGGTTGCCCCTTGAGTTTTTTAAGGTGCCGGATTTCCTCGCGCAGGGCGGTATTTTCGGCTGTCAGCTTATTGATTTTGTCGAGTAGCGTGCTGACAAGAGCCTTGAGTTCGCTGACTTCTGTTTCAGGGTCTGAAATTGTAGGCGAGTTCATAGACTTGATTATGCCCGATTCCGAAGGACAAAGTTTTGATGTCAGCGTGTTGACTCGCCTACGAATTTTGAGCAGTTACATAACGGAAGTGGCCTGTAAAATTCGGACAGTTGGAAATAACCCATCCAGCCACGGATATATTCCGCCAGCTTTCGCATCCTATAGGCCATCGATACTCCCCAACTGTGACCAGTCAGACGGAGTATCTTTTGCTTAAAGCGGTGCAGGGTTTTGTCCGACCATCGAATTTTCTTCCCTGTGAAGGTAAATCCCAAAAATTCGCATTGGGTTGATTTAACCACTTTGCTCTTCTCAGTGTTTACCTTCAGTTTCAGTTTGCGCGCAAGGAAGCGGGTGATGCTGTTCATCACTCTCTGCCCCGCTCGCTCACTGCCTACGAGAATGACAAAGTCATCTGCATAGCGTGTAAAACGATGGCCTCGCTTTTCCAGCTCCTTGTCCAGATCATCAAGAACGATGTTCGACAATAATGGTGACAGTGGACCTCCCTGAGGAACGCCGACTGTCGTGGGGTAGCAGTGTCCTTCAACAACGACACCTGCCCGAAGGCAATAGCCAATCAGCTTTAAGAGGCGTTTGTCCTGAATCTTACGAGCGACTCTGGACATCAATATATCGTGGTTCACCGTATCAAAGAATTTACTCAGATCAACGTCCACCGCATATTGATAACCGTCCTTTATGGATTGCTTAACCTGTCGGACTCCGTCGTGTGCAGACCGTTTTGGCCTAAAACCCACGCTGCTTTCGGAAAACTTCGGATCAAAGAACGGTAACAGCACTTGCGCTATGGCTTGCTGGATCACTCTGTCTTGTACCGTTGGAATTCCCAGCAGCCGTTCTCCACCGTCCGGCTTTTCGATGGCCTTTCGGAGTACAGGAGAAGGTCTGTAAGTTCCGTCTAATAAGGCTTGGCGCACCGTTG
>CBDHDU010000024.1:22500-88439 GCA_965261725.1 Endozoicomonadaceae bacterium | reverse complement strand
CTTTCTCGCAGATGAAACATAACTTCGTATTCGGCAATACCATTTCGCCCCTTCCTCGCTTCTGATGCAGCCCGATATTTTTTGCTTCACCTTGCCATTTCTGATGTCTTGTTCGCTGCCATTATTGTCGAAGGGGATGTTGAGGTCGGTCATGAACCTCAAAGTTTCGTCCTTGTACTCCACCAACCGCTTAAACAAGTTGAACGCTTTCGTATTCTTGACTTTGTCACGCCCCAACCGTTGCCGTACTCGTTCCATATAGTCGGCTTCTTCCGCTTGCGCCCTTTTTGCTGTTCGCTCGAACAGTGAAGAGATACGCTGGCGGATGGATTCCGGCATCGCCTTCATTCCCAGCTTTCTAAAACCATTGCTGAGGTGACAGGCCAGTCTCAGCAGCCGCTGAAGACGAGCCGCAAGATAGTTGCAGTCGCGATCAACGACACCCTGTAACTCCCTCAGGTGGTGGGCATTGCAGAGTACATGAGCCGCAGCATAGCGGAAGTAAACCTTGTAGTGGTCATGAACCAGTATCCCGGCAAAGGTCAGCAAAATACCCATCGTCTCTATGGCGGAATGTCCTTTACTCAAGTCCAGATGATAGTACGTCCACTTGTCAGTACGCAGGACATGCATCCACCACAGCGCTCCGGCTACTCTCATGCCTGTTTCATCAGCGCCTGCAATGGGTTCAACCTTAAGGGCGTCACTAATTGCCTGCTCAGTGCTGGCTAACCGGTCATAAGCATTGCTCTGGAAGGTGCAGATGGAACCCGGACTGACTTCCAATCCGAAAATATCCATGAAGAACTGGGAGGCACGCTTGCAAGGTATAAGTTGATACTGACAAAGATACACGGCCAGCGCCTGAGTCACCGGTCCATACTGCACGTGAGCATCAACTCCTTCAGGGAAACGGGCTTGTGTCATGTGACCGCAGCGGCACTCTTTGATTTCGGCCACATGGGCTGTCACTTCAAAGTGACCAAAACGACCCGGTTCAAATACTTGCCTTTCAACCAACTTGGCAATGTTTGCAGAGTGCAGGGACTGATGGCACTTCTCACAGTCTATAACCGGGTGATATTGGGTGCGGTCAGTGTCAGCGACTTGCTGAAGCGTTGAACCTTTGTGACCTTTCTGACCGCCGGGCTTTCGACCAGACCTCTGTCGTAAGCTTTTTGGGTTAGGTTTGTCGTCTTGTGGCTCACCCTCCACCGTGGCAGATGAGTCTTTCTGTTTGGCAGCAGGCTTTGCATAACCGTCTGTAGAGGGAGGCTTACTGCTGTTCCGGCTGTTGATGTTGAGTCTGTCCGCGAGTTCCTTATTTTCTGTTTCCAGTTTCGCTACCTGATCGCCCAGGCCACCGATCTGCTCTTGCTGATCATTTACGATAGCAAGGAGGGTGACGATAATCTGAAACTCGGGATCAAGTTGACTCATAACAAGCGTTGGTCAGAGAAGAACTGTATTTGAAAATGACACAAAATCACGAAAATACCAGCTTATTGTGAGGGTGCTGAATAGTTACAAAAAAACCGGTATTCTTATAATGTCAACTCGCCGAAGCCGGGCAACCCAGCAGTTGCCCAAATATGTTTACGTTGTTAACCACTGGTATATTTACCGCCCATACTTGGGAGTATTCAACGAGAAAATTATCAGGGGCAAAGATATCAAGCTATGTTCAGCAGACGAACCTGTGTATGTATTATGGCAGCGCTATCAGCAGCCACATGAAAAAAATCACCGAAATCTTGAATGGTTACTAGGTGAATACCAGAAATCACACGCCTTTGAAAAATTGGTAGAAAGTACTAAGAAAGACTGGTCGAAATGGATTATCCCACAAATTCTTGAAACGCCTGTTGCTGCTCCTTACAATTTTTTTGGCAACGTCCCCTTAGAGCATATTGATACTGTTACTCTCCGTCATTACCTCGACAAGCTGGACACCAAACATAAACGTACCCTGCATTTAAAAATTATCCGCAACGCCTGGAAGAACGGAATTCAATATAACCGGGGGCTGCCGAATAATCCATGCAGCAATATCACCGGTGAAGCGAGTGGAAAAAGTAAGCGTTATGTTACCGACGAAGATTATTATCCGGTTCTGGAAATTGCTAGCCCCCGCGCCTATGCACTGTTAGAGATAGGCTACATTTGCCGCGCCCGGATGTGTGAAATTATCAAAATGACCATTGACCGGCATGTACTGGAAGAAGGGTGAGCGCACGACGAAAGCCATCTACCAATAACAGCACAACTCTGATTATTGTTTGCAACATGCCTCAAACGACACTGATACCACATCTATAATTTCAAACACTACACCACTCTTCATACAGACAAATTATTCATTGTTATCTCATATAGCTGATGAACAGATTAATAAAAGCTGTCATTGCCTTTTTGATTACTTTTTGTATTTCAGCAGGAGAAAGAGAAGAGGCAGCCTGGGATTTCTTAAAAAAGAAAAACTATCCCCAAGCATTGAGTTTATTTTCCAGTTTATCCCGACAAGCTCCTGAGAACATTTATTTAAAAATAGGAATCGCCAGAACTAAACAGGGAATGGGTAAGCTAACCGAAGCCGAGGGGCTGTTCCGGCAGCTGCGCCAACAGGAGAACCAACGCAAGCACCAGCCGCCGACTGACTTTTGCGGCCATCTCCAGATTGAGCTGGGGTTGGCAACCTGTCTGGATTTAACCGGCGATGTTGAGAAGCTAACCGAAGCCGAGGGGCTGTTCCGGCAGCTGCGCCAACAGGAGAACCAACGCAAGCACCAGCCGCCGACTGACTTTTGCGGCCATCTCCAGATTGAGCTGGGGTTGGCTCGGTGTTTACAGGAAGCAGGTAAGCTAACCGAAGCCGAGGGGCTGTTCCGGCAGCTGCGCCAACAGGAGAACCAACGCAAGCACCAGCCGCCGACTGACTTTTGCGGCCATCTCCAGATTGAGCTGGGGTTGCTGGCGTGTCTGGACCACCAAACAGATAACGTCTCGAAAGCGGATCAACTCGCCACAATCCTGTTGGAGGCTTTTGCCACAAGTCACAACTGGCAGCTATTCCATGTGATCGCAGTAACCCGGTTTACCCTGGCATGCAGGGAAATCATTACAGGGTCGGTACCGGATACGAATAAGAATTTACAGGCAGCAATGGCGCTGGTAAAACGTTCACGCCAGGAAAAAGAAACCCCGCAATCACTGAGCTTGCAGGGACATATTCTGCGTATGATGGGTGATGGGTGATGGGTGATGGGTGATGGGTGATGGGCAGCAAGCTACAATATTCTGGGCGCGTGCCAATATACTTCAGACTTCACGGCAGCAGGCACGAAAACAGGAAGCATGGCGTGAACTCGAACACAAGGCACTGGATAGGCTACAGCACCTTGATATTCAGTCGAAGGATACCGGGCAGCCACTCTCACAACCACCATGCCCTCAGCATCCAGTCCGTCCCGGTTTGAATCCGCAGGCTCCGCCGTTTGTGCCGGGCAAGATATGGTCACAATGAGCACGGGCAGGCCGATGCTGCTTTTTCACTATCTTCTTCAATATCCGGTGTTCACCACCGCTTTCAAGTCATCCGGGGTGAGGTTTATGGGCAGCAGATGCTCTACCCTGGCTCCCTTTTCGAGCTGGGGGAGCTGAGTCAGCACGTAGCGGAACCAGGCATAGGGTTCAAGCCCGTTGGCTTTTGCCGTTTCAACCAGACTGTACAGCACCGCACTCGCGTTGGCGCCTTTCACTGAGTCAGCAAATGTCCAGTTCTTTCGCCCTATGACAAAGGGTTTGATTGAACGCTCTGCCGCATTGTTATCAATCTCTACCAAACCGCTATCGAGGTAGCGCGACAGGTACGGCCACTGGTTCAGGGCATAGGTGATGGCTTTGCCCAGTTTACTTTCGGGCAGGATGCGTGGTTTCTGTTTTTCCAACCATTGTCGGAATTTGTCCATGATGGGGCGGCTTTCACACTGGCGCACCCGGTATCGCTCTTCTGTCGTTTTATCCTTTATCCGGCGCTCGATGGCGTAGAGTTGCCGGATCATGTTCAACGCCTGAGCCGGGCGGCTGATTTTTTGGCTGTTGTCACCTTTCTTTTTCGGAATGACGTCCAGAGCTTCTTTGAATTTTCGGCGGGCATGCGCCATACAACCTATCAACTCTATTTCCGGTCGCTTGCTGCTCAGGGTTTTATAGGCCGAATGCCCGTCACACTGCAAGAAGCCTTTGAACCCTTCCAGAAATGCCAACGGGCATGCATGGTCGCGCCCCGTCTGGTAATCGTACAGCACAACGGGAGAACCGAGCTGCTCACCGGTTCGGTACAGCCACATGTAAGACTTGCTCTGCGGGCGCCGGTCTTGCTCTTTGAGCACCTGCAAAGTTGTTTCGTCTGCCTGCACATAAGGCTGCCTGACCAGGTGTTGGCACAGGGCTTCATAAAGCGGCATCAGCACATCCGCTACCCGGATCATCCATTGAGCCAGTGTCGCACGGGTGATTTCGGCACCCATGCGCTTGAGAATGAACTCCTGACGGTACAGTGGTAGTGCATCGCCGTATTTGCTAGTAATGATCCAGGCCAGCAGTCCGGGTGTTGAAATGCTTTTGGGAATCGGCATTTTGGGTGCCGGGGCGGTCTTCACGCCGGACTCACAGGCACAGGCGTATTTCAGGCGACGAAACTCCAGTACCTTCACCTGTGCGGGCACGATATCCAGTTTGGTGCTGGTCTCATGACCAAACGCCCTGAGTTCACCACCGCAGCCATCGCACTGCTTTTCTTCGTCAGTAATGTCGATTTCTATGATTTCACGGGGCAGGTCTTCCGACAGTGGTTTTCTGACCGGTTTCCTGCGTTCATGGGCGGGCACCTGTTCAACGTCAGGTTCGTTGGGTTCCTCATCAGCCAGCACCTCGGTTTCATTGAACAGCTGACCCTGCCCCTCAAAGCGTTCGCTGGAAGCCCCGAATTGCTGATGCTTTTGAAGGCGGAACTGTTCTTCGTACCACGCCAGTTTTGCTTCAAGCTGAGTCACTTTCAGCTGAAGGCCTTCGAAGGTTTGGGCGGGTACGGTGATAGTCTTCATGGTGGTGATTATCCGACAATACCTGTCGTCTTTTCATTGCGTCAGGTTATTGCAATGCGTATCAAACCACGGACTGATGATGCATAGGCCGGTGTGCACCTTTCGGGTTGACCGGTAAACCATCAAGCAGCCAGTTCAGCTGCCTTCGGGTGATATTGACGGCTTGCTCCGGTGAGTCTGTTGTCGGCCATTTAAAGCGCCCCTTCTCAAGACGCCGGTAGTACAACCAAAAGCCATTGGTTTGCCAGTGCAGGATTTTCAGTTTGTTACGCCCCCGGTTGCAGAACACAAACAGGCTTTCTGAAAACGGATCAAATGCCAGCACTTCATTAACGATCAGGGCAAGACCATTAATGGACTTACGCATATCGGTTATACCCGGTGCCAGATAAACCTTGAGAGACGCCGTATCACCGATCATGCAGCCTCCAGTAGTTGCAAAACTGCCTGCAAAGCCTGCGAATCAAACCCCGGAGCCAGTTCAATACGAAACCCGCCCGGACTGGTCAGGGTAATGCCTGGCACCGTTTGAGCCGGAGATCCGACCGGCTCTTCAGGAACCACACTCACAGGCAGTAAAGGAACAGAGGGTTCCTGCTGACTCTGCTGATGTTCCTGAACGAAACGACGGCGATAATAACTGAAGGATTTGATAGACAACCCGTGCTGGCGGGCATATTCGGATTGAGAAAGCTGGCTTTGTTGCCAGGCCTCAATATGCTGGAACCAGAACTGACGTTTAGTTGACATGTTGCCTCCTGGAATAGTGGAGGCTTCAGTATCAGGCGTTGAAATTATGTTTTGTAGATGCTGTTTGGCATGCGCTTACGAAGAAGGCTTGTTAATAGAGCGGGAAAAAGGATCATTGGATGAAATTACCCTCTGGACACCTCGCCTCCGTAAGGCTGTAGACATGCTACTTAAAAACCGCCCGAACCCCGAGTGTTCCCACCTACTACAATCCAGCAGAGGACAGGGATACAAGGACTATGACTCAGTGAAAGGTCTGATAACCGACCTGATGAAAAAAGCGATACGAAATGGTGTAATCCCAAAAGAATCAAGATTCACTCACAAAGACATGAAGGCGAAAGGTGTGTCGGATCACAAGGGGCTGATGCACAAACTGAAGACGCTACCTGATTTGAATATTTCAGGGCACAAAACCCGCTCAGCACAGAACCACTATATACGGAAACCGTTGTTTAACGAGGGAACCAAATAACCCCATCCAGAGAGATCTTGTTAATATTCTTGTTAAAAAATGGAGACATTGAAGTAACTGCTTACGCTGCAGACCCTGAAAATACTGGTCGGTGTGAGAGGATTCGAACCTCCGACCCCTTCCTCCCGAAGGAAGTGCGCTACCAGGCTGCGCTACACACCGAAGATGTGGCGTATTGTAATGATCAGAGATTAACTGTCAAAAAAAATTTATTCGCCATATCCGCTGCCAGCCTTTATAGAAAAGGCAGGCAGCATCACACATCAGGCAGCCATCGTTTTACGACAGGCTTTCAGTGTTTCTGAAATCAGGAATGCCAGTTCCAAAGCCTGGTCTGCATTCAGTCGCGGATCACAGTTAGTGTGATAACGGCTGGACAGCCCTTCTTCAGTCAGGCCATGCGCACCACCGACACATTCGGTGACATTACGACCGGTCATTTCAAAGTGAACACCACCCGCATAAGAACCTTCCGCCTGATGCACTTCAAAGAACTGCTTCATTTCCTGCAGAATGGCAGATACTTCACGGGTCTTGTAACCATTACCGGTACTGATGGTATTGCCATGCATCGGGTCACAGCTCCAGATGACATTTTTGCCTTCTTTCTGAACCGCACGAATTAACCCGGGCAAACCTTCGGCAACCTTATTGGCACCCATCCGCACAATAACGGTAATACGACCGGCTTCGTTTTCCGGATTCAGGGTGTCCAGCAGGCGAATCAGTTCTTCCGGTGGCAAAGTCGGGCCCGCTTTGAGACCCAGCGGGTTCTTAACACCACGGAGGAATTCAACATGAGCGGCATCCGGCTGACGGGTACGGTCACCAATCCACAGCATGTGGGCGGAACAGTCATACCAGTCACCGGTCAGGCTATCCTGACGAGTCAGTGATTGCTCATAAGGCAGTAGCAGTGCTTCATGGGATGTGTAGAAATCGGTTTCACCCAGTGCCGGGGTATTATCCGCATTCATACCACAGGCACTCATGAACGCCAGTGCTTCATCAATGCGGTTAGCCATTTGCCCGTAACGGGCAGACTGCGGACTGGCAGCAACAAAGTCGAGGTTCCAGGCGTGTACCTGTTCCAGCGATGCCAGACCACCCTGAGCAAATGCACGCAACAGATTCAGAGTTGAAGAAGACTGATGGTAAGCCTTCAACATCCGTCTCGGATCAGGAATACGCTCTTCCGCCGTAAAGCCATAACCATTGACGATATCGCCACGGTAGATTGGCAGTTCAATACCTTCGCGGGTCTCTGTCGGATTACTGCGCGGCTTGGCAAATTGTCCCGCCATACGCCCAACCTTAACAACGGGCACACCGGCACCAAAGGTCAGCACTACGGCCATTTGCATCAGTACTTTAAACATGTCGCGAATGTTATCGGCAGAAAACTCGCCAAAACTTTCCGCACAGTCGCCACCCTGCAGCAGGAAACCACGACCTGCCGCAACATTTGCCAGACGGGATTTCAGCTGACGGGCTTCACCGGCAAATACCAGCGGCGGCAGCTTACCCAGTTCATCTTCAACAACCTGCAGACGTGTCTGCTCGGGGTACTCAGGTAACTGAAACGCCGGGCGGCTTCTCCAGGATTCGGGACTCCATGAACCCATCACATTCCTCAACTCTATCGATACGATGCAAACAATCCGGCTAGTCTACTGCATGGAAAAAGCCTGTCTACCGCAAATAATCACAAGTGACACAATGTGCAGCATTTATATTATGTGAGACAGCTAATGGGGAGCGAGGTTTCACTATTATCTGCCCTGTATCACAGGCTGCAGGCTTTATATCCTGCAACCTGAAATCGGCTCAGTGACTCAGGAACTGGTAAATCTCGTCTTTCAGCTGGACCCGGCGCCTTTTCAAGCCATCAAAAAAAGCATCACTTGCAGGCACATCACGCATTTCCAGCCCGCGAACCTGATGATCCAACTCATGATATTCTTTTGCCAACTGCCTGAAATCGTCACTGGTTTCTTTCAATTGACTGATCTTGGCGATATGACCGGGAAAATCATCAGTCAGGTTATGTTTTTGTCGCTGCATGCCAGAATCTCCAGCTAAAGAACTTACTCAGTTTAGCCACTCAGTTGCTACACTGCATTCAACCGCCAGCAACTTCTGCTGACGGAGCCTGTTGCTATTGGTTTCGTTTCGTGTTTCGATTGCAGCCTGACTTCATCAGTAGAAACCGAACAACCAATAACACAATCTACTTTGTAAACGTATATCAACGTGATAGCGCAGACATGATGAAAAAAATGGCCTTCACCACAATGATAATTAAACAGATGTCCATGATGTGGACATGTGGGGGCATCGTTTTGCCGGATAAAAATTAAATCCGACAACACCGAGAACATCAGACGAAGCCCCCGCACCGCAAGGTCCGGGGGCTTCTTCGTTTAGGCATACAGAACGTGTATTACTGAAGGGAAGGACAGAGCCCGTGAGTGAATTTAACCTGAAACTGATCGCCAGCAATGCCCCCGGCTGTCTGGAGCAGATCCTTGAGTCAACCACCCGCCAGGGGTTTAACATCACCCGCTTCGATGCAGAGCTCAAAAACGAGCGTGATCAGTATGAAGTGACGCTTCGACTACAAGGTTCCCAGCCCAAAGAACCGCTGATTCTGGCACTGGCCGGATATTCCAGTATTCGTGAGCTGATGCCCTGTCGCCGATAAGGCACTATTCTCCGGTTGCAACCGGACGGGCAGGATTGGTAATCCAGTGGCTCCAGGAACCGGCGTAGAGCCGCGCCTCGGACAAACCGGCGATCGTCATTGCCAACAGGTTATTGCAGGCCGTTACTCCCGAGCCACAATAGCAAACAACATCCGTTGCCCCGTCAATCACACTGGCAAATAGCTGTTTCAGTTGTGCTGCCGGAAGGAAACGCCCCTGTTCGTCGTAGCAATCAGGAAAGGGCAAACAGACTGCACCGGGAATATGGCCTGCAACAGGATCAACCGGCTCTTCATTGCCCATAAATCGTGCCAGACCGCGGGCATCAATCAGGCGTATTGCCGGATCATTCAGGTGGGACTTTACTTCTTCAACAGAGGCTTCCATATCAGCCTGCACAGAAGGAATAAAAGTACTTTCCTGAGGCTTTACGGGTTCTGAAGACATCGGCAAGTTACGCTTTTGCCAACCCGTCATACCTTCATGCAATACCCTGACATTGCTATGCCCCAGCCAGCGAAGCAGCCACCATGCACGAGCCGCCGCCATCGCCGGGCCACCTTCGTCATAAACAATAACCGGGGTGGATGAGTCAATCCCCCAGACACTGAATTGTTTGGTCAGCGTATCGATATCAGGTAACGGGTGACGTCCGGTTTTACCTGCAACCACCGGGCCGGATAACTGCTCATTTAAATGAGCATAAACAGCGCCCGGAATATGTTGTTGTTGCCAGGCCTGATGACCTGCGGCAAGATCCATCAGGCTAAATCTTGCATCTAAAATGACCAGCCGTTTTGGCTGGTCGATTATCTGTGCCAGCTCTTCCGGCTCAATCAGACAAGTCGGCATCGGATTGTTCATGCTGCTGCTCCAGTGTTGATCTTTCAACCACTTCATCGTTCAGCAGAATCTTATCCGATAATGCATCCTTTACGTTGATACCATCGAACTCAGCATCAAAATCTTCCATAATAATCCGGGTCACTTCCTGATCATCATGCTCTTCTTCCTCATCAACGTCAGGTAATTCCTGCCAGGAAGACAGTGAATCAGTCTCCACTTCATCAACAGCAACATTGTCTTCAATAACAGCGTCTGTCGGCGCCAGTTCACCGGGACCGGAACGCCAGATACTCACCCCTAGGATCACCAGCAGCACTGAAAGAATCGCTGCTGCAATAACATAACTTCTGGGCATTTATTTGCACCTGATATTTACTTGAATAATAGTTATTGAGAAAACGCTCTATACGATTATGACCGTATACTTTTTTCGACAGCCACCTGAGAACTCACCAGCCAGCTACCCGATCTGGCAGCCTGATAGTGCTCCACTGTCATCCGAGCAGGCAACACCGGATGATGAGTGACTGGTTTGCGGGCTATGACTGGCAGATTGTTATCTGCAGTCAATGTCAGCTACATCTTGGATGGCGTTTTCAGCAGCCCGATTCTGACAATCGTTTTTACGGGCTGATTCTTGACCGCCTTGCCAGCCAGTGCAGCAAATCATAACATCTGGAGCACACGTATAAATCACGTGAATATCCTGATATTTCCCTCTTCATAACAACAAGTATTTCAATGAAAACAGCATCAGAGCTTGAAGCTTTTATCCTCGAACAGATTCCCTTGGCTCGTGCCATGTCGCTACAGGTCAATCAATTCAACCCTGAACTGCCGGAGCTAGTAATGAGCTGTCCTCTGGAGCCAAACCGTAATGATAAAGGTACGGGCTTTGCGGGCAGCATCGCCTCCTGCGCCACACTGGCAGGCTGGGGGCTGACAACATTACTGGCAGCACAGAGCAATATTGAAGCTACCGTTGTGATTGCCTCCAGCCAGATTGAATACCATAAGCCTGTTACTGCCGACTTCTATACCGTCGCAGAATTAGCGACTGACGAAACCATCGAACGCTTTAACAGGGATTTGAAGCAAAGGGGGAAAAGTCGTTTACAGATCAACGTCCGTGTTATGCAGGGAAATAAGCAGGTTGCCCGTCTCGAAGGTCTCTACGCTGCTAAAAGCAAGTCATTATCCTGACCTGAAGAAATGCCCCCCCTGATAAAATAACAGGGAGGCAAACCTGATTATCAGTTCAGCACCACACGGGTTGCATCATGCTGCCCCATAACCTTCACTCTTGAGCCAACAGCAAAGTTCTGACCGGCATCAACCTCCTGAACAACAGAGATAATACCGCCATCATCCAGCTGCACGGTGATATTAACACCCTGCTTACGGGTCATGCGTTCTTCAGCCCAGTTACCGAGCAAACCACCAGCCAGGGCACCAGCAATCGAGTAGATGGCAGTGCCACGACCCCCACCGAGGTTAGTTGCACCCATACCGGCAACGGCTCCACCGGCCGCAGCACCGATACCGCTCTGGGTACCTTCAATCTTGACCAGTTCCAGTTCTTTTACCTGCCCGTAACGGACTGTCTGCATCTGCCGGGCTTCACCACGGCTATAAGCCGTACCGGTCAAATCAGAGATGCAGCCTGTCAGTAAAGCACCCAAGATAGCCATTACCGCCATCATCCATGCTATTCGTTTCATATAGCAACCTCGTTTCAGCAATACATCAGTATTTTTGGAATTCTATTTATCAATACTGTGGACACTTTTTCCCCAGTAATACCAAGGGTTTCAGTGCATAGGGTACTTTTTAGCAGGTCTGAGAAACCCCAAACTTGCAATTAAATCCTAGCCCTTGCGGTGCAAGCCTTGGTGCATCAATGTTGAGTTCTCGAAAAACTGTCCACAGTATTGATTTATGTCTGACCATACAAGGTCTGAATGGGTTCATTCAGACTATTGTCTTAGCATTGAGCGTGCGAAATAACAAACAATAGAGCATCAACCCGGCAGGTGCGGAATAGATGATAAACGCGGATGAATTTAGGCTAAAAGGCTGAATAATGGGGATCAGGCACCTTTAGATGCCTGAAACATGGGAAATTATCAGAAGGAAATACGCTTCATACCCGCCTCACCAAACCAGTAACCATTGCAGGCATTAACGGTCAGCGTGGTATCTGCACCACCATCCAGCAGATTTCGAAGCCTGCCAATTATGTCCGGAGCTTCAGTTTCCGCGGCAATACGCATACCGGTCACGCCCATGGACTGCATCTGCTGCCATTGAACCAGCAGGTCGCAGCGCTGCCCGGACATGGTCTGAATACCATTCAGGGTAAAGACATCGTCATGTTCCTGACTGGTAGCTGGCAGCCCACGCTCATACTTGCCGCAGATAAAGCCACAATTATCTTTCGGAACATTATGCACTCTGGCAGTAAAACAGCGGGCAGAGTATGCCAGTGGCAGAAAGCCCCAGCTGAAGACCTCGGTCTTAACATCAAGGTTCTCAGCTCTGGCTTCAGCCAGTAATACTTTGAGATCTTCTGCAGACATCTCTACGGGTGGCACCCAATGGGTCATCCCCAGTCCGACCATAAGGCGCAAAGAGTGAATATTATAAATATTCAACGCCGGCCCACAGGTAAAAGGAACACCCTGTTCTGACAAAAAGTGCACCGCCGCCATATCATTGGCTTCAACGGTAAATTTACCATTTTCACAGAGCCGCTTCAGGCTATTCAGTTCCGATTCGGCTTCAATCAGGGTCAGTGTACTTAGCACAACCTCTTTACCCGCTTCCTGCAACATTTCAGCAAGCTGCAACCAATCCTCAGTTTTCAGCTCCCGACGCTTGGCGCAAACGGTTTCGCCAAGATAAACCCGTTCAACCGGCAGGGAAGCCAAATCCCGGTAAAAAGCAAAAATTTCATCCCGTTGCCAGAAAAACGGCATGGGTCCCAAGGTAATCTGCATATCCGTTGCTCCTTACTGCCAGGGTCTGCTATAGGCGCCAAGTGTTGTCTGGGAGCCTTCAGAAAGCCCGGCCAGTACCTGTTCCCATTCGCTGTCGATAACAAAATTTTCCGGCGCCACCTTGCAGCGGTCTATCGCCTGACGCCAGACACGCGCCACATCAGCGGTGTAGGACGGGCTGCGCTGACGACCTTCAATTTTCACTGCAGAAATACCCGCTTTCATCAGCTGTGGCAGCAGGTTCATCGTGTTAAGACTGACCGGCTCTTCCAGTACGTGGAAAGTTTTACCGTCGCAGTTATAACGTCCTTTACACAGGGTCGGATAACCCGCCCGTTCGCCCGGCGCAAAACGGTCAGTCAATACGCCATTCAGGCGTACATCCATACCACCATCAGGCTTATCTTCCCAACGTACAGCCGATGCCGGTGAGCAGGCTCCAAAGTTATTCGGTGACTGTCCTGTCAGATAAGACGACAACAGACAACGACCTTCCGCCATAATACACAGACTGCCAAAGGCAAAAACTTCCAGTGGTACCGGGCTGTTCTCCGCCAGTTTGATAACCTGTTTCAGGGAAAGTACCCGAGGCAAGACTGCACGCTTGATATTGAAATGCTTTTTATAGAAAGCCAGTGCAGCCTGACTCGTTGCAGAGCTCTGCACAGAAAGGTGCAGCGGCATATCCGGATGACGCTCAGTGGCATAGTTCAGTACGCCGGTATCCGCTGCAATAATCGCATCAGCACCCAGATCGACGGCACTGTCAACCGCTCGTTTCCAGCTGTCCCAGCGACCAGGCTGCGGAAAGGTATTAATCGCCACCAGCAGACGCACACCACGGGCACGGGCGTGATCCAGAGCCTGTTGCGCCTTGCGCTCATTAAAATTAAGCCCGGCAAAATGCCGGGCATTGGTATCATCCCGAAAACCGATATAAACGGCATCGGCACCGTTATCCACCGCAGCTTTCAGCGCCGGGTAACTGCCAGCCGGACAAACCAGCTCCATAAGTCCTGCTCCGCATGAGGTTTTTTGCGGATACTACCAGTGACTTATGAAAGCCTCCCTGACCCCCGTCAACACAGTTTGAGACGTGTTATGTCAGGGTTATCTGTTAGCCGGCGCTTTTGCCAGCATGGTTGTAAAAGCCATCCCGCCCCAGTAGCGCCACCAGTGGTTTTGACCAGACCTGAAAACGGGTCATAGCCATATCTTCCAGAGGTTTCCCGTCTGGCAGTTTTACTTTCATCGCATCGACAGCACGACCATTAACATACATTTCATAATGCAGGTGTGGACCGGTGGAAATTCCGGTGTTACCACTACGGCCAATGACCTGACCTTTTTTTAATCTGCTGTCCGGCTTTGACATTCAGGCTGTCCATATGCAGGAAGCGGGTTACGTAACGACGACTGTTACGTATTTCAATATAGTTACCCGCCTGCCGGGTGATTCTTAACCGCTTTTAAAACAATACCATCACCTGTTGCCATAATCGGCGTACCGGTAGGCACTGCCCAGTCAGTCCCTTTATGCGGACGACGCTTGCCTGTTACCGGGTGAATCCGGCTGGGATTAAAGCTTGAACTGATTCGGTACTGTTTCTCCCACAGGAAAGCGGGAAAAAGAGCTGCCCAACATTTTGCCTTCGGCGGTGTAAAACTGCCCGTCGGTATGTTTAATCGCGGTCAGTGTTCTTTTGGACTGGTGCAGCCGTGCAGCCAGAATACGGGCATCACCGGAGTTACCTCCTACCGGTTGTTTTAATAATATTTCAAAGCGATCACTGGCACGCAAATCTTTACTGAAATTCAGCTGCCACTGAAAAATATTGGCAAACTGCTGAATCACAGACGCACTCAAACCCACAGTTTTACCACTCTGATAAAAACTGCCTTTGATGGTGCCGTTAATCCGGGTCAGTTTGACGTTCAGTGATTCAGTCGCAATATCCATACGGAAGTCGCCGGAATCATCGCGGTCAAAGCTGACTTTTTTGCCTGATGTCAGAAAAATTTCCAGCGCCTGCACCCGGCCTTCGCCGCTTAACTGATAGCGCAGGTACTGGGCACTTTTGACATCAATCAGATAAGGAACGCCACGATCAACATCCAGCAACTGCAGCAAATCTTCTTTCTGTAGACCTTCATTGTTGATAATGCTGTCGATGTCATCATCTTCAGCAATAGGGTAGTAATGCCAGAGCGGCTCGCCGGACTGGTCGATAGACTGTTGCAGTGAATCAGCTTCCGGACGTTCAATCTGGTCTTCAGGTACCAGATCATAAATACGATCTGTCTGAGTCTGATCAATAGCGGCAGATGCCACCATGCAGCCTGTTAAGGAAGAAAGAGATAATGCCCCGACCATCGCGAGGGTGCAGCAGTTTGTTACCAGTTTACGGGAAAGTTTCCATTTTTTATTTGGAGACATGCACTGCAACCATGCGATCAATAATGAGTGCAGTATTACTTTCCAGACCGATTCAACCTATGCCGAGATGCACCTAACATACAGTTATTGAAGGACGACGACCGGCAAGAGCATTACACATCTGCCCTGTTATATGAGCATTAGCAGCTAGCACATTCAGCCGGCGTACCTTTATGCGGTGACTTTAAACGGTAAACAACCCTGATGAGCGAAAACTACACTTAAGCCGATAGCAATAGTCACAATTTCGATATACCAGAATGAAACTCAACACCTATATCGTCCAGTTAATTCATGGTGGCCACGTACGTTCACCAGTAACGCTGACTTTTGGTCGCAGTTTTGCTCATGCATTGACTGCCGTAACACAGGAGCAAAGACCCGTCTTTGCTCCATTATCACTCTCCAATATGATTCTGTCTGTTGCTAAATCAACAGCCTATGAAATCGGTGAATGCGGTTTTCGCGACCTTAACCAGATACAACAGCTGGATAAGAACGGAAAACGGGTTATCGGTAATTTCCATACTCATCCTGCCGTTACCAGTGATCTTAATGCATCAACCCCACCCTCTTTAAGGGGTGTACTCCTGACACACTATTTACCCACCCGACTCGAAACCTCCGCTGCCCTGACACTCATTTATAGTGGCAAAAAACTGTATGCCATTATCGTGAAAAGAAAAGAACTGTTATTTCATATCAATACTGTGGACAGTTTTTCGAGAACTCAACATTGATGCACCAAGGCTTGCACCGCAAGGGCTAGGATTTAATTGCAAGTTTGGGGTTTCTCAGACCTGCTAAAAAGTACCCTATGCACTGAAACCCTTGGTATTACTGGGGAAAAAGTGTCCACAGTATTGATATAGAAGAGACAAAAAAACTATTCCAGCCCCATGATTTACACCTCCCCGGCAAAAGCGACCCCATCCATGACATTATTTTTTCAGGTCTGTCTATGGCACGTTACGCCGAATCAAAAGGCGATGTTCCAACAGCGCTTCACCTGATGCGTCAAACACTGGATCTCGTTCCCGGCTATGCACAAAATGTTGAAAGTCGGCGCTTGATTCTTAATCGCAGGCTATCCAAAGAGCTCCGGCATGATTTTTATACCGGAGACTTTGATCCATCAACCGTGGGCAGCGCAGATAATTACACCCTGACCCGCAATACATCTGAAGTTTTTACCAGCCGAACACCGGTTGAAGACGAAGGGTTCGAAATCTTATAAGGCCTATATGACTTCAGACGTTCCAGACTTGAGACAAGCGCAGTCCAGTGATGAATATTGCGCACCATCCGGGCCGAGGTGACTTTGCATTAAATCAATTTTTGCCACCTTAGAAACAATAGGCAAGTGATCAGGCAAATGCATGGCAGGAACCCTGACCAGCCGCTTTAAGCGCGCAAGTGACACATGGGGAAGGAATTTTTTATGTTCTGCCTGAAAATTGCAGCTTCGAGCGATGCTTTCGAGCTTTTCAGCCATTCGAAATAACGCAGGCTCATGATCCGCAGCTATTGCTACGACTTTTGCCGCACTCACTCTTGGTAAAAACAGAAGCGAATGAAGTACGACATCAAAGTTTTGCTCTGTTTCGAGAAAGGGCTTTGCCTGTTGCCAGTAATCAGCCAGTTTCTCCTCAGAGACATCTCCCAGAAAACGCAGGGTAATGTGGTAACTGTCTAACGGCAGCCAGCGCATTTTTTTATACATATACTGGAAGTCTGCCAGCCTGCCCCGCTGTTCCAGCTGACGACCGATATCAAGTGGAATATTGATGGCGACAAAGGCTCTCAATGCTACCTCCCGATCTCTCTTGCTTACCTTAAGATTATTCTCTATTCAGCCTGACAAACCCGTCTGGATCAATTAAAGCAGTCGAAGAACATAAGGATAGCGCTCGCTGCTGGTAATATTTTCGATTTACCTTTAACCCTTCTGCTGCCAGCGACTCAGGCCAGAGAATAAAAACATCAGGCACTTTGAACCGAGCCAGAGTCGCTGTCAGCAACTCGATCAGTACATCAGTAGTTAGATCATCATTTGAGCGACATATATAAGCGACAGGTCGCTGCCCGTACTCGTCATGGGGAACAGGGACAACCAGCGCTTCAGCAACGTCAGCATGACTAAGTAATATGCGCTCAATTTCTTCAGGCTGAATATTTTCCCCACCGGAAATCATCATATTATCCAGCCTGCCTTCAATCAGCAGCTGACCGTCAACCCAGCGCCCTTTATCCCGACTGTGAAACCAGCTATTACTATCCCGCGCCGGATCGAGTATTCCATCGTTCCAGTAGCCGGAAAAAACACCCTGCCCGCGCAGTAAGATCTCACCATTGTTTGCCAGCATAACCTCTCTGCCGGGAATAATGACACCTGACGTCAACGTATTACCATCATTTACAGGCTCGCCACAACATACCAGCGCCGTAGACTCTGTCATGCCATAGCTGGTTAATACCCGCAAACCTGACGCACGACAACGAGTAACCAGTTCAGGCGTTACCGCAGCACCACCCAACAACAGAACCCGGGCAGCTGTTGCCGACCAGTCCATGCCGGCTTCCAGCAAACGATATAATTGGGTGTTAACCAGTGACAGGTGGGTTACATGTGAAGCGCTTAATACATCAGCCACTGGCTGAGTACCCGGCAGTACAATGGTTGCACCGGCCAGCAGACACCGGAAAATAATCGACATTCCACCCACATGAAACAGAGGCAGGGACAATAACCAGCCATCACCTGTTTCCAGTTGAAGCACAGCTGTCGAACACTG
Organism: Endozoicomonadaceae bacterium; assembly: GCA_965261725.1. Lineage (GTDB taxonomy): Bacteria > Pseudomonadota > Gammaproteobacteria > Pseudomonadales > Endozoicomonadaceae > CANDOC01. The sequence goes on along the minus strand of CBDHDU010000024.1, from coordinate 70,327 downwards.
GGCACTGGCAAGAAAGTTATCAATTGTCAGTGCCACCGCTTTAGCGTGGCCACTGCTGCCTGATGTTAGCAACAGTGTACTGATATTTTCACAAGCTATATATAATGGCTGTAGCGGTGTAGATAATATGCCAGCAGGAGAAACTGCTCTCCAAACAAAACCCGCGATTTCCAGCTGATAATTGCGCTCAGTTTTTTCAAACCAGCAAGAATGCAGGTCAAGCTGTCTGATCAGTTCTCCCAAACGTTGATCGGAAAAACGCGGATTCAGCGGGCAGACCACAATGCCTTCCCGCCAGCATGCCAGCAATAAAATCACCATTTCTGGCGCATTATGACTGACTAAGCCAAGCCGGTTTCCTGACCTCAGCCCCTGCACTTTCAGCACCTCACGGCATGCCTCTACACAGAGATCAAGCTCTTTAAAGTTAAACGCTTTATCCTGACAAACCAACGCCATTGCTTGCGGGTTAGCCAGAGCCTGTTCTCTGAGAGGACAAATACAACGCATCTTCAGTGCTCAGTTAGCAGCAATATCAGTTAACAATTTCCCAGGAGCCATCCGGCTGCAGGCAAGCCTGACCATAGGCCTGTTCAGTCTGACCACCCACGGTAATCGACTGTTGATACTCACGGCAGGTTAATCCAGTCTGGGAGCTACTGCCTTCTTTAGTCGCGACAACATAGCCGGATGAATCGCCTTCATCCCAAACAATTTTTTCGCCAACGGGTGCGGTAGTCGCCTGAATCTGCGCAGTCTCATGCTGACGTTGTGCGGATTCATTCAGGTTATCCAGCAGCTTGATGGTAATGGCAGTAAACGACAGCCACTTCCAGGCATCATTATCATGATGATAATGACCATAGCCCACGTATGAATGACCATAGGGGCGACGAACAATAATATTGTTATGAACAATCCGTTTTCTCGGTGCCACTACAACAAGGTTGTTGCCACCCAGTCGATGATTTAACCGAATTTCATTTTTCAGTTCCTGTAAGGGACCACTTGCCAGTGATGGCATGGCAGCAGACGCCAGCAGCACCGGCAGCAACAGTTTTTTTAGTACTTGCTTCATCAATATCACACCTTCCAATAAAACTGATCACAACATGAAAAAGCACTCCGAAGAGTGCTTTTTATTATCAGAGTGCAAGACCCCACAGGCGGACTTTAGCCTGGTGTTTTCCGGACCCCTTGGTTTCATACCAGAAAGTCACACTTTCAATCGCACGACCAATACCCGGCAAATCGATTTCGCGGGAACTGCCACCGCGCGCAACATAGGCACGCACCGGCACATCACGGGTCACACCATTACGGTAGCGAACAATCATGCGCTTGAAGTTCACATCGGCGCCACGCACCTTGAACTGAACCTTATTAAAAATCCGGTTCGGGTTAACCAGAATTACATCTTTATCAACCTGACGGCTGACATTACGCTCACCCATCAGCATCCAACCGGATGCCAGTGCTACCTGAGTGAATCCTGATAACAACAAAGTAGCCATTACCACCAGCAAAGAAATCTTCTTTTTCACAGTACTCTATCCATGGTTTATCGGGTCAGTGTCCATATACCAACCGACAGAACAATCGCTCCGGCTTAATACATGACATCTTTTGCGTTCATGCTAAATCCAATCCAAGGAGGCTGTCTGTTATGGTTATCACGGTGAAAGGTAAGTTCTTTTACGCACAAGACAGAGCAGAGAGGGAGAGAATACATTCACAGGGCATATGAATACCTAGTGCGTTATGCATGTCTTGTACAGCTGGCTGAAGATTATCCGAAATAATAACCGAAGCGCTAAAAGCCGACGCTGTATCCAGCCCTGGTGGATTCAGACAATCCAGATAGCGACTCAGATTCGATAACTGATTGAGCATTAACTGAGATTCAAAACTGGAGCTGATCACAACCGCTTTACCAGACTGCTGCGCTTTTTCTATCCAGCATGAAATACGGCTTAATGAACCCGTCATTGTCGGCTTGATGATAAGCGCACTGAGTCCGGGAGATTTATCGAGAGGTTCACCGGTTGCCAGTATTCCATGATCCCGCAGACTTTCGTCCAGCGCATAGCGAATACTCGTTTCTTGGTAAAAGTCGATAAACTCACATGGGTTTGCTGTAGGTTCTTCGAGCCAGTCAATCGCACCCGGCGTAATCGCTGTTTCTCTCAAGCCTGTGGCAAATGCCAATGCCTGATTCAGACTCCACTGTCTGTTGGCATCCAGTCTGAAACGAATATCTTTGCCAAAATAATCAACAACCTGCTGCAGGCGGCAAATATCTTCCGCTACCTGCTCACTACCGACTTTCAGTTTTACGACGTCCGGATCACTTCCCTGATGTCGCAACATAGACGCTTGCAACGCTTCCCCCTGCCCGGTTAATAACGGACAGACGGCTTCTTTATCAGGTGTTGCAGGTGTAACAGACAAACCACTCAGAGCAAAGTCGACAGCACACTGAACCGATACAGCCCCATCAAGCCCCGCAGAAATCAGTCCATTGGGTAAAGCTGCGCAACATATCCCGCCTGCCTCTGCCCACTGGCGGCAGTGCTCAAGTAAAAAGGTGGTCGCACTTGAAAGGCAATCCTCGCTAAAACCGGGTAAAGGTGAAACCTCACCCCAGCGCACATTGCCCTCAGGCGTTTGCAAACGAAGCAGCAAACCTTCGCGGATATGCAGGGTTCCACGAGCCAGCTTTAAAGGTTTGCTCAGTGGCAGCTGATAGCGATAGACCGCTACCGCTGCCAATGGGAAAAACATCAGGGCTTGCGACGAAACTGATTGAAATCAGGTGTACGCTTCTCAAGAAACGCATCGCGCCCTTCCTGAGCTTCCTGCGTCATATAGAACAGCATGGTTGCGTTACCTGCCAGTTCCTGCAGACCGGTCTGACCATCACAGTCAGCATTCAGGGCAGACTTCAGGCAACGCAGTGCCAGCGGAGAGTGCTGCAGCATATCGCGACACCAGCTGACGGTTTCTTTTTCCAGCTCTTCCAAAGGAACGATAGTATTGATCATTCCCATATCCAGCGCCTGCTGAGCATCATACTGTCGGCACAGGAACCAGATTTCACGGGCTTTTTTCTGACCAACCATGCGTGCCAGATAGCTGGCACCAAAACCGCCATCAAAAGAACCAACTTTGGGTCCGGTCTGACCAAAGCGGGCATTATCTGCCGCAATGGTCATATCACAGACCACATGCAACACATGACCGCCACCGATTGCATAACCTGCAACCATGGCAACAACCGGCTTCGGACAGGTGCGAATCTGACGCTGCAGATCAAGCACGTTAAGATGTTCAACACCGGTATCATCATTATACCCAGCATCACCTCTGATGCGCTGGTCGCCGCCACTACAGAATGCACGACCACCTTCACCGGTCAGAATAATCACACCGATGGTTTCATCATGACGGGCATCATCAAGGGCGCGGGATAATTCTTTAACAGTCTGTGGCCGGAAGGCGTTATGCACTTCCGGGCGGTTAATACTGATCCGGGCAATACTTTCTGCTTTCTGATACAACACATCATCATAACCGGAGGCAGGCTGCCCCCAGTCCAAAGCAGGAATAATCTGATTCATCATTCGTCTCGGTTCTTGAGCGTACTAAACAGGCTGTTGAAAGCCTGTACAAAACGTTCTTTATGATGCAGGTGAACATTATGCCCTGCACCTTCAACCTGTTGCTGGATAACACCGGGGCTGCGCTGGAGCAGTCGACGCCCAACTTCTTTATAGCGACTGTCTTTGCTTCCGCAAATATAGCCCAGTGAGAAACCACCCTGGGTCATCAGCTGCCATAGGTTTTTCTGTCTGGCTACGGATGTTGCCAGCAGCATATCTGCCAGTGCATCGGTTTTTCCTGACTTACGTTGCTCTACCAGTTTCCAGCGTTCGGAATCAGTCAGATCCGCGAACACCGGCTGGGAATACCAGTCACGCAACACATCCTCAATGGGGTCTTCTCTGAAACGACGCGCCCATTGTTTGTCCTGCATACGACGGCGACCACGTTCCAGTTCAGATGCCAGACCGGGATTAGCAGACTCAGCAATAACATGTTCAACCTGATCCGGGTAGGACAGCATATGGCTCATCGCCAGTCGACCGCCAAGGGAATACCCCAACATGCTGTATTTTTCGAGCCTTAAACTATCAGCCAGCACCAGCATGTGTTCGTCAAAGGCTTCAAATGCCTTGTCTTCCGGCAGGGTAATCTGCTGGCTGTCACCATGTCCCGGCAAGTCAACAGCAATACAGTAAAACTGCTTGGAAAACACTTCAGCAACAGGCTTCCATTCGGCAGCATTGCCCAGAAATCCATGCAACATTATCAGAGCAGGCTGTTCAGGACTGCCCCATGTTTTATAATTCAACTTCATTTATATTAACTCTCCCGAACACACGACCTCAGCTCGGCGATCAATTGCAGTGCTTCATCATCTGGCGTCCGGATTTCTATCAGCGTGCAGCCGGAATAACCCAGCGCCTGTTGTAATGCGCCCCTGAACTCTGGCAGCGTAGCAGGTTTGGCGGAACGTACCCCAAATAACGGGGCTGCCTTGCTAATATCCAGATTATGAGGCGTTCTGAAATAAGTAGTTGCTGTAGCACGATCCTGTAACGGCATAATATTAAATATACTTCCACCGTCGTTGTTAAGGACAACAATCACCAGCGGTGTTGCTGATGCTGCAGCCAGCGCCATCGAGTTCAGATCATACAGGAAAGACAGGTCACCAAGCAGTAAAATCATCGGTTTTTCGCTGCCTTTGGCATAACCGGAAGCCGTTGCGACCAGCCCGTCAATGCCACTGGCTCCACGGTTCGTCGTAATTTTCATTCCCTGCTGATGTCCGCCAACCCAATCCAGCAAACGAACAGAAAGACTGTTGCCAGCAAACACATCAATATTCCCTGCTTCACGGCCGATCGCATGTACAGCAGATAACTCTGTCAGCCCTGTTTCAACCATCGTTGCAAAAGCAGGTTCACACTGGCGGGCAATAGACTTCAATGCAGCATGAGCTCCACTACTCTCATTACAGTCAGGCATTGCCTCTGCGAGATGTTGCGCAAAGCTGGCCGCTGGCAGCTTAAAAAAACGCTGCACACAATGCCCCGGATCAAGCCTGACACGTCCTGAATCAACGACCCAGTATTCATCCAGTGATGTAGCGTCCAGGCATTGCTGCAGACGTTTACTGACAAAGCGCCCGCCAAACTGCAGTACACGATCACAGCGATTTAAGGCTGACCGGAATGCCGGGTTATCAAGCAGAATATCAACACGACTGATCACATCCTTATGCCCATGCAGCCCTGACTGCACATCCACCAGCAGCGGCCAGCCCAGCTTTCGGGATAATGTCAGTACCGCTGATTTATCTTCCGCCGCAGACAGTTGCCCGGCAATAATGATGCCTTGACCTGATATAAAATCAGTCCATTCAGATTGAGACAGACCAGCTTCCGGCATCTGTTGCGTATGTTGCTGCCAGGGCTTTTTTTCATCACACCAACGAGATACCGGCGACAAATAATTACTGAAATCCTGCAACTCGCCGACAGGATAAAGCGGTTCTCTCAGCCCAAGATTAATATGCAGACACAGCCCTTTGTTTTTTGCCTGCTGCCATGAATCGTTCAGATGCGCCAGCAACCAGCGACAACTGACATCCTCAGATGCACAAGGCAAGTAGAGAGGATGGATATATTCACGACTGAAAATTTCTGGCTGGATAATCGCCTGATTGGCACCACAATCAATCAGCTCTGGCGGTCTGTCTGCCGTTAAAACAATCAACGGCCAGCCCGTCATTGAAGCTTCTACCATTGCCGGGTACAAGTTAGGTACAGCGGTTCCTGAAGTGGTAATAATAACTACCGGTCGCCGTGTGCTTTTAGCCAAACCCAACGCATAAAATGCCAGCCCGCGCTCATCGAAGTGGACATGCTTTTGTAGATTGTCGTTTGCTGCAGCGGCCAGAGTCAGAGGTGCCGACCGGGAGCCCGGCGCAATACAGCAGTCTTTTACTCCAATGCGTGTCAGCTCTTCCAGAATCATGCCGGACCACAGGCTGCTTATACTGGAATGATCATTTGAAAATGTCATTATTATTTGGCACCTGCGGACACAGCTTGCGGCTTATGTGATTTGTGTGACATATCTTTCTTCCGGGGTTTATCTAAAAGGCTCAGATCCTTTTCTGCCTTTAGACCCAGCACTTCCCCCGGTGTACGGATTTTTGCATTCAGTTCATTCCATTCCATATCCGGATCAGAGCCCGCTACCAGCCCGGCTCCTGAGAACAGATGAATCGTGTTGCCATCCACAAGCCCGCTGCGAATGGCAACAGAAAACTCACTCTGATCAGCGCCAACATAACCACAGGCACCACTGTACCAACCGCGGGTATGCGTTTCCAGTTGCTTAATCAGTTCGCTGGCAGCCTGCCGCGGATAGCCACCCACGGCAGGTGTTGGATGCAATGTTTGCAATAACTGCCCATCCGTCACATCCGGTTTTAATATGCCACGAAAGGCATAACGCAAATGCTGCAGGTTGCGTAATCGCAACACTGTATGGTCACCATCATCAATCAGATCTGAGCATATTGGCTGCAGGCGTTGGCGGATATCTTTCAGTACTAGGGCATTTTCGTGTAGGTTTTTTTTATCCCCCAACAGGCGCTTGGCCAGCCGGTCATTTTTCTCCGGATCTGTCGTGCAGGCCATGGTGCCTGCCAGCGCCTCAGTTTCTACATGACGGCCGGTACGACGAAACAGTCTTTCCGGACTGCAGCCGATATAACATGACTGGTTATCAAACTGGAAACCAAACTGGTAACTGGCAATTTGTGTTGCCCGCCAGCGGCCCAGCAAACTCCACGCGGCAATAGGCTCCTCAAAAGAAAGTGAACTGCGACGGGAAAGTACCGCTTTATCAAGCTTGCCAGTACTGATCGCCGCTAACACCTCAGTAACTTGTTTGCGCCACTGGTTTCTGGAAGGCTCTAACGCTATCTGTGTTTGCTCTGTCGGCACAAAATCCGGCAACTGTTGTGGAAACACCAGTTTATCCAAAGCGGCTTGTGCTCTTACAAACTCTTCCGGACTATTACGCAGATTACAAACCAGCCAGGCATTCTGGCGCTTCATCACAATTTCAAGGCGAGGCAATATAAAGCGGGAATATCCGAACTCAGACCAGATACCGGTTACCGGCGAATTAAATGCAATACCGCCATAATAACGGGCAGTGGTTGTGCCGCATGATGTGCCATCCGCTCCATTCTTTATTGCAGCTGCACGCTGAGAAAGAATATCCAGCAGCACACTGACTTCATCAATTGAGCCAGCCTGATGCTGTTCGGCAACACCCAACCCGGCAACACGACAGTTGCCTTTCCGGTCAGCCCAGAAACAGCGGGTGCCAAACGACTGAGCCTGAAGCCAGCGCGGCATATCAAGCATCGGTATCCGCACTTCAAGGCGAAGGAGTGAACCTTTTGTCGTCTGTTTGTCTTGTCTGGCCAACTCAATCTGAGCGGCCATATCATTCAGGCTTTCGCGATAAAGAGCGCTGTTGGGCATGCATTAACTCCGGTACGAGCGCGCCATAGTCTATGAGAGTATTACCCCGCTGACAGCCTAGTATTTATACCGACCCTTGCCTTCCCAAAAGAGATGTCAACAGAACCTAAAGCTGGCGTTGTCGTCTGAGTTCTGCTGATATAACGTTATCGCCCCAAACCTGATACCCGGAGCCGGAATGGCCACGAATGGAGAGTCTGCCCGCCAGTGGCTGGCAGAACATGGACAAACAACCTCAACGGAACGCATTACCCAGATCAGGCAGAATATTGAAGCCAGACTGACCCGGCTACCTGAAGAGCGCGAAGAAACCAAGGGTCTTTTAGAAGCTCTTGACGTGATCGACAGCTTTATTATCAGCAAGAATTCAATGACAGAAGAGGCAACACCGGAATCAGATACGGCTCTCGATTACTCGCCATTGATTCCCCAGGATGAACCTGAACAGCCGATACTGTCAGCCACAGAAAAGCAGGCACGCTTTCAACAATTGCTGCAGCAGGCACAAAAAAACGGTTCCAAATAACCAAAAGATATTACCAGCTCTTTTTAGTTGTTTTATGCACTGAAAAACCTGCTTTTCACGGTAAATCCGTCTAAGCAGGTTTTATGATCCCTGACGCCTGAATCCTATACTTAATAGATTCCTGTTTGCCTTTTTGGCTGCTGTTTCGAAGGAGGGATTCAGATGAAACGACTCTACTTTCTTGCCGACAAGATTGATGACGTTGACAGAATATCTGCCGACCTCCATCGTCAGGGCATTACCGACTGGAATTTCCACGTTATCAGCAAGCAAACCGCCAAACTCAAACGCCGCAAGATTCACGGTGCCAACCTCTATCATGAACTCGATATTATCCACTGCGGTGAACAAGGCGCTGCTATTGGTGGTTTAATCGGTGCTTTGATTTCCGGCGGGCTCTATTATTCTCAGTTCTTTGGTGAGAATCCCAGTCTGCTGGGTCTGACCTTTATTGTCGTCATCTTTGGATTCTTTGGCGCATGGTCCGGTGGCCTTGCAGGAATTGCCAAAGAAAACTATAAAATTTCACGTTTCCATGATGCGCTGGAAGCTGGTAAATATTTGATTATGGTTGATACCAGCAAAGCGGAAGAAGCCTCTATCCGTCAGCATTTGAACCAGTATTACCCTCAGGTCAATCTGGCCGGTGCAGACTCTACTCTTGTAAACCCGTTTGAAATGACCTCTGCGCCGAGACACTGAGCCGTTTCACTACCCGTGGTCATGAGCCACGATGGCTGGAATGTCAGTACCATGCTTTTAAAAGACAAAACATCGGGCAAGCTTGTTGATATTGAAGAAATGACAACACTGCTTGACCCCTTTCACCATAAAATCAAGGGCACTCTGCAGTGGGGTGAAGAACCTGCAGACCCCGAACTCTTTGAAAAGATTTGTCTCAGTTTCCCTTCAGGGGAACCACTACCTGCCTGCTGGACCGATGAACACTATCGGGATCATGAAATCAAGCGTTCAGCAAAATAGAAATCGTTGATGACTCTCTACCCGTCTCACTCTACCCATCTCACGCAGATACCTTTGCCCTGAATGAATTACTCAACAGCCTGTCAGGGTAAAGGTACCTTATTCACAAAAGCATCATCCTGCTGCCGTCATTCCTTCACACCATCAACAATAAAATAAACAGAAATTTTATCACCACACCCAAAAGAAAAAGATCATGCAGTCGACATACGGTATTTACCAGCATTGTAAACACCCGAATTCATCTCGGATATCAGGCAGGAATTTTTGGACAATGAAATCAGACAAAGAACTAATTGTGCTTGAACATGCAGTTGGCGATGTCGCCTACTGGCTACTGACAGCAGGAGCGATTATCTGGCCACTCTATGTTTTATGGAACTGAATCGCAGCCAGATAATATTCAGACAGGATAGAATCAAGTCCGGTAAATGGTTTCAATCAGATGGAAACCAAACTGGGTTTTAACCGGGCCATGTACCTTTAAAACCGGCTGGGTAAATACTACACGATCAAAAGGGCGAACCATTTGTCCCCGGCGAAACTCTTTCAGGTTACCACCGCGTTTTCCGGACGGACACTTGGAGTAACGTCTTGCCAGTTTGGCAAAGTCTTCCCCTTTGGCAATGCGCTGCTTCAGTTTTTCAGCTTCATCTTTGGTCTTAACCAAAATATGTCGTGCACTGGCAACAGCCATCAGCCTACCCTCAACAAGCAGTCAAATTAAAAGAGGCTGGATAATACCCGCTCTGCCCGGATGAACAAGAACGGGTTTGTTCTGAATTTAGTGGTAATGCTGCTTACCAGGCTGGCCCTCTGCCCCCCCCCTCGTGACTCTGCGCAATTTCCCCGAACAAATCCTCTACACCACTGGCAGGCTTCGGTCCAAGGCAGCTGACAAGGTAAACCGCGACGGAGGAAAAAATAAAGCCGGGAATCAACTCATAAAGATCAAAAATGCCGCCACTTAACGGTTTCCATAGCAATACCGTCAGGCCACCCACAATAATGCCGGACAATGCTCCCCATTCGGTCATTCGCTGCCAGAACAGAGACATCAACAGTACAGAACCAAAGGCAGCACCGAAACCTGCCCAGGCATAACTGACCATGCCCAGCACCGAGCTTTCCGGATCAAGCGCTACCAGCGTTGCCAGAACCGCAACCAGCACAACGGCCAGCTGCCCTACCCTGATTACTTCCCTGCCGGAAGCATTGGGTCGGAACATATCCTTATAAAAATCTTCAGCAAAGGCTGTTGAACAAACCAATAATTGGGAATCGGCTGTGCTCATAACAGCTGCCAGAATTGCCGCCAACAGGATTCCGGCAACCACCGGATGGAACAGGCTGTTTACCAACAACATAAAGATGGCTTCAGCATCTTCAACAACTATTCCAAGCGACTGGGTATAAATCAAACCTGCCAGCCCCGTCAGCAATGCACCGATCATTCCCAGACCGGTCCAGCCAACAGCAATACGTCGTGCTACAACAATATCGCGAGTAGAGCGGGTCGCCTTGAAGCGGGCAATAATATGCGGCTGCCCGAAGTAACCTAGCCCCCACCCCAATAGCGATACCACAACAATCCAGTCAATCGGCTCACCGGAAACAGCCGTCATAGGGTTCAGTAAATGCGGGTTAATCTGCTGCAAGCCGTTGAAAACCTCAGCACCGCCACCAGCAACTTGCACTGCCATCACCGGTACAATAACCAGTGCAGCGGCCATCAGTAAGCCCTGCACCAAATCAGTCCAGCAAACCGCAAGAAAACCACCAAACAGGGTATAAGAAACAACACTCAGCGTTCCGATAATAACGGCCCACTGATAGTCAACATTAAACACTGTCTCAAACAATTTACCCGCTGCTACCAGTCCGGCAGAGGTATAAAACAAAAAGAACAGCAGGATGAAAAAGGCCGATACCGGTTGCAATAAACCGCTACGATCTTTAAAACGGTTTGCAAAAAATTCAGAAAGGGTCAGCGCATTGCCCGCCGCCACACTGTATTCACGTAGTCTTCCGGCCACCAGCAGCCAGTTCAGCCAAGTTCCTAACAGTAAGCCGCCTGCCAGCCAGAATGCTTCCAGCCCTGCTGCAAAAGCATAGCCGGGCAAGCCCAGCAGCAGCCAGCCACTCATATCAGAAGCACCGGCACTTAATGCTGCGGTCCACGGACCAAGGCTTCTGCCACCGAGAAAGTAATCCGCTGAACTGCAGGTGCGACGCCAGGCGATAACCCCGATCCCCAGCATCACAATAAAATAAACAATAAAGGTCAAAACTACCGTAAGGTTGCCTGTCGACATGGTCGCTCCTGCAGTTGTGGCACTGTCTAAAGGTAGCATTCAGCACTCTGTTGCCAACTTTTAAGGTGACAGATGTGTGTTAACAACACAGAAATATTCTGTGAGCTATGAACACAATCTCTGGCTGAGTGCCATGAATAGCAATACCGAAGAGCAGACCACCGCAACTCACATGCCCCGGCTTTACCTTATTCTTTTATAAAGCAAGAACGCTTCGCCTACAAACTACAAGCCACAGCGTCACAAATTACGACTGATGCATTGCAAGCCTTAATATCAAACAAGCAGAATACAAAACAAGATTTACATTCAGGGATTTTGATAGTGAGTGAAACAGTGAGTCACGATAATACTTATATCCTGTCACTGGATCAGGGAACCACCAGCAGCAGGGCAATTCTTTTTGATCACAAGGGTCAGATTGTCGACATTTCCCAGAAAGAATTCAGCCAGCATTTCCCCAATCCTGGCTGGGTTGAGCATAACGCTATGGAAATATGGGAAACTCAGCAACATGTTATGCACGACGTGCTCACCAAAACAGCCATCAAACCTGAACAGGTTGCTGCTATTGGTATTACCAATCAACGCGAGACTACTGTTGTCTGGGACAAAAACACCGGAGAGCCGATTTACAATGCCATCGTCTGGCAATGCCGACGTACTGCAGAAACCTGTGAAAATCTAAAATCGGCAGGGCTGGAAGAATACGTCAAAGAAAATACCGGGCTGGTGCTGGATGCCTACTTCTCAGGCACCAAGCTGGCATGGATTCTGGATAATGTTGCCGGTGCCAGAGAAAAAACCGAAGCCGGGGAGCTGTTATTCGGCACCATCGATTGCTGGCTGATCTGGAAGCTGACCGGCGGCCAAGTGCATGCCACTGACTACACTAACGCGTCCCGCACCCTGCTGTTCAATATCAAATCATTGCAGTGGGATGAGAAAATGTTGAATGCACTTAACATCCCCAGCAGTATGTTACCTGAGGTCAAATCCTGCTCAGAAATATACGGACAGGCGATTATCAATAACACCCGTATCCCAATCGCCGGAGTTGCCGGAGATCAACAGGCGGCTCTGTTCGGTCAGTTAGCATTTGAACCGGGAATGGCAAAAAACACCTATGGTACCGGTTGTTTTCTGTTGATGAACACGGGTGAAAAGCCAATCAAATCAGAAAACGGCTTGCTCACTACCATTGCCTATGGGCTGAATGGCAAAGTCAATTATGCACTTGAAGGTTCAGTCTTTATGGGTGGCGCCAGTATTCAGTGGCTGCGGGACGAGATGGGACTGATTCAAAATGCAGCAGAATCTGAACAACTGGCTAATGAGGTTGAGGATACCAACGGCGTTTATGTAGTACCGGCCTTTGTCGGGCTGGGAACCCCCTACTGGGACCCTTATGCCCGTGGCACCATTGTCGGTCTGACCCGTGGATCAAATCGCAAGCATATTGTGCGAGCTACCCTTGAAGCACTGGCTTATCAGTCCCGAGATGTTCTGGATGCGATGCAAAAAGATTCAGGGCTCGCATTGCAGCAGCTAAATGTCGACGGCGGTGCCGTTGCCAATAACTTCCTGATGCAGTTTCAGGCCGATATTCTCGGCGTATCCGTTGCCCGCCCGCAGGTGATTGAAACCACCGCCGCAGGCGCAGCCTTTCTGGCCGGGCTGGCTGTGGGCTACTGGCAGAGCTCTGAGGCACTGCATCAGACCATTACCCGAGATCGCGAATTCACCCCGGTAATGGGTCAGGAAGCCCGTAATCAGCTGTATCATGGCTGGCAGCGAGCGGTAGATTGTAGCAAGGGCTGGGCAAAGGAATGATAACCCGTGAATCCACGGACAAACGTCGGCTTGATTTTGGGTTATAATCTCTGGCTGTACTTTGAAAAGCCGCACGGGCTTGCTTCCTAATATGCTATATGCCCGTGTTGACCTGTTTCGCATCATCATGTGATGGAGGCAGGGGAATAGAGTAAAGGACTGATGAACAACAACCCCGGGAATCACGGCAAAACACTGATGCCTGCATATCCCAGCCCCCTGTTTACGAGGATGACAAGTTGATAAAAAGTCGTCATAGCACCCATTCCGTCCAGGTTGGTCACGTTGTAATGGGCGGTGGTGCACCAGTGGTCGTTCAGTCCATGACCGACACTGACACTGCTGATATCAAGAAAACCGTCGATCAGATCAAACTGCTCTCCGATGCCGGTTCTGAAATTGTGCGGGTCACGGTGAATACTGAAGAAGCCGCCGCCGCAGTACCCCATATTCATGAAGCACTGCTAAAGCAGGGCTACAACACCCCGATTGTGGGTGATTTCCATTACAACGGTCATATGTTGCTGGAAAAATACCAAGGCTGCGCCGAAGCACTGGCAAAGTACCGGATTAATCCCGGTAATGTCGGCTTTGGTAATAAAAAAGATGACCGTTTCAATGCCATGATTGATGTGGCGATTCGCCACAACAAGCCAGTACGTATCGGCGTAAACTGGGGCAGTCTGGATAAAGAGCTGGCAACTCGCCTGATGGATGAAAACTCTAAGGCTGAGAACCCTAAAACCTCTGAACAAATCCTTCATGAAGCACTGGTGCTGTCTTCCCTGACAAGTGCTAATGCCGCTGTGGAACGGGGTCTGGGCAAAGACAAGATCGTTATCTCCTGCAAGGTTTCCCGGGTACAGGATCTGGTTGCCGTTTACGATATGCTGGCTGACCGTTGCAACTACGCACTCCATCTTGGTCTGACCGAAGCCGGTATGGGCAGCAAGGGTATCGTCGCCTCCAGTATCGCCATGGGTATTCTGCTGCAGAACGGCATTGGCGATACTATCCGTACCTCTTTGACTCCCGAGCCAGGCGCTTCCCGTGATAAGGAAGTGATTGTTTCCCAGCAGATTCTGCAGGCACTCGGTGCCCGTAACTTCACGCCGGAAGTAACCGCCTGCCCGGGCTGTGGTCGCACCACCAGCACTTTCTTCCGCGAACTGACTGATGAAGTAGACGGTTACCTGCGCAAGAAGATGAGTGAATGGTCGCTGTCTTACACCGGCGTTGAGCAGATGAAAGTTGCCGTAATGGGTTGCATCGTTAACGGTCCCGGCGAAAGCAAACATGCCAATATTGGTATCAGCCTGCCCGGGACCGGTGAGACTCCTTCAGCCCCGGTCTTTATGGATGGTGAAAAAGTTGCCACCCTGCACGGTGAAGGTATCAGTGAACAGTTCAAGGATATGATTGAGCAGTATGTTCACAAAACCTATACCCCGCGCAAAGATCTGATCCCTGCTGCTGAGCATTAATTCAGCCTGAATCATGCAGGATAAAAAAACCCGCGATAAATACGCGGGTTTTTTTATTACAGAGAAAATAACTGCGTCAGGACTACTTCAACTGCTTATCTCTCATAATCAATACCGGCACTTCCGGGCTGCAACCAAACCGATAATTCCAGATCACGCTTTCACAGCGCGGACAGGCTCGCTTGCCTTCCATCTCGAATACCAGTTTGACGCCTTCGCTGGACAGTACCACCCAAGAAATTTTGCCCGTATCACTACGTGAGTTCACCGACTTATCAGGGCAAAGCATCCCATCTATACAATTCTCAACCTGCCGGGTTTCTAGGGAAAGCGTTTCGACGGTTCGCTCAAAAGCATCTGCCATTGCTTTGGCAACCGGTTCAATCTGATGATCAATACCGGTGACGACCACGCTATTATCTTCTCTCAGCGGTAATATCGCCTGTGCCTGTATCTGACTTTTCTGCCAATCAGGCAGTTCACTATCAGCATCCACCAGCTCAGTGATGGTATCCAACATGCCTTGACGCAAAGCTTCGGCATCGCCCTGACAGGTTTCACATTCAATACCGGCGCAAACCTGCTGATCTTGCTGAGAATTTTTCTGTAGTGACTCTCGGGAGGCCGCACACCCAAGCAACATGCTGACAAGCAGGCACAACAATGCCTGCCCAACCAGATATTTTCTGATCAGGAACAATACACGAGCTCCGTATCGGATCATGTCATTGCCCTCTTAACCTGCCCGCCAGTACCTGTCAGCCGGGGAATACTTATACCTGAATTTTGCAGAAAAGCATCCAGTCGCTTTAAATGACGATTTATCCGGTCATGGTGCCGACATCCAAGCCAGTATTGCCATATAGCATTACGTTCACTGTTCCATGCTTGCTGACCATTCAATGCAAAGATCAGTTCTTCGCCATATTTGCCCGTGACAATACAGGTTGCACCACTCAATTCCGGGGGAATGGCAGTTGCCGTCAACGGCATATTAAGCAATCCGGAAATGCTTTATCTTCCAGCATACTTTCGAAGGTAGTACGTTCTTTTGGTGCCAACCGTTCAATGCCGCCTTTGCCCTAGGCTGTGATACATCGAAAGTCAGCACCGCCTGCTGTACAGAGTTTTCTTAACGTGACCGTCCGGTTCAGAATAGTTATTAACCTCCGCCGATCCGCTGCTATGGCAGGAGGCAGCGCATCAATATGAACCCGTCCCTGAGGATGACACAGCGGTGTAGCCGGTCGGTCAGTATGAATAATTAATGTGACCGCTTTTATCTCGTTACGTTCCAGACGCCGGGCCAGCGCCAGCTCAAACATGGCCTGAAATTCAATAGCGACCGGACGGGTATACACATCCATACCGGCAATCAGGATATGTTCATTATCCCGTAGCGGGTTGATCGCCTGATCTTCTATCTGCTGACGAACCTACCCGTCCAGATCAGGCCAGGTCATGGCAATGGTTTGAATATCGCTTAGAAGTGCCTGTCGCCAGCGTTCTTCACTTGCTTTACGATCCGATTCTGATGTCATCCCACCCGGTTTAATCAACACGCCACAACCTGACAACATGGCACCCGCGAGCATGACAGACGCACCCGCAACAACCCGCCGGCGCTTTAATGAAAAAGCGTTCAGATTGCTCTTTGCCTGAGAATTTTGCGGTACCGGTACAGGTATTTTATTGGGTTTGTTCTTCATCAGGTTCCGTTAATACAGCGACGACCCTGTCAGACCAGATGAGATAAGCGTATCAGATATTTATCAGGCTGCCGGAAAATCAGTTGTCACACGCGTGAACCACATTTTTATAGGCCAGCTCACCACCAAAAATATCCAGTGCACTACCAATCGTGATGTGAACCTCACTCTTTCCGGCGGTGCGTACGGCTTCGATATCCTCCATTGAAGCAATACCACCCGCATAGGTAACAGGGATCGAAGAATGTTCGGCTAACAGGCTGACCAGTTTAAGATCCGGCCCCTGCATCAAGCCTTCGACAGAAGCGGCATGCACCAGAAACTCAGCACAATATTCAGCCAGATCAGCGAGCGTTACAGCTGAGATCACAGTATCAGTAAATTTCTGCCAGCGATCCGTCACAATAAAATACTGCCCGTCACGTTGCTTGCAGGACAAATCAAGCACCAGCCGTTCCCTGCCCACAACATCTACCAAACGCTGCAGATGATCCCTGTGAATCATGCCATCTTTAAAGACATAAGAAGTGACAACAACATGGGAAGCACCCATCGCCAGATAATCCAGCGCATTATCCGCTGTGATACCACCGCCGATCTGCAAACCTTCAGGCCACGCATTTAATGCCTCTGCTGCTGCCTGCTCATTACCCGGCCCCAGCTTGATAACATGCCCGCCCCGCAGATTATCCTGCCGGTATATGGCAGCGTAATCTGCCGGCGTCAGTTTGCTTTCAAAATTAACTGTGGCGGAGTTATCACTGTCGGACAGAGAGCTACCGACAATCTGTTTTACTTTGCCGTCATGCAGGTCAATACAGGGGCGGAATTGCATAGAAAGGCCACCTCGGCAGGTTATTACTGATATTTATTATAAAGCCGTGGGGAATGTAGCATGTTCCGGGAAGGGAGAGGAACCGGCCAGCACGTGACCGGTTCTGAAAATAAGGCCGTATTATTTGCTCTGTTCCAGCCGGTGTTGTTCCAGCCACTGACTCATCGTTTCTCTCAATGCCTGCTCCACCTGACGGCGACCGGGCAAATCCAGAAACTGAGCCAAATCACTCCAGCGGGCATGCTGAAAAACTTTCATTACCAACGCCTGCTGGGTGAGTGATAATCCGGCTTTATGCACGCTGGACTTTTCCACAGCAAGGAAGGTTGCAAGAATTCGTCTCACGCCCAGACGACATAAATCCAGCCCCCGGCGACTGTCAGCAAAAGAACGTGCATCACGCCAGTCAACTTCAGAAGGTTCTTCAATCAGAGCTTCCAGCCCCCGGAACAAGCGCCAGACCACATCAACTTCCATACGCGACAACGCACCATAAAGATCATCAAGTAATACTTCACTGAAGCGGCGACGCATCGGTTCAAAGATTTGCCGGGCTCCCGGTGTCAGCGCACGCATCATCACAACGGAATGACTGCCACTGGACGCTTCACGGGTAATACCCACCCGCACCGGCAGTAATGTACAACCGAGCCAGAAATCCAGTACTTCCGGCGAGGCACCAAAGCTGGTACCAAACCAGTCCATACCACTGCTCGCAGCACGGGTCGCCAGCAGTTTCACAAACCGGCTACCAAGCCCCTGCCCCTGCAGTGACGGATGCACAGCAATACGCACAATGCGCTCGCCTTTTAAACTCGCTGCGGCAGGAAAACCCGCATGATTTGCCAGTGTTTGTGGCAACAGGTGGCCTCTGACCCGACGCTCGCCGCGCCATACCGCATCAGCCAGTTCCGGTTCAATTCCACCTTCAGCTGCAACCAAGGCGGTTGCGGCAACATGCCCCTGATAACGCATCACAAAGACACTGATATTGGGACCATCAAGCAAAATGCGAAGATCCTGCGGGCTGGTACGGTAATGTGCTAATACCAGCAAGCCAAAGGCTTCGCGCAACAGCGTTTCGTCCTGCAATAATTGCTTGCCATTCAGTTTTTGTACTTCGCAATCATCAACAGAAATCGCATCAAAACATTTATCTTCTGCAGGATTGGCATCCAGTAACAACAGTTTGAAAGTCAGCTTCTCCAGTGGATCACCCGCCGCCCAGCGTACCGGCTCCACCATACTCATGGCTCGCCACTGCGGGGTTACTTCATCAAGCACTTTTTTGAAGCGAACAGCAAAACCACGACCGGCACCCTCATAGCCATGAACAGTTGTAGCAAAAGCAATCCGGGCATAGCGTTTCAGTAATCGAGTCAGCAAAGGCACTGGAACCGCGGCAGCTTCATCAACCAGTACCAAATCAGCATCCGGCTGTTTTTCAATCAACTCATCCGGCGCGATAAACTTCAGGCGGCTATCCAGTTTTTTCGTGTTGGCTTCCGCTTGGGAAAAGATGACATTAGCAGCTTCTTTATTGGGTGCCGTCACAATAATGCTTTTAATTTTGCCATTCAGCAGGCGTCCCGCTGCAATACCTAATGCGGCGGATTTTCCCCGCCCTCTGTCTGCGGTCAAAACCAACGGACGACGACGGTGACCTCTGGCAACTTTGGTCACAGCCTGTACAGCCTCTTGCTGATCTTTTGTCAGACAGGCCGGATCATCGTCTTCATCCGGTTCAATATCTTCGGCTTCTACAGAAAGCGGAACAACGGGAGGCTCCGGTATTTTCAGTTGTGAATCAGCCTTATTAAAGAAGGCAACAGACTGATCCTGATCCAGCATATACGCCAACCGCCGTAGATAAAACTTGCCCACAGGATTTTTGTCTTCCGGATAAACCGCCAGCCGTTTCGACTGAGGGTCATCTCCCTGAAACCAGCTTGAAAGTGGAGGTGCCAGCAAAATCAATAACCCGCCCTTGCGCACTAACCCGGCGCAGATACCGAACGCATCGGCATCAAACCCGGTATGGGCATCAAACACCAGCGCCTGACATTCCTGCCCCAGCAGAGAGTGGGCTTTATTCATTGCCACCGAGTTTTCTCTGCCTGCACTTTGCGCTGTCTCGCTATTCTCCAGCCACCAGCAATCGCTCCAGCCAAAGTGAGTCAGCACACTTTCAGCGGTTTCCCATCCCCAGGCACTATCACCGGCAACAACCAGAGTCGCGCGATGATCCATACCACCCGTGACAGCCAGATGATTTTGCAGAGCATTCAGGTTTTCAGGTGTCATATAACGATTCAGCAATAAAAAGAGTCTTACTTTTATTAAATATCTGAATAAGGGTTATGACCAGAGAAGATTTTTAACAGAGAGAATCAAGTGAAGAAATTGCGATAGATATGGAAGATCGCCTTGAAAAAATAAGGCTCGTCTGGCAAGGATTGACGCTACGCTAGGTATGCTGGTTTACGACTTGTCCGGTAATAGCAACCTTAAAAGAGGACAGAAACATGCAAAACAATCTTGATGTCAGGGTATCTGAACTGGAACACCGCATGGACATTGTTCAGCAGCGCATGAACAAGAAAGATGAGATCGCTCATCTGGTTGCTAACGATATGCTTGAGCGAATCATTAGTATGCAGGAGTTAACGTATCAGCATGTACTTGCGCTAGATAAGAGAGTGTCTACGATAGATCAGAGGCTATCGTCACTGGAAGATAAGGTTGACACACTCGCTTTTAACTTTAACAAACTGACTCATCGAGTTAATTCTATAGAGGAGAGTCTGGCAGAGTTTAACGGCACTCTGGGCACGACAGTAGAAACACTCGCACTGGTCGTTGGCCGCCTTGACTCGATTGATAAAAAGTTAACTAAGTAGCTACCAGATTAGCCAAGGATGGTCTTTGAAGTTTGAGGTCAAGATAAATGTTAAACCTGAAGAAATATGGTACCCAAAGCGGAAGCAGGATGCTCCCGCCAGGGAGTAATACAATCAGAACACTTTCTGAACGGTTCTCTCACCGTCATAAATATTAAATGCTACCGGACCATCGCCTTCGAGCTCAATATCCCAGCTATTTCCGGAATAGAGGCGATTGCCGGTAATGACAGTGCACTCTTCAAGCTTGCCTGTTTTGCACTCACGCCCGGCATCCAGATAAACGTTGGTGTTGCCTCTATTCGTGAGCGTTAGAATATTACCTTTGCGTATAGCCTGAACATCGGGCTCAGGCTCATTCGGGCGTACAATAACCAGAGCCTGATAACCAACCATGATTTTTACAGAGGTTTCTTCTGCAACCAGCTCACCGGTTACCGGCGTAAAATTCACCCGGAATATCTGATCCCTGTCATCTGAAGGTAGCAGACTGACAAGACGCACCAGCTGGCTGCTGCCGGGTGGTATCACCAGCCGGGTCGGAGAAGCAATCATACCGATTGCGGCAGGGTCATCGACAACTTTACGCTGCTCATTCGGAGTACCCGGATTGTCTACCTCCAGTACTTCAACCTGAATATAAAGCGTTTCGGTTTCACTGGAATTAGAAAGCCGTACATCTTCACGAGGCGGCGCATCAGGTGCGATATCAATAATGATCCGGTCAACAGCCAGTTGCGCCTGTGCGAGACCTCCATAAAACAACAATACTGCTGCCAGCATTCGGCATATCTGATACCACATAACTCCCCTCATCACCTGTTATTGCTAAATGATCACTTTATTCGGCAGAAATAATCAGCCTCAGCCCGCTATTTGTATAATGAGCTTGCTGTTGATAAACTTTGGGGAAGTCAACCTGAACATAGGACAGTACACCGGTTTCACAGGCGCTCCCTGAAGTGGCGGCTCGCTGAATCTGGCTATATTTACCTGCCTCAAGTTGCTGAAAACTGCTATTTGCAGATGGCCTGAAACTCACCTGAAAGGGTATATCCTGCACTCCCGACCTGATAGCAAAGCGGTTTGCCTTACCCTCTCCCTGAGCCATAACCCGATACAGTCCGGCATCACGTCCTGTTATACACAAAGAATGTTGCCCCGAACCTGCCTGCGAAAGTGATACTGAATTCACCGTTGCCTGAATACTGGGCGGGATCGTAACCCTGACTGTTATCGTTTGCGAATCAGTCGGCTGTGCAGCCGGTACAACCTGACTCATCAGAGATACCATCACAAAACCACAACCACTAAGAGCCTTTGTTTTGGCCATCAGACGACGGGACATATCAACACTGTTACTTCCCTGATGAAAAATTCTGCAACACACCGGTATTATCATTCTATGGGCATTAGAGTTATTTTTCTTATAAAACATGCCTATTCTCTTTTCAATCCGTAAATCCCGCCAAGACTTGACGCAAGTCAACACATCGTAACTCATTTGAATTCATCCTGTCCCTGCGAACAACAAATGTCCTGAATAATAAAACGTCCTGAATAATAAACGCTCTGCATAGAGCGATGACTCAACAAGACCATACATACAGGTAAAGACAATGAAAAAATTCGCAATGCTCGCCGCTGCGGTTGCCATGTCCATGGGTGCTCAGGCAGCTCAAGATTCCAGTGATATTACGGTTAATGCAACCATTTCACCTGCCATTGAAATTACAGGTCTGGCAGACAGTACAAGTCTTACACTCAATCCAGGCGAAGGCGATTCACTTACTCAGGAACATTTCACTGTAGCCAGTAATGTTCATGGTGGTGAGTTCACGATGACAATAAACCAGTAATTCCCGAGCACTTGATTAAAACCAGTGATACCAAGGGATAGCGGTAGTTCTGATATTCCCTAAATCGCAGACTTTGAGGTACAGTATGCAGACTATACATCTACAGTCGTATTCTCTGTGTCTTCAACAAAAAAACAACAAAAAGCGCTGGCTGAAAAACTAATCAGCGTCGTCTCCAAAGAAGCTGCCAAGGTTCCAGATTTTAGGCCGGTGAACAACCATGACAAGATCGCACTGCATGATGCCATCATGTGTGGCCTGGCGGTCATGCACCTTAAATATCCGTCGTTGCTGAAATTTGATCAGGACTGCGTACAGAATACAGATAAAATTCACAACCTGAAATCACTCTACAATGTCAATAGAGTGCCGAGTGATTCTCGCCTCGCTGAGCTGCTTGACCCGATCGAAACTCGGTATTTGCGGAAATTTTTCACGGCGTTATTCGCCTATGTTCAGCGCTCCGGGCGGCTCAGGCAGTTTGAGTACTTTGAGGAAGGCTATCTTGCGCCTATTGATGGGACGGGGCATTTTTCTTCGGGAAAAATTGATTGTCCAGAGTGCTGTGTGAAAAAGCCAGACAGCAAGAATCCCCAGTATTATCACCAACTATTGGGCTGCTGTCTGGTTAAGCCGGGCAAGAAAGAAGTGCTGCCTTTAATGCCGGAACCCATTATTCAACAAGTCGATGCTTCAAAAAACGACTGTGAAAAAACAGCACTCGAAAGGCTCCTGTCGAATATTGCCAGAGAACACCCACACCTTAAGTTGGTACTGAATTTTGACGACTTGTACTCCGATGGTCCCACGATCAAATTGGTGAAATCCTACGACTACAGCTTCATTATGGTCGCGAAAGACACCAGCCATGTGTCGCTTTATGAGGCCGTCGATGAGATGGACATCGCCGGTAAGGTCACACGTTATGAATTCACCGATGAAGACGGCTACCGGCATTGGTTCCGGTTCATCAATGGCGTTCCCATCAACAAATCCCATCAGGATATTCTGGTCAACTACCTTGAGTACGTGGAAATCAGCCCCAATGACAAGAAGTACACCAATACCTGGGTGACTGATATTGAAATCACCAAAGAAAGCGTGGCAAAAATCATGCGAGGAGGACGCGCTAAGTGGAAAATAGAGAATGAGACGTTTAACACACTGAAAACACAAGGCTACAACCTGGAACACAACTACGGGCACGGTAAAATGCACCTGGCGACTAACTTCGCCAGCCTGACGTTTACCGCCTTCCTTATTGACCAAATCGAGCAGCTTGCCTGCCCTCTTTTTCAAAAAGCGTTATCAGCATCGAAATCAAAGAAAGCGCTTTGGCACGCTATCAGGGGCTTGTTCGACTGGTTCTTCATTGATTCATGGACAGAGTTTCTTACGGCGATCGCAAGGGGAAAAAGTGTCAGCCTCAAAAGCCTGGAGCTTGATACCACATAGAGGCTGAGTAGCCTTGTGTTTCAGTGTTTGATATGTAGAGAAATTGATTGCTCTGCGACGGTGGAGAAGGCTTCTTCGTCTCCAACTAATTCTATTGGCCACTCCGAAGTATAATTAGTTTGCCGTTTAATGTTCGGGAATTGCTGACAATAAACAGTGATAAAGCTGAAGGTACAGAATACTTCCTGGTATCAGAAGACGAAGAAAAAATCGCAGTCATGGTCGCCATCCGAGGCGATGTGGCTGCCAGAGGATCCAAGAACGTAATGGCTCCCTTGAAACCTGGAGTACCAGTGGAAGGGTTTAAGACTGACGAATATATTGGCTCTGACGTCAAGAATGCTGCGGTTTCTTTTTTGATTCCCGGGGAAAATTACAGAGAAGCCAGCGCCGGGACATATTCCAGCAATTTCACTTTAATGGTTGCTGCTGAATAGGCAATCCGTTCGGGCTGTTTTGTACAGCCCGGACAACCCATACGTTGATCAGGGGAAAATTCAAGTACCTATAGAAGCACAAACAATCAGTAATCGTACCCTTAATTCAGGTACAAGATAATGAAAATCATAAAAACGATTACACAACTGGCAACAATAACAATTGCAATGTTATTTTCCGGTGTTCAGGCTGACAACTCCGATCATACCGAAGCATCAGACACCATCAGAGTTACCGTTGAATTGCAGGATATGATTGCCATTAATAATCTTCCGGCATCTATACTGATGGATACCAACAATGCGAATGACGGTCTGTGGTGGAGAAAGACTGAGACATTCAGCGTATTAAGGAACGGTCCTTCCAATATCGAACCTCAACGTTTTACACTGACCGTCACCGGCAGTCAGGGTACTGACGGCGAAGCATTCAATTTGGCCCACCTGGAAGGAAATGATAGACCGTTACCCATGATAATTGATGTTCAGGACTTTAATGACGGTGACAGCTTTACCCGCATGGTTGATGGCGTTCCCAGAGAGTTTGAAAGTAACCTGTCCATGAGTCAGCCGGATACAGAAGAAACCAATATGACTTTGCGGCTGTCCGTTCTGCAATCCGATATTCTGGAAAGGCGGGGCGGTGATTACGGGGCACAGTTTACTTTTACAGTTGCAGCCAAATAAAACCACAATCAATAAATATTTCCCTGAACCGGATAGACAACTATTCGGCAAGGTATCCTCTGGCAAAAAAGCGAAATTAAAAATTCTGCAGCCACCCGGAGGCATAACGGAGGAGAAGGATGAATTATCTCCAGCAGTCAGGACGAATAACTGTTTCTGTGGTGCTTTTTTTCATATTGGCACCTCTTGCACTGATGACGCAGGCAGCCTCACTGGAACTATCACGTTCTCAGTTACGGCTGGATAATGCTCGTATTGAAAACCAGGTGCAGCTTAATATCCAGACTCAGCACCCTGAAAAATTTTCCATTAATATCAGTGCAGTCAACGCAACGGCCAGCCCGGATGAATTTATCTTAAAACCCGAGCTGCCGGATGCCAGTGGAAAGGTTGTTGTGGTTATGG
The DNA here is from genome assembly GCA_965261725.1 of Endozoicomonadaceae bacterium. Taxonomy (GTDB): domain Bacteria; phylum Pseudomonadota; class Gammaproteobacteria; order Pseudomonadales; family Endozoicomonadaceae; genus CANDOC01. Next base: position 45,264 of record CBDHDU010000024.1, on the reverse strand, counting down.
ATCTGCCATACCGGGATCAGGGCACCAATGGATTACAAAGTCGAGCTAGCATCAACCGGGTCAGGAATAATCAACCGCGAACGGCCAGCAATGAGTTTTCACTCTGCAACGAAACCAAAAAAGTTTGCAAGCCTTTAACTGTTCTGGTTAAAGACGATGATACCGCCATACCCGGGATTATCTATTCCAGTGTCATTACCTTGCAGGTGACGGATGACCAAGGCCAGTCCAGACAACAACGCCTGATACTGAAATACCATAAAGATGGCGATCGTCTTGGTATTAAAAAAAGCAAAAAAAGACTGAATCTTAATTCAACCAACGATTACACCGACTCAGTCGATTTATGCGTGTTCAGCCCGGTTTATAATCACTTCTGGATCAGCTTTGAAGACAAAAAAAGACATCAGTTTGTGCTGAAAGGAAAAAAAACACGGGAACTGCTGCCCTATAACGTCAGCTTTTCCAGAAAGGAAAACCCGAATTCCTCTATAGCGGTTTCTCCTAAACAGTGGTCGTTTGGCGGTCATCCCGCCCCTGCCAGAAAGAGATCAATGTGCAGCGAAAACAATATCCGGGTTTTTGTGGATATTGACCGCAAAGATGTCAACAGATCTCCTGCTGACACGTACAAAGGCAAACTAGTGATTCGGGTGAAGGCGTTATGATGTTTTCACCTGCAAAAATCCCCACCTTGAAAACTACCGGGCTGCTGTCTCTGACATTACTGGGGTTCTCGCTGCACGCTGCCGCGGCTGATGACACAAACACAACAGAATCCAAGTCAGTCAGCAGCGTTCCACCAGGTTTTGAGTTTCTTAACGAAGTCCAGACAACTGTCGCCGATTTTTACTACGGTGACCGCTATATGGCTTCATTACCGATCTCCTACACGCCAACCACCATTACCATCAACAATCCTGAACAACTGGTTGGCCGGCTGCCGGATATTGCCCGCCCGGAGATTATTCAGTCATCGCTCAGCGGTGAAATACCATCTAACCCGGCGGCGCGCTGCGTGGGGCGCCGGGCTACTAACTGTGGCTTGCTGAATCCGGAAATTGCGGGTGTTATTTATGATCCGGGTCGTTTTCGGGTTGATGTGTTTATTGCTAAACCTTACCTGATTACCCGAGCCATTAACCGCAGTCGCTTTTTACCGGATTCTAAAAACGGCTTCGGGTTGGTACAAGGGATCTCCTTTAATACCAGCGGTACTCTCAACAGCGATGATGATCAGAGCACTTACAATATTCAGGGTAATACCGTTGCGGGCTGGAAAGAGACGCATTTTATTTCTGACTGGGATCAGAGCAAGGATAACGGATTTGCCATTGATACCGCTTTTCTGGCAAGGGACGCTCAGGGTTATCAGTACGGTGCCGGCTATCTCGACAGCGACAATATACAAACTTCAGAGTTTGTATCAAGCGCCCGTCTGCTGGGTGTTAAACTGGGCACATCACAATCGTCACGAATTGACAGTGCCAATGTCACCTCAACCCCACTGACTTTTTTTGCCAACACTCGTGGGCGGATTGAAGTGCTGAGAGATAACCGGCTGATCTATGCCTCTCAGATCAATGCAGGTAGTCAGGAAATCGACACATCTAATTTTCCGGCGGGTTCTTATCAGGTTACAGTCAGAATATACAATGGCTCCACACTGGCTCAGGAGTTTACCCGCCTCTTTGTTAAATCTGTCAGGCTTCCGCCATCTGACGAAATTCTCTGGTTTTTTGAAGCCGGGGAAATGACCCGTCGAACAACGGACAGCACATTACCTGAAAGAACCGGCGACTGGCAGGCAAGAGGTGGCAGCAGTTTACGTCTTGCCGAACGTGCCTCCCTCACTTTAATGGGTACGGCGATTGAAAATGAGCAGCTTTTTGAAGGTGGGCTCTATTATCAAGGTGACGGCTGGTATACCGCAGGTACCGGAGCCTGGGGTTCAGAGGGAGCCAAAGGCTTTGCGCTGGAAGCCAATGCGGTTATTCAGTCCATTACCGCAAACTATTATTATCGCCGGTTCTGGCACGATAAATACCAAACGCCCAGCAACAACAATACTGTATTGATGGGACCATCATTTGAATCTCGCTCCCTGACACTAACGGCTCCCTTTTTCGGAGGAAATCTATCCCTTTCCCATAACTACAACCGGGATGATGCTGACAAAACATCACGCACTGATGCTGTCAGCTGGTTCAGAAATCTAGGTACTTATTACGATTATGATTTTTCCCTTCAGCTGGATTACTCTGAAGGTGATGATGACCGCCAGACCTTGGTCAGCCTGACGGTACGGCGCACTGAGCGTGACTGGGATATGGGACTGACCGGCGAATATCGCAAGGAAGACAACAACGGTCAGAAAGAAACCTACCGGGGCTATACTCTTGATGGCCGCTGGCGCAACAATACACTTGAATCAGGCTATCTTGAAGCGGGTATGAACTATGAAGACTTCGGACAGGATCGCCGGTTGAGTGGTGACCTTAACTACGATACCAGACTCTTTGCTGCCGAATTAACGGCTGAACGTACCTGGCCTGAATCAGGGTCAAACAGCACCAGTTATACAGGAAGACTGGAAACCTCACTGGCAATAAACAACAACGGTATATCTATTGGTGGTAATGCTATTGCTGACAGTGTCCTCCTCGTTAAAATAGATGGCAGTCCGGATACCCTGTTCGATGTGCAGGTAAACGGTAACACTGTCGGACTTGCCCAGGGTGGAAGCTCAACAGTAATACCAGTAACACCGTTTGCAACGTATCAGGTACGAATAAAACCTCGCGGTGATGCTTTCTATGAGTATGATCAGACCGAAAAATCTATCACTCTGTATCCCGGGAATGTGGCTTCACTGCGTTTCCGGTCACAAGAGGTTATGGTTATTCTGGGACGACTGATAGACTCAAACGGAAAAGTACTCGCGAGTGCCACTATTGGTAAAGGTAATCTGAGAACGCGCTCAAACGACTATGGTATTTTTCAGTACCAGATGGCAGCAACCAATTCAACATTGAGCGTAACAACAGAAGCCGGCGCAAGCTGCAATGCCTCGTTGCCGACAACATACAGCAAACGTGGCGGTGTTGGCATGGTTGGCGCACTGGTCTGCAATTAACCAAAAAATAAGCGGGGCTGCATGAAGATGAGCCCCGTTTATCAATTTTAGCCTTTAACGCTGTATGCCATATCAATCGGGCAATTCTGCCCGCCCTGATAAAGCATGGAACGTGCGGGCTGTGTCGTCGCAATCACTTTACCTGCACGAACAGAGTGAGTGACAACTGCCTGACGACGCACCGTATCAAACACCGTTTCCGCATCCAGCAGAATCATATGCGCCGGTTTACCTTCTTCAATACCATACTGATCCTGAACATTCAGGCATTTGGCACTGTTATTGGTAATCAGGTTAATACCGTCATTTATCTGGTCATAGCCGGTCAGATGGCAGCCGACCAAACCGGTAAACAGCACCTGCAGCATATTGCCGCCCTGCATCGGGAACCACTGGTCGACGATATCATCCTGCCCGAAGCAGACATTAATACCATTCTCCAGCAATTCCTTCACCCGGGTGATTCCCCGTTTCATCGGATAACCATCGAGCCTGCCCTGCAGGTTCAGGTTGGTTACCGGATTAGCGATGAAGTGAATACCAGAATGTTGCAGCAGTCGCATCAATTTAACGGGGCTTTCGCAGGTTGGCTGATCATTTTTGAGCCTCCTGCCGAATTTTCAGATACGGATATTCAAGGTCATTGTAACCACATGCCTTGTAGACAATTCGTTTGATGACCCCATTGAAGGCTTCGATCTTTGCGCTGGTTATACGATGCTGGCAATAGGACAGTAAACCTTCTCTTGCTCTATCCAGCCCCCTTGCAAAGCGTTTAAGCTCATCAATACCAGTTTCTTTGGCCAATCCTATCCACTTGTCGAGAAACTTGCTGGCACAGGCTTTGTAGGTGTACGTCCATAGTTGTCTGAGCATATCCTTCAGTATGTAGGCCTGATTCAGATCTTCATTCATTGACAGTAACTCATGCAGGCTGGTTTCTCGCTTTGGTGTGAGGTTTTCTACATTCATGAACAGGTTGAACCGCTGACCTTTGATAAAAGGCTTATCGTCTTCCTGTGCTTGCCTCCACTCTCTACGACGAATTTTGTCTATGACTTCGTTGTAGTTAGCAATGATGTGAAACTTGTCATAGACAATATCAACATCTGGCAGGTACTCTTTGACCGATGCCTTATAGCTGCCACCGCGATCTGCACTGAATACAGGCTCTTTGCTCCAGTGTCAGACTGCTCAGAAAACGGTCTAACGTCGCTTTTCGTTTACCTTCACCAAGGTAGAGGGTCTCACCTGTATCAGCATTTAGAACAATGGTCAGATAGTGATGTCCCTTGCCTATTGATTTCTCATCGATTAACAAAGCCCGTAAGCCGTCGAGCTTGGGGGCTGGCAGAGTTTTCATTAGCATCTCTTTATCCCAGCGCCGTGCTGTGTCATGGGATATAACGATGAATTCCGGAACCTTATCGCTGGGCATGTAACGGCATAGATGGCTAACATGCTGTTTTAGGCGGTCTGTAGCTTGAGCCTTGGGAGAAAGGCTAGGAATAGTCACTGTCTCTATATGCTTACAATTTGAACAGCGACTCTGATAGGCTGTGAATAGCAGGTTGACCTTGATTGAACCAAACGGCAGATCGTGAACATTTCTATCATTCTCGCGCATCTTGCCCATAGGCCAGTGACACTGGCTGCACTTGAACTGCTGTATACGACCATCTCTACGCAAATAGACGAATGCTTCAGAGGCATCCCAGTCGATATCAATACGGTCGATTACCCAACCAGAAAATGCGAACATAGGACGAAGTGAGGGTGTTGCACACATGGCTGATCCTTCAGAAATGTTGATCCTTTCAAATCAATCATTCCCTGAAGGCTATTTCTGTTGCAACCCCTCGCTTTTCATCAGCCAACCTGCGAAAGCCCCAATTTAACAACATAGCCATTCTCATAAGAATGCATGGCTGTCGTATGACTGGCGGCAACTTTTGATCCCATATCATGCTTCAGTGCCAGCGCAGCAACTGTTTCCACAAAGCGGGAATGATCGTCATCGATTTCATCACAGTGAATATCAATCATCCGGTCATATTTGCGTGCCAGCCTGAAGATGGTATCCAGTGAATCCAGACCGTACTCACGGGTGTATTCAAAGTGAGGTATGCCACCAACGACATCAACACCCAGTTTCAGGGCTTCTTCCAACAGGTCTGCACCATTCGGAAAGAAGGAATACCTTCCTGAGGAAAGGCTACCAGCTGAATATCAATCAGCCCGGCCATTTCTTCACGTAATTCCAGCAGCGCATGTACAGCTGTCAGCGAGGGATCTGTCACATCAACATGACTTCTTACCCACTGCACACCCTGGGCAACATACCACTCAATTGTACGACGCGCGCGATCTTTGACATCATCGTGAGTCAGTGTTTTCTTACGCTCAGACCAGTTCTGGATACCTTCAAATAAAGGCCTCGTCAGCAAAATCTATGGGTAGTTTCTGGTTCAGGCAGCTTGCCAAGCGCATGATATAAAGCAATTTCTGCACATTTATAGGTTCTGAATCCATACGATTTTCTCGTAGTGAGTTTTATCCTGGTATTCAGCCCCTCAACAATTCCGCTGGAAAATGCCTTTTTTGCCCTGAACCAGTTCAGGATAAGCGGCTTATGTCGCCGAACAGTTTTAGCCACTTTCTTCATTGGCTCTATCTTTGATCGCATGACTCTTGTGCACCACCGATCCAGATACTTTCCTGCCCAGTGTGGTGAAATGGGTGAGTAGACCGGCGGAACTTCCCCGCCAGCCCCTCTTAGAACGGTACGTGAACCTCTCGATTCATACCGCTCCCATCAGGTAAACGCCTATCACAATTCTGAGACATTTTCTGACCTGTACTTTTTCCAGCCAGTGACAAACAGATTTGCCTCCATGTGACAACCGCCCTGCCCGTTGAGCAATGTCATCCTGTCCCTCCGGTTGCTGACTACGTCCCTTTATAGGCATCCAGACAAGATCCTTTGGGACAGTTGCATTCCACAACGAGCCACCTAACGCAGCCCCTTCGCTCCCCCCCTATTACAGGAGCTTCAACACTACTACGAGCTACTCCGCCCCTGTGCGCAGTATCGGTACTCAGTCTCTTGTGGTGGTCGCCACTTGAGAGTCTCCCTTAACACCTGCACGACAGGTTCCCGCAGTTCCATGAAAGAGCCCAGTACAGAGTCATGCCTTCTCAACGCCGGACACCGCCTGCACAGCATTCGAAATTCACTTGCAGACTTATCCCTGAGGAGGACTAAGCCTCAGGTTTTGATGCCGAAAAAGTTCCTTACGACGCTTCAACAAAGATTCGGGTTTACTCATCTCTCTGTACCATACCTGACGAATTTACTTTCGCCTTTTCCTCAACGCTCACTACCACCGCTCTTAACGACAGCAGCTTGAGGTGGTTTGAAACCTGCTTTCGACAGCCGATTTCGGCGGGTCTACCGCCATCTCTTCCATAGCTTCCACATCTTCAGAAAGTAATCCTTTTACTTCCCTTGTATGTGCTACGGCACACTAGTCCCAGAAAACCTGGAACTCTTCTCTGAGCAGGTAACCCCTGACACTTTTCAGGTTGTACTGGAGCACTGTGTTTAGCTTGATCTCTTCTTTCTCGGTCAGGTTCTCTTTTCTCTTGAGTAGGCACCAGCGAGTTTTTTTCAGAACAGGTTCATATCCGGCTGCCTGAAGCTGTTTGTGCTCTGAGGCTCTGACTTCATCAATGGCCTTGTTCAGCATGGCAACAATATGGAAACGATCCAGAATATGCAGCGCCTGGCTGGCATACTCCGCAATCGCTTTCACGTAGGGCTGCCACATGTCAGAGCAGACATATTCCAACTGCTGGCTTCTCTGTGCACCAAAGAATGAGAAGAAACGGCGAATGGTGGCTTCGGTTCGCTCCTGTCCAACCCACAACAGCCGTGTGTAATCACGGTCGATCTGGTAAACCACAGTCAGGTATTTATGACCTGTTTGATACGCCACCTCATCTACACCAATGGCCTTGATATTGTCGAGAGGGCGATGTGCTTTGCCCCATTCAACCACATACTCAACAGCATGAAAGACCTTCTCCCATGAGGTATTGAAAATGCAGGCAACCTCTTTCCACGAGAGCTTTCGGGCCCAGCTTGCCAAAAACTGCATGTAGACTTTGGTAAGTTCTTTCTTGCCATCCGCCCATGGAACCTGTTCAACCTTTACACCACATGTCTTGCATTCAACCCGACGCATTCTGTAGAGCAGAAAAACCCTGATGCCCCAGAGGGGAACGAATTCGAAGCGACGCTCAGTAAGGCGGTCATAGCCCGGAGCAGCTTTTTTGCATCCTGAGCAGATAGCATGACTGTTCTTCCGTGGAGCCACAGTCACATTGAATACTTCAGAGCCCTGGTAGAAGCCGAGTTTTACATCCTGATAAACAAAAGACTTGAGTTTATGAACTTTATTGAGGATAGTTTTTATCAGCATCAGCGCGCTTCTTGTTCTTTTTTGTCTGCAAACAAAAAAATTACCAGAAGTCAGCCGCTGGTGCTTCTACCCTCAAAATTCGTTTCTGTTTACCCACAGATATGCCTGAAGAGCCTGATTTATAAACTGTTAGCCGGATCAGGCAGACTCGTTAACCTTGCCTGATCTGGCAGAAGATGTTCTGCGATGGTGATATGGCCGAACACGTACTGATTCAGATAACCGGTGACGCCCTGTGGTTTTAAGTTTGCGTTTTTGTCTGGAACGGCTTCTATAATTTATGTTAGCTATGTCGCCGTCAACGGTTAAGGCCTCCAATTTCTCTAAATTCTTGCGAATTTTTTTCCACTGGGATTCTATTGATGGATGAGTCAACAGGGCGCTAAAAACAGGGTCTTTAAATCTGACCTGATCTGTCATTGGGCATTTCAGAAACCAGGTTAAATGCCAGGATTCAATTTCAGAAATTACTTGAGACTCAGCTTTCAATGCTAATTTTACCATCTCAGCAACAGACTCCTTCCCAAAGCTATTGACAAGAGTATCCAGCATACTTGGAATAGCATGACATACACAGTTAAAGTTACCAAACATACTGCTCAGGGCGCTGGTTGCATGCTCAGGGCGAAAGTACGGGGTGTACTTTAGTGCAAATAAATATGAACTGACGGATAATAGCTCCACAATTTATTGTATTTTTATCGCTATATCTGCATTACGATAGTCGCAATTATGACTTTGTGTTCTAAAAACCGGTTAGTGTGGAACTATGGTCAGCGCGGTGCTTTCGCCCTGGTTGCATGCTCTACATCCATTAATGGGGCAAGCCGTCCCATCAGGTTTTGAAGAGTAGATGATGTGTTATCCCATCTGTATTGCCGAATCAAGTCGATAAAGGCAATAAGAGCCTGCTCTTGATTCTTTCTTGATAGATAGCCTGTGACCAATACTTTCAATGATTCTATATGGGCCAGGCGTCTTGCAAAGAGTCCGTTTTCTCTTTCTCTATCCACAACAAACTGAGCCATTTCGAAAGCCTGATCAGGGTCTTTGAATTCTTCGGTGAGCGCGTTTAACGCAGAATTTACAAATGCCGTCGCATAGAAACCATTATGAATCCAGCTTTTTCGATGACTATACAGCACCTTGTAATACTGTAATCGCTGATCTGGGGTCAGCGACAGGTCGTTGACAAGGTCTAATAGCAGTTTTTTTAAACTCTTTCTGTCATCACCAAAAAATATATAAAAATCGCCGCCCTCCGATAAATCTGCTATCAGCGGCAGCCAGTAGGGCGCCGAGGCTTCCAGCCGACCTTTGCAAATCCATAGTTTGATAGCCATCATCAGGTCATCCTCGGAATATTTGTAGTCACTCAAAGAGGCTGGCAAGTGGTCACGAATATAACGTTGAAGGTCACTACCATACTCCTTCCACTGGGGTGACGGGAGAATAACGCGGTTCATAACACCGACCAGCGCTTGAGCCAATCGAGAATTTCCCTGAGTATAGTAATGACGGATAAGAGCCAGATAAGCTTCAGGATCCTGGTGCGCCGTAACCAGCGCCTCTATATAAGCGTTCTCGGCTTCTTCTGCGCTTCCGCTTTGTTCATGAATCTGTGCTGTTAATAATGCTGCCTGTCGCCGTATATAGGGGCGGCTTGTTTGGGTCACACGCTGACTCAGAAAAGCAAGGGATTCCTCAGTACGACCCAGAGCTTGAAGCGTTTTTGCATAATCAGTGATGGCCTGCGGATCATGACTGGCAATAAAATCAAATGGCAGACTCTTAAACTCAAGGTCCAGGTTTTTCAATATTTTTGCTAATTGCTGCCCCTGACTGTAGAGCTTTCGCAAAGACTGATACAACAGGGTAGAGTGGTACTCTTTTCCCTGGTGCCCGGGATGTCGGGACAATACTGCTTCAAGGTCTTCTGTAACCAGACTGATAAAACCCGCATCGGTCAGCATCAGACACCTGCGATGGGTTTCTATCAGAGCAGATTCAATGGCGGCTTCTGGGCATACCTGTTCATAACGTGGAGGGGGTTCTGATGTTGTGCTATCTAAAAATTCCAGTGGGTTGTCAAAATCAGGTTCATTAGAATCCGAATGAATCGAGAGATCACGAAAAGTGATTCCCAGATCACCCACCTCGTCAAGAGTATCACTACCCAAACATATGCAGCTCAGACTTATCGCTAGTTGAGCTGTTTCATGACAAATTTCTTTTCCGGCTTTCTTTATTTATCGGTGTTTTCAGGGCATCACCAGCCTTTAAAAATCTGGATACACTGCTTTGTACCTGATGTCACTCAATCAGTCGAACAGACAGATTGCACTTGAACTTGACCTGAACAAAAGCGATGTGCAAAAGATGACACAGCAACTCAGGACAAGTGTCTGCAACAAACGCCCGGTCACCGTTCTGGACGGCAAGGTTGAATGTGACGAGGTTTACGTTGTATCGGGGCATAAAGGCCAGCCTGAAGCGGTGAAAAAAAAAGGCGGACAGCCCGCCGTAACCGTTTGAGAGGTGCTCGTGGTCGCGGTACTCTGGAGAAAGAAAAGCCTCCGATCTTTGGCATGATCCAGCGGGGTGGGCAGGTTGTGATCCGTATGCTGCCTAATGTCAAGCAGGTAACAATCAAGCCCCTGATACAGAATTCATAGCGCCGGGAACGCTGATTTATACTGATGAATACAGCATTTACGACAGGCTTGAGCAATGGGGTTATGATCGTAAATCTGTCTGTCATGGCGCTGGGGAGTATGCCCGGGATGAAGATGGTGATGGTTTTCACGAGGTGCATGTGAATACGATGGAGGGCTTCTGGTCGTTGCTGCGATCCTGGTTGCGCCCTCACCGTGGAATTTCACAGGATAAGCTGCCACTATAACTTGGGATTTTTTGAATGCATCCATAACATCAAACGTAGGGGAAAAGCAGCTATTTCAGGGTTGCTTGGCTTGCTGCTGGGGTAACCCCCGGAATCCATTAAGAGCCAAATTCTTTTATCATTTCTTACTTCTTGAAAGTAGACGACTTTTTGAAAAGAGGAAGGATAAGTCTTCTCCAATATGAAATGAGCCTAAAGGAACCCTGTGTTTCTAATATGAAGTGAGCCTCACACTTTTGGTTCTATCGTTCATGATTACAGGATGAAAATCATCATGAACACGAGGCTGATAAAGACCCTTGAGCAGGTTCGCGAACTCCTCCGGCAAGCCCCCGGTCTTGATCCGGGATGGGAGTCAAAAGATGAGTGTTATCAATGGGTTTGAATGCACGCTGAGGCATTTCCAATACCGACAACTGAAGCGAGCTGATAAAGGGCTTATCAAGCACTACCTGACCGTTGCGACGGGGTATTCGAGAGCGCAAATTACCCGCCTGATCGCGGCCTACCTGTCAAAAGGTTGTTTGCGGCGTCAACAGCGCACAGTCAATGGTTTCAGTACCCGGTATTCCAAGGCTGATATAAGGCTTCTGGCACAGACAGACCGCCTTCATGATGGTTTGAATGGCGCGACCACCAAAAAAGCTCTGTGAGCGTGCTTATCTTCAAGGAGATCAGCGCTATTCAGCGGCTGAAGGACATATCGGTCTCGCATATTTACAATTTAAGGCAGTCAAAAGCATACTGCAGTATTCGAACGCCTAAAGACATCACCCGTCCAACGAAACGAGCGATTGGCATAAGACGCAAGCCAGCCCCGGAAGGGCGACCGGGTTTCATACGCATTGATACGGTTCACCAGGGCGATAAAGACAGGGTTAAAGGCTTGTACCACATCAATGCCGTTGACGAGGGTGACACAATACCAGGTGGTGTGCACGGTGGAGAGGATTAGTGAAACATTCCTGATGGGTGTGAGCGGGAATTGATGTAGGGAAAAACGACTACCGTGAGCTACTTTCATCAAATCATAATAGACGTAAGCACGGCCTTTGCCCCGTATGACTGCTCAAATTCTATCATCTGAAAATCAAGAAACGCAGATACTCATCACTATTCAGCACGGCAACTCAATGCTCGATTTCGAGACCAGCCTTCAGGGTAGCCTCAATCAAGCTGGAACGCTTGGAGTAGAAAAACAACTGGAACACATGGACACCGACGGTTCGCCCATAAAGGTAGGTGGTATTCATATGACCAGCAAGAATAAAAAAGAACCCAAGGTCTACGAAACGTCATGGGGAGCCGTCAAAGTTCCGCGTTACATTTACCAGAGCAGTCAGGGGGGAGAAACCTTTTGCCCTCTGGATCAGAATGCCCGGATTATTGTCAATTCGACTCCGGCTTTTGCTCGCATGGTGAGCTGGAAGTATGCCCAGATGGCAGCCCCTCAGGTAGAAGACGATCTGCGACAAAATCATGGTCGTAATAGCAGTCGTTCAACACTTCGTGATTTAGCCGATGTGGTGGCAAGTATTGCACAGGCCAAAGAAGAAAGGTGGGTATACGATATTCCAGAGTTACCAAAGCCCGTGACAACAGTAGCCATAGGGCTTGATGGAGCAAATCTGTTGTACTACGAAGGCTATCGGATCGCTATGTGCGGCACTATCAGCCTCTATGATGATGAAGGCGAGCGTCTTCATACAATCTACTGTGCAGAGGCACCGGAATACGGCAAGCAAACCTTCATTAACCGTTTTACTGGAGAAATCCAGAAGGTTAAGGATAGATTCCCTGAGGCGGTTTATGTGGGGGTTGCTGACGGAGCGGCGGATAACTGGACATTTTTAGAATCCTTTACATCTATCCACGTGCTGGACTTTTATCACGTGTCTGAATATGTTGCTGACGCTGCTGAGGCACTTTATCCGGGAAAGAAAGCCACACAGGAAAGGCATGCATGGTTCAAGCAGAAGCTACACGACCTGAAACACGATGAAGGCGCAGCACAAAGCCTGCGGCGAGAGCTTGAACGGGCAACACCGGGCAACAACCGTACCGCCTCTATGGAAAAGTTGATGAAAGCGAGAACCTACTTTAAAAATCACTGGCACCAAATGATTTATCCTGAAGCCAGAAAGAGGAACTTACCCATTGGTTCAGGTGTTACGGAAGCGGCTTGCAAGAGTTTGGTAAAGCAACGTATGTGCCGCTCTGGCATGCGCTGGAAAGAGCAAGGTGCATCAATGTTGTTGACGTTGAGAGCATTAGTTTGTTCGTCCGGGCAATGGGATGCATTCTGGTCAAAAATGAATCGCTATGGTTTTCCCGTCGCACACAACCTCTTCCCGGTACATTGATCAGGCAGCACACCCTTCCTGATTCCCGTCCTCGAAGAACTGCTGGCCACTTTCCCCTTTAAATTAAGCCTCGTCAGCAAAATCTATGGGTAGTTTCTGGTTCAGGCAGCTTGCCAAGCGCATGATATAAAGCAATTTCTGCACATTTATAGGTTCTGAATCCATACGATTTTCTCGTAGTGAGTTTTATCCTGGTATTCAGCCCTTCAACAATTCCGCTGGAAAATGCCTTTTTTGCCCTGAACCAGTTCAGGATAAGCGGCTTATGTCGCCGAACAGTTTTAGCCACTTTCTTCATTGGCTCTATCTTTGATCGCATGACTCTTGTACACCACCGATCCAGATACTTTCCTGCCCAGTGTGGTGAGATGGGTGAGTAGACCGGCGGAACTTCCCCGCCAGCCCCTCTTAGAACGGTACGTGAACCTCTCGATTCATACCGCTCCCATCAGGTAAACGCCTATCACAATTCTGAGACATTTTCTGACCTGTACTTTTTCCAGCCAGTGACAAACAGATTTGCCTCCATGTGACAACCGCCCTGCCCGTTGAGCAATGTCATCCTGTCCCTCCGGTTGCTGACTACGTCCCTTTATAGGCATCCAGACAAGATCCTTTGGGACAGTTGCATTCCACAACGAGCCACCTAACGCAGCCCCTTCGCTCCCCCCCTATTACAGGAGCTTCAACACTACTACGAGCTACTCCGCCCCTGTGCGCAGTATCGGTACTCAGTCTCTTGTGGTGGTCGCCACTTGAGAGTCTCCCTTAACACCTGCACGACAGGTTCCCGCAGTTCCATGAAAGAGCCCAGTACAGAGTCATGCCTTCTCAACGCCGGACACCGCCTGCACAGCATTCGAAATTCACTTGCAGACTTATCCCTGAGGAGGACTAAGCCTCAGGTTTTGATGCCGAAAAAGTTCCTTACGACGCTTCAACAAAGATTCGGGTTTACTCATCTCTCTGTACCATACCTGACGAATTTACTTTCGCCTTTTCCTCAACGCTCACTACCACCGCTCTTAACGACAGCAGCTTGAGGTGGTTTGAAACCTGCTTTCGACAGCCGATTTCGGCGGGTCTACCGCCATCTCTTCCATAGCTTCCACATCTTCAGAAAGTAATCCTTTTACTTCCCTTGTATGTGCTACGGCACACTAGTCCCAGAAAACCTGGAACTCTTCTCTGAGCAGGTAACCCCTGACACTTTTCAGGTTGTACCGGAGCACTGTGTTTAGCTTGATCTCTTCTTTCTCGGTCAGGTTCTCTTTTCTCTTGAGTAGGCACCAGCGAGTTTTTTTCAGAACAGGTTCATATCCGGCTGCCTGAAGCTGTTTGTGTTCTGAGGCTCTGACTTCATCAATGGCCTTGTTCAACATGGCAACAATATGAAAACGATCCAGAATATGCAGCGCCTGGCTGGCATACTCCGCAATCGCTTTCACGTAGGGCTGCCACATGTCAGAGCAGACATATTCCAACTGCTGGCTTCTCTGTGCACCAAAGAATGAGAAGAAACGGCGAATGGTGGCTTCGGTTCGCTCCTGTCCAACCCACAACAGCCGTGTGTAATCACGGTCGATCTGGTAAACCACAGTCAGGTATTTATGACCTGTTTGATACGCCACCTCATCTACACCAATGGCCTTGATATTGTCGAGAGGGCGATGTGCTTTGCCCCATTCAACCACATACTCAACAGCATGAAAGACCTTCTCCCATGAGGTATTGAAAATGCAGGCAACCTCTTTCCACGAGAGCTTTCGGGCCCAGCTTGCCAAAAACTGCATGTAGACTTTGGTAAGTTCTTTCTTGCCATCCGCCCATGGAACCTGTTCAACCTTTACACCACATGTCTTGCATTCAACCCGACGCATTCTGTAGAGCAGAAAAACCCTGATGCCCCAGAGGGGAACGAATTCGAAGCGACGCTCAGTAAGGCGGTCATAGCCCGGAGCAGCTTTTTTGCATCCTGAGCAGATAGCATGACTGTTCTTCCGTGGAGCCACAGTCACATTGAATACTTCAGAGCCCTGATAGAAGCCGAGTTTTACATCCTGATAAACAAAAGACTTGAGTTTATGAACTTTATTGAGGATAGTTTTAATCAGCATCAGTGCTGCCTTTTGTTGTTTTTTTGTCCATCAACAAAAAGCTATCAAAAGTCAGGCACTGGTGTTTCTATCCTCAAATCTTGTTCGCTTTTACCCACAGTTATCCCTGAAGAGCCAAATAAAGTACCACTGCGATTCCAGACCGGCTCACCGGCTGTCAGCGCCGTATCCAGATGTACATGCGGGTCAATAAACGGAGATAATGCCAGCTTACCGCTGGCATCAATATCATCCTGACCAGTTGCAGGGGGTAATTCACCTGCAACACTGACAGACTGGAAGTGGCCGTTTTCAATCTCAATATCAAACAGCCCTTCCCGCCCGTGCTGACGGACATTAGATATTCGCATTCATCATCTCCGGGTTGCAAAATCGCGCCTTCGCGGACTTTTCAACAGCAAGCTTCAGTACAGCATGACAGACTGCCGCAACCAGTACACCATTCAGCGGTGCAATACCCGGCAGATAAGTCGCTCCCAAAATACCGGCACCCCAGGCGACCAGGGCAGGCACTTTAACAGCTGTGAAGGAGGAATCTTCGAAGTTTTTATAATGACCAACGCGTTTGAATACACGCTGATTAATAAAGTAGTCCATCAGGATAATGGCACCAATCGGCGGCAGTGCAGAGTTCAGCATGCTCAACCAGCCGACAAAGTTATTGTACAGCCATAGCGCCATCAGGGTACCCAGAACACCATTGATCATGACCAACAGATTCTTGTTCAGGCCCGTAATGCTGGAGAAACCCAGACCGGAGACATACAAAGCATTGTCGTTTGTTGTCCAAATATTCAGCCCCAGAGTAATAATTGCTGGCAGAATCAGCCCTTGCAGGAACATCACTTCAGAAATGTCGGACTCACCGGTTACCATGGAGCCAACAGCACCGAAGGTGAACATCAGGGTATTACCCAAGAAGAAGGCAATCAGGGTTGCAACAACAGCCATTTTTGGACTGCGGGCAAAACGGGTGAAGTCAGCAGTCAGCGTACCACCACTGATGAAAGAACCAATACAGATACTGATGGCTGCAGCAAAGCCAATAGAATCAGTCGGGTTCAGATCAAACATGGCATTCCAGCCACCGACACTGGTTACTGCTTCGTTGACAGAGTAGCTACCCAGTACAGCAATCGCCGGCACAGAAATAAAGCTCAGAATGGTCAGTGCTTTAAAACCGAAGTAGGCAGTCAGCGTCATCAGTGCGCCAGAAACCAGAATCAGAGTATTCAGATCCATACCGGTTACCCTGTTTACCGGCAGCGCAAACATGGCAACACCGACACCAAACCAGCCAACCTGAGTGAAAGCCAGCACCAGAGAGGTTAAACGGGAACCATTGCGACCAAAGGTGTATTTGGTCAGCAGGTGAGTGGAAAGACCTGTTTTACTGCCGATATAAGCGAGACCGGAAGTATATAAACCCAGCAGCAGGTTACCTGCCATTACCGTCCACAGGAAATCAGAAAATTTCAGCCCTTGACCCAGCGTTCCACCTGACCACATACTGGCCGAGAAAAACGTGAAACCGACCGTAAATTACTCAAAAACTGCTGCAAAGCCCGCAAGGCAAAGTACGTGCCGTTTTTTCAATCAAGCTTGCCAGCCTCGGAAACAACCCGCTGCCTGTTAATCTGTCTGTCAGATAATCCCAAAACGAGAGACCATACAGGCGACACGTTTTCTTCAGGCTGGCAAAGGTGTCGCGACATTGCCGCCCTGCATCGCTTCGCGTACCACCACTGATTTTTCGTCGCTTGGCGTATTCCCGTATCTGGCTTTCGCTCAGGTTGTTATGCAATGGCAAGTTCGGGTCTTTCAGTACAAGCAACAGCTCTTCTTTGATCAGTGCCAGACCTGACAGGGCTTCCTGCAGTGGTTCACAGCATGTTCGGGTCTGGACAAGCATATGAAAGCCCAACCATACCTTCAGTGCTTTCTCGGCATCGGGCTCAGCCTTGAAGGCTTTCAGGTCATCGTAAATCGCCCAGAACCATGTCCGGCACCATTTCTGAGCCATAGCTTGCTGGTCGTTGACCGGGTGGACTTTTGCCAGCCCTCGCTCTGCATGAATCCAGCACTGGCTGTGTTTGAATACGTCAAACTGTCGTGCGCCATCGCTGAAGGTGGTCAGGTGCCCTGCTCCATGCTGTATCAGGCTGCCATAAATCAGGGCTTCACTGGCTTGCTGGCGACGTTTTTTCCCTGTTAAACCCTGGTCGTTCATGAAGGCTTCCCAGGCTTGACGGTTCAGGAACGTTACTCCGTTGTACGGTTTGAGGATCCTAAGCCATTTTTGGGGATAATGATGTTCTTCCAGATAATCCAGGGCTTCTTCTGTTAATGTGTAGGTTCGCCATGGGCGATGCAGCAAACTCACAAAATTTTCCCGGCTTTTACTGCCTGTGCTGGCGAACCAGGCAAAGGACTCGTTGTTGATAATGGTGCAATAACCATTCTGCCCCTTGTGCCTTGTACCCGTGTCGTCTGTCTGAATATAGCCAGAACAACGAATACCGGTAATCAGCAGCTCATCCTTCTCAGCATGGAATTGATTATGCTCCTGGGTCAGGAGCAGACTCAGTTCTCCTGCTGAAATAGAAATCCCAATGTCCCATAGCCAGTCCAGCAACTCAGGTTGGGTAACAGAGCAACCATGGTGTTGGTACAGGACATAAGCTTGCAGTACGGGTCCATAATGATGCCCATGGAGATCGACTGGCGGTTTAGCGGTAATGGTTTTCCTGTCGGGGGTTATCCATTGTTCCAGCTGATACTCGATACTGGACGTATTGATTGTCAGTTCCTGTACATGAAAGGGTGTGTATCCATTCCAGGTGGATCCGGGTGGAACCCCTGTGACTTCAATAGTGACTGACTTTTCAGGTGCCGGTTTTGAGGGTTGTTTGCGTTGTTTCCGGGTTTTCTCATCGGGCTTGTTGACCTGACGCGTTAACGTAGCATCAGGTTCAGCCGTATCGTTGTCCTCAACTGCTGACTGCTCATTGCCTTCAGAGCTCTCGGCAGCATCATCATGAGGCGCGGTGCTGGGCTGGATGTCCGGTTTTGCTGGCAGTTTTTTCAAACGACGAATTTCAGCCTCAAGCACTTCAACCTGCCTTTGCAACTGAACAATCTGTTCCTGCTGCTGGGCAATCTGCTCCTGCTGTTGGGTGATACATTCCAGTAGCTTCTCAGGTAGAGCCAGTTGCTGTTCATCATAAGCAAAAAAAGTCATAAGAAGAAGATAGCCGATTGAACCGAGTTGTTCCTTATCCAGCACTTATTGAGTAATTACAAACCGACCATAACAGCAAAAATAGAAAGGAACCCTTTACGGGCAGAATTAGGAACAGAAGAGAGGGCAAAATCTTGTGAATTTCCCGACATAAGACCTCCGACCATTACAGTCAGTCAAACATGGCGATATAGCCGAGCGGGCATTATGCCAAAAACAAAATAAAAATCATCTTATTCTGCATAATTTACGGACATTTACGAACAAAAGAACCCTGCAACCGAAACCACATGATTTACAACGAAGTTTTTTATTGACTCAAACCCTGCCAGAGTAAAAACGCGGCATCATAGTCAGCATGAAACATGATCTCATTGACTATAGTCTGACTAATTGTTGTGCTCTTTCCTAATAATAGTGTCCGGGATCAGTCAACTACCCGGAGGACGGGGCATGCAACAACTTCTTTCAATAGTTTGCAAGCAGTGAAGAATATAACTCAGAAAGATTTAACCACTACAATTACCCAAAAGAATTCAGCCTTTACCCAGTCAGTAATGGTTCTCATCCAGTAATGAAAGTATGACATGAAAATCTATCAACATGTATTTTGCTTGATTTTTTCTTATTTGCTAATGCAACTTCCGGCTTACGCAGGGAGTTATAACCTCATGACGGAATTTTTTGCAATAGCAAGTGGAAGCTCAGAAGACATCATACATATAAAAGGAACTACAACACTCTATAGACATACCCCTTACGTGGGAGGAAAAGTTCACAGTCTGGAGAAATGTAGTGAAAGCAAGCTTATATATCAAAATAGCCGCGACCAGTATGACATAACGATTATTCTTTCTGTAAAGCTGATGGAAGATGACTGTTGCCATATGAGCTTTACGTCGATTGTCGCCTCCCCTTCATGGCAGACACCTTCCGCAAGTAACATTCTAAAAGTTGGTTATCTTAAAGTTAAGGAGCATATACTCTGCTCTAGGCGGTTATCTGTCACAGTCAGTATTTCCCCCAATGAAATATGCACAGAAGTGAAGATTAATCAAACCGATTCAGCAAAAGTAAAAAAGCCAGTTTACTCTGCAGAAAAATTCAATTCTATGAGGAATATTTTACTGGGAAGCGATTTAGTTTCAGCAGTAACCAGCACCAGTCCTCCATGTAAGGTACATCATATGAATATTTTAATTGGTCCCGGTGAATTCCTTCCCCTTACTTTACAGCCCGGAAATAACGGTATTGCGCCAGCTTGCATTCAGAATTGTAATACACAAAATATTGTTTACAAAAACACTTCAAAAATAGGTTTCAATACAGGCTACCGATTTTGTACTGAGCACCAAAGATTCTCTCTTGGATATGCACCGTTAGCACGTATGTATCTGTATGAGAGCCCCGTTAAAAAAGAACTCAGAAAACTATCCATAAAAAAACCAGAATTTTTATTGTGTCTTTTAGCTACCATCCAGCCTATGATTGCTGAAATAAAAGCGGGAAAAGTATTCCCGTTTTTACCGCAGGTACGAAGTCATGACGGTGTTGAAGCGTTTCTCAGCTCAGCAGGGTTCTCTTCGATACAAACATGCAAAGAGCAAGTCAAAGATAGATCTTCTGCCACAAAATCCCTTAATGCTACCGAAAAAAATGACCAACCCCTCCAGAAATGCTCGGCCACATCACCACCTACAGTCCCCGCTGCTCTAATAACTCCACTTAAGCAATTAAGCCTTTCAAAAGAAGCAGATCCTGTTTTCATGGCAGAGCAAGCTGAAGGAGCTGTAGGCGGGTCAGCTTCTTGCGATGTCAAAGTCACACAACCACAGACCGACTTTTCAGAATATTATAAGCTATGGCAAGGATATTCCTTCGATATATCAACAAGGCCTACTCATTGAGTCATAGTCAAGCAGCAAATAAAAAACCCCGATAGCAAATGCTATCGGGGTTTCGTATTTAGCGCCTGGCGATGACCTACTCTCACATGGGGAAACCCCACACTACCATCGGCGAGGAGCCGTTTCACTACTGAGTTCGGAATGGAATCAGGTGGGACCAGCTCTCTATGGTCGCCAGGCAAAACTGGTATCGGGATGATTGCTCATCTCGACTGGAATTCGAATTTAACTGTTGCTGTGCTTCGTGTTCGCACACTTGGGTAACGTTTTTCGTTCTCTCGTTACACACAACCAAATCATTTTGGCGTTATAGGGTCAAGCCGCACGAGTCATTAGTACCGGTTAGCTCAACGCCTCACAACGCTTACACACCCGGCCTATCAACGTCATAGTCTTTGACGGCTCTTCAGGGCCCTCAAGGGGCCAGGGAAGTCTCATCTTGAAGGGGGCTTCCCGCTTAGATGCTTTCAGCGGTTATCCCGTCCGAACTTGGCTACCCGGCAATGCATCTGGCGATACAACCGGAACACCAGCGGTTCGTCCACTCCGGTCCTCTCGTACTAGGAGCAGCTCTCCTCAAACTTCCAACGTCCACGGCAGATAGGGACCGAACTGTCTCACGACGTTCTAAACCCAGCTCGCGTACCACTTTAAATGGCGAACAGCCATACCCTTGGGACCGGCTTCAGCCCCAGGATGTGATGAGCCGACATCGAGGTGCCAAACACCGCCGTCGATGTGAACTCTTGGGCGGTATCAGCCTGTTATCCCCGGAGTACCTTTTATCCGTTGAGCGATGGCCCTTCCATACAGAACCACCGGATCACTATGACCTACTTTCGTACCTGCTCGACATGTACGTCTCGCAGTCAAGCTGGCTTGTGCCATTACACTAACCGTACGATGTCCGACCGTACTTAGCCAACCTTCGTGCTCCTCCGTTACTCTTTGGGAGGAGACCGCCCCAGTCAAACTACCCACCACACACTGTCCTCGGTCCAGCTAATGGACCAGAGTTAGAACCCCAATATAATCAGGCTGGTATTTCAAGATTGGCTCCACGCAATCTGGCGATCACGCTTCTAAGCCTCCCAGCTATCCTACACAAATTACATCAAGGTCCAGTGTGAAGCTGTAGTAAAGGTTCACGGGGTCTTTCCGTCTAGCCGCGGATACACAGCATCTTCACTGCGATTTCAATTTCACTGAGTCTCGGGTGGAGACAGCGTGGCCATCGTTACGCCATTCGTGCAGGTCGGAACTTACCCGACAAGGAATTTCGCTACCTTAGGACCGTTATAGTTACGGCCGCCGTTTACCGGGGCTTCGATCAAGAGCTTCGCCGAAGCTAACCCCATCAATTAACCTTCCGGCACCGGGCAGGCGTCACACCCTATACGTCCTCTTTCGAGTTTGCAGAGTGCTGTGTTTTTAATAAACAGTCGCAGCCACCTGGTATCTTCGACCGCCGACAGCTTAGGGAGTTAATCCCATCACCCTCAGCGGCGCACCTTCTCCCGAAGTTACGGTGCCATTTTGCCTAGTTCCTTCACCCGAGTTCTCTCAAGCGCCTTGGTATACTCTACCAGACCACCTGTGTCGGTTTGGGGTACGGTTTCATGTGACCTGAAGCTTAGAGGGTTTTCCTGGAAGTATGGTATCGACTACTTCTCTTCCCAACGGAAGATCGTCATCAGCTCTCAGCATTGCGCGCCCGGATTTGCCTGAGCGTGCTGCCTACCACCTTAAACACGGACAACCAACGCCGTGCTAGCCTAACCTGCTCCGTCACCCCATCGCAGTCACATCAAGTACAGGAATATTAACCTGTTTCCCATCGATTACAGCTTTCGCTCTCACCTTAGGGGCCGACTTACCCTGCGCCGATTAGCGTTGCGCAGGAAACCTTGGTCTTTCGGCGGGGAAGCATCTCACTCCCCTTATCGTTACTCATGTCAGCATTCGCACTTCTGATACCTCCAGCCTGCCTCCCGGCTTGACCTTCAACGGCTTACAGAACGCTCCTCTACCGCACGGACCTAAGTCCGCACCCGTAGCTTCGGTGTCTAGTTTGAGCCCCGTTACATCTTCCGCGCGAGCCGACTCGACCAGTGAGCTATTACGCTTTCTTTAAAGGGTGGCTGCTTCTAAGCCAACCTCCTGGCTGTCTGGGCCTTCTCACATCGTTTCCCACTTAACTAGAACTTGGGGACCTTAGCTGACGGTCTGGGTTGTTTCCCTTTCCACGACGGACGTTAGCACCCGCCGTGTGTCTCCCGCGATTGCACTCATTGGTATTCGGAGTTTGCATGGGGTTGGTAAGTCGGGATGACCCCCTAGCCCAAACAGTGCTCTACCCCCAATGGTGATACGCGAGGCGCTACCTAAATAGCTTTCGAGGAGAACCAGCTATCTCCGAGCTTGATTAGCCTTTCACTCCGATCCACAAGTCATCCCCTGGCTTTTCAACGACAGTGGGTTCGGTCCTCCAGTTGGTGTTACCCAACCTTCAACCTGCTCATGGATAGATCGCTCGGTTTCGGGTCTACACCCTGCGACTTAGTTCGCCCTATTAAGACTCGGTTTCCCTACGCCTTCCCTATTCGGTTAAGCT
>CBDHDU010000024.1:0-17500 GCA_965261725.1 Endozoicomonadaceae bacterium | reverse complement strand
GCAGGATACGAGGGATATCGTCTCTGGACTTGGGGTTAAACTGGACGGATGAGATATCGACTTCACCCAGCTGCATTTGTGGATTGATGGTCTGGCGCATAAATTTGAAAAACAGCCTGTTTTGGAAAATCTTCAATAGTTATATTTGGTTGCAGGCTGCTATTTTCAAGGTTTGAGGGTTTTCGGACAGGCACTACTTAATCAAAGTGTCAGTATATTCATGCCAGAATTTACCGAGGTAAGGATTACTGCTTTGCATTCCAGCAGCGTATGATTAGGCATCACTTTAATGATGTGCAGACAACTACCGTGGACACTACGTTGCCCAATCATTACCAGTTCGAGCCTATAGGCTACATACGTTCCTGCTTTAAACAGAAGTTTGGTATACCACGCCAGCCTGGGCTGGCACCTGCGGCTCATGCCACACTGGAATTGCTTCCGCCTTATAACCGGTCAGAAGCCTTAAAAGGAATTGATGGTTTTTCTCATTTGTGGATTCAGTTTGTGTTCCACCAGACGGCGGATGAAGGCTGGCGCCCCACTGTTCGTCCGCCTCGTTTGGGAGGCAATACCCGGATTGGTGTTTTTGCAACACGCTCAACTCACCGACCCAACCCAATGGGTCTTTCTGTTGTAGAGCTTCGGGGCGTTAACGAAACTACCAGCGGATGCAGTTTAGAGTTAGGTGCAGTTGATTTACTTGATGGTACTCCGGTATTAGATATTAAACCTTACCTGCCATACAGCGATGCATTACCGGATGCAAAGACCGGCTTCGCACCGATATCACCAGAGGAAACGCCGGTACATTTTTCTCCGGCCGCGACTCGATACTGTATTGAGTATGAAGCAGAAAGAGGTCGTCCTTTACGTGCATTAATCGAACAGGTTATAGGCCAAGATCCCCGACCTGCTTATTTACAACGCAAACCCGGTCGCCGACATGTTCTGGAACTGTGGAATCTGGAAATCATCTGGCATTCAAAAGACGGCTTCTTTTTAATCGATGAAATTCAGCCCAGCCAAAGCTAAAAACAAAAGTGGGCGCTGACACACAATGATGCGCCCTTTTTCTTCAAACAAAACGAACCATCAGGGATACTGCCACACTTCCCATAATTAGTGCGGTTCCACGGTTCAGATAGACCCATGTTTTTCTTTGCGTCAGTAAAGGCGCTAACCGGCAAGCACCCCAGCCAAAAACGACAAACCATGTCCAGAGGAAAGACCTGAGGCCAGAATACTTCCGGCAGTAAAACTGCAACGCTCTAGTACATCATTTCAATACGATTGAGGGGTAAAGCTTTCTCAGCTTTATTCGCGCATCCTTGTTGGTAAACCGCCAGTCCATTTTTGTCTGGCACTGGTTTCGTACCGCTTCCCAAGACGAAACCTCTGCTTTCAAAGTGTTTTGATCCGGAATCCTGCGATCGAGGCACTGGCGGCTTAAAATACTCAGTTCAATTTCAGCCATGTTTAGCCAGCTGCCATGCTTTGGGGTGTAATGGATTTCCAGCTTACTGGCTATACGGCGAGCTTCTTCAGGTTCGAATACTTTGTAGAGCGATGCCGGTGTATGTGTGTTCAGGTTATCCATTACCAGACGTATAGCCTCAGCTTCAGGGTAATGCACATCAACCCGTTGCTTGATCTGGAATGCCCAGTCTTCAGCCGTTCTGCGGTCTGTTACCTCCACATGCCGCCACCCTTCAAGCGGAGCGAAGAACATGAAGAGATTGCTGACGCCATTACGCTCATACTCATTGTCGTAGCGTGCAGGCTGACCTTCTTTCATGGGTAGCGGTGTTCTGACTTCTTTAACTTGTTGTTTACTGCTTTCATCCATGCAAACCAGCGGCTTTTGGGGATCATGAGGGAGCTTGTAGACATCAAGGACATCTTCCATGGCACTCATAAACTCCGCATTGGCTTTGGCGGGAATACACCACTCCCGCTTTTGCCACGGTTTTATTTCGTTTTTTTTAACTCTCGGCAGATGGTAGGAGCAGAAACCGTATCAACCACTTCCAGTTCAACCAGTTTGTCTGCGAGTAATCCCAGCGTCCATCGGGTTCTTCCTTCTGGTGGTTCAGAGCAGGTCAGGGCAATGAGGTGGGCGTGCTGCTCACCATCAAGGCTTCGGCGACGCCCCTTGCGGCTAAACTTGCTCTCAACCGCAATCCCAAGTCCTTCTTCAACACAGCGCTTACGAACTCTTTGAATGGTGGGTATAGAAACGACGCAAACATCCGCAGCGGCAGCTTCACTTAAAGCGGGACCATTTTCATCAAGGGCGAGAAGAATTTGAGCATGGGTACGCTTATGTCGTGCAATCTTATCGGCTTGAACAATTTGCTTTAGGTTATGCTGTTCTTCACTGGAAAGGCGGATGTGGTATTTGACTGGCATGAGTAAAAAATGGACATCATGCCTTAAGAGCAGGCGCTCTTCCTTGTCAGACATCAATCGTATTGAAATGATGTACTAGCGGAGGATATTGAGCAGCCAGCGCACCAATCAAAATGACAACTTCGAGAATAACCTGAGGATTCAAAATAGAAAGGCAAAAGCCTGCCCAGAAAACTTTTCCTTTAGCACCTTTTTTCGCACCACTTCGCAGCAGTTTTTCCGGATCAGGCTTTTCGAACCATATACGTCCACCATACAATAATAAAAACGCTACACCTAACCAGAGAGCGCCCAGGCGTATCACTTCGCTCTTTTCTATAAGACCACCAACACCACAATCTGCCAGAAAAAACAGCAGTGTTTCTCCGAGACAGCAAGCCAATACCGCCGCAGAAATATGCTCACGGGTTATCGCCTGTCGCAATACGAAAGCATTGGTTGCACCAATGGCAGCAATCATGCCGATATTGACACCAAAACCTTTCCTGATTACCACTGAGCGTACGCCAGCATGTAGAAGAATGGCTATCGCTTAAAGGCTTGGCGTGCATGACCTTTAAAATTCATGAACTATCGTCTTGTTAGCGAGAGACTATATATTGCTGCTTTTAACGTTCTGATCACGGGGTTAATAGTACATCCGTATATGCTACGAGACAGAGTAATTAACAAAGGTACTCCTGTAGACATGCGTAGCTTCAGTGGTAATCAGGAAACCTTTTATGAACGGAAGCCATAAGTCAGCCACCACCTGATAACCTCTCATCTATCAGGGTTAAGAAAGATAGCGTTTATAAGAACGGATCAAACCCTGTTTTGAACAAGGCATGATCATATTTTTATCTTTACGGTTTTATCCCGTTGTGGAGCATTTACTTCGCAACCCGTATTTTCTGATTCCAAACCCGGTTATGACTACCAACATCATCAATAGCGTTGGCGCTAACCAGACCAGCCCATCCAGATAGAGTGGCAGCAAGCTTTCGCAAACGTTATCAATCATATCCGGGAATAATTCAGCCGCTCGCAAGCCTTCCAGTCCGGAGAAGATCAGCGTTACCGGCATCACATACCGAAGTAACTGTTTACCCCAGAGATTACGACGATCAAAACCTGCGGTGACTACCAACAGAATCATCACCGGATAAAGCGTCACGATTACCGGCAACGCAACTCTGATCAACTCATTCAAGCCAAGGTTGGCAACCAAAGCACTGCCCATTGCGAGCAGTACAATAAACTGACCTTTACTGACCGATTTGAAAACTGAATGAAAATAACCAGAACAGGCTGCCAGCAACCCGATTGCACTGGTCATACAAGCCAGCGTGATAATCATGCCCAGCAACAATAGACCATATTCACCAAACTGGTACCTGACAGCAGCTGTCATCAATTCACCACCGTTGACGATATCGTGACTTAAGACATCGCCTGTCGCACCGAGATAGAACAGCGAAATATAGATCAGCCCCATCCCCACTGCTGCCAAAAGACATGGCACTAGCAAGTGCTGCCTGACTTCCTCTTTGCTATTAAAACCCAATGATTGCAATGCGCTGACGACAACAATCCCAAAACTGAAAGCAGCCAATGCATCCATGGTCATAAATCCCTGTCGCATGCCTTCAAGTAAGGGTCTCGATACATAGACGCCTTCAGCAGCCCCCGGATTACCCGGCGGTGCGCAGATTGTCGCGACCGCAAGCATTAACAAGGTTAATAACAGCACCGGGGTCATCAAACGTCCGACACTATCTACCAGCCGCCCCGGCTTCCAGGCAAGCCAGCCACAAATGACAAAATAGACAAGCGAATATAGCACCAGCGGCAAGACACTCTCTGTTACGCCAGGGTAGCTTTCGATTAAAGGTTTGATACTCATTTCATAAGCCGCCACACAGGTGCGCGGTGTGCCAAAAATCGGCCCCAGCACAAGATAAATAACCAGCGCCAGAATCAAACCAAAAGAAACAGGTAGACGCTGCAGCACACCCGCAACACCACCACGAAGCACAACAATCATCAGTACGGCAATGGGTAGCCCAACACCGGTTAGCAAGAAACCGGTCGCCGCAGGCAAAACAGCATCACCCGCCTGAAGTCCGGTCATTACAGGGAAAATAATATTTCCGGCTCCCAGAAACAGCGCCAGAATCATGCCCCCAAGGGCTGCCTGATCAACTTTCCTCATTGCCTGTACTCCTCAAGTTCATATCAAAAGGTCATTTCAGGAGTGTCAGTGGTTTTGGGAGAGGAAGTGGAAGGGGTGGGATCACTGCCAGCTCCGGAAACCAGGCTGACAGTTATATTCAAATGTCTGTCAGCGCTGGCTGTCGATAATGACCAGCAGAATGACAGACATAACGATAGTGGTAGCCAGAACAGCTACTTGCAGCAGATTCTTGAGAAATGAATCAGGAACCATCGTTAAACTCATATTCAGGTTATTTAATTCAGCCAGAAGGCTGATGATCTAAAGATAGCCTACCTGGAATCAAAGTACTCACAGTCTTTAGTGGTAGAAATAACAAAATAGTTCCACAGAACCCAATTGCTCCCACCCACATACAAAAACGCCCGAATACCAGTGCAGGATATTCGGGCGCTTTAGAAACAAGATAACTTAACGACCAGACTTGATCCGGTTCCAGCTACGGGTCATGGTACGCACAATTTTGGAAGGCAGCTCATGATAAGTAAACATGACCTTGGAGGTCTCTGCATCAGGGTAAATACCCGGATTATCACGCACCTCAGGATCCACCAGCTTGGTTGCTTCCTTATTAGGGTTAGCAAAGGCAACATAGTTGGTAACTTCAGCAATAACGGCTGGTTCCAACAGGTAGTTCAGGAATTTGTGAGCACTTTCCGGGTTCGGAGCATCTGCCGGAATACCGAACATATCAAACCACAGGCCTGAGCCTTCTTTTGGAATGAAATACGCAATTTCATTACCGGTGTTTGCTTCTGCTGCACGATCAGCTGCCATCAGCATATCCCCTGACCAGCCTACCGCTACACACAGATCACCGCTCGCCAGATCAGTAATATAGCGAGAAGAATGGAAGTATTTAACATGCGGACGCACGGAAGCCATGACTTTTTCAGCTTCTTTATAGTCAGACATCTCTTTACTCATCGGATCTTTACCCAGATAAGCCAGCGCATGGGGGAACATCTCAGTCGGCGCGTCCAGAAAGCTGACGCCACAGCTTTCCAGCTTTTTCATATTTTCCGGATTAAATACCAGATCCCAGCTATTCAACTCAACATCACCACCCAGTACTTCACGGACTTTCTTAACATTGATGCCAAAGCCAGTCGTCCCCCACAGATAAGGGAACGCATACTCATTACCCGGGTCGACCGCCTCCAGGCGCTTCATCAATTCCGGATCAAGATTTTTCCAGTTAGGGATTTTGCTTTTATCAATCTTCTGGAAAGCACCGGCTTTAATCTGCACGGTCATAAACTCGATGGTTGGCGCGACAATGTCGAACCCGGAACGACCGGACATCAGCTTGCCTTCCAGCACTTCATTACTGTCGAAAACATCATAATTAACGTCAATACCGGTCTTCTTCTCGAAAACAGGGATGGTGTCTTCAGCAATATAATCGGTCCAGTTATAGACATTCAGCTGCTGTGGAGCAGATTCAGCCATTGCTGTGGTGGTCATTACACAGGCCGCCGCAGTGGCCAGTACGCTTTTAGTGAAAGCGTTCTTCATTCTTGGTTCATCTCCAGTCATGCAGCGTGCAGCACCGCTTATGGAATCAATCAATATCATTCAGGCTGCGAGCGGCATTTTGCAGCTATTCGGTTCACCAACAAAGTGCGACATATCGAAAAATGCGGTGCTCCCTGACACATAACGATGCAGATACCCTGCACTTTTACTTACTGTACCTGCTATTCAGAACGTTATTCAAAACGATGATGTACTTGCCCTCCCCCAATCCGATACACTTGCCTCACTCTGATAAAAAGATGAGGACCGCATAAATAACAAAAGCGGTTTGAAGCAACACAACACTGAGGGTTTTATGAAGCTGTCCCGGTTTGGTGAAAAATTCACGTCTCGTTCCGGCATCCTGTCTTTGATGGATGATCTTGGAAATGCGTTGGCAGAAGGCGACAAAATTATGATGGGCGGTGGTAACCCGGCCCATATTCCTGCCGTAGATGCGATTTTTCAGGAACAGCTACTACGTATCGTTAATGACAAAGCCCTGTTTACCCGACTGGTCGGCACCTATGATCCGCCCCAAGGTGAAAAAGAGTTTGTTCGTGAGCTGGCAGCCTACCTGAATCGTCACTACGGCTGGAATCTGACTGAGCGCAATATTGCCCTGAGCAATGGCAGTCAGTCGGCCTTCTTTATGCTGTTTAATATGTTCGGTGGTGAATATGCCGATGGCAGCATGCGTCGTATTCAGTTGCCCATGGCGCCGGAATATATCGGTTACGCCGATACCGGTTTAACCCACGACTTTTTCTCCGCAGCCAAGCCTGAAATTGAGCTGCTGCCTCATAATCAGTTCAAATACCATGTTGATTTCCATGCACTGGAAATTCATGACACGACCGGTGCTATCTGTGTTTCGCGCCCAACCAATCCAACGGGTAATGTGATCACCGATGCCGAGCTGGAAAAACTGCGTGAACTGGCACAGCAGCATGATATTCCATTGTTGCTGGATAATGCTTACGGTCTACCGTTCCCGAATCTTATCTTTACCGATGCCAAACCGGTTTGGGATGAAAACATCGTTTTAAGCATGAGTCTTTCAAAGCTCGGCTTACCGGCAACCCGCACCGGCATTATTGTTGCCCGCGAAGAAATCATTGCTGCTATGAGCGGTATTAATGCGATTACCTGCCTGGCACCCGGCAGCCTCGGCAGCTTGCTGACGCTGGAGCTGATCCGCAACGATGCGATGGACAGTCTGTGCCGTGATCACATCCGCCCTTACTATAAAGACAAAGCAGATTCAGCCGTTGCTTATCTGGAGAAGGTAATGGGTGAAACCCCTTACCGAGTTCATAAACCGGAAGGGGCCATGTTCCTGTGGCTTTGGTTTGAAGGTTTGCCGATCAGCAGCCAAGAGCTTTATGAGCGTCTTAAGGCTCGTGGGGTTGTCGTTGTTTCCGGACATCATTTCTTTCCCGGAATAAACGACGATAGCTGGGCGCATCAGCATGAGTGTTTGCGGATTACTTACTCAAGAGATCAAAAAACGGTGGAAGCTGGTTTAGATATCATTGCGGATGAAGCCAGAAAAGCATTTTCAAGGCTAAGTTCCCGGAGATAGTTGAAAGCACCAATGTTCCATGATTTTTCTGACGAATCGGTCAGTGCTTAGCTGAACGGCTTCTGACAGATCTCGCTTCCAAGCCAGGTAATGCGGGAGATAGCGGGTAGCCACTCCCCGAAACACACCACCAATCCAGCGCTTTAAATGGCTATGGTAAGCATTAACGTGTTGAATATGATAGACACCTTCCAGAACATGCTGGCCTGCCGAGGTAACCAGTTCCTTAAACTCAAATCCAAGCTTCTCTGCAAGCTTTTCATGTGCAAGGTGTGCATCCGCACAGACCGTTGCTTCAATCGATATACGACCGTTTAAATGGCGGCACAACTCATTAGCACTTTCGTTTTCCAAAATACCATCAACAGTGTGCCGTTCACGGTCTCTGGCTACCATCACCGGGACTTTCCGAGCTTTGTTCGGATCATCTCCGCGTTTTCGAGAAGGCCTTGGCAGGTCTTTCCTCTGCCCTTTAAATGATTCACGAAAAAAAGTTTCATCAAGCTCTGTGATGCCACAAAGCTCTTCTGCCTGATCATTATTTATGACCTCAAGAAAGCAGTGGCGCCATCGGAAGGCCGTTTTCAGGTTAATATCATACTCACTGGCTGCCGAGCGCAGTGTCATGGAGTAAGTCATACCCGTGAGGTAGTTATTCCATTTTTCCGGATATCTAAGCCTTGCCAAAGGGGTCTTGCTGAATGCATTGAAAGTCACTTTGCATGACTTGCAGCGGTAGCGCTGCCGCCCGCTTTGAAAGCCCCAGCGATGAATATTATGGTCTTTACACACGGGACATTCCGGATGTTCAGCAAAGCGAGATAATATGCTTGCTTCAAGATCAGGTGTGGCAGGTGGATTATTTACAGATGATTCTCTTTCTATAACATCAGATTCAGGTTTTTCTACTATATCCTCATCCGGTATTCGGGCATTGAGCAGTGTCCTGTCAAGAATTTTCCACTGCTCATCGCTTAATGACGGTATGGAATTAATAAAGTCCCGAAAGAGTTCTGATTGCATAAAGAACCCCTAAAAGGTAGAAGGCATGGGAAGTGTAGTTCATTCAACTACTTCAGGGAACTCAGCCCATTTTCAACATTAAGATAAATACACCTGAAAATCCTACTTTAGGAACTCTGAATCCAGAGTTCCTTTCATGTTCTTATAAGTAGTGCCTGTCCGAAAACCCTCAAACCTTGAAAATAGCAGCCTGCAACCAAATATAACTATTGAAGATTTTCCAAAACAGGCTGTTTTTCAAATTTATGCGCCAGACCATCAATCCACAAATGCAGCTGGGTGAAGTCGATATCTCATCCGTCCAGTTTAACCCCAAGTCCAGAGACGATATCCCTCGTATCCTGCGAGCATTGCAGCACATTTACACAACGCCAGAGCTGAGACAGCAGGTCTTTCAGGTACTCGACTCCATGATTCTATCTGACCAAAACAACGGTCGCCCCGGGATGGAACTCTGGAGAATACTCGTGTTTGGCACCCTCCGCCTGGTGATCAATTGCGATTATGACCGTTTGCAGGAACTGGCCAATGAACACGGCACTTTGCGTCAGATGCTCGGACATGGCCCTTATTGCACGCACACCTACCATATACCAGCAATTCCCGAACATTAAACGACAAACTAATTATACTTCGGAGTGGCCAATAGAATTAGTTGGAGACGAAGAAGCCTTCTCCACCGTCGCAGAGCAGTCAATTTCTCTACATATCAAACACTGAAACACAAGGCTACTCAGCCTCTATGTGGTATCAAGCTCCAGGCTTTTGAGGCTGACACTTTTTCCCCTTGCGATCGCCGTAAGAAACTCTGTCCATGAATCAATGAAGAACCAGTCGAACAAGCCCCTGATAGCGTGCCAAAGCGCTTTCTTTGATTTCGATGCTGATAACGCTTTTTGAAAAAGAGGGCAGGCAAGCTGCTCGATTTGGTCAATAAGGAAGGCGGTAAACGTCAGGCTGGCGAAGTTAGTCGCCAGGTGCATTTTACCGTGCCCGTAGTTGTGTTCCAGGTTGTAGCCTTGTGTTTTCAGTGTGTTAAACGTCTCATTCTCTATTTTCCACTTAGCGCGTCCTCCTCGCATGATTTTTGCCACGCTTTCTTTGGTGATTTCAATATCAGTCACCCAGGTATTGGTGTACTTCTTGTCATTGGGGCTGATTTCCACGTACTCAAGGTAGTTGACCAGAATATCCTGATGGGATTTGTTGATGGGAACGCCATTGATGAACCGGAACCAATGCCGGTAGCCGTCTTCATCGGTGAATTCATAACGTGTGACCTTACCGGCGATGTCCATCTCATCGACGGCCTCATAAAGCGACACATGGCTGGTGTCTTTCGCGACCATAATGAAGCTGTAGTCGTAGGATTTCACCAATTTGATCGTGGGACCATCGGAGTACAAGTCGTCAAAATTCAGTACCAACTTAAGGTGTGGGTGTTCTCTGGCAATATTCGACAGGAGCCTTTCGAGTGCTGTTTTTTCACAGTCGTTTTTTGAAGCATCGACTTGTTGAATAATGGGTTCCGGCATTAAAGGCAGCACTTCTTTCTTGCCCGGCTTAACCAGACAGCAGCCCAATAGTTGGTGATAATACTGGGGATTCTTGCTGTCTGGCTTTTTCACACAGCACTCTGGACAATCAATTTTTCCCGAAGAAAAATGCCCCGTCCCATCAATAGGCGCAAGATAGCCTTCCTCAAAGTACTCAAACTGCCTGAGCCGCCCGGAGCGCTGAACATAGGCGAATAACGCCGTGAAAAATTTCCGCAAATACCGAGTTTCGATCGGGTCAAGCAGCTCAGCGAGGCGAGAATCACTCGGCACTCTATTGACATTGTAGAGTGATTTCAGGTTGTGAATTTTATCTGTATTCTGTACGCAGTCCTGATCAAATTTCAGCAACGACGGATATTTAAGGTGCATGACCGCCAGGCCACACATGATGGCATCATGCAGTGCGATCTTGTCATGGTTGTTCACCGGCCTAAAATCTGGAACCTTGGCAGCTTCTTTGGAGACGACGCTGATTAGTTTTTCAGCCAGCGCTTTTTGTTGTTTTTTTGTTGAAGACACAGAGAATACGACTGTAGATGTATAGTCTGCATACTGTACCTCAAAGTCTGCGATTTAGGGAATATCAGAACTACCGCTATCCCTTGGTATCACTGGTTTTAATCAAGTGCTCGGGAATTACTGACCATATACAGACGTTGCAGGATAATATCAGCCTGTTTACCCCGCAGGTGCTGGATCAGATCAATCAGGTTGTCGTTGCGGCAGGGCACTCGCTGGTAAAAAAAAAGAGCGAACCGTTACATGGCCGTGCCGATTCGTTTGTCGTAAAAACCAATGTCCATTTCCCCACCGACATTAACTTGCTGAGCGATGCTTGTCGTAAAATCATTGAGTTTGCTTCGGCTTCAGCTCATGAGCACAAACTCCCCGGCTGGCGACAGCATCGCTACCTGCAGCGGCAGCATAAGAAGCTTTACCATACAGTGCGTAACCTGAAGCACTCTACGTCAGCTGACGAGTTACAAAAAAGCAAACGACAGCATGACATTGAAATGGCGCATATTGAGTACCTGAAGCTCAGCCTGAAAATCATTCGGATGGCCGATGTAACGTACTCCGTGCTGACAAAGCATCAACCTGATGAACCACGCCTTGAAGCGCTCAGCTACTATCTGCTGCATGCCAAACATCAGGTTAGTCTGATTCATCGGCGGGTCATTGAGCATGAAACCATACCGCATGCAGAGAAAATCTTTTCGCTGTTTGAACCTCATACCGAGTGGGTCAGCAAAGGCAAGGCGGGCGTACCGGTTGAACTGGGCTTGCGTGTTTGTGTGTTGCAGGATCAGTTCGGCTTTACGCTTCACCACCAGGTCATGGAAAAGCAAACGGACGACCAGGTAACGGTTCCTATGGCCAAGGGAGCCAAAGAGCGCTTTCCAGTCTTGAGTCAAGTCAGCTACGACAAGGGGTTCTGGAGTCCGGATAATCTTGTAAAACTGGAAAACTTGCTGGACAGGGCTGTACTACCTAAAAAAGGAAAGATGTCGTTAGAGGACAAAAAACGGGAATCACACCTGGCGTTTGTCCGTGCAAAACGACAGCACTCTGCTGTTGAGTCGGATATTAATGCTCTGGAAGCCCATGGTCTGGATAAATGTCCGGATAAAGGGCTGGATGCCTTCAAGCGTTATGTTTCGCTGGCTGTTGTGGCAAATAACCTGCAGCGTCTGGGCAAAGTGCTGTTGGAAAGGGATCGGCAATAGTCGCCTGTTGATGGTTTGGTAATCCGGTGTTCGTTCAGATCATGCATGTCGTGAGGCTTACTGACATCTACGGAGTGAAGGTTTTGAACATTTTTTGAACAATTGTGACTGAAAACCGCTGCATTGATTGAACAGCAAACTCAAATGATCCACCTAACAGTGACTCATTAACACAGGCAGCTATAGTTCATGCGTTTTCTGACAGGCACTACATAAGAGCAGAATAACAGTCTGCAATCTTTTCTATTATTTTCCTAAAAAACTCTCTAGAGCGATCAGGGTTAGTACTCACGATCATGTTTTCACAAGCAGCAGACAGATAGCCCATATCACTTCTGAGATGTCTAATTATTGAAGAGAGGCTCTCTGACCCGCTAAACAAAGCACATGCGGCATTAAAAATAATGTAAGCATAATTCTTATAAACAATTGATTGTTCATATCTAGAATAATTCCTTGGATCTCTTTCTTGTAAAGCAAAAGCACCATCTTCTGTTAAATACCTGACTGCTTGATCAACCGAACGTAAAGAAACACCACGCTGTGCAGATTGTCTCTGAAGCAATGGCATGACTGTTCCAAAAAATCTTTCAGTATAATTACCGGCATAAATAGTGCCTGTCCGAAAACCCTCAAACCTTGAAAATAGCAGCCTGCAACCAAATATAACTATTGAAGATTTTCCAAAACAGGCTGTTTTTCAAATTTATGCGCCAGACCATCAATCCACAAATGCAGCTGGGTGAAGTCGATATCTCATCCGTCCAGTTTAACCCCAAGTCCAGAGACGATATCCCTCGTATCCTGCGAGCATTGCAGCACATTTACACAACGCCAGAGCTGAGACAGCAGGTCTTTCAGGTACTCGACTCCATGATTCTATCTGACCAAAACAACGGTCGCCCCGGGATGGAACTCTGGAGAATACTCGTGTTTGGCACCCTCCGCCTGGTGATCAATTGCGATTATGACCGTTTGCAGGAACTGGCCAATGAACACGGCACTTTGCGTCAGATGCTCGGACATGGCCCTTATTGCACGCACACCTACCATATACAGACGTTGCAGGATAATATCAGCCTGTTTACCCCGCAGGTGCTGGATCAGATCAATCAGGTTGTCGTTGCGGCAGGGCACTCGCTGGTAAAAAAAAAGAGCGAACCGTTACATGGCCGTGCCGATTCGTTTGTCGTAAAAACCAATCCGCCTGGTGATCAATTGCGATTATGACCGTTTGCAGGAACTGGCCAATGAACACGGCACTTTGCGTCAGATGCTCGGACATGGCCCTTATTGCACGCACACCTACCATATACAGACGTTGCAGGATAATATCAGCCTGTTTACCCCGCAGGTGCTGGATCAGATCAATCAGGTTGTCGTTGCGGCAGGGCACTCGCTGGTAAAAAAAAAGAGCGAACCGTTACATGGCCGTGCCGATTCGTTTGTCGTAAAAACCAATGTCCATTTCCCCACCGACATTAACTTGCTGAGCGATGCTTGTCGTAAAATCATTGAGTTTGCTTCGGCTTCAGCTCATGAGCACAAACTCCCCGGCTGGCGACAGCATCGCTACCTGCAGCGGCAGCATAAGAAGCTTTACCATACAGTGCGTAACCTGAAGCACTCTACGTCAGCTGACGAGTTACAAAAAAGCAAACGACAGCATGACATTGAAATGGCGCATATTGAGTACCTGAAGCTCAGCCTGAAAATCATTCGGATGGCCGATGTAACGTACTCCGTGCTGACAAAGCATCAACCTGATGAACCACGCCTTGAAGCGCTCAGCTACTATCTGCTGCATGCCAAACATCAGGTTAGTCTGATTCATCGGCGGGTCATTGAGCATGAAACCATACCGCATGCAGAGAAAATCTTTTCGCTGTTTGAACCTCATACCGAGTGGGTCAGCAAAGGCAAGGCGGGCGTACCGGTTGAACTGGGCTTGCGTGTTTGTGTGTTGCAGGATCAGTTCGGCTTTACGCTTCACCACCAGGTCATGGAAAAGCAAACGGACGACCAGGTAACGGTTCCTATGGCCAAGGGAGCCAAAGAGCGCTTTCCAGTCTTGAGTCAAGTCAGCTACGACAAGGGGTTCTGGAGTCCGGATAATCTTGTAAAACTGGAAAACTTGCTGGACAGGGCTGTACTACCTAAAAAAGGAAAGATGTCGTTAGAGGACAAAAAACGGGAATCACACCTGGCGTTTGTCCGTGCAAAACGACAGCACTCTGCTGTTGAGTCGGATATTAATGCTCTGGAAGCCCATGGTCTGGATAAATGTCCGGATAAAGGGCTGGATGCCTTCAAGCGTTATGTTTCGCTGGCTGTTGTGGCAAATAACCTGCAGCGTCTGGGCAAAGTGCTGTTGGAAAGGGATCGGCAATAGTCGCCTGTTGATGGTTTGGTAATCCGGTGTTCGTTCAGATCATGCATGTCGTGAGGCTTACTGACATCTACGGAGTGAAGGTTTTGAACATTTTTTGAACAATTGTGACTGAAAACCGCTGCATTGATTGAACAGCAAACTCAAATGATCCACCTAACAGTGACTCATTAACACAGGCAGCTATAGTTCATGCGTTTTCTGACAGGCACTAAGTAGCTGTTACCCTGCGCTAATAATCAACTATATTTAGGTACCTTAAAACAAAGCAATCATTTTTATTTCCATGCGCGGAACTTGTTTTCTATTTTTCATTACAGGAATCTGTATATTTTTTTTAAGCCATACCGCACATTCAGCAACAAAAGTGCCTCACTGGGAGCTATTATTCATCCATAGCGAAGGCATAACATCTAACGACACAGATGCATCTATTTCATATGAAATTGAAACCAGAAAGCTAATTAATCTTGATTGCAAATGTTTGATGCCTGACGAAAAAGGGGATGTTTACTTTCAAATAGTCATGACGTCATCACTTGCTTTTATGGCTCTTGAAAGTAACGTTCTTCCTGGGGCATGGAAACCAAACCTTAAAGGAAGAAAAGAACTTCCTGATCATACCATAAACCCTGAAATCACTTTAACCTCAGAACAGTGGTCAGAACACATAGATGAAGCAGGAATACCTTTTGACTTACATGTTCTCAATGTAATCCCATCATTCAGCATTGCAACAAAATCACCTCCCGGACATCGGAACCACCCTAAAAAACTGTTATTAACATTTTCTCTGGATACACAAAAACATAAACCAATGAATGGAACCGATCCCAAAAGAAAATGGATAAGCTACAGATGCCATAAAGAACCTGACAAATACTGCCTGATATTGGATTTACAAGAACATCCGGAGCCATTTTCCTGTTGTATTACCAGTGGAGATACAAAACTGATTCCAGAACAGAGTTATTTTAAGGCCAATGGTAAATACTATGCTCTTTTAGCTCACCCCTGCCAAAAAGCTACTCATTGCGAATCATCCCCGGACCACCCTCGAGATGTTTGCATGCTGGCTCACTATATGCCCCGAAGAAAAGTCGATCCTTCTCACCAGACCCAAGTATGGCTCTTCGATACCGACCCAGAATCAGCAGGCTACCCCGAAACAAGACCAGAAATTGAACTAGAACCACAGGGAAAAAGAGATCAACAAGAGGTTGAAAGAAAAAGACTGGAGTTTGCCGTTCGCCTTTCTTCTGACAAATGTGCAGTCAATGAAATCAATGCCAGAGTTGTTGATAAAATAAAAGCTGAAAAGCGGTTAGAACTTTCAGAATATGAAGAGCATTTTCAATCCTTACAGGAAGTTTTGCGTAATGAAGTTGAGCTTGCGGAGAGTAAAGCAAGGCACATATCAAACCGAAAAAAATTGCTCGATACTATGGAGGCTGCTGCCGATGGGATTAACTCTTCCCTGCGCGAGCTGGTTAAAAGCTGCCAATCTATTGTTCGCCCCTCCACACCAATGGAGGCATACCCTGATGATTATTTATGCCAGCTTCCAGTGACTGGGCTTGCGAGCTTTGCTGATCTTTACTCTGCCCAAATTCAACGAATGAGCATCCGAAGAGAGCAGGAGGTTACCATCGGTTGCCTTTGTGAGCTTTTAAGCGATTCACTATGTTGCTTCCTTTGTAGAAAACCTCCACCCCGCTACTGGAGTTCACTAAAAAGCCTCTTTCTGGCTGTTACCCGACTACACACTGCACTTCACAGGACTTACCAGGAAAAACCAATAAAGTTGATGGCCTTAACCCCTGAATACCTTTGGTTATTACTTGCTACAGCCTATCGCAGCTCTGAGGACGACGGTGAATTTTATTTTATATGCATTTCATGCCTTGAAGAAGCACAATACAAAAAAGGTTCAAGCGACACAAAGGCAACATGTTATTTAGGAAATTATAAAGAGCATGAAGTTATATATTCGTATATCTGGCGTTCAGTATCTGCTCTGGCAATTCAAAACACCAGAACAGACAAACAAAGTGACATATATAAAAGAATTATGGAATTCATAGCTCATGTTCGTCACACGCACATAATAGAAAGAAGCGTTATGAATGGCTGGGAATCAAAATGTAAAGTCTGGGAAAGAGAAAGGGACAAGCTGGTTATTGCAAAAGTGAAAGAAGAAGAAAGGCGAAGGTGTAAAGCTGAAGCAATATTATATGCTCTTGATCAAAAAGAACATGATCATCTTGAAAAATTAAGAGAGATAAGAGATAGAGAACGCCGTAGCGGAAAGGCACAATCCACAGAAAGAAACCGCGGAAAAATGTCTCCAGAATCCGAAAGCGGATATTCTACAGCATCAGCAGGTACAGATGATACACAAGAAGATATACAGGTTTCCAAATGGGAGCAAAGCTATCAGCAGGCTGCACGCAAACTGCATCAGAAAGATCACACTAATGCTCTTCAATTATTCAAAGAACTGCTGAAAGAGTCTGAACATGTGCTGGAAAGAGCTCGCGTATGTTCAGCCATTGCTGATTGCCATCTTGCCCCCATAAGGCGGGATATAAAAGATATTGACACATACCAAAAAGACATCCGCTCTTATAAGGGAGACTGCGACGGTTCTGTTAAAAGAACGCGACATGTAATACTTGACAAGGAAAATTTAAATAAAACTGCACGACTATTATCGCAAGCAGTTCATAGATTAACTCCAGCCTTGATAGAGGCTATTCCTTTTTATAAAAAAACTATTGATTACCTCAATATTTACATTCAACCAATGGATGATTCTGAGCATTATGAAATCGATGTGTATTATAAAATTATTAAAGGAGACGAGAAACTATTATCAGAAATGCTTGATGCAATCATTACGACACTGCAGGATTTGCGGGGCCTGTATACTACCCGCTTCGAAAGAATATATGAAAAAAGACCAGACCTTATGCGAGAGGCGGTAAGCGAAGAAACCAGAATGCGTAGGCAACTAAGCAAAGACCTTACCTTTTTCTCAAGCAGCCCCGATATCTCACAAAAAAGCTCTTC
>CBDHDU010000023.1:0-186877 GCA_965261725.1 Endozoicomonadaceae bacterium | reverse complement strand
GGCATTGAAGGGCGTACGACAGACGACGGCGATGACTATTATTGCTGAAATCAGTGACTTCAAACGGTTCGGAAATCCTAAACAGCTATTCTCATGGCTGGGGCTCGTGCCGTCAGAAAACTCCAGTGGCGGTAAACGTCGACAGGGAGGTATCACCAAATGTGGTAATACCCATGCCCGCAAAGTACTGATTGAATCAGCCTGGAGCTACCGACACCCGGAAAAGATGACACGGGATCTGCGCTTACGACAGGAAGGTCTTCCTGACGAGGTTCAGGAGATTGCATGGCGAGCCCAGTTGCGCTTGTGCAAACGCTACAGAGATTTAATGCACCGCTTCAAGAATAAGAATATCGTTGTGGTTGCCATAGCTCGTGAACTCTCTGCTTTTATGTGGGAAATCATCACTAAAGGTATGAAGTGGTTATAGTTCTACGGACACACAAACACGGGTAATATTGCAGCCCATTAAGGTGTGTCCAAATGTCAGGAAAGAAAACGAAAACATATACAGCTGAGTTCAAGGAATCTGCAGTAAAACTGGCTGTAGAGTCTGATAAACCGGTGACAGAAACAGCCAGAGAGCTTGAGGTGAACGCTAACACCCTACACACCTGGATTGCTAAGTATCACCGTCCTAAGGCTACCAGTAAGCCTCAGAAGAACGATGAGCATATATACGACGAACTCAAGCGTTTGCGCAAAGAGAACGCCAGACTGAAAGAAGAGCGAGCCATATTAAAAAAGGCGGCCGCCTTCTTTGCCAAAGAGTGTCACTGAAGTTTCAGTTCATCAGTGATAACCGGGAGCAATTCAGCCTCTCAGCGATGTGCCGGGTCATGTCGGTATCCCGTAGTGGCTACTATGAGTGGCTCTCTCGCCCGGTATCCAAGCGTTCTCAGGAGGATCAGGCATTGAAGGCAGACATTCGGGAGATTCACGAAAAACACCGTCAGCGCTATGGGGCACGCCGTATTAAAAATGACCTTGCTGATCTGGGTAAAACCGTCAGCCGTAAGCGCGTGGCTCGTCTGATGAGAGAGGAAGACCTGGTTTGTAAGACCAAACGTAAATTCAAGGCGACAACGAACTCAAGCCACAACAAGCCGGTGGCTGACAACATACTGAAGCGTGACTTCCACCGGGAGCAGCCTGACCAGGCCTACACCGGCGATATTACGTATATCCCAACCCGGGAAGGTTGGCTCTACCTCTCCGTCTTCATTGACCTGTGCTCACGGGCTGTTGTGGGCTGGTCCATGAGTAGCAGGATGACAGCGACGCTGGTGACAGATTCTCTGCAGATGGCTATGTGGAAGCGCAGACCAAAAGCTGGCTTGCTGGTGCATAGCGATCGGGGCAGCCAGTATGTCTCAGAGTGCTACCAGAAGTTGTTGGGCGAAAATGAGTTTGTCTGTAGCATGAGCCGCAAAGGTAATTGCTGGGATAATGCGGTGGCTGAAAGCTTCTTCCACACACTGAAAACTGAGCTAATTCATCATGAAGACTTCCAGACTAGAGAAGAGGCTCAGCAGGCCATATTTGAGTACATTGAAGTGTATTACAACCGCCAGAGAAAGCACTCAACTAACGGCTATCTTGCACCGTTCAAGTATGAACAACAGCTTGCCGAGGCAGCGTAAAAAAGTGTCCGGAAAAC
Organism: Endozoicomonadaceae bacterium; assembly: GCA_965261725.1. GTDB lineage: Bacteria > Pseudomonadota > Gammaproteobacteria > Pseudomonadales > Endozoicomonadaceae > CANDOC01. The sequence goes on along the minus strand of CBDHDU010000023.1, from coordinate 185,217 downwards.
TCTTGCCATATCAATGTGTACTATCTTATAAAAACTTAAGATATAGGAGAAAGCAGCTAGAGCGACTTCTGGCTGCTTGATCACTCATGCCATTTTATAGGTTCAACTATACTGAACACGTTCATTAAACATAAGCAAGATCATAATGAAAGCATGTATTCGCACTCTGTGTCTTTTGGTGTTTTTTTATTTAGCAGGTTCCAGCATACAAGCAGAACAATCATCAGGCAGGAATCAGATTGAATATAACTCACCGGATATTGATATTACCGTCTGGCAGGAAAAGCGCCCGGAAAGTGCAAAAGATATTCTGATTACCACTGAACATCCGCTAGCTTAAGCAGCCTCTCTGGCATGGGCGCGGTGTGAACGGCTGCCTGTGCTAATCGCTTGATCATAGAGGGCATGTCAAATCGCCTGTTGAACCGGTAATTAAATTCAGCCAGATAACGACCAAGGTGCTTTGGATTCAGTGTATGGTAAGTGCCTGCCAAAGCTGTCTTCACGTTACCCAACATGGTATTGACCCATGTGAACAGCTCATTCTCCATTGATTCATGGCCGCCTCCCGTGACAACGGCAGTATGCCGACACCCGGCATCGACAACACCACGAAAGCAGGACAGACCATCGCTGACGACCTGAGTACCCAGATTCAAAGCATGCTCCGCCCATTCCTTCATGGTCTTACGACGAAAGTTTTCTACCGCATTGAAGCGCATGTAAACAGGATGAGCTTCGCTGTTTGTTTGAACGGCAGCAACAAAAGGTGCCTTGTTCTCCGAACCTCTTCCGCGTCGCCCACCATGGCGTTCACCTCCCCAGTAGGCGTCATCGACTTGAACATGCCCTGTCAGCAGCCAGCTGTTATCACGTTCCATCATTACTTGCATGAGTTTGTGCTTCATGCGCCATGCGGCGTTGTACGATATACCGAGCTGTCGATGAAGGTTCAGTCCTGAGATGCCCGTTTTGCTTTGGGTGATGAGATAGATACCCAGGAACCAGCATGTTAAGGGTAATTTCGTTGATTCAAAAATGGTGTTACTGGTAAGAGAGGTCTGAAGATGGCACTGGTTACACTGGTATTTAGCTTTCTTGTTAAGTTTACAGAAGTGGCCGGAGCCACATTTGGGGCATATGAAGCCGTCAGGCCAGCGCCATGAAAACAGTGCATTCTCACACTGTTCTTCAGTGCCATAATCTGCCAGAAAGGCCATAATGCCAATGCCTTTCTGGAATTGAATGGTATTTTTACACATCAACGTTGCTTCCAAAAAAGGTTAGTAGACGTTTAATGATAGCTGTTGTCTGATAGCGTAGAGTCGGTGGTAATCAGGAAAGATATTGAAAATCGCAAAGCAGAGAAAGCACGTGCTGCGCGAAAAGCAAACGACAAGCATACACACAGAGACAGCAGACAGAATGAATCCGACAGCGGTATAGAGTTCACCTTCGGGAAAGACACTATTGAACCCGGTATTCCGTTTGATTCTGGCTTATAATCAGCCCGCTGAAAAACCACAAACAAACTGTTATCGCTTGATATGAAATCTTATAAAGCAGTAGTAACGACTGCACGCGCCTGATCCTGCAACGCACCGTCCGGATCCACTTTTCGCAACCATTCTACCGGTATGGCTTTCACCCCCTGAGTGACACCAACCCATGCGCCCGCCATCGCTGCCCGGGCAGCGTTATCGCCACCGGCTTCAAGAATTGACAAAGTACATGCCCGAAAATCGTCCGGATTTTTCATCCAGGCATGATAGGCAGCGGGAAACGATTTATGCACCGGGCATGATGCACCGAATGTTTTGGTGGCTTCAACCACTGTCAGCTGCTGATGCTCCTTCACTTGATTAAGACTTTTCAGGACAGCATCACGACCAGCGCCTGCGGGAAGGCGTTCTGATACAGCCTCAATCGCTTTCTCCATATTATTTCCCAGCAGCAAACTCTCAAGCATTAAAGCCTGAGCCTGGGTATAGGCGATTACATTTGGATGCTGCTGTCGTACAACTGTAATGGCATTTACAGGCTAAGTTCCCGGAGATAGTTGAAAGCACCAATGTTCCATGATTTTTCTGACGAATCGGTCAGTGCTTAGCTGAACGGCTTCTGACAGATCTCGCTTCCAAGCCAGGTAATGCGGGAGATAGCGGGTAGCCACTCCCCGAAACACACCACCAATCCAGCGCTTTAAATGGCTATGGTAAGCATTAACGTGTTGAATATGATAGACACCTTCCAGAACATGCTGGCCTGCCGAGGTAACCAGTTCCTTAAACTCAAATCCAAGCTTCTCTGCAAGCTTTTCATGTGCAAGGTGTGCATCCGCACAGACCGTTGCTTCAATCGATATACGACCGTTTAAATGGCGGCACAACTCATTAGCACTTTCGTTTTCCAAAATACCATCAACAGTGTGCCGTTCACGGTCTCTGGCTACCATTACCGGGACTTTCCGAGCTTTGTTCGGATCATCTCCGCGTTTTCGAGAAGGCCTTGGCAGGTCTTTCCTCTGCCCTTTAAATGATTCACGAAAAAAAGTTTCATCAAGCTCTGTGATGCCACAAAGCTCTTCTGCCTGATCATTATTTATGACCTCAAGAAAGCAGTGGCGCCATCGGAAGGCCGTTTTCAGGTTAATATCATACTCACTGGCTGCCGAGCGCAGTGTCATGGAGTAAGTCATACCCGTGAGGTAGTTATTCCATTTTTCCGGATATCTAAGCCTTGCCAAAGGGGTCTTGCTGAATGCATTGAAAGTCACTTTGCATGACTTGCAGCGGTAGCGCTGCCGCCCGCTTTGAAAGCCCCAGCGATGAATATTATGGTCTTTACACACGGGACATTCCGGATGTTCAGCAAAGCGAGATAATATGCTTGCTTCAAGATCAGGTGTGGCAGGTGGATTATTTACAGATGATTCTCTTTCTATAACATCAGATTCAGGTTTTTCTACTATATCCTCATCCGGTATTCGGGCATTGAGCAGTGTCCTGTCAAGAATTTTCCACTGCTCATCGCTTAATGACGGTATGGAATTAATAAAGTCCCGAAAGAGTTCTGATTGCATAAAGAACCCCTAAAAGGTAGAAGGCATGGGAAGTGTAGTTCATTCAACTACTTCAGGGAACTCAGCCGCATTTACACGTTCCAGCATGTTGGAGCGTCCGAGAAAAGCAACAACAACTGGCGCTACTGACACAACACTGTCACCAGAATCATCTGCTGCGCTACTGAATAGATCAACCGGTACTGCAACATCCAGCACCGGCTTACCGCTGGCTTCCCAGTTAGCCAGCATATCCCGTGTGGAATGATCCCGATAGCCCGGATACTGACCGCTACCAAATAAATCAAGCAGACGGTGGGTAGAACGTAGGCCGCTGCGCGGCAACTTTTTGATTGCACTAAACGTCAGGCTCAAACCTATTGTCTGACCTATGATAAAAGCTCTTTCTCAGGTAGCCCGTCAGCGTCATATGACTTTCTTCTCCATTCAAAGAAACTGGTCAAAAAAAAAATAAAAAGTGCCTTCCTTTCAAGCTTGATAGCTTTGTTTGCAAGCGCTTTTATTCCTTCATCCGGGGCCGGTGAAAATGAAGCAGACAATAGCTCAGAACCCGGATCATCCCAACCACAAATCAAGAAAATACGACTCGATGACAATTCGGAGGTTGTAATTGTAAAGGTGACTGATGACTCTCCTGTGTTGCCTGAAATTGGTCAATGGCTAAAACAATGTACATCTTGCATTAAACAACAAGAACCGCCAGACGACGATGAAAAAGAAACAAACAGTTCGGATACCGAATTCACAGTATCACCTCAAGATCCGCCTTCACCTTCAGTTTTTCAAACGGTTGAATCCGGCGAGAAACCTTTTCAGTGTTCCCTGTGCCAAAAGTATTACAAAACAGCTGCATCATTAGCTAGCCATATAAGCGCCTCCCACAGCGGGGAACGCACCTGTACCCGGTGTCAGCCCCCGGTGACCCTCAAAAGTGCTCAGGCGCTGGCCAATCACAACCAAAGTCACCACAGCGGGGAACGCACCTGTACCCGGTGTCAGCCCCCGGTGACCCTCAACAGTGCGAAGGCACTGGCCACTCACAACCGCAGTCACCACAGCGGGGAACGCACCTGTACCCGGTGTCAGCCCCCGGTGACCCTCAACAGTGCTCAGGCGCTGGCCAATCACAACCACAGTCACCACAGCGGGGAACGCACCTGTACCCGGTGCCAGCCCCCAGTGACCCTCAACAGTGCTCAGGCGCTGGCCAATCACAACCAAAGTCACCACAGCGGGGAACGCACCTGTACCCAGTGTCAGCCCCCGGTGACCCTCAACAGTGCGAAGGCGCTGGCCGATCACAACCGCAGTCACCACAGCGGGGAACGCACCTGTACCCGGTGTCAGCCCCCGGTGACCCTCAACAGTGCGAAGGCGCTGGCCGATCACAACCGCAGTCACCACAGCGGGGAACGCACCTGTACCCGGTGTCAGCCCCCGGTGACCCTCAACAGTGCGAAGGCGCTGGCCGATCACAACCGCAGTCACCACAGCGGGGAACGCACCTGTACCCGGTGTCAGCCCCCGGTGACCCTCAACAGTGCGAAGGCGCTGGCCACTCACAACCAAAGTCACCACAGCGGGGAACGCACCTGTACCCAGTGTCAGCCCCCGGTGACCCTCAACAGTGCGAAGGCGCTGGCCACTCACAACCAAAGTCACCACAGCGGGGAACGCACCTGTACCCAGTGTCAGCCCCCGGTGACCCTCAACAGTGCGAAGGCGCTGGCCAATCACAAATTCAGAAAACACCGTAAACGCAAAAGACTGGCAGAGGAGGACGACTGAAAAACAACCTCAGGATGCCATCCCCTTCACCGGCTGCATTCGTTATCATCCGTGCGACTGTATTGATGAGGCCGTATGACCAGCCGACCGCCGTCCAAACTAAAACAATTACTGCTACGCGATCAGTTATGGTGGCGTTATTACCAGCGCAACGCCGATACGATACGCCCTGCTGTGGTTGATGCGATCAGCAAAGTACTGGCCTGCGGGCGGGTGATCATGGGGTATGCCAGCTTTGTATGCAGCAACCATGAATGCTCTCACACCAAAAAGATCTGCTTTGGCTGTAAAGCCCGGTTGTGTAATACCTGCGGCAAAAAACTGACCGATCAGTGGATTGCTGACCAGAAAGCGCTGTTGCCGGATACTGAGTGGCAACACATCACCTTTACGATGCCTGATGCACTCTGGGAGCTGTTCAGAATCAACCGCACCTTACTGGGTAAACTGAGCCCACTGGCGGCAAAAAGCCTGCAGGCCTTTGCCGGGAAAAAAGGCGTGACACCTGGCATTTTCACGGCACTGCATACCTTTGGCCGAAAGCTGAACTGGAATGTTCACATACATCTCTCTGTGACCCGTGGCGGATTATGCGACGGCAACCCGCAATGGAAATCAGTCTACTTCACCAAAAACGCCATCATGCCCGCGTGGCGTTACGGCGTGATCAACCTGCTCAGGGAAGCGTTTAAACGTGGCGAGCTGGATCTGCCTTCCGAGCTGAAAGACAGCTGTCATGACCTTTCCGGCTTCAATGATTTCCTCGATGAGCAATACCAAAAGGACTGGATCGTCCATTTTGCCAAAGCCACCAAAAGCCCCCACCGCACCATCAGCTACCTGGGGCGCTATATCAAACGACCACCGCTGGCCATGTCGCGCCTGAAACACTATGGCGGTGATACCGTGGTGTATGAGTATCTGGATCACCGCACCAGAACCCGCCGCCATGAAACCTGTGAAGGGGAAGAATTTATAGAACGACTGACACAGCATATTCCCGACAAAGGTTTCCGAATGATCCGGTATTATGGTTTTCTGGCCTGTCGGGTAAGGGCTACATTGCTGCCCACCGTCTACAACCTGCTCAATCAGCCCGAACGAAACGCCCTGAAAATCACCTTTCCGGCGTTACTGAAACAAACCTTTGGGCTCGACCCGCTGCAATGCATCCTCTGTCAGGCTCAAATGATCTTCACCGGCATTACCTGAGGGGGGGGGAAGCCGCAGTACGAGCTGTACAAATACCATCAACAGCTTGCGCTTGCGAAACCGATTACATAGTCCACGCCCTCAATCCGTCTGAAATCAGGATTTCAGGGTGAGATCGGGCAAATCAATAGGATTTAGGTGGTATCAGACAGATAAGCACAACATTCAGTGTCAGGTAATAGGATGCTGAGAGGGTGGAAAACCAAAGGTTACAGGAATGACTGGAATAATGATTTTTTGAAACTCCTATGCGTAAATTCCTATGCGTTAAACAGAAGGCAGCACACCTCGGTTTTCTGCTACTGAGACCAGCAATAAACGGGAGGCATCGCCATAGTGAGTCGTTTCACCCGATTTACGTTTGGCATGGTAGTGCCCATCAACCGGCTGTTCGAAACCTTTTAATCCTTGTGGATAGCGACTATTCAGTTCATTCAGATCATACACCCAGTGACTGCCCAGCGCTGCAGCATCAGCAACAATAGGCACCAGCATCGCTGCCATCATGCGATCCTGTAATTCTGACCGATCTTGTGTCACCTGATTCTCCTTTTCGCGGAAGCCTTCAGCCTGGCATAGCAACGAGAAAGGTAACACCAGAAGAACCAGAGCTACAGCCCAGCTAATGCCAGAATATTTCATTTTTCGCATGAATCACTCCTACCTTAACAGCTGAATCCTTGCAGGGGAGTCAGCCTCCCCTGCATTGATATGACAACCTTAGTCGGATTGATTGAATCCTTCAGGCTTAATTGAGTATCCCGGAGGAAGATCTAATGAGGGATGATAGCCTCCATGCCTTAAGAAATTATTTGGCGGTCGATTCATGAGAGGAGAGCCATACCCTCCGTGAGACATCATATCATCCCCCCCTCCGAACATTGGCGCAGACACCGAATATACGCCCCCTGCAGTGCCACCCATTACCTGAGCAGATATAAGCGGACTAAATACAGGCACTGTTTGTGGTGGTGCCGGTGGGTACATTCCCGGGGGGGGCATTGGTGAATATGAATGCATCATCCCATCTCCTGTCTGGTAGGGATGAGGAGAAGGAGGGATAGCTCCACCTGAAGCCATTGAAGATGTGGTTAGTTGCAAACTACCTGTTGGTGGATACATATGGCCAGCACATTGATTTGGAGAATATGACATCATTGATGGGTGAGGCATCATTGATGGGTCAGGCATCATATGGTGATGTAGTGCAGTCGTAGTTACTACCGGATAACTGCTTCTTCTTGAGGTTAAAAGAACAGGATTTATATGAGAACTACCATCTGAAGAAAAACGTCGGCTGTTCATTGGCATAAGAGGAACACTCATTATTCCCGGTTTTATGCCCTCTTCCCGTTTAACGGGTTGCTGTGTCGCTACCTTCATCATCTTCTCTAGTTGCTCAGCATGATCCGCAGCCATCGTAACTCTCCGCTCACTTGCTGATGAAGTTGAATCAGAGGGGCTACTATGCTGAGAATATGTCACTGCAGAAGGCAACCCAAGACTACGAACAGGCACTGGGCTCTTACGGGCTCTATCAGACTCATGCTTGATTTGTGTTACAGAAGATGCTGTTTCCCCCTCTTCTCTCTTTGGCTCACCATTTTCATCCTCAACGGCTCTGTGTTTAGGCGAGGGGGCTTCTTTCTCTTCTGCACCGTCATCATGATACATTTCTCTCAACATGCGTGTGGTTGGAGAAAAACACTCCTCACCTTCCGGAATAGGAGTAGTTTCTTTCTTAACAATCACTTGCGGCTGTTTTGGTACCCCAACTACAGGAGAAGGTGACTTGCTGAGCAGTCCCACAACAGCACTGCTCACTGGCGGCGAAGGATGCGAGAAAGGAGAGTTACCCGCCTGGGTTTCTTCTGTTTCACTATCCATGTCGTCCTGACCTTCTCCCTCTTCTGTCACTTCCTTCTTGACAGGAGCAGGCAAGTCTTTTCTTATCAGTTGCTCCCAGTCATACATTGGTTGCTTGCGTTCAATTATCCAGCGCTGCAGCCAGCCCGCAGCCAATAGCTGTTCATTCGTCGTTAACTCGGAACCCTTCAGACCAAAAGCTACCCGCCATAATATTCTGAGATAGTACTCGCGCAATGGATCTTTCTTGAATTTGGTATATTGATAAAAGGCCAGATCCCAAAGCATCAGGAGATGAAGGTCTTTATTATAAACACCAAAAACATCATCTTGATGCCAGTTTTCCTTATCTTCACCGGGTAACTGCTCTTCAGCTTTTTTTAAAGCCTTTTTTAAAGCTGCTTTATTTTTGCAGTTTCTGATTTCCCCGAATTCAGCGTTCCATGGCTTCATATGACTGTATGTATCGGCCCACTTACGCTCCCAGTCGAATTTAGCAAGCTCTTTTGGAAGTATGCTATTGATCCACCTCAGAAATAATTTTACATATTTTTTTTCATTTGCAGAGAAAAGTTTACAGGCATCATCATTGTTGATGACATGAACCACACCAGATAACACAGGGATAAGGAAATGGTCATAACTATCTCCTATCACTTTTCCCAAGGCATTATCCAGATCTTCGTTCGGCTTGTCATGCCATGTCCCATCCATATCAATTCTGAAGTGAGCCAGCCATCCACACGTACAAAAGTTAAGCGCTTTAAGCAGCTCAAACGCAATGGGAGATCCGAACCATTCTGGCTTTACAGTTGGCTCAACAAGGTCCTGCCGGTTTAGTTTCAGAACAGCCAGCTCTTCATCCCACTCTGCCCACTGATCCGATGTAAGACGTTCTTCAAACTTCAACCAATAGCATAAATCCGAAGGTTCCAGGGTGATAGCCTCCGGGCTGTTTTCAGCAGAGGAGCATTGATCTTCTTCATCTTCTGAGTCACATAATGAGGAGAGGTCTGCTTCCACCAATGGCTGTTTGTTATGAGACCCTGTATCATAACGTCGTTTTTCAACGGATTCTGTTTCTTTCATTGCCATTGATATAGCTGGAAAAAAAAACAGGCATATACACATAGAAAACAATATTTTTTTATGATTTCTTATATAAGCAAACGACTTCTCGCTGAAATTCATATTTTTTTATAACCACATGGTAAATAAATGTTGATTTTAGACTGATTTTTTCAGCGTGCATGCTTATATAATTAGAAGACAGACGCGGAATTGCTTTGGGATTACTTCCACTCCATCACGTTGCTTACCTTCAAATGCTCACTTACTACCATCTCATTCCAGAAGCTGATGGAGGATAACCCGGTGGTTGTGCAGGGAAAGAATGCCCTCTCTGGTTGCCGCCCCCCATATTCTGATTCGTAGCAGGTACAGGCGCATACATTATCGGAGATGAACCAGCTAAAGGCGATGAATATGACGCTGTAGATATTGAACCACATGTACAGTATCCGCTCCCAAAAAAACCACAGTCTTCATAGTGATGAGTCATAGACACTTGTTGTGAAGACAGCTGTTGAGCAAGCCCACAGTTACATGCATTTCCCCAATTCGATTGACACTGAAAGTGATGTGTAAGCGCAACAGGTGGTGGCATCACCTGATTGCATGTTTCACCAAAGAAATAATCACAGCCTGCCCGATGCTGATACTGCATATCCACTGTTCGAAACATTGGGGAAGCGTGTTGTACTTGAGCCCTTCCCCCGCCTATCCGCATACGTCCTTGCAGCTGGATATCGACCGAAAGCCCTCCAGCAGGTTGCTGATGATTCATTGACTGCCTGTCTATGGGCCTACTAGCTTGCCTGCCATACATCATCAATCCTACAGCCCTTTCATTTCCTAGCCAACGAGGAGGCGAAAAACCACCAGGCATATTCCTTGCCGGAGGAGGTGTATTAACCATGGACGTTTGGTGAAGTGGCTGTAACGGCATTGATGGCGATACACCGAATGATAAATTTGTTGCTGCTGGATAAGTGGCAGGAGTATGAATAGGGATTGGGGTAGATGGAGTCATAGCTGGCTGACTACCGCCAGCATGCATGCATGGTGGATTGAAAGGCAAGGGTTTATCGCTGACACCTTGAGCAAGTGAAACTGGAGAGAGGCGTTGATGATGCGGTGGTGAAGTATTCAGTTGTGCTGCCTGAGGGGAAATACCAGCTGGCTGCTGTTGCATTGTCACTAAAGAATTTACCGTACCCCCCATTGTGACAGGGAACATAGTATTGGAGCTAACAGAACATGAAGGGGACATTGTTGGCTGGTTAACAGTTTGGGGCACATATAATGTGGAAACCGGAGTTGAGGCTCCACCTACCCCTGAGGTAGCCGAAGATGAGGCAAGCATACAAGAACTACTTGAGATAAATGTAGGACTGGCAGTCGTTACAATCTCATCACTAACTGTACGAACTGACGTCACCATAGACACTGCTGTTGGCAACTCTTGCAGGCCGGAACTATTTGATGAGGCAGGAAAAATTGCCAGCTCTCCAGAACCTGTCTCTTCATCATCAAATGGATTGGATTGGCATGGAATTTTTGCTGGGGATGGATGGCCACCCGCCTTCTCCTCCTCATCATCAGGATTATCTGAGTTATCAACAGGATCTTCATTTAAGCTGTTTCGTGGTCGCTTTCTACCTGTTGGCGATCTGGCCGCCATGTTCTGAACATCAGCAGAATTTGTGGGCTCGGCCTCACCTGGTACTGGTGAAACCGTATCATTTGAATCTTTAGCGAGACCATCGGCTAAAATAAAACCTCCCCCTGAAAGACCAGAGCCTGTACCTGAAGTTTGAGCAGGAGGTGAGAACGGTTTATCACAACTTGCCGTTAGCAATAATGGCAGTGTGCCAACGTTCTCCTCTCTAAGAGAGCCAGAACTGTTAGTTGGCGAAGCTTCTACTAACACCTCAGGCTCACCTGAAGACACAGCAGGACTGCCTACCTTACAAAGAGGCCCACATGCTGCTACTAAAGCAGGAAACTCATCGCCCAACCCTTCTACTTCAAATGGAATAGTAGCTTTGCTCTTCAACCCAATATTAGGAAATTTATATGCCTTTACTGTAGAGTACCAGTTCCAGCCATCAACCAAGTTTTGCTGGTGTAGCACTTTTTTGTTACGAATGAGTGCTCTCTGATATAAAGCAATAATGAAAGCCCTCATATATTTATGCTCATCATCAAAAGCTATTGGATCAAAGAGTGACATTTTTAACAATGCGTTGGTATAAACATTGAGAAATGGATCCATACCAAACGTTCTTCTCTTTCCTTGACCAGAACAGCATAAATTATAAATGTGCTCCTGGACCAACCGGATGTTTACCTGTTCACTATCGACTTCATGGTCAGAGCCGTCTTCTTCCCATAGAAGATAATAACTAAACTCTCTTGCATGATCCGGGTATTTTTCTGCAAGGGTAGAGTTAATAACATCTTTATCACAAACTGAAGCCAGATCAGCTGGTTCAATATTTTTTTCCCATTTTTCAGACTCTTTTTTCAGAAGTTCAAACCGTGCATTCCAGTTTAATGTAGCACCTCTTGGAAACAAGCTTCGACAGATCCATAAAAGACGTAGATTCGTATAATCTCTACTTTTAGCACTAAACTCTAAAGTTTCTACTTCATATCGATATGGCCTACTCTTCTCATCTTCAAGACTACATTTAACCTCAGATTTAGAGGCACACTTTGCTTTTTCTGAATATTTATCTGAGTACGCACATGGGAGCAATACCGCAAGCATATCAAGCAGGTTATTATCACACTCTTCAGCCACTACTTTATCCAGTGACGCTTCAAAACTTTCCCGCTCTCCCTCTAAACATGAAGAAGCTTTTCCCCCATGACCAAACGCATTAATATCATGTTGATGTTCAACAACCCAGCATTCAACACAGGCACTAAAATAATCTAATAACCGATATAGAATAGGTGAATCGTACCATACAGGGCATACTTCACACGGCCAGATAATGTCAGCCAAACTGAGTCCTTTTTCTACAGCGACGTCATACCATTTTTTTATTGCATCTGAATTGAGTATTGGATTGTAATCCAGTTTACTTTCGCGCTTTGCTTTGCTGCACTCCATATAGCCAAGCCTGACTTTAAGTTCCTTTAGCTCCTCCTCAAAAGTTCGGGAGATAACATCTCCCTCCTGGCTAGCTACTTCATTAGCATCTGGAGACGGTGAGCTCTGTTCACCTGTCTCCATATCTTCTCCACCCTGCTCCTGATTTATTGAAAGTAAAGCTAGACTGGGTATCTCTGCAATATCAGGAACCGGCGGGAAATCAAATTTATCAACCGACGAAAACCAATCCCATTCGGTATCCGGGATATCTTTCTTGTCCTGCCGTCGTTCAATAATAAACCTTTGACGCCATGCAACAGCCAGAGCTTTTTTCCAAACATCAAGTGCATCATCAAACAACTCCAGTTTCAGCAATCCTTCAAAATAAAAATCAAACAGTGGATCTGCATCAATCTGGCTAAACGCTTCTCTCGTATATTGTTCACGCGCCGGATCTTTTATACGATATTTATGTTTTAATGCGTCCCAAACCATCAGCATGTCATACTTTATATCCGGCTTCGGGGTTTTATACAATCCGACCAGCTTCACTTTAACTTTACGATTATCATACCCCTCCATAAAAACTCTATTATTAGCTTTCAATACTTCAATAACAGCATCACTATCTTTTTTGGATGCAATCAATTCAAGTTGCTCCCATGCTGCAACTTCCCAGTCAACAGATCTCTGTTTAAAGCCCTTGTACTTCTCAACCCAGTTAAAGGCCATTCTATCTGGAAGAATTTGTTCATTAACCCAAAGCAATCGCAGAATGATATAATCTCTGCTTTTCACGCTCAGCTTTTTTTTTGAAAAAACATGACAAATAACGGCTGACAACATTTCTACTAGGTTATTATCATATGTACTCCCAAAGTGGCCCTCCATATCTTCAACAGCATTTCTTGGCATCCGTAGCTTCCAAAATCCTGATGGGTCAATTTTTTCATCATTAAAAGAAAACCAGTGCATTACGGCATAATCCATTGCTTTCAGCAGCTCAAACATAACTGGCGACTCAAACCAGAGAGGTCGTTTTTCACCAGGATCATATATCAATTTAAATTCAACCCCGCACTGCTCCGCCAGCTTTTTAAATGCCTGTATTTCATCACAACTCATTCGTCTTGCATGATTCAGGAAGCTATTCTCAGGTACCACCCATTTAAGTACAGTGTTTCTGCCCGCGATCAAATCATCAGATATCGCACATACGCTCAATATTATTAACAACTGCACTATTGCTTTATTAAATATTTTTTTCGCAAACAGCATATCCAATATCTAAACCTGAACATTTAATTTGGGATTGAGTCTAGACGTTAGTTTTAAGTCTGCAGAACAACTTTGAACACAAATAATATCAACTATGGATAGCACCCTATTTTTAATGCAAAATAATCTATTAATAACTTAATACGCTAATAAGGATTTTCTTTGTCCCCTCAAGCCAGATCTATCGATATCATTAACCGCTTTATCCAGCACCTCTGGCTCCAGCACGGCCTCAGCGAAAACACCCGCATGGCCTACAAAAGGGATATTCAGCTGCTAGAGAATTTTCTGATCACAGAAAAACAAAACAAACCATTGACGTCTGTAGGTCACATAGATTTGACCGATCTCATACACTGGCGCCAACAACAAAATGCTAACCCACGCTCCATTGCCCGTCTGCAATCAGCCCTCAAACGTTTCTACCGCTGGATGAAACAGGAAGGGCTGATCAGTGAAGACCCTACATCGCAACTAACAGCACCAAAAACCGGGCGCAGTCTGCCAAAATCTTTGGGGGAAGATGATGTAGAACAACTGCTCAACACACCTGATACAGAAACCGAGCTGGGTCTGCGCGACCGCACAATGCTGGAAGTTTTATATGCCTGCGGACTACGTGTCAGTGAATTAACCAACCTGACTATCGATCAGGTAAATTTGCGGCAGGGTGTATTACGTGTACAGGGTAAAGGCAGCAAGGAACGTCTTGTGCCACTAGGTGAACAGGCGATGGACTGGCTAGAGCAATATATCAATAAAGCCCGCCCGTTACTGATTCCGGATATTTCCTGCGAATGGCTGTTCCCTGGTCGTAACGGTGGCTGCATGACCCGCCAGACATTCTGGTATCGTATTAAAAAACATGCTTTGGAAGCAGGCATCAAAACAGATATATCACCTCATGTACTGCGTCATGCTTTTGCAACCCACCTACTCAATCACGGTGCTGACTTGCGGGTTGTGCAAATACTGCTCGGACATAGTGATTTATCAACAACCCAGATTTACACCCATGTAGCCCGTCACCGTTTACAACAATTGCATGTCGAGCATCACCCCAGAGGCTGAATTCACGGTTTCTGGGGAACTATGCAGCCCTTATCGTAATCAGAGATTACATTATTCAGCTTTCTGATTAAGTCGGGGGTTTCCATGGGTAGAGCGGTCACTCTGCTGGTTTTACTGACATTTATGCTTCCTTTTGGTGTTTTCGCTGCCAGTGTTGAAACCTCTCAGGCAGTAATGAATAGCAATTCCGGGAATAAGAAGCTGCGCAGAGTTACCCCGACCGAAGAACAAACCGTAATCGACAGCCTGCATTCTGTTGACCCGGATTTCCCGGTTAAAGGCGTTTATGAAAGTCCTATCAAGGGACTGTTGCGGGTTGAGGTGCCCGGCGGCACGCTTTACACCAGCCCGGATGGCAAATATATACTTCAGGGCGAAATGCATATTATCGAAAATGGCGATGTGACCAACCTGACAGCATTGGAGCGTCAGCAAGGCATTGCCAAAAAACTCGCTGAAATACCCCGGCGGGATATGGTTATTTCCTCACCCAGCGGCCCGACCAAAGCAACTGTTTATATCTTCACCGATTTCGATTGCGGTTACTGTCGCAAGCAACATGCTGAAGTTAAACGCATGCATCGCTATGGTATTGAAGTCTGCTGGCTGCCCTACCCACGGGCAGGTGTTGATTCACCTGCCGGAAAGCAACTACAGGCCGTATGGAGTTCACCTAACCGCCTGCAGGCCTTTGAGCAGTTAAATGCCGGACAACAAATAACAACACCAATAAAATCTAACCCTGTCGCCGCCTTCCATGCGATGGGTGCTGAGTTCGGGATTAATGGAACCCCTGCCCTGTTTCTTGCTAACGGTGAAATGTTGCCCGGTTTTCAAACAGCCAAGCAACTGGCTAAAAAGCTCGGGTTAAAGCCTGAAAGTCGCCCTAAAGCCATGCCTTCTGAATCCCTTCCACAGGGGTAACCGACATCACAAACAGCAAAACTGCAATTCCACATATAATGATAGGGTAAATCGTCCCGTAATAGTCATAGTGGAATTGCACCAATGCTTCTCTTAGTTGTGTTTGACTTTGATGACACGCTGGCGGTTGATACCAGCCATGCAGGTTCTGACAGTGCCCGTATCAACCGTGTTCTTGCGCTTTCAGACAACCAGAAAACACAAAAAAGAGATGTAATAATTAAACTTGAATCACAGTACCGGGCAGGCGCTGAGATTGATACCACAGAGCAATGTCCGCTTGCAGTAGACTGTATGACTGATTTTATTGGTGCATTGAATAACAACCTCGCCCTCTTAGATCATAACATTCACATATTTGTATTTTCCAAAGGTCGTTATTTACAGCGCTCAATACAGCGCTTCTTCGAGGTAGCCTATCAGGCAACTCCGCAGGTCGCCGAGAAAATTCATGTTATTGATTCGCGCTTCAGAAAAGATGCCGGTATGAGCTATACCGCAAACAAACCGGGAAGCATTGGAACCTATATCGAAAAATTCAATGCACCACGGCAAGCTCAGGCATCTGCGTCAATGCTGGAATCAACTGTTGCTTTGACTAAACATCTGTTGCCCGAGCGTGTCTACTTTTTTGATGATAATCAGCGGGATATTGATGACGCTCTTTCAAAAGGTTACCTTGCCGCTAACTCCAGAACAGCTCAATGCTATGGCTTAATTCGCTCTCTTGCCGAAAGTATCCGTAACAGAACAGATCTGGGTGAAGCCGAAGAAGAATGGGATGTAATCTACTAGCCTCTCGCTAAATCCCACACCATAACGCTATAATCCCCCTACCTTCGCACGCATCCCTATACCAGATGCTGTTGCCAGTAATAACAATCAGAACAGGGTATACACTTGAAACCGAGTAGTCCGAAGTCAAATAATCCGGCACCGATTAAAGTGGGCATCTGTGGGCTTGGCACCGTCGGCAGTGGCACTTTCAATATCCTGCAACGGCAGGCTACTTCTATCTCCCAGCGACTGGGACGTAAGGTTGAAGTCACGCAGGTTGGTGCCCGCCGCGATAACCCCACCTGCGATACAACATCCACTGATGTTACTCGGGATATATTCGATGTTGCCTGGAATCCGGATATCCATATTCTTGTCGAAATGATTGGCGGCTACGACACCGCCAAAGAACTGGTCCTGACAGCCATTGATAATGGCAAACATATCGTTACCGCCAACAAAGCGCTGATCGCAGAACACGGTAATGAAATCTTTGCAGCCGCTGATGCGAAAGGCGTCATTGTCGCTTATGAAGCGGCTGTTGCAGGTGGCATCCCCATTATTAAAAGCCTGCGGGAAGGCCTAGCTGCTAACAGGGTCGAATGGCTGGCAGGTATTATTAACGGTACCGGTAACTTTATCCTGTCCGAAATGCGCGACAAGGGACGTGAGTTTGCTGATGTACTGAAAGAAGCTCAGACACTGGGCTACGCTGAAGCAGACCCAACCTTTGATGTCGAAGGGATCGATGCTGCCCACAAGCTCGCCATTATGGCGGCCAACGCTTTCGGGATGCCATTGCGCTTTGATGCGACCTATACCGAAGGCATCAGTAAAATAACCCCGCACGATATCAGTTATGCCCATGATCTTGGTTATCAGATCAAGCACTTGGGTATTGCACGACGCTGTGACAATAGTGTCGAACTGCGCGTTCATCCCACACTGATTCCCCAAAGTCAGCCTCTGGCCGCTGTTGATGGTGTTATGAATGCCGTACTGGTTCAGGGTGATGCCGTTGGGCAAACCATGTATTACGGTGCTGGCGCTGGCGCCGAGCCAACCGGATCAGCCGTCGTGGCAGATATTCTGGATATTGCCCGTCAACTTGATAATCCGGCGACAGCTGTACCGGCATTAAGCTTTGCAACTGCGTCAGATCTGGATGTACTGCCCGCAGACGCGATCGAAACCGGTTACTACCTGCGGATTCATGCCAAAGATCATCCGGGCGTGATGACATTAATCACCCGTATTCTGAGCAGTCACAATATTAATATTGATGCCCTGATTCAGCGTGAGCGTCGCGATACCGATGGTTGCGCGGATATTGTGATGCTGACTCACAAGACAGTTGAAGCCCATATGAATACGGCCATTACTGAAGTCGAGACACAGGATGAAATTGTCGGGCAAGTAACCCGTATCCGACTGGATCCGCTGAGTTAAAACAGAAGCAAGACAATAATAACAACGTCAATCAATACAGAGGCTTCGTTTTATAAGCCTCTGAGACAAACAAGAAGAGCAGCACGTTGAAATACATCAGTACCCGGGGGCAGGCACCTGCCCTGACTTTTGAGGATGTTCTGCTGACCGGTCTTGCCAGTGATGGCGGCCTGTATGTGCCGGAAACCCTGCCACAGTTTTCCCCTGCCGATATTGAAGGCATGCGCGATCTGTCCTACACCGAACTCGCCATGCGCATTATTGAGCCTTTCATTGGAGACGCTATTGAGCGCTCCACCCTGCAAGGCATGATCGACGACACCTACAGCCAGTTTAACCATCAGGCGGTGGCTCCACTGGTACAGTTGGACGAGCGTAGCTGGGTAATGGAACTGTTCCACGGTCCGACACTGGCATTCAAAGATTTCGCTCTGCAGTTACTGGGACGTTTACTTGATCATATTCTGGTACGTCGTAATGAACGTGGTGTCATTCTGGGTGCAACATCCGGAGATACCGGTTCAGCAGCTATCGAAGGCTGCCGCCACTGCGAAAATGTTGATATCTATATTATGCATCCGCACCAGCGGGTATCAGATGTCCAGCGTCGTCAGATGACCACGCTGATCAGCGACAATATTCATAACCTGGCGATTGAAGGCAACTTTGATGATTGCCAGGCAATGGTTAAAGCGTCATTTGCTGACCAGTCTTTTCTTGATGGCTATTCCAGCGATGGCCGTAAAACCCGGCTGATCGCCGTGAACTCAATTAACTGGGCTCGTATTATGGCTCAGATTGTTTATTATTTTCATGCAGCTCTCGCTCTGGGCGCACCGAATCGTACTGTCAGTTTTTCTGTTCCCACCGGTAATTTCGGTGATATTTTTGCCGGTTATATCGCTAAAAAAATGGGACTTCCAATTGAAAAGTTGATTGTCGCCACTAATCAGAACGATATTCTGCATCGCTTCTTTACAGCTAATGATTACCGCAAGGAAACCCTGCATCACAGCCTGTCACCCAGTATGGATATTATGGTATCCAGTAACTTTGAACGTTTACTGTTTGATCTGCAGGATCGAGATGGTGCAGCACTGAACGAACTGATGCACGGTTTTGATACTCATGGACAACTGAAGCTGGAAGAACAGCGCTGGAAAAAAGCACTGGATCTGTTCGACAGTCGTCGCACTGATGATAAAACGGTTTGTGACACGATTGCCCAAACCTGGCAACAATCAGGCTATCTGGCTGATCCGCATACGGCATCAGGCTTATATGCAGCGAATGCCTGCAAGGAAAAGCTGAGCTCCCCTGTCGTGACACTGGCAACAGCACATCCGGTGAAATTCCCTGATGCCATTATCAAAACAGGGCTTAGCTCACCTGAGCTTCCTCTGCACATTGAAGACCTGCACCAACGAGAAGAAAGATATACGGTTTTGGAAAATAAGCTCCAGTCTGTACAAGACTACATAAAAGCAGCAGGCTCCTGAGAGCCTGCCACACACATAAAGGAGGCTCTTCAGGGATAACTGTGGGTAAAAGCGAACAAGATTTGAGGATAGAAACACCAGTGCCTGACTTTTGATAGCTTTTTGTTGATGGACAAAAAAACAACAAAAGGCAGCACTGATGCTGATTAAAACTATCCTCAATAAAGTTCATAAACTCAAGTCTTTTGTTTATCAGGATGTAAAACTCGGCTTCTATCAGGGCTCTGAAGTATTCAATGTGACTGTGGCTCCACGGAAGAACAGTCATGCTATCTGCTCAGGATGCAAAAAAGCTGCTCCAGGCTATGACCGCCTTACTGAGCGTCGCTTCGAATTCGTTCCCCTCTGGGGCATCAGGGTTTTTCTGCTCTACAGAATGCGTCGGGTTGAATGCAAGACATGTGGTGTAAAGGCTGAGTTCCCTGAAGTAGTTGAATAAACTACACTTCCAATGCCTTCTACCTTTTAGGGGTTCTTTATGCAATCAGAACTCTTTCGGGACTTTATTAATTCCATACCGTCATTAAGCGATGAGCAGTGGAAAATTCTTGACAGGACACTGCTCAATGCCCGAATACCGGATGAGGATATAGTAGAAAAACCTGAATCTGATGTTATAGAAAGAGAATCATCTGTAAATAATCCACCTGCCACACCTGATCTTGAAGCAAGCATATTATCTCGCTTTGCTGAACATCCGGAATGTCCCGTGTGTAAAGACCATAATATTCATCGCTGGGGCTTTCAAAGCGGGCGGCAGCGCTACCGCTGCAAGTCATGCAAAGTGACTTTCAATGCATTCAGCAAGACCCCTTTGGCAAGGCTTAGATATCCGGAAAAATGGAATAACTACCTCACGGGTATGACTTACTCCATGACACTGCGCTCGGCAGCCAGTGAGTATGATATTAACCTGAAAACGGCCTTCCGATGGCGCCACTGCTTTCTTGAGGTCATAAATAATGATCAGGCAGAAGAGCTTTGTGGCATCACAGAGCTTGATGAAACTTTTTTTCGTGAATCATTTAAAGGGCAGAGGAAAGACCTGCCAAGGCCTTCTCGAAAACGCGGAGATGATCCGAACAAAGCTCGGAAAGTCCCGGTAATGGTAGCCAGAGACCGTGAACGGCACACTGTTGATGGTATTTTGGAAAACGAAAGTGCTAATGAGTTGTGCCGCCATTTAAACGGTCGTATATCGATTGAAGCAACGGTCTGTGCGGATGCACACCTTGCACATGAAAAGCTTGCAGAGAAGCTTGGATTTGAGTTTAAGGAACTGGTTACCTCGGCAGGCCAGCATGTTCTGGAAGGTGTCTATCATATTCAACACGTTAATGCTTACCATAGCCATTTAAAGCGCTGGATTGGTGGTGTGTTTCGGGGAGTGGCTACCCGCTATCTCCCGCATTACCTGGCTTGGAAGCGAGATCTGTCAGAAGCCGTTCAGCTAAGCACTGACCGATTCGTCAGAAAAATCATGGAACATTGGTGCTTTCAACTATCTCCGGGAACTTAGCCTGGTGTAAAGGTTGAACAGGTTCCATGGGCGGATGGCAAGAAAGAACTTACCAAAGTCTACATGCAGTTTTTGGCAAGCTGGGCCCGAAAGCTCTCGTGGAAAGAGGTTGCCTGCATTTTCAATACCTCATGGGAGAAGGTCTTTCATGCTGTTGAGTATGTGGTTGAATGGGGCAAAGCACATCGCCCTCTCGACAATATCAAGGCCATTGGTGTAGATGAGGTGGCGTATCAAACAGGTCATAAATACCTGACTGTGGTTTACCAGATCGACCGTGATTACACACGGCTGTTGTGGTTGGACAGGAGCGAACCGAAGCCACCATTCGCCGTTTCTTCTCATTCTTTGGTGCACAGAGAAGCCAGCAGTTGGAATATGTCTGCTCTGACATGTGGCAGCCCTACGTGAAAGCGATTGCGGAGTATGCCAGCCAGGCGCTGCATATTCTGGATCGTTTTCATATTGTTGCCATGTTGAACAAGGCCATTGCCATGTTGAACAAGGCCATTGATGAAGTCAGAGCCTCAGAACACAAACAGCTTCAGGCAGCCGGATATGAACCTGTTCTGAAAAAAACTCGCTGGTGCCTACTCAAGAGAAAAGAGAACCTGACCGAAAAAGAAGAGATCAAGCTAAACACAGTGCTCCGGTACAACCTGAAAAGTGTCAGGGGTTACCTGCTCAGAGAAGAGTTCCAGGTTTTCTGGGACTAGTGTGCCGTAGCACATACAAGGGAAGTAAAAGGATTACTTTCTGAAGATGTGGAAGCTATGGAAGAGATGGCGGTAGACCCGCCGAAATCGGCTGTCGAAAGCAGGTTTCAAACCACCTCAAGCTGCTGTCGTTAAGAGCGGTGGTAGTGAGCGTTGAGGAAAAGGCGAAAGTAAATTCGTCAGGTATGGTACAGAGAGATGAGTAAACCCGAATCTTTGTTGAAGCGTCGTAAGGAACTTTTTCGGCATCAAAACCTGAGGCTTAGTCCTCCTCAGGGATAAGTCTGCAAGTGAATTTCGAATGCTGTGCAGGCGGTGTCCGGCGTTGAGAAGGCATGACTCTGTACTGGGCTCTTTCATGGAACTGCGGGAACCTGTCGTGCAGGTGTTAAGGGAGACTCTCAAGTGGCGACCACCACAAGAGACTGAGTACCGATACTGCGCACAGGGGCGGAGTAGCTCGTAGTAGTGTTGAAGCTCCTGTAATAGGGGGGGAGCGAAGGGGCTGCGTTAGGTGGCTCGTTGTGGAATGCAACTGTCCCAAAGGATCTTGTCTGGATGCCTATAAAGGGACGTAGTCAGCAACCGGAGGGACAGGATGACATTGCTCAACGGGCAGGGCGGTTGTCACATGGAGGCAAATCTGTTTGTCACTGGCTGGAAAAAGTACAGGTCAGAAAATGTCTCAGAATTGTGATAGGCGTTTACCTGATGGGAGCGGTATGAATCGAGAGGTTCACGTACCGTTCTAAGAGGGGCTGGCGGGGAAGTTCCGCCGGTCTACTCACCCATCTCACCACACTGGGCAGGAAAGTATCTGGATCGGTGGTGTACAAGAGTCATGCGATCAAAGATAGAGCCAATGAAGAAAGTGGCTAAAACTGTTCGGCGACATAAGCCGCTTATCCTGAACTGGTTCAGGGCAAAAAAGGCATTTTCCAGCGGAATTGTTGAAGGGCTGAATACCAGGATAAAACTCACTACGAGAAAATCGTATGGATTCAGAACCTATAAATGTGCAGAAATTGCTTTATATCATACGCTTGGCAAGCTGCCTGAACCAGAAACTACCCATAGATTTTGCTGACGAGGCATAAAGGATAGCGCGAAATGAATACCAAAGGAGCGCCACACATAATCAAAAAACTGATGTTGATAGTAGCAATGATTATTCAGACCGGATGCATGTCCGGTCCTTCATTTGATCCCATCAAACTCTCAGTATTTATACCCGAAGGAAACAATGATCAGCGAATATTTATAGTGACTTCTGAACCAACTGATCGACGAACGTCCCGTGCAATTGAAGCTGAAAACATTCGCATTGCCTGGATGAATCGTTGGGTTAAGAAGAATCGGCTCTGCCCACAAGGCTATACGGCTGAGTTCCCTGAAGTAGTTGAATGAACTACACTTCCCATGCCTTCTACCTTTTAGGGGTTCTTTATGCAATCAGAACTCTTTCGGGACTTTATTAATTCCATACCGTCATTAAGCGATGAGCAGTGGAAAATTCTTGACAGGACACTGCTCAATGCCCGAATACCGGATGAGGATATAGTAGAAAAACCTGAATCTGATGTTATAGAAAGAGAATCATCTGTAAATAATCCACCTGCCACACCTGATCTTGAAGCAAGCATATTATCTCGCTTTGCTGAACATCCGGAATGTCCCGTGTGTAAAGACCATAATATTCATCGCTGGGGCTTTCAAAGCGGGCGGCAGCGCTACCGCTGCAAGTCATGCAAAGTGACTTTCAATGCATTCAGCAAGACCCCTTTGGCAAGGCTTAGATATCCGGAAAAATGGAATAACTACCTCACGGGTATGACTTACTCCATGACACTGCGCTCGGCAGCCAGTGAGTATGATATTAACCTGAAAACGGCCTTCCGATGGCGCCACTGCTTTCTTGAGGTCATAAATAATGATCAGGCAGAAGAGCTTTGTGGCATCACAGAGCTTGATGAAACTTTTTTTCGTGAATCATTTAAAGGGCAGAGGAAAGACCTGCCAAGGCCTTCTCGAAAACGCGGAGATGATCCGAACAAAGCTCGGAAAGTCCCGGTAATGGTAGCCAGAGACCGTGAACGGCACACTGTTGATGGTATTTTGGAAAACGAAAGTGCTAATGAGTTGTGCCGCCATTTAAACGGTCGTATATCGATTGAAGCAACGGTCTGTGCGGATGCACACCTTGCACATGAAAAGCTTGCAGAGAAGCTTGGATTTGAGTTTAAGGAACTGGTTACCTCGGCAGGCCAGCATGTTCTGGAAGGTGTCTATCATATTCAACACGTTAATGCTTACCATAGCCATTTAAAGCGCTGGATTGGTGGTGTGTTTCGGGGAGTGGCTACCCGCTATCTCCCGCATTACCTGGCTTGGAAGCGAGATCTGTCAGAAGCCGTTCAGCTAAGCACTGACCGATTCGTCAGAAAAATCATGGAACATTGGTGCTTTCAACTATCTCCGGGAACTTAGCCAGGCTATACAGTAATCAACCGTTCGATAGATAAAACAATCGATAACAAATATCAAGTTAATTATCTTTGCCGCTGCCTGTAATTCTGTTTGAGATTACATTTTTTTGGCTCTTTCGCAGGTTGGCTGATCATTTTTGGTAACTATTCAGCACCCTCACAATAAGCTGGTATTTTCGTGATTTTGTGTCATTTTCAAATACAGTTCTTCTCTGACCAACGCTTGTTATGAGTCAACTTGATCCCGAGTTTCAGATTATCGTCACCCTCCTTGCTATCGTAAATGATCAGCAAGAGCAGATCGGTGGCCTGGGCGATCAGGTAGCGAAACTGGAAACAGAAAATAAGGAACTCGCGGACAGACTCAACATCAACAGCCGGAACAGCAGTAAGCCTCCCTCTACAGACGGTTATGCAAAGCCTGCTGCCAAACAGAAAGACTCATCTGCCACGGTGGAGGGTGAGCCACAAGACGACAAACCTAACCCAAAAAGCTTACGACAGAGGTCTGGTCGAAAGCCCGGCGGTCAGAAAGGTCACAAAGGTTCAACGCTTCAGCAAGTCGCTGACACTGACCGCACCCAATATCACCCGGTTATAGACTGTGAGAAGTGCCATCAGTCCCTGCACTCTGCAAACATTGCCAAGTTGGTTGAAAGGCAAGTATTTGAACCGGGTCGTTTTGGTCACTTTGAAGTGACAGCCCATGTGGCCGAAATCAAAGAGTGCCGCTGCGGTCACATGACACAAGCCCGTTTCCCTGAAGGAGTTGATGCTCACGTGCAGTATGGACCGGTGACTCAGGCGCTGGCCGTGTATCTTTGTCAGTATCAACTTATACCTTGCAAGCGTGCCTCCCAGTTCTTCATGGATATTTTCGGATTGGAAGTCAGTCCGGGTTCCATCTGCACCTTCCAGAGCAATGCTTATGACCGGTTAGCCAGCACTGAGCAGGCAATTAGTGACGCCCTTAAGGTTGAACCCATTGCAGGCGCTGATGAAACAGGCATGAGAGTAGCCGGAGCGCTGTGGTGGATGCATGTCCTGCGTACTGACAAGTGGACGTACTATCATCTGGACTTGAGTAAAGGACATTCCGCCATAGAGACGATGGGTATTTTGCTGACCTTTGCCGGGATACTGGTTCATGACCACTACAAGGTTTACTTCCGCTATGCTGCGGCTCATGTACTCTGCAATGCCCACCACCTGAGGGAGTTACAGGGTGTCGTTGATCGCGACTGCAACTATCTTGCGGCTCGTCTTCAGCGGCTGCTGAGACTGGCCTGTCACCTCAGCAATGGTTTTAGAAAGCTGGGAATGAAGGCGATGCCGGAATCCATCCGCCAGCGTATCTCTTCACTGTTCGAGCGAACAGCAAAAAGGGCGCAAGCGGAAGAAGCCGACTATATGGAACGAGTACGGCAACGGTTGGGGCGTGACAAAGTCAAGAATACGAAAGCGTTCAACTTGTTTAAGCGGTTGGTGGAGTACAAGGACGAAACTTTGAGGTTCATGACCGACCTCAACATCCCCTTCGACAATAATGGCAGCGAGCAAGACATCAGAAATGGCAAGGTGAAGCAAAAAATATCGGGCTGCATCAGAAGCGAGGAAGGGGCGAAATGGTATTGCCGAATACGAAGTTATGTTTCATCTGCGAGAAAGCAGGGGCAGAATGTTTTTGAAGCCCTGCTTATAGCCATGAAGAATTACTGCGGTCACTCTTTGCTGGGTGCTGAATAGTTACCATTTTTGAGCCTCCTGCCGAATTTTCAGATACAGATATTCAAGATCATTGTAACCACATGCCTTGTAGACAATTCGTTTGATGACCCCATTGAAGGCTTCGATCTTTGCGCTGGTTATACGATGCTGGCAATAGGACAGTAAACCTTCTCTTGCTCTATCCAGCCCCCTTGCAAAGCGTTTAAGCTCATCAATACCAGTTTCTTTGGCCAATCCTATCCACTTGTCGAGAAACTTGCTGGCACAGGCTTTGTAGGTGTACGTCCATAGTTGTCTGAGCATATCCTTCAGTATGTAGGCCTGATTCAGATCTTCATTCATTGACAGTAACTCATGCAGGCGGGTTTCTCGCTTTGGTGTGAGGTTTTCTACATTCATGAACAGGTTGAACCGCTGACCTTTGATAAAAGGCTTATCGTCTTCCTGTGCTTGCCTCCACTCTCTACGACGAATTTTGTCTATGACTTCGTTGTAGTTAGCAATGATGTGAAACTTGTCATAGACAATATCAACATCTGGCAGGTACTCTTTGACCGATGCCTTATAGCTGCCACCGCGATCTATTCCTACGCACTGAATACAGGCTCTTTGCTCCAGTGTCAGACTGCTCAGAAAACGGTCTAACGTCGCTTTTCGTTTACCTTCACCAAGGTAGAGGGTCTCACCTGTATCAGCATTTAGAACAATGGTCAGATAGTGATGTCCCTTGCCTATTGATTTCTCATCGATTAACAAAGCCCGTAAGCCGTCGAGCTTGGGGGCTGGCAGAGTTTTCATTAGCATCTCTTTATCCCAGCGCCGTGCTGTGTCATGGGATATAGCGATGAATTCCGGAACCTTATCGCTGGGCATGTAACGGCATAGATGGCTAACATGCTGTTTTAGGCGGTCTGTAGCTTGAGCCTTGGGAGAAAGGCTAGGAATAGTCACTGTCTCTATATGCTTACAATTTGAACAGCGACCCTGATAGGCTGTGAATAGCAGGTTGACCTTGATTGAACCAAACGGCAGATCTTGAACATTTCTATCATTCTCGCGCATCTTGCCCATAGGCCAGTGACACTGGCTGCACTTGAACTGCTGTATACGACCATCTCTACGCAAATAGACGAATGCTTCAGAGGCATCCCAGTCGATATCAATACGGTCGATTACCCAACCAGAAAATGCGAACATAGGACGAAGTGAGGGTGTTGCACACATGGCTGATCCTTCAGAAATGTTGATCCTTTCAAATCAATCATTCCCTGAAGGCTATTTCTGTTGCAACCCCTCGCTTTTCATCAGCCAACCTGCGAAAGCCCCATTTTTTTACAGCGCAATCCCTGCGCTTTGTTTTATTCAGTCAGCCGAGGCATCTGGTTTTATTCTGATGCTGCTCTTTCTTTCGGGGAGTAGGCAATGTCCACATCAGGGCGCCCCTTCAGTCCCAAAAGCGGCCTCATCTCAGTTGCTATTACCGGCAATTCGTAATCGAAACCCATATCTTTACGAACTGTAACACTGAAACTTTCTACTTGCCTGGTCTTGTCTAAAAAGCCTTCATACCAGGTTTCCCTGCCACTCAAGATAATTTGTTCAAGCTTCGGTATACGACCTAGAATACCTATAACATGCTCTATATCGTCATCATTTCTTAGGTAGCTAAAACTAAGATCAATACCCTTCAGAGAACTAATATCACAATGATCAATAAAGTATTCCAGAACCTGAATGGTCTGACCACACATACTCAGGTCAGCAATAAAATCAAAATCTTCCAGCTTGCACTGCCTGAAGCGCCGCAGTGAATTTTCCAGTATTTTATCTCCTGTGGGCCTGGCAAGTACCATAAGCGGAATATAAACATCTGTTGCCATCGGGTTTTCCGGATAATGAAACATCAATGGAGTGACATCCCATCCCGCAGCACTTGCCATCCTGGGATTAACTGCCGGGCAGGATAAACCACCGATCACCACCAAATCTGCAATGTTTTGCTGTATCAGCTCTTGCAGAACAACCAGCCCGGCTTCAGACCCGGAAATAACATCTTTAGTTAGAAAACCTTCGGTCATCACAATCGTGGGGGATGCATCATGTAACGGGTATGATGTTGTTGCCTTATTAATAATATCAGCAGGTCTTCGGGCATCACCTCTCACAAAGTTATAAGCAGGGAGATACTCTTTGCCTCTTTGAACTAGCATTTCATAATACTCTATTCCGTGCCCTTTATAGTGAAAGCCTTCAGATTCAAGTATTTTTGCTGCGATATTGAGATCCTGTCCGGAGCCACATCCCAGGCAGAACAGTTGAATACCATTCTTTTTTGCACGTAGATTTATGTCAGTATGCTCATGAATTGCCGCTATCATGGCTTTTGCCAGTTCAGGTCTGTGCTGCTCATAAAAGTCTTTGGTTTCTTTTTCATAAATATCTTCAGTTTGAACTGGATTCTGTTCTTTACAAAATATAATGTAGCTTTTTTTTCGAAGATTTGTTTCATCAACATTACAATATTGAGGCAAAGTACCCATATTCATATCGTAAAAAATATTATCCAGTGCCGCACCATATTCAGGAAGGGTTCTTCTCAGTTGTCTCCAGCACTGGTAACCTTCCTGACTCGCCGGCGTGTAAAGAACTTTGTCTTTTTCATGCTGCAGCCATATATAAAACCCTCCCTCTCTATTCTTGCGGGCATCAAGTGAACCGGGAGGATAAGCATACTCAATAATATCCAACTGCCTGATTTGTTGCTGGTTTAACCCTGTCAAAGTAATATGATCAGGAATTGGTAATGATAGTATTCTGATATTAGCTCTGATAGTCGGGGGAGAATCAGGGACATCGACATATTGCAGTTTGTTGATTTGCTCTTGCAAAAAAGGAATATATTGTTCCCAGTTGCCTTGTTCCTGATTAATAGGTGTTTTTAGACCACAATAAGCTGTGTTTGTTAAAATTATAATACACAGAAAAAGATATATTTGATGAACTTTACAATTCATATGCTTACCAGTTCGTTTGAATGAAATACTATTAAGTTCTGTTGACGTAAGCTAACGGCAAGATGTTTAACTCATCAGGATTTTAAAATAGCCTTTTCCTGACAGACATATAGCACAAAACCCAATCTCTCGCGTATGACAGTGCTTGGTATATGGCTTCAGCGTGCTTGATGGGATCAGCCTGAATACAATAATTAATTCTGCTTCAATGCCTCAAACTCCATCGTTTCGGCTATGTTGTCACTCTTTATTGCCTTTGATCGGACAGAAATTTCAACACTATAATTATCTTTCCAGCTAGTCGCCACCTGAGAATAGGGAGAAGATGTCTCTCTCCCCTCCGTATTCACTAAAGGATCGTGAGCCGTACCATAACTCTGATTACCGATAAGGCTTGAAGCTTTTAACGCAAAATTGCTACCAAACCCTATGTCCACTCTCATCTTTTTTCCTAGTCGCGGAGAGGTCTTAATATCAAACAGCTTCATGGGCGTCTGGCCTTCAGTTATCCAGGATGCCTTAACCTTCATGTTGCTGATCATGCGGGAATCCTCAATATCCTCACTGGGTAAAACAGCTATCCCCATATAAAGTTTACCCATTCGTCTCCTACTATATATGTGTAGCTGCAATAAATCATCATGAAAGGACGGGCTACGCAGAACCAGATATTTATTTCCTGTCACCGCCTTAATCAGTGCAATACCAGGAATTAGCCAGTTATAATGCGCAATCTCTTCATTTTTTATAACGTTACTGTCTGACTTCGTTATTACTCCATTGGGCAATTCACGCAAGACCAGCTTCATGGTTCCGTCTTCAGCAATAAAATGAGCTATTTCTGACTGCAAAGTTTCTAAGCATCCCATTTTAATAAGGCCGCTAAAATTAATTTCCTGAGGCATTGACTTTACTCTCCCGGTTAGACAGTGGAGTAAAATGCCAACATCACCTGAATCATCAGTAGCCGATAAAACAGCTTCAATACCCACACCATTGGACAGCATATGCCTGATTCTCAAAAAACAGTGAGAATCGAAATTCGTTTGCCGTGGTTCACTGTGATCCACAACAGCAATTTCAGAACAAGGTGTCTCTGACTCAGACTTTTCACCGGGTTGAGCAGAGCACGATTCCCGTGAAGGTGTTAACTGTAGGAAAAGAATCAACCGATACTTCTTATAATCAGCCGCGACGGTCAGTTGAGCCTGCATGCCAAGGTAAGAGAATATCTGTGTCTGTAATGCCTGTTCCTGTGTTTTCAGAGTAGTGCTTTCAGGCATTTTTACAGATATAATACCTTGTTTGATTTTACAGATAGATGCGTCCACCGGTAGGGGCTGCCCATCAGCCCTAGCAAACGGTGCAATTACAAAACACAACAATCCCTGAAGAATAGCCAGACCTACCGCATAACAAAAAAACGATATGGTACGTCTCATACCTAACCACCTTTACCGGACAACACAAACATTGCACATTAAGAATAGACTGCTTCATTCGTCAACAACTGACCTGTGCCTTCTATCATTTGCCCCCAAGGAAGAGCCACTGACCTTGAACTGAAATCTCCCTTTCGTGCATCATAAAGTCACCTGATGGACTCAGGCATAAGTCTCCGGTTAGTTGCTTTAATAACAATAACATTGCTTCCAGGTTGCTGTTTTTATGTCGAATCTTACCGATTTTCTCCAGCGCAGTGCTGATGTTTACCCTGAAAAAAATGCGCTTGTCTGTGGCGATCAGCGAATCAGCTATCGTGCATTGCAGCAGTCCGTGCTGAAAGTTGCTCAGGGATTAATTGATCACGGGGTGAAACCCGGCGACAAAGTTGCTCTGAGTTGCCCAAACATTCCTCAGTTTGCCATTGTCTATTATGCTGTTCTGGCAACCGGTGCTGCAGTTGTTCCACTGAATATTCTGCTACGGGCACGGGAAGTTGAATATCACCTGCAAGACAGTCAGGCCAGTGTTTATCTCTGTTTTGAAGGTACTTCTGAACATCCAATGGGACCCACCGGGCTTGAAGCTTTCCAAAACGTTGCTACCTGTAAGCACTTTTTTGCGATTACTCAGGATAACAACAGTGTCGAATGGCAAGGTCAAAAGACTCTGACCAAATTACTGCGCAGTGCCCCCCTACAAGAACCCTGCTTGAGTTCAGCAGAAGACACGGCGGTTGTACTTTATACCTCAGGTACAACTGGTCAACCCAAGGGTGCAGAGCTTACCCATGCCAACCTTGCACTGAATATCATGACAACCCAGAGCTTTATGCAGGCATCGTCTAATGATACGACACTGCTTGTTCTGCCCTTGTTCCACTGCTTTGCGCTTGTTGTGCAGTTACAGGTATTAATCGCCAGTGGCGGTACCACAGTAATGATGCCCCGTTTTGAACCTAAAGCTGCCCTGCAACTGATGGCACAGGAAAAAGTAACGATATTTGGAGGTGTGCCAACGATTTATATTGCGCTCACACAAACAGCTAAATCAGTTTCTTCTGAGTCGATTGAACAGGTTTCCGAAAATCTTCGATTATGCGTTAGTGGTGGTGCAGCACTTCCGGTTGAAGCCCTGTATGAGTTCGAAGAATGCTTCCACACAAGTGTTCTGGAGGGTTATGGCCTTTCTGAAACATCACCTGTTGCCGCCTTTAATTCCATAGAGCATGAACGCATTCCCGGCTCAGTCGGCCGCCCGGTTGCCGGTATCAATATTCGTGTTGTTGATGATAATGATAAACCGCTGCATCCCGGCCAGATCGGTGAAGTTGTCATCAAAGGTCATAATGTTATGAAAGGCTATCTGGGTCGTCCGGAGCAAACAGCTGAAGCGATTCGTGATGGCTGGTTCCATACCGGCGACATTGGTCGTTTTGATGAGCACGGTAACCTTTATATCGTTGACCGCCTGAAAGATATGATTATTCGTGGTGGCTACAATATTTATCCTCGGGAGCTGGAAGAAATCCTGCAGGCACACCCTGAAGTGATGCTGGCTTCAGTGATTGGTGTACCTGATGAGCATTACGGCGAAGAAATCATGGTCTGCCTGGTGCTGAAACCTGACGCCACATCATCCGCTGATGATATTCAGGAATGGGCCAAATCCATGCTAGGCGCTCACAAATACCCACGTCAGGTTGAAATTTTCGATCAGTTACCCATGACAGCGACCGGTAAAATCCTGAAACGGGAGCTTCGACAGCAAGTACTGGCTCAGCTTGAAGAATCCGTCTGATCCTCTATGAAGTCCGGTACCACCGGGCTTTTGCCTGCTTTGACTACTTCATTTTTTGCATTTCTGCGAAACCTGCACTTTAGTAATAATAAGAACGCATACAAATTTGATATTCATATGTGCTCTTGTAGTCGCAGGTTTTAGGTCAAAAGGATTTGACCGGTTGTCGCAGAAGAGGATGTCATGCGCCGCTGTATTGCAGGGATACTGCTGTTTTTTTCCGTTCAGACCATCGCTGAAACTCACTATCTTATTGACTGGCTGAGCCGCTTGCCTGCTCATGGGATTAATGTTGCCCAGAGTGACTGGGCGATTCTGGTTCGACAGCCCGAATCTGCCAAGGTTGAAGCATTGGCTTTAAAATATGCCCGCTATATGGATTCCGGTCAGGTAAACCGCAAGCTGTTTCAGCCCGGCTGGAAAATTTCAGACACGCCAATCTTAACAACTGAAACAAAAACCCTTGATAAAAAGCTGCTCGCCAGCCTGGAACCGAAGATTCCGGAATACCGGATGCTAATTAAAGCACTGGAAGAACTTAGACAATGGCGGGAGTCAGCCCCTACCGAATTTCCTGATGATCTGATTTTGTTTAAGGGCGATTCTCATGCCGCCATCCCCAAATTAAACCGTTGGTTGAAAGCTCTCGATCTAACAGATTCGTTGCCTGATGATATCTACACCCAGGCACACAAAGATGTGCTGACTGATGTGCAGCTCCGCTTTAAACTCATGCCGGATGGTCGTCTCGGCGCACTCACCCGCCAGGCTCTGCTGGCAATTAACAATCAGCATATCCGCACACTGAAAACGAACCTTGAACGCCTGCGCTGGATGCCGAAAGAATTACCCTACCCCCATATCAAAGTCGATATCGCCGGGTTTAATGTAGTGTGGGCGGAAGGTGATCTGAAAAACCATTACCACAAAGCCATCGTTGGTATGGCTCATAAGCAAACCCCGATATTTGATCATGCGGTTGAAAGTGTGACATTCAACCCGATCTGGAAAGTACCTCAGTCCATTGCTTCCTCAAGCATACTGAGAAAGGTCAAGTCAGACCCGGAGTTTCTGAAACGGGAAGGCTTTCTGGTTTATCAAAGCTGGAATGATCGTGCCCCACAGGTGAATCCGGATAATATCGACTGGAAAAATCAACGTGCCCGCACCTTCCTCTACCGACTGGAGCAACAGCCGGGTAAAGATAACCGACTGGGTAAATACAAACTGGGGCTTCCTAATGAATACGGTGTGTATCTGCATGACACTAACGACCCCACGCTATTCGAGAAAGACAGCCGCTCTTTAAGTTCCGGTTGTACCCGTGTTCACAACATCAGGGGGCTAATTGACAGAATCGGCCGTCATCAGAATATGAGCCGTGTTTTTAATGAAGGACATAGAACTGACAGCACCACCAAAGTCACGCTGGAAAAACAGATTCCCATTTACTTTGTCTACTTTACCGCCTGGCCTGATGCCAAGGGTCGTGTTCGTTTCCGCAAAGATATTTATCAACTAGACAATGCTTTAATCAGCTGGTTTTAGCCGCTTCCATGAAGGCACTATCACAAAGAAAGCAGAAGCAATATTTACTAATATAACCCTGAAAATTCACAGGCTACAGCCCGTGAATTGAGTCACGTTTCAAACAGGTTGATACCACATTTGTGAGATGAATTCTCCGATCACCTTGTCATGCAGTTCCACTGAGCGAGAAAAGCAGATCGTTCTACGGGTTAATCGTTTAAGGCGTGTTCGAAGTGTCAGGTTGTTTCTCTCGATGCTTTGTGTCAGTTTTTTGCTGATAATATGGCTCCGTTCCGGTAGCTCTGAGCCATAGGGTTGCCAATCATCGGTGCAGTAGAACCTGAATTTATAGCGTATGACCAACTTTATCAGCTTCTTCAAGGTTTTCTTTGTTCTGCGACCAAAGACATGAGCAATCACCCTCCGGTAGCCAGGCTCCCATGCGTAGAGTAGCCAACGCTGATTCTTCTTATTGCCAACATAGGACCATTGTTCATCCATCTGGCAGATAAGCACCAGTTCTTCATTGTCGAAAGGGAGTGACGTTACCTGTGGCGTGGCGAGTTTTTTTAATGGCTAATGACTGTCGTTGGGCTGATCTTCAGGACACGACCTGTATCACTGACACCAGAACCATTCATAGCCATGTTCACTGAGTGCCTGGCTTGTTAGCGTTGTAGAGAAACTCAAGCTGGAAACTGTGTTTACAATTTCGACACAGGTAACGCTGCATACCTGAGGGTGCTTTGCCATTTTTCACAACGCCATCTGTGGTATCACAGTAAACGCATACAACTTTAATGACTGCCATAGGGAAAAATGGATAGGGTATCAGTAAAGCCATCTCGAAAAATATACGAGATCAACGTATCTGATTCATGACCAATTTCCCCATACGACTGCTAACCTATCTATAATGAGAGCATTATCATATAGCTTATTATCGCCTTACATACAGCATAATCACTGAAGAAAGTCTTAATTAGTCCGGAAGAAAACCATCTAACCAGAAGCAAGCTACGGAGCGGCAAATCTGAAGCTTTGCATTAAAATTACATTTCTGTTACTTATTGTTCTAATAATGATCACATTAAAGCATTTTGTTTGGAAACTAAGCATTAAATACCTGTTAACTCTGATTTCTTTTTGCGCTTTCAGCACAGTAACTTTAGCGAACCCTCCCTGTACCACGATATTAATTTATGAAGATGATATCCTTCCCAAAGATACTCATCATTGTACCTTCCAGAAACTGCAAGGCGGTCCCTCGACATGGGTATTATTTGGTCAAGATCATGACAATACGGCTCCCCCAGAGGATTCCACGGCATGGTTTGCTTTTACAACACGTCAACCTGTGGTAAATGTGCTTTTCAGCAATAATACAGAACAATTCTATGAATCCCTGGTACTGCAGGGTGAATGCAGTGAATACCCTTACACCATTGGAATGATATCCTCAAGTAACATTCAATCAAATATAATCACGCTTGAATTTAATGACTGTATATCAAGCAATGATATCAATAACTTCTCCACAGAAAATGATTTCAGCCTTCACACACTAGATCCATGCCGACTTACTTTGCATTTGAGTCAAAACCCCGAAAATCAATTTAAATTACAAAGTAAAGTACCTCTTGTTATCCCTACCGATTTTTCATTCTCCGAGAATTCCATCACCCTTGCTCACTGGAGTACAGAAGTTCATAAAAGGCAACAACCTCTTTCCTCCACTAAAAAAGCAGATAACAGTGACAGAACCCAGTCACTGCCAAAAGTCATAATTTTATTTCAGATAAGACACGTTATACCTGCTGAAACAAACGGACAATCTGCAACTTTTAATGAAACATCGAAAGAACATCAGGATCTCAGTACTGATATACACAACGTCATTACTATCATTGTTTTGTATGAAGAAATTTACGAAACCGTTAAAACCTACGCTACCGGCGTCCTCGAAGAGGATCATACAGACATTGCACAGCATAAACCTAAAAGGATAAGAAGGGAATTTACTTCTGAGCAGAAAAAAGGATTAGAGAAAAAATTTCGAGAAAAAAAATATCTGATTCCAGTTGAGCGACAGTCTTTAGCAGATCAATTAAATTTAACAGACTTTCAAGTTAAAACCTGGTTTCAAAACCAACGAATGAAGTGGAAGAAAGACCAAAAAGAAACCAGCGAGTCGCAACGGAAGAGCACTGTAAGCTCGACGAAAAATACCTATACCCCCCCCCCTTATCCTTTGAGAAGTGATTACCACCTCCCTTATCCTTTGAGAAGTGATTACCACCCCCCTTATCCTTGGAGAAGTGATTACTACCACCCTCCTGCTCAACATTATCAGCCGCAACTTAGTAGTTTTGTATCACCATCACCAACGATGCACTACTTTAATTCCATAGCACCTCTACCTACTCACATAAATGGAATGGTCAGCGCACCACCCTCGACTACGGGAGCTTATCCTCCATTTTATAATGGCCCTTTATATCATACTCAGGATCCTGATTTTTAACCCGTGTACAATCTCAGACAACTTTAAGTTCTGTTGACGTAAGTTTATAGCGCTCAGCTCAAGCGAGAACTTTTGTGGCAAGGCGCAACA
Organism: Endozoicomonadaceae bacterium; assembly: GCA_965261725.1. GTDB lineage: Bacteria > Pseudomonadota > Gammaproteobacteria > Pseudomonadales > Endozoicomonadaceae > CANDOC01. The sequence goes on along the minus strand of CBDHDU010000023.1, from coordinate 149,256 downwards.
ACGCCGGAATACCCATGTCTTTCAAGTTGTTGCAACGCTGCCCACGGAAGTTCTCGCTTTAGCCCTGTGGATGGCTTGTAAAGCAGCCACTGCGCGCTATAAACTTACGTCAACAAGAACCTAGATAAACAGTATCAAAGGCTTCAAGTCAGGCGTAAAATAATGGCTTACCCTGTAGCTTCCAACGACCAATGCCTAAAAAAATCATCCAACGCCAATGCAGCACTGAGCTCTCTTTTTCCAGCCGTATTCCCCGGCTGCTTCAACGAATCTATGCTGCCCGCGGTCTTAAATCCGATGATGATTTGAATTACTCGGTACACGGGCTGGCACGCTACCATCAGCTGAAAGGCATTGATAAAGCCGCACAGTTGATTGCTGAAGCGGTATCCACAGGTAAACGTATTCTGATTATTGGTGACTTTGATGCCGATGGTGCCACCAGCAGTGCGCTGGCAGTATCCGCCCTGCGGGCTATGTCCGCTAATGACCCCGGTTATCTGGTTCCTAACCGTTTTGAATATGGCTACGGTCTCAGTCCTGAAATTGTCGCCGCTGCCCTGCCCCTGAAGCCAGATATGCTGGTTACCGTTGATAATGGTATTTCCAGTATTGAAGGCGTAAAAGCAGCAAAAGCAGCGGGATTGCAGGTTGTTGTTACCGACCACCACCTCGCCGGACGTGAACTGCCTGACGCGGATGCCATTGTTAATCCGAATCAGCCCGGCTGCGATTTCGAAAGTAAAAACACAGCAGGTGTCGGCATTATCTTTTATGTGATGTGTGCCGTTCGTACATTACTGGAACAACAGGGCTGGTTTGATACAAGACCAAAGCCCAATATGAAATCCTTTCTTGATCTGGTGGCGCTGGGTACCATTGCTGATGTCGTCAGTCTGGACAGCAATAACCGCACACTGGTGCATATCGGCATGCAGAATATGCGCGCACAGCGTTGCCGCCCAGGCATTACTGCTTTAGCAGAAGTTGCCGGAAGACAGCTGGACAGGCTTGCCACATCCGATCTCGGCTTTGCTATGGCACCAAGGTTAAATGCCGCCGGACGGCTGGATGATATGTCGTTAGGCATTGAGCTGTTGCTTTGTGACGATATTAATCGTGCCCGCGCCATGGCATCAGAACTCGACAGTCTGAACCGGGAACGCAAGGAAATCGAAGAAGGCATGAAACAACAGGCAATGACCGCTCTGGAAAAAATCCAGCTATCTGCCGACCAGCAGCTACCCTGGAGCCTGTGTTTATTTGAAGATGACTGGCATCAGGGTGTTATCGGTATTGTTGCCTCCCGTATTAAAGAGCGCTTCCATCGCCCGGTTATCGCCTTTGCGCCTGATGATTGTGGACAGCTAAAAGGTTCTGCCCGGTCTATTCCCGGTTTTCATATCCGGGATGCACTGGATGCAGTGGCAACAGCCAACCCCGGATTAATTCCTAAATTTGGTGGTCACGCGATGGCTGCCGGACTGAGTCTGGCAGAAAAAGATTTAGCAAAGTTCACCGCAGCGTTTGAAGCCGAAGCCAAAAACCAGCTGGATGAAGATGCCCTGCAAAGCGTATTACTGACTGACGGTGAGCTGGACGTCGAAGATTTTGATCTGAATATGGCTCAACAAATCAAAAACGGCGGCCCCTGGGGACAGAACTTTCCTGAACCCTGCTTTGACGGCACATTCCGAATCGTCCAACAAAGAATTGTTGGACAGCACCACCTGAAAATGACCCTGCAACCTGCCGGACACGATTACTGGGTCGATGCGATTGCCTTCAATGTGGATACCGGCACCTGGCCTGATCCAAATATCCAGCGGGCAAGAGTGGTTTATAAACTGGATGTGAATCACTACCGGGGCAGTGACAACCTGCAACTGTTGGTTGACTACCTAGAGCCCGCTTAAGTCTTTTTTAGTCAGCGGAACCTGAACAGCAATATGATAGTCTGAATAGCCATGCTTCAATAACAAAGTAGGGTTCTTCCATGCAAAGGACGCATATTGCTGCCATCACACTGATCATCGCCTATATACTGCTGATTCCCGGCCTGATGCAGCCTTTTTTCACACTAAAGGGCGATCTTGACCATCAGATTCTGATCGATCAGGGGCGCAAAATTATTACCCAGCGCAGCGATATTCCTCCGATGCTGGCCAGTATGGCTGACAGTTTTCTGTCTCAGGTAAAAGCTGAAGGGCAGAGTGAGGTATATAACAAAACTCGCAGCATTCTCGGCACCGCGCAAGATCTCTGGAAGGATGGCCACCCTCCCGTTGCAATGTTGATCGTGCTGTTCTCAGTAATTATTCCGGTTCTGAAGGGGTTAACCCTGTTGATTGCTGCTTTCATGAAACCCGGTTCATCACGTTCCCAGCTGCAGTCAGGCGTTAATGTTCTCAGCAAATGGTCCATGGCGGATGTGTTCGTAGCAGGTATTCTGGTGGCGTTTCTGGCGACTCAGGCAAGTCAGAGCGCTAATGGTATGCTGAAATTTGATGCTGAGTTGCATAACGGGTTCTGGTTCTTTACTGGTTATTGCCTGTTATCTGTGCTGTCAGCTACCTTGATGCCGCAAAGCAGCCAAACTCAACCACTTGTCACCCCTGACTCATAAACCTGAACTATTAATCGCCTGAATGTCTATATAACGGACTGAACATACAAAGTACCGCAAGACATTCAGGCAATATTATGCAATATATCTTCGCCTCTATACTCAGCCTTTTTCTGATTTTATCTCCGGTTACTCAAGGAAGCGGAAAACATTTGGATCGCAGTAACGGCGGGCGTGTTCAATCTCTTCACCCCCACTTTTTCTCCTGCGATGTTTGTGCCTCTGTAATTTACGATCTTTACGAAGGGCTTCTCGTTCTGGCTCCTGACGGAAGTGTTGTTGACGGTATCGCCACACCAAAGAAAATTGACGGCACGCATTGGGAATTCAAACTTAAAGACAATTTAAAATGGTCTAATGGCGAACCGCTAACGGGGGAAGATATTGTTGCCAGCTTCCGGCACCTTGCTTTTCTCGGTGCAAAATGCCGAACTGATGATACTTTGAAAAAGGTAGTAACCTACGCCCACTATCTTGAAATAGCCAGAATTAAGTATGCTAATGAAATATTAAGTGGTCAAAAAGATCCCGTAGCACTCGGTGTCGAAGTCCATCCTTCTGACCCTGGTACAGTTCAGATAACACTGGAAGATGAACCACCTGAAATGGTCTTCCCATACTTACTGACTTTCCCATCTTTTCTTCCGGTGCATCAGTCTCACAGAACAGAGGCTATAAGCTTAAATGACCTGAACAGTCTCTCAGGCGAGGTAATAACCAATGGCCCTTACTGTTTTTTCAGTTCAGGAACGAAGGCAGGCCTTGCCGACAGTTGTGGAATCAAACTTGTAAAGAACCCTCATTATCATTCCAAAGATCTGGTGGAGGTTGAGTCAGTCCAATGGCATGCCATTACTGATCGCTTGTCAGAAAAGGAACTTCTCACTGGTGGAAAACTGGATATCACCGCCGGTATTCCTGCCAGAGAATACAGGAGTTTAAAAGAGAAGCCCTATTTTGTTTCTACTCAGCACCCTCTCAGGCAGTCTGGATTCATAATTCCGGATCACAGGAAATCTCATATTGTAGAACTGGCTCCAATTGTCAGCAAAGCTATTAACAGACAAGGACTTATTGATGAACTTTACCCTGGTTGTATAGGTTGCCAGCCTGCTCTTCGATTTATCCCGCCGGGCATGAAAAATGCCGGGGAGTTCAGTCTTCATGAGGCAACTGAGGGGAATTTTACAGAATGGTGCACTCGGAACGCCGAAATTAAAACCATCACACTGATGAAACCAACCAGTTCTGACCCTGATGGTTTACTTGATATTATTAAAAAGCAGCTGGAGCAAGGCTTAGCTCCTCTGAAAATTAAAATAAAGGAAGTACCTGCTAATGAGTTTTTCGGGCAGCTCCAGAATGGGGGAGATTACGACTTTGCCTGTTACGGGTGGGTTGCGGCTTTTGATGAGCCTTATGCTTTTGTAATGGCACTGATGGATAATCACAAAATGATACCGAGTGCCAAGGCTCCCAAACTGACCGTATTAATGCAACAAAGTCAGAGCATATCGTCTCCAGAAAAACTTCAGGAACTATATGTTGAAGCAGAGAAATTAATTGCTGAAGAAACTCATATTGTTCCTTTAATCTTTAAACCACAGTTTCGGCTGGTTTCGGACAGGGTAAGAGAAAGCTATATTAAAATGAATACCAACCCTCTGGGCTGGGTATTTACTAAATCACTGAGCATTGCAGAGCCCGTCAATTAAATTGCAGGGTCATCAAACAAACTCAACTGCCGCCCCCCCTCAGGCGGCTTCAAATCATGTAACCTAATCCCGATGCCTGCCAGCCGAACTGGCAGGTTCTTACGCTCAAACGCCTCCCCAAACAACTTCTGATAAGCAACCGGATTAAACGGTGCTTCCCCTGCAGGCAGAACAGTTTCCAGTGTCGTCTGGGTGAAATCATTAAACTTGAGTTTCACAAACCGCTTCGTCGGCATGTACTCCTTACTGATTTTCTCCCAGCGGGTTTCCAGACTTTCCAGCAACGGAAACACTTCCCGCTGCAGAGCTTTAATATCCGGCAGGTCATGATCGTAAGTGTGCTCAACAGAAAGCGACTTTCGTCGTCTTGAAGTTTCTACCGGGCGGTTATCAATGCCATAAGCCAGTTCATGCAGTCGCTCCCCAAAACGTCCAAACCATTTTGCCAGCTCCAGTTTTGAATACTTTCGCAGATCACCACAGGTCTCAATTTTCTTTTTACGCAGTTTGCCTGCCGTAACCTTACCGACGCCATGCAATTTATTAACGGGCAGCTCTTTTACGAATTCATCGATCTGATCCGGCGTAATCACAAACAACCCATCCGGCTTGTTCCAGTCGCTGGCAATTTTGGCCAGAAATTTGTTAGGTGCGACGCCTGCCGAGATGATAATCCCGACTTCATCCTTAACTTTCTGACGTAACTCTTGTGCCATCAGAGTAGCACTACCCTGACAACGCTCACTTTCAGAAACATCCAGATAGGCTTCATCTAAAGAGAGCGGTTCAATCAAATCCGTATAATGGGAAAAAATGCTATGGATTTCCCGGGATACCTGCTGGTAATGCTTCATACGCGGGGGAACGATTAGCAAATCAGGGCATAAGCGCATTGCCTGACCCGATGCCATGGCCGAACGTATACCAAAGTCACGCGCCTCGTAATTACACGTAGCAATAACGCCTCGCCTATCAGGCGAACCCCCTACCGCTAGTGGACGTCCGCGTAAATCCGGGTTATCCCGTACTTCAACCGCTGCATAAAAGCAGTCACAATCCGCATGAATCAGCTTACGCACGTCTGCAATCTTCCCCTTTGATCACCCTGAATATCGTCCTGTTTAGCCGTTAAGAGAATTTCGATGCGATTTACCGTGTTCAATACCCCCATTATCAGTCAGTTACTTTATGTACTGGCCTGGCTGACATTGAAGGTGCTGGGCTGGAAAGTTGAAGGACGCCCGCCGAAGTGCTCACGCTACGTACTGATCGGTGCACCTCATACCAGTAACTGGGATTTTGTACTGACCATCAGTGCTTCTCTGATTCTGGGAGTCCGCATCAACTGGCTGGGGAAAGTCAGCCTTTTCTGTGGCCCGCTACGTCCGATTATGTGCTGGTTAGGCGGCATACCGGTTAACCGTGAACGGCGTAATGGCATTGTGGGCCAGACCGTCAGTGCCTTTCGTAGCAATCGCCGCCTGATTATTACGCTGGCACCGGAAGGCACCCGCTCCCATGTGACTCGCTGGAAGACTGGCTTCTATCATATCGCACGTGAAGCCAATGTGCCTATCGTTCTGGGCTATCTGGATTTCAAACGCAAAACCGTAGGCATCGGTCCGAGTTTTCGCCCGACCGGCGATCTGGAGCGGGATATGGCTGCAATTCAGCACTTCTATCACGATATTACCGGGAAACATCCCGAGAAGTTCTGTGAAGCAAAACTGACTGAAACCAGCGAGAACGCTGGGAAGCTGGCTCAGTAAGCCAGCTTTTGGCTATGCTTTAAGTATCGGACACCTGCGAACGCAAGGATGCGTTGACCATGGATACTACAGGCTCCTCAGTCAAAACCATTATTATTGCTGAAGACCACCCACTGTTCCGCTCAGCCCTGATCGCAACACTGGAGAAGGTCTTTGAGCAGCCCAGAACCATTGAAGCCGATACGATCGCTTCATTACAGGCTGCCGCAGAAACCACAGAAAACCCTGATCTGATCCTGCTGGATCTGAATATGCCCGGCGCTCATGGGTTCTCCGGGCTGGTTTTTCTTCATGGTCGCTACCCGGAAATCCCTGTTGCGGTGATCACCGGCAATGAAGATGATGCCACCGCTCAGAAAGCAGCCCGCCACGGTGCCCGGGCTTTTATTCCCAAATCAGCCAGACCAGAAATCATTCAGGAAGCTATTTCCGCTGTCGTTCAGGGTGATCGATGGTTCCCGGAAGGCTTCACCGAAGCCTGTACCCAGACTGAAGTTATCAATGAAATGGAAAGCCGTATTGCTTCCCTAACACCGCAGCAGTTCCGGGTACTGGGGATGATCAGCGAAGGTTTGTTAAATAAACAGATTGCAGGTGATCTGGAAGTTTCCGAAGCGACTATCAAGGCTCACGTCACTGCTATTTTTCGCAAACTCAACGTACGTAACAGAACGCAGGCGGTAATTGCCCTGCAGTCACTGGAGCTGGAAGACAGCCAGCAACCACCTGCCCCTGAAACACCTGTTGACGATGCCACACCCGAACAGAGCTGACCGCCTGTTTCTGCTATAACTGTATGTACTAAAACTGCCGGTTTCATCACCGGCAGTTTCTTGTGTGGAACATACAGGCTGCTACTCATGACTGCTGATCGCCGTACGCTTTATCAGGCTGCTATCGGACACTGGAAATTCTATACGCTGGCAGCCATGGCCAAACTGGGAGTGGCTGATGCTCTGGTTGCTGAACCTTTATCAGTCCAGCAGCTGGCAGAGAAACTCAATCTGAATGAAGACCGTCTGGAGCGTGCGCTCAGAGCGCTGGCTTCTGCTGAGATTTTCACCCGTCTGCCTGACGGACGTTTCACTAATAACGATGCCAGCCATTATCTGCGTTCGGATATTGCAGGCAGTCTGAAAGATATGATCATCATGTATTCCCGTGACTGGATTACTGATGCCTGGCTGAAAATGCCTGAAACACTGACCAGCAAGCAAAAGCAAACCCCGTTTCACTCCTGCAGACAGCAGGAAGTTTACGATTATCTGGGCAGTCACCCGGATGAACAGCAGCTTTTCGATCAGGTGATGCAGCAACTGTCCGGCTACGCTGCGGAATCACTGGTAGACCTGATTCCTCTGAATGGACATGAAACGGTGACTGATCTGGGAGGAGGTTCCGGCTCTCTGTTATTGAAGCTGCTTGCCGTATATCCGGATATTCAGTGCACTCTGTTTGAACAGCCTTCTGTCATCGAAAAAGCGAAGCAAAGACCGGAAATACAATCCCATGCCCCTCATATCAGTCTGGTTGCAGGCAATCTTTTTGAAACCATTTCACAACACAGTGATATCTATATTCTTAAGTCCATTCTGCATAGTTTTGATAAAGCACATAACACTCAAATTCTGCAGCAGTGCCGACAGGCTATGAAGCCCGACAGCCGCCTGATTATTATTGATCATATTGTTGGCGATACCCCTCAACATAACCACTCCAACTGGTACGACTTGCTGATGATGCAGATTGGCGGCCGGGAGGTGAATCAGGAACAGTTCTCTGAATTACTGACCAGTTGTGATCTGGAGGTGACGGATGTCAGGCTTCAGCAAAACACGGCTTCAGTAATTGAGGCAAAAGTCCGATAACTGGAAGCAGGTAAGACAATACCATTACACTCGGTAAAATCTTACAATTGTAAAACCGGTTGAAAGGTGACAGCCCGTCCCCATAATAAGAGTCCGGTATCCGTTGCCAACACAGAGGGTCGCAACACAACAATGAAACGTATTCTTCTTTTCATCGCTACAAATCTGGCCATTGTTCTGATGCTCAGCATCGTACTCAGCGTTATTTACAGCGTGTTGGGTATTGATCGTGGCAGCATGGCGGGTCTGCTGGTACTGGCCGCCGTATTCGGTTTTGGCGGATCACTGATTTCCCTGGCTATGTCCAAGTGGATCGCCAAGCGCTCAACGGGTGCTGAAGTGATCGAACAGCCCCGTACCCGTAATGAACAGTGGCTGCTGGAAACGGTCAGCCGTCAGGCACGTGATGCCGGTATCGGCATGCCCGAAGTGGCCATTTATAATTCCCCTGACATTAACGCCTTTGCGACCGGCATGAGCCGTAACAATGCGCTGGTTGCCGTCAGCACCGGCCTGCTGCAGAACATGACGCAGGATGAAGCGGAAGCGGTTCTGGGCCACGAAGTCAGCCACGTTGCCAACGGCGATATGATCACACTGGCACTGGTACAGGGTGTGGTAAACACCTTTGTTATCTTTATTGCCCGCGTGGTTGCCGGCATTATTGATAATGTACTGCGCGGTAACGATGAAGAAGGCGGCCTTGGCATGTTCGGTTACATGGCAACTGTCTTTGTGCTGGAAATGGTCTTCGGCCTGCTGGCCAGCATCATTGTGATGTGGTTCTCCCGCCTGCGTGAATTCCGGGCAGATGCCGGTGGTGCACAACTGGCAGGTCGTCAGAAGATGATTGCTGCATTGCGTCGTCTACAGCAAAGCGCCGAACCACAGCTGGAAGGCCAGCTGGTTGCCTTTGGTATTAACGGCAAGCGCAGCATGGCAGAACTGTTTATGAGTCACCCGCCGCTAGAAAAGCGTATTGCTGCACTGGAAGCAGCCGGTCGCTAATCAAGACTTGGCGTAACAGTATCAAGCGATAATAAAAGCCCTGAAGTGATTCGGGGCTTTTTTGTGAAGCCGTTTTTTATACCGTTTCAACCTGATACATCACGGCGTCGTTATATCCCACGATAACGTTTTTATACCCGATAATATCCTTGTTAAGCTCCTGATCACCGGTATCCACTAGCAGTGGCCGTTGTTCCAGTGCTTTCAGCTTGGTGCGGGTTGCCGTCACCATAATATTATTCGTACCAACAGTGCGAATCACATCGGGCGAAAACTGCTGATTACCACGCCCGAAGATATGCCCCTGCCCACCAATGGCAGTCACAATAATACGTGACGGGTGTTTACGGGCAATATCAAGCAGCTGGCTTGCTGTCGCGTCTTTCAACACCAGTGAACGGTTACAAATTACATCAACGCCCAGCAGGGAATGTTCAAGCTCCAGCCATTCCATCAAGCCTGCCGTTGTCGAACCAGGACCTATCAGATAATAAGTATCATCTTCCAGCAGCTCTTCCAGCCCCTCGGCAATATCCTGCACGGCCAGTGATTCAACTTCACGCCCGGCCTGCTTTACATGCTGCATATACCGGCCTTCTTCGGGAACATTCAGTTCACCGTAGTAACGGGCACTGACACGCCCTGCCCGGAAAGCGGTTTCATCAATATCCCGTACTTCCTGATTACGGATATTAACCAGCTCTCCGGTCACCAGCATCCGTACAACTTCACCGGCAGCGCGGGGCGTAATGGCGTAGCAGCCGGAATGGATTTTCACGCCTGCCGGAACACCGAGTACTGGTTGTTTCTCACTGACTGCATGGCAAATATTTCTGGCGGTGCCGTCACCCCCGGCAAACAGAATCAAATCAACATCCAGTTTTTCCATTCCTGCTGCTGCCTGCTCGGTATCAGCCGGAGATGTTTCATTCCCGTTGACCGAACCACAAACTTCAACTGAAAAGCCAAGCTGGAGTAAGATATCTTCTCCCATTGCCCCACTCCAGGTCAGGATGTGCAACTTATCCCGCACGGGCTCAAGCATTTGTAATGCCTGTGCCATACGCTGGTTTGCTTTAGGTACCGCCCCCCGCGCCAGTGCTTCTGCCACTGTATCAGCACCGTCACTGCCTTTCAGCGCAACAGCGCCCCCAATACCAGCCCATGGATTAACAATCACACCCAACCTGAACACATTCCATCCTTTTGTATTTGATAATCATTCAAACTTGCAACAGATCAAGACAGATCTCAGATGTAACCGGTAGTTAACCTTTGTCACAAAAAAATCCAATAACAGCACCCCAGAAAGCTTGATGAAAGCCCTGTTTTCCCGATAACGTAGGCAGCAGATGGCAGCTATGTCATCAACTTGTCACAGATATCCCCTAACTTACATCTGTGACAGTGTCGTACGCCAAGGAGAGAAGGAGAACCACCATGCCGGTATGCAAAGACCTTGATCAGACAGAAACACCCCTGGATTTATTTAATGGTGGTGCCGTTGTTCTGGCCGATGGTTCGGAGTGTCCGATAACCGAAGGTATGGTGCAGGATGGGCTACATAAACGTTCATATTTTAACTTTTATCCACCCGCACACATTATCCGCAACCACACCAACGAAAAACAGTAACAGACCCGTATGATCCGATTACCTGCAGTCAGGATTTTGCCCCGTTCGAACGGTACAAAATCCTGAGGTTAATCAGGACGTTTTCACAGTAAATCCCAGCGCACTTAAACGACCTATCACATCACTTTGACAGTGAGTCGTACTCACCTTCAGTGTACTGAATTCCCTTCTCTCCGCATATTCCCGTCGTAACTGATCAAAGTAAATACGCTGTTCTTCATCTGACAAAGCAATACCCCGGCGCAAAGTGGCATCATCCCGGCGCACATCGTAAACAGCTCTGATTGCTGTCGAGGCAGCGGTCTGACTTTCTGCATTGCAGGTAAAACTGAGACAGCTCAGTTCTGGAATCGGTTTGATATTGCCAAGTTTCACTCGTACCGGCAGTCCGAAGAAGCGACATACCGCCTGATAGATGGCATCTGTGCCTGCCAGTTTGCCATCGAGGCTGTAGCCGGCGATATGTGCAGTCCCGATATCGACCTTCTGTAATAACGACGGATCTACTGCAGGCTCATGTTCCCAGACATCCAGCACCGCCGTCAGGTCATCGCGTTCAGCAAGGCAAGCATCCAAAGCCCGATTATCAATAACCGGTCCTCTTGCGGTATTGAGCAGAATAGCTCCTGGTTTCAGGCTTTGTAGTCGCTCTGCATTGAGCATATGCCGAGTCGGATAATCACCACCTGTAGTCAGCGGAACATGCAGGGTTACAATATCACTCTTAGCCAGCAAGGTATCATGATCACACCAGTTAATCCCGGAGTCCGCCGGATCAGCCTGCATTTCAACAAAAGGGTCACAAACTAGACATTTAACTCCCAACCGCTTCAGAGCTTCCAACAAGCGGCTACCAACCTGCCCTTTACCGATAATACCGGCCGTTTTTTCTTCCAGCCGAAAACCATAACGTTCCTGCAGAATATCCAGTGCACTGAGGACATACTCGGTCACCGAACGGGCATTACACCCTGCCGCATCAGCGAAACCAATACCCTGCTGCTGAAGCCAGTCAGTATCAATATGATCAGTACCACTGGTGGCTGTCGCTACAAAACGGACGCTTGATCCAGACAGTAATGCCTCATTAACTTTGGTGACCGAGCGCACCAGCAAGATATCAGCATCCGCCACATCAGCGAGCTTCATATTGCGGCCAGGCAAACGAACCAGCTCTCCCATTTCGCCAAAAAAAGCGGTGAGTAGCGGGATGTTTTCATCTGCAACGATTTTCATTACTTGATCCGAATAGCCATTTTACCTAAATGCCTGTTGGGCTGTGTTGTCGGCGATAGTTGAAGGGCTACAACCCCTATATTTCCTGCATTTCTGGATAAGCCTATGATCCGTGGGCAATAGTAACTTCTGCAATCATAAGTCCCATCGGAAAACCTGTGATTGGTGCTAACGCCAACTATTGTCGGCAACACAGCCTGCCTGTTGCCTCCTAAAGGCAAGCGGCTCTAATATTCTCCCTCAATATGGGTGTGGGTCAACTTCTTAAGCCACCAGCTTGAAAGGGAATAAAGATGCTGTATTTTCTGGCTATCATTCTACCACCGATTGCGGTGCTATTTTGCGGCAAGCCGTTACAGGCGCTGCTTAATCTGATTCTGACACTGCTGGGCTGGCTACCGGGCGTGATTCATGCGCTGTTCGTGGTTAACAGCCATCTGGCAGACAAGCGTAACAAAGAACTAATGGAATGCATCGAACGGTCAGGGGAAAGAAAGTAAACAATAATGCAATCTGATGATTCTTATCGTGCGAGTGACCTGATCACCCTTTTCAATAGCTGCTTTGCAGACAGCGAAAAAACCCGGCTGGCAGGTGGTGCGGATGAACCTTTATATCAGCCTGCCACTGCTAGCTGTGATTATCATCAGGTTATTTTCACGCAGGATTACTTTGCCAGCGCTTTGCACGAAATCTCTCACTGGTGTATCGCCGGCTTGCAGCGCCGCCGGCTGGTTGATTACGGGTACTGGTATGAACCGGATGGGAGAGATAGCCAGCAGCAACTCAAGTTTGAAGCTGTTGAGGCAAAGCCTCAGGCACTTGAATGGATTTTCTCTGTCAGCTGTGGCTATCCCTTCCGGGTTAGTGCCGACAACCTGCAAGGACCTGAGCCAGACTTGAGTCTTTTCCGGGAACGTATCTGTGAAGAAGCACAGCGATTGCTTAATCGTGGTTTACCTGACAGGGCCAACGTATTCAGTAAAGCTTTACAGCAGTATTATCAACAACTCACCCCACTTGCGCACAATTTCAACCTAAAGAATCTCCGGTAATCTACGGAGATTAATCCTCTTTCCGGAATGGTAGAATTTATTCATTCTGTTATTGCCGTTTATAAAGTCATCTCTTGGCGCCTCCTATAAACGACAACATAAAATCAATTCGCATACTTCAGGGATAAAAAACATAATGGGAACATCCTCCCTCTTTTCCCGTACCCGGCGGGAAATCCGGGAACTGCTTTATCTCGCCAGCCCGATTATTATTGCCCAGCTTTCAACCCATGCCTTTGGCTTTGTGGATGCCAGTATGGCCGGCCGCTACAGTGCTGAAGATCTGGCGTCTGTCGCTGTTGGTTCCAGCATTTGGGGACCACTACTGCTCTTGATTCGCGGGATTATGATTGCAGTAAGCCCTTCTGTTGCTCAGCTTTATGGCGCTCAGCGTCAGGCTGAAATCGGTCCGCTGGTACGTCAGGGTTTGTGGCTGGCCTTGCTGATCAGTTTTATCGGCATGTTTTTGCTTAATCAGACAGAAGCCGTATTTCAGTGGATGAAGGTTTCACCGGAACTGATTCCGCTGACTAAAGATTACTTGTCTGCAATCTCCTGGGGATTACCGGCACTGGCTTTCTATCAGGTATTTGCCTGTTATAACGAAGCTATTGGCCGCACCAAGCCTGCGATGGTCTTTGGTATTGTCGGGCTGCTACTGAACATTCCTGCCAACTATATTCTGATTTATGGCAAGTTTGGATTCGAACCCATGGGTGGCGTTGGCTGTGGCTGGGCCAGTGCACTGGTATTCTGGTTTATGCTGGCGATGATGGTACTGTGGACAATGACTGCACAAATCCATCGTCCCATGGGGTTGTATAACCGGTTTGATGCACCTAAAACTGAATCCTTTAAAAATCTTCTGGGACTCGGCCTGCCTATCGGTCTGACACTGTTTGTTGAGAGCAGTATCTTCTCGGTTATCGCTTTGCTGATTGGCAAACTCGGAGCCCAGACGGTTGCCGGACATCAGATCACCCTGAATTTCTCGGGCATGACCTTTATGGTGCCGTTAAGTATTTCTATTGCGATGACGGTTCGGGTGGGTCAGGCGCTGGGAGCCGGACGACCACATCAGGCACGCTTTGCCTCTAACTGCGGAATTCTGACAGCAATGACCGCTTCTGTACTGGCAGCGATACTGATGCTGGTCGCACCGGAATTTATTGCCAGAATCTACAGCAACGATCCGCAAGTCATTCATCTTGCTGCCAGCCTGATGCTGTATGCTGCTCTGTTCCAGCTGTCTGACGGTATGCAGGCTGCCGCAGCCGGTGCATTACGTGGTTATAAAGACACTCGCTGGCCAATGGTTCTGGTGGTTATTTCTTACTGGATGATTGGCTTGCCACTGGGTTACGTATTAGGACTGGGCACTGAAACTATTGAAGCGCTCGGACCTGCCGGTTTCTGGATCGGACTGGTAACCGGGTTGACCTGTGCTGCAGTGCTATTGGGCAGTCGCCTGATCATTGTCAGCAAAAGAGTGATCAAACAGCAGAGTGCTCAACATTCTCCGGATCATCAGGCTCAAACGGCGTAATACTTGAGCGGTTCACCTCTGCCATCAGAGATGAACCGCTATTTCTCAGTTCTAAGCTTTAAAAGTCTCCAGCTGCACCTTACCTATCGTTTCCAGTACGTTTTTTGAACTTCTGACAAAACTGATATGACCGCGGCCACTTTCAACCAATACGGCGCGGGAAATATTTCGGAAGGGGACTCCGGCGCGGGTCATACAACTGAGTGCCATCTGCATGGGTGGCAGGCTGGGGTTGAATGCTGCATTTTCCGCATAACGTCCGACAAATATCTGATCATCGCCTGCTTCCAGTACAATAGCGGCGGGTGTCAGACTATAAGGAGAGTAAGAGGCGCTCGCTTCCTGTAGTGCGCGCTTAACTAACGGGTCATCGCTCTCCATATCCAGTCCATACCCTGTACCATTTAATAAACCACCTTCTATACCTAAGTCCTGTGGTCCAAATGCATTGGGCAGGAAATAGCTCAGTGATTGTGGTTTTTGCTCCGGAATTTCAATAATCAGACCATCGTTGTTATTCAGCTCCGTCATGAACTGACGACAATGCCCGCAGGGCGGCGCATTGACCGTCACGCCTGTTATTTTCTGCTCCCCGGATAACCATGCGTGACTGATTGCTGACTGCTCAGCATGGACGGAATGAAACAGCGCCTTCCCGGTCAATTCCAGATTGGCCCCCATATAAAAATTACCTGATTCACCCTGAGCAATTGCACCGACATAAAAGTCAGAGATCGGCACATGGGCAAAGGTCGCCGCCAAAGGCAGTAATGCAAGGCGCAGGTCTGAACCATTTAGCCCGGACATTTCAGTAATTGCCTGCACCTGAACGGCTGAAATAAAGCCTGCAAACTCATCTGTCAGTACCGGATCCAGTGCGGCAACCAGTTCAGCAGGCATACGCAAAAGCGCCTTTTCAAAACGCGGGTTCATCCTCAATCCTCAACTACCGGTTTTCGGCTTTCAGTGTAGGCAGATGCTGGCTTTTGTGACGTGATTCAGATCATTACTAGCGAAAGCTGAGGCTCTAAGACTCCACTGCCAGTTGCCGATAACCACCTTACAGGACGATTTTAGTGGCTATACCTGACTTTTAAATATGGATGCCAACCAGCATCCGCGGCAGGGAGACCGCAATGGGTAGTCAGAATAACGACTCAGGCAAAGGCAGCGACAACAATAATGTTGTCGATATGTTTACCCGCAAGCCGGTCGTTAATAATGAGCCCGACAATATTGTGCGGCTGGCACCTGAGCTGGATGGTCTGGAAATGCTGTATTCCAATGATGCCAATCCCGGCAAGCTGTTCAGTATGAAAATTCTGTGCTGGGCGCTGTATCAGGATGGTTCGATTGATGCGATGGTACCGTGGCTGAATGAGATCATGCCCTGCCAGTCACTGAAAGACCCTCTGAACGGTCACTGGGAAGGTTTTTTTGATCCCTACAATGATCATGCATTCTTTGAAGCACCGCTGCACAAGGTGGTTGAGCTGGAAAGCTCGGCATCCTACTTCCACAACAGTTCAGATGATCCGCAGGCAGTTATTCAGGAAATACCGGATGCGATTGGCACTCATGCCATTCTGACGGGTGACCACTTTCGCAGTATTACTCTGATTCATGTAACCAGTTGGCAGCTACATGCAAACGGTGACCTGATGGCGATGCTGGCGGATGAGAAAAAGGTTGAAAACACACCGGTGTTGCCCGGAGATGACGCACTGTTTGCGGCGCAGCGCCACCCCCATTTCAAATACTTCTTCCATCATGTGATCGCCAATAAAATCAAACATGGCGATGAAAATACGATCGAAGCATTCAGCAAGCTGCTGGATTAATCAGGCAGCTTTGCGAATGTAATAAAAGTATTTGTTATCCCGCGCTTCATTCTTCAGCAATTCATGATCCAGAAAATTGCAGAACTTGGGAATATCACGTTGCGTTGAAGGATCGGTTGCAATCACTTCCAGCACTTCTCCCGCCACCATATCGCGTACTTTGTTATGCAGCATCATGACCGGTTCAGGACAGCAGAGGCCAGTCGTATCCAGCTGATGATCGACGTTGAAATCCATTGATACACCCGAAATTAAATCAGCGCTAAATCTACCAGCTGCCCCGCCGCTATACCAGATGGGAAGACCCCGATTGTTATCTGCGAACAACCATGACTATGTTCAGGTAAAAGCCAGCATGATCAAAGTTATAATCAAGCGTTCCATTGCCAGCGGACTGGAAACCCATTTTGATGCCGCGATTCAGCGCACCCTGCATGATGCCAACGATGCCCCGGGCTATGTTTTCCGGTATCAGCCTGCAGCAGGAAGGTTCTCCCCGTAACCGGTTAATGATTACCACTTGGGAAAACAAGGCCGCCTGGGAAGCCTGGAAAATCTCACCTGAACGTCAAACGCTGGTGAATACCATTGCTCCCATGCTGGACGCGCCTGAATCTGTACAAATCTACCAAGTAAACATTGATTGATTTCAACCTGTGGGCAGATTTGCGTTTCTGCTGAAGTCAGCCCCGGCATCACTTTAAACTGAGATAGCGACTGTAAATCCGCCCCATGGGATTCAGCCCGAGACACCCTTGCACCCGCTCACTGACCAACCGGATATGCCGGGGGTGAACAACGGGAATCGCCGGTACATCCTGCATCAGTAATTCCTCAGCAGCAGCCAGCATTGCCATTCGTTTTACCACATCCCATTCAGCCCGCGAGGTTTCAAGCAAATTATCATATGCTTCACTGTGATAATGACTGCGATTATTAGCTGATGATTTTCCGCCATGCCCTGAAGCCTGCACTGCTTCCGGTGGTTTCTTATCTCGGGCCGACATTTGTCGGCATTATTACCGGCTCTGTTGTTATCGAAACCGTATTTGGTTTACCCGGTATTGGTCAGCATATTGTGAATGGTGCGCTTAACCGGGATTACACACTGGTGCGGGGACTGACGTTGATCGTCGGGGCGCTGACTATTCTGTTTTCTGCGCTGGTGGATATTATTTATGGGTGGATTGATCCTAAAATCCGTTTGGATACCTGACTCATGATATCCCGAATCCAGCAACAGACTGGAAAACTCATGAAGCAACAAAACCACAAGGCAGTGGAAGTATTTAGTGAGCAGCTGCAAACAACAGGCCGTTCGCTGTGGGGGGGGGGGGGACGCCCGCCGTTGTTTTCTGAAAAACAAAGCAGCTGTCGTCAGCGTCGGGCTGCTGTTCATTATTTTATTACTGATTATTTTTGGCCCCCTGCTCAGCCAGTACAGCTACGATGAGATTGACTGGGGCAATATGACAGTGGCACCTTCTCTGTCGAATGGTCATTACTTTGGTACCGATCAGCTCGGTCGTGACCTTTTTGTAAGAACCCTCGAAGGTGGCCGCATTTCATTTATGGTAGGCATACTTGGTGCCCTGGTTGCCATGATAATTGGTACGGTTTACGGCACACTGTCCGGTTATATTGGTGGTCGTACTGATAGCATAATGATGCGGCTGCTGGAAATTCTGCAATCATTCCCTTTTATGTTTTTCGTTATCTTACTGGTGACGTTTTTCGGACGCTCTATTCTATTAATCTTTGTCGCCATTGGTGCGGTATCCTGGCTCGATATGGCGCGAATTGTACGAGGCCAGACACTCAGCCTGAAAAATAGTGAGTTTATTGCAGCTGCAGTTATCAGTGGCGCCAGAACCCGGCAAATTATCTTCCGCCATCTGATTCCTAACCTGCTGGGTATCGTGGTCGTTTATTCCTCGCTATTGGTTCCCGGCATGATTTTGTTTGAGTCATTCCTCAGCTTTCTGGGATTAGGCGTTCAGGAGCCCATGACCAGCTGGGGAGCTCTAGTCAATGAAGGTGCACTTTCAATGGAAATTGCCCTCTGGCAGCTGGCTATTCCCACATCATTTCTGGTCACTACCCTGTTCTGTTTCAACTTTATCGGTGACGGTTTACGGGATGCGCTTGACCCTAAAACCCACAGTACATAATTCACCAGATGTTAAATCAAACAAAAATTAAGCATTTATTTTGCATAGCTTGGCAGCAATAAGGCCCTTTATATCCCTGCAAAACCCTGCAAAATCACTACCACTAAATAGATATCAGGCACAATGCCGTTATACGCTGGCGCATAGATAATTATTAGCAGTGAACAAATTGTAACAAAAGGTGACTTCAGCACCGTTCATTCGCGATGATAGCCAAGCGTGATAACAATCATAAAAACGTGAAGAGTGGAATTATGGATTTTGCAAAGCTGCTCAAAACGCTGGAAGGACAGGTACTCGACACAACGCATATAAAACAGCTGGAAGAGGCCTGCCAGCAGGCTAGCCATTGCAGCACCAAAACAGAAGATTCTCAGGGTGCTCTCTCAGTCTCCCTTAGCCCTACATCTATTGCTGTGCTTCGTGCAGCTATCGAACTGGATAACATCTATTTCTATAAGAATACCCTTATAAAAATCATGAAGCAGGGGAAGCTGGTAACAGAGGCCGCTCTGGATGAACTTCAGGACAAGGGGTTTATCCACCTGAACTCGATGAGCCGACAATATGGTATTCAGTATCAGCTAACAGAAAAAACCAAAAGCCTCTTAACCTCTGTTATATGAAATAGATGAATATAAAGGCACTTCCCAGCCATTACCTGAATGGCTGGAAGCAAATCACCATTAATTAGCCGCAACACTTCTTGTATTTTTTTCCACTACCACACGAGCACGGGCCGTTACGGTTTGGTTTTTTCTCAAACGTTGTCGTCTTTGGCTTGTTCAGAACAGTTTCCAGTTCTGTCAGCTGTTCCGGCTTTTCTTCGTTGACCTCAATAGCAGCGTAAAGTGAATGTTCCTTCAGGGTCGCCTCTACTTCAGCCTTACGTTCTTCACTGGCTACACAAAGCTTCAGCGGGTTGGTTTCAGTACCCAGCTTTGACGCCCGCTTAGAGTTATATCCATAGCTCTGGTGCTTTGGTTTGGGCTCGATTTTTCCCTTAAAGAAAAACTTGGACATGGATTTTACCTGCAACCTCAAGAATTGAGCAGGGTTTATACAGCAAACCTGCAGGAATAGTAAGCGCTCGCGCTCCCTGTTCAATACCTGTAGGGTGTAAAGGGTCAGTAGCAGTATTCCAACAATTACAACAGGCAACCACTGACTGATTGCCCCTCGGGGAGTTATGGAAAAGCTACGGGTTCGTTATCAGACCATTGAGCTGGGTGATATCGATATTCATGTCCGCACGCTCAGGGACAGACAACAATATAATGATACTGATGGTATCGCGGAAAAGCTGGGCATATCCTCGGCGCTCTGGCCCCTGTTTGGTGTTATCTGGCCTTCCGGTATGGTACTTGCCAACTTTCTGCTTGATTACCAGACCGATAACAAACGTATACTTGAAGTTGGCTGTGGTATTGGTCTTTCAAGCCTGCTGCTCAACCATCAGCAAGCAGATATTACTGCCACAGATTACCACCCGGAAGCAGGCAATTTTCTTAGAAAAAATACACTATTAAATGAAAGTCGCGATATTCCCTTTATTCAGGCAGACTGGAAGGATTCCAATGATGAACTCGGTCTGTTCGATTTGATCATTGGCAGTGACCTGCTTTATGAAGACCCTAATATACAGCTGCTTTCCAGCTTTATAGAACGTCACAGCAAACCAACCTGCGAAGTACTTCTCGCAGACCCAGGTCGCGGACGACACCGAAAGTTTACTAAGCGAATGGCTGATCTGGGATATACCTGTCAGGAGCATAAACTGCTCAATACGGATTATCTGGAACAGTCATTTAAAGGCGTTGTTTTACAATATCAGCACTCAGGGTAAGAGCGCTGATATTATCTTATCATCTGGAATCAGGCTGACTGCGGATGATTATCATCATTCCGCATCGTTACCCACCCTCTGTCCGCCATCACCGCATAAGCCGCAGGAATAACAAACAACACCAACAATGTAGATGTAAAAATACCAAAGACAATAGAAACCACCAGCGGCTGCACAACCTGCGCCTGCAGGCTGGTTTCCAGCAATAGCGGTAATAAGCCTGCCGCCGTGGTTACCGAGGTCAGGAATACTGCCCGGAAGCGATCCCGGCTGGCGCTGATAACAGCTTCCTGTACCGACTCACCCTGATCAACATGGTGACGTATATATTGCACCAACAGAATCGAGTCATTAACGACAATACCCGCCAGTGAGATAAAGCCCATTACACTTGGCATGCTCAGCGGATATCCCAGTAATAAATGTCCCCAGAGCACGCCGATCAGCGCCAGTGGTATTGCCAGTAAAACGACAAAGGGTTCCCGGTAACTACGGAACTGGAAGCTGAGTATTGCAAATACCCCGAACAATCCCATCACAAAACCTCTCATCATGGATGAGCCGGTTTTGGCGTTTTCCTTTACTTTACCTTCGAAAGCAAAACGCAGATCCGGATAACGCTCTTTGAGTTGCGGGAGGAATTCATTGCGCAGCTTTAAGTTGATTTCAGTTTCACTGGCTTTGCGCTGATCAATATCGCCCATTACATTAATCGTTCGCAGCCCATCAATACGTCGGATACGCACAAAGTTCCTTTCATAGCCCAGCGTTGCCACTGTCGCCAAAGGCACCTGACTGCCATCGGCCAAGATTATCGGGAAGTTTGCCAGAGCTTGCAGATTGCCCGCTTCTTTGCGATCAAGCCGAACCTGCACTTCAATACTCTCCGGTCCAACCTGAACTTCATCGGCTGTCTGTCCGAAATAAGCAGCACGCAGTTGGTTAGCAATTGTCTGCCCGTCAACACCGAATGATTCCCGCCCCGGACGGAGTTTAACCAGTACTTCTTCTTTGCCCCGACGCATATCATCCAGCAGGTTGCTGACACCTTCGAACTGCGACAGGTAGTGCTGGATTTCAAGCGAAGCGGCTTTCAATACTTCCAGATCATCATGCTTGATGCGTACATCAATGGCTCGCCCGCCCGGTCCCATCGTCGCCTGAGTAAAGACCAGCGACACGGTTTCAGGCAGCACACCAACCCGTTCCCGCCAGCTGTCGATATAGTCATCAATTCTGGTTTTGCGAATCTCTGCTGACAGTAAATAAACCCGAACAGTCGCAATATGTGGTCCGGTCTCCCCGGCATCCGAATTAAAGTTATACTGCTCTGTCAGGTTAATCAGTAATGGTTCACCCTTTTCATTACTTTCAGAAAGCTCGTGGCCCAATTCTTCCGCCACGGTTGTGATTCGTTTAATAACCTGTTCTGTCTGTGCCAGCGTGGCACCGGGGGGGAGAATAACCCTTGCTTCAGCAATATCGCCGTCCAGCTCAGGAAAGCCCACAAATCGCAGAATGCCTCCTGCCAGCAGCGAGACTGAAATCAGCAACAGGCTGAGAACCGCACCCAAAAAGATATACCGCCACTTCACCGCAAATGAGACTAGTTCAACCAGCTTACCCGTACGGAACTGTTCAAACTTT
The DNA here is from genome assembly GCA_965261725.1 of Endozoicomonadaceae bacterium. Taxonomy (GTDB): domain Bacteria; phylum Pseudomonadota; class Gammaproteobacteria; order Pseudomonadales; family Endozoicomonadaceae; genus CANDOC01. The sequence continues at coordinate 127,293 of CBDHDU010000023.1, read as the reverse complement.
TGCTGGAATCGTTTTTTAAATCCTGCTTCAGCACTTTGCGCTGCTTCTTTATTCAAAGCGTTTTTATGCAGGGAATGCGACAAATGGTTCGGCAATATCAGGAACGCTTCGACTAAGCTCAGGGTCAAAATGATCAGCAATACCTGAGGAATAACCCGCAGTACCTGCCCCATTTCTCCCTGGATAAACATCAGTCCACCGAAAATACACACTGTCGTCAGAAAAGATGACAATACGCCCGGTAAAACCTTCTGCACGCCCCTGGTTACAGCATCATCCAGATCCATCCCCCGATCCACATGAGCGGCTATAGACTCCGAGATAACAATGGCATCGTCCATCATAATCCCGATAGCCATTAACAGCGCCACCAGCGAAATGATGTTAATCGACAACCCGAACTGCGCCATAATCACCAGACCGCCCAGAAAGGCAACCGGCAAACCTGCGGCAACCCAGAAAGAATAGCGCAGACTGAAAAACAGCCACATCACACCAAACACCAGCACCACACCCTGCCAGCCGTTGTTCAGCAGCATGGCTAAACGGTCCCAGAGTAGTGATGACAGATCATTGGTTAACGTCAACGTCACACCATCAGGTGCTTTCAGGCGTTCCGCCTCAACAAATTTGACTACCTGTTCTTTAATACGCAGCGCATCATCAGCCTTGTTTTTGCTGATTGAGATAACCGCAGCCGGTTTGTTATTAAAGTTGATATGCTCTTCATCCAGTTCAAAACGATCTGTAATCCGGGCAATATCTCCCAGCCGTGCGACACCTCCTTCCTTTGTGGAAGCAACAATGGTTGTTGCCAGTGTTTCCGGGGTGATCTTTCGTTCATCAAAACGAATCAGGATATTTTGTCTGCGGTTTCAATATTCCCGCTGGGCAGTTTGATATTCTGACGCTTCAGTTTTGCAGCAATATCTTCGGTGCTGAGATTCAGACGACGCAATGCCGTCTGTTGCAATTCAACCTGTAACTGATGGTCAGAAAATCCTTTAATACTGACCAGGCTAACGCCAGCATCAACTTTCAAGCGACGTTTAATATCTTCAGCATAAGCTTTTAACTCAGGCTTGCTGGTATCTGCGGTAATCGCCAGATCAATAACCGCTTCACTCCAGTCCATCTCCTCGACAACCGGGCGTTCAATTTCTGCGGGAAAATCATTAATCGCATTAATCTGGGTTTGTACATCAATAAGCATCCGCCCCAGATCGGCTTTCTCGTCCAGCTTAAGTGTTAACCTGCCCAGCCCTTCTGTTGCCCGACAGCGGGTTTCTTCAATATTGCTTAAGCCATCGACAGCATCTTCCATCCGCATACAGAGGCTTTCTTCTACCTCTTGTGGCGTTGCTCCGGGAAATACAACACTGGCAGTAATATAGGAAGCGCTGAATTCAGGGAATGTTTCCCGTTTCAGCTGGGGTAATGTCATTAATCCCGCCAGCAGCATTGCCAGCATCAGCAGGTTGGCTGCCGTAGGGTGACGGATAAAAAACCGGATCATTCCTGAGTCCCCGCTGCAGCATCATCGGTCACTATTTTAAGCTTGGCTCCGGCAATAGCGGGCATCAGGTCATTAGTCACAACCTGCTGGCTTGCTTTAATAACATCCATCCTGCCGCTTTCAATAACAGCTAGGCCATCACGACGGAATAACAACTGTATTTCAGCAGGCTGCATTCGCTGTTCATCATCAATCAGGTACAGTGTGTGACCATGCAAAGCACTTTCCGGAACAACAAGATGCGGCTTGGGTTTCCCCGTTAACCGGGCTTCAACAAACAGGCCATTAACCAACGGCGGCTCTTTTTTGGTTCTCAGTGCATAGATATCCTGATCAACTTCCAGAATAACGCCAACTGTCCCCTGATTCGGGTCGACTGTTTCACTGATACGAGCGACGCGGGCTTCCTTTTCCAGGGTAAAATCGGCACTGGTTAATATGATTTGCGCTTTCAGTCCCAGCTGATCAATACGGGCACGCTCACCTGTGCCAGTTCCCTGAAAACTGTTCATCAATGTCTTCATATCATGCAGTGCAACCTGCGCTTCAATTTCTACCGTTTCAATACCATGTGCTTCTACCAGCTGCTGCTGAATGGATACCGCTTCTCCAATTTCCACATTGACACTGGCAATACGCGCAGCCACAGGCAACACAACCTGCGTACGTTCCAGTGCATGGCGCGCTTCATTAACCTTCGCCTGATTAACTTTAAGCTGGGCTTCATAAACCTTATGATCTCCCGGTACCAGTGCCAGCTGATTCTCAAGCTTCTGTACCTGAGCCTTCTGAGAAAGGAAACTTTGCCGCTGCTGGTCATAATCAGACTGGGAAATGCTACCGCTTTCCCGCAACCTTGCCATGCGCTTTAATTCATCTTGCGCCAGTACCAGTCGGGCTTGTTCCAGCTCAATTGAGGCCTGCAGGTTATTTTCCTGCTGTTCCAGTCGCAGCAACTGCGCTTCTGTACCTGCCACATCGGCTTCTGCCTGTGCCAGTTTCAGCTCATAATCCAGTGGATCAATTTTAAGAATCAGCGTCCCTGCGGGAAGCACACGTCCTTTTTCCAGATCAGTATGTAAATAAGTCACTTTACCGCTGACTTCTGCCACCGCCTTCCAATCAACCTTGGGCGTCACCCGTCCGAAACCGGAAACTTCCGGGGCAATAGCAACCGATTTAATCTCTGTCGCGCGGACAGGTGTTGCCGACTCCGTGGCTGGTTTTAAGGGGGGTGGCTGACGGGTTATCACAACAGCAACCAATATAATGATGCCGACAGCCAGTGCCGGGAAAAACAGATACTTACGATTACTGTCAATCATCTTGCTTCTCGTTTTTGAAAATACCCTGCGTTAACAGGCGTACATTATGCTCCGCCAGTTTTTCAAAGAAGGCTGCATCCATATCCAGCACTCCTTTATCCTGTGCAATCTGCTTAACCAGAAAAGGAAATATTGTCAGACTCATCAGTGACAGCCAGGCAAGTGGCGGCTCAATACCTTCAGCCAGTGCTCCGCTGTCCTCAATGGCTTTATGCAGCCGGTTAATTTCTGCAGCGTTTCTGGGCATTACCTTATCCAGTATCTTGCGCTGAGGCGCACTGCTCGGCATTTCCAGTACACGAAAAATAAGTCGGGGAATTTCCGGATACGGAGCCATCGCCTGATAATAGGTGCGCAACATACCGGTCATATTCTCCCTGTCCGTCTGAAACAGCACCCTTTCAAATTGTTTACGAATTGGCAGGGTGGTTTCACCCATCATGGCTTCAAACAAACCGTTTTTATTACCAAAGTAATAACGAATCAGTGCCGCATTCACACCAGCTTTTTCAGCCAGCAGTCGGGTGGTTACTTTATGGTAAGGTTGATTTGCAAACAGTTGTCTTGCCGTGTCAATAAGGCGAAGGCGCGCATCAGAGCCCCCCTTCGGGCGTCCTGCGGTAGCCATAGTCTGTCCGATAATTCAGCAGTTGGATAATTATTGTAATCGATGGATGGAAATAGCTGCAGTGGAATAATTACCAACTATTTCATCAATTGATTAATTTTATGATCCGGATCAGCAGAAAGCTGACCCGGAATAGCTAACGGGCATCAAGAAACAGGAGGCCGACGCCAGATAACGGTACTGCATAGCAGCATGGATAAAGACCGTCCCAGCATAAAGGCTGTCATTGCCAGCCAGAGGCCATGATTATCCATCGACTGGGTCATATACCAAACAGGCAAGAACACAATAGCCACACTGAAGACCATGGTTTTCTGCATCAGGTCAGTACGCAGAGCCCCAATAAACACACCATCCAGCCAGTAACCAATAACCGCCATTAATGGCATCAGCTGCAGCCAGGGCAGATATAGCTGTGCCGCTTCCCGTACTGGTTGAATATCTGTAAGCCCCCGCAGTAATAAATTACCAGCAATAATAAAAGAAAGAGAAAACAGCACCGCACCCAGTAGAGAAATCACCCCGGTCAGCCCCATAATCCGCCTGAAGCCGTCTTTGTTTTTTTGCCCCAGAGCATGCCCACACAACGATTCAGCCGCAAACGCCAGACCATCCAGACCATTCGCTACCAACATCAACAAATTCAGCAACAGTGCATTAGCAGCTAGTGTCGTATCACCCAGCTTCGCACCCTGTGCTGTGAAAAATGCAAAGGTAAATAACAACAGCAACGTACGCAAAAACAGGTGGCCGTTCACTTTGATAATCTGCCGAACCATGCCTTCATTTTGCGCCCCAGGTTTACGGGTAAATAACGGCTGAAAATTAAAAGTAATATTTTTTTGCAGGAACAGCCGTTGAACCAATATCAAGCCAAGCAACAGCGTACTCCAGTCAGCGATCACCGATGCCAGTGCGGCACCGCGTGTTGCCATACCCAAGCCCAGTACGAAAAACAAATCGAGTACAATATTGATCAGGTTCGCTGCCACCATTAGTTGCAAAGGTGCCCGCGGTTTACCCATTCCCAGCAACCAGCCCAGAATCACGTAGTTTGCCAACACTGCAGGCGCCCCCCAGAGGCGGGTCTGAAAATAGATAACGGCCTGTGTATTAACAACATCACTGGCATTAAACAAGGGAATAATAATATCGGTCAGCAGGAAACCACCCAGCATCAGTCCAACAGCACAAACTAACCCCAGCAGCATTGAGTTAAACAGAATCGCGGGTTGGGCTTGCAGGTTACCTTTACCTGATTCTCTTGCTACCAGTCCGGCAGTCCCCATACGCAGAAAGCCAAAGGCCCACATAATCGAGGTGAATAAAGTCGTCCCAATGGCTACGCCACCAAGATAGATCTCGGAATCAAGGTGTCCCAGAACAGCAGCATCGACCAGTCCCAGCAGAGGCACAGTGATATTAGCCAGCGTCACCGGCCAGGAGAAATCCCAGATTTGTTTTAGTTCTTTACGCAACGACAGGCTTCCTACGCATCAGAGAAAAACAACAATTTTCCTCTGATCACAGAAAACGTTTCCAGTCTTTTTATTCAGAATTCACTAATTACCTAAGGCTATTCGCTTTATACGTTAATCGTTTTATTACGATTGGAGGTAATCAGCTTACGACAAAGCAACATCAGTTGACCTTGCTCACCCGGTGTTAACACAGAAAGATATTCTTCACTTAAAGTGCACATAATCCGGTCACCCTGCTCTCTCATACGCTCCCCACATTCCGTTAAACTAAGCAGTTTGCTTTTTTTATTGGTTTCTGAACGACTGACAACGACCAAACTTCTTTTGAGGCAATTATCCACCAGCCTCTTTGTCGATGAGCGTTCACCACACAAGGTATCCGCCAGATGCTGCTGACTCATTGGCTGAAAGTAGCTGATTGCCTCCAGAGCCCCAAGCATTTCCAGCGTAATATCAAAATTTTTCTGCAGCCTTTCCTGTGCCTGAACACGAAACTGTTTGTGCAACACAGCCATCACAAAAAAATGACTGTCATCCAAAGAAGGGACAGGGGTCAGGGAAATGGACATGGATGTACATCCGAGAATAGCTATAAACAGCTTTTCATAATAACAAAGCTATTCGCCCACGCGCAGTGTTAGCCGCCCCACCGCTATCGTTGCCTGCACCATAGCCGCGCTATTTATCCCTGTAAGACTGCTGAATATCCCTAAAGCCACGCGCACCAGAGACATGTAGATTACTCGCCTGAATTTTGTTGTATGCACAACACAAGTGAGAGAGGTTGTTATTTACCTCTCCTTTCTGCCAGTGCGACCTGGCTGACCTGATTTGAGTTTTCTAATGTCCCGATTCGTTGCCAGTATTTTGTCTGCCTCACTGATGGCGGCAGCTACAGCATTTGCTGCTGAACAACCCGTTTCAACTGAGCAGGATTTGCCAGCTTTATCTTCTGCAAGCTCAGATCAGCAGACAATTACTACTGAAAACCAGGCGGATCGCACCAACAAGTTCAAGCCTATTGTGATGCCCTTCTATGATCCCAGTATCAAAACCGGGATTATGGCTGTTCCGCTGTATGCTTTTTATCCGGACGATAATGACCTGGTATCGGATGCTTCAACCATTGCCGTTCCGCTGATCTACACCAGCAACAAGAGTTATATCGCGAAAGTCGCTGCTGACATCATTCTGATGGAAGACAAACTGCGTATTGTTACTGAAGGTGGCCGCACCAGTACCAATCTGAGCCTGCTCGAAAATGTTGATACCAACAAGGAAGAGTGGAGCTTCGAAGGTGATGTGTTCTACAGGTTATTTGAAGATTTCTATGCAGGTGTTGGTCTCAACTACCGCTCTACACGTTACACTGCTGACGAGGCCGGGCAACAGCAAAACCTCGAAAAAGCCGGGTTTTATGGTGATTATAATGACGACACCGGCCTGCGCTTCGGTCTGAAATGGGATACCCGTGAGCATTATTACTATCCGCATGGTGGTTTTGTCTGGGATCTGAAATACGAAACCCATGCTGACTGGCTCGGCAATGACAGTGACCAGACTTATTCATCTGTATTCACCGACTTCCGTCATTTTTACAGCATCGAAAATGACAGCAATAAGATTCTGGCAACCAAAGTTGTTGGCCGTTATCTGATCGACGCAGAAAATGCACCAACCAGCGCTTTCTCAACCTATGGGCGACAGGGCAAAGAAGTCCAGCGTGGTTTTGTGCTGGGTGACTATATCAGCTCTAACATGCTGAATCTTGAAACTGAATACCGTCATCGTCTGACTGAAACCGGTAACGAATATCTGGATCGCTCGACTGTTGTGGGTATTGCCGGTGTCGGTAAAAGCTTCGGTACCAAGATTGACCGTACCGAAGAATCCTTTACCGACAGTGACTGGCTGGGTGTTGTCGGTGTTGGCTGCCGCTTCAATGTATTGCCCTATGAGCGTATCAACCTGAAAGTTGATGTGACCATTAATACCGACGGTGATGTGATTACTTACTTTGGTGTTGGCGAAAGTATTTAACGTTCAGTCACCGCAGACAAACTGCTGAATAACATCGGCTGTCGTCTGTAAATGATCATCATGGGAAAAACCTGAAGCCCTGCGGGGTTTCAGGTCATGATTACCATCTTCCAGCCAGTTAATATTCAGCGACTCGGGCAACTGATATTCCGCCACTTCTTCCTGGTTGCCCATCGGATCCCTGGTTCCCTGACAGATCAGCACCGGCCATTCAATCTCAGGGAAGTGCTCAACCCTTGTTTTCTCTGGTTTCCCGATCGCATGAAAGGGATAACCCAGACAAATAACTCCAGCAACGGGTAACTGTTTATCTTCAGGATTATCAACAGCGGCAGCAGTTAGTGTTGCCATGCGCCCACCCATTGATTTACCACCAATCCAGACAGGTTTACCTGCCTCATCAGATACCTGCTGAATCACATTCCGCCAGGTTTCCAGTAACACAGGCTGGCGATCCGGTGGCCTTTTTTTACCACCGGTTCTGCGTCCTGCCATATAAGGGAATTCAAAGCGAACAACATGAATACCCCGTTCGCACAGTCGGGCAGCCATGTCTTCCATAAAAGGAGAATCCATAGCTGCCCCCGCACCATGGGCCAGAATCAGTACCGGGGCATCAGCGTTATCCGGTTTATTATGTAGCAGCTGCAAAGTACCTTCCTTCTATAAAACCAGTTTCACACCCTGATAACCTGCCCAGGTACCTAAAAGGCATAACAGCACACTGGCAAGAATATACACAACAGCTTCCTGTGGTCGATCTGCCTGAATCAGCCGGAATGCATCCAAAGAGAAAGTAGAAAATGTCGTTAATGCGCCCAGCATGCCGGTTATAGCAAAGTTCTTCCAGACAGGCGGCAGCATGCTCCTTTCTACTAAGCAGTACCAGCTAATACCGATCAGGATTGAACCGATGACATTAACAGTCAGCGTTGGAAGCGGAAATAAGTGTGCACTTCGGAATTCAGCAAACAGAGAGTATGTCCATGCGCGTACAACGGCACCTAAAGCTCCACCAAGAGCAACCGCGAAATAATTTAACATAATAGAGAAAGCCAAACCGGTCGTTAATTCTAGCTAAAAATTACCTGATTACCACTGAAGCTACGCATGTCTACAGGAGTACCTTTGTTAATTACTCTGTCTCGTAGCATATACGGATGTACTATTAACCCCGTGATCAGAACGTTAAAAGCAGCAATATATAGTCTCTCGCTAACAAGACGATAGTTCATGAATTTTAAAGGTCATGCACGCCAAGCCTTTAAGCGATAGCCATTCTTCTACATGCTGGCGTACGCTCAGTGGTAATCAGGAAAAATTATAAAAAGCAAACAGTAATTCGATATTAATACTACGCCTCGCTCAAAGAAACATAAAATTTAAGGGGCTTTCGCAGGTTGGCTGATGAAAAGCGAGGGGTTGCAACAGAAATAGCCTTCAGGGAATGATTGATTTGAAAGGATCAACATTTCTGAAGGATCAGCCATGCGTGCAACACCCTCACTTCGTCCTATGTTCGCATTTTCTGGTTGGGTAATCGACCGTATTGATATCGACTGGGATGCCTCTGAAGCATTCGTCTATTTGCGTAGAGATGGTCGTATACAGCAGTTCAAGTGCAGCCAGTGTCACTGGCCTATGGGCAAGATGCGCAAGAATGATAGAAATGTTCAAGATCTGCCGTTTGGTTCAATCAAGGTCAACCTGCTATTCACAGCCTATCAGGGTCGCTGTTCAAATTGTAAGCATATAGAGACAGTGACTATTCCTAGCCTTTCTCCCAAGGCTCAAGCTACAGACCGCCTAAAACAGCATGTTAGCCATCTATGCCGTTACATGCCCAGCGATAAGGTTCCGGAATTCATCGCTATATCCCATGACACAGCACGGCGCTGGGATAAAGAGATGCTAATGAAAACTCTGCCAGCCCCCAAGCTCGACGGCTTACGGGCTTTGTTAATCGATGAGAAATCAATAGGCAAGGGACATCACTATCTGACCATTGTTCTAAATGCTGATACAGGTGAGACCCTCTACCTTGGTGAAGGTAAACGAAAAGCGACGTTAGACCGTTTTCTGAGCAGTCTGACACTGGAGCAAAGAGCCTGTATTCATTGCGTAGGAATAGATCGCGGTGGCAGCTATAAGGCATCGGTCAAAGAGTACCTGCCAGATGTTGATATTGTCTATGACAAGTTTCACATCATTGCTAACTACAACGAAGTCATAGACAAAATTCGTCGTAGAGAGTGGAGGCAAGCACAGGAAGACGATAAGCCTTTTATCAAAGGTCAGCGGTTCAACCTGTTCATGAATGTAGAAAACCTCACACCAAAGCGAGAAACCAGCCTGCATGAGTTACTGTCAATGAATGAAGATCTGAATCAGGCCTACATACTGAAGGATATGCTCAGACAACTATGGACGTACACCTACAAAGCCTGTGCCAGCAAGTTTCTCGACAAGTGGATAGGATTGGCCAAAGAAACTGGTATTGATGAGCTTAAACGCTTTGCAAGGGGGCTGGATAGAGCAAGAGAAGGTTTACTGTCCTATTGCCAGCATCGTATAACCAGCGCAAAGATCGAAGCCTTCAATGGGGTCATCAAACGAATTGTCTACAAAGCATGTGGTTACAATGACCTTGAATATCTGTATCTGAAAATTCGGCAGGAGGCTCAAAAATGATCAGCCAACCTGCGAAAGCCCCAAATTTAATAAGTGAGCAAATGAAAACAAGTAAGGTGTCGTTTTGAAAAACCATACAGTGGCTGTTTTATCTGTATTTATCTGCTGCTTATACCTGAGTGAATTCAAGATGCCGGATTTAACCGCTGGAAATTATCGTTAATCCTGCTGCCCAAGGAAGAACCGATTTCGGGCAATGTCACGTCCAGAAAATGATTAATCTTTTCCCGGAATTCTTTTGCCTGAGCGAAGTATTCATTATTCCGGGCATACTCATTCATCACCTTCCATAATCGCTCAATGGGGTTCAGGTTTGGACTGTAAGGGGGGAGGTAATGAAGCTTTATTCCCAGCTCTTCCGCCTCTTTCACTACCTCCTGTGAACGATGGTAACCGGCACCATCAAGCACCATGTGAATAACGTTCATGGATGAATAGTTATCCCGAACTTTCTTGAAAAACTCGGTAACCGCTTCACTGTTAACCGTATCAAATTGACCGAAAACAGCAGCTTCAATATTGTCCAGATCAATCGCACCGATAATGTTCAGCCGAGTACGGCTACCTGTCGTATTAATGATTTTATCAATCCCTTTTCGAATCCACCCGGAAGTGATTTTGGTCGCTTGTGTCGGGTGTACCGCATCCATGAATAGTATCACCTCGTCCTCTGGTAGCGTGGCTTTCAAGGCTTCATAGTGCTCCACAAAACCAGCCTGCTTATCAACATCAGCCTTGTGCGGTACGCCCTTTGGCTTTTTGTAGGTAAAGCCTTTTTGGTGCAGCCACTTGTTCAGGCCTGATACGGTATATTTGATACCCCAGCGATCGGTAATATAGGCGACGATCTGATGGACGTGTGCGTAAGTATATTCAGAAAGGTGTTCGACCAGTTGCCGAGTTTGCTCATCACTCAGGCGGCTTTCACTCCCCCCGTTCTCCGGCCTGAGCTTTTCCTTTTCCAGATAGGCGTCCAGATGGCGACAAATAGTGTATTCACTTTTTCTCAATGCCTGAGCGATAGCAGACGGTGACCACCCTTCAGACCTGAGCAAAACAGCCTTGATACGATCACACTCCCGTGCATCTCGCGATGTTTTGTGGCGAGATTCCAAGGCTACTTTTTGTTGGGCTGTCAGGGTGATTTTCGGCATGTTCGTACAATGTTGAAAATCGGCTGGAAAATCAAGCAACTTCAATGATCATGGGTATATTATTATTTTCAACGACAGCCTTTAGCGGTTCAAAATGCTCCGCCTGCAAAGAAGACTTGATGGAAGGAACCAGACTTTGCATCAATAACAGCTGCATAAATTATTATCGTAACAAGCAACGATACCGTTTCACCTCGTTGCCTAAAGAGACAAAAGTCAAAGATTTTCCCTTTCTAGGCAGATCCGGATACTCATCGTCCAGCCTCCAGTTACTGGGAGAATATGAACTTGCTTCTACCAGTTTTTCTTTGCATACAAATAAACGTAACTATTCAGCACCCTCACAATAAGCTGGTATTTTCGTGATTTTGTGTCATTTTCAAATACAGTTCTTCTCTGACCAACGCTTGTTATGAGTCAACTTGATCCCGAGTTTCAGATTATCGTCACCCTCCTTGCTATCGTAAATGATCAGCAAGAGCAGATCGGTGGCCTGGGCGATCAGGTAGCAAAACTGGAAACAGAAAATAAGGAACTCGCGGACAGACTCAACATCAACAGCCGGAACAGCAGTAAGCCTCCCTCTACAGACGGTTATGCAAAGCCTGCTGCCAAACAGAAAGACTCATCTGCCACGGTGGAGGGTGAGCCACAAGACGACAAACCTAACCCAAAAAGCTTACGACAGAGGTCTGGTCGAAAGCCCGGCGGTCAGAAAGGTCACAAAGGTTCAACGCTTCAGCAAGTCGCTGACACTGACCGCACCCAATATCACCCGGTTATAGACTGTGAGAAGTGCCATCAGTCCCTGCACTCTGCAAACATTGCCAAGTTGGTTGAAAGGCAAGTATTTGAACCGGGTCGTTTTGGTCACTTTGAAGTGACAGCCCATGTGGCCGAAATCAAAGAGTGCCGCTGCGGTCACATGACACAAGCCCGTTTCCCTGAAGGAGTTGATGCTCACGTGCAGTATGGACCGGTGACTCAGGCGCTGGCCGTGTATCTTTGTCAGTATCAACTTATACCTTGCAAGCGTGCCTCCCAGTTCTTCATGGATATTTTCGGATTGGAAGTCAGTCCGGGTTCCATCTGCACCTTCCAGAGCAATGCTTATGACCGGTTAGCCAGCACTGAGCAGGCAATTAGTGACGCCCTTAAGGTTGAACCCATTGCAGGCGCTGATGAAACAGGCATGAGAGTAGCCGGAGCGCTGTGGTGGATGCATGTCCTGCGTACTGACAAGTGGACGTACTATCATCTGGACTTGAGTAAAGGACATTCCGCCATAGAGACGATGGGTATTTTGCTGACCTTTGCCGGGATACTGGTTCATGACCACTACAAGGTTTACTTCCGCTATGCTGCGGCTCATGTACTCTGCAATGCCCACCACCTGAGGGAGTTACAGGGTGTCGTTGATCGCGACTGCAACTATCTTGCGGCTCGTCTTCAGCGGCTGCTGAGACTGGCCTGTCACCTCAGCAATGGTTTTAGAAAGCTGGGAATGAAGGCGATGCCGGAATCCATCCGCCAGCGTATCTCTTCACTGTTCGAGCGAACAGCAAAAAGGGCGCAAGCGGAAGAAGCCGACTATATGGAACGAGTACGGCAACGGTTGGGGCGTGACAAAGTCAAGAATACGAAAGCGTTCAACTTGTTTAAGCGGTTGGTGGAGTACAAGGACGAAACTTTGAGGTTCATGACCGACCTCAACATCCCCTTCGACAATAATGGCAGCGAGCAAGACATCAGAAATGGCAAGGTGAAGCAAAAAATATCGGGCTGCATCAGAAGCGAGGAAGGGGCGAAATGGTATTGCCGAATACGAAGTTATGTTTCATCTGCGAGAAAGCAGGGGCAGAATGTTTTTGAAGCCCTGCTTATAGCCATGAAGAATTACTGCGGTCACTCTTTGCTGGGTGCTGAATAGTTACAAATAAACACGGAGAACGGGTTTTTTCCAATTACCGGCCACTGAATCTACCTCCGTTGAATCCAGCAGATCACTCACCTGAAGTAAAAGCAGTCCAGCCAACAAAGCGACATCCAGATACTGCAGCAGGAAAGCCTGATATTACAGTTTCAGATGGGAAAGAAAATGCATCCAACCAAATGCACACCGAAAGTACGCCTGTAACCAAATCAAGGATACCTTCCACAAAAAAAGCTACCGCTTGCACTCAAGGTGACAGAACACTCCCCGCTACCTCTAGATTATCAATAAATGTACAAAAAAAGAAAAAGCACGCGTTAATCACTGGGGGGAGGCTCCACGCTGTAGGACCCAAAGGTGAAGATATAATAGAAATGGCAACCCTTAACACTGATACAGGCTCTTCAGGTAAGAGCCATTATGAGGAAAATGAAACAGGGCTGGGTGATATTTTTGTTGAACCATCAGTTACAACATTACTCGGCAACATCCCAAAAACAATCTGTTTATATATTGATCAGGAAAATCCCTACCAACTCAGATTAAATGAGACCCCTGAAGGCACGCTTGAGCTCCATTTTTCAATGATCGAACACATCATATTTAATGTAGACCTGAAAACTTACATCAATGAGATTAACAAACTAAAGCTGCCACCTCCCAGAAAAATAATTTTATTGACTGCAATATTATCAGTTACACCGCTTCTCCCTGTTACTGAAGGAAAGTTTGTTATCGAACATCACCCACAAAAGTTACAACCCATGTGTTGTACGTTTCACTGGGATGATCCTATTGATGATCAATTTACAGCACTCCAGTGCCGACCCTGCCTGCAAGTTTTGATGAGTACAGAAACAGTTCGTGTGATACTCACTATGTGGGAGCAAAAAGTGCTACATTTTCACAACTTTGTTCAATCCACACAAGATGAACCAAAATATAGTGATCATCACATACCAAGAAGTGAGCTTATTCTTAACTGATGCTAAAAAACGATAGAAAATTACTTATTTCAATCTTTTCTGGATTAAATATCAGAAACAGGATTATTGATTTATATCACTAAGTTGGTACCCACGACTCACTGTATTATTGTTCCTTCCAATATAAGCTGTATTTTCAGCGCCCAAAACATCTGAACCGGAAATTCATTATGTCCACACCTCAGTCCGGAATCACACCTGACGGCAATTCTGATGCATTGTTTATTACCCTTCTGGCCAACAACGACCCGCATAGCCTGATCCATATCCGTCAGTGTGCCGCTAAAGTACCGACCCTGTCCCGTAACCTGTCCAACGCGCATCCTGATGCGAGACTGACTAGCTCCATCAGCTTCGGTAGTCTGATCTGGGATGAACTTTATCCTAAAACACGCCCTACAGAACTGACCCCATTTCAGGCAGTAAGAGATCAGGATCGCCTTGCTCCGGCAACACCGGGTGATATTTTCCTGCATATCCGCTCTGACCGCAAAGATCTGAACTTTGAACTCGCCAGCCAGATTCTCGAAGAAATGGGCGACAGCATCATGCTGGAAGAAGAAGTTTCCGGTTTCCGTTATCTCGACAGCCGTGATCTAACCGGTTTTGTGGATGGCACTGAAAATCCTGAAGGTGAAGATCGCGGCGCTGTTGCACTGGTGGGTGATGTTGATCCGGCATTTAGCGGTGGCAGTTATATTAACCTGCAACGCTATGTTCATGATCTGGAAGGCTGGAATCAGGAGTCAGTTCCTCAGCAAGAACAGGTTATCGGTCGCACCAAGCAGGACGACATTGAATTCAAAACCGAAGATAAAGCACCTACCGCACATATCAAGCGCGTTAACCTGAAAGATGATCAGGGGCGCAGCCGTGAAATTCTGCGTCACAGCATGCCTTACGGTGATATGGCGGAACGCGGTCTGTTTTTCCTTGCCTATGCCAAGTCGCCGGCCATTTTTAACGACATGCTGAATGCCATGATGCATGCTGACCAAAACGGTCACTATGATCACTTAATGAACTACACCATACCGGTGACAGGTGCCGCTTTCTTTGCACCGTCTGTTGAGTTTCTGCAGCAGAATGCGGCAATAGTGACTGGCTGATAGTGACAGCCTGACAGTAACCCAGTTTTATCAGGTCGCATCAGTATGACGCGACCGCCCTCTCCCATTTATACGCAACAGCACTTATAACCAAGGGTTCTTTTCGCACTCTTTTTGATACAGATCATTGAAGTTTTTATAGCCATTACCCACAATGTCGTGGCACAAAATACGTATAAACCGAGCACGGATCCGGATAATGACTACAGACGCGACGCATCCAGCATACAACTATAAGGTGGTGCGGCAGTTCGCCGTTATGACCGTAGTTTGGGGAATTGTGGGCATGGCAGTGGGGTTGCTGATTGCAGCTCAACTGGTACTTCCTGCCCTGAATCTTGATTTACCATGGACAAGCTTTGGACGTTTACGACCACTGCATACTAACGCCGTAATCTTTGCCTTTGGTGGCTCAGCTCTGTTCGCGACGTCTTATTATGTCGTACAGCGTACAACCCAGACCCGTCTTTTCTCAGACACCCTGGCAGCATTTACTTTCTGGGGCTGGCAACTGGTTATCCTGTTAGCCGCGATCACGTTGCCGCTGGGCTTAACCAGCAGTAAAGAATATGCCGAGCTGGAATGGCCGATCGACATCCTGATCACCATTGTCTGGGTCGCTTATATTCTGGTGTTCTTTGGCACCCTGCTGAAACGTAAGACCAAGCACATTTATGTCGCTAACTGGTTCTTCGGCGCTTTCATTATTACGATTGCCGTGCTGCATATCGTCAACAACATGGCGATCCCGGTTTCTGCGTTTAAATCTTACTCCATGTATTCCGGTGCAATGGATGCCTCTATTCAGTGGTGGTATGGCCATAACGCCGTAGGCTTCATGCTGACTGCCGGTTTCCTGGGTATGATGTACTACTTCGTACCGAAACAGGCCGGTCGTCCGGTTTACTCTTACCGTCTGTCTATCGTGCACTTCTGGGGACTGATTGCTATTTACATCTGGGCCGGTCCTCATCACCTGCACTACACCGCACTGCCTGACTGGGCACAAAGCCTTGGTATGGTAATGTCCCTGGTTCTGCTGGCACCCTCCTGGGGTGGCATGATCAACGGTATGATGACGCTGTCCGGTGCATGGCACAAACTGCGTACTGATCCGACCCTGCGTTTTCTGGTGGTATCTCTGTCCTTCTACGGCATGTCTACCTTCGAAGGTCCGATGATGGCGATCAAGACTGTTAATGCGCTGTCTCATTACACCGACTGGACAATCGGCCACGTACATTCCGGCGCGCTCGGCTGGGTTGCCATGGTCACCATCGGTTCTATCTATCACCTGATTCCACGCCTCTGGGGACAGACCCAGATGTACAGCATTAGTCTGGTTAATGCTCACTTCTGGCTGGCAACTATCGGTACTGTATTGTATATCGCCGCCATGTGGGTTAACGGTATCACCCAGGGTCTGATGTGGCGCGCAGTCAACAGTGATGGCACCCTGATGTACAGCTTTGTCGAATCAGTGATAGCCAGTGGTCCGGGTTACATTGTCCGCGCAATTGGCGGTGCTTTCTTCCTGGCCGGTATGTTCCTGATGGCATACAACACTTGGCGTACGATTACTCAGGCAAAAGAACTCGATAAGAAGGGACAATCAGCCGCCCTCGAAGCTTCAGCTTAAGCAGGACGTGGGGGAAATAACTAATGAAAAAACATGACATCGTAGAAAAAAACGTCGGTCTGCTGGTTGCGCTGATTGTCTTTGCAATCAGCTTCGGTGGTCTGGTTGAAATTGTACCGCTGTTTTTCCAGAAGGAAACCACTCAACCGGTTGAAGGGCTGAAGCCTTATACCGCACTGGAATTGGAAGGCCGAGACATCTATATCCGTGAAGGCTGTGTTGGCTGCCACTCCCAGATGATTCGTCCGCTGCGTGCAGAAGTTGAGCGTTACGGTCACTACTCCGTAGCCGGTGAAAGCGTCTGGGAATACCCGTTCCTGTGGGGCTCCAAACGTACCGGCCCGGATCTGGCACGTGTAGGTCAGCGTTACTCTGACGACTGGCATCTGGCTCACCTCTATAACCCGCGTGATGTGGTACCTGAATCGGTGATGCCCGCTTACCCGTGGCTGCTGGAAAACCGCCTCGACGGCAAGAATACGGCAACCAAGCTGCAAGCCATGCAGACACTGGGTGTGCCTTACACCGACGCTGATATCGCCGGTGCCGCTGATGCGGTTCGCGGTAAAACAGAAATGGACGCCATTATTGCCTACCTGCAGTCGCTTGGCACCGTGATTGAAAAGAGGCGCTAACGGCATGGATATCAATACATTAAGGGGGCTGGCGACACTGTTCGCCGCTATCGCCTTCGTCGGCGTCAGTTTGTGGGCATACAGCAGTCGTCGTAAGGCTGCGTTTGATGAAGCCGCTAATCTGCCGTTTGCAGATGACTCAATTGATCATTCTGAAAATAAATTAACCGATAACAACGGCGCGGCTGCCACTAAAAAACATACGGGGGGAGAACAGGTATGAGTAATTTCTGGAGCGGGTGGATCATCGTTCTCACCCTGAGCTGTCTGGGTCTGGTGACCTATGTCCTTTACGCAACATGGAAAACGCAGCGTAAGGAAATGACAGAAGAAACCACCGGTCACAGCTTTGATGGCATCGAGGAGCTGGACAACCCGATGCCACGGTGGTGGATCATGATGTTTGTCGCCACATTGATTTTCACTGTGGGTTATCTGTTCCTGTACCCCGGACTGGGTACCTGGAAAGGTTATCTGGGCTGGACTTCTACCAATGAGCTGGAACGTGCTCAGCTTAAGCATGACCGCAAGTACGGTGAACACTTCCGCTATCTCGCAACCAAACCGGTTGAAGACCTGGTAAACAATCCGAAAGCACTGGCGATGGGTCAGCGCTTGTTCACCAATAACTGTGCACTCTGTCATGCAACCGATGCCCGTGGCAGCTTCGGCTTCCCGAATCTGCGTGATGGTGACTGGCTGTACGGTGGTGAGTTCGATGAAATCAAAACCACTATTATGGCTGGTCGTCAGGGACAGATGCCTGCATGGGGACCGGTTATCGGTGAAAAAGGTGTCACTCAGGTCAGCGCTTACGTTCGCGACCTGAGTGGTATTGATACCGGTGCCAGTGCAGCCACACTGCAGGCGGGTAAAAAGGTTTATCAGACTACCTGTGCCGTTTGTCACGCACAGGATGGTACCGGTAACAAGATGCTGGGTGCGCCTAACCTGACCGACGACAGTTGGCTGTATGGTTCTTCCCAGTCTCAGGTTGAATACACCGTCCGCAGTGGACGTAACGGTGTGATGCCTGCCTGGGAAACCATTATGGGTAAAGAAAAAGTACATCTGGTCGCAGCCTATGTTTACAGCATCTCCCGCGACAAAGGTGCTAAAGAGACAGCAACGGAAGTTGCTGAGTAGCAATATCTGCCAGCTTACCGGCTGAATGATATGACGGGCATGTAATAGGCAAGATCTGTTACATGCCTTCTGCGTATCGCGTTCTGCTTCGGAGAAAATTATGAAATCCCAGGATGGTGCAGGGCAACCCGCAGCCTCAAATGAGGAGCCCCAGTTCATACCTCTTCACCAGAAGCCGGACAAAATCTATACCCGTTCATTTCAGGGGTTTTACCGCAACCTGCGCATCGGCGGTGGAACCCTGCTGTTTTTACTGTATTTCTGTACCCTATGGCTCGACTGGGGTGACAGACAAGCGATCCTGTTTGACCTACCTGCCCGCAAATTTCATATTTTCGGCACAACTTTCTGGCCTCAGGATTTCATTCTGCTGTCCTGGTCACTGATCATCTGCGCTTTCGGGCTGTTCTTTATTACTGTGCTGGCCGGACGCATCTGGTGTGGCTATACCTGCCCCCAGAGTGTATTTACCTGGATTTTTATGTGGGCGGAACAGCTTACTGAAGGTGACCGTAATCGTCGTATGAAACGCGACAAGGCATCCATGAGTGCAGAGAAACTACTGCGCAAGTTTGCCAAACATACCCTGTGGCTGATTATAAGTCTGGCGACAGCGATTACCTTTGTGGGTTATTTCACCCCGATAAAAGAATTACTTCCTTCTCTGATTACGTTTGACGCCGGTACATGGTCAGTTTTCTGGATCGGCTTCTTCACGCTGGCAACCTATGCCAATGCCGGTTGGCTACGCGAGGCTGTCTGCATGCATATGTGCCCGTATGCCCGCTTCCAGAGTGTCATGTTTGATGATAATACCCTGACTGTATGGTATGACACCGACCGGGGAGAAAACCGGGGTCCACGTAAACGTCAAAGTGATTATAAATCCACAGGGCTCGGAGACTGCATTGACTGTAAGGTCTGTGTCCACGTCTGCCCTACCGGTATCGATATTCGCGATGGTTTGCAATATGAATGCATCGGTTGTGGTGCCTGCGTGGATGCCTGTGACACTATTATGGACAAAATGGGTTATGACAAGGGCTTGGTTCGCTACACCTCTGCTAACGAACTGGCGGGAAAGAAAACCAGCCTGCTGCGTCCGCGGATGCTGGGATATCTGTCAGCCCTGATCATTATGATTGCAACCCTGATCTGGAATCTTGATCACCGGGTTCCCTATGAGCTGGGCGTTGAACGAGGCCGTAATACGCTGTTCACAGAAAACCGCTACGGACAGATTGAAAACGTTTACCAGTTAAAGCTGATTAACAAAGATCAGCATGATCACACCTTTACACTTTCTGCCACCGGCTTCCCGAATCTGAATTATAACGGTCAGAAAACCGTACAGGTTCCGTCAGGTAGCGTTGTCAGCGTACCGGTGCGTATTGCTATTGACCCCGCTGATCTGAATGATGCCGGTAATGTCACCCTGCGTTTTACTATCAGCCCGGAACTGGCTGAAGAAGATGGCTATCCGGATGTTTCCACCGATAGCCGGTTTATTGCCCCGAGGTACTGATCACATGACGTCCAAACCATCCGAGGAACATATTTCTGTATGGTATAAGGAGCCCTGGCCCTGGTTTATTATCGGGGTACTGGTTATTACCTTTATTTGGGGCTTCTTTCAGGTCAGCGTTGCACTGAGTAAGGGCGACAGTATCGTTAAAGATAATTACTACAAAGCAGGCCGTGCAATTAATGCTGACCTTGCCCGCGATAAAAACGCTGGTGACATTAACCTCACTGCAGATATTCGTCTGGATCAGTTAACAGGTGAAGTCCACATCCGGTTACAGAGTGATGATGCTACACAGCCGGATAAATTGTTACTGCGCATTATGTCGCCTACTGTAGCCAGTGATGATGAGGAAATCACCTTGCTGAAAACAGTCGCAGGCACTTATGCAGGGCAACTCGGAAAACCTCACAGTGGCCGCCGCTATATTCAGCTGGAAACTGTCGAAGGGGCTGAGGTACTGGCACATGAACAGTCACTAAAGGGCTGGCGTCTGGACAGGGAAATCAGGCTTGAAGATGATCCTGCCGGTAATATCCACGCCTTCAGCCTGACACCGGAAACTCATTTATGAGTCAGGCGACCTCTCAGTGTTTTCATTGCCATCTGCCGATTCAGGATGGCATGGTCTGGCAGGCACATATTGACGGTGAAGATCACGATATGTGCTGCCCCGGCTGCAAAACGGTCGCCGAAGCGATTGCTGGCGGTGGTCTGACCAACTATTACCAGTACCGCACCGAACCCGGCCAGCGCCAGCAGGCTGATCAGCGACTGCTGCAAGAGCTGGAACTGATGGATCGGGATGATATACAGGCTGATTTTGTACGTCAGTTGCCGGAAGATAGTTCACGGGAAGCCAGCCTGCTGATCGAAGGCATTACCTGTGCAGCCTGTGTATGGTTGCTTGAACATCATTTATCCAAACAACCCGGCGTTGAAAAGTTCAGTGTTAACCTCAGTACTCATGGTGCTGAATTACGCTGGAATCCGGAACAAGTAAAACTCAGTGAATTGTTGCTGGCCATTCATGATATTGGTTACAAACCTCACCCCTGGCGCTCTGATCACCAGGAACACCTGCTGCGTAAAGAACAGCGACAGGCTATACGTCGGTTAGCCGTTGCCGGTATTGGCGCCATGCAGGTAATGATGTATGCCATCGCACTTTATGCCGGTGCTATCCAACAGGATATGGATGCGCAGTATCAGGTATTCATCCGCTGGGTCAGCGCACTGGTTTCAACACCGGTTGTTGTTTATGCAGCTGCGCCATTCTTTCAGGCTGCCTGGCGTGACCTTAAAGTCAAACACCTGAGCATGGATGTGCCCGTTGCTATTGCCATTGGCGGTGCCTGGGTCGCCAGCCTGTGGGCTACCTGGCAGGGTGGCGGCGAAGTGTATTACGACTCTGTCAGTATGTTTACTTTTTTCCTGTTGCTGGGAAGGTTTCTGGAAATGCGGGCACGTCACAGTACCAGCCGTTCCGGACAAACCCTGCATAACCTGATGCCTGCCAGCTGTCTTCTATTTGAAGACGGTACATTTACCAGAGTGCCGGTACGGGATCTGAAATCCGGCGATAAAGTCCGGGTTCTGGTGGGTGAAGCAATTCCAGCTGACGGCATATTACTTTCAGGCAACACCAGTGTTAACGAATCCGCACTGACCGGTGAATATATGCCGATTCACCGCCAGCAGGGCGACAGTGTGATGGCGGGCAGCCTGAATATTGAGCAGCCTGTTGAATTAGAAGTTCAACGCACCGGTCAGGAAACCAAAATTTCCACCATTGTCAGACTGCTTAACCGTGCCGCTTCAGAAAAACCCAAAGTAGCCGGACTGGCAGACAGAGTTGCTTCTGTTTTTGTTGCCGCAGTCTTACTAACTTCTGTTGTCGTATTTACGATCTGGTATTATCTGGGATCAGAACATACATTCTGGATTACATTATCAGTGCTGGTTGTGACCTGTCCCTGTGCTCTGTCGCTGGCAACCCCAACTGCGCTGACAGCGGCTACAGGAACATTACAGAAAGCCGGATTACTGGTAACACGCGGCCATGTACTGGAAACGCTGGATCAGGTAACCCATGTTGTTTTTGACAAAACGGGAACACTGACGGCAGGACAGCTGACGCTTGAGGATATTCATCCCTGCGATAACGTTAGTCTTTCCCGCGATCACTTTCTACAAATTGCTACCGCCCTTGAAGAACACTCAGAGCATCCGATAGCCAGAGCGTTCAGCAATGACACAGCTCTTCAGGCAGAAAATATCAGAACAGTGACCGGACAAGGGCTCGAAGGCAGCATTGATGCTACCCGCTACCGTCTCGGTAAACCTGAATTTGCCATGCCGAATACAAATTGCCACCCTCCGGAAGAACAGGGTCAATGGTTACTACTGGCAAACAGCAAACGTCCATTATGCTGGTTCCGCTTAAACGATCAGTTGCGCCCTGAAGCGAAACAGGTTGTTCAGCAATTACAACAGAAAGGCCTGCATGTTGAGCTGCTCAGCGGAGATCGTGTGCCTGTTGTTGCCGATATGGCATCCCGCCTGAACATCACAACTTACCAA
Source organism: Endozoicomonadaceae bacterium (assembly GCA_965261725.1). Taxonomy (GTDB): domain Bacteria; phylum Pseudomonadota; class Gammaproteobacteria; order Pseudomonadales; family Endozoicomonadaceae; genus CANDOC01. The sequence goes on along the minus strand of CBDHDU010000023.1, from coordinate 104,902 downwards.
GGTGGTATGTCGCCTGATCAAAAGATGGAACATGTAAAAGCACTTCAGGAACAAGGCGCTCGCGTGCTGATGGTCGGTGACGGTATTAATGATGTACCGGTGCTTGCCCGTGCCGATATCTCCCTGGCAATGGGAGAAGCAACCGATCTCGCCCGCACCAGTGCCGATGCCATTCTGATGCAGGGTGGCCTGACTCATATCGATACCGCCCTGAAAGTTGCCCGTCAGACGCGCCGGATTATCCGGCAGAATCTGGGCTGGTCACTGCTTTACAATATTCTTGCGCTGCCGCTGGCAGCAACCGGTATGATCGCCCCGTGGATGGCTGCGATTGGTATGGCTTCCAGCTCTTTGATTGTTGTCGGCAATGCATCACGATTATCCCGACAGCCGATGTCTGGTAGTCGTCAAACCAGCACTGAATCAAACGACAACAAACCTATATTTAAGGAACGCCCCAGTGGCTAGTTTATTTATTCTCATTCCTATCGCCGTTTTATTTGTTGCCGTTGCTATATGGATACTGTTCCGTGCTGTGGATAACGGTCAGTTTGATGATCTCGAAGGTCCGGCTCACAGCATTCTGTACGATGACGACGAGCAGGCCAGCCTGAAACGGGAAGCTGCACAGAACAAGCAATCCTGACTATGCCTCTGCCTGCAACAAGTGAAATGATAACAGCAGTAACGCTCGGCTTACTCGGCAGCGCACACTGCATGGGCATGTGCGGCGGCATAACCACTGCACTGGGTGCCAGCATACCCTCGGAACATCGCCGTTTCTGGTCAATGCTGACCCTGACGCTGTCATACAATATGGGTCGTATAGGCAGCTATGCAATTATTGGTGCGATTGTCGGCTCTTTCGGGTGGCTGGCAGCAACAACCAGCCCCGTTCTGGGTATGGGTCTGCGTTATCTTGCCGGCATTATGTTGATTGCAATGGGTCTGTATATCAGCGGATGGTGGCGTATTCTGATACGTCTGGAGCAACTGGGCGGCAAGCTATGGAAAAATATCCAGCCTTATGCTTCACACTTGTTACCTGCCAAAACACCGGGGCAGGCTTTATGCCTCGGTATTTTATGGGGCTGGCTCCCCTGCGGACTGGTTTACAGTACATTAATCTGGAGTGCTGCTACTGCTGACGGAATGGCAGCCGGTTTACTGATGGGGCTGTTTGGGCTCGGTACATTACCCTCCCTGCTATTAACCGGTTTATTTGCCGGGCAGCTGACAGCTTTAATCCAACAGCGTTATTTTCGGGCAACCGCCGGGCTGCTGATTATTGCCTGCGGTATCTGGACATTACCCGGCATTTATCCGCTTTTAGCACCCTGAACATAAGTTATGTTGACTCAGGTTTATATGTTCTACTCTCTGGAATCAGGGGGCAGCATACGTATTGATACACATCAAGACCTTTTTAGTACTTTATTACTACACTGAGCATGCCTTTTCAGAAAACACTTATAGGGTAAATGAATTCCCTGCCGGACTAATATATGGAAACCTGAAAAGCACAAGCATTACCCATCACGGGTACTACTATAACGATAAAATACGAAACAGGTACCCAACATGGCGCATGAGCTTATCTGGGATAAAGCGCTGATCAGCCGTTACGACACAGCCGGACCTCGCTACACATCATATCCGACAGCCGTTCAGTTCTCCGAAACTCTTCAGGCTGACAGTTATCTGCAAGCCGCCGCCAGAAGCAAAGCTAAAAACAGTGCGCTTTCGCTCTATATCCATATCCCTTTCTGCTCAACCATTTGCTACTACTGTGCCTGTAATAAAATCATAACGAAACGCCGGGAACAGGCTGAACCTTACCTGCAGCAGCTATACAAAGAAATTGAGATGCAGGCTCACCTGTTTGGTAAAGACCAGGTTGTCGAACAACTGCACTTTGGTGGCGGTACACCTACATTCCTGTCTCCCGAGCAAATGCAGGGACTGATGGAACAGATAGGCCGTCACTTCACGCTGGCTGAAGGTCGCTCTGCTGATTTCTCTATTGAAATAGATCCGCGAGAAGCAGACTGGGTCACTATTTCACAACTGCGGGATCTGGGTTTCAACCGCATCAGTCTGGGTGTGCAGGATTTTGACCCGAAAGTGCAACGGGCCATCAACCGTATTCAAAGTCAGGAACTTACACAGTCTGTTCTGGATGCAGCACGTGCCATGTGCTTCAGTTCTATTAACATGGATCTGATTTACGGGTTGCCACACCAGACCTGTGAATCCTTTCTGAAAACCGTCGACCGGGTGATTGAAATGCGCCCCGACAGGTTATCAGTATTTAACTATGCACATTTACCGGAACGTTTTCTGCCACAGCGACGTATCAATGAAAGCGAACTGCCTTCGCCGGAAGAAAAACTGAAGATACTTGAACAGACAACCAAAAAGCTGCAGCAGGCAGGCTATGTCTTTATAGGCATGGATCACTTTGCATTACCCGACGATGAGCTGGCAATAGCTCAGGAGAGCGGCACCCTGCACCGTAATTTTCAGGGTTACACGACTCATAGTCACTGTGATCTGATCGGGCTTGGGGTTTCATCCATCAGTAAAGTTGACGGGCTTTACGTGCAAAACCCGGTGCGGATAGAGCCTTACACAGAAGCCATTGCTCAGGATCATCTGGCACATTACCGCGGGCTCGAAATGACTCAGGACGACCATATTCGCCAAAACGTGATTAATGAACTGATCTGTCATTTTGCACTGGATATTTCAGACATCGAACAAAGTTTTTTAATTAACTTCAATGCCTATTTTGATGATGCCTTACCTGTTTTACGACAGATGGAGGCTGACGGTTTACTGACATTTTCCAACAAGCAGATCAGGGTACTTCCCACGGGACGCCTGCTAGTACGTAATATCTGCATGATCTTCGACGCTCACTTAAACAAAAAAACACACGCAAACAGGTATTCACGAGTCATTTAGAACAAATATAACCAGACATTCTTAAGACGACCTGTAAACATTGACTTCGGTCATTACCATCTTACAGATTGTGGAACATTCGCATAGAATGGCCTCACCTGATTCGAAAAGCCGCTAACCATCTGCGTTCGGCCACAGATCAACAATGATTTTGTCAGTGCTCTGACAGCACATAGTCAACAGCAGGTAAAGATAATCATTTCCTGCTGACTATGTGCGTGATGAGTTTTTACCTACGTAAACAGCTACGAGACTCATGGGAATCTCTGCTGAGTTTACGTATGGTTGTGTGAGAGGCCACCTTTGATGACATCCAAGCTGAACATACGGCAAACGCCTGTCAGACAGGCCAACATTCGCCAGACATCGAATGTATCCTGCAAGGATTGCAGTTTAAGCCCGCTGTGCCTGCCAATCGCACTGCGTTATGAGGAAGATATTGTCGGGCTGGATCAGATTATCAAGCGCGGCCGCCCTTTGAAAAAGGGAGAGCACCTGTTTCTGGAAGGCGACCCCTTTGTATCTGTTTTTGCCGTACGTTCCGGTTCACTGAAAACCTACACATCGACCAATGAAGGTGAAGAGCAGATTACCGGCTTTCATCTTCCCAGCGAACTGGTAGGTCTGAGTGGTATGGATACTGATTCCTATCCAGTGTCTGCGCAGGCAATGGAAACCACCATGGTCTGCGAAATTCCATTCGACAAACTGGAAGAACTGGCGGGTGACCACCCACAGCTGCGCCGACAGCTGATGCGGATCATGAGCAAGGAAATTCGTGACGATCAGCAGATGATGCTGCTGCTGAGCAAGAAAAATGCTGATGAGCGGATTGCCACTTTCCTGGTGAATCTGGCTTCCCGCTTCCGCCGTCGCGGTTTTTCTTCCCAGTCTTTCCGACTGTCCATGTCCCGTAACGAGATGGGCAACTATCTGGGGCTGGCAGTAGAAACGGTCAGCCGGGTATTTACCCGCTTCCAGAAGCAGGAACTGATCTCTGCGGTTGGTAAGGAGATTGAGATTATTGACTCTCAGTCTCTGTGCCGGATGGCCGGTGGTAAAACTCAGGAACATCTGGAACTTACCAACGTCTTCTGATCTGATCCTGCAGCCATAAAACCTGTTTCAAAAGAAGCAGGTTTTATGACTTTCCCTCTCTCCTCTGACCGTCATTACAGTTCATATACCACACGCCGATAATCCTTTTATCCGTGATTCGAAGAATCACATGGGTAATATCAGGATCTATCATGGGCATTTGTGCCGACGAGTTGCGCCGTTATGTAGTCAGACCGACCCTGCGTCATCTGAAGCAATGGAGCCCCGCCGCTGAAAACCTGTTACTGGGAACTGCGGCGCAGGAATCTGGACTCGGATTTCATCTTAAACAGGCTAATCATCGCGCACTTGGTATTTACCAGATCAGTCCTCAGATGCATAAAAACATCTGGGACAAGTATCTGGCCAAAGATCCTGATCTGGCCAGCAAGATACGCGGTCTTGCCAGCCAACGGGAATTTCTGTCTCATCCTCACCTTGAACTGGCAACCAACCTTTCTTATGCAACAGCTATTGCCTGGGTTGTCTACCTGCGTACCGGGCAACCGCTACCGGATCAGGCTGCTGATGACCTGCAACTGCTGGGGCGATACTGGCACCGGCATTACCACAGCCATGCGCATGGTACGGTGGAATCCTTTGTCGCGAACTACCAAATGCTGATTACGGAAGAGTCAGCACCTGCCAGTCAACTCGCTTCGACTACATCCACTATTACGGCGTATCAGCACTAGCGCATTTCACACACAGTGCGGCATAGGGCATGACTTCCAAACGAGCTTCAGGAATATCAACACCACAACGCTCACAGATACCATATTCTTCTTCTTTAATCCGCTCGAGCGCTTTTACAACCAGCCGTAATTCCGACTCAGTTTCATTACCCAGCGCATCCAGCACTTCATCATTCTCACGCTCCTGAGCCTGTTCAGACCAGTCAGCACTGGCTTTTTTAGAGACATCACGGGTAATTTTACCCAAGCGGGCTTCCAGCTCGGATCGGCGTTGGATTAGTATCGTTTGAAACTTGTCGAAACGGCTCATTGTTTTCTTTTTCCTCTTACTTTTTTTGCGGCTTCAATGCATTTTAGGCGGAAGCTGGCTGTTCGGTATGTAATTTCATCTTTTTGTTATAACGCTTGTCGGATAAGGGCTTCGGCGCACCGCAACTGCCTCTGCTGCCACAATTGTTTATAATTGCTCTCTTATTAATCATGACAACATACACCCTGCAGGACGCATGACGACCTTCAGGGCATGGCTCCCTACATGACGAATACTGAAAACCCGACACTTTCAAAAGGCCAGAAGGCTAACTTCAACAAACTACAGAAGCGCCTGCGACGCAATGTAGGGCGGGCCATTGCCGACTTCAATATGATTGAAGATGGCGACCATATCATGTGCTGCCTTTCCGGCGGAAAGGATAGCTATGCCATGCTGGATATTCTGCTTAACCTGCAGAAATATGCACCGGTCAGCTTCAAAGTCACCGCAGTCAATCTTGATCAGAAGCAGCCGGGCTTCCCGGAACACATTCTGCCGGACTACCTGCAATCCATCGGCGTTGACTACCGTATCGTCGAAGAAGACACCTACAGTATCGTCAAAGAAAAGGTACCAGAAGGTAAAACCACCTGCGCCCTGTGTTCACGCCTGCGTCGTGGCATTCTGTACCGTACCGCTGCTGAAATCGGTGCGACCAAGATTGCTCTGGGCCACCACCGGGAAGATATTCTGGAGACCCTGTTCCTGAACATGTTCTACGGCGGCAAGCTGAAGAGCATGCCTCCAAAGCTGGTCAGTGATGATGGCAAGAACATAGTGATCCGCCCGCTGGCATACTGCCGTGAAAAAGACATCATCCAGTTTACTGAACAGAAAGACTTCCCGATTATCCCCTGCAACCTGTGTGGCTCTCAGGAAAATCTGCAGCGTCAGGCGATCAAGCAGATGCTGACCGAATGGGACAAGCGCTTCCCGGGCCGTATTGAAAGCATGTTCAAAGCGGTCACCAACGTTGCTCCATCCCATCTGGCCGACCCGCGCCTGTTTGACTTCGTCAACCTGAAGGCCACCGGGCAACCGGTTGAAGATGGCGATACCGCTTTCGATAAGCCGGACGTTAGCTGGAAGCCTTCCGCTGAAGAACTCGGTGAAGAAGAAGTCGAAGCCCAGCCTGTCAGCATTGTGCAATTCGCTGGCTGATTATCCTTCCGTTACTCCGGCTCTTCTTCATTGCCCCGTCCCTCTGGTTCTTTCCAGAGGGACTCATCCGGCTCGTTCAGCTTCCAGTCGTATTGATATTCTACCGGGCCACCGTATTGCAGCATTCTGGATTTGAGCTCCGGTTCAAGGTATTGCGCCAGATGCCGTTGCAGATCCTGCCACCTTTCACCAAAATCATCGGCATACCATTCGTAGATGCGGGACAAAGCCAGTCGGCCATCAGTAAAGCTGGCACCTTTGGGCTGACGAATAAAACGTGTTGCCGCGACTTCCAGCATGATTTCATGATTCTCTGCCGTCAGTGCCTGCTCAGGTAAGTCAGGACATCCCAGACTGGCGCAATTCACCACATAATGGATGCGCTTGTCCTGCCAGAGCGGGCGCAGAATACGGTGTTCGATATCATTCAGGGTAAGCCTGGTGCCCGCCACGTTAAGCAAGTCATCATTCCAGGGACCAAAGCTAAACCAGCCACTCCCGGTTTTTGTAATTGATTCGACAGGGTAATTGTCAAGAATATGAGCAACCGTGCGGGCATTATAGAGATTAACCCAGTAAGCAAACTGCTCAGCTTTGCTGTATTTTCTCGGGTCAATATTTTGTAGTTTTTGCAGATATTCATCGAGTTTTTTATCATCTGCAGCAGTTACCGCCCGATAATCGAAAACCCGATAATGCCCGCCGGAAACATCTTCCAGATAACTGGTCAACAATTCCTGCCATAAAGAGTGACTGATTTTCTCCACGGATTTTTCATTACTCTGATCCCAGAGTGCCCAATATTCGCTTTCCGGGGCAGCATGTGCAGCAACCGCGAAGACTCCGGTCAGTAACCAGCAGAACAACTTCATCCGTGCCATTGTTTTTATTTTGGACATTTGCTTCAAACCTGAAGGCCTTTTGTCCCTTATATACTATTACAGCCTTGATCCACGTGTAAAAAAACCGGTTGCCAGATCATTCCGGCAACCGGTTTTTAAGGTCTGCTTTTATCGAAACATCAAGAAGAAGAACGATCCAGCCAGTCCTGAGCGACAACGGCAGAAGCATCTGCCGCTGAAGTGGGCGCATCATAACGGATCAGATCGTTGTAGCGAATCATTGAGCTGATCTCTTCAACATACTCATGACCACGCTCGGAATACACATGCAGCCCCTGCGCCAGATAAAGCCCGGTGATAAATGATTCACTGTCGCGACCATTGCGACGCAGTTCCCGCAGTGCTTCATAACCCGGGTGAGTATTCAGGTTAAGGAAATAAGCCGCAACAGAGTCACCCACACTATCAAAGCGACGCACTTCATAGCTTGCACCTTCCGGGCGACCTTCCGGCACAATGCCGCAGCCTGAAGAGAAGCACCACTGACCGAACAGGTTATTACCCTGACGGGCAAAACGGGAGGTGCCCCAGCCCGATTCATTAGCCGCCTGTGCCAGTACCATTGAGACAGGCAACTGATCGACTCGCTTCAACAGATCATCAAACCAGGCTTCATCCATCACCTGCTCCGGTGACATACGGTAACGACGTGCCAGCGCCTGCACCCACTCAAGATCATCTTCATCCGCCGCCAGATCATCGCGAATAGTGATGATGCGCTGGCGGTCAGCGATAATCTTACGGTTCTCTTCTTCAGCAAAAGCCCGGATAAAGCTGAAGAAAGTTTCTTTCTTTTCTTTCACATCAGCAATGGCCCCGAAGTCAGGCAAATCGCCGGTATCTACTTCAGCCGGTGCAGTGGTTTCAATTTCAACGGTTTCTTCGATCACTTCAATCGCTGTAATCTCGACAGCCTTTGCTGCTTCAGGCTGAACTGCAGCAGTTTCCGGCTGGACACCAGCAGACCGGTTGCCAAGGCTCCAGTGACCCAAACTGAAGTGCAGGCACACCAGAAGAAACAGCACAAAAGTAACGGCAGACAGGACTCTTTGCATTCAAACTCCGCAGAAAATTGTTTGTATTCACCGAAAATACTGTTGTTGAGCAAAGCTGGCAGCATTTCCATATCATGGCGAGTCGCCATGCTAATACAAATTCAATCGCCCAAGATAAGGAAAACTGTATTTCTTTGTGTATGACTGGTTAAATAAATGGATGTCAGTAATTTTACGCTTTATATAACTAGCACCGAATCGGCTGGCACATCACAAAAACGCGATAATAATAACATTAAACCCTCCGGCTCGAACTGCTGTCGTCTCACCTAGAGAGTCCGGCCGGCTTTGGAGGAATAAACGCGATGATTCTCACCCATGTCTGGGGTCTTATGGCTCACCCTGACCGCGAATGGCATAGTATCCGTCAGGAACACTCAAGTATATTCAAACTCTATTTATCCCACATACTTTTACTGGCGACTATACCGGCAGTCTGCGGATATATAGGGACTACCCTCACTGGCTGGACCCTACCCGGCGGGGGCGAAATCCAGCGCCTGACCCCGGAAAGCGCAGCAACCATGTCGATTTTGGCCTGGTGTGCCATGCTGGTCGGTGTTGCGGTGATGGGGGCTTATATTCAGTGGCTTTCACAAACCTTTGACCGGAAACCCGCACTCTCAGACTGCATTGCCTTCAGCGCTTATACGGCAACCCCGCTTTTCCTGGCCGGAATCAGCGCCCTCTGGCCTTCACTCTGGCTGGCCATGATCGCCAGTATCGCAGCTGTCAGTTACTGCGCCTGGCTGCTGTATACCGGATTACCGGTCTTTATGGACTTACCCAAAGAAAAAGGTTTTGTTTTTGCCAGTGCCATACTCTGTATTGGTTTGGTCATGCTGGTCGCCATGTTGGCCATTACCGTTATTTTCTGGGGAATGGATATCGGCCCCGAGTACCTGTAATGCAGACATACAGATACTGAAGAGCCTTCCCAAAAATACTGTCAGCAAAGTTGTCGACAGTACATTTCTTACTCATTCGGTGATAGCAATCCCACCCAATATTTCAAAACATGTTAAAAATACGCGGTTCCCCGACTGGCAAGGAATACCGAGTGTTTATAGACTGTTGTCCTCGCAGGCTCTTAATCAAAACAATCGACAGTGCTCGTAAATAAACACGCGAGTACCAGTTTGTATTGCTTTCTATTCTTGATGCTGACTGGCAGGCGCTGACATGAATATCTCAAACGACAGATCAACAATAGCATTACGGGTCACGTCTCTGGTTGAAACAGCCAGTAAACATTTTCGTCGCCCGTTTCCTCTACCTGATATTCAATTTAACCTGCGGGGAGAAACAGCCGGACAAGCCTGGCCGGACCAAAACCTGATCCGGCTCAACCCGGTGCTTCTAAGAGAAAACAGAGACCACTTCATTCAGCAGACAGTTGCCCATGAAGTTGCTCATCTGATAGCGCCCGCAGTATTTGGCGATAAAATCCGCCCCCACGGCAAAGAATGGAAATACGTGATGGAGGAGGTTTATAAACTACCTGCAGAGCGTTGCCATTCTTACGACATTCGCAGTACAACCCGCCGCCGCTATATTTACGAATGTGGCTGTGCGGGACGGGAAATACCGCTTACCAGCATTCGTCATAACCGAGCCAGGCGGGGAACAATCTACCTTTGTCAGTCCTGCGGGCAGGCCGTGAAATATAAACAGCCAGTCACCAATACCTGAAAGTTTCAAACGCTATTTACGACTTCCTGCTGGACAGAGTGCTTTTGTATCTCAGCCAACACACAGCGCAGCACACCGCGAGGATACAAATCACTGTATTGCTTCTGGAGTGATTTAATAACTGACCCGTCTCGTGACTGCTCAAGTTGCTGCCGAATATCCAGCAAATGCTCTCGCTGTATAGCCACCAGCTCACTCAGCAGAACGGAGCCTTCACGAATGGCTCGGGCCATATGGGCGTAAACGGTACTTTCAGTTATCCGGCGGTCTGCAGCAATCGCTTCGACTGACAGACCTGATTTCACCTGTTCGACAATCTCATCACGATCCTGCCTTAACTGCTCGACACGGGCTTTATCGCACTGATTATTAATCAGGTTCAGAAAAGCATCACCATACATTTCCAGCTTGTGCTGCCCTACACCATTCAAACGCAAAAGATCAGCACGGGAAGCCGGTTTGAATGCCACCATTTCCCGCAGGGTTCGGTCATTAAAAATCATATAAGGGGCAACATCCTGTTCAGCTGCCAGCGTACGTCTGAGCTCACGCAGGCTATCCCAGAGCTGATGATCTTCTTCGGTCGCAAGCTCTGGCATATCGGCTGCCTGACGCTTTTCTACGACCGTAAACTTTTTGCCACTGTCTTCCCGCAACATCAGGGTTTCTTCATTGCGTAGCAAAGCACGACATTTTTCATTTAGTTTCAGACCCCCATGACCGTCCACATCAACATTCAGATACCCTCTGGCAATGAGCTGCCGGAATACGGAGCGCCACTGGCTGAGGTTCAAATCTTTACCAATACCATAAGTTGAAACCTGATTATGTCGGGCATTAGTGATTTTGTCGGATGTTTTGCCCAGCAGAACATCACATAAATGTGCAACACCATATAATTGCCCCGTACGATAAACGCAGGATAACGCTTTGCGGGCCACATCAGTTCCATCCCAGACCGGTGTAGGGTCAACACACAGATCACAATGCCCACAGGGCTTTTCAAGATGCTCACCGAAATATTCAAGCAATGCCTGACGACGACACCCCGTGACTTCACAAAGCGCCAGCATCGCTTCCAGTTTCTGCTGCTCGATCCGGCGTATCTGGGCATCGAGATCAGACTGCTCACGTAATTGCCGGAGAAGAATCACATCCTGCAGACCATAGGTCATCCAGGCATCCGCAGGCAAACCATCCCGCCCGGCACGACCGGTTTCCTGATAGTAAGCTTCAATACTACGCGGCAGATCAAGATGCGCTACAAACCGAACATCTGGCTTATCAATACCCATACCGAATGCGATGGTGGCAACAATAACCAGCCCCTCTTCCTTCAGGAAGCGCTGCTGATTACGCGCCCTTTCTTCACTGCTGAGACCCGCGTGATAAGGCAAAGCCTTCAGCCCCTGCTCACTCAACCAGACAGCTATTTCTTCCACCTTACGACGGGAAAGACAATAAACGATCCCGGCATCTTCCGGATGCGACTGTCGGATAAAGTTTAATAGCTGTTTCTTCGCCTGCTGTTTCTGAGTAATGCGGTAAAAGATATTCGGCCTGTCAAAACTGCTGATATAAACCTTCGCCTGTTCCAACCCAAGGCGCTCAACAATTTCCCCACGTGTGCGGTCATCAGCTGTCGCCGTCAGCGCTATACGTGGAATATCAGGAAAGCGTTCTTTCAGTACTAACAACCGACGATACTCAGGCCGGAAATCATGCCCCCATTGCGAAACACAGTGAGCTTCATCAATCGCAAACAGTGACACATCAATTTGCCCGAGCAACATCAACGTGCGCTCCTGCAGCAAGCGTTCAGGAGCCATGTACAGCAATTCAAGCTCACCCCGCTGCACCTGCCATTCAATTTCCCGCTGTTCTCCGGCAGAAAGGGCTGAATTCAGAAAGGCCGCCTTAAAGCCAAGTTGATTCAGATTCTCAACCTGATCCTGCATCAGGGCAATCAATGGCGAAACTACAATGGCTACCCCCGGACGTACTCTTGCCGGTATCTGATAGCACAGAGACTTTCCGCCTCCGGTCGGCATCAACACCAGCGCATCCCGCCCTGATACCACCTGCCCTATAATGGCGTGCTGGTCGCCCCTGAAAGACTCATATCCAAAAACATTACGCAGAACATCAAGTGCTGCAGTCGCCATATTCAGCATCCATGAAACCGGGTGAAACGTGTGCCACATTATACCTTTATTTGAGGAACCCGCGCGCCAGTCACAGAGAGACTCCTGATCAGTAGTCAACCCGGCACTATCCAACATTGACTGAGCACGGTCACGCTTAACAAGAATGCATCAAACAACAGCAGAACTCACAGTCCCTGATACTGTAAATAACACTACACTGAAAAAAACACCTTAAAGTTTCAACTGTCAGGGAAGACTAGGGCATGCCATACGATTTTTATCAGGTGAGAAGCGCTTTCATTAAAAGTCTAATGGTCGAGTCATCCGAATCAGATGATAAACAGGCAGATCAAACCGTTAACTGGGATGGGCGGGATGTCTGTATATACCAGACACCCAGCGCCACACTTAATAAATTTCTGAAACAACCCTGCCATTCCCCCGGCTTTAGCAAGCCTTCAGCGTCCAGCCTGAGAACTCGACTTTCAAAAATTAAGAAGGAACTCATTCAACACAAAGAGAAACACAAATTACAGGACCTGCCTGCACTTGATACACTACAAAGGCTTGAGCATGAAGCCAGAGAGTTTACAAGCGTTCCCGATAACCCTTATGACCTACTGGTACACCACCTTACACGAATTGGCATGCAAACCGGACATGCCGAGCTGTTCAAAGGGCCAGAAAAAATGGAGCAGGATTTCAGCGATGGAATCTGCCACGGGTTATCAGACTGGTTCCGGCAAGCATTTCTAAGCGGCGATCTGGCCAGCTTCAAGCGAAAAATGTGTCTTCTGACCGCCAAGCCAGGCTCTCCTGTTAAAGTGGGTAGTACTACCTTTGATGACTTGGGCGATGCATTTATACATGTGCGAGATAAAGTGGCCTCTAACGCTTGCCAAGGCCATTCCACAACTCCGCTGACAGAAGGTGAGCTGGAGTTGTTGGAACTAAGGGCGCTGCTAGATACGCTAATCATTTCGCAGAAACCAGCCCTGACTGATTTGGGAGCAGAAGTGGGCTCATACAACCAAGATGAAGACAGCCTGACTGCCTATGCCATGCCCACAACATTCGATAATGATTCGACTGAGGGTTCTGAAGAGGTTCAGGGATACCCCAAATTATGGGAAGGAGCATTTCTGCACAAGAATCATAAAGACAGTGAAGCATTCCTGACCACTATGCTGTCTAGCCTTCAGAGAGGCTACCAACAGCAACCAGAATTGCCACCTATCGTCATTCGATTTGCCATCGAGAAGCATACCTTCGCTATGGGTGTCAGTACTAACGGGTTTGAATTATTTGACCAAAACCTGATTATCGAAAAAAAAGGGCCGGTATGCTCAACTTCCCCCTTCATACCTCGGGAGCAGTTCCGAAGCTCATCAAAAGCCTCAAGCACAGCATGTCCTTCAGAGGAAGTAGCCCCGGTTGCTGCTTTTGTAGCTTTAGTGCACCAGGGGTAAAGTCCAGAGCTCTTGAACACTTAAGTCACGACCAACAAACCCGCAGCGAAACACTTCTGAAAAAATTTGAACCCAAACAGGAAAAACTTCATGCTCTGGCTAGTTTTCTATCAGGATTTCCGACATATCATAGTCTCCTAAGCACACTGGCTGAACAGTGTCTCGATATAGATGCTCCCATTTTCCCCAATCACCAAACATGGCTCCATCAAGCAGCTAAAAATGACAATCCGGAACTAATCAGTACATTATTATCCAGATGCATCAACCCAAATGCTATAGATTCCGATGGGTCTACACCTCTACGAATCGCCATAGAAGAAAGGAAGGTAACATCTGCAACACAACTCCTAAAAAGCGGAGTAACAGTTAATCCGGAGCGAAGCACAGAGATGATAAATACGGCCATCCGCAATGGAATGATCGATATCATTCCAGCGCTGATAGCCGCCGGTGCTGATATCAACGCACATGATGATTTAGGCTATACGCCATTAGAATCGGCCATTTACAGTCAAAATATCGATGCTGCCCTAGCATTGTTACAAAACGGCGCAAAGGTCAACCCAGAGAAATGTGCTGACATGCTATATACGGTCATCAGTAGCGAAATGATTCATCTTATACCACTTCTGGTTCAGGCAAGTGCTGATATAAACACCCCAGACACTACAGGGCAGACCACCCCATTTACCCGTACCATTCTGAATCAAAATACTGCCGGTGCTCTGTCATTACCACAAAACGGGGCGCAAGTCAACCCGCAAAACAGCGCCTCCCTGATAAGCATGGCAATCATTAATGGGATGACCAACCTTATTCCGGACCTGATACAGGCAGGTGCGGATATCAATGCTGAAGACAGCGAAGGTAATACGGCGCTTTATCAGGCCATTTTGAATCACAATGAAGATGGAATTCTTGCATTGCTAAAAAACGGGGCACAAGTAAGCCCTCAACATACGGCATCTCTGATAAACATGGCCATTCTCAATGAAATGACTGATGTTCTTCCAGCTCTGATAGCAGCAAGCATTGATATCAATGCCCAGGACAACGAAGGCAATACTGCACTCTCCTGGGCTATTCTACATCGCAGCATTGATAGCGCTCTGGTGTTGCTGAAAAACGGAGCACAAGCCAGTTTGGAACAAGGTGCTGACCTGATAGATATGACCATTAGCAACGGGATGGTTGATATGATTCCAGCCTTTCTAGCTGCAGGCGTCGATATCAATGCCCGTAACAGTTCAGGTTATACTGCCCCGGATAAGGCATGCTCTAATAACGATACGGATGCAGCCTTGAAATTACTAGCAGCCGGTGCAGATCCAACCATGAATGCTGATAGCAACAGTTTTACCCCCCTCGAGAGAGCAGAGATGCATGGTAATGAACAGTTAATACAAGCATTAAGGAAAAAGACAGATCCAGAGGCTCCTCAACAAGACTGAGCCCAAAGTGCCCACCCACCCTCAGGTAATCACTCTTCGTCCAGACTTGCCGTCCGACAGCATGTCTGGATAACCAGCCTAAGGCATTAGTCATATTAAGCAGCCATGAAAATATGGATATAAGTCAGTGAGCTAACCTGACACTACCCAGCATTGACAGAGCACAGTACAATCGCATTTTCTTTTTGATGGCACCTGATCAATGAAACAGAATGGAATGCCCCTCGATTCCGAAGCTTTTCTGGAAGAATTTCTGCTGTCTGAGCGTGTAGACGAAGAGGCTCTGGATTTCGTCGCAACTCATGGTTTTCTGACGGCTTTAGCCATTTCACCAGAGAAAGTCTCAGAACAGCAGTGGATGGAAAGCCTGTTCAATACGGAACCCAAATGGCAGGGTGACAGTGAAAAGCAGCAGGTCCATCAGGCACTGCAGGATCTTCGTACCCAGATCGACCGGGAAATCAATGAAGACGAAGATCTGAATATTCCCTGCGAACTGGAGTTGGGTAAAGATCCGGACGAGTCAGCTCTGCGCGCCTGGGCTTTTGGTTTTATGGAAGCGGTATTTCTGAATGAACCTGCCTGGTTCTCGGACAATGAACAGGAAGTCAGTGAGCTTTTACTTCCAGTTATGCTGGCTTCCGGCCTGTTTGATGATGAAGCAGAGTTCCGTGAGATGCTCAGGGATAAAGCGCTGGTAGACGATATGTGCCTGCAGATTCCTGACGTGATGGTTGAGCTCTATCTGTTAATGCGGGCTCAGGCAGGCAAATAAACTACACCTGTCTTCAGGTATATGAACATTTATCTGCATTCATATACCTGAAGCCATAAAATTAACCAATTAAAAAATTTATAAAAAACTTTACAACCATAATGTCGTTTAATTTTATTTCTTTTATCTAAACTTAAACCATACTCAGAGTGGCTGCTATTAACTGTATTGAGGGGGGCTCCGGTCATGCTGACTGGTGTTTATCTCTGCATAACAGAAAATCGTGACCTGATTTGTTCACGGCAAGTTCGAAAACACCAACCATTATACACCCGGTTATTTGTTGCCATCATATTTTTGCTATTGTGTGAAGCGCTAATTCATTGCTCGCCAGCAATAGCACAAAAGACATTATCAAGATCAAAATCTCTGCCTTCGCTTCCAGCACCTCAAGGCACCCCAAAAAGTGAATCTTTTAAACCTTCAACAGGTATCCTGCTTGATCCATCACATACAAAAAGTACACCCCTTAAAAGATATCAATCACAAAAATCAATTGAGAAACAACAAGAGCCCTCACCATTTACTTCACGCCATTCACTCGCGTCATTTAACTCTACAGATAGTGAACCCGATTCTGGCTATTCTTCTCTAACTGATACAGCACTCTCGACCAATGATTTCGAAAAGCACATATCAGCAGGAGCTCCACCCCACTATAGCGACAAATATCAGGAGCCCCCCCTCTCCAGTCTTGGTTGTGTGTCTGGTGACCCTATGCCGGTTGAACATGCACATGAATTCGATTCAATAGAGGATTCTGACTCCAGTGAGGTGCATCCTCCTTTAATGGATGACCCCATCCCCCTCCATGAAATTATTGCACGCAGCCTGGACTCCCCTCCAGATTTGTCGACTCTCTCTCCCGCTATTGATAATAGTGTTCGCTCAACACCTTGCTCGGTATTGCGGCGGCGTAACAACAGCCATTTAGAAGCGGACACAATTTCTGTCAGCTCCTGTCGTCCAGACTCTCCAGAAACAGAAGTTATTGATCAGGATCAATGGGAATTTACCAGAACAGACTCCGCACTCTCTAATACAATACCTTCCACTACTGACATACACAGCCTGATCACACTTGATTTCCACAAGCTCCCTCTCAGGCGCCAACAAGTGGCAATGAAGGCCGTTGCCTTATGGCTAGAGAATGAAGGACTTGACCCTGCTCCACCGGCCCACCGAAAAAACTTGAATGCCTGCCGCACTCATATATCAACGACACTGTCCAAAACAGCTGATTTTTTAACAACAATACTTAGCTGGTCAGCTTTTTTCGGGTGCTCACTCGTTGTTTATCACCACCCTGCGGAAGAAATTATTGCTACGGTCATTAGTTCCCCTGTTGACTGTCAAACGGCTGAGCAAGTGACAGGAAGAGTAACCTCTTTTGAAATGGGAGAAATGCACTGGTTTCCCGGCGTGATGCGAGTTGTGATAATGATAACACCGCCTTACATCCAGGCAATGGCAGCATTGATTGCCGGTAAACTGGGAAACCGTATCAGGCGGTATAATCAGCGGCATATCTGTGCTGGGGAAGACTGCCTGTGTACAGACGATAGTGACACCAGCCGAAATTGTGTTCTGAAGCATAGAAAAACGATGGCCTTCCACCGACAGATTGCTCGTCTGGATACAGAGGAAGCCGAACACATACACCAGCACTTTATTCTTCAGGGTAAATCTGCCAAGAACAAAAATAATGTTCCCCCGGTCGTCGGTATCAAAGAAGTAATAGACAAAGTTGTGCTAAAAAAAGATCGCCGCTTTATTCGTCATGCCTGTGTTCTCGTGATTGTTACCGGGGTTTGGGTGGTATACCTGATAGGGGGACCAGCGATTGATGTATCATTCATCACCATGACAACCAACGCCTCTGTTAGCATGAATGCCTCATCAAATACATCCTGTCAGGAAATAAATGACACTACCATTGCCCAGGGCAGCATTCAGAGTTATACACCTGAATCAACAGCCTATGCCATTAGTACACTGACATTATTGGGAGCTTTTCATATTATTCCACAGTCGATCTCACTGGCGCAGCAAGCTGTCCACTATCTGTCGCCCTCTAAAGTACTGCAAAAGACGAAAAGTGCTATCACCTTTATATGCATTCCGTTTAAGAGATGCCTGCGTAGAAACAGGGGAAGAATCGAAACATAGGAAATTAAAAACTTGAAATATATTAAAAATAGTTATTAAACAAAACCTACAACCTCATTTACTTCATACCAGTAGCCTATGCTAATGAAATAGGTCTTTAAAAAATTCTACATTCAGGGATGAAGTAGCATGCAAAGCGGTAACGTAGGCAACAACAGCAATCAGCCAGTGCAGGTGCAGAGCACACCCGAGGATGCGCCAAAGGCAGAGCAGCCTGCAGTGTCCGAAACTGGCTCAGCTTTTTCCAATAAACGTAAGGTTTCTGTCGCTAACAGGGAAGCCCTTGAAAAAATCACTGGGCAACAAGCCCGTGGTCAGCGAGCGCCAGATATCCCGCTGGGAAAAAGGATTGCAAGAGGGTTCAGAAACTTTAAAGATTCTGTAAAGCGTTTCTTCCATATTAACACTGGCAGCTATACGCCTGACGCTACCAAAGCAAAGCTAACCGACTCAGTCAAAACACTGCAAAAAGACATCGCTACAGAAGCAGCAAAAGCAAGAGAAGCATTGCAACCTGAGGGTTCAACCAAGCCTAAAACCAAACCTCCTATAGCAGAAAAACCGGCTCACTTAAAAAAGCCTGCTACAGATGATCATCCGAACAAGCTCCACGATACAGGGCTCAGTACTGAAGCCATCTACGATGAAATTCCCGCACTTAAAACGGAAGAAACTGCATCCGCCATTGGAGATGAAGAGCAAATTCAGTCCGACCTTGAGATGCTCAACAACCTGAGAAAAGAGCTTCGCACAAAGAACAAAGGCTTCAGAGCACGCAGAGCTATTGTGAAGGTACTGAGAAAGCATGATCAGTTAAAAAAGGAAGAGGCATCACTACCGGCTCAGCGTGAGTTCCTGAGGGCTCAATACAATGCTATTACAGAGAAATTTGGCAAAACCATCAGTAAGGCCAAGGTTCAAGTAGCTCCCCCTATAACTGCAAGAGTTCCACAAAAAATTGCCGGGCAGAGGCTCACGCCTCCGGCACCGCCAGTTCCTGCACCCAGAAAAACACCTGCTAAAAGTCAGGCTACATCTGAACCAACTTACAGCACCCCTACAACTTCAAACGATAGAAAGGAACCAATAGATCATATTCAGGCTGGCAACGGTGATGAATATGCGGTAGTTGATAGAAGCCAACAAAGAAGAACAACACCGCTGGCAGAAAGAAAAGCTGCCAGCATCCAGCCTGAGAAACAACTGACTACCCAAGTCTCGTCCAGTGACTCGACTTATGATGTCCCTCGCTCTACTACCGGATCTGAAAATAATATTTACAGCACTCCGAGTAATATTCCGGCGGATCTCGAATCACAAAGCAGTGTAACGAGTGATGACATCCCTCAATGGCAACGAAATCTGGCGGCAGACCTTCATGTACTGAAAAATATTGAAGCGAATCTTGTTGCCGATAGGAAATCAGATGCCTGGAAAGCCGTTGTGAAAATCTTGGAAAAAGATCAAAAACAGGCAGAAACAGTCTCTGGAGATAAGCGTGCAAAAGCTGTAGCCAAAGGGCTGCAGAAAGTTTTGGCAAACCACCAAAAAACCATTGAAAGCCATGGTCTTCTTATGAGTGAACTGCTGGATGAAGCTGATGATATCAGGCGTCCCGATGGGAGCGTTTGGTCTCAAAATGAATTGGAATAGCACTGGGTAGAAGGGTATTTCTCTATCTTAAATTTCAGACTGTCAGATAAGGGACGCATCAAATGCCAGCACAAGGATCAGGAGGTGTAGCAGGACACCAAAGAACGGTTGATTATCATACATCAACACCGCACGATCAGAGTGCTTCCCCCCCGGTTAAAGCATCCGGCTTAAACAGGTTCATTACCAAAATAACTGGCTATAAATCTCGAAGCCAGATACTAGCTGCAAAAAACTTAAAACTCTCCCCCACCCCCCAAAAGAGCAGCCATGATCGCACTATAAAAAAACACTCTTTCCTGCCAAAATTGCTTTTAAAAATTGTACCTTCAAAAACCCAGTCATTTACACCAACGCAACAAAATGAACCTACATACGCAACGGTGCTCAAAGGTCCAAAGAAAGATTTAGCACCATTAAAAGGTGATTCACCTGACTTTAACCCGCTATTTAACAAGTTAAAATTATTTGGTAATAGTCTTCAGGAGCAACAGAAACTTAAAGCTCTATCACAACAGCTTCGGGATGAAGCAGCTAAAGACCCTGATATTTCAGATACGACCAGAGACAACCTCTCTAAAATTCTGCTAGATAAGAGGGCGGCTCAAAAAACTGATTTATTCGTAGAAGAAGCAAAAAAAAATCACTATTCAAGCACCGAGATTGAAACAAAAGCCAATGAACTTATCTCACGTTATGAACGATTTACCGACATTGGCCCTGTTATAAAACAGAAAGTAGCAGTCGCTCAACAAGTACTCAGTTTCTTTACTGCCGCTAATCAATACTCCAGCGAACTCTATGATTCAGCTACCTCCTCTGAAGTAGAATCCAGTGCTGACCATTTTGAAACACTGCCGCCCGCTATTGCCGCAACAACAGATGGTTTGCTTAAAACACCAGCCGATCTAGGTCCGCTTAAAACACTACTATCTGAATATGGTAATAATGAACAACAACAGCAAAGTGTGAAAGAACTAAATGAAACACTCGGGCAGCTATTTGAAACTCAGAAAGTGCCGGCAGCCAACATTGTTAAAGCAAGGAAAGTATTTACTCAAAAACTTGCAAGCCAAAAAGTTGGCAACCTTCTTGACCGATTCAGTGATGGCAAAAAGCCATACAGTCAATTTTCACGGGAAGCCAATGCTTTGATAGCACAATATCAAAGGCGCCCTCAATTCCAGAAACACCTCAAAACCGAGTTAAAGCCCTATTTACAGCCTCAACAGCCAGCTCCCGAGCAACGCGCCTCCCAAGGCACCAAAACCCGTCAGGCAGAGTCAACACAGGTTCAGGATAAGGCGCCACCTGTCCCTCCCCGGTCTGCTGCATCGCCAAAGCGTAACCCTGTAATTCCTCAGGCAGCCTCTTTTAAGACTCTGGCAAGCGCCATTAAAAAACTATCTCCTCATCACAGGCAAACACTTGAAGAAGGTCAAACAAACCAAGCTATCAAGACTCATTTTTTCTCCCTGCCACAACCTACACCTGCGCCAGAAGACGACCTAATGGAATCTGACCCTACATTCCAAAAGCTTTCGAGGTACAAGAACATCTCTTCACCAGAGGCAACTCATGCTGGTAATCATCGGGCACATGCTAATTACCTGCTAGGGGGAACCCATATTCTGGCTCAGGCTCCTTCAGCGAAAACCATTCATGGACATCTAGCAATGATTCTGAATAACCACAGCCAGATATCTATGGATTTCACCAACAAGACCGATTTAAACAAGAATAAAACAATTCAATACATACCCAAGCCCGGCGAAAAGCCCAAAGTATTTCAAGGCACAGATCCTAGCGGTAGAGACACAATTGTTGTCAGCACTGAAAGTGCTCTCACGTTACCCGGTGGCACCAAGATTTATAAGGTGTTATTGAATGATACACCGGTTATCCATATGGAAACCCCTATCGAAGATAAAACCCCTGGCGACCCGGTCAGCTTAGTACAAAACACGCTAGTCAGCGTTATGCTTGAGGAAAATCTCGGCAAGACAGGCCCCACCGTATGCCATTGCTCTGCGGGAATCGGGCGCTCAGGCACGGCTGTAGCGATAAAAACAATTGTTAAACATTACCTCGATACCGGAGAAAAAATATCAACAGAGCAGCTCGATGGTCTCATAAATCAAATGAGAAAAGATCGCCCGGCAGCCATTCAGACGCCAGGTCAATACAATACACTGGCTCGTGTGGCAGCAGACGTGGATGTTTATGTTAATGCACTAAGGGGAGCAGCGGAGGAGTTTGTCGAAGAGTTCTTATCAGCTCAATAAAAAGCGCCTTATATTCCATATAAAATGCTCTGATATCTATATTGCTAACAGCCAAGGAAATCTATACACATGCCTCAAAAAGAATACAACCTGATATTCAAGGGGCAGGTAACCGATGGCAATAATATATCGACCGTAAAGGCTCGCCTGCAAAAGCTCTTTAAAACAACTACAGAAAAAGTTGACCGAATGTTCTCCGGACAACCAGTGATACTGAAGCATAGCCTCGATACTACAACCGCAGAAAAATACAAAAAAGCCTTATTTCAAGCAGGCGCTCTATGCGAACTTCATCCCCAACAACAACCAGAAGCTTCCCAGAAATCTCAAAGCCAGAGTCCTCCAAAAACACCAGAGACAACCACACACAAAGCAGATGCACCCGACTGGGAAATCCTCCCTTCCGGCAGCCTGTTAAGCGAGTCCAAAAGCAGCCAGTACATCACGCCCGATACCACTCACCTCGATATCTCACCCCAGCGGGGTTATATTGTTGAGCCAGATCAATCCCCTGCTCCGCCACCACCGGATACCAGCCACTTAGCACTGGAACCGCGCTAGGAACAGGCGATAATTGCACTATTAATGACGCTATTATTTATCCAAGGATATTGATAATGAAATCAGTCTGGCTTCGTACCCTGTCACTGCTGACAATGATATTCACGCTGAACTCGCACGCTGTCTCTTCCCCTGAAACAACAAATCCTCAGGTTGAGCTGGATACTTCCGCTGGTGTCATCGTGCTTGAACTGATGCCTCAGCAGGCACCGCTTTCTGTTAAAAACTTTCTGGACTATGTAAACAGCGGTTTTTATGAGGGTGTTATCTTTCACCGGGTGATCAAGGGCTTCATGGTGCAGACCGGCGGTTTTGAGCCGGGAATGAAGAAAAAAGAACCTCGTGGTCCGGTTAAAAATGAAGCCAGCAACGGACTCAGTAATGTGCGCGGCACGATTGCCATGGCCCGGACTAATAACCCGGACAGTGCAACATCACAGTTTTTTATTAATGAGAAAGACAATACCTTCCTTGATCACAGTACCGGCAATCCGGGCTACACCGTATTCGGACGCGTCAGCAAAGGCATTGACGTTGTAGACCGTATCGCTTCTACCCCAACTCATAAGCTGGGTTTTTACAGCGATGTTCCGGAAAAGGATGTTGTTATCAATAAAGCACGTGTCCTGCAGCCAGACAGCAAAACGGTTCCGGCGCCGGTAAAACCGGGTCAGGCAGCGCCTGCACCACAAGGCTAAAACCAGCCGTTCAAACTAAAAAGCCGCTGAGTACAGCGGCTTTTTAGAT
This sequence comes from Endozoicomonadaceae bacterium, assembly GCA_965261725.1. Lineage (GTDB taxonomy): Bacteria > Pseudomonadota > Gammaproteobacteria > Pseudomonadales > Endozoicomonadaceae > CANDOC01. The sequence continues at coordinate 81,759 of CBDHDU010000023.1, read as the reverse complement.
TAGAGAGCATGAACTGTTCAGTCGCTAAACTGACGACGACCGGCAAACGCATGACTCAGCGTACCACCATCAACAAATTCAAGCTCTCCCCCCAGAGGAACCCCGTGAGCAATACGGGTTACATCTACAACATCAGCGCGCAGCTGTTCAGCAATAAAGTGTGCTGTTGCTTCGCCTTCAACCGTAGGATTGGTTGCCAGAATCAGCTCTTTGACTTTGTTTGCGCGCACCCGCTCAATCAATGAGTCGATGCCGATATCAGCCGGGCCAATGCCATCAAGTGGTGACAGGTGCCCCATCAATACAAAGTACAGGCCGTCATAACCCGCTGTCTGTTCAATGGCCAGAACATCAACCGGCGTTTCAACAACACATAACTGCGCGTTGTTACGTTTGTGGCTACTGCAGATATTACATAACTCTGTTTCGCACAGCGTACGACACTGACGACAGTGCCCGACGCCCTCCATCGCCCGACTCAACGCCTGAGCCAGGTGCTGGCCACCCGTACGATCACGTTCCAAAAGGTGAAACGCCATTCGCTGGGCAGACTTGGGGCCTATACCCGGCAGACAGCGCAGCGCATCCATCAATTCCCTGATCAGCGGGCTGAATGACATAAGTCGAGTTCACTCTTGCTAGAAAAATAGCTGGGACAATTGTTAAAACAATAATTCTGCTAAGAATCAGAAAGGCATCTTCATGCCGCCCGGCAGACCCATACCACCGGTAATGTCAGCCATCTTTTCCTGGTTGTTGACTTCAACCTTGCGGACTGCATCGTTCACTGCTGCGGCCAGCAGGTCTTCCAGCATTTCCTTGTCTTCTTCCATCAGGCTGCTGTCGATAGTGACACGCTTAACATCATGACGGCCGGTCATAACAACCTTGACCATACCGGCACCGGATTCGCCGGTTACTTCTGCATTTGCCAGCTCTTCCTGAGCCTTCTGCATCTGCTCCTGCATTTTCTGGGCCTGCTTCATCAAGTTGCCCATACCACCTTTCAGCATATCTACCTCATTCGCACATGAATACTCACGCAGATTCTTCTACCACATCCCGCGGAGCAATGGATTCATCTATCACCTGTGCCGCAAACAGTTCAACCAGTTGCTGCACATGTTCATCACTGTAAATACTGTCTTTTGCCTGTTGCAGTCTTTCTGCTTTCAGACGAACTCTGCGGGCAGCCGGCGTTTCGGACGTCACACTGCCCGGTGCCACTGTAACCTGCAATGCCTTCCCCAGCAATTCGGACATCGCCCGTTGAATACGCTGTTCATGGGTTGGGTTATGCAGCGTGGCATGCGATTCATCCAGTCTTAACTCTATATGGTCATCGGCGACTGAAATCAACTCACAGTGGGAAGCAATGGTTCCCGTTACACCACCCAGACCGAGATTCTCAAACAACTGCCACCAGTTATCAGGGGTCAGTATTTCCGGCATATCAACAGACTGAGGCGGAGCAACAGGTTCTGCAGATTTAGCCTGCACTGACTGCTGAGCCGGAGGCTGGGATGATGGTCGTGCAGCAACCTGAGAATCCTGCGGTGTAAACTCAGGTTGCTGCTTAAAATTTTCCGGAGGCTCCTGTACAGGAGGTGGTTCCGATGACATATGAGAGGCATACATACCTTCCATATCAGCCGGATGAGGAGGCTCATCCGGCATCGCAGGTTCTTCCTGAACAGGCGGAGGTGTTACTGACTCAGTGACTGGTGCAGGAGTAGAGGAAGTCCCTGTTTCCTGAGGTATAGCTTCCTGAGATATAGCTTCCTGAGATATAACTTCCTCAGGCACATGCTGTTCCGGTGCTGGCTGAAGCGCGGATGCTTCCGCAGGTTGCGAACCAGATGTACTCACATCAGCCAGTGCTGAAGGGGCAGTTTCAACACTTTCACTTGCCTCAACAACACCATTATCAGCTGGCTGCTCTTCAGGAGCAGGCAACCCTCCACTATCACCGGGAAGATCTGCACGAACAGCTGGCGCACCATCAGGCCGGAATGCCAGCATTCTCAGCAGTGCCATTTCAAACCCGGTACGCGGATCAGGTGCTAAAGGCAAGTCCCGTCGTCCGATCATGCCCACCTGATAGAACAGATGCACATCTTCCGGCGTGGCGCGTGCCGACAGGGCGCGAATTCTTTCACCGTCTCCCTGACTGTTATCAACAGCACCCGGAACACTTTGCCCGATTGCCATCATATGCAGAACCGACAGCAACTCTGCCAATACTGACGCATAATCCGGTGCATGCTCAGCCAGTTCTGCCACGACCTTAAGCATCCCGGCACTATCGCCAGCCACCAGCACATCGACTAAACGCAACACTTGGCTGCGGTCGATCGTACCCAGCATGGCACTGACATCCGCCGCCGTGACATTACCGTTGCCAAAAGCAATCGCCTGATCGGTCAGGCTTAACGCATCGCGCATACTGCCATCAGCCGCACGTCCCAACTGCCAGAGAGCATCCTGTTCAACCGTTACTTTTTCTTCTTCCAGTACAGTATTCAGGTGTCCGACAATGCGTTCTGGGGACATGTTTTTCAGCCCGAACTGCAAACAGCGGGACAGAATGGTAACCGGCAGTTTTTGTGGATCAGTCGTCGCAAGCAGGAATTTAATATGGGGAGGCGGCTCTTCCAACGTTTTCAATAACGCATTGAAACTATGCATGGAAAGCATGTGTACCTCGTCAATCAGGTACACTTTATAACGGCCACGGGTCGGTGCATATTGCACGTTATCCAGCAACTCGCGGGTGTCATCAACACGGGTTCTGGATGCCGCATCGACTTCAATCAGATCGACAAAGCGACCCTCATCAATTTCAGTACAGGCAGAACAGGTGCCACAGGGTTCAGAACTGACACCCTGTTCGCAGTTCAGGCATTTAGCCAGAATCCGGGCAATGGTGGTCTTACCAACACCGCGGGTACCGGTAAAGAGATAAGCATGGTGTAAACGTCCGGTATCCAGCGCATTCACCAGTGCCTTAAGCACATGAATTTGCCCTACCAGTTCTTTGAATGTTTTTGGCCGCCATTTGCGGGCCAGTACCTGATAGCTCATGAGCCGGATCAGCACTCCGAACAGACCTGTGAACAAACGGCAATCTAGCCAGCCGTTTCTCAATTTACCCATAGCATAAGAGGCAAGCTGATCACGCAGGTGATGCTGTCTCCGTCAAAATGAATAGCAGGCTATGGGAAACTCTATGCTAACGAACTCAGTGAAAGATTGCACGATACCGCAAACTGAGCAGCTATTTAAAATATAAAAAGAAGGGAATCAAGAGAGAAACTGGAGGCAAACCCTGCCAGCCGACACCCCGGCACACACTCGCACTGCTACCGTTGCTTCCTTCCGGACCTGGCGGGATTCACAGCTGACTGTTGCGGGGGGACCGACAGGGTCCACCATTACAGGCCCGACTTGCTCGGGCGAGATGCATTCTGTCTCAAAGGCACCTGTATTGCAAGACGTTCCTGCTAACTTTCTGCGACAAGTAAGCAATTATGCTTCAACCGCTTCTTCGACTTCTTCGATCCGGTTGAAAAGCGCTTCGTATTGTTGAGTCAGTTTATGATCCGGTGCAAAGTAAATCAGTGGTTTAGCAGCACAGTGAGACTCACGCATTTTAACCGACTGCCCCAAATAGTCCGGCAGGACACGGTAACCTTCTTCGGTAATCTCTTCGATCAGCGCTTGGGGTAATTTCACCCGAGGCTGGAATTGATTGACGATAATGCCTTCAATAATCAAATCCTTATTATGGTCTTCACTCAGCTCGGCAATTTCACTGTGAATACTGTAAAGCGCATGTTGCGAAAAGGCATCGCAGTCAAAAGGAATCAGGCAGCGGTCTGCCGCAATCAGTGCAGAGCGGGTATAAAAGTTCAGAGCCGGGGCGGTATCAATAAATACCCGGTCAAAACCGGCACTGAGTGCTTTCAGAGCATCACGCAGCTTGTAGATTTTATGCTTGGTTTCCAGCTTATGTTCCAGCTCACCCAAATTAGGGCTGGAAGGCATTACGCTCAAATTCGGGAACGGTGTGGCATGAACAAAATCTTTGGCTTCTTTTGAAAACAGGTTAAAGGATAACGACTGGTCAAAGAAATCTGCCACCGTATGGCGCAGCTTTTCTACCTTACTCCCCAGCAAATATTGGGTTGAGTTACCCTGCGGATCCAGATCAACAACCAGCGTCTTATATCCTCTGGAAGCACTTATTGCCGCCAGGTTACAAACGATACTGGATTTGCCGACGCCACCTTTTTGATTAAAAATCACTCGACGCATGATAGCAGTAGCCCCCTCTTTTATTATTATTTGAACAGCTATCGCAAACAGACATGAGCGGCTCTTTTATGAAAAGAATGTCGCTCATCTTGCACCATGAAAATATATACCGTACGTCACAGCGGCATTTCATGGTAAACAGGTAACACGACGTTAGCGATATGAGCCGGTGAATTCAACTATTCATGCTAATTAGCAGGCTTTTAAATGGATTACACACACGCTCGCGAAGAACAGCTCACACTTTCCAGAAAAGTTATTCGTACCGATGCTTTTGGAGAAATCACTTGTATAGCCGGTGCCGATGCTGGATTCGAATCACAGGGCAGAACGACACGAGCCGTTATCACATTACTTTCCTGGCCTGACCTGAAATTATTGGATTACCGGATTTACAGAGAACCTACCCGTATTCCTTATATTCCCGGTCTGCTTTCTTTCAGGGAATGCCCGGCATTAATTGAATGCCTGAAACAGCTACCCCGTCAGCCCGATATTATTTTCTGCGATGGTCAGGGCATTGCTCACCCGCGTCGTCTCGGGGTTGCCAGCCACCTGGGCGTATTAACCGATATTCCCACCATCGGCGTTGGCAAAAGCAGACTGACAGGGCAGCACCTCCCTGCACCTGATGCACGAGGCGCATTTACACCATTGGAAGATAAAAAAGACACTATCGGCGCAGTACTCCGCACCCGCGAGGGAGTGAAACCCCTTTATATTTCCACCGGCCACCGGGTCAGCCTTGATTCAGCCATTAAGCTGGTACTTGAAGCAACCCCGAAGTACCGGCTCCCGGAGCCCATTCGCTGGGCTGATGGTATTGCCTCAAAACGCCCTTCATTTATGCGACGTTTACCGTAAGGTATCGGACAGGAAATATAATCTGCAGACAGCAAAAAGCCCGCCACTTTCATCCGGGACTCAAAACCTTTCTCGACAGACAAGAGCTTCAACCCTTATGAATCATTTCAGCATTCAAAAACGTTCATTGGCTGCCCCGAATGATTCCGGCATCGTGCTCAGCAAGATACCCATACCAAAATTTCCTGCCCACTGTCGGGCAGCAATTGATCATAGGTTCTCAGTACACGACAAATAACCCCACATGAACCTTATCATTATTACTGCCCTCCCCTATCACACAACGCCTTTTCTCCAACAATGAAAAATCACGCCAGCCATAATCCAACTCAAGAATAAGATACCGCCTTCATGCTAGCATGCACCGATGATTAACCAAGCTCGAGCGTCATATCCCACATAGGCAGACCTGAATTTTCCTGAAAATGGTGGGAAGGGCGGTAGCGTGTAAAGGGAATGATCAAGAAAGGCCTTACCTGATCTGGCCTAGTGCAAAATTCATCAAATTCCCCTGCCCTGCGTACTTCCCGCATAAAACGTGAAGGCATGGCAACTTCACAAAACTGTATTTATATGCAGTGTTATTAAAGAAAACGAGAAAAGTACAAATGCCGCAGACGCGGTATAACTCCGCAAAAAAGCTGAAACCCCCAAAGCCGGCTGTGTTGCCGGTAATAGTTGGCGTACTAACGCACCAATCACAGGTTGTCCGATGGGACTTATGATTAGCAGAAGTTACAAAAATTATGTAATGCCCACGAGTCATAGGCTTATCCAGAAATGCAGGAAATATAGGGGTTGTAGCCCTTCAACTATCGCCGACAACACAGCCCCCAAAGCCTGTTGATTAATAGAGCTTTTTTGCGACCCCAAAAAAGCGGGATAGAACTCACGCGCGGTGATAAGAAAGGTTTTGAGAGGGTTATACCGCATGTGCGCGTGATATCTAATATCACTATTTTGAGTTCTAGTAGCTATTATGTCACTCCCTCAACTAATTTATTAATCATCTAGATCAAGGAGTTATTTTAGAATGGATGTTGGTATTGCTATTGGTATAGCAAGTCTTTTTTTAACAGTTGTTTTTTATTTAATACCAAAAGAGTCAACAGCTTCATTACTTAAAGCTAAGAGCATTAATGATTCCATTAAAAGTAAAGTAACGAATGGAAAATTTAGTATTGCGATAATAGATGATGAAATTGATCACTACCCAGTTCAATATATTAAAGATCTTGGGTTTGAAGTGGATTGCTATGAGTCTGTTTCTTTTGCAGATGTAGATAAAATAACTAAGCATGACTTGTTGATCTTAGATGTAAAAGGTGTTGTAAAAGAAGATCTAGAAGAAGGGGGTGCGAAGTTACTAAAAATAATTAAAGATGAAAAACCGTTTATTCCAGTAATAGCAGTATCTTCAGGTTTTTTTCACATGGAGCTTAATGATTATTTCGAATCAACCAATGGAAGGTTAAGAAAACCTATAGATGAATACAAGATAAGAGAGCTATTGCTAGAGCTAAAAGATGAATTCTTAGATGTAGAAAAAATCGCAAAAAAAACCACAAAGGAGATATCTAACTTACCAATAGCCAAATCAAAAAAGAAAAAAATGCAAAATAATATTGTAGACTTTTTGTCTGATAAGCTTGAAGCAAGAGAAGTTAAAAAATTCATAAGGCAACATACAACGACAGATAATGATAATATTACCCTTGCTGTTGAGATAATGAAATTCAGAGTTAGTAATGATTGATTCCATCATTGAAAAGAAGATTATGCAGTCACCGTGGCCATTAGTTATTAATGGTAAGTTTCATGATGGTGCAAAAATCAAAAAACCAAGTTGTTGTAATGAAACCTGTATTAATAATGAAATCCATAACGGTATTGATACTTGCGCACATGGATTATCTCATATATACAAGGTGGTTGGTGAATATCAACTTGTAATTACATCTGTTTATATTCCCAGCTCGGCAAACAGAGCGTCAAAGAAAAAATCTTCAAGCTACAAGAAGGTCTCAAGACAACATATTAGTGATTGGTTTGTCGAACTAGAAAGAGTTACAGAAGAAATTTCAAACCTTGTAAAGAAAGTTGCTAAAAGTAATCATGATCAATTTCACGAGTTTGCTAAATGGGCAAGTGAGATCAAATTCTACTCAGAGCGCCTTATAAACAAGACTAAAGCTACTAACTCTTCAAAATTTGAAAGCGCTTCCGAAGATTTAAAAAGTTTATATAAAACAAGCATGATGCTGCTTGATGCTCTAGATACTGCTTCTATCTATTTTAATCCTAAAAGTGCAACTTTTGGTAAAAAGAGAACTACTGACCTTCATGGAATGATCCATAAAATAGCGCAGGTACTGAGCCACTCTAAAAGTAATAAAAACAGAGCAAAAATAAATCTTATTGGCAAGGTCGAAAATAAGCATAAAGTTTATGAGTCATTTAAAATCATACCCTTATCGTTAATTCAAAATGCCTTGAAATATAAGAAAAGAGGCAATGTTGAGGTACATTTTCAGGAAGTTGGTGAGAAACTAAATATCTCAGTAGTTTCAGAGGGTGATCACATTGAACAGCATGAGCTTGGCAAATTATTTGACAAGGGTTATAGAACAAAGAAAGCCAAACAAATGACTATAGAAGGTAGTGGCTTAGGTTTATACATTTTAAAAGTAATTGCAGATGCTCATTACTTTTCTGTATCAGTAAGCAGCTCTCCATCAACTACAAACAATGGATTTGCAAGAAATATTTTCACGGTCTCTGTAATGTAATTTATACGTGACATAAACCGGGTAGCCGGAGGTCTCTAACCTCCAGCCCCCAGTCGAGTCAACCGAAGGAACCTCCCCTTCAGCTGCTCACAGAACCGGACTTGAAAGTCTCCCCTCATCCGGCTCTTCTTATCCAACCGCTGACACACAGCCTGCTCGCCAATGTGTCATTAACCACGGAGCCCTTTTTGCGATTCGCCCCAAACAGGAAGCTGCCCGCTTCTTACGGCCCCTCAATTTCTTGCATTTGCCCATAGCCCAGCGAACCAGTGTTGCTTCCACATAGCTCAGGACTCTTCTCATTGCCGAGGGATAAAATTTCCCAAAGTAATTTATCCAGCCCTGAACGAATGGATTGATCAGCTTTGCAAGCTCTTCAAGAGAATACAGTGATCGTTTGGTGGGAATAGCCAACTCTCTTATCCTATCCCGAATATGCTGGGCCGAGGCTTTGCTTATTGCAGGCAGAAAGCTGACAAAGAACTTCCCATACCGGTTTCGGACCATCCTTGGACGGAAGGTGTAACCAAGAAAGTCAAAAGAGGTGTTTTCATGCTTTTCCGGTCTGTCTTCATCCATGCAGTAAACCAGCTTCGTCTTTTCCGGGTGCAGTGTAAGACCACAGTCGAGTAAACGACTTCTTACTGCTTCCAGTATGGATTCCGCCTCCTGTTTGCTGCGACAGTGGATCAGCGCATCATCAGCATATCGCTCAAACCAGACGTGCCGGATATTTTGCTCAAGCCAGTGATCAAACGCATAATGCATAAACAGATTTGCCAGTAAGGGACTGATAACGCCCCCTTGTGGGGTTCCTTTTGTTCTCTCTATTCTCTCGTGCTCACCCTCAGCTGGAGCTTCAAGCCAACGTTTGATGTACAACAATATCCAAGGTTCTTTGATGTGGTGCTCTACTGCTCGCATGATGAGTTTATGATCAAGATTGTCAAAGAATCCTTTGATATCCAGATCAATGACCCAGTCTCGTCTCCAGCAGCGTTTTCGGGCTAGCGCCAACGCATCATGCGCTGAACGATTCGGCCTATAGCCATAGGAGTTTTCATGAAACGTTCGTTCCATTACCGGCTCGATTATTAGCTTCACCACGGTCTGGGCAATACGGTCGGCTACTGTCGGTACCCCCAGCGGTCTCGTGCCTCCACCTTTCTTGGCGATGTCGACACGCATGACGGGGGGAGGAAAGTAACTTCCCGATGACATCCTGTTCCAGAGTTTGTACAGGTTACCGCCAAGATGTATTTCAAAGTCAGACAAGCTCTGACCATCAATACCAGCGGCTCCCTTATTGGCTTTCACTCTCAGCCAGGCTTGCCAGACAAGCCTTTTAGAAATTGTGAACGGTTTTGCTTCTGTCATAGATTCATCCCAAAGATACAACTGGTTGATCTACTCCATCCACTGGATAAGTCAGCCCCTTCGCTCCACCGCCATTACAGAGGCTTCAACACTACTACGAGCTGATCCGCCCCTGTGCCCTGTATTGGTACTCAGAGCCTTGCTGTTCGTCAACTCGGCTGGCTCCCTTAACACCAGAGCGACAGGTTCTCATGTTCCGTAAAAGAGCCTGAAATCAGTTCATGCCATCTTTGTGCCGGACACCGCTCAGGCGGTAACTGGATAACCCCTGAACTTATCATGAGGTGGTGATGCCCCTCACTTTTGATGTCGATGTATATGCTTACGACACGTCATCAATGGTTCACTTGCGTTCATCTCCTGATCTCGTACCTGACGCAATCTTGTTACGCCTTTTCTGTGACGCTCACCACCCTGACTCTTAATCAGCGCAGCTCACAGTGGTTTGGTGGTCGCTTCCAGAAGCCACCACCGAAGGGCCTTCCTCCATCTCAATTACAGTTACGAACAGACCGACTCTGTTCTCATGACACACCACCACCCGGCATGCGGGTCCGCACCGGGCGGTTCATCGAGGATAGTGAAACCTGATCCATAAGTCTTTCAGGGAAACAAGCCCAAGTTTACTCAGAATACTGTCGTCCAACACCTGTTGTTGGTAACAGTTGTACGGCAACGGTTCTGCTGAGCCGATAATATCCTTTGCTACTGGCTGCAAGCGAGGCGGCCTTAATATGGTCAACGCCTAACCTGATTAGATTTCTGTAACGGGTTTTCGGCTTGCGCCACAGTTTGACAAAGCAACAGCAGATACGCCGACGTATCCATTGATCCAGCAGCGGTATGAGGCGGTAATATTTGGTTATCCTGAAATAGCCCATCCAACCCCCAGGGAAAAAGCATGGAAGCCCTTGCCTGACGAACACGGGCACCGCAGATCTCTGCAGAATGAGATAGTCGGGAACTTATATTCGAAGAATTCAGAACAGGAGAGATTCAGGCTGGTGATGACGTGGTCGCAGAACACAAACTGAAATTATTTATCCAGTTTTTATCCAAAATTCATCCAAAAAATGCGGACTGGATACCTATACAGCGTGCAACCAAGTGAAGCAAAAAGAAAAAATGGTAGTCGGTACTAGATTCGAACTAGCGACCTCGTCGATGTCAACGATACGGCAAAAATGACATATCCTATTGATATAAAATAGCTTTTTACTAAGCAAAGGGTCACCATATACGACAGATTCGCCCTTTATAAATCAATAGCTTACACCTGCATTTATCCAAGACATATGTCTTATAGCTATGCCTGCAGCCTGCTCAGCAAGATACCCATACCAAATATCAAAAACAGCTTCTTGCCATAATCATTATGGCCTTTATCAGAACATCCCTCTCTTCAACCAGAAGCTGCCGCTCTGGACATAAACATTCGAAATCGTCAGGAGCATTCTTTATAGAGTCCAGATTTATATGGCTTCCATCATACTTTGCTTTCTCATTTGAAGACCCGACCTGTGAGGCAGGACGTAGCTGATAGGTAAAGGAGCGCTGCTCACCCTTCTTTAGCCCCGGTTGCTTCTTCAACTCTCTTCGGCGCTTTGCGACCCATGAACCCAGCGTACTCGCGTTAATGCCTAATTCTTTAGCGATATCCTTTTGTTTTCGGTTAGAAGAAAGCACCTTATCGGCAATTTTACGACGATATTCCAGCTTACTATGTGAAGCCCTGTTCTTGCCTTGCTTATTAGCCACACCTTCACCCTCCAGCCAGGAATTTCAAGCGTCTTGAGCATTGTAAGTAGATGACCGAATTTCGACCCGCTTACAAAATGGTAATTATAGTCCGTCGTTAAGATTTGGGATGGGATTGATAGTCCTTTCTTTTAAGGAAGGATTTTATGCAGGACGATCCCGTTATCCGCTTCGGCAAACGCGTTCGTACGCTCAGGGAAGCAAACGCTATTACTCAGGATGAACTCGCTCACCGTGCAGGTATAGATCGTAGCTATGTGGGGCAAATTGAGCGGGGAGAAAAAAATATAACAATCAAGAATATTTATAAAATTGCAGATGGGTTACAGGTTTCAGTACCTGAATTATTTGCATAATAGCTCATTTAAAGATTCAAAATCTGGACTGACAGAAGCATTTCCCGCCCCCTGTCAGTCAGCAATTGATCATAGGGTTCTCAGTACACGACAAATACCCCCACATGAACCTTATCATTATTACTGCCCTCCCCTGTCACGCAAGGCTTTTTCTCCAATAATGAAAAATCACGCTAGCGACAACCCAGCTCAAGGGTAATAGACGACCGTCCATGTTAGTATGCACCGATGATTAACCAGGCTCGAACGCCATACCCCACATATAGAGACCTGAATTTTCCTGAAAAATGGTGGGAGGGCGGTAGCATGCCTTTTTATACCCCTGACAACGCCCTGCAAGCAGCTCGTGCACAGGGAAAGATCATGAAAGAAAATGAGGCTGGAAAAAAGCTGTTTTGGAAATGGGTTTTTCTAGAGATTCGTTAGGCTACTTGTACCAGCAGGACAATTAAATCATGAGAACTGAGACATGAGCTTAAAGTTTGAGTTTAACAATTTTAAAGATGCATGTGACTTTGGAAAAAACCTGTCTCGAAATTTACGCGCAAGTTCTCGTTTTGAGCGTGATGAAGGTAAGCACGTTATTGTTGTGCCAGAAAAAAATCTAAATGGCTGAGTTCCCTGAAGTAGTTGAATGAACTACACTTCCCATGCCTTCTACCTTTTAGGGGTTCTTTATGCAATCAGAACTCTTTCGGGACTTTATTAATTCCATACCGTCATTAAGCGATGAGCAGTGGAAAATTCTTGACAGGACACTGCTCAATGCCCGAATACCGGATGAGGATATAGTAGAAAAACCTGAATCTGATGTTATAGAAAGAGAATCATCTGTAAATAATCCACCTGCCACACCTGATCTTGAAGCAAGCATATTATCTCGCTTTGCTGAACATCCGGAATGTCCCGTGTGTAAAGACCATAATATTCATCGCTGGGGCTTTCAAAGCGGGCGGCAGCGCTACCGCTGCAAGTCATGCAAAGTGACTTTCAATGCATTCAGCAAGACCCCTTTGGCAAGGCTTAGATATCCGGAAAAATGGAATAACTACCTCACGGGTATGACTTACTCCATGACACTGCGCTCGGCAGCCAGTGAGTATGATATTAACCTGAAAACGGCCTTCCGATGGCGCCACTGCTTTCTTGAGGTCATAAATAATGATCAGGCAGAAGAGCTTTGTGGCATCACAGAGCTTGATGAAACTTTTTTTTCGTGAATCATTTAAAGGGCAGAGGAAAGACCTGCCAAGGCCTTCTCGAAAACGCGGAGATGATCCGAACAAAGCTCGGAAAGTCCCGGTAATGGTAGCCAGAGACCGTGAACGGCACACTGTTGATGGTATTTTGGAAAACGAAAGTGCTAATGAGTTGTGCCGCCATTTAAACGGTCGTATATCGATTGAAGCAACGGTCTGTGCGGATGCACACCTTGCACATGAAAAGCTTGCAGAGAAGCTTGGATTTGAGTTTAAGGAACTGGTTACCTCGGCAGGCCAGCATGTTCTGGAAGGTGTCTATCATATTCAACACGTTAATGCTTACCATAGCCATTTAAAGCGCTGGATTGGTGGTGTGTTTCGGGGAGTGGCTACCCGCTATCTCCCGCATTACCTGGCTTGGAAGCGAGATCTGTCAGAAGCCGTTCAGCTAAGCACTGACCGATTCGTCAGAAAAATCATGGAACATTGGTGCTTTCAACTATCTCCGGGAACTTAGCCAATCTAAATGGTGTTACCGCGACGGCGCTAGCAGTATCAATTGTTACCGCCGGCTTAATTAGTGGACAGCATTACCTAGATCAAGCGAGGTTTGGTATGGTTGTTGAGGCTATACAACGTGCCAATCCGGAGTTGGCAAGCATGACGCCAGGTCAAATTGGCGAATATCTATCAAATTTAACGCCAGAACAATTACAAGGAGTGGTAAGCAATACGAAAGGCGTATACCACGAAATGTTATATGTTGATTCTGTAAATGGTGATGGACTGGAAGCTGAAGCATCTCTTCATTCGGATATAAATACTTCTGGATCAGATGTAGTTTTTAGCAGTAATGGCGAGATTTACAATGAAGTTCAACTAAAAGCTACAGATAGTATGAGTTATGTAAACGAACACTTCGAAAAATATCCCAATACAGAAGTGATGGCCACAGAGGAAGTTGCATCAAAAATTGATGGCGTCGAAAGCACAGGTTTCTCTAATTCAGCCCTTGAGCAAGATGTTTCTACTGGCTTTGAGCAGTTAATATCTAATGCCGATCCTTCTGATGCTGCAACAGAAACCATTTCATCCGCAGTCGCAGACGAGAGTATTGGTCTAGACCCTATTAGTATAGTTACGGGGTTGCTTTTTGGCATCTTTTAACACAAGCAAGCGTAACAAGCACAGCCAGCAGTACACAAGCTTCCACAAGCTTCGGGGTCAGGTCTTGAAATTTGCAGCAGAGACTCGTGCAAAGTTCAAGACCTGACCCTGTACTGTCTGACCCTGTACTGTTTGATATAGGTAAAAAAACAAATCATCGTTTTGAGCCAATTAAAATCCAAACCTCTTACAATACTGAATATAGAACAAGAGATTTTATCTGAAATAATAAAAAACAGGTGTTGCGTTTGTACTTTTAGGCTTGGTTATTTTATTAATTTCAACCTTCATCCTGATCCAATAAATCAGCTGGACTTTTTTGACCTTTCTATCTAAGTTTAATTTCTTGACAGTAAAGGTTATAAAATGAATCTATCTATTAAAGCTGCTCTAAAAATAACTAAAGTAGGCTTCTTCGTACTTAAAAAAGCTTATCAAGAAAACAATAAGGCCAGAGCAACTCATTTTTTACAATGCGTAGAAACACGTTATGAACTTATGTCTCTCGAAGAAAAAGTAATGTTTGAGAATTTATTCAATTCTAAAGAAGGGCAAGAAATATTACAAAATTATGTTGATACGATCACAAAGACTAGATCAAATATAGTACGCATGGCGCTTGCTTTGTTATTTTGTAGAGACAAAGATTATTCTTTCACAGCAGGTGAAGAAATAGTCATCGTAGATAGTTTACTTGGTGTAAGTGATCAGACTCTTGATTTCTTTTTAACTGCATCATCAATAAAACCTTTAACCTTTGATTGGGTCTATCCAGTATGCGTCATAACTGAAAACAACTATCAATTATACTTTGGCACAGAGATACTTCCTGAACAGATTTTTGTAATGGCTGAAGAGCTTAACAGGCGTAAACTCTTATTACCTGATCCTCGTCCAAAAAATTCACCTTCTTTTGGTCAGATAAAAGAGTGGTATATTACTTTTGGAGTAAGTAATACAACACTTAAAATAGCTTCCCTGATTCGAAAAGCTACACTACTTACCAACGAAACTTAACAAAAGCCCAGTTCGTTCCAGAGCGTCGCCCCCTTCACTCGACGTGTTTGAACCTCCCCCAAGCGTTAAATTTTTCAACTGAGCTTTGTACTTATATATCAGTCAATTTTAATTTGTTAACTTTGATGTTTTGAGTATTAAATTTTAAATATGGATTACGATTTACCTGAATATCCTCATGATTTTGAGGAATTAAAGCACATAGATAAACTTATAAAAAAAATACCTGAATATCGTAAAAAGGTAAGTGTTCTATATCAAGAAATAACTGATTTATCTAAAACTGCTGTAAAAGCAGGTTCGAGGCTAAACTGGCAAGAGCTGGATTACTTAATTTACAAATCTTTCTTCATAGATTTAGAAAACAGATCCTATAATACAAATGATGCTCGCATAGTATTTTCCATTAATGCAGAAAATCATCATTATGGAAGAATAAAAAATAGAAACATTTCATGTGAAATTTGCTCTGAGAATAGAACTATTGATAAATGCCATATAATTCCTGCGAGAATTGGTGGGACTAAAAACCATCCAAATTTAGTTTATCTTTGTCCTACGCATCATAGATTATTTGATAGATTCAAACTTTCTAAAAGCGAATGGGCTCAAATCGACTGGGATAAGAAATCTGAGGCTTCAAAGCAATATGCTTTGACAGATACACTACAGTATCAAAGGGTGTTCAGCCTGATTAATGTGCTGGCTGAAGGTTGTGGGCTACCGGAAAGCCATACCGATCCATCTTTTCCCAAAAAGATCTCCAGTGTCCTGTTGAGCAGACGAGTGATCTGAGCGTTAATAGCATGGATGCGCCTTCCTCTTTCCAGCGCATACCGGATCGACACATTCTTTGCTTCACCAAGGTCTTACAAGCCGCTTCAGTCACTCCCGAACCAATGGGTAAATGACGACTCAGGGCTTCAGGGTAAACCATCTTTTTCCAGTTATTCTTGAAATAGGTTCTCGCCTTGTACAGCTTTTCCATTGAGGCCAAACGGTTGTTGCCCGCCGAGGCCTTTTGCAACTCTTTATGCAAACGGTTCGCCGCCCCTTCTTCATGTTTGAGTGCGTGTAGTTTGTCTTTCAACCAAGCGTGTCGTTTTTCTTTGTTTTTTGTCCCCGGGTAAATGGCCTCTGCTGCATCCGCGACATACTCGGATACATGATAAAAGTCCAACACTTCCAGAGAAACAAAAGGCTCAAGGAATGTCCAATTATCAGGGGCTCCATCGGCGACACCAACATAAACCGCATCTGGAAACTGTCGTTTTATTTTCCCAATTTCACCCGAAAATCGACTCATAAAGGTTTGTTTGCCGTATTCTGGTGCAGCAGCGCAGTAAATCGTGTGTAATCGGTCACCGCTGTCGTTCAATAATGCAATGGTTCCGCACATGGCTATCCGGTAATTACCATCACGATAGAGGATAGTTGTTCCATCCAGCCCCAAAGATACGGCGGCCACGGCCTCGGGGAGTTCAGGAATGTCGTATGTCCAGTTCTCTTCTTTCGCTTGAGCAATGCTGGCAACCACATCGGATACATCCTTGAGTGTTGCACGACTACTGGTGCGCCTGTGATTCTGAAGTAAATCCTCTTCAACCTGAGGGGCTGCCATGTTGGCATACTTCCAACTGACCATACGGGCAAAGGCTGGTGTTGAATTCACTACAATCCGGGCATTCTGATCCAGGGGGCAGAACGTCTTGCCGCCTTTACTGCTTTGATAAACGTAACGCTCCACTGGAAGCGGCCCCCATGAGGATTCATAGACTTTAAGTTCTTTCTTTTTCTTGCTGGTCAATTTGATCGAGCCCAGCTTTATAGGTGAACCATCTGCATCAAGGTGTTCCAGTTGTTTTGCAGACGCCAGACGACCAGCAGTGTTGAGCTGATCCTGAAGATGATCTTCAAATTCCAGCATTGATTTACCATGCTGAACCGTCACCAGAATCTGGGTTTCCGAACCTTGCGAGGAGAGGATTTTTGTGGACATGGCAGCGAAGAACAGGGACATTATTCAGGATGACAACAGGATAGCTGCCATCCATGAAAATATGCCACATTATTTAGGCTGAACACCCGTATCAAAAAGATTTTTGGAGAAAACAAGAGAAAGGGATCTGGAGTGAAGATTTGTATCCAGAGACAGAAAGCAATGATTTCTTGAAATACATTGGTAAAGAAGTAATAAACTTATTTGAGTTCGGAAAGCCAATCAAGAAGAAAAACATCTTCGATATTTTAGATGAAAACATTCATTATCTTTGCCAGAGAATGCTTGCGTTGTTAATAGAGAAAAAAATCATATGTAATATAGCCGGAGGCTACATAATGCTTGTAATTGATGAAGTTGAAGTTAGTGATACACTGCTAGAATATTTTAATTACCATCCACTATGAAAATTTAACCAATAGTTCCAGAAGAGGTCGCCTACGGTGGCGCTTCTGGATCAGGAATTATATACCCTACACGCACATATTGATAATTCGCATCAGCCCACGTACACTTTGCAGCTTTTGATCGCGGAAATAAAACTGTACTGAACTTGGCATCAGCCCACGTACACATCACTTGCGAAAGTACTAATACTCAACTTTTATGCATTTTGTTAAAATATAATTCCCAATTCATCAATGATATATGTAGTAGAATGCCTCTTTTGAAATGCAAAGAATGTGGTAATGAAATTTCGATAACAGCGGTGTCATGCCCAAACTGTGGTGACAAGAAACCTTTTGATGGGCAAACACTTTCACCAGAAGATTCTAAAGGAATGAGTATTAAAGAAAGAAAGGCATTCCAAAAGGCAGGTGGAAAACTGAAACTTGGGAAAAAGGAAAAGATTTCATTCGCATTCTTTGGATTATTAATTATCCTTGGTGTTGCGAAATGTAGTGCTCCTTTATCTCCAGAAGATCAAGCAAAGGTTGATCGTAAGGCTTTGGAAGATAGTGCTCGACATACATGCCAGTACTATATAGAAAAAAGCCTTAATGATCCTGCAAGCGTGGAATATGGCAGGGAACTTCTTGATAGGATTGTAATAGAAGAGAATCCAGGAAAATGGATGGTGCAACTCAATTTAAGCGCAAAAAATAAGTTCAATGCAATGGTTAAAGCCCAGTTCATGTGTAAGCTCGAGCGCAACAATGAAAAATTTCATCTTCTAAGTATTAAGCAAGTCAAGTAATCGCCTAAATAGGGAAAGAGCTGGCCTCTCTCCAGCTCGCCTCATATGTAAAAGCTCCGACCTGACCTGATAGTTACCGATTTTCAAGAAGGTGATCTGCCAGATCAGGTTGAAACTTCTACAGCTTACCACCACCTTCTCCTGAAGACTCATGATTAATAGCCGGAGTATCAGATTCAACCTTCTGATGCCCTTTAGAAACTTTTAGAGTCCCGATATGCTGATGCAGCATCTTATTCTCACGAGTAACTTCATTCACTTTTTCCCTGACCTCATCAAGCATTTTTTCCGCAAGCATTTTATCAACAGTAATTTTTTGGATTTTGCCTTTTAACTCTTCTGCTTCTTGCTCACAAACTTCGACTAGATTTTTCTGTTTGTTTAATTCCTGCTTTATTCTCTCATTATCAAAAATATATTGCTCCAGCCTGTCATGTGCCTGCTGCTGATACATCTCCATGGCTTCTTTTGACTGAGAAATCTGTTCTCTATAATGACGCTTGAAGCAATCATCAATTTGAGTTATCACAGATTCAAAGGTATCCCGGATAAAATCTGACATAGGTTCTCTGGCAGGTTTCGACTGTGAGCTATCCCTCCACTTCTTGAGCATCGGCTGTACGGTGCTTTTCGATCCATAGCCAATCTCCCCAATAATCCTGTCATTGGTAGGGCATTGCCCGCTATCCATCAGGCGCTCTGCTATCTCGCTCACCAATTCCTGGGTAATTTTTGTGCGTTGAGACATCACGTTCTCCATGTTTAATGTAACGTAATAATCCCGCGTTACAGTACGGTACGTTACACACACGATGTTCAAGCAATCAGACTACCTGTCGTAGAGATCAACGATACTGAAGATCTTCTATGACCTGCTTGCTACTTTAATATTTATCCTAAGAGCCAAAATTATATACGTCAACTGCCGTATTTAATCCCTGCTCCTGCGCCTTCTTCCTTGCCGCCTCAGGAATAAACACCATTATAAAAATAAACACTACACGACATTGACATACTACTTTTTAATGTGTATCCCTTAAAAAAAGCAAAAACTTTCTAACCTGAACAAAACAGAGTAGCGACCAACAACAATGCCAAAAAGTAACCTCTCTGCCGGCATAACCACGCTATTACTTTACTGGCTCGTTTAGCTAGAAATCGACTGGACTGGGAACAAGGACACCCGCAATGAATAAATGGATCACGGTCAACGAGTACCAGAAACATCTTTTTTTAGGAAAACCGCCTTCGAAAAACACGATCCGAAAATGGTGCGAGAAAGGGCTCCTTCCATCAAAAAAAATCGGCGGAACCTGGCTGATCAATGCTTGTGTTTTGAGTGACAGTACAGGCAGTATGCTAGCTGACAAAATTTTGAACGATCGTCTATGATTATTTAGAACACTCAGCAGGGTAGCTCATGGGTTGCAGAAGAAAAACAGTTAACAGAGACCTCCCAAAAAATCTGATTCGCCACGGCAAATATTTCAAATACAAGCACCCCGTTACAAAAAAATGGATCGGGCTTGGAACAGATCGTTATCAAGCTATCGAAGCGGCTAAAATAGCGAACGCTCGATTTGAAAGCGAGCTTACCATAAAGGAGCTGAGCCACAGGATAGAAGGGATTATACCTCTTACGGTTTCTGATCTGGTCGTCGCATTCAAGCAGAACTACCTTCCTGAAAAACAAATTCGCGCCAGTACCCTGGAAACCACCACAGGGCGCTGTGACCAAATTGCAGAACTGTTTGGTTCCAAACCCCTCATTGATATTGATACTCCATGGCTACAGCAGGAAGCGCTGGATCGTCGTTATAAAAGGAAGGTTATATACGCTAGTTTCCGGAAAATATGGGAAGAAATGTTCGACTATGCTGTTTCGTTAGGGTGGGTCGAGAAAAACCCAGCCAAAGGCACCTTACACAGAAAACGCCCAGAAAAAACAAGAGGCCGCTGGACACTGGAAACTTTCAAGGCTACTTACGCCAAAGCTCCGGACTGGTTACAGATTGCAATGCTTTTCGCTCTGTATTCAACCCAGTCACTAAATGAGTGCTGTACCGCACGTTTCAGTGATTACGATGAATATGGCAATTTGCGGGTAGTGCGCAAAAAAACGGATGCTGCATTGAAAATTTCCGCTGGCCCGGGACTGAAAAGCATTATACGCCGAGCCAGAGCAACGGGTATTGCTTCGCCTTTTATTCTACACATGCGTCCAAAACGTATTGTTCGGTGTGCAAGCAAGGAACACTGGACACAAATCAATCTTCGCTACGCGCAACAACACCTACAAAAGGCCCGGGAGGCAACCGGGTTGTTTGATGATGTTCCAGCGCTTCAACAGCCCACATTTCATGAAATCCGGGCATTATCTGCACACTTGATGGAAAAGTTCGGTGAGGACATTACAGCTATTCAGGCCGTTATGGGTCACACAAATCCAGAGACAACCGAGCTTTACCTGAAAGAGCATGAGGGAAGGTTCAAAGAAGTGTCTGCTCCACTTAAGGAACTCAAGCTCTAATCTTCTACAACCAAGCCTTATCAAATGGCTAACCTGACTACAGGCGGGGTTGTACAACCCGCTACTTTTTAAGGTTCTCTTTTTAATGCGCACCAATCTCATCACTTCATTCCCAGATCTCATTTAATTAAATTACTATTGATCTGTCGTCTATATTGCCTCATCATAATTATCAGATTCCGTTTGTGCTGTTGCGAATCCATGGATTAGGAGCAAGGGCTAATTTGAGTCCCCCAAAGGGTGACACCAAATTCCCGTTTCATTCCGCTTCGCTGCATACCACTGCCCTTGCTCTCCGAGGGCGCCTGCAGCGGGCTAAACATTCCAGCTCGGAGGCCGGCATGTTTAAGAAGAAACAGCAGTACTCATTGACAGACTCTCATTCTGATGCTCCGTCAGTGAAAAAATCGAAATCCATCAAAGTTTGCTTAACCTGTGACGAGTATCAGTTACTGGCAAACCTGGCTGATGTTGATCTCAAAGAGGACAGCACCCGCCTGATTGGTCGCCGTATCGCAAAATATATGCGGGATCAGGCACTCGGCAAACCACCCGTTTTGATCCACCCTATTGCACAAGAACAGTGGATTGCTCTCTCCCACCTGGCTTCCAACCTGAATCAGCTCACTCAATACCTCCACTCAGGTTTTGACGATGCCGCTGTAGAAGCAGCCAGATTGGTAAACCGAATCCGCGATGGACTGATCGGAATGACCCGGGCTGACGATGAAAGCTAATATTGAACGTGGCTCCGGGTTCAGGGGTATTTTGAATTACCTGTTGGATGAGGGTAAAAAAGCCACAGGGAAAAAGGAACCCGAAATCATCGGGGGTAATATGACCGGTCATAATGCCCGGTCATTAACACGCGAATTTGCCGCTATTCGCAAACTCCGCTCTGATATCAAACGCCCGGTATGGCACTGTTCACTGGCTCTGCCTCCGGGCGAAAAAGTTGCCAATTCAAAATGGAGCCTAATAGCTACACGCTACATGGAGCTTATGAAGCTCGATCCAAGCAGGCACCAATTTGTCGCCATCCGACACCATGACTGTGATCACGACCATATCCACATTCTCAGCAACCGGATCAATCTGGCCGGTAGGCTGTGGTACGGGCAGTTTGAACTGTATCAAAGCATCAGGGCAACACAAACACTCGAGCAAGAGTTCTCTTTAACTATCACCCCAAGTCTGTGGGGAGAAAATGATGATACGGGGAAACGTATCAAGCGGCGGGCAGCTAAGAAGAAACCCAAAAAAGAAGAGATTGAACAGGCTGTCAGAACAGGGAAAGCGCCCAACCGGTTACTGCTACAAGAGATTATTGATGAAGCCCTGAAAAGCGGTACACAAACCATATTCTCGTTTATAGAGCAGGTCGAAGCGGGGGGCGCTTTTGCTATTCCAAATGTTGCCCGTACCGGTCGCATGAACGGATTTGCGTTTGCAATTAATGGCATAAGATTTAAGGGCAGCGATCTGGGAGCAAATTACACATGGAAGCAACTACAAGAGCAAGGAGTCTGCTATGAGCAAGATAAAGACTGTGACCGACTTATCAAAAGCGCAGACCGTATCAAAAAAACGTTTAATGCAATCAACACAGGAGTCGCAACGGGCGCTCCTGCTGGAGCAGGAGCGCATGAAAGAACAGGTCAGTCAGATGGAACAAGGGATTCAAAGCATCAGTCTGTCAATGTCGCAGATGACAGAAGAAATCAGGAAAGTCAGCACCAGCGCCCAACTGGACGTGAAAAAATCAACGGATATTCTGAAGCAACAACGGATCTCGATCGAACAAAACGCCAACAATCTGAAGATGCTGACAAAACAGGCCAAAGAGACTCTGCAAGCTCTGGAACAGCGAAGCAGCCTGAAAAAATGGCTAGAACGCCTGCTACTACCCTTAACTGGGGGCTGCTTGCTGACCATGTTGCTGATTTGGCAGCCCCAGCTACTGGAAAGCTTGTGGCAAATAGCCCAAGCCATCAGGCCAGAATAAAAGCCTGGAACCAGCAACATTCGGTATTACAGGCTGAGCATTATCATTTAATTATCATGCCACCTGCTGACGAAAAGATAAAAAACCATCCCCCTGCGACTTCCAATACCACAGAACCGCAGGTTGTCTCAGCAGCCGAGATAACTGATCGCATTCCCGAACTACGGCGTCTGAACGCACAGGGGCATGATATTTACATCACTCCCTCAGACACCCGATACCACTATGTTGTGCTTGATATTCCCAATAAGCAGGCACTGCAAAAACTACGAGGTGATGGTTATCAACCCTGTCTGGTTCAGGTATCAGAAGTAAGCAGTTTGCAGGTCGTTCTCAAAATACCAAAAAAGACTAACGACCAAAACGAACTATCCCTGATAGATAAAATCTCAGCACAGATCACTGGGTTGTATGGCTCTTCAGGTAAAGGGGCTGAAGGCCGACTCAAAGTAGCCGGTTTCGCCAATAACAAAGAACCAGGCAACATATTTACTCAGGTGATTGAAGCTGTGGACAGGTTCTGCCGCAAAACTAAAGAGATTCTTGAGAAGGCATTAAAGCGTGATACCGCCCGAAAGAAACAGCAGCAAAGAATCGCCCTCATAAAACAGCAGATCGATGCTCTGATTTCAGGAAAAATTCAAAATTTGGACTCGCCCCAGCAAGCCTTTCAAGCTCATTGGCGTGAGTTTTATGAAGAGACAAAGGCTCATCAACAAAAGAATCTTAGGCTTGCCGATATTGACTCAAAGGCGTGCCTGCAAATGCTACTGGATGGCTGGGATGTAGATGACGTTACAAAAGCTATGAGTACCCTGTCACCCGCACTAAAGACGACACAGGCTAACGAGTACGGTTACCAACAGAAAATCATTCAGAAAACACTTGATGTTTTTTCTGAAAATCAGAAGCCAGGGAGCGTCAACCAAGAAGTGTTACCTACTGAAAAACATCCCCTCTCCGACCATTAAACAGAATTGACCTCATCAGTTATCGGATCAGAGCCCAACCGGGTGACCAGTCCATGACCAACAGTGTTCAGATAATTAAGCTCCAGCCGGTACTGCTCCAGAAACGTGGTCTTTAGCTTTCCAGCCGTAAGGCGTAGCTTTTTATTGGTTCGGGTAGCCTCTGCCCAGTAACAAAGATGCTTTGAGATAAGATCCAATACACTCAGTTCATCAGCCTCTGGATACTGCGCTGCCACGGCGTCACTTATACAGTCACTGACTTTATCCCAAAGCTGATAATTTCCCCATTCAAGCTTGATAGTCTGGTGATCAGTCAGCCTTGCAGGGTTGAAGCTTTTTCCTATTTCAACAGCTTCCCTGAATACCTTTTTCACCTTCTTTACTGTTTTTTTAGCAGGATCAAGCAGCAGCTTGTAAAGATTGGAGCTTTGACTCCTGTCCTTGCGGTATTGATGGGTTTTCTTGACAAGCCCCTGCTCTACCAGCTTTTTGAGATGGGCATGAATGGTCGAGCGCCCCAGGCCGGTATCACTGGAGATGCATCGAACAGAGGGGAAGCATAAGCCTGCTTTGTTTGCCCTGTTAGCCAGAGCAACAAGCACGGATTTTTGTCCGGAGGGCAGATTTTGCGCATAAGCGGCGCTGAGGTATGAGTTAGCCATCGTTCCTATGTCTCGTTTGGCTAGCCTCTCACACTTTCGAAGGCGGGAGCGGCTAGGGGGTTCGAAATACTCAGACATAGGATGAGTACGCTGCAACCTCTACAGCTACAGCCCCCGCTAACCGCTCACCATAAAGCTTGTGCTATACGGGGCAATACTGGCAATAAATCTATTGAATGCCTATGTCTAAGTATGACTGACTGCTGGTTTCGACGCCTGACAGTCAGTATTTATAAATCATACCAACAAAAATAAATTTTCAGCAAGTGTTTACTCTTGGCTCCCCCAAATAAAGATACAAAGTATCTTTATATTTCTTATGTAGATTCTATGGAGGTTAAAGGTATCTGACTTCGGGAGAGTAGCATCCAGAGTTCAGAGGGGTGGGTCTGACAACTGGACGGGCATAACGACAGGGGAAGCAGCAATATCAGACAATTGTTACTCATGCACACAGCTTGACTCTTACGAACGCAAACAAGAACCCCAACTCATGAACAGGCAACATAGATTTCTGCAAAATGAAATGATCGAGAGTCGATTTCGAAGAACTTAAAACAAGAGAGATTTAAGCTGGTGATGACTTGGTAGCAGAACACAAACTGAAATTATTTATCCAAAATTTATCCAAAATTTATCCAAAAAATTTAGCTGGATAAATATACAGTATGTATCTTATTGAAATATAAAGAAAAATGGTAGTCGGTACTAGATTCGAACTAGCGACCTCGTCGATGTCAACGACGCGCTCTAACCAACTGAGCTAACCGACTTCAGGTGTGCGGGTATATTATCACCCGAACCTTAAATTGCAAGACTGTACGCCTGAAGCGAACGGTCAAAATTTTGGTAGGCGGTACTAGATTCGAACTAGCGACCTTTACGATGTCAACGTAACGCTCTAACCAACTGAGCTAACCGCCTGAAGAGGTGGCAAATCTTATCAGCCCGTTTTCAAAACGCAACACTCACACTGTTTCGTCTTTCCCTTACTCACCTTCAGGAAGCCTTGAACCTTTCCTCTATTGTCAGATCAAACAGGGCAACTCCGAATATGACCTGAAAATGATTCATAAGGATGTAATATCGTGAGAAGAGTTCCCTTGTTGCTTGCAGCGCTTTTAATATCAATGTTTTGCATAACATCACATGCAACTCTCACAAGCATGCTGGTTGCCTACCATGAGGGAGATGCGCCTCAAAATAGTGTAACCGTCTACCTGCGGGTAGCTCAGGATATTCATCAGAAGCCAATAGAGTACAAAACATATTACATTGCCCTCCCTGATGCCTCACACACAGCAAAAGGCAACCTCCAGTTTTTAACCCAGTTCCAGCCAGTTACAGAAAACCTGATTCTTTTCGCCAGCCCTAATAACAGAATTTATCTGGTTGATATCAAAGATGCCCACGACACCTCTTTCGACAACCCCCTCCAGCCTGTTGCAGTTCAGCAAATCCAAACACTGGGCATCCCTCATCCTGAGCCGCGACCGGCCCCCACAGGTCAGTTAGAAACTGTGATGGGAGCCAGGATCGGTTCATTATTCAGCGCAATGCTAGGTGATCAACGGGATCCCTTATCTCCCATCAGAATATCTGCTCCTTTTAAAATCGAAGGTAGCGAACACACGGCAAGCCCCTCATGCCACAGTCTGCTGGTTGCAGTCGACGGATATGTTTTTCTTGCAAAAGTTCATAACAGCGGAGCGATTGCAGAACTGGCAATCGAGCAGTTTCATAAATCAGGCTTTACAGTCACAAACATGATGCAACCCAGCCTGGAACAGTATTGCAGTGGTATAGGGATTGTTTCGCATGAAGGCGGAACATCTTTTTTTGTTGCCGCTGATGTTCGTAACAGAGATACCAAGTACCGCGACGTCAACGGTCCGTTCACGCTGGATAAGTGGAATAGCCAACAAGAAAGGTGGGAGACAACAGCGGTAGCTAAAGTATCCAACAACCTACCAATTGAGTACTCCGGTGGAGCTCCCAGCCTGTATAACACCCGGGACATGTTCAATCTGTGTTTTGGTGGAACCTGCAAGCGGGTATTTTTCCAGATGCACCGCCATTCCAACTTCCTGCTAACAGAACCGGTTCACAATCGTGATATCCCTCAGAAAGATATGACTGACGGACGCATTTGTATAAAGCTAAAACTGCCCTATTCTCCCCATAAGAGTCAGAAAGTGGGTCGATCTGAAGAACCATTTAAAACATTGGTCGATATGGCTGGAGATAACCTCTACTGTATAGCTGCCGTTGCTGATGGTGCAGGAAGTTACCGCATGTCGCTGGCAGAATTTCATATTGATGCTGCTAAAATCACGCCGGATAACAATGGCGACAGAGGTTATTACAAAGAAGAATACGCCCCACCTCAGTCTACTTTAATTGACCGAATTCCTCTTCCGCCGAAAGCAGAGGGATTTCATCAGGTATATGACCTGCATAAAGTATGCGACTTCAGTCAAACGATTAGAGTAAAGCACCCTTATTAACCAAGCTTAATGGCAGTACCCGGTAATGATTCAAAGTCATTCAGGTACTGCCATGTTTTCAACTGTTTATTTAACGTCTGATCATTAATCGGAAGTTAAAACGTAAAAAATAAAGCGCTTCCGTAATAATTATAAAACGCAATACCACTTAACGAACTTTCGGTCATTCTATCTGTCACAAAAATAAACTGACACAGGCAGATGAACAGTGAAACAAATAATTCTTGCCAGCACTTTATTTTTTACTCTGTCGGCTGAAGCAACCACGGCATTCTTTGTTACATATAAAGACAACTTCCTGCACGGAGGACAAGGTGTTACTGCGCGCTTAATGAAGGTCACCGATATTGATGATGGTCAACCGAAATCAACACACTATGACCTTCGGTTACCGGAGGCTCATCATTCGACGGCAGGCAACTTCCAGTACCTGACGCGAATGAAAGTTATAGACAACAATCATGTGATATTTTTATGCCCGAATGGTCACTTATACTGTTTTACACTTCCCGAGCAGAGCACAACACACCCTCTGGAAAACAAAGCGCATTTATCATTAGGCCGCCTTGATCTTGGATATTGGTCTCAAGCCTCATGGTATAACGTAATCCTGCCGTTACCGGGATGCAGCCTGAAGCAGTACTCACCTGTCAGCGCATCAAGGGCTTTCAAAAACAGCTCCGGACAAACGTGCATACTGATCGCCAGCGACGAATACACATACACCCTCAAGATCAGTATGCCGTCATATGGAACGGTAACTTCACCAGTCTCTGAAGAAATAACAACGCTCGATTTGAAACCACTCTCTTCACCACTATTCAACATAAAGGATTCTTCCTGGCTATATCGTCAACATTATTCTTCCTCTCTTGAACTGATTACAGAAAAAACGGGCAGCATATACGCTATAGCAACTATGAACCCCCACTACCCTCAACCCGCAGGAAGAGAATCAGGGGCTCCATTTCTTATGTACCAGCTGGAATTAAACAATACTTCAGGCAGCTGGCAGCAAGCTCAGGCTTCAACTTACTCTGCACAACTGCCGTTTAACTTCGATACACACGGGTCAGCAATCATTCACCCTGACAAACCGAAAAAAAACTATAGCAATGGGGTAATTTATCGTTTTTGCACCGACCCAAAACAGCAGGGTCTCTCCTGCTTTGAACTGTCAAATCACCAATATTGCGTTCTGTACAACCCGGCAACAGGTTCTATAGACAGTCAGGCAAGCCTCACGAACGGCAAACAGTTGATCAGGGTTTGTGGACCCCGCTCACATGCATCGGAAGAAGGGTTTCTCGAAGGTGACAGGGATAAAGCAAAATTTTATCCCCGCATGGCAGCTTACAACGGTCAGTTATATTCTCTGGTTGCGAGAAACATACCCAATGAACAAGCTACCTACGGCATGGACGGGCACAAGCTCTGTCTTGTAAAAGCCTCTCTTCCCTCTAGCGAAGAACTTCAGGAATCAGAAACCTCATACTTTAAAACTCCAAAAAAGCTGGACTGGGAGAATGTCTGTGATATCCCCCTTCCTTCAACAGCAGAAGCCTTTTCTTATTCAGGCACTCAGCTTCAAAGACCCAAGTATTTCCCTGAAGCATATGACGACTTCATGCTTTTTAATCCTGATGATATAAAAACGATTGATATCTCTGGTTTGTAGAACAGGGAGCTGGCAAGGTCTAACCGATGATCTTGCCAGACACTCTATTGACCCAATATTTGTGACTTCAATGCTTCCATC
Organism: Endozoicomonadaceae bacterium; assembly: GCA_965261725.1. Taxonomy (GTDB): domain Bacteria; phylum Pseudomonadota; class Gammaproteobacteria; order Pseudomonadales; family Endozoicomonadaceae; genus CANDOC01. Next base: position 53,281 of record CBDHDU010000023.1, on the reverse strand, counting down.
TGATCCCGAATCGCCGCCGCCTGTTCAAACTCCAGATTCCGGGCATGGGTATACATCTGCTCTTCCATTTCCCGCAAACGTTTCGCCAGCTGATCAGGCGTCAGTGTTTTATCAACGGCATATTCTGCTGCAGGTTCAGCCACTTTGGCAGCTTTCTTGCGACTGCGCCCTTTGCCGGGAACGACGGCACCTTCCATAATATCGGCAACAGACTTACTGACCCCTTTGGGCACAATACCGTGTTCTTTATTGAACTCCAGCTGCTTTGTACGACGCCGGTCAGTTTCATCAATTGCCCGCTGCATTGAGCCGGTTACCCGGTCAGCATAAAGAATCGCCTTGCCTTTCAGGTTACGTGCAGCACGGCCAATAGTCTGAATCAGCGAACGGTCGGAGCGCAAAAATCCTTCTTTGTCGGCATCCAGAATTGCCACCAGCGACACTTCCGGCATATCCAGGCCTTCACGCAGCAGGTTAATTCCTACCAGCACATCGAATACGCCAAGGCGCAGATCACGGATTATTTCGACCCGCTCAACAGTATCAATATCGGAATGGAGATAACGGACCCGTACATCATGTTCGCTCAGATAATCTGTTAAATCTTCAGACATCCGTTTGGTCAGCGTGGTGACCAGCACCCTGTCACCGGCACCAACCCGTTCCCGAATTTCAGCCAGCAGGTCATCCACCTGTGTGGTTGCCGGGCGAATTTCAACTTCCGGATCGACCAGTCCGGTAGGTCGTACCACCTGATCAACAACCTGATCCTGATGATCTTTTTCATAAGGACCCGGTGTTGCTGAAACAAAAATCGTTTGCGGCCGACGAGCTTCCCATTCTTCAAACTTCATCGGGCGGTTATCAAGTGCTGAAGGCAACCGGAAGCCGTGTTCCACCAGCGTTTCTTTACGTGAACGGTCGCCTTTATACATGGCGCCAACCTGTGGTACCGAGACATGCGACTCATCAATTACCAACAGCGCATTATCCGGAATATAATCAAATAGTGTCGGTGGCGCTTCGCCGGGTGCCCGACCGGATAAGTAGCGGGAATAATTTTCAATCCCGGTGCAGTAGCCCAGTTCCATAATCATCTCAATATCAAACCGGGTACGCTGTTCAAGCCGCTGCGCTTCGACCAGTTTGTTATTGTCATTTAAGACTTTGAGGCGGTCTTTTAATTCGTCTTTTATATGGTCAACTGCATCCAGCAGTGTCTGCCGTGGCGTAACATAGTGAGACTTCGGATAAATCGTCACGCGCGGTACACGACGTAAGACTTCTCCGGTCAACGGATCAAACCAGCTGATATTTTCCAGCTCTTCATCAAACAGCTCCAGCCGTACTGCTTCTTTTTCCGATTCAGCGGGGAATACATCAATCACATCGCCACGTACGCGGTATGTTGCCCGTTTCAGTTCTACGTCGTTACGCGTGTATTGCAATTCGGCCAAACGACGCAAGATATCCCGCTGATCGATAATATCGCCACGACTCAGGTGCAGCATCATTTTGAGATAGGATTGAGGGTCACCCAGCCCATAGATTGCCGACACGGTTGCAACAATCAACGCATCGTCACGCTCCATCAGTGCCTTGGTCGCAGACAGGCGCATCTGTTCAATATGCTCGTTTACAGAAGCATCCTTCTCGATATAAGTATCAGAAGATGGAACATAGGCTTCCGGCTGGTAGTAATCGTAATAGGAGACAAAGTACTCAACCGCATTTTCCGGAAAGAACTCTTTGAACTCGCCGTAGAGCTGCGCCGCCAGCGTTTTATTGGGTGCCATCACAATCGTCGGACGCTGCAGGTTTTCCACCACATTAGCAACGGAAAATGTTTTGCCAGAGCCGGTTACTCCCAACAAGGTCTGGCATGCCAGCCCGGCATTCACACCGTTCGTGAGCTGCTCGATGGCAGCGGGCTGGTCACCGGCTGGCTTAAATTTGGAGTGAACCCTGAATTGACGCCCCATTCTCTTCCTGCAACTTAATCTGATGGTGTATTATCACTTACCGCCGGGTCTGATACCGAGATTCCCGTTTTGCAATAAGGGTATCTGTATTATCAAACCTTGACGCTGTGTTCATTATGCCCCTGCATCACAAACAGGCAAGTGACATGTGCCTCAGGCAACAAACATCAACCCCATGCTGATCCCTCCTGACACTGGTTTCAACATTATTTAACCGTGTCATATTCAAAACTATCAGCATGCGCACCAAGAGGAATTCAGGTGGACCAGCAGCTTTCACACCGCGTCGGCCTTATCAAACCCTCCCCTACACTGGCAGTGACCACCCGTGCCGCCGAGCTGAGAGCATCCGGCAAGGATATTATTGGCCTGGGTGCCGGTGAGCCCGACTTCGATACGCCGGAACATATCAAAGCCGCCGCGATTCAGGCGATCCACGACGGCAAAACCAAATACACCGCTGTCGACGGCACCCCGGAACTTAAACAAGCCGTTATCGATAAGTTCAAACGTGACAACGACTTTGATTTTGAACCCAACCAGATTCTGGTTTCATCCGGCGGCAAGCAAAGCTTCTTCAACCTGGCGCTGGCTCTGCTGAACCCCGGTGATGAGGTTGTTATTCCGGCCCCCTACTGGGTTTCCTATCCGGATATGGTACGTATTGCTGAAGCATCGCCAATCATTGTTTCCACCACCATGGAAAGCCGCTTCAAAATGACGCCGGAGCAGCTGGAAGATGCTATCACCTCCCGCACACGTCTGGTTGTGCTGAACAGCCCGTCTAATCCGACTGGTACGGCATACACTATGGCAGAACTGAAGGCACTGGCCGAAGTACTGCTGAAACACCCGAATATTATGGTCGCCACCGATGATATGTATGAACATATCGTTTGGGGTGAAGAACCGTTCTGCAATATTCTGAATGCCTGCCCGGAACTGTATGAACGCACGATTGTACTGAACGGTGTTTCCAAAGCTTATTCCATGACCGGCTGGCGTATCGGTTATGCCGGCGGCCCGGCCTGGCTGATTGCCAGCATGAAGAAGATCCAGTCCCAGAGCACTTCCAACCCCTGCTCCATTGCTCAGGCTGCCGCAGCGGAAGCACTAAGCGGTACTCAGGAGCCGGTAAAAGAAATGGTCAAGGCATTTAAGGAGCGCCATGATTATGTGGTGAAACGTCTGAATGCTATTCCCGGCGTTAAAGCTATTGAGAGTGATGGTACTTTTTATACCCTTCCCTGCTTCAAAGAAATTATGAAGCAGAAAGGTATTACTTCTGATACGGCTTTAGCTGAGATATTTCTTGAAGCAGGCGTGGCACTGGTGCCGGGTTCTGCTTTTGGTGCGGAAGGTTATGGGCGGATTTCTTTTGCTACCAGCATGGAGGCTTTGGAGAAGGCGCTGGATAGATTAGAACAGGCTTTGGCCTGACAAACCATAAGACAACTGCTTCTCCCTCCTTCTGATTAGCAAAGAAGCAGTTGTCATAACTTCACATAACCATAAACATCAATAAAAACCATAAATAGATAAAACTGAACTTTTCGACAATATTAAATATCTAAACGAACTCCAGAATTAAACCAATTTAATTCAGCACCTTCATAGGAAATCAAACATCATATAACTAAAAGGAATATATCATGATTAATAAAAGATCTATAAAATCAATAAAACTTCTCCTTTTCATAATCTTTTACTCGGGTCTTGCTATATCTGACGAACCCACTTGGATAGAACTTCCCTATGCTCCCATTCAATACTCAACAAGTTCCGATGAACTTAGTAGCTTGAATGCTGGCTCAGCAACAGAAACAGAAACAGACTTCCAAAAATATATTCCCGCTGATAACGACTGGGTTTACTGTTCATTCAGAGATCTCGAAGGTAGAAGAATCAGGCAAATAGAATTAAAAAAACCAACTCCAAAGTTCAACAATGAATTCAACACATTCAAACAAAAGTGTGGCGCACATGAACTTTCATGGAGTGGTGTTACTACATATCTTTCGACATCAACATTTATTCAGTCCAAGCATGACTTAAGAGAAAGTGTCATTACGTGTCAACTCTTGGGTAATGATGGATATAAAATGCCAAAAGAAACTATAAAACCAATAATCAATGGCTTCCTCGAACAATTGACAGGTACCCAATTGTACAAAACGTCAAAGGACAGGATTGAAACCCTTGCAAACAAATACCTACCAACTGAAGACCAGCCTGAAAGCCTAGTCGAGGTATTTGTCGGCGGACCTGTAAGCGGATTATCTTTTGGAAGACTCCATACAGATGGAAATGATCGCGGAACATTACTCGCCCAAGCATTTTTAGCTACTGAAGCTCCAACGGTAGTATTTCCCCTTGTAGTGAGTGACAGCGAAATAAAGTGCCCATTATGCTCTGATCAATACTGTACGAAGTGTACTTATCACACTCTTTTAAAACAAAATCACGGTTTTTGCGCCCCAGCATCAACCCTGTTGATCGCTAGTGGGGCAATAGCTCATGCCGGACCCGAGTCTTCGCGAGAAACCAGACATGAAAACCGGATGTTGATGGGAGCCAAAATAAATATATCAAAAGCTCTTATCGATGCTCTTAATAAAGCTGGAAAAAAGGAAGCATTTTTTAAAGAGTATTGGGGAGAGTACCTGTAATAACGCTTAATTTTATAGCTATGAACACTGCTCAACTAAAATAGCTAAATACATGGAATGTCCACCTTTACATGGGGACATTTCACCAAATTCCTCTCCTATCTCCCCTTTTACATAAAAACTTCTACATGTAAACTTCTTACATCATCAAACTCATATAGTTATAGTAGTTTGTAGGTATCCCACAGAACGACCAGATAGAATAAGTTAAAAGCTGTCTGAATCACGCTACATCATAAAACACAGGGAAACGTGTTTCACACCACACGCCACAAATCGAGGAACCGATGCGGCTCAAAAGTATCAAACTGGCTGGCTTCAAGTCTTTTGTTGACCCGACGACTGTATTTTTCCCCACCAACATGTGTGGTGTTGTAGGTCCGAACGGCTGTGGCAAATCCAATATTATCGATGCCGTGCGCTGGGTTATGGGGGAATCTTCCGCCAAAAACCTGCGCGGCGAGTCTATGACGGACGTTATTTTCAAGGGTTCCAACAGCCGTAAGCCGGCCGCTAAAGCATCCGTGGAGCTGATCTTCGATAACACCGAAGGTAAAGTAACCGGTGAATATGCTGCATTTAATGAAATCTCCGTCAAGCGCCTGCTGACCAGTGATTCCAAGAACTTCTATTACCTGAACAACACTAAGTGCCGCCGCCGGGATATTATGGATATCTTCCTAGGTACCGGTTTGGGGCCACGCAGCTATTCCATTATCAGCCAGGGTATTATTTCCAATCTGATCGAATGTAAGCCCGAAGAGCTGCGCGTCTTTATTGAAGAAGCCGCCGGCATTTCCAAATATAAGGAACGTCGCCGGGAAACTGAAAACCGTATCCGCCGCACCACAGAAAATCTGGAGCGCCTGACCGACCTGCGGGAAGAGCTGGAACGTCAGCTTTCCCATTTGAAGCGTCAGGCCGAAGCCGCTGAACGCTATAAACAGCTAAAAGAAGAAGAACGCCTAAAGAAAGCTCAGCTGCACGCCCTGCGCTATCAGGCCATTGATACCGGTGCCAGCAGCCAGGAAGCGGCAATTCGTGAATTCGAAGTGCAGCTGGAAGCCAGCATTGCCAAGCAGCGCTCCAATGATACGGGTATAGAAAAAGCCCGCGACGAACAAACCACGCTCAGCGACCGTTTCAATGATGTACAAGGTCGTTACTACAGCGCCGGAAATGAAATCACCCGGCTGGAACAAATTATCCAGCATCGCAAGGAACGTACTCAACAACTACAGGACGACCTTGCCCAAGCAGAAGAGCACTGGAAAGAAGCCAAAGAGCATCTTGCCATTGATCAGGAACGACTGGTGCAGCTGGAAGAAGAACTGGAAGTACTGGCCCCCGAACTGGAAATGCTGCAGGCCAGTGATGATTCTGCATCTGATTTACAGGCTACCGCAGAAGAAGCGATGCACCGCTGGCAACAGGAATGGGACAACTTTAACCAGAATTCAATGGAGCCGCGCCGTCAGGCTGAAGTTGAACAATCCCGCATTCAGCATCTGGAACAGGCAATGGAACGGATTGCCGAACGCAGCCGCCGCCTGCAGGAAGAACTGCATAATATGCAGGACGATCCGGTCGCCGAAGAGATTGAACTCTTGCTTGAGCGCCAGACTGAGCTGGATATAGAAATCGAATCCAGCGAAAGCAAACTGGAAGACACCGATATTCAGATTACCAGCCGCCGTGAAGCACTGGATGATGTCTCTGCCCTGTCCGATGACCTGCGCGAACAACTCAGCCGCGACAAAGGAAGGTTGTCTTCACTTGAAGCACTGCAACAGGCGGCTCTGAGCAACTCAGAAGGCACTGCCGAGTGGCTGGATAAACAACAGCTCACTAACAAACCCCGACTGGCAGATAATCTCCAGATCCGTGACGGCTGGGATATCGCATTAGAAACTGTACTGGGCGACCATGTTCAGGCGGTCTGTGTCGACAGTCTGGATAATATTGCTGCTAGCCTGGACGGTTTGGAAGATGGCCGTGTAACCCTGCTGGAAACCGCACCACACAAAAGTGCCACTGAGCGCTCTGATCTGACGTCTCTGGCATCGTTAATCACTTCCGGCCCAGTACCCGCTCGACTGGCGGCGGTTTATATTGCCGACAACCTGCCTCAGGCACTGCAACAGCGTAACAGCCTGGAAGCTCATGAGTCCCTGATTACACCTGACGGTATCTGGCTGGGTGCCGACTGGCTGCGCCTTAACCGTGAACATACATCCGAGTCCGGCGTTCTGGCGAGAAAGCAGGAAATTGAGCAGCTGCAACAACAAACAGAAACCTCTGCAAGTGAACTCTCCTCTCTGGAAACTCAGCGCCAGACACTGCGTGAAGAGTTACAGAAGTTCGAACAGGAGCGAGAACAGTTACGCCGCACCCTGAACGAACAACGCCAGCAACAGGCCAGCGTACAGGCAGATCTGGCAGGTAAAAAAGTCCGCATCGAACAGTTCACCCTGCAACGTCAGCGCATTGAGGAAGAACGTCAGGATATCCAGGAACAGCAGTCCACCGAACAGGAAAAGCTCGGTGAAGCCCGGATGGTGTTGCAGGAAGCGCTCGACAGGATGGAAGACGATACCGCGCGCCGGGAAGAACTGCAGGAACAACGCGAGGTTCTCCGCGACCGCCTTGACCAGGCACGTATGCAGGCACGCGATCAACGCGACCGTTCGCACAAACTCGCACTGCGCCAGCAAGCGGCAAGCACTCAGATCCAATCAACCAAAGCCAGCATTGAACGACTGGAACAGCAGAATCAACGGCTGGATGCCCAGCGTCAAATGTTGCTGGATTCGCTGTCTGAAGCGGAATCCCCTTCCGATGACATGCAACTGGAACTGGAGGCATTACTGGAACAACGCCTGCAGGTTGAAGAAGAAATGGCGGAAGCCCGTCGTGAACTGGAACGGGTAGAACACCAGTTGCGACAGTTTGAACAGGATCGCCATCAGGCAGAACAGGAAACCGCCAATATTCGCGGCCGCCTCGAAAAGCTGCGAATGGACTGGCAGGGTATGCAGGTACGTCGCAATACCCTGAAAGAACAGCTGGCTGAAAGTAATTTCGATCTGCAAACCGTACTCGACAACCTGCCTGAAGGTGCCACCGAGAACGAGTGGGAAGAAGTACTGGAGAAAATTAATAACCGCATTCAACGACTCGGGGCGATCAACCTCGCGGCAATCGAAGAATACGACACCCAGTCTCAGCGCAAGAAATATCTGGATGCCCAGAATGAAGATCTCGTTGAAGCACTGGATACACTGGAAAATGCTATCAAGCGCATCGACAAGGAAACCCGCAACCGCTTCCATGTTACTTTTGAGAAAGTAAATGCCGGACTACAGGAACTGTTCCCGAAAGTATTTGGTGGTGGTCGTGCTTATCTGGCACTGACCGGGGAAGACTTACTCGACACCGGTGTCACCATCATGGCGCAACCGCCGGGCAAGAAAAACAGTACGATTCACCTGCTTTCAGGTGGTGAAAAAGCGCTGACAGCGATTGCTCTGGTGTTCTCTATCTTCCAGTTGAACCCCTCACCCTTCTGTATGCTCGATGAGGTTGACGCGCCACTGGATGATGCCAACGTAGGGCGTTATGCCAGAATGGTTGAAGAAATGTCCGGAAAAGTGCAATTTATTTACATAACGCACAATAAAATTGCAATGGAAGCAGCAAACCAGCTGATAGGGGTTACAATGCATGAGCCGGGTGTTTCACGTCCGGTGTCTGTTGATATTGAAGAAGCAGCGGCAATGGCGTTAAGCTGATTATCAGGTTCACACCTGACAACTACACGTACTTGCCCAAAGAGCATTGAGCTGCATCAGTATGCACATTAAAAGAGTTAGTGAGCCGGTTTTTCTTATACTAAATCAGTTATACTTGCGTTGGATTTTATTACGTGCTGTGTTCACAGCACAGGGATATATCCCTGGACGAATAAAAACAGGGTAATCATGGTAAAACTCGACAGGCAGCATGGATATGAGTCTACGTGAGTGGCTGTTAATAATTGGAGTCATAGTTTTGGTTGGCATTCTTGTGGATGGATTCCGGCGAATGTGGCTGGCACGCAAGCGTGCCAACGAACTGCGTTTCGGACTGGAAGAGGTAAAGGGCGGTCCCGAAGCCTATGGCAGCGAACTGCCTAATGGCGGCGCCCGGATTTCCCGTACTGAAGGTCAACCGCACCATGAAGCGCGGCGCCAGCGTATTGAGCCCGATTTCAGCGACCCGCTGGCCAGTGGAGACGCCCCGGAGCAGCCTACACCCAGACCGGTAAAACAGTCACAGCTGAATGCTCGTACAGATATCCCTGATCTAGAAGATACTTTGCCGGCAGCCGATGAGCTACTGGACGATGGTTCCTTTGCTGCTACCGATCTGAGCACGGAACAATCTCCGCAGGAAGCCGGTCAGTTCGGATTTACTACGACAGAAAACGACTCTCAGCCAGTATCCGAGCGTATCGATACTGCTGCTTACCTGAAGACTGAGACCCTGACACCTGACGGGGTTGAGCAGGTTGCCATTACCCAGCCTTTGGAAACTGATGAAACACAGGCAGACAATCTGTTTCCTGACGTACAGTCTTCTGCTGCTCAAGAGCCAGCACAGACTGCAGCCGCATCAGCAGCACCAACCCAGAAACGGCAAAAACCAGACGAGTTTTTCATTATTCACGTCTTTGCGCGCGGACAGAAGTTCAGCGGCGAACAGCTGCTACAGCAGGTTATGTCCAGTGGCATGCGCTTTGGTGAAATGAATATCTTCCACGGTCTGGAAAATCAGGACGGGATTGAAGCCATCGAATTCAGCATGGCAAATGCTGAAGAGCCGGGGGTATTCAATCTGGACAATATGGACATGCTGCAGACAACAGCCGTCACCTTCTTTATGAGCTTGCCGGGGCCGTCATCAGCACTGCAGACCCTCAACCGCATGGAGCAGGCTGCCCGTAATATGGCAAATGCACTGAATGGCGAGCTGAAAGATGAAAACCACAGCGTCTTCACCCAGCAAACGCTTGAACACTACCGTCAGCGGGTACGTGATTATGAACTCCGCCAGCTGGCATTACAGAATCTGGACGATTAATAACAACAGTATAAAATCTCCGGTTTGAATTACGGGGGGCGTTTACGCCCCCATTTCATTTGTAGAAGCGTATTCAAAGATCCCACGCCATGACTGCCACTCTTACCTCCCCGTTTCAGCGCATCGAAGCGCTGCGCGAGCAACTTGAATACCATAACCATCTTTATCATGTGCTGGATCAGCCAGAAATCTCTGATTCGGAATTTGACGGCTTGTTCCGCGAACTGCAGGCACTGGAAAAAGAACATCCGGAACTGCTAACCCCAGACTCCCCGACTCAACGTGTAGGCTCCAAACCCCTTGATGGTTTCGATAGCGTAGAGCATGAACTGGCAATGCTGTCACTGGACAACGCCTTCAGCGATGACGAACTTACGGATTTTAACCGCCGTGTAAACGACGGCCTGACCAGCACTGCTGTAGTCGAATACGCCTGCGAACCAAAACTCGATGGTATTGCCGTCAGTCTGTTGTATGAGCAAGGTCGTCTGATACGTGGCGCCACCCGGGGAGATGGCTATACTGGCGAAGATATTACCCAGAATATTCGTACCATTCCGTCTATTCCTTTACGGCTGCGTGGTGCCGGATGGCCTGAGCGGCTGGAGGTGCGGGGTGAAATTTATATGCCAAAAGCCGGGTTTGAAGCACTGAACCAGCGCCAGCAAAAACAGAATGCCAAACTGTTTGCTAATCCGCGTAATGCCGCTGCTGGTAGCCTGCGTCAACTGGATTCACGTATTACCGCTGAACGCTCACTGGAGATGTGTGCTTACAGTATTGGCATCGCTGAAGGCGGCTCAATGCCGGAAGTCCACAGTGATATTCTTTATCAACTGCATGAATGGGGCTTTCGAATTAACCCAGAAATGCAGGTTGTTAAGGATATTGACGGGTGCATTGCCTACTACAACCAGCTTCAGGAAAAACGTGAACAGCTACCGTACGAAATTGACGGTATCGTTTACAAGATCAACAGTCTTCCCCAACAGCAACAACTGGGCTTTGTTGCCCGCGCGCCCCGCTGGGCCATTGCCCGCAAGTTCCCTGCACAGGAAGCAGTAACAGAGCTGCTGGATGTAGAATTTCAGGTAGGTCGTACCGGTGTACTGACGCCTGTTGCGCGTCTGAAGCCGGTATTTGTTGGCGGCGTTACGGTCAGTAATACCACATTGCATAACATGGATGAAATCCAACGGCTTGATCTGCAGATTGGCGATCAGGTTGTTGTTCATCGTGCCGGTGATGTAATTCCCAAAGTTGCCCGTGCTCTGATTGAAAAACGCCCGGATAATACCCGTCCGATTATTATGCCAATCCACTGCCCGGAATGTGAATCGGAAATCGAGCAGGAAGAAGGCGAAGCTGCCGCCCGCTGCAGTGGCGGCTTGTATTGTCAGGCTCAGCGCAAAGAAGCGATTAAACACTTTGCTTCCCGCAAGGCAATGGATATTGAAGGACTGGGTGACAAGCTGGTTGAACAGCTGGTCGACAGTGAACAGATAAAAACTGCCGCTGATTTATTCAGTCTGACTGAAGCCCAAATTGTTCGCATGGAACGGATGGGGCCAAAATCAGCGCAAAACCTGCTGAAAGCACTCGAAGTCAGCAAAAAGACAACCTTAAACCGGTTTATCTTTGCACTGGGCATTCGGGAAGTGGGGGAAGTCACTGCCCTGAATCTGGCAAATCACTACGGCTCGCTGGATGCACTCAAACAGGCAACGGAAGAAGCATTAGTTGAAATTGACGACGTCGGTCCGATTGTTGCCGCACATATTGCCCGTTTCTTCAAGCAGCCACATAACCTCGAAGTGATTGATGGCTTACTCGCCGCCGGCATTCACTGGGATGCCCCCGTCAAACAGGATACATCAGCCCAACCACTTACCGGTGAAACCTGGGTATTAACCGGCACCCTGCAAAGCATGGGACGAGACGACGGTAAAAAGCTGCTGCAACAATTGGGTGCCAAAGTTGCAGGCAGTGTATCAGCCAAAACCAGCGCTCTCGTTGCCGGAGAAAAAGCCGGTTCCAAACTAAAGAAAGCCAATGATCTGGGCATCAGGGTTCTTGATGAAGCCGCTTTTCTGGAACTGCTGCAACAACACGGGATACAGCCATGATACAACAGGTCAGCCAGTTCAAAGGCTTCGGCATCGTACTGGTTTGCCTGTTACTGGCAGGATGTGCCGGTACGACCAAAAAGCCACCGGCCAAACCCCATAACCTGTGTCATATGTTCAAGAATCAGTCGGGCTGGCACAAAGCGGCAAAGAAAAGCAGTAAGCGCTGGGGCACACCGGTGCATGTGATGATGGCGATTATGCATCAGGAATCAACCTTCAGACATAATGCCCGCCCGCCCAGAAAACGCTACCTTGGTTTTATACCAGGCCCACGCCCGACAACAGCATACGGCTATGCCCAGGCACTGGATGCGGTCTGGCAGGAATACCTCAGGGAAGCCGGGGGCTGGTTTGCGAAACGTGATGACTTTGCTGATGCTATTGATTTTATTGGCTGGTATACAAGAAAGGCTCGTAATGTAAATGGTGTTTCACTGTGGCGGGCAGACCATTTATATCTGAACTATCACGAAGGGATGGGTGGTTACCGTCGAGGCTCTCACAAAAAGAAAAAGTGGCTGCTGAATGTCGCGAATAAAGTTCACTGGCGTGCCAAGGAGTATGGCCAACAACTAAGAACCTGTCGTGGTTTATAAGAAACCGCGACTGGTCATGCAATACTGAGGGGCAACAAGGCAACAACTCTCCACAATTAAATAAATCCCTGCCTAGATGTGATACCTATCAAGGTCTACACAATTGGAATCCTGATAATTCCTTCACAAAACACAATCAATATTTTTCTGTCAGCACATATAAAAAACACATCAGGGATTAATTATGCGAGCAATTAAAAAGCTTTTTGCTTTTGCCTCGAAACCTTCAGCCCGATATACCGCCGGAGGGCTTCTGTTATCAGGCATCATTGCCGGAGTTATCATATTCGGCGGCACTTCATGGAGTATGAGCGCAACCAGCACCGAAGAATTCTGCGTCAGCTGTCATGAAATGGAAGACAACGCCTACGCAGAGCTCAAACAAACCATTCACTACAATAATAGCACCGGCACCCGTGCTACCTGCTCAGACTGCCACGTTCCACACAATTTTATTGGCAAGATATTTCGTAAAATTGAAGCCGCCCGCGAAGTATATGGCAGCATCACCGGTATTATTGATACTCCGGAAAAATACGAAGCCCACCGCTTGGCCATGGCTGAACGCGTTTGGGAAGATATGCGTGAAGATGATTCCGCCAACTGCCGCGCCTGTCATATCAACCTGGAACAGTCTCTGGACAGCCAGTATGAGTGGGCTCGCATGAATCACCAGAAACTGATTGAAGATGACAGCCTCACCTGCATCGACTGCCATCAGGGTATTGCTCACAAACTGCCTAATACCAAACTGATGCACAAACCGGTTCCCGGAGCTGAGTAACCAGCATGACCGGGACTCAGGGAAGTACACTGCTTTGGCTGGCTATAGGGCTGACCTTTTTACAGCTGCTATCACAGTTTTCAGATAAGCGGGAGCGACTGACAACTTATCTGCCAGTCGCCATTTTCTGCTGTCTGGCCGGGGCTATGGCGCTGCTGATAATGGCGTTGGTACAGCATGACTTTTCGCTTGATTATGTCGTCAGTCACAGCAGTATCAGGGTGCCATTGCTGTATCGAATAACTGCGGCATGGGGTGGGCATGAAGGATCACTGTTGTTCTGGATTAGCCTTCAGGCAGGATGGATTGCTCTTTTCAGCCTGCAGCCAATAAAACCTGCATCGCTTAAGCATTACAGCCTGCAGTTTATGACGCTGGTCAGCTTTGGTATGCAGTTGCTGCTGTTATTTTCACCACCCTTCAAACGGGTAACAGGTGAAATTCCAACAGATGGCCGTGGGTTAAACCCAATGCTGCAGGACACGGCACTGGCTATGCATCCACCGGCGTTGTATCTGGGATATGCAGGTATTGCGGTTATCTTTGGTATCACGATGGCGGCGCTGTGGCTCAGGCTTCCTGTCAGCCAATGGGTTCCTCAGCTACGCAAACAGGTACTTGCCAGCTGGATATTCCTGACAGCCGGCATCGTGCTTGGCAGTCAATGGGCTTATATCGAGCTTGGCTGGGGAGGATGGTGGTTCTGGGATCCGGTTGAGAATGCTTCCCTCATGCCCTGGCTTACCCTGACAGCGTTACTGCACCAGCTATTGCTTTGCAAAAGATGGGACAGCGCTATTCGCGGAGCAGCACTGCTGGTTATCACCAGTCTGGCACTGGTACTCGGCGGCATGTTTCTGGTGCGTTCAGGCGTTCTGTCTTCAGTGCATGCTTTTGTGCTGAACCCGGCATTAGGCGTTTCAATTCTGCTGTTGATTATGACAACAGCTGGATGCGGATTTATTCTGTACGCTTTCAGACCACCTGTCATTGAACGACTGCATGCTGTACTGAAAAGCACTGACATTGCCATCGTTATAACGATTACATGCCTACTCGTTACCTGTGCAACTGTATTGCTGGGAACCCTTTACCCGATCGTAGTTATGGCGTTTGGGCTCGGCTCAATCTCTGTTGGCCCTACCTATTTCAATGCTTTCTTTGTACCGCTGACCTTACTGGCTGGTCTGGTTTTCTGGATATCAACCTACAACGGTTTCAGAAAGCGCGCAGTTTTCGAACTGGTTAGCGGCGCTACACTGTCATTGACACTGTTCCATTTCATGCTGCCATTCGACTGGCTCGGCTGGATTGCAGTCACACTGGCACTGCTGATTATCGTCAGCGGTATCACCCGACTACACCGGGGATATCCTGCCGGATCAACACTGGCACATATCGGACTCGGGCTGGCTATTGCCGGAGCTGCCATATCGGCATCCGGCACACTGCAGACCGAACAGCGCATGATGCCATGGCAGTCTGTCATGCTGGGTGAGCAAAGCATCCGCTTTGAAGGTACAACGCCACGCATTATGGAGAACTATCTGACTGACTTCGCCTATTTCGAAATCAGTGATAGTGACTCATCCAGCACAGTAAACGCCGAGAAACGTTTTTACCCTTACTTCGATGTTTTGATGACTGAGGTCGGTCTGCTTTCAAGTCCTTCACAGGATATCTACATCGCCATGGGTGAGTCTTTTGGCGATGGGTCATGGTCGGTACGCATCAAAGCCATTCCTTTTATCAGCCTGCTATGGGGTGGTGCTCTGCTGGTAATACTTGGCGGCATCGTCACGTTGTTACCACTGCAACATCTGCTCGCAGGCCGTTTATTTAAAAAAAGCAGCACTCAAGCTGCATCTCTAACAACAATCGCCAGCGGTTAAAAATTACACAAAATTCATAAAGGAGTAATTATGAAACAACATCTACACACATTGATGAAACAGGGGGCTCCCTGGATTGCCGGGATGCTGATCAGCACATTGACAGTGACTTCTGCACAGGCAGCTGAAGATCAG
Organism: Endozoicomonadaceae bacterium; assembly: GCA_965261725.1. Taxonomy (GTDB): domain Bacteria; phylum Pseudomonadota; class Gammaproteobacteria; order Pseudomonadales; family Endozoicomonadaceae; genus CANDOC01. The sequence goes on along the minus strand of CBDHDU010000023.1, from coordinate 37,973 downwards.
CCGAAAGATAAAACTTTCGAATCCCGCAATGAAATGTTCAGCGAAGGATTCCCAAGACAGTACAACAGCTGGAAAACCACCAGCGATATGGACTTTGCCAGCAAACACAACGGCAATCAGATGGTCGATATGCTGGAAAAGGATCCGCGCCTGGTCGTGCTCTGGGCAGGTTATGGTTTTGCCAAAGACTATAACGCACCTCGTGGCCATATGTATGCGGTTACCGACATCCATAACACCCTGCGTACCGGCGGCCCAACCGGCCCTGACAATGGTCCGATGCCTAATGCCTGCTGGAGCTGTAAAAGCCCGGACGTTCCCCGTGTCATCAACGAAGTTGGCAAAGACGACTACTTCACCGGCAAGTGGGCTTCCCGTGGTTCCGATATCGTAAACCCGATTGGTTGTGTTGATTGCCATGATGCTGGCGATGGTAAAAACATGACCCTGAAGCCCGCTCGCCCCTGGCTGACTGACGGACTGGCAAGTATGGGACAGGATATTTCCAAAGCCTCTCACCAGGATATGAAGTCCCTGACCTGCGCCCAGTGCCACAGCGAATACTACTTTGCCGGTAAGACCAAGGAAGTGACCTTCCCGTGGAAAAACGGCATCAAAGTTGAAGATGTTGAAAAATACTACGATGACTTTGAGTTCAAGGACTGGACCCACAGCATTTCAAAAACACCGATGCTGAAAGCACAGCATCCGGGCTGGGAAATGTGGCAACTGGGCGTTCACGGCAAGAACAATGTATCCTGCGTCGACTGTCATATGGTTAAACAAAACGACAAAGGTGTAACCTTTACTGATCACCGTATTGTCAGCCCGCTGCGTAACGTTGAAGCAACCTGCAAGACTTGTCACAGTCAGGACAAAGAGTATCTGCTTGAAGTCACCTATTCCCGTCAGGAACAGGTTGAAGAAATCAAGCTGAAAGCTGAAGACCTGCTTGTTAAAGCGCATGTCGAAGCCCGTGCTGCCTGGGATGCCGGTGCGACTGAAGAAGAAATGAAGCCTGCTCTGACTCACATCCGTCATGCTCAGTGGCGCTGGGACTACTCCATTGCTTCTCACGGTGCCGCATTCCACGCGCCCGAAGAAACTCTGCGTATTCTTGGCACTGCGGTTGAGAAAGCCGGTGAAGCCCGTGTTGAACTGGCTCGTGTACTGGCCAAGCACGGTGTTACTGAAGCTGTTGCCATGCCGGATATTTCTACCAAAGCCAAGGCTCAGGAATTTATCGGTCTGGATATGGATAAGCTGAACAAGGAAAAGGAACAGTTCAAGAAAGATCTGTTGCCTAAGTGGGAGGCTGAAGCTAAAGAGAAAGACTTACTGTAACGCCCTGAAAATTTGGATGGCCGTAAAATTTCGATACGGTCATCCAAAAGTCATACCTGCCTGAATCTGAACCACACTTCCACTGGAGGTTGGTTCAGAACCTCTACATTAAAATATATACTTGAACTTCTATATTATTCAAGTAAATTCAGAAAATACCCTTGCATAATTTTTCATTCGAACCAATTTAATATTAAAAAGGAAGCTATTAATGTGTCTCCCTCCTAATGGACCGATGCCTCCTGTGACAACCCCTGAAACAGCATCGAAGTTCGATCAGGAAAAACAGTCCAAGCAAGAGTCAGGAAAATTTCTGGGCAAACATGCCAAGGGGATTGACAGTGAGCCGACCCTTCTCTCAAACCAGCCATTTATGCCTGCACCGCGGAAAACTGGTCGATTCGATTCTGTTAGCAGCGAAGAGAGTAATAGTGATGAGAGTACCACTGAGTCTTACCTTGAGCAAAATGAATGGGAAGCATATCTTTTTGCAAACAGGGCTGCTGATCAGGATGGAGAGTTCTCCATTGATTATTTTGATGAGTTCTTCGCGCTTAATTCGGAGCAGTATCCGTATTATGGCACAGCACTGGTCTTCCTTTACGCTGCGCTGCACCGGCACGGGCAGGATGATGAGAATTTTGCTTCTTTGATATTAACCCAGGCAATAGCGTCTTCAGGTGCACCAAATGATCCAAAAGCAAGTCTCTCCACTGGTGATGCAGCCATACTATTAACGAACCTCAGTAAGACTCGTCCTCTTAATGATCAAAACATGGATAGCACTATAAGGAACGCACTAAAAGACTATTCTGAAACAATTTTACAAATTTTCCGGGAATTACACTACAGTAATGGCTATATGGATTTTCTAAAAGACACGGCACCATAATATCCGTATTACGGTACCGAAACCTTTAATTACAAGCTCACAAAAAAATGAATCAGCCCTCAATCACCAGCTGCGCCGGTGTATCAGAACCTTTGCTGTAACCATTCAAAACAGTTTCATAATCAGCATTCATCACATCCCCGGTAAGGGACACGCGAGCGACAATATCAAACTGCTCGAAGTCGGACAGTTTCATACCATCCATCATCGCATGGCTGTCGTTCAGCTCAACACTGGTTGGCAACTGGGAAACGGTCAGCGGTATAATCGCCAGCGGCATTTTGCTGCCACCTGCTGCGCGGGCAAACAGGTAGATACGGGTTTCCGGCGGCAGGCTTTGTAGATTCTGACCCAGCGTCACCTGAATCTGAATACCTTTACCGGTAATCTGCTGACCTGCATTATTGATACTCGGCAGGTCATCAACATTTTCACCCTGCTCTGCCAGACGCTGTTTTGCCTGCTCGATACCGGCAATCAGTGCCTGACGACCACTTTCGGATATCGTACCGTTCAGCAGTGCCTGCCAAACGCGAACGGCTTCCCGGTATTCGCCTTTTTCAAAGACTGCAATACCATGCATGCCCAGTGCCGTACGGTTATCCGGGTCCAGCGCCAGGGCGCGTTCAACCATTGCCGCCACTTCCGGGGTCATCTTGTTATCATTGGCCAGCAGTTTTGCCTGAGCATACTGACTCATGATTTCCGGGTCTTCATTGTTACGCTTCAGCACTTCACTGAAAGCTGCCGCTGCATCTTCATAACGCTGCTCGGAAAGATAACCGTGAGCCAGCATATACCAGCCCTGCACGTTATCCGGACGGGTTTCCAGCACAGTTTCCAGATCGGATAACAGCTCCGGCAGATTCTGGCGGGACTCCGGGTCTTCCATTTTCTGCTGGAAAACCATCGCGTCATAAGCGCCCCACTGCTGATACAGCACGAAAGCGAACACCGGCAAAATAGCAACCAGCACCAAAGGCAGCGCCAGACCACCGGGGCGAACAGTCGCTGTACCTGAATCAGCTTCAGTACCCAGCTCTTCTTCCAGACGGTTAATCAGTTCCAGCTTCTGTTCTTCAAAAGCTCCTTTCGTCAGACGACCTTCCGCCAGTTCGGCTTCCAGCTCCTGAAGCTTGCTTTTGTAAACGGCAGCATTAGCCGCATCCAGCATGCCGTCCTGATTGCCATCAGCCATATTACGACGGCGGTAAACCAGCACCGGAACCAGTACAAAAGCGGCTGCAACAATAATCATCAATGCAGCCAACATCCAGAACGTTGTCATTAATTACGTTCCTCCAGAATCTTTTTAGCTCGCTGCAGACGTTCTTCGTCAGTCGGCTGAGGTGCTTCAACTTCAGTATCCGCTTGGGTCACCTGACGGCGTACCAACCTGATAACCGCAAACAACCCCACCAATAGCAGGACAACCGGGCCACCCCACAGTAACCATGTGCGAGCCGTTACCTCTGGGGTGTAGCGCACAAAGTCGCCATAACGGTTAACCATAAAGCTCACAATTTCATCATCGGTGTTGCCACCCTGAATCATTCGGTGAACTTCATCGCGAAGATCCATCGCAATAGGGGCATCAGAATCAGCAATCGTCTGATTCTGACATTTAGGGCAGCGCAACTCATCGGTCAGGCTGTAAAAGCGCAACCGCTGCTCCTGAGAGTCAAAGTTATAAACTTCAACATTGGCCTGCACAGCCAGACTGAACAGCGACGTGAACACCAGTGTGAACAGCCCTGCCAGCAGAGTTGGTAATGTACGACGCTGCATGATCATTTCACCATCAGCTCTTCGTAGCGCGGCTTCAGTTGCTCGCGCCACACAGTTTCATCAATAATCCCGATGTGCTTGTGGCGGATAACACCTTCAGCATCAATCAGGTAAGTTTCCGGCGCACCGTATACACCCAGGTTCAGGCCCAGACGACCAGCATCGTCAAATACATTGAACAGGTACGGGTCGCCAAGATTTTCCAGCCATACCAGTGCTTCGGCGCGATCATCCTTGTAGTTAATGCCGATAATCGGCACGCCCTGCTTCGCCAGACGCGTCAGGTAAGGATGTTCAACCTTGCAGGCAATACACCAGGTCGCCCAAACATTCACCAGTGCCGGTTTACCCAGCACAACAGCATCACGGGTGACTGTCCGGTCAGCATCTTTCAGTTCAGCCAGAGAGAATTCCGGGAACGGATCATCCAGCAGTGGCGACGGCAGGTCGGTCTTGTTCAGGAACAGCCCGACATAAAGAAAGACACACAGCCCCAGAAAAATAACCAGCGGCAAAAACAGTTTCAGACGCGAATTCTGACTCATCAGGCAGCACTCCCCGCATTACCCATTACCAGGCCATTGGCAGTCGCAGCACCCGATTTTTTGGGCGTACGCTTTTTAACGGCCAGACGATAACGACGGTCAGCTACGGCAACAAAACCACCCAGCGTCATCAACAGTGAACCCAACCAGATCCAACGGACAAACGGCTTCACATGCAGACGCACAGCCCAGCTGCCATCTTCCATGCGCTCACCCAGTGCAACGTACAGGTCTTCAAACAAACCGGCACGGATGCCCGGCTCACTCATCACCTGCCCCTTCACTTTATACAGACGCTTTTCAGGGTTCAGAATGGCTACAGTTTTCTGATCGCGGAAAACCTTGACGGTACCGAAATCAGACAGATAGTTAGGACCACTCGCCCGCTTCACACCCTCAAAGCGGAAAGTGAATTCGCCCAGCTGTGTCATCTCGCCAGACGCCATGCGAATATCAACCTGCTTGCTGTAGGTTGATACCATCACCACACCCACAATGCTGACTGCAAGGCCAAGGTGCGCCAGATGCATACCATAAAATGATGGCTTCAGTGATTTCAGACCTGCCAGCAGGTTTGACTTGTTACGGGTTTTGGCACGTACATCAACCAGAATGGTTGTCACAATCCAGAACACCAGCACCATGGAGAGCATTACGCTCCAGCTGAAGTTATCACCGGCAACCAGACTGGCAGCCAGACCCAGCACCACACTCAGCAACGCTGCACGCAGCAACTGTTTAACCAGCCAGTCCAGTGGTGATTTTTTCCAGTTGGCAATCACACCCACAGGCAGTGCCAGCGCAGCCATCCAGCTCAGGGGAACAAACAGCATATTGAAGTAGCTGGGACCAACAGAAAGCATGTCATTCCAGATTGCCTGATAGAACAGCGGGAACAAAGTACCCAGTAACACCACTGCCATCGCAACCGTCAGCAGCACATTATTTACCAGCAACAGCGTTTCGCGGGAAACCGCTGCGAAACTGCCATGGGAGCGAACGACAGGTGCCTTCAGTGCATACAGTGTCAAAGAGCCACCGATAACAAACATCAGGAACACGAGAATGAAAACACCACGTGCAGGATCAGTCGCAAACGCATGAACAGAAGTGAGTACACCGGAACGCACCAGGAAGGTACCCAGCAAACTCAGGGAGAATGCCAGAATCGCCAGCAATACGGTCCAGCTTTTAAATACACCACGCTTTTCGGTTACAGCCAGACTGTGAACCAGTGCTGTACCAGCCAGCCACGGCATCAGGGAAGCATTTTCAACCGGGTCCCAGAACCACCAGCCGCCCCAGCCCAGTTCGTAATAAGCCCACCAGCTACCGAGCGCAATACCCAGCGTCAGGAAGCACCAGGCGACCGTTGTCCAGGGACGTGACCAGCGCGCCCAGGCCGCATCCAGACGACCACCCATTAGTGCAGCAATCGCAAAAGCAAAAGCAACAGAGAAACCTACATAACCCATGTAAAGCATTGGCGGGTGAACAATCAGACCAAAGTCCTGCAGCAGCGGATTCAGGTCACCACCATCAGTCGGCGGGAACGGCAGCAGGCGCAGGAACGGGTTGGATGTCATCAGGATAAACAGCAGAAAGCCGATACTGATCATTCCCATTACACTCAGCACTCGCGCCACCATGATGGGTGGCAGAGATTGACTGAAGATGCTGACCGTAAAGCCCCAGGCCGCAAGAATCAGCGCCCACAGTAGCAGTGAGCCTTCATGCCCGCCCCATACGGCACTGATCTTATATTCAACAGGCAGCATTGAGTTGGAGTGATTGGCAACATAAGTCAGGCTGAAATCATCCGTCGCAAAGGCATAAACCAGACAGCCGAAAGCAACCGACAGAAAGAAGAACTGTCCCCAGCTCAGCGGCCGTGCCGCCGCCATCCATTCAGGCCGGTTGCCCGCGGTTCCGGCCAGCGGCACCACAACCTGAAAGATTGAGATGCCCAGCGCCAGTATCAGCGCCAGTTGTCCGAGTTCGGCAATCACTTGGCAGCCTCCCCGGCGGACTGGTCATCCTGAGTTTCAGTGCTTTCATCAGAAGAGTTGCTTTCAGCAGCGCTTTCACCGTAACTGCTACTTTCTTCTTTTGGGGTATGCGCGTTATCAATCGCCTTCTGTACTTCCGGCGGCATATAGTTTTCATCATGCTTGGCAAGGACTTCTGATGCATTGATAACACCATTCTCCCATTTACCCAGAACAACAATCCCCTGACCTTCTCGGAACAAGTCAGGCAATATACCTTTGTAGTGAACTTGCACCTTAGCTACGTTATCTGTCACCTCAAACCAAACATCCAACCCCTCAGCTGATCGTTTCAAAGAACCGGGGACAACTACTCCACCACCACGAATACGTTCACCTTCGGTCGCTTTTCCCGCGACAATTTCAGATGGAGAGTAATAAAGATTAACGCTCTCTTTCAAAGCCATCAAAATCAGAGCCGCCGCCAGCGAAACCCCCAATACGATGAACAACACAATAATCAATCGGCGTTTTCGTTGCGGATTCATTAATTACTTTCTCCATTGACTGCAGCCATCCGACGCTCTCCCTGCGGAGCGGATTCGCGACGCAACTGCCGGCTAATACTGGCCTGCACCCGGCGTTTTTCACGCCACGGGCTGGTCAGGTTAAATACAATAACCAGAAATGCTACTGCGTAACTGGTCCAGACATAGAGGCCATGCCCCCCCATCGCGATAAAGCTCGCAAAATCTTCAAATGCCATAACCGCCTCAGCTAAACAGTGCCCTAACCCAGCGCGTACGCTGTTCACGCTGCAGAATTTCATTTCTTAAGCGCAGGGTGAAAACCGTCAGGAAAAACAGATAAAAACCCACAATACAAATCAGCAGCGGAATCAGCATTTCCGGAGCCATTGCAGGTTTCTCAGTTAACTTCAGCGTGGCGGGCTGATGCAGCGTATTCCACCATTCTACGGAGAATTTGATAATCGGAATATTTACCACACCCACAAGCGCCATAATTGAACAGGCTTTACTGGCAGTTTGCTGGCTCGGGAACGCATCACGCAGTGCAATAATGCCCACATAAAGGAACAGCAGAATCAGCATTGCGGTCAAGCGTGCATCCCAAACCCACCAGGTACCCCAGGTCGGCTTACCCCAGACGGCACCAGTCACCAGACCCAGCACAGTAAAAGAAGCACCAATCGGCGCCAGACTTTTCAATGCCCAGTCCGCTAGCTTAATTCGCCAGATCAGAGAAACGGCAGCAGCACTGGCCATCATCATATAAATAGCCTGCGCCAGAATAGCGGAAGGCACATGAATAAAGATGATGCGATAACTGTTGCCCTGCAGATAATCGGGTGGCGCAAACATTAACCCCCAGATCATGCCGACAATCATCAACAACGCACTGCTGCCAACCAACCACGGCAACCAGCGGCTACTGATTTCATAAAACCACTTGGGTGAGCCCAGTTTGTGAAAAAAAGTCCAGTTCATATCATTATCACTATGTACGTTAGTCCACGTACATTTAGGTCAGATTCTTAAAATTGCAGGGAGTGTATCACAACTCACTACTGATAAATTTGTCAGTATCTCGCCAGATTATTCAAGTGAAATCCGTAATGCTCCGGCGATAGCAAAGGGTCCCAACGTCAAACCCAGCACCAGTAAAGCGGCCAGCCAATAAATATGTCCTGCCCATGATAGACCGTCCAGCGCGGCCAACACGGCACCACTGCCAAAAATCAGCACCGGAATATAAAGCGGCATCACCAGCAGGGAGAGCAAAACACCACCGCGGCGCAAACCAACAGTCAGTGCAACACCAATCGCACCGAGAATACTCAGCACGGGTGTCCCCACCAGCAGGCTGACAAACAAAGCACTCTGCGCTTCACCCGGCAAGTGCAGCAGCAATGCCAAAAGCGGACTGAAAATAGTCAGCAGCAGCCCGGTCAGAATCCAGTGTGCGAGCAATCTGGACATGACCAGCAGGGAAAGTGGGTGGGGTGCCAGTAACAGCTGTTCTAAACTGCCGTCTTCAAAATCAGAACGGAACAGGCCGTCCATAGAAAGCAATACCGAAAGCAATGCAGCAATCCAGATAGCACCACCGGCCATTCCGGATAACGACTCCTGCTCCGGCGTAATCGCCAGCGGAAATAACATGGCAATCAATAAATAGAAGAACAGCGGGTTAACCCAGTCGCCACGGTTGCGTACTGCCAGTAATAAATCCCGACGCAGCAAGGTAATAAAAGCGTGACCGGCAGAAACTTCGCGGGTATTTTCAACAGTATTCACAGCTTGCCCTCCTGTAACTGCAAGCCCTGCACCCGACAACCTGATTCTCCCAGTGTTACCGACTGGAATGCACAGTTTTCCAGCACCATCTCGTGGTGAGTCGTCAGAATAACAATACCGCCGCTATTGGCATGATCAATCAACCGCTGTTCCAGTTCAGCAACGCCCTGTTTATCAATCGCGGTGAAAGGTTCATCCAGAATCCAGAGTTTACCGGAGGATGTTTTGAGTTGGCTTAATAACAGACGTGCCAGGGCAACACGACGCTGCTGACCAGCAGAAAGCTGATAGCAGGGGACATCTTCGTAGCCACGCAATCCCACTTCAGCCAACAGGGATTCAAGCTGATCACTGCTGATCTGCAAGTGCAGACCGGCATACCATTGCAGGTTTTCAGCCGCCGTCAGGCTGAGTTTAACGCCGGGATGATGACCACAGTAATTCAGATGTGCCAGATAATCCTGACGATGTTTGAGAATGCATTCGCCACTCCAGTGAACATCACCTTCAGCGGCAACACCTAATCCACCCAGCACCCGCAGCAGGGTTGTTTTGCCACTGCCGTTCGGGCCTTCAATACGGGTAATACTGCCTGCCGGGCAGTTAAATGACAGCCCTGAAAACAGCACTCGCTCATCACGTTCACAGGCAAGGTTTATAACTTCAAGCAAGGGCCGCTCTCTTAATTGCGATAGTCTTTAAGGTTCTGCAATTAATACAAATTCTATTCACACAAAACGATCAAACATGTTTGGTTACGGCTTTCGTGCAACAGCAATTTAAAAGCCACGAGGGATCAATACATGTTTAATTAATTCGGATTATACATAAAACCATGCAGATAACTGCAATGACCAAGGTCATCTTTATAGAAGGAAGTGTGAGGATTTAATTAAAACCCGACAATTGATTACGCATTCATCAATAGTCGGATTGATAGGAAATTTAAGTGATTAGCAGCTTTGAAGGGCTTCTTCAGGTATTTCTGTCGCAGCAAGACAGGCAGGTTCACGTTCCGCTTTCAGGTTGACCGGAAAGTCCTGTGACAACCAGCTGAAATAGCCGCCATGCAGATAGAAGATACGCTCATAACCCCAAATTGAGGCCAGGTAGCTCGCAAACGCTCCCTGCATGTGATATGAACTGTTGCCATAAATGACCAGTGGTGTTTTCCGGTCAATATCATCACGATAGCTGAGCTGGGAAAAGGCAGAACTCAAATCGAGATTATGAGCACCTTCCACATGCCCCCACTCCCATTCTTTCTGGGGGCGAACATCCAGAAAGACAGCTCCGGCTTCAAAAAGATAACGTGCTTGATGTACGTTAACCGTGATCACCCCATCAATACTGTTGGGGGCTTCAGTCGCGGCCGCAGGCAAGGTCTGTAACAGAGACATCACTAACGCAAGGCTACAGCTGAAGGTGCGAAAACTCCATTTCATAAACACCTCGAATGTACAGCAGTACCTTTCAGTATAAGCAATAATGCTGTACATCCGTTTCAGATTGAGCTCTTTCCAGCCGGTTCCGTGTAGCTATTTTGCTCTAAGCAAGGTGGTTGTTATGCCCACTGCCCCATTCTGGCTCTGAGCCGGTGAGCTGCCTGACTATGAATCTGGCTGACACGGGACTCACTGACTCCCAGCACCTTGCCAATTTCCTTCAGATTCAGCTCTTTCCTCGTAATAGAGCATCAATACCAACTGTTCCCGCTCCGGCAGGGTTTCGATCGCATCAATCAGGGCAGTAATAAACTTCTCATCCTGAGCATCGGCCTGTGGACCGCGGTCTCTGGATGAGGGCTGAACCCTCGACTCCTCGCTTTCAAACACCTCCTCAAAGCTGAACAGGCGGCAACCCCGCAGATCATTAAGCATGGAATAGTATTCATTCAGGCTGACTTCCAGCTGGGCAGCCACCTCAGAATCCTTGGCATCACGGCCGTTTTTGGACTCAATCACCTGAATCGCTTCGCTGACCCGGCGGCTGTTTCTGTAAACAGAACGCGGACCCCAGTCTCCCCGGCGGATTTCATCGAGCATTGCTCCCCGGATACGGATACCGGCAAAAGTCTCAAAACTGGCACCTTTTTCAGCATCATATTTCTGCGCGGCTTCGAGCAGGCCAATCATGCCGGACTGCACCAGATCATCCAGCTGTACACAGGCAGGCATTCTGGCGGCAAGATGATGGGCAATCCGCTTTACCAGCGGGCTGTGCTTTTCCACCAGCGAGGCCATTTCAGCCTGACTGATGACTTTCCTGATGCTTTTAGGGCTTTCATCCTTGAGAAGTGCGTCCATTAACAGATCCTTTCCCTGTGATCAGATGGCCAGCTTCGCCTGAGTAAGCACTCGGTTCCGTTGAGTACTTGTTGAATATTCTTTTCCTAAACACTTACAAGGAGCGTGCCAACTTTACACTAAGGGTGTATTTCAATTTAAAAAGCGAATTAAAGTCAGCAGGTTAACGCCTGAAATAAATAAAAAAGTTAAAAGCCGGCATTTAAAAAGCACGGATAAAACCGATTTCTTAAGTGAATTTAATGATGTTTTTTTGGCGGTTTGGAGGCTGCTGCCAAATAAATGGCGAATTTTCGGAAGGGCGTTTAAATGGAGAGATTAAAAATCTATCTCCATTTAAACAGGATGATGAAAAATTAATCAATTTTTTGACAGTTGGACATAATTATTTACAGGCTCAGCGTTTGAGTAATGCTCATATTATGCTCTCTGGCAATCAGATCCGCTGCTTTTTCACCAATCATCACTGCTACGCTATTCGTATGAGCAGAGACAGGTGACGGGATAATTGAACAGTCAGCAACTCTGAGGTTCACTACCCCGATAACTTTCAGTTCAGGGTCAACAACGGTTCTGGCCCGGTATGGCTTACAGGCTTTGGGTGTAAAACCATAGTGTTCAGCCAGCATCAGAAAGCCTTCATTAAACCGAACCTGACCATTTGCCGGGTGACTGATAACAGCTGCTTTCTGATTATCAACCAGGACTTGCTGTGTTACGCCGCCGAACCACTCAAAGCTGCGTATCAGGCTTTCATACGTATGCTCAGCATCATTTTTAATCGCAGCCCAGGCGAAGAAACGACGGGAGTAACCCAATGTATTAACGGAGAAGTAAATCCGGGTCAGCGTAATTACTCAATAAGTGCTGGATAAGGAACAACTCGGTTCAATCGGCTATCTTCTTCTTATGACTTTTTTTGCTCATGATGAACAGCAACTGGCTCTACCTGAGAAGCTACTGGAATTTATCACCCAACAGCAGGAGCAGATTGCCCAGCAGCAGGAACAGATTGTTCAGTTGCAAAGGCAGGTTGAAGTGCTTGAGGCTGAAATTCGTCGTTTGAAAAAACTGCCAGCAAAACCGGACATCCAGCCCAACACCGCGCCTCATGATGATGCTGCCGAGAGCTCTGAAGGCAATGAGCAGTCAGCAGTTGAGGACAACGATACGGCTGAACCTGATGCTACGTTAACGCGTCAGGTCAACAAGCCCGATGAGAAAACCCGGAAACAACGCAAACAACCCTCAAAACCGGCACCTGAAAAGTCAGTCACTATTGAAGTCACAGGGGTTCCACCCGGATCCACCTGGAATGGATACACACCCTTTCATGTACAGGAACTGACAATCAATACGTCCAGTATCGAGTATCAGCTGGAACAATGGATAACCCCCGACAGGAAAACCATTAGTAACTATTCAGCACCCTCACAATAAGCTGGTATTTTCGTGATTTTGTGTCATTTTCAAATACAGTTCTTCTCTGACCAACGCTTGTTATGAGTCAACTTGATCCCGAGTTTCAGATTATCGTCACCCTCCTTGCTATCGTAAATGATCAGCAAGAGCAGATCGGTGGCCTGGGCGATCAGGTAGCAAAACTGGAAACAGAAAATAAGGAACTCGCGGACAGACTCAACATCAACAGCCGGAACAGCAGTAAGCCTCCCTCTACAGACGGTTATGCAAAGCCTGCTGCCAAACAGAAAGACTCATCTGCCACGGTGGAGGGTGAGCCACAAGACGACAAACCTAACCCAAAAAGCTTACGACAGAGGTCTGGTCGAAAGCCCGGCGGTCAGAAAGGTCACAAAGGTTCAACGCTTCAGCAAGTCGCTGACACTGACCGCACCCAATATCACCCGGTTATAGACTGTGAGAAGTGCCATCAGTCCCTGCACTCTGCAAACATTGCCAAGTTGGTTGAAAGGCAAGTATTTGAACCGGGTCGTTTTGGTCACTTTGAAGTGACAGCCCATGTGGCCGAAATCAAAGAGTGCCGCTGCGGTCACATGACACAAGCCCGTTTCCCTGAAGGAGTTGATGCTCACGTGCAGTATGGACCGGTGACTCAGGCGCTGGCCGTGTATCTTTGTCAGTATCAACTTATACCTTGCAAGCGTGCCTCCCAGTTCTTCATGGATATTTTCGGATTGGAAGTCAGTCCGGGTTCCATCTGCACCTTCCAGAGCAATGCTTATGACCGGTTAGCCAGCACTGAGCAGGCAATTAGTGACGCCCTTAAGGTTGAACCCATTGCAGGCGCTGATGAAACAGGCATGAGAGTAGCCGGAGCGCTGTGGTGGATGCATGTCCTGCGTACTGACAAGTGGACGTACTATCATCTGGACTTGAGTAAAGGACATTCCGCCATAGAGACGATGGGTATTTTGCTGACCTTTGCCGGGATACTGGTTCATGACCACTACAAGGTTTACTTCCGCTATGCTGCGGCTCATGTACTCTGCAATGCCCACCACCTGAGGGAGTTACAGGGTGTCGTTGATCGCGACTGCAACTATCTTGCGGCTCGTCTTCAGCGGCTGCTGAGACTGGCCTGTCACCTCAGCAATGGTTTTAGAAAGCTGGGAATGAAGGCGATGCCGGAATCCATCCGCCAGCGTATCTCTTCACTGTTCGAGCGAACAGCAAAAAGGGCGCAAGCGGAAGAAGCCGACTATATGGAACGAGTACGGCAACGGTTGGGGCGTGACAAAGTCAAGAATACGAAAGCGTTCAACTTGTTTAAGCGGTTGGTGGAGTACAAGGACGAAACTTTGAGGTTCATGACCGACCTCAACATCCCCTTCGACAATAATGGCAGCGAGCAAGACATCAGAAATGGCAAGGTGAAGCAAAAAATATCGGGCTGCATCAGAAGCGAGGAAGGGGCGAAATGGTATTGCCGAATACGAAGTTATGTTTCATCTGCGAGAAAGCAGGGGCAGAATGTTTTTGAAGCCCTGCTTATAGCCATGAAGAATTACTGCGGTCACTCTTTGCTGGGTGCTGAATAGTTACAACCATTACCGCTAAACCGCCAGTCGATCTCCATGGGCATCATTATGGACCCGTACTGCAAGCTTATGTCCTGTACCAACACCATGGTTGCTCTGTTACCCAACCTGAGTTGCTGGACTGGCTATGGGACATTGGGATTTCTATTTCAGCAGGAGAACGTAGGCCGCTGCGCGGCAACTTTTTGATTGCACTAAACGTCAGGCTCAAACCTATTGTCTGACCTATGATAAAAGCTCTTTCTCAGGTAGCCCGTCAGCGTCATATGACTTTCTTCTCCATTCAAAGAAACTGGTCAAAAAAAAAATAAAAAGTGCCTTCCTTTCAAGCTTGATAGCTTTGTTTGCAAGCGCTTTTATTCCTTCATCCGGGGCCGGTGAAAATGAAGCAGACAATAGTTCAGAACCCGGATCATCCCAACCACAAATCAAGAAAATACGACTCGATGACAATTCGGAGGTTGTAATTGTAAAGGTGACTGATGACTTTCCTGTGTTGCCTGAAATTGATCAATGGCTAAAACAATGTGCATCTTGCATTAAACAAGAACCGCCAGACGACGATGAAAAAGAAACAAACAGTTCGGATACCGAATTCACAGTATCACCTCAAGATCCGCCTTCACCTTCAGTTTTTCAAACGGTTGAATCCGGCGAGAAACCTTTTCAGTGTTCCCTGTGCCAAAAGTATTACAAAACAGCTGCATCATTAGCTAGCCATATAAGGGCCTCCCACAGCGGGGAACGCACCTGTACCCGGTGTCAGCCCCCGGTGACCCTCAACAGTGCTCAGGCGCTGGCCGATCACAACAAAAGTCACCACAGCGGGGAACGCACCTGTACCCGGTGTCAGCCCCCGGTGACCCTCAACAGTACGAAGGCGCTGGCCAATCACAACCAAAGTCACCACAGCGGGGAACGCACCTGTACCCTGTGCCAGCCCCCGGTGACCCTCAACAGTGCGAAGGCGCTGGCCAATCACAACCGCCGTCACCACAGCGGGGAACGCACCTGTACCCGGTGTCAGCCCCCGGTGACCCTCAACAGTGCGAAGGCGCTGGCCACTCACAACAAAAGTCACCACAGCGGGGAACGCACCTGTACCCGGTGTCAGCCCCCGGTGACCCTCAACAGTGCTCAGGCGCTGGCCGATCACAACCGCAGTCACCACAGCGGGGAACGCACCTGTACCCGGTGTCAGCCCCCGGTGACCCTCAACAGTGTGAAGGCGCTGGCCACTCACAACCGCCGTCACCACAGCGGGGAACGCACCTGTACCCGGTGTCAGCCCCCGGTGACCCTCAACAGTGCTCAGGCGCTGGCCTCTCACAACCAAAGTCACCACAGCGGGGAACGCACCTGTACCCAGTGTCAGCCCCCGGTGACCCTCAACAGTGCTCAGGCGCTGGCCACTCACAAATTCAGAAAACACCGTAAACGCAAAAGACTGGCAGAGGAGGACGACTGAAAAACAACCTCAGGATGCCATCCCCTTCACCGGCTGCATTCGTTATCATCCGTGCGACTGTATTGATGAGGCCGTATGACCAGCCGACCGCCGTCCAAACTAAAACAATTACTGCTACGCGATCAGTTATGGTGGCGTTATTACCAGCGCAACGCCGATACGATACGCCCTGCTGTGGTTGATGCGATCAGCAAAGTACTGGCCTGCGGGCGGGTGATCATGGGGTATGCCAGCTTTGTATGCAGCAACCATGAATGCTCTCACACCAAAAAGATCTGCTTTGGCTGTAAAGCCCGGTTGTGCAATACCTGCGGCAAAAAACTGACCGATCAGTGGATTGCTGACCAGAAAGCGCTGTTGCCGGATACTGAGTGGCAACACATCACCTTTACGATGCCTGATGCACTCTGGGAGCTGTTCAGAATCAACCGCACCTTACTGGGTGAACTGGAATGTTCATATTCACCTCTCTGTGACCCGTGGCGGATTATACGACGGAAACCAGCAATGGACGTCAGTCTACTTCACCAAAAACGCCATCATGCCCGCGTGGCGTTACGGCGTGATCAACCTGCTCAGGGAAGCGTTTAAACGTGGCGAGCTGGATCTGCCTTCCGAGCTGAAAGACAGCTGTCATGACCTTTCCGGCTTCAATGATTTCCTCGATGAGCAATACCAAAAGGACTGGATCGTCCATTTTGCCAAAGCCACCAAAAGCCCCCACCGCACCATCAGCTACCTGGGGCGCTATATCAAACGACCACCGCTGGCCATGTCGCGCCTGAAACACTATGGCGGTGATACCGTTGTGTATGAGTATCTGGATCACCGCACCAAAACCCGCCGCCATGAAACCTGTGAAGGGGAAGAATTTATAGAACGACTGACACAGCATATTCCCGACAAAGGTTTCCGAATGATCCGGTATTATGGTTTTCTGGCCTGTCGGGTAAGGGCTACATTGCTGCCCACCGTCTACAACCTGCTCAATCAGCCCGAACGAAACGCCCTGAAAATCACCTTTCCGGCGTTACTGAAACAGACCTTTGGGCTCGATCCGCTGCAGTGCATCCTCTGTCAGGCTCAGATGATCTTTACCGGCATTACCCGCGGCAAGCCGCAGCGCGAGCTGTACAAACACCACCAACAGCTTGCGCTTGCGAAACCCATCGCATAGTTCACGCCCTCAATCCGTCTGAAATCCGGATTTCAGGGCGATATCGGGCAAATCAATGGGATTTGGGGGGTATCAAACAGATAAACACAACGTCCAGAGCCAGATGATTCCAGATGATTGGACGCTGGCAGGATGAAAAACCAAAGATTGCAGGAATGACTGGAATAATGATTTTTTGAAATTCCTATGCGTCAAGGCTGAGCCCGATGCCGAGAAAGCACTGAAGGTATGGTTGGGCTTTCATATGCTTGTCCAGACCCGAACATGCTGTGAACCACTGCAGGAAGCCCTGTCAGGTCTGGCACTGATCAAAGAAGAGCTGTTGCTTGTACTGAAAGACCCGAACTTGCCATTGCATAACAACCTGAGCGAAAGCCAGATACGGGAATACGCCAAGCGACGAAAAATCAGTGGTGGTACGCGAAGCGATGCAGGGCGGCAATGTCGCGACACCTTTGCCAGCCTGAAGAAAACGTGTCGCCTGTATGGTCTCTCGTTTTGGGATTATCTGACAGACAGATTAACAGGCAGCGGGTTGTTTCCGAGGCTGGCAAGCTTGATTGAAAAAACGGCACGTACTTTGCCTTGCGGGCTTTGCAGCAGTTTTTGAGTAATTACGGGTCAGCCGACCTTCGATTTCAACATTGACTTCACCCCAGTCGTGCTGGAGTTGGTGGCCCGGCGCTGTTTCGAAGCGCGTCGTGGCCAGAGGCTCACGCAATGTGCGTTTAGGGTGGATGTAACCTCGCAGCAGGGTGCGGCTTCCGGTATAGCCCTCATTGCGGATGATGTCGAAGATCACCTCGGCATTCCAGATATCATCGGCCAGCAGCTCATCAACCCGGGCTTTATAGCCATCCAGTTTGGAGACTCTGACCCCGGCTTTGCGTTTGGGCGGAGGCCCCTGGCGCTTCAAAGCACGGCTGATGGTTTTGCTGCAAACATTGAGTTTGTTGGCAATGTCCTTGATATAGCAGCCACGGCTGCGTAAATCACGTATCATGAACCAGTCCTCTCGGCTGATCATTCGCCTGTCCCTGCGGTTTCGTCACTACAGGCATCGGCGGGATTCGTCGGGAGGACATCTCAAACTGCTATTTTTAGGACATTAGGGGCTGTTGGTAACAAACGCTTGACAGGCATAGGCTTGGGGGGGTGGTTTCGCACGACCAATCACAGACCGTTCGCTGCATATTCATAACGGCCGCTGGTATTTTTGACTCTCCGGGAGGGTTATCACCGGCTTCTATCAGCAAAACAGTTTTGGAGCTATCTTCTGAAAGTCGGCTGGCCACTACCGCACCGGCACTGCCGGCTCCGATAACAATAAAATCATATGTAACAGCAAAAGCCTCAAATGATAGGCAAACCAGAACACACGAAAGAAAAGTAGTTTTTAAAAACCAATAATATAGTTTTTGATACATTAACAACATTATAAAAAATTCCGGAATCAACAGTCGCTTAACTATAGAAACTCCCGTTCTTCTGTCAGTCAGTGACTGATTAAACGCCCTGTATCACCGACAGGACAACCACATGACAGTATTTACTATGCTATACCGTAAATTTCACTATAAAATATCACTACTGTCCGGTTAAGCATAAGCCAGCTCCAGACTCCCCTGATTTTGGAGTAAATTGACTTCAATGCTATCCGGCGGATCACTGAATAATTCCAACAAAGAGCAACGGCGGGTCAGGTTCAGACTGATTCTTCGGGCTATTTGCTGTAACGACAGTTTGCAGGGTGTTGTGATCTGAGCCAGACGCAGCAGGAGGTAAGCAATCATTGCTGTGAGCACCTGTATTTTTACAGCATTTTCACTGCGCCCAAGGAACCGCTTGACCTTCAGGTTCTGCTTAATCCACTTGAAGAACAGTTCGATCTGCCAGCGGGATTTATACAAGGCGGCAATCTCTGCAGCACTTCTCTTCAGGTCGTTGCTGATAAAAACCAGTACTTTGCCATCTTCTTCCCGACAGATCTTGACCCGCCTGAGATCAGTTGGACAGTCCTTTCTACCTTTGTCAGAAGAGAGTCTGATGATTTGGTCTTCCAGGATGTAGTCTTCTGTCGTTTCACGGCATTCAACGACTTCGTAGACTGCTGAGGTTTTCATCCTGCCCACAAACAGCGTGCCCTGACAGGTCATTTCGTGATACCAGCTATAGTCGTCGTACGCTCGGTCAAAAACATAGGTGACACCTGCCATGATGGGAAGGTTCTGAGCCGCTTTACAGTCATTTTTCTTGGCGGTGGTCAGTTCGAAAAAAGTTGGCGTATCGGCCTTCGGGTCGTACACCGTATGAAGCTTTATGCCGCCTTTAGTTTTTCGGAAATGCGCCCACTCAAACTGGTTCAAATTTAAGTCAATGGTCGTGGAATCAATCAGGCGTACCATATCACTGGCCGCTCCCCGAGGCAGATGGCTTCTGACCTTTTGCAGTAGAAAGAAAAAGGTTTCTGAGAAAATGCTGGCCGCCCGAGTGCTGTTGGCATCTGACAATGAAGAACGCTTTATGCGAGAGACACCCAAATGGTAATGGTGGTTGTGGCAGGTATTAAAATTCTCAACCAGATCCCGAATGGAAACCCGGCTGGCCAGTTGAGCAAACATCATGGCAACGAGCTGAGTCCAGCATGACAGAGTCCTGATTCGATGATCCCCGTTGTGGCGATCAACGACCTTCTGAAACTGATGGCGTGGGATTGTTTTGAGTAACTGTTGGAAAACGCTGTTATGATGCTTCATGCCTGTCTTTTTTGTTTTGTGAAATAGCTGTCTCGACAGCCGCTATTTTACCGCAGATCAACAGAGACAGGCACTCCAGTTCTCCCCCCGGATTTTTAACCGGACAGTAGTGATAAAATATGCCTAAGAAATTATTTTTTATAACACTATTGAGTTAACATACGACCGGTCATATTATACCGCCATGGCAAGACCAAGACGCAGTGAGAAAAGTCGGCAGTCCATCCTTCAGGAGGGTGTAAAACTGCTGTCGGAACAGGGTTATAACGGTACCGGACTGAAACAGATTCTGGATGCCGTGCAGGTGCCCAAAGGTTCTTTCTACAACTACTTCGAGAGTAAAGAAAATTTTGCTGCCGAAATCATCCGGCATTATATGAATGACATGCTGGCGGACATGGATGACTTTATTGCCAGCAACAACCGTGACCCCAAAGAAACGATTCGCACAACCTATCGTTACGCGATGGAGATAATGGAAGAAGACTCCTGTCGTAAGGGTTGCCTGCTGGGCAATCTTGCAGCGGAGATCGGCGCTTCCAGCGAACTCTGTAACGAAGCACTACAGGAAAGCTGGCTGAACTGGAAAAGTCGTTTTCTGCCACTGATTGAACAAGGTCAGCAACAGCAACAATTCAGAACCGATATTTCAGCATCGGAACTGACCGACCTGTTCTGGAACCAGTGGGAAGGCGGATTGCTGCGCATGAAACTGGAAGGTAATACTGAAGCACTGGCACGAAGCCTGGATCTGACTCTGGATAACCTGTTCCGTCCCTGATCGGATGCTGCCCCTCAAGGAGGGGTTTATTTTTCAACAAATTAAAAGACGACCAGTCTATTTCAAAAGAGTAAACACCATGACACAACAACTAAATCTGTCTACACCATTGCAACTGACCGAACAGGTAACCATCAAGAACCGTCTGTTCAAGTCTGCCATGAGTGAACAGCTTGGGGATAAAAATCACAACCCTACTCCAGCTCTGGCAAGACTGTATAAGACCTGGGCGAAAGGCGGTATTGGTTTAAGCATCAGTGGTAATGTCATGGTTGACCGTACCGCATTGGGCGAGCCAATGAATGTGGTACTGGACCGGCAGAGTGATCTGAATAAATTCCGCCAGTGGGCTAAAGCAGGTACTGAAAATAACACCCAGCTCTGGATGCAGATTAACCATCCGGGCAAACAGATTCCTGCGATGCTCAGCAAAGAACCGCTGGCACCTTCTGCCATTCCTCTGGGCGGCGGCTTGGAGAAAGCATTTAATACACCACGAGCAATGACAGAATCAGAAATCCGCACCGCAATTGATGCCTTTGCTACAACAGCAGAGCTTGCCAAAAAAACCGGCTTCACAGGCGTACAGATTCACGGCGCTCATGGTTATCTGGTCAGTCAGTTCCTGTCGCCCCGTCATAATCAACGTAATGACCAGTGGGGTGGCTCAGCCGAAAACCGGATGCGTTTTGTGCTGGAAGTTTTCCGGGCTATTCGTCAGAAGGTCGGTAAAGACTTCCCTATCGGTATCAAACTGAACTCTGCTGACTTTATGAAAGACGGTTTCAGCGAAACAGAATCCATGACCGTAGTGCAGGAACTGACAAAGGAAGGTATCGACCTGATCGAAATATCCGGTGGCACCTACGAATCACCCAGCATGATGGGCGCTAAAGCCAGCACCAAAAAACGTGAAGCGTATTTCCTTGAATATGCCGAACAGATTCGACAGCACACTAACGTTACTCTGGTGGTAACCGGAGGCTTCCGTTCAGCTACGGCCATGAACGATGCACTGGCATCCGGTGCAACCGATATGATCGGCGTTGCCCGCCCGATGGCGCTGGTGCCGGATCTGCCAAACCGGGCTCTCAATAATGTCGGTTACCGGATTAAACTGAAAGAACCATCAACCGGCGTCGCCGGTGTGGATCGCATGGCGATGCTGAGCATTACCTGGTATGAAGCCCAGCTACGCCGGATTGGCAGAGGTTCTTCTCCAAAAGAGAATCTGTCCGCATGGGGCGTGGTCTTTGGTATGTTTGCCAGCGCCGGAAAACATGCCTTCAATAAACGCAGAGCCTGAGGCTAAAAGCAAAGAAGCCGGTCATTGCCGGCTTCTTGCTGTACACACAATTAGAAATTTTATTTACCGCTGCATCCCATACTTGCGCATTTTTTCCACCAGCGTCGTACGGCGAATATGCAGTTTATCTGCTGCACGGGATACAACGCAGTTGCAGTCATCCAGCGCCTGCTGAATCAGTTTCTTTTCCAGCTTGGTCAGAAAATCTTTCAGATTAATACCGGACATGGGCAATACAGCCAGCTCATCCAGCTGACCATTTTCACCGGTAGGAACACTGTCAGGAAACATTTCAGCAATGCCATCGTCATCCTGACTTTCCTTTAGATGGCGAAAGTTTTCAGGCAGATCTTTTACACCAATAACACCATGCGGATACATAATCGCCATCCGCTCCAGAAAGTTTGAAAGCTCACGTACATTACCCGGCCATTCATTTCTGCACAGAGAAAGAATGGCTCTGGAGCTTAACCTGACAGAACCGCGATGCTGAGTTTCCATCCGGTTAATCAGATCATTCAGAATGACCGGAATATCTTCCACCCGGTCCCGCAGTGACGGCATATTGATGGGGAATACATTCAGCCGATAATACAAATCTTCCCGGAATGTGCCGTCATCAATCATGGTTTCCAGATCTTTATGGGTGGCGGCAATAATCCGTACATCTGCTTTAATCGGCTGTCCGCCACCGACCCGCTCAAACACTTGTTCCTGCAAGACTCTTAATAATTTAACCTGCATCGGCAGCGGCATATCGCCGATTTCATCGAGAAATAATGTGCCGCCTTTTGCCAGCTCAAAACGACCGATACGGGTATGAATCGCGCCGGTAAACGCGCCCTTCTCATGTCCGAATAACTCACTTTCCAAAAGGTCAGCTGGAATGGCCCCACAGTTCACCGGCACAAAAGGTCCGTTGGCGCGATGCGAATGATCATGAATATTACGCGCTACAACCTCTTTACCCGTACCGGACTCACCGGTAATCAGCACCGTGACATCCTTATCAGCAACTTGCGACATTAACTGGCGGACAGACTGAATGGCCCGACTGGAACCTACCAGACTGCGGAACAGTTGCATCTGGGTATCATCTACCGGTGAACGCATGCTCCACAGTTCCCGGTAAAGGTCGGCATAATGAATAGCATCGATTAACTGGCTGTAGGTAAAGGCGCGAGGCAGGGTGTGAACGATCTGGCGACGACTGACCGGCGGCAGATGATTCACTGCATCATCATGTTCCAGCAACAGTATCGGGGTACCAGCACCCAGCTTCTGTTGCAGATGCCCGATCATACCTGCCAGTGTGGTTTCAGAATGAATATAGGAGCCGAGTAGCACAGCATCTGCCCGCTGGTTGTATATCTGCGACCAGTCGGACGAGCCACAGACTTCCGCCTTATAACCCACGAAAGACATCAGCCCAAGCAGCTCCTGCTGGCGCTGGGAGTCGTCTTCGATGATCAGGATGCGGGCAATTTTATCCATAAAAGTGCCTATCCCCGCTGCGCACAGTTATCGCAACGAGGAATTAAAAGTCCGTTTATTCAGGGGTTTTTATTCCGTTTAAGTTTAAGTAAAGGCAGGGATTTCCGAGTCGTCAAACAGCCGGGTTACTTTACCGGTAACCGGAACGAAGAAACCCCGCTACCAGCGGGGTTTGAAAACTGACAATAGAAATATATGTATTAAAAGCTTCCAGCGGTTGGCTGTCAGCTTCCAGAAGTAACCGGAAGCTGGTCGCTGGTCGCTGGTCGCTGGTCGCTGGTCGCTAAAAATCAGAACACATACTGCAATCGCCCGACAATCGCCTTGCCGCTGTCATCCGCCGCCGCAACATTCTTCAGATCAGCATAATTTTCCAGCTCGCCGGAAACAAAGTTCAGGCTGGTGCGGATATTTTTGGTGGCGAAATAGTTTACACCCAGTGTGTAACTACTGACTTCCACATCTTTGTTCTGATATCCCTTGGTCACGGCACTGTCGGCATCCACGGTCATATTGCTGTAGCGGGCAAACACTTCCCACTTACCGCCCTTAGGCTTGCCGAAGGCACCGTCTTCATAGCTGCGCTTGCCGCCGTCAATCATATACGATGCCTGGGTGTAGTAACCGCTCATTTTTACATCACTGTTGGCATTGCTGGATTTGATATTGCGGGTAAAGTACTCACCCTGTAATTGCAGAGATGCCAACTGGAAAGCCGCTTCAAGCGTGTATTCGGTATCATCTTTGGCATTGGCAACATCGTTAAACAGCGTCTGTTTCTCTGCCTTCTTCACACCAACCCGGCTTTTGCCAGAGCTCACAGTATTCTTGTCCGGATTAGCATTGTAAAAGTTCACACCCAGATGCAGCAGCATATCGTCAGTCATAATCGGCGCAAAAGTACCGCGCAGCAGATAGCCGAACTGATCCTTCTTATTATTCTTCACATCGGAATTGCCATCCTGACGGTGGATGCCGAACATGGCAGTATAGTTATCGCCACCGGTAAATACTTCAATACCGTAGTCGTTGCCTTCATCACCATTCAGTGCGTCGTAAATCATTGGCCGTTCAATCACCATAATCCATGAAGAACTGGTGGTGTTTTCCAGACCGTAGTCAAAACCCCAGCGACCGGCGGTAATATCCACATATGGCAGGCCGGTATAAGTGATCTTGGCATCATCCAGCTTCATGGACTCATCATCGTCCCGCTTTAGCTTCAGCTTGTATTTCCAGTCGTTGTAAGCTTTGCCACTGAAACCGATTTCTGCACGACGGATATAACCGGTACGACCGCTGCGCTTTTCAGTGGTATCTGTCGGGGCTGCCTGCGCATACAGATCATCGTAGCTGGAATAATCCCACTGCAGTTTGCCGCTTAATTTAAAAGAGAATGCCTTGTCGGCGGTTTCCAGTTTTACACCGCCCTTGGTGCTGATAATAATATCTTCACCTTCTGTTCTGACGACACCTGCCTGAGCGGCAGTGGCATAGGTAACAGCGATAGCAACAGCCAGTGGCAGCACCCTGGTTGGCAAAACTCTGGATTTCATAATCCTGATTCTCCGTTATTATTTTGTGTTTTCCATGAAACTGTTTGCGCCGTCATTACCCTTTCAGCTCCCCCGCTGAAAAGATTTATTGCCACAAAAGCGTCATCGAATGGAGAATTATATTCCGGTTGAAATATTGCAGATGAGTTACGTTAATTTGAAGTAACAGTGACAGAAAGGTTTCAGAAATATGAATGGTGAATGGAAAGCGAAGTCTCATATCCCCCCATTAAAACCATAAGGCTCAAGTATATTAAACTCGCCCTCAGGTGCATAAATCATCTCTCTTTTCCCAGATCCTGACTGAACCTCTTTTTCCCAGTCGCAGTACAAATCCACTTCAGGATCAACATCCATTTTTTCACTATTACCCGGATCAACTACCCCTTCACACAATGCGGCATCCATTTCTTCAGCCTTCTGTTCATAACGCTCGCTCTCCTCTCCATCGGAGCCTGAGAATATACCTGACTCAGGAGATACAACATTCACAACCCCACTTTCACATGAGGATGACTGGCGAAGTACAGATCTTTGTGGATTCGCAGACTGAACATACGATAATAGATGTGTATAGCGTGCGTTTATTGCGGCAAGATTATATGGGTACAGTTTTGTTACTGCTCTCACCTTTTTTTCTAAATCAACCATACTGCCGACTGGCATCTCATTCTCTTCACCAAAGATTTTCAGGAATTGCTCGTACTCTTTTACTTCTTGTACAAATTCTTTTTCATCATGCCTTTTATATTCTTCCGGATAATAAAGATAATCAGGCCGGTAACTTTGAATTAGCATTTGAACTTCTTTAGGAAGCAGCCAAGTGGGAAAATCATGATTCACAATACCCTTTTCAATATCCAGATCCTTTAAACCTCTGCGCCCTTTAATGACTGATGAAAAGTAATTCAACATTTTTTTAAACCGTGAGCTTTTCCAGCAATTAAGAAACGCTAACGAAAACAGGCTACAACTACAGAAATCTTCCTGAAACATATACTTCGGGTACCAAATCGCTATTTTACTGCCTGGATAACTTTCCTGAAGTTTTGCATATAATGCATCAACATTTTCCGCTGCTTTGCCATAGCCTAAGCTATCACCAACAAAACATCGGACGGTACGCGCTTCATGCTCACAATCAACCCGTAGCATATAACTATGGGTACCATTATCATCCCTGAAGAGCACCCCATATTTATTCGCCTTTCTTAAAGCCTTTTTATCGATATAGCAATAAAGTTTTTTGGATCCGTCACAAAACTTCGCCCCATATGTCTCTGCACACGTCTTAAGATAGACTCCCGGCAAACGATACTCACCCGGAACACGATCAGCAGACGGCATGACTGATAACGGACACAACTGCATATCTGACCGGACTTGAGGATTTGTACAAACCGATTCTTTTTTAGTTTTGACCCGGGATACAGCCCAGTCATAACGATCATCACGATACAACAAGACTGTTTCATCTCCTGCAATTTGACCTAAACCAGCAGGCAGTACTCTCGGTTTATCTAACTGGTTGTGCAGCAAGATTCGCTTTACACTGGCTGGCAGTTGATCGAATGAAATTCCTCTTTCTCCCTTCGCTCGCGTCCCCGACATTTTTATAGCCATAAACTCTGTATCATCAGCAGCATTCAGCGCTGAACCAGAGCTCCAATATTCACAAACGGCTCCATTTAGCGAGTGTGACTGGACACCATCAATTGTAAAAACAGGGATATAAATTTTTTTTCTTTCTTCAAGAAGCAAACGATCACCAGGTAGAAAAAGAGCATCCCTCAGCTTTGAGTGCAAAGCAACTTCACGCACTGGCTGGTTTGTTAAAACATCAATACCTTCTTCCCAGCCTGTAAAATCTTTAATTAACTGCGTTAATATCTCAATATTTTCTTCGCTTTCCAGCCAGTTTATTCTTAGCTGCGCGGCTTTATCCAGGTCTACTTGGGATGGCTCTTTAGCTTCAAGAGGAGATAGCCCCCACCACACTAACACCAAAGCAGCAACCGGTACTGACCAACAATGAGACCTGAACGCAGAACCAGAAAAAAACAAAGATATCAATAATATCGATCGACTGATTTTATATTTAGTGCCTGTCAGAAAACGCATGAACTATAGCTGCCTGTGTTAATGAGTCACTGTTAGGTGGATCATTTGAGTTTGCTGTTCAATCAATGCAGCGGTTTTCAGTCACAATTGTTCAAAAAATGTTCAAAACCTTCACTCCGTAGATGTCAGTAAGCCTCACGACATGCATGATCTGAACGAACACCGGATTACCAAACCATCAACAGGCGACTATTGCCGATCCCTTTCCAACAGCACTTTGCCCAGACGCTGCAGGTTATTTGCCACAACAGCCAGCGAAACATAACGCTTGAAGGCATCCAGCCCTTTATCCGGACATTTATCCAGACCATGGGCTTCCAGAGCATTAATATCCGACTCAACAGCAGAGTGCTGTCGTTTTGCACGGACAAACGCCAGGTGTGATTCCCGTTTTTTGTCCTCTAACGACATCTTTCCTTTTTTAGGTAGTACAGCCCTGTCCAGCAAGTTTTCCAGTTTTACAAGATTATCCGGACTCCAGAACCCCTTGTCGTAGCTGACTTGACTCAAGACTGGAAAGCGCTCTTTGGCTCCCTTGGCCATAGGAACCGTTACCTGGTCGTCCGTTTGCTTTTCCATGACCTGGTGGTGAAGCGTAAAGCCGAACTGATCCTGCAACACACAAACACGCAAGCCCAGTTCAACCGGTACGCCCGCCTTGCCTTTGCTGACCCACTCGGTATGAGGTTCAAACAGCGAAAAGATTTTCTCTGCATGCGGTATGGTTTCATGCTCAATGACCCGCCGATGAATCAGACTAACCTGATGTTTGGCATGCAGCAGATAGTAGCTGAGCGCTTCAAGGCGTGGTTCATCAGGTTGATGCTTTGTCAGCACGGAGTACGTTACATCGGCCATCCGAATGATTTTCAGGCTGAGCTTCAGGTACTCAATATGCGCCATTTCAATGTCATGCTGTCGTTTGCTTTTTTGTAACTCGTCAGCTGACGTAGAGTGCTTCAGGTTACGCACTGTATGGTAAAGCTTCTTATGCTGCCGCTGCAGGTAGCGATGCTGTCGCCAGCCGGGGAGTTTGTGCTCATGAGCTGAAGCCGAAGCAAACTCAATGATTTTACGACAAGCATCGCTCAGCAAGTTAATGTCGGTGGGGAAATGGACATTGGTTTTTACGACAAACGAATCGGCACGGCCATGTAACGGTTCGCTCTTTTTTTTTACCAGCGAGTGCCCTGCCGCAACGACAACCTGATTGATCTGATCCAGCACCTGCGGGGTAAACAGGCTGATATTATCCTGCAACGTCTGTATATGGTAGGTGTGCGTGCAATAAGGGCCATGTCCGAGCATCTGACGCAAAGTGCCGTGTTCATTGGCCAGTTCCTGCAAACGGTCATAATCGCAATTGATCACCAGGCGGAGGGTGCCAAACACGAGTATTCTCCAGAGTTCCATCCCGGGGCGACCGTTGTTTTGGTCAGATAGAATCATGGAGTCGAGTACCTGAAAGACCTGCTGTCTCAGCTCTGGCGTTGTGTAAATGTGCTGCAATGCTCGCAGGATACGAGGGATATCGTCTCTGGACTTGGGGTTAAACTGGACGGATGAGATATCGACTTCACCCAGCTGCATTTGTGGATTGATGGTCTGGCGCATAAATTTGAAAAACAGCCTGTTTTGGAAAATCTTCAATAGTTATATTTGGTTGCAGGCTGCTATTTTCAAGGTTTGAGGGTTTTCGGACAGGCACTATTTAGAAACCATATTCCTTTTCATTTAGGCTACTTCATATTGCACCATTATTGACCTGCCAGAGCGAATACAGTTTCACACTGGTACCAAATTCTATATATCAACCCATCAATATAGTTGTCACAAAACTGAAGTTTTGCAGCAACTTACCTTCTTTAATCTAAACTTGACCTTCAGTGGATACAGACAAACACAAAGTGAATATTTCCCGGTAACAGCCGACAACCCTCAGATCAAATTACGCTCTGCCGTCAGGAGACATGCCATGCTAGTTGTGATTGCACTCGGTGGTAACGCTATTTTGCAGCGAGGTCAGCCACTTGAGGCGCATATTCAACGCGAGAATATTCGTGCAGCCGCCGCTTCAATTGCCCTGGTGGCAGAACATCACCAGGTTGTACTGACCCACGGCAACGGCCCTCAGGTTGGTCTGCTGTCTTTAATGAATGAAGCCTATGAGGAAGTCAGCCCCTATCCTCTTGATGTGCTGGGCGCACAGACTCAGGGCATGATTGGCTTCATGTTTGAACAGGAGCTTCGGAACAAGTTACCCGGCAGAAAAATCTGCACCATCTCAACCCAGACCATTGTCGACCCTAACGATCCAGCCTTTGAAGATCCAACCAAATTTGTCGGCCCCGTTTACACCTACGAAGAAGCTCAACTAATGGCTGAAGCAAACTCCGGGTGGACAATAAAACAAGACGGAAACTATTTTCGCCGGGTTGTGCCTTCACCTGAACCGCAGGAAATTCTCGAACTGCCTTCTCTTCAACATATTATTTCCAGCGGAGACATTACAGTTATTTGTGGCGGCGGCGGCGGGATTCCGGTTCGCCGTGACAGTGAAGGGCTGCTTCACGGTGTAGAAGCGGTTGTTGATAAAGATCGTGCTTCGCGAGTACTTGCTGAAGGTATCGGGGCAGACGCTTTACTCCTGCTTACAGACGTTGACAGTGTGCATACAAACTACGGTCACTCAGATTCAAAAAAAGTTAAATTTATTACCCCAAACGAAGTTGACAGCTTTAACTTTGCGGAAGGCAGCATGGCGCCTAAGGTAGAATCCGTATGTCATTTCGTAAGAGCGGGTGGTAAATTCGGCGCCATCGGTTCGTTGGAGAAAGCGGCCGAAATTATGCTGGGTCAATCGGGGACACATATCAAAATGGACGTTCCCGATAACGTGATCTATTACTAGTTCCTGTCGTACAGACAGGGGCAACTCGCAGACGTTCACATCTATTCTGAGGCAGTTACCGCTTCCAATCGTTTTGAACGCATGCAGGCCGGTTTTGCATAGCGGTTCACAGCACTCTGAAACTCGTATTCGGATCATATCAACTGAGATGCAACGGCAGATCACAGACCATGAAGTCACTCAAAGCAGTTTGAAGTATCGCTTCAACTACATTGAGTATGGGGGTACACCCGGCACCTTCTCCTGAACATGTATCGAGAACCTGCCCTGCACCAGCAAGGCTGGTTTTTTTGTATGTGACACAGGGTAGAAGCACACGCCGAACAGGCACAGCAGGCAAGGAAAGCACTGTGTCACCCGGAAACAGCAATTAACTGGCTCCGGGGATGCTTCAAGGTCAGACAACCTGTTTATGAGGTGGACTGTTTTTCTTATGAAATACAGCTGCCTCTGGGTAAACCAGCAGCGTTTTTCATTGGCGCAGACCTGCCCGGGCGCCGGGCAGTAGCTTGAATGTCGGGGTTAATAGCCAGGATAGGCAAGCTCATGGCTGCATGAGACGAAAATCGTTGCCATTTACGGACTTCTTTGAGGAGAACATCCGGAAATGCTACGGCGTGCTCAGGCTGTCTTGTTGCGGCAATTAACGGCGGTTGAACCGCTCCAACGACATATAGCCCTGTCAGCAGGAACGCAGTAATGTCACAAAGTCTGTTACGTTATACCAACATACTGAGCATTGTCGGGGATATTATCACCGTTCATGTTCCCAACCTCTCTGAGGAAAATGCTCGAGCCCTTAACGGTGACCTCGCGCTGATCGAGCAGGACGGCCAGCCGTACTCTCTGGCGCAGATCATCAAGCTTGATCGCGAAACTGTCTCTCTGCAGGTATTTGCAGGCTGTAAAGGTCTGTCTACCGGCGCTGCTGTATGCTTCCTGGGTGAGCCCATGAAAGCAACTTACAGCCCGAACATTCTGGGTCGTATCTTTAACGGTGCAGGTGTTCCGGTTGATAATGGCCCAGCACTGGAGCAGGATCCGCGCATCGAGATTGACGGTCCTTCTGTAAACCCGGTTCAGCGTGTACTGGCGTCCCGCATGGTACGTACTAACGTTCCGATGATCGACGTTTTCAATACGCTGGTTGAATCCCAGAAGATTCCTATTTTCTCCGTATCCGGCGAACCTTATAACCAGTTCCTGGCACGTATCGCGATTCAGGCAGAAGCTGACGTCGTAGTATTCGGCGGCATGGGTCTGATCTTCGACGATTACCACTTCTTCAAGAGCAAGTTCGAAGAAGCCGGCGTATCTTCCCGTACCGTTATGTTCTCCAACCAGGCATCTGACCCGACGGTAGAACGTCTAATGGCGCCTGACCTGGCGCTGTCCGTAGCTGAACATTTCGCCACCAAAGAAGGCAAGAAGGTTCTGGTACTGCTGACCGACATGACTTCCTACGCTGACGCGATGAAGGAAATCGGTGTAGCGATGGACAAGATCCCGGCGAACCGTGGTTACATGGGTGACCTGTACTCCCAGCTGGCCAAGCGGTATGAAAAAGCAGCTGACTACAAAGGTGCCGGTTCCGTAACTATCCTGGCGGTAACCACCATGCCAGGTAACGACGTAACTCACCCGGTTCCGGATAACACCGGTTACATCACCGAAGGTCAGTTCTACCTGCACGATGGCATGATCGATCCGTTCGGTTCCCTGTCCCGTCTGAAGCAGATGGTAATGGGTAAAGAAACCCGTGACGACCACGGCCAGATCATGAACTCCATGATCCGTTTCTACTCCGACTCCGTGAACGCCAAGCAGAAGCAGGCGATGGCATTTGAGCTGTCTAACTACGACCTCAAAACCATCAAGTTCGGCGATCTGTTCCGTGAACGCTTCATGGCATTGGACGCCAGCATGAGCCTGGAAGAAGGTCTGGACCTGTCCTGGGAGACCATGGCTGAATGCTTCACGCCGGAAGAAACCCTGATGAAGCAGAGCCTGATCGACAAGTACTGGCCAAATCGCGAACAGGTTTCAGCAGAAGAAGCAGCGGAGGCCTAATTAAATGGCCACTATCGCGCTTAACAAAAGCTCCCTGAATAAGGAGAAGCGCAGCCTCAAAACCTTTAACCGCTATCTGCCAGCGCTGGAAATGAAACGTCAGCAGCTGATGGCAGAACGCAAGAAAGCGGAAAAGGCTCTTGAGGAAGCGCAGACCCGTATTCAGCAAATTGAATTCGACGTCGGCCAACAACTGCCGATGCTGGCATCTGAAGACATCACCGTCGACAACCTGGTGCGTGTCACCAATGTTGTTCTGGGTGAACAGAACATTGTCGGCACCGCGGTTCCCGTTGTTGAAAAAGTTGAAGTTGAAGTCACCCCTTACAGCTTTCTGACCAAGCCTCACTGGGTAGATTACCTGGTCGAAAAACTGAGAGAAATGGCTGAACTTCGTGTTGAACTCCAGGTGCGAGAGCTGCGCCATAAGGAGATCAGCAAAGCGACCCGTACCACATCCCAGCGTGTGAACCTATTCTCCAAGGTACTGATTCCTCAGACCAAGAAGAACATTGCGAAGATCAAGATCTTCATGTCCGACCAGGACCGCGCCGGTGTTGTGAATGCGAAAATTTCCAAGACCAAGATTGTTGGATAAGCCTCATGAGTATCAAGAAGCTTAAGAAAATCACGGTCTACGGGCTCGCCAGCGAGAAGGACTCCATTCTCAGTGGCCTGCAGGAAACCGGGTGCGTGCACCTGATCCCGCTGACCGAATCACAAGCCGGCATGGAAGGCCAGCTGACCGAGCCCCAGGCTGCGAAAGAAGCATTGTCCTGGCTGAACAGCTGCCCGGTGAAACGCCGTGAAATCCGTCGTAAGGATGCTGCACAGGCTGATGACGTGGTTAACGAAGTACTGGCCAACAAGGCTCAGCACCGTGAAGCCAGCGATCATCGTGATGACCTGATTGCACGTATCCATACTGTTCGTCCATGGGGAGAAATCAATTTCACCTCCGTAGACGACATGGATGGTATGCGCCTGTGGTTCTACGTTCTGCCTTATCAGGACGCAGAAGCACTGGAAGTACTGGAAGTACCACACCAGATCATTCACCGTGATCAGCAGAACATCTATGTTGTGCTGCTGTCCCGTGAAGAACCTGCGGTTGATGTACTACCGGTCAAGCGTTCCCATATTGGCGAACACTCGCTTTCCACATTGGAAAAAATGCTGGAAGACGCGGAAGTCAAACTGGAAGACATTCAGGGTGAACGTGAAGCACTGACCCGCTGGACCTACGTTCTTGATCAGGCGATCGCTCGCCGTGAAGATCGTAAGGCGCTGGACGATGCTCACAAGATCACGCTGGACGACGACCAGTTCTTCCTGGTTTCCGGCTGGATGCCTGTGGACGAAGAAGCACGTGTACGTGCCTTCATCGACCCAATGCCTGCAGCGATGACGCTGGAAGATCCGGCTGCTGATGACCAGCCACCCACACTGCTGGACAAACCAGCCAGTACCGGTGGTGGTGCGGATGCACTGGGCTTTTTCCAGATGCCGAACTATCGCGCATGGGATCCGGGCAACCTGGTGTTTTACTCATTCTCTCTGTTCTTCGCCATGATCATGAGCGATGCCATGTACAGTGCTGTACTGGGCGGCATCATCTTCATGTTCCGCGGTAAGTTCAAACAGAGTGAAGCAGGCTCCCGCCTGATGAACCTGGCCTACTTTATGGCGGCTCTGGGTATCATCTGGGGTGTGTTCATCGGTAGTTACTTCGGTGCTGCTCCGGCTGAAGACAGTCTGCTGGGTAAACTCGCGTTCATTAATCTTAACGATTATGGCGCCATGATGAAGCTGTCCATCATCATTGGTGTTGGCCATCTGATGATTGCCAACCTCATGACAGCATGGGTTAACCGGGATCGCAGTTACGCGCTTGCTCCCCTGGGCTGGGCTGTACTGGCCGGCGGTGGCCTCCTGATGTGGCTGGGTTACATGGGTGCTATCGGAGCAGCCTTCCTCGACAACATTGGCCCCGGGCTGATGATTGTTGGTGCGGTGCTGATTTTCCTGTTCACCAGTACCCGACCAGTCAACTCTGCTAAAGATGCTGTTTTGCGTGTGTTCGATGGCCTTAACGCTATCTACAACGTAACCGGTATTTTTGGTGATGTACTCAGTTACATGCGTCTGTTTGCACTGGGTCTTTCCGGTGCATCTCTGGCCATGACTTTCAACTCGCTGGCGATGGACGTCCTGAACAGCAGCCCGGTTACCGGTGTTCTGTTCGCGGGAATCATCCTGCTGCTGGGCCACCTGCTCAACTTTGCACTCTGTATCATGAGTGGTGTGGTTCACGGTATGCGCCTTAATGTCATCGAATTTGTTAAATGGGGCCTGTCCGACGAGGGCTACCCGTTCACTGCTTTTAGTAAACAAGAGGATTAATCAATGGAAGACTTCATCATCGCGCTGGGTTGGTTGGGCGTTTTTGCACCGGTTGCACTGGGTGCTGTAGGTTCTGCAATCGGCTGTTCTGTTGCTGGCCAGGCTGCTTGTGGCGCTATGCTGGACGTTGAGTCCGGTTACGGTAAATTCGTTGGTCTGTCCGCGATGCCTTCTTCTCAGGTTATCTACGGTATCGTAATCATGTTTACCCTGGCAGGCATCAGCATGACTACCAACAGTGCTCCTGGCCTGTTCGGTATTGGTCTGCTGACCGGTGTTGCTCTGATGTACTCTGCTATCTACCAGGGTCAGGCTGTTGCTGCAGCAATCAATGCTTCCAAGAACAAGCCAGAAGTATTCGGTCTGTCCATCGCGCCTGCAGCGATCGTAGAAGGCTTCGCGGTATTCGCTTTCGTATTCGCTCTGGTTATGGGCGCCAACATCAGCGCTTAATCGCCTGATTGACTGGCCTCTACAGAAAAGGAGAAGGTTCGATGACCGTAGCCAACGAACAGATTTCAGTCGGCGTTCAGGAGCTGATCGAAAAGCTCCGCAGTCAGGGCGTTGCCTCTGGCCGTGAAGAAGCTGATCGTGTTCTGACCGACGCGCGTGACGAAGCTGCAGCCATTGTTGCTACAGCAAAGAAAGAAGCTGAAGCACTGCTGGCAAGCGCCAAGAAGGAAGCTGAATTCACCGTTAAATCCGGTGAAGAAGCCCTGCACATGGCTGGCCGCAACGCTGTACTGGAACTGAAAGACTTCCTGCAGAAGGACTTCGCTGAGCAGCTGCAGGGCAGCATCGCCGGTGAGTTCAAGAAAGAAGAACTGCTGGAAAAAATCATTCTGGAAGTTGCTTCCCGCAGCAGCCTGGCTGGCGAGAAAAACGTCGATGTTGTCCTGCCTCAGGAAATCATCGGTGTTGAAGATCTGCGTGAAAACCCTGAAGAAGCGAAAGCTGGCAAGCTGATGCAGATGGCTCTGGGCCGCGCTCAGGAAAGCCTGCTGGAAGGCACTCGCTTTGAAGTTGGTGACAAGCAGCAGTCCGGTGTTTGCTTCCGCCTGCGCGACAAAAACGTTGAAGTCGTTCTGGACGAGAACTCCGTAAGCGAAATGGTGCTGAAGCACCTGCAGCCTCGCTTCCGTGTTCTGCTGGAAGGCATCATCAACTGATCTTTCAGTTGACATAACACCAATTAGAGCAGCGGGCGATACCTGAAAAAATTTTCAACATCGCCCAACGCCTCCGGCGCCGTCTACTATGATTGTGGCTTTGTCCACATCGGTATTCCAGCGCCGGGTCAAAACGGGAGTCAGACATGGCAGAGAATGCCTACTACACCCTGCTGACATCGCTGCCGCATATCGACTCGCTGTTTAACAGCCGGATTACGCCGATTTCACGCTTTCAGCTGGATCGCCGTCTTTCCATGCTGCCCCAGGCAGATAAAGATGCTCTGATCAGCATCGAAAATCTGCTGCATTGGGATCATCTGGACAACGATGTTGAGGAAGAACGACTGATTCGTCTGGCGGAAAAATGCCGCCAGCAGATTCCAGGCCAGGATTTACGTAACCTGGTTGACTGGCGTCTGGATATGCGAACAGTTGTTGCGGCACTGCGACGCCGGCACCAGGGTGATACGGCGCCGGCAAAGCCCAAATGGAGCTACGGCAGTCGTTACGAATATATCCGGAATCACTGGAATTCGCCGACACTGGGTCTTACCGGTGCGTTTCCCTGGATTCCCACAGTCAACGAGTGCCTGCGTACTCACGACCACGTAACGCTTGAAAAAACGCTGCTGGAAGCAGTCTGGAATCATCTGAACCAGCTGTCCACCAAGCATCGTTTCGATTTTGAAGCGGTTGTGATTTATGTACTGCGCTGGAACCTGGTTTCCCGCTGGACATCTTACGACGCAGACAAGGCGGAATCACGTTTCCGTCAGCTGGTTGATATCAGCCTGGGTGAATTCAGAGATCAACTGCCGCAAGCCTGATAACTGCGGCGAATTGCAGGTGACAAATTTCATACAAACACCGAAGGGTGTGTAACCGGGTGATCGCACCTGAACGGATGAAGTTTGAGCCTGCAGCTTTGAGGTAGACATGAGCAACATCGAACAACAGGCTTCCGCGCGCGTCGTGGCAGTCAACGGTGACATCCTCACCATTCAATCTATCGATCTGGGCAAGCACTCAACTCGCCTGGTGAAGAACGAAGTAGTATACGTTAAGCCGAACCGCAAGCAGAGCGCGGAAGAAGACGAAATGCTGATGTCTGAAGTCCTGCGTGTACGCGGCGACACTGCTGACATTCAGGTCTTCGAAGACACCCGCGGTGTTGCTGTTGGTGACGAAATCGTACAGACCGGTCAGCTGCTGTCTGTTGAGCTGGGTCCCGGTGCCCTGAGCCAGATTTACGATGGTCTGCAGAACCCACTGGAACGTCTGGCACAGAAGCACGGCACTTTCCTGAAGCGTGGTGTTCAGTTCGACGCGCTGGATCGCTCCAAAACCTGGTCTTTCGTAGCCAGTGCCCGTACCGGTGACAAGCTGCGTGCCGGCGAAACCCTGGGTACTGTTCAGGAAGGTCGTTTCACTCACAAGATCATGGTTCCTTTCGATACCAAGGGAACTGTCACTGTTGAGTGGATTCAGGAAGGTAACTTCTCTGTTGATACCATCATTGCACGTGTACGCAACGAACAGGGTGTTGAGAAAGAGCTGAACATGATTCAGCGCTGGCCGGTACGTAAGTCCATCTCCGGTACTTTGTCTCAGCAGGGTGGCAAGACCGAGCGTCTGTTCCCGAACGAGCCGCTGATCACTCAGCAGCGTCTGATCGATACCTTCTTCCCGATTGCCCGTGGTGGTACCGGTTGTATCCCGGGACCTTTCGGTGCTGGTAAGACCGTTATGATGCACCAGCTGGCGAAGTACGCTGCGATCGACATCGTAATCAACATTGCCTGTGGTGAGCGTGCCGGTGAGGTTGTAGAAACCATCACTGAATTCCCACACCTGTCCGATCCGACCAGCTCCGGCTCTCTGATGGATCGTACCACCATTATCTGCAACACCTCTTCCATGCCGGTTGCGGCACGTGAAGCGTCCATCTACACCGGTCTGACTCTGGGTGAGTACTACCGTCAGATGGGTTACAACGTAATGCTGCTGGCTGACTCCACTTCCCGTTGGGCACAGGCGATGCGTGAAACTTCCAACCGTCTGGAAGAAATTCCGGGTGAAGAAGGTTTCCCGGCTTACATCGACTCCGCGATCAAGGGCCTGTACGAGCGTTCCGGTGTTGTTCGCAACGAAGACGGTGACACTGGCTCCCTGACC
Organism: Endozoicomonadaceae bacterium; assembly: GCA_965261725.1. Lineage (GTDB taxonomy): Bacteria > Pseudomonadota > Gammaproteobacteria > Pseudomonadales > Endozoicomonadaceae > CANDOC01. The sequence goes on along the minus strand of CBDHDU010000023.1, from coordinate 382 downwards.
ATGATCGGTACCGTATCTCCGGCCGGTGGTAACTTTGAAGAGCCTGTAACCCAGTCTACCCTGTCTACCGTTAAGTGCTTCCTGGGTCTGTCTTACGACCGTGCTTACAAGCGCTTCTTCCCCGCTGTAGACCCGCTGATTTCCTGGTCCCGTTACCTGGGTCAGCTGAAAGGCTGGTACGACGAAAACCTGAGCCCGGAATGGCTGGTGATGGTTAACGAAATGCAGGAACTGACCGTTCGCGGCGACAGCATCAACCAGATGATGCAGGTGACCGGTGAAGAAGGTATTACTCTGGAAGATTACGTCCAGTACCAGAAGGCCTTGTTCCTCGACATGGTTTACCTGCAGCAGGACGCATTCGACGAAGTTGACTGTGCTT
>CBDHDU010000022.1:0-63314 GCA_965261725.1 Endozoicomonadaceae bacterium | reverse complement strand
AGGGCAAAAACATGATCATTTTTTGATCAGTTGTTGCCAAGGCTTTTAACCCCTGAAAGAGTAGAATACCTACTTTTTCATGATCAATACCGCTCTGCTATCTCGCTTTGAAACCTTCACTGACTCCCGAGACCCCAAAAAAGTGACCCACGTTTTGGCCGAGGTCATATTTATGGCAACCTGTGCCATTCTCTGCGGGGCAGACGACTGGAATAGTATGAGAATGTTCGCCCTGACACAGAAAGAGTGGTTCCGCAAGCATCTCTCCCTTCCCGGCGGCATTCCGTGTGCCATGACCTTCAATCGTCTTTTCAGATCGCTTGACCCAGAAGAGTTCCGGATGATTTTTGCTGCCTGGATGAGAGATGTCATGACAGGCCTCGAGCTGTCAGATAGTCGAGTGGTCGCGCTGGACGGTAAGACAGTAAAAGGCTCAGCCTGGAACAAGGGCAAAGATGCTATTCATATGGTTAATGCCTGGTGTACCGAAGTCGGCTTGTCTCTCGGGCAGTATAAGGTTGACTCTAAGTCGAATGAAATAACGGCGATTCCCGAACTGCTGAAATTGCTGGAACTCACAGGTAGCCTGGTCACTATCGACGCGATGGGGTGCCAGAAAAAGATAGCTGATGCCATCCTGAAGAAAGATGCAGATTACCTGCTGGCGGTAAAAGGCAACCAGAAAAAACTCTATGGTGAAGTGACTCGCCTGTTTGATCAGTATTGGCAAGATAACCCGGCAGATGCTCCTTCTGCCCGGTTTGCAGAAACAGATGAATACGCCCATGGTCGTGGAGAACATCGCCGCTGCTGGGCTGTACAGGACATAGAGCAGTTTCCGGTAGCCGCCAGCTGGAACGCGAAAACAATTGCCGTTGTACAGTTAGATTGTCGGAAAAAGAATAAAGGTGAAACCCTGCTACGCTATTTTATCTCCAGCCGACAGCTCTCAGCTGAAGAGATTCTGCAAGCCACTCGTATGCATTGGCGAGTGGAAAATCAGCTTCATTGGGTGATGGATGTTGCATTTGATGAAGATCGCTGCCGAGCCCGAAAGGATAATACAGCTGAGAATCTGGCCATTACTCGTCAGGTGACTCACAACCTCCTGAAAATGGATACAACTGTAAAAGGCGGGATCAAGAACAAGCGTAAGAACTGCGGCTGGGATATAAACCACATGGAGAATGTATTGGGGTTGTTCAAAAAATGATCATGTTTTTGCCCTGGTATCTTCTCTGCAATGTGCTTTTGAAGTGTCAGTGCTGGACGAGAAATATATTCAAATAGCACTTGAACAGCAAAAGGATAACTATTGGAGTGCTCTTTCTGTAAGAGGCGCTTGTTTTAGAAAGTCAACTAGAGCAGATTTATATACTTTGCTTCATAGTTGGAATCAAAGGATGTCATCACGAGAAAATTGTAAGCGCTATATGATCTTGGAAATTCGTAGAAAGAATTCAGTCACTATCCGTACCAGGGCGAAAGCTTCATTAAAACTAACGTACACGAATTTATGATCCATCCTCTTTCTATCCTTAAAAGAGGCTAATCGGATGCCTGCTTGTACGCCTATAACCGATAGATTCCAGACATTAAGTGATTCGCGTAGCGCTATTCACATCACCTACTCGCTGCCAGAAGTTCTATTTATCGTTTACGCCAGCGTCTTAAGTGGCTACAACGAGTGGGAAAGCATGGCTAATTTTGGCAGCTACAACCTCACTTGGTTTCGTCAGTTCTTCCCTTACCGCTGGGGCATGCCTTCGCACCACACTATCGAGAAAGTATGCATGATGATTAACTCCAAAGCGTTCATGCAGCTCTTTATTGATTGGATGCAGGATGTCGTTGCCAGAATTGATGATCAGGCAAACGACGAGCCAGACAATAACAATAAGCAGGATATAGACGACGTTATAGCTATTGATGGTAAGGCGCTGAGGGGATCGCGCCCCGCTAAGGGTAAAAAAATGGTTCATATCGTCAGTGCTTACAGCGCCAAACTCAGCCTGATATTAGGGTTTACTCCCGTTGAGAGGAAATCCAATGAGATTACTGCTATCCCAGAAATTCTGGACATGTTGGTGGTAGAAGGATGCCTGATAACGAGTGACGCCATGGGTTGTCAGAAAGACATCTGTCAGAAGATCGTGGACAAAAAGGCAGACTATCTAATCTGCGCCAAGAATAATCAACCCACGCTTTGTAAAAACATAGAGAAAGTGTTTACAAAGCACATCGAAGATCATCCGAAAGACCCGGAGCCTACTGATGCCAATGTTTTTTTTGCAGAAACAGAAGAGCAAAGCCGTAATCGTCAGGAACACCGTCGTTGCTGGGTATTTAATGACGTTTCAGAGATTGATCCTGATAATGAATGGGCAAAACTGACTCAGTTTGCTGTCATTCAGAGAGATCGACTGATCCATTCGATACAAACGACAGAGTTGCATTGTTACATTATGAGTCGGGAAATGCCTGCTCAAAGCGTGCTGGAGAGTGTTCGGGCTCATTGGTGCATCGAGAATGGCCAGCACTGGAAACTCGATGTCAGCTTTGCCGAAGATGCGTCAAAAATCCATGAGCGCACTGCCGTAAAGAACTTAGCCACTGTTAGGCGCTGTTGTTTCAATGCTCACAATCAGAGTGATCGCTTCCCTAAGAAAAGCATGAACCGCAGGATAGAGCTGGCAGGGCTCGATGAAGAGTACCGAGCTGAGTTAATTAGAGAGTGTTCATTTCTCTGAGCAAAAGGTTCGCTGAACGGCATCAGAGCGAAAAAAAGGTTTATTCATATCTTCTCAAATGAAGAGGTAGTGACTTGTATCAAATTCAGTATTTTGAGCCATAAATGTAGCATTGCGGCGCGACATAGAAAAATTGAGCTATTTATTGCCAATAATAAATGCTGATGAGTACTGGAATTTATTTTTTAGCACGATGGAACCTTCCAAGGTTTCGCCCTGCTATCCGTACGCTAGGTGTGCTTCTTTTGTTATTACTTTAACGTGAAGCAATTAAGCTGAATAAGAGTGTTACGATGATGTAACTGATAATTATTGCAGCAGTGAAATGCCCATTGAGATCTTTTACATTAACCAGATAAACCTGAATGGTTTCATATGATAACCCTGCTAACATCGAAGCAAATACAAATTCTCCTAATAAAAATGAAAATGACAATAATGCAGCTGTAATTAAACCAGCACGTAAGTTTGGAATAATAATTCTGAAAAATGAAGTAATGGGGCTGGCGCCTAACAACTGAGCGGCATCAAGCATATCTTTAAGGTTTAACCCGGATAAGTTGTTATGAATGGCACGGTATACAAATGGATAAGCAAGAATGAACCATGCGCCGACCAGAATCCAGGGGGTGCCCGTGAGCACCAGCGGGCCTGAAGAATAAATCTGTAGCAGTCCAACAGAGATAACGATGGGTGGTAAAGCAAACGGCAGGATAGAAAACAGGTTCATCAGTTTTCTCAGTCCCGGCAATGTGACTTCAACAGCAACTGCGGCAGGAATAATCACCAGACAGCATAGCAGCGTAGTTCCCATGCAAAGTGCCATAGAGCAAAACAGGCTTTGCAAAAAACGGGGATTCCGAGCCAGTTCGGCATACCAGTCCAGCGTCCAGTTCTCGGGAAGGGGCGTTAGTGCCCAGAAGGTTGAGAGTGAATAAATCAGGGTTGCGATTAACGGCAACAGCAAACCGGTTACCAGTAATACGATAACGATCCAGTGAGGCAGGGCTTTAATCGGACTGGTCATTTCGATAAGTATGCTTTAACAGAAATTCATGGGCGATCATGGCAATGGAAAGCATTAATACCAGGAGTACTGAAAGAGCACAGGCCAGATTAGGTTCAAGCTGAATATCACCGGCAACGAGTGTGGATATGCGTATAGCGAGCAGGTTGTAATTCCCGCCGGTCAGCGCATAAGCCGTTGCATAAGCCCCTATGCCATTTGCCAACAAGATAAGAAAGCAACCCAATAAAGTAGGCATCAGTACCGGAATACCTATGTGCAGCCAATACTGAACCCGGTTGGCACCCATTAGTTCAGAAGCTTCGCTCCATTCCGGGCGCAGGGAGCAGAGTGCCGGATAGATGAGTAATAATCCCAGAGGAATCTGGAAGTATGTGTAAACCAGCACCAGTCCCCACCTGCTATAAAGGTTAAAATCTGGATCAAGCCCCCAGTCTCTGAGCATGATCATCAGCATACCATTCATACCCAGCAGGATGATGAAGGCAAAGGCCAAGGGAACGCCGCTGTAATTAGTGGTCATATTGGCGAAGCACATCAGAAAATCACGTGTTCTGCCTCCCACTGCATGTAGCGCCCGGGCACCTGCCAGAGCAATAAACATTCCAAACAAACTCGACCAGCAAGCAATTTCAAAACTGCGGTAAATGCTGTCGAGGTAGAGTGGATTGGTGAGTACTGTACTGAAATTTGCAAGTGTCCACTGGCCATCCAGTGTCACACTGTTAATCAGGACAATGCCCATTGGCAGGCCGAGAAACAGTATGAACAGAATGATCAATGGTGCTATAGCAACAGCAGCCAGTAAACGACTTTGCATTGGTTCAGGCCAGAATATCCTGGTTTTCTGGTTTACCGTGTCCGGTAATGCCCAATAGCGTGCACATCACGCCGCACAAATCCAGCTGGCATATAGCCGGTTCGGCATCCAGCTGAAATGCGGAGCCCGCGATATAGAGTGGAATTTCACGTTCATCAGATGTTACACCGCCATGAGTGCAGTCGGCATTCATACCATGATCACTGGTTACAATGATTTGATAACCCTCCTGCAACCAGCAGGGCATGTATTCGGAAAGCAGGCTATCGGCCTCACGGGCTGCATGCCGGTAATTGACACTGTTGCTGCCGTAGTGATGTCCGGCGTCATCGATATTCATCGAATGAATCAGCAGGAAATGAGGATCATGCTGCTGCCGCAGATACTCTGCATCCGAAAACAGGTGGCTGTCCGGGTAAGCGTCTTCGTAGTAAAAAATACCCTGCTGAATGGGTTTATCCGGCGTATTTGAATAGCGGTGCTTTATTTTATCAAATGGGGCTTCATTATAGAGTTCACTCATCCAGTGATAGGCCGCTGCGGCTGTTCTTAAATTCTGGGATCTGGCCAGGGTAAAAATGCTTTGCTGATTTGAAAGGCGTACGACATTGTTATGGGTTACGCCATGATCCAGAGGATGAAACCCCGTCAGGATGGTTTCGTAGAGAGGACGTGATAGCCCCGGTAATTCACATTCAATGCGATACATTCGCCCCTGCTTTCTTTCAACCAGTGCCTGCATATAGCCCATGCAATCATGCGCTACCTGATAGCCCAGGCCATCAAGAATGACCAGAATAACTTTATGCATATTGAGCTTCTTTCATTGTTAATATCGACTGCCGAAAAGGGATGATGGCAATCCGGTTTTTTGGTGATAAGTGTTTTCGTGTATTTAAGATATCAGGGCATATGCACCACTACTTTTTCTTGCCATAAACGCTGTAGCTGATGAGATGTTTTTATCCATCCCTCCATATTTTTGATTGGGCGGGCATTAATATATTGCTCCTCTGGTAGCATTCTTGCTTTAACATCTTCAGGTAGTTTGACGTTGCTCCTTATGGGTCTGGCATAACCTCGTGCCAGGTTTATCTGACCAGCATCACTGAGAATATATTCCCGAGCCAGCGCTGCAGCATTAGGATGGGGGGCATAGCGATTGATGATCGTCGTGTAACCGCTGGTTACCGTGCCATCCTCAGGAATTTGTGCAGTGAATAAATCTTTGCCAATCATTTCGCGATAATGCAAACAGTGGAAGTCCCATAGTAGACCGACTTCGATCTCTCCGCGTTCCAGATTTGTAATGGAATTACTCTCAATAACAGCAAGACGGTTCTGACGAGCAATTTGAGCAAAGAAATTAATAGCTGGGGCTATATTGGTTTCATCACCACCCAGTGCATAGGCGGCGGATAGTACGGCCAGACTGGGCTGAGCGCTGCCACCGACACCACCTATAGCGATGCGATATTTTCCTCTGGCAATATCTGCCCAGCTTTTCGGTGGGTCAGGAACCAGTTTGTTGTTGATGATAAAAGCAATAGTACCCGTGTAAGCCATCACCCAGTGTCCGTCATCATCTTTAGCCCAGCAGGGGATTTCAGCCCAGGTTGTTGTTTTGTAGGGATAGCTGACACAGAGTTTCATCGCCATGGGAATAAAAGCCATGCCAATATCAGTAATATCTGCGCTGGCATTGACCTTTGCAGCATTAAAGCAGGCAATGGCCTGAGCACTGCTCATTCCGGTGTCTTTGTGAGTAATACCGTAGAGGTGATACAGGTCATCCCAGGTTTGTTTCCAGTTAGCCCAGGTATCAGGCATGGTCAGACTACAGATGGAGCCTTCTTTACGGGCGGCGCTAATCAGTGAATCCAGTGAGCTGTCAGCAGAACGAGTAATGCTGCTCCATCCAGCCGCAAAGACACAAAACAGTAGAAGAAACTGGACCGGTACTCTCATGCAAGATTTGCGTCCGTTATTTGTGGGTTGTTGTTATTTCAATAGCCAACTCAGCAGTAGTTCTGCCGTGATATGGCAAGAGTTTTCCGGACACTTTTTTACGCTGCCTCGGCAAGCTGTTGTTCATACTTGAACGGTGCAAGGTAGCCGTTAGTTGAGTGCTTTCTCTGGCGGTTGTAATACACTTCAATGTACTCAAATATGGCCTGCTGAGCCTCTTCTCTAGTCTGGAAGTCTTCATGATGAATCAGCTCAGTTTTCAGTGTGTGGAAGAAGCTTTCAGCCACCGCATTATCCCAGCAATTACCTTTGCGGCTCATGCTACAGACAAACTCATTTTCGCCCAACAACTTCTGGTAGCACTCTGAGACATACTGGCTGCCCCGATCGCTATGCACCAGCAAGCCAGCTTTTGGTCTGCGCTTCCACATAGCCATCTGCAGAGAATCTGTCACCAGCGTCGCTGTCATCCTGCTACTCATGGACCAACCCACAACAGCCCGTGAGCACAGGTCAATGAAGACGGAGAGGTAGAGCCAACCTTCCCGGGTTGGGATATACGTAATATCGCCGGTGTAGGCCTGGTCAGGCTGCTCCCGGTGGAAGTCACGCTTCAGTATGTTGTCAGCCACCGGCTTGTTGTGGCTTGAGTTAGTTGTCGCCTTGAATTTACGTTTGGTCTTACAAACCAGGTCTTCCTCTCTCATCAGACGAGCCACGCGCTTACGGCTGACGGTTTTACCCAGATCAGCAAGGTCATTTTTAATACGGCGTGCCCCATAGCGCTGACGGTGTTTTTCGTGAATCTCCCGAATGTCTGCCTTCAATGCCTGATCCTCCTGAGAACGCTTGGATACCGGGCGAGAGAGCCACTCATAGTAGCCACTACGGGATACCGACATGACCCGGCACATCGCTGAGAGGCTGAATTGCTCCCGGTTATCACTGATGAACTGAAACTTCAGTGACACTCTTTGGCAAAGAAGGCGGCCGCCTTTTTTAATATGGCTCGCTCTTCTTTCAGTCTGGCGTTCTCTTTGCGCAAACGCTTGAGTTCGTCGTATATATGCTCATCGTTCTTCTGAGGCTTACTGGTAGCCTTAGGACGGTGATACTTAGCAATCCAGGTGTGCAGGGTGTTAGCGTTCACCTCAAGCTCTCTGGCTGTTTCTGTCACCGGTTTATCAGACTCTACAGCCAGTTTTACTGCAGATTCCTTGAACTCAGCTGTATATGTTTTCGTTTTCTTTTCTGACATTTGGACACACCTTAATGGGCTGCAATATTACCCGTGTTTGTGTGTCCGGAGAACTATAACCACTTCAGCCGAGAGTAAGGATAGACAATGATCTGGCTAAGCAAGGTGGTTCTTTGCTTAAACATATCCCGCTAAAAATCATGATGAGCAGCTATTATTAGTCTCATGTTGTGAATTGTGCGAATGCTGCTCGCTAAACATATCTTTCTGGTCTGAGTGCCTGACCAAGATCTGAGCTCCTAACCAAAGGTAGATCCATGACGTTATCCTCATGGGAGACGCTGATCGTTGCGATCGTCGTGTTATTTGTAGGACGTTTTTTAAACGCACATATACATTTTTTCAGGCAGTTCAATATCCCTGAGCCTGTGACCGGTGGGTTTCTTGCCTCGCTTGTTTTTGCCGCCGTTTATGTACTGGCTGATCTCAATGTTCAGTTTGAACTGACCATGCGCAACAATCTGATGCTGATATTCTTCAGTACGATTGGGCTTTCTTCGCGTTTCTCAACGTTGAAAGCAGGTGGTATCAGTCTGGTTATTCTTTTGGTTGTCGCCAGTCTGTTTCTGTTTATTCAGAACGGAATAGGCGTCACAGTTGCATCTTTAACCGGTATTGACCAGGTGATTGGTATCATTGGTGGATCTGTATCATTGAGTGGCGGGCATGGTACAGCGATTGGTTGGGCGCCGGTTTTGGCTGAACAGTATGGTATTCCGCATGCGGTTGAAATCGGAGCAGCGTGTGCAACTTTTGGGCTGATTCTTGGTGGGTTGGTGGGGGGGCCTGTCGCGCAGAAGCTGATCGAGAAAAATCAGCTACGTCCAAATGATACAGAGCATATAACGATCGGTGCCCGTTACGGCGACGAACATGAATTAATTGATGCGCAGGCAATACTGGAAGCCGTTCTGCTAATTGCCATTGCCGTGGGAGCCGGTTTACATATTACTCCTATTCTGGAAGAGGCAGGTGGACCACGTTTACCACAGTATGTAACCTGTCTTTTCACGGGTATTCTGATTACGAACGTGTTGCCATTGTTCCCTTCAATTAAGTGTCCTTCATCTTCTGCTTCGCTGGCGCTGATATCAGATTTGTCTCTTGGTTTATTTCTGGCAATGTCGCTGATGAGTATGCAGTTATGGACGTTAGTTGATTTAGCTGTGCCAGTGATTCTGATCCTTGCCGCTCAAGTCATCGTGCTTGGTTTGTTTACCTACTACATACTCTTTCGGGGGCTGGGAAAAGATTATGATGCGGCGGTGATGTCAGCGGGCTATATGGGGATGGCATTAGGTGCAACGCCGAATGCGATTGCTAATATGACGGCTGTAACCAAGCACTTTGGTCCTTCCGGTAAGGCTTTTATCGTCGTGCCGCTGGTTGGGGCTTTCTTTATTGATATTTCCAATGCAGTAATTATTCAGCTGTTTCTGGGGTGGTTTGGATAGTTCATAGATAAGTTCCCCGCTTTTTGTTTTTCAGTGACTGGTTAATGATGCCTTCTAGGTGAAAGTCCTCGTCGCATTATGGAAAATACCTGTATTCTTTTTAGTGGATAATCGGAACTTAACTATAAAAGTACCGAGTGGGGAATAAGGTTCAAATGGATTTGGCTTCATCAAGAGAGTCACCCTATGAACCGGGATACTATGAACAGCTTCACAGATATCCGCAGAATTACCGTTGAACAGCTCCAGTCCTGGCTAAAGGGACGTATGCCAGAGGCTGACCACGAGTCCGCCTGTAACCTTGTTGAACATATTTATCGACGTTATCAGCTACATGACCTTTCCAGCCAGAGTGTTGATGACCGCTATGGTTCATTGTTGTGCCTTTGGCAATTTATCCAGCAGCGCTCATCCGGCCAGGCACTGGTAAGAGCTTACAACCCGGAACCGGAAGAACATCACTGGCATTCGACCCATAGTGTTATTGAGGTGTTGGCGGGGGATATGCCATTTCTGGTTGCATCTATTCTGATGGAGCTGGATCGGCAGGAACTGGTTGTTCACGAACTCAATCACCCCATTCTTCATGTAGAGCGTGATAATCAGGGGCAACTGTCAGCACTATTGAATAGCGATGCGGGGCAGACTGAGGCGCTGATTCGTATCGAGATTGACCGTCAGCCAGATGAAGAAGCTTTGAAAGATATTGTCGGGCATATCGAAAGGGTCGTCGCAGATGTTATTCGGGTTGTTGATGACTGGCCGGTTATGCAGCAGCAACTGGCACTGGCGAAAGAAGAATGTCTAAGGGTTGATGTACCTGTTTCTGAAGATAAAATACAGGAAGCACAGGCGTTTCTGGAATGGATGAAGCAGGATAACTTCCTGTTTCTGGGGCACCGCTATTACGATATTGATACCAGTGAAGACTGCACTCGTCTGATAATCAGAGATGGCACCGGGCTTGGCTGCTTCAGGGAAGAAGTTCGGGAAAGCCCGAAAATAAGAATTTTACCTGAACATGAAGCTGAGCGTCTGATGTCGCCCGAGCTGCTGGTAGTGACCAAATCCATCACACGCTCAACAGTGCAGCGTCCGGCTCATATGGATTATGTGGGTATCAGACATTTCAATGAGCAGGGTACAGTGATTGGTGAATGGCGGTTCTTTGGATTGTTCACTTCCAAAGCCTATGACACTGCACAGGAAGATGTACCACTAATGCGGCAGAAAGTGGCCAGCCTGTTGTCTGTTACCGGGGAATCACAGCACAGTTATCGCGGTAAAGCATTACGTCATATTATCAGCCATTACCCACGGGACGAGCTGTTACAGGCAAGTCAGAAGCAGCTAAAAGATACCATTCTGGGAATTCTCGATTGTCAGCAGCGCCGCCAGCTACGAGTCTTTTTACGCCCGGATAGCTTTGGGCGTTTTGTGACAGCAATGGTCTATGTGCCACGTGATCGCTTTAATACCCAGCTGCGTATCGGGTTGCAACAAATTCTGCAGGAAGAGCTTAATGGGCACAGCATCGACTTTGATGTACGGCTGTCTGATAACCCGCTGACACAGGTTCAGTTCACCATCCATTGTGATGATCTGCATGACAAGACACTGGATACCAAGCTGCTTGAAACCCGCATGACAGAAATCATGCTGGGCTGGGAAGATCATCTGCATCAGGCGTTGATTGAAAAGCATGGTGAAGCGGTAGGGCGTCGACTTTACCGTCGCTATTTGAAAGCTTTTCCGGCAGCTTACAGGGAAGATGTTCATCCCCGGCAGGCAGCCAGTGATATTCTGCGGCTGGAAGCATTAACAGAAGCTGAGCCGCTGAACACCAGTCTTTATCAACCGGTTAATGATTTTGAATGCTTGCATTTCCGAGTGCTGGGATTGGGCGAACCATTGGCGCTGTCCAGCATGATGCCGATTCTGGAACAGATGAAGGTGCAGGTTCAGAATGCCCGTCCTTATACCATTCGCCGTCAGGGTGGCATTCAGGCCTGGGGTGTTGATTTCAGTATTTTGCTGGCTGATGGTCACAAGCTGGAAAGTGAAAGTATACGTCAGCAGTTTCAGCAGATATTTATCCGCACGTGGCGTGGTGAAGTTGAAAGCGACGGCTTTAATGCTCTGGTTGTGAATGCAGGATTAAGCTGGCGACAGGTCATCCTCCTGCGAGCATTAAGCAAGTATTTGCTGCAGTTGCAGGTGCCATTCAGTAAAGCTTATATGCAACAGGTGTTGAATGATAATCCGGCGATTACCCGACAACTGGTAGCCCTGTTTGAATCCCGTTTTGATCCGGATTTCAATGGTGACCGCAGCACTGCTATGGCTGAAATTTCTGAATCAATCGGGCAGCTGCTGGAACAGGTTGAGAATCTTGATAATGACCGGATTTTGCGCCACTTCCTGAATGTTATTCAGGCTATGCAACGTACCAATGCCTATCAGCTGGATGCTGAAGGTAAGGAAAAGAAATATCTGTCGTTTAAGCTGCGGCCAACAGAAATTCCTGCCGCCCCGCTGCCGCGCCCGGAGTTTGAGATCTTTGTATATTCCCCGCAGGTTGAAGGTGTTCATATGCGGGGCGGCAAAGTGGCTCGTGGTGGTCTGCGCTGGTCGGATCGCCGGGAAGATTTTCGCACCGAAGTGTTGGGGCTGGTTAAAGCTCAGATGGTAAAAAATGCGGTTATTGTGCCGCATGGAGCCAAGGGTGGATTTGTTCCAAAACAGTTGCCGCTGAAAGGTTCCAGAGAGGACGTGCTGGCAGAAGGTATCAGTAGTTATAAAACCTTTATCTCTGGCCTGCTGGATATCACGGATAATATGCAGGGGCGTGAAGTCATTCCGCCAGTTAATGTCGTACGACATGATGGTGATGACCCATATCTTGTGGTGGCGGCGGATAAAGGAACCGCGACATTCTCAGATATAGCTAACAGCATTTCAGAACAATATGACTTCTGGCTCGGGGATGCTTTTGCTTCTGGTGGCAGTCAGGGTTATGACCATAAGAAAATGGGCATAACCGCTCGTGGTGCCTGGGAATCAGTCAAACGGGTATTTAAGGAAACCGGGCTTGATACTCAGAATCAGGGTTTTACTGCGATTGGCATTGGCGATATGGCCGGTGACGTCTTTGGTAATGGCATGCTGTTATCAGGCCATATCCGCTTGGTGGCAGCGTTTAACCATATGCATATCTTTATTGATCCGGGACCCGATGCTGCCAGTAGTTATCAGGAAAGACAGCGACTGTTCCGGCTGCCACGTTCCAGTTGGGAGGATTACAATAAAGCGCTGATCTCTCGTGGCGGTGGCATTTTCAGCCGTAAAGCAAAGTCTATTCGCCTTAGTCAGGAAGCCCGTAAGGCGCTGGCGACAGAGCAAACAGAGTTTACGCCTGCAGAGCTGATTAAAACCATTCTGAAAGCACCGGTCGATTTGTTATGGAATGGTGGCATTGGTACCTATGTTAAAGCGGGTTCTGAAACGCACGCTGATGTTGGTGACCGGGCTAACGACGCAGTACGGGTAGATGCAGACGAACTGAGAGTTAAAGCAGTAGGGGAAGGTGGTAACCTTGGTTTGACCCAAAAGGCTCGGGTCGAATTTGCCCGTCAGAGCGGTTTGATCAATACCGACGCCGTGGATAATTCCGGCGGTGTCGACAGCTCTGACCATGAAGTTAATATCAAAATCCTGCTGAATCAGCTGGTGGCTGCCGGTGATATGACACTGAAACAACGCAACCAGTTACTGGCTGATATGACGGATGAAGTGGCGGCTCTGGTATTGCGACATAACTTCCTGCAGAGCCAGCAGCTAAGCTTATGTATTCATCAGAACAGTGATGTACAGAATGATTATCGCCACTTTATTCTCAGCCTTGAAAAGAGTGGGCGCCTGAACCGTGAATTGGAAAGCCTGCCGGAAGACCGCCAACTTAAAAACCGACTGAAAGCCGGTGAGGGTCTGACGCGTCCGGAAGTTTCTGTCTTGCTGTCCTACGCGAAACTCAAACTGTTTGATGAGCTTGTTCAGGAAAATGTCGAACAAGATACGGACCTGATAGAAGAGCTGCTGTGCTACTTCCCAACACCATTAAGAGAACAGTTCGCACCTCAAATAGCTGAACATCCGCTCAAGGCTGAAATACTGGCGACACATCTGGCGAATATTGTGGGTAACCGGATGGGGCCGACATTTATCGAACAGCTGCAGCTGGAAACCCGCTGCTCATCTCCGGATGCAATGAGAGCATTCTTTATCAGCTGTCGTGTGTTTGATTTACCTGCCTTATGGCATCAGTTTGAAACGGTCGGCTTTGATACCGATGATGCGGTTCAGCGACAGGAGCTGATCGGAATTCAGCATCATATCAACAAAGTATGTACCTGGTTGTTGCGCAACCATAAGGGGGCACTGAATATCTCTGCGCTGGTTAATGAATATCGTCAGGGTATTCAGGTCGTGACGGCAGCGCTGGCAGAAACACTCGGGGAAAGTGATAAAGCGGCGTTTGATGGCAAGGTAAGTGAACTGGTTGTCGCCGGTATTCCCGAAGCGATTGCCTTTCATTGTGCCGGACTAAGGTACACTTATCATGTGCTGGATATCATGCAGATCAGTGATACACAGGAATGTGATGTAGCCAGTGCGGCCCGAGCTTACTTTTCTCTGGAAGATAAACTTTCGCTGCCATGGCTGCGTGAGCAGATTCGCTTGTTGCCTGCAGGTGATCGCTGGCAACGTAAGGCACAGATATCGCTGCGTGACCAGCTTGATCGCTGTTTGGGTGATAACTGTTCCAGAGCATTGGAAAACGTTGCATCTGCAGAAGAAGGCGATACCAGTCTTGAACAGTGGCTGCTGGATAATGATATCCAGATGCAGCGCTGGCAGCAGACAGTAGATGATATTCAGGTTGCTGAAAGCTGTGATCTGGCGATGTTGTCTGTTGCTATTCAGGCGCTGTCCTTAATGGCTGCCTGAGGCGCAGGAATAATAAAAACTAAAGATGTCACAACATCTGTGGCATCTTTCCGGTTAATAACCGGTTAACTCATTGGCATAACAGGAATAATGATAATGACAGCAGTAAATGTTAGCCGTGAAACCTTCAATGAAGTCATGGTGCCGAACTATAACCCCCCAGCTGTTATTCCGGTGCGTGGTGAAGGTTCTCGGGTATGGGATCAGGAAGGTAAAGAGTATGTTGATTTCGCTGGTGGTATTGCAGTTAATTCTCTCGGGCATTCCCATCCGCGTCTGGTCGCCGCACTGAAAGAACAGGCAGACAGCCTGTGGCATTTGAGTAATGTGTTTACCAATGAACCGGCGCTGCAACTGGCAAAGCGATTAACCGAGCTCACCTTTGCCGAGCGGGTGTTCTTCTGTAACTCCGGAGCAGAAGCGAATGAAGCGGCTTTCAAGCTGGTTCGCAAATATGCCTTTGATCATTTTGGCCCGGAAAAAAATGAAATTATTTCATTTGAGAAATCCTTCCATGGCCGGACATTATTTACGGTATCCGTCGGCGGTCAGAAAAAATACCGGGAAGGTTTTGAACCAGCACCGGAAGGAATTACCCATGTTGAATTCAATAACCTTGAAGCCCTGAAAGAAACGATTTCTGATCGCACCTGCGCGGTGGTAATGGAACCGATACAGGGTGAAGGTGGCATTATTCCGGCGACTCCCGAATTTGTAAAAGGTGTCCGTGAGCTTTGTGATCAGCACAATGCCCTGCTGGTATTTGATGAAGTGCAGACGGGCGCCGGACGTACCGGTTCATTCTTTGCCTATATGGATACGGAAGTCACGCCGGATGTATTAACCAGCGCCAAAGGCATTGGCGGCGGTTTTCCGGTAGGAGCAATGCTGACCACGGCGCGTATCGCTGAAAGTTTTGGTATTGGAACCCACGGCAGCACCTATGGCGGTAATCCGCTGGGGTGCCGGGTAGCGTTGGAGGTTGTTGATACTGTCAGTGATCAGGCGTTGCTGGAAGGAGTGAAGCGTAAGCACGATCTGTTTGTTCAGGTGTTGAAAAAGATTAATGAGAAATATCATATATTTGAAGCGATTCGGGGCAAGGGACTGCTAATCGGTGGAGCTTTGACCGAAGAGTGGCAGGGCAAAGGACCGAAGTTTCTGGCTGCAGCGCGTGATGAAGGGGTTATGTTGCTGGTGGCCGGGCCAAATGTATTGCGAATGACACCCTCGCTGATTATTCCTGATGAAGATATTCAGGAAGGGATGATGCGGCTGGAGCGAGCTATTGCAAAAATTGTTGCAGTCGGTCCGGAAGCTTGAGTTTCGATTATTTGAAGTGGACTAAAGTACTTTTATGAGTGCTTTAGTTCATGATGATTTTTGTTAAACAGCCAGCCTGTATAGGATTCAGGATTTATACTGCTTTGTATTTATTGCCTGAATCGTGAGTTTTACATATGAAATACAGGCTGTTTTTTCTGATGTTTCTCATAATATTCAATAGCATTGTATTGGCTGAAAATGGTGACAAAGAGCAGACTGAAGATAAGAATCCTCAAGAAATGTCTGTTAACAGGCTTGGTGAACTTGAAGGAAAAGATTTAGATTCAATGAGCCTGAACGGATTAGTAGCAATCAACTCTAAAGACTACCCGTGGTGTCCTTTAGATGAAGATTATGTATTAATGCCATGCTCGATGTCATATAGAAAGCAACTCACTGCATTTCTTTATCAGCAAGGTTTGGGATTGGGAGTGCATGCCTTGTCTTGTTTAGATGTACTTTCTCAAAAATTAATAATGGGGGAATGTGCAGCTAATTCTGTCGAAGGATCATATTATGAAAGTAGTATGGTTGAATATATATCAGCTTTTAATGCATATGCTCAGGAAAAATATCAGCGTCGCTCACTTAGAGAAGTTGATCGAGAAACTGAAAAACGGCTTATTTCCTCCTATTCAATTCTGAATTGTTGTCATCAAGAGTGTATCGATAGTTTCTGTGAATCCCAACATATTTCGAGTTCTGATTGTGAAGTTCCAATCCGGTTAATCTGTGCAGGAGGAGAATATATATTGAGATATCCTGTGATTCTATCGGGAAGCAAAGAGCTGGTTTCAATTGCTTATGTAATTAAATGTCGATTAGGTCATAAATTAGTTGCCTGGGTTGAATTAGATGAAGGGGATAAAGAGAGAGTAAGAGCAGCATATAAAGAAGTATTGTGTTGGGCAGGAGAGCATACCCCGGCATGGCTACGGGATTTTGGACCGGCTAGTTGTGCCCAGATCTGGTAATCATGCTGTCTTTATTATGAAACTTTCTGTCGCCCAAATGATAGCTGGTTTCGGTTTTTACTCATTATAATAGCGGTACGATTAATAAAAAGAAGCCGCCGCTCCATGGATAACTCTACGTTTTCTTCCTGGCTGTCATGGCTCGATGATCAGCGTGATTCCATGCTGGCTGACACGATTCGTCTGGCTGAGATTAACTCGGGAAGCTTTAATGCTGATGGTGTTAATCAGGTACGTGAAGTCCTTTCAGAGCTGGTTTCAGTGCTGGGCGGCGAGGAGGAAGTCATTGATGTTGCTCCCTTCAGCCAGATTAATGATGCAGGTGAAGAGGTTCATTATGAACTCGGCAAGGCACTGCGTATTTGTAAACGTCCGGACGCACCACTGAAGATATTCTTCTGTGGTCATATGGATACCGTGTTCGCCAAAGATCACCCGTTCCAGAAAATGACCTGGCTGGATGATAATACTCTGAATGGACCGGGTGTTGCCGATCTTAAAGGTGGTCTGGTCATTATGATGCGAGCTATTGCCGCACTTGAACGCAGCCCATGGGCAGACAAGGTCGGTTGGGAAATTCTGTTTAATCCGGATGAAGAAATCGGTTCTCAGGGCTCTGCACCACTCATTACGGAAGCAGCAAGCCATTGTGATCTGGGCATGATTTATGAACCCTGTATGCCGGATGGTACGCTCGCAGGACAACGCAAAGGCAGTGGTAATTTCTCTGTGATTGCGAAAGGGCGTGCGGCGCATGCCGGACGTGAACATCATCTGGGGCGAAATGCGATTCGGGCGCTTTGCGACTTTGTGAGTGCGCTGGATGATCTGAATGGTCAGAAGGAAGGTATCACCATTAATCCTGGCTATATACACGGCGGTGGAGCAACTAATGTGGTGCCGGACAATGCCGTGTTCCATTTCAATATTCGTATTGAAAAGCCGGAAGATGAACAATGGTGTCTGAATAATATTCAACCATTGATTGATAACATTAATCAGCGGGATGGCATTGAACTAAAGCTGCAGGGATGTTTCACCCGCCCACCTAAAGTGCTGAGTGGTGCCAACCTGAAATTGCTTGAACTGGCAAAAGAGTGTGGAACCGATCTGCAGCTTGATATTCAGTGGAAAGCAACCGGTGGGTGCTGTGATGGTAATAATCTGGCGGCAGCCGGTGTGCCTAATATCGATACATTAGGTGTACAGGGCGGCAAAATTCACAGTGCGGATGAATATCTGCTGGCCGACAGTCTGGTTCCCAGAGCCAAGCTGAGTGCTCTGATGTTAATGAAACTGGCAAGCAGTGAAGACCTGTCCTGGCTCAAACAGGGGTGAGGTAAACAATGTTACTGGTGCGCCCCGTTGAATATCGAGACCTTCCGGCATTAGAAGAACTGGCAATCAAAGCGAGAGGGCTGGTAACCACACTACCCTCGAATCGTGATTATCTTGCAGAGTTGGTAGCCAATACCTGTCATGCGTTATCGGCAGATGTGATAGTCGCAGGCGGTGAAACCTATCACTTTGTGCTTGAAGAAACGGTGACAGGACAAGTGCAAGGTATAGCGGGCATTGATTCTGCTGTTGGGCTCAAGTCGCCTTTTTACAGTTTCCAGCAGGAAGATATTGTTCATGCATCGCCGGAAATGCAGATGCATAACCGTATCCCGGCGTTAAGGCTTTGTCATGAATACACGGGTTCCAGTGCATTATGTACGTTTTTCATTGATCCGGAGTATGATGTGCCTGCATCCATGAATCTGTTGAGCCGGGCCCGACTACTGTTTATTGCTGTACACCGGCAGCGCTTCAGTGAGCGGATAATGGCAGAGATGCCGGGTGTTCGGGATGAGCAGGGCATTTCGCCGTTCTGGGAAAGTCTTGGACAACACTTTTTCAGTATGGATTTTAATCAGGCCGTGTATCTGGCGGGTATCCGTGCTAAATCATTTATAGCCGACCTGTTGCCACAGCATCCGATCTATATACCGATGCTGACATCCAGTGCCAGAAAGGTACTGGGGAAAGTGCATCCGCAACGTAAGCAGGTTATGGATCGGCTGCAGGAAGAAGGGTTTGCAGTTCATAAATGTGTCGGTATATTCGATGGTGGCCCACAGCTGGAAGCCCGTACCGCAGAGCTGCTTTCTTTACGTCGCAGTGAGTGTTTATCATTTACTGTCGGTGAAAAAAAACAAGGTGAAATGCCATTCCTTGTAAGCAATGGATCATTGCATAATTTCAGGTGTCTGCATACGACCCTGGAGCAGAAGCAACCGGTGCTGACTTCAGCAGAGTACGACAGGTTACAAGCATCCACATATGATTTGTGGTGTGTGCCTGTTTAGTCTTGAGTTGCTTGCTATATAGAATAAATCATCGCCCTGTTTCACATTTGTCATTTTGATAATCTGTACAGTACGGGCAGCAATAATAATTTTGAAGTTGAGGGATCTGCCCATGATGGTTATTAGGCCAATACAGTCCGGGGACTGGAGTTCACTGTGGGAGCTGGCAAACAAAACCGGTCCCGGATTTACATCGCTACAGCCTCATGAAAAGCGAGTCAGAGAAAAACTGAAATGGACACTGGATTCCTACCAGGCTGAAAAGCCTGAAGTTGAATCACTGTATCTGCTGGTTTTGGAGGATACCAAAACGGGTAAAATCGTTGGCGTCAGTGGTATTGAATCAGCTGTTGGCATGAGTGAGCCCTGGTACAACTATCGGGTAAATACTCAGGTGCACAGTTCCAGTGAGCTGGGTGTATACAATAAAGTCGAAACATTGATTCTAAGCAGTGATCACACCGGCTACTCTGAACTGTGTACGCTTTTTCTGTTGCCGGAATATCGACATAGCCACAATGGTCAGCTGTTATCAAAATCACGCTTTATGTTTATGGCTGAACATCCTGAGCGCTTTTCCAAAAATGTAATGGCCGAGTTGCGTGGCTATCTGGATGAAAAGCAGCAATCGCCTTTCTGGGAAGGCCTTGGGCGTAAATTCCTGAGTGTTGATTTTACCGAGGCTGATCAACAGATTGCTCATGGTAAAGCATTTGTTGCGGAACTGATGCCGCGTCACCCTATCTACGTTAATTTATTACCACAGACTGCACAGGATGCTATTGCCAAAACTCAAAATGAAACAACACCGGCATTAAAGTTACTTGAAAAAGAAGGCCTGCGTTATACCGGTTGTGTGGCTATTTTTGATGCAGGCCCTGTTGTTGAAGCGCCGGTTGAATCTGTGCGGGCGGTGCAGGAAAGCTATGATTGCAAAGTGCAGCTACGGGATCAGCCTCACTCAGGTGCCGGTGAAATGTATATGCTGTCAAATAAAGAGCTACAAGACTTCCGCTGTATTATGGTGCCTTTTGAGAATCGTCCGGAACACACAGTCAATCTGACAGCTGAGCAGGCGCAAGCCTTGCAGGTGAGTGAAGGCGATACGATAAGAATAGTGTCCCAGTCTCCTGCTAACCGGTAACAGCAATCGGTAACAGCAGTTAGTAAATAGAAAACAGGCAGGCATTACGCCTAATGATAAACAAGGGTTGCTGTTGGTTTTCTAGCGGCATCTTCCCAACAATTTCAGGAAAATCTGATGTCTGATTCTGCATATATTAATGGCCAGTGGCTGGCGGGTAATGGTTCGGTTTTTCGCTCTGTGAATCCGGCAGGTGGTGAAATTGTCTGGGAAGCAGGCAGTGCCGACGCGGCGCAGGTCGATCAAGCCGTGCAGGCGGCACGGAGCGCTTTTATCGACTGGGCTGAACAACCTTTCGAAGCGCGTCAGACGATTGTCGAAAAGTATGGTGAACTGCTTGCACGGGATGCAGAGCTGCTGGCAGAAACCATTGCGCAGGAAACCGGTAAACCGCTCTGGGAAACACGCACAGAAGCGGGTGCGATGAAGGGCAAGATTGCCATTTCTATTAAAGCCTATCATGAGCGGACCGGTATTCAGGAAAATGAAGCACCGGGTGCCAGGGCATTTATTCGTCACAAGCCGCACGGCGTTGTTGCTGTATTCGGACCGTATAATTTCCCGGGGCATCTGCCCAACGGGCATATTGTGCCTGCTTTGCTGGCAGGGAACACGGTGGTGCTGAAGCCGAGCGAACTCACACCGCTGGTTGCAGAAAAGATGGTTTCCCTGTGGCATGAAGCAGGCTTGCCTGCCGGTGTGTTGAATCTGGTTCAGGGAGAAAAAGAAACCGGCATGGCGCTGGCTAATCATCCTGAAATTGATGGGCTGTTCTTTACCGGCAGTTCCCGTACCGGACATTTGATTCATCAGCAGTTTGCCGGTCATCCGGATAAAATTCTGGCACTGGAAATGGGCGGCAATAACCCGCTGATTATTGATGAAGTCGCTGATATCAAAGCGGCCATTCATGACACACTGCAGTCGGCTTATATTACTGCGGGTCAGCGTTGTACCTGTGCGCGTCGTTTATATGTGCCGAAAACAGCAGTGGGCGAAGCCTTTGTCAGTCAGCTGGCAGAAGCGGTAAGAAAAATCCGGGTAGGTCGCTGGGATGCTGATCCGCAGCCATTTATGGGATCACTGATTTCCGAACAGGCGGCTAATGCGATACTCGACGCGCAGGCGAAATTAATCTTGCTTGGCGGCACATCTCTGGTTGAATCGCAAAAGCTGGAGCAGGGGACAGGGCTTGTCAGTCCGGGACTGATTGATGTGACAGCTATTGCTGAATTACCGGATGAAGAATATTTTGGCCCGCTGTTACAGGTCGTTTTCTACGATGATTTTGATGAAGCAATCCGCCTGGCAAACAATACCCGTTATGGCTTATCTGCAGGCTTACTGAGTGACAACCGGGAAAGGTTTGAGTATTTCTATCGTCGTATTCGGGCGGGTATTGTTAACTGGAATAAGCAGCTGACAGGCGCCAGCAGTGCGGCGCCGTTTGGTGGCATTGGAGCCAGTGGCAATCATCGGGCCAGTGCTTTTTATGCAGCTGATTACTGCGCTTACCCGGTTGCCAGTCTTGAAACTGATGCTGTGCAGTTACCGGGTAAACTGGCTCCCGGACTTGAACTGTAAACTGTCTTATAGATATTAACGCCCTCAAACTGCTTTGAGGGCGTTAGCTCAAACAATAATAACAACAGGCTCTCATACTATTGCATGATATGGCCTGCCCAAGGATATTTAATGACTGCTTCAGAGGCTAATTTTGACGGTCTTGTCGGGCCGACACATAACTATGCCGGATTATCCTTTGGTAATGTTGCATCGACTGGTAATCAGTCTGCGGTTTCAAGTCCGAAACTTGCTGCTCTGCAAGGTCTGAAGAAAATGAAAGCACTGCATGATATGGGGTTAGTGCAGGGTGTTTTTGCGCCACAGGAACGTCCGGATATTGATACGCTGCGCCGACTTGGCTTTACGGGCAGTGATGCTCAGGTACTGGCGAAAGTGAAAAAAGAATCGCCACGTTTACTAGCTGCCTGCTGCTCTGCATCCAGTATGTGGACGGCGAATGCGGCAACCGTTTCGCCCAGTGCTAATACTGCTGACAAGAAAGTGCACTTTACCCCGGCGAACCTGAACAGCAAATTTCACCGGTCTATAGAGCATGAAACCACGGGGCGGATTCTGAAAGCCATGTTCCCGGAAGGGCGGCACTTTAATCATCATGAGTCCCTGCCAGCGGTTTCGCATTTTGGTGATGAAGGGGCGGCAAATCATACCCGTTTCTGTTCTGCCCCAGGCAAACGCGGTGTGGAGTTTTTTGTTTACGGCTGCCGTGCTTTTGGTGATGGTGTTTCGCCTAAGCGTTTTCCTGCGAGACAAACGCTGGAGGCCAGTCAGGCAATTGCCCGCATTCACCAGCTTGATCACCAGCATGTTGTTTTTTCGCAGCAGAATCCGGATGTGATTGATCAGGGTGTTTTTCATAACGATGTGATTGCTGTGGGCAACCAGAATGTCTTGTTCTGCCATGAAGAGGCTTTTCTGAATCAGCATCAGGTTTATGAAGTGCTGAAGTCGGCTTGTGGTCAGAATAGCTTCCACATTATTGAAGTGTCATCTGAGAGTATCAGTGTTGAAAAAGCGATTAAAACCTATCTGTTTAACAGCCAGTTAGTGACACTGCCAGATGGCAGTGTCACTATTATCGTTCCCGGTGAATGTGAAAATGATTCAGAGGTCTGGGCTTATCTGCAAGAACTGATTGCAGATGATAACCCGGTAAAAAATATTCGTTCCTTCAATTTACGACAGAGTATGAGTAATGGTGGTGGGCCCGCCTGTTTACGGCTCAGGATTGAACTGACAGATAAAGAACGTAATGCCACTAATCAAGCATGCCTGCTTGATGATGTGTTGTATACAACTTTGTGCGAGTGGGTTGAGCGGCACTACCGGGATCGCTTACATATGGATGACCTTGCTGATCCGAAATTGCTGGAAGAATCATGGCAGGCATTAGATGAGCTGACGGGTATTATGAAGCTCGGTTCAATATATCCCTTCCAGCTGAATGGATAACCCGGCCTCTGCCGGGCTACTTATGTCAACAGAACCTATTACTCAGGAAGCCTGTTCTTTCAGTTTGTTTGCCAGTGGGGCTGGTAATTCGACTTTGCGGTTTTGCTTATAGTTGAAGCAGACAACCCGGCCAGTACCCTCGGCAACCACCCGATCCATTTTTTCGCTGACAATCGTATAAGCCTGAATGAAATAATCAACGCCCAGCTCCTGTACTTTCAGGCCGATGTGCAGAGTATCGGGATAGGTGACCGGAGCTTTAAAACGACACTGAGTATCTGCCAGTATCGGGCCGATATTTTCCCGTTTCAGATATTCCATAAACTCCAGCTCTTCAAAATGCTGAATCCGGGCATTCTCAAAGTAGCGGAAGTAAACGGTATTGTTAACGTGATTAAACGCGTCCATCTCACCCCAGGTAACCTTGTGGGTGTATACACAGACGTGATCCTGTAACAGTGAATGCATAAACGACTCCTGACAGGGTTATTTTATTATTAGTTATATGTAAAAGCCCACACAGAGCTACACCCTAGCAGAATATACAAAGTGATGCTTTATCAGATACAAAAATGCCGGGCAATTGCCCGGCATTTTCAGTTCAAGCGCTTTAAAACACTATGACTTAGGCAGTTTGAGCCTGAGCCTTAGATGCCTTCTTCTGCTTGACGTTGTACAGCAGGGAGTAAACAACCGGCAGTACAAGCAGGGTCAGAACAGTTGCGAAGCCCAGACCGAAGATAATGGTTACGGCCATTGCTGCAAAGAAGAT
Organism: Endozoicomonadaceae bacterium; assembly: GCA_965261725.1. Lineage (GTDB taxonomy): Bacteria > Pseudomonadota > Gammaproteobacteria > Pseudomonadales > Endozoicomonadaceae > CANDOC01. The sequence goes on along the minus strand of CBDHDU010000022.1, from coordinate 39,427 downwards.
GTTGAACAGCAGCGGGATCATACCTAGCATAGTGGTCAACGCGGCCATGCAGACAGGACGCACACGACTTACGGCGGAATCAAAGATAGCGTCGTAAGGGTCTTTACCTTCGCTCAGCTCCAGATTGATCTGGTCAACCAGTACGATACCGTTCTTGATAACCATACCGGACAGAGAAAGCAGGCCCAGCAGTGCCATGAAGCTGAACGGAATGTTCATGCTCACCAGACCGACTACAACACCAATCAGGCACAAAGGTACAGTTGCCCAGATCGCCAGTGGCTGGCGGATGGTGTTGAACAGGAAGATGGTGATCAGGAACATTGCCAGGTAACCGCCCGGCAGGGAACTGAACAGACCATTCTTGGCGTTGTTTTGCCTCTCCAGCTCACCACCCCATTCCAGCTTGTAACCGGCAGGCAATTCGATGGCTTCAACCTTGGCTTTGAACTTCTTCAGTACAGAGTCAGTGGTTTCATCGGTACCGATAATCGGGTTAGCCAGTACGGTGATCACACGCTCACGGTTACGACGAGCGATCAGCGGGTTTTCAAACTCAGTTTCAAAACCGGAGACAACCTGAGTAATCGGTACGACGGACTGGTACTCGGAACTCCACAGCTGCAGGTCAGTGATACTGTTGGCATCGAGACGTTCGTTTGCCGGGCTACGGGCAACGATTGACAGCAGGTCACTGGTTTCACGGTATACGCCAACAACTTTACCGGAGAAGTTCATCAGCAGTGCATTGTCGATCTCAGACTTGCTGATACCCACACGGCGAGCCTGGAATTCATCAACGACCGGACGCATCACAGAAACCTGGTTACGCCAGTCGTGACGGATACCCGTTGCTGTTGGCTCAGCATTCATGATGGCCATTGCTTCGGCAGCCAGACGACGCAGTACGGCCGGATCTTCACCGTAGAAGCGGGCTTCGATCTTGGCAGCAGGAGCCGGGCCGTTTTCCAGCGGTTTGATGCGGTACTGAACCTCAGGGAAAGTTGCCGGAATCAGCTCACTAACCTGCTCAATCAGCTTGGCCATCATCTCCAGATCGGTCGCTTCAATAACCATCAGGCCGTAAGCCGCGTAGCTCTTTTCCGGAGAGTAAGGCAGGATGAAACGCTGCATACCCTTACCAGCGACGGTCGTCATGTTGGCAACACCTTCACGACCACGCATCATTTCTTCAAGCTTAGACAGTTCAGCCTGTGTACCACGGATATCCGTACCTTCCGGCATCCAGAAGTCGACGAAGAAAATCGGTGTAGTGGATGGTGGGAAGAACTGGCTGCGGATTTTGTGTGCATTGCTGGCAGCAAGACCCAGCGCCACGATAACCAGAATAACGGTCAGCAGGCGGAAGCGCATGCAGAAGGACAGTAGACCTTTGTACAGGGTAAAGAAAATACCTTTGTACGGATCTTCTACCTGACCTTCATCAGAACCACCGGTAGCGCCGTCCTTGAACAGCATGTTGCAGAAGAACGGCGTAATGGTGATTGCAGTAATCCAGCTCAGGAACAGGGATATCAGCATTACCAAGAACAGGGAACGACAGAATTCACCGGTGTTGTCCTGGGACATACCAATCGGAGCAAATGCAAGGATTGCGATGATGGTTGCACCCAGCAGTGGCCACTGAGTCTGAGCAACAACGCCCTTGGCAGCTTCCAGTCGGGTCTGACCCTTCTGAACGGCCATCATAACACCTTCAGTTACTACGATGGCGTTATCTACCAGCATACCCAGTGCGATGATCAGTGCACCCAGAGAAATCAGCTGCAATTGCAGGCCAATCATGTGCATACCGATAAAGGTACCCAGAATGGTCAGCAGCAGTACGGCACCGATCAGCAAACCGGCCTTGATACCCATGGCAAGCAGCAGCACCGCAAATACGATAGCAACAGATTCGGCCAAGTTGACCAAGAAGTCACCGACAGTTACTTTAACTACGCCAGGCTGGTCGTAGATCTTGTTGAATTCCATGCCGATCGGGCGACGGTCTTCCAGTTCAGCCAGCTTGGCATCAATAGCTGCACCCACTTCTACTACGTTCACGCCGGCACTGAATGAAATACCCAGGGAAATTGCAGGAGAACCACTATCGGTATAGATGGAACTTGGCACTTCCTGGTAAGTGCGTTCAATGGTAGCGATATCGCGCAGACGAACAACCTGCTTGGAACCGGACGTGCTGACAACGAGGTCTTCCAGTTCTTTTACATCACCGAATTCACCGGTCGGGTTGATACGGATGGTATTACCCTGACTGAAAATGCGACCTGCATTGGATACAACGTTTTGCTGACTGACCAGGCCATAGATGTAATCAGGATTCAGCCCCAGAGCATTAAGCTTGTTTGGTGAGATTTCGATCGCTACGATTTCCGACAGTACGCCGTCAACAGAAACTTTCTTGACACCGGGAATCATCACCAGTTCACGACGCAGGAAGTCACTGTACTTCTTCAGTTCACGGTAGCTGTAGTCAGGACCTTTGATGTTGTACAGAATACCAAATACATCACCAAAGTCGTCCACTACCAGAGAGGTGTTAGCACCAGGAGGCATGCGGGACTGAGCATCGTTGATTTTACGACGCAGTTCATCCCAGATCTGAGGCAGGTCGTACTTGTTGTACTTCTTCAGAATCTCAATAGTAATCTGAGACAGGCCGGCACTGTTGATGGTGATAACGTTCTCAACATATGGCAGTTGCTGGATAGCCTGTTCCAGCATCAGGGATACCTCTTCTTCAACCTGTTCAGGAGATGCACCCGGATACTGGGTGGTAACCATCGCCTGCTTGATGGTGAATTCAGGGAATTCAAGTTGACCCATGCCCGTAAAGGACATGTAACCGCCTATAGCCAGCAGCAGGATAAAGAGCCAGCTAATGACCTTGTTCTTTATCGAATACTCAGCAATATTCATCTGTTTCGGCTCCCTTACAGACCGCGTTCCCAACGGAGCGGCTTAACAGACATGCCTTCCGTCAGCAGGCTGGCACCTGCGGCAACAACCTGATCTCCCGGCTTCAGACCGGACAGAATTTCCAGACCGTTCTCGTTGATGCGACCCATGGTGACATCAGTCGCACGAATGGAATTGGTTTCTTCGTTGAAGACCCAAACAATGGTGCGACCGGAAGTATCGTCTTTAGCAACAGCCTGACGAGGAATAGTAACGTAACCGGCTTTCTTGGAGTCAACGGTTGCCTGAGACAGGTCAACGGTTACAGTCGCAGCCATGCCCGGTAGTATGTTCAGGTCAGCAGGCTGTTCCATGGTGAATACCACTTCATAGCTCTGAGTGCCCTGGGTTACCTTGTTGGCGCGTTCTTTGAAAGTAGCACCGTAGGTCTTACCCGGAGCAGCACGGAAGGAAACCTGAGGCTTGTAGTTGACGTTGTAGTTGTCTTCGCCAACCAGTGCGATCACGCTTTCCGGTACTTGGATGTGCAGGTCGATAGTTTCATCGCTTTGCAGTACAACAATAGCCTGACGAGCTTGCACAAACTGGTGCTTTTCAGCTTCCAGCTTGGCGATACGACCAGCAAATGGTGCAGTCATCTTGGTGTAAGCCAGGTTGCTGCGAGCCAGTTCCAGAGCAGCTTTAGCAGACTTCAGAGCCGCTTCGGCGCTATCCAGATTGGACTGAGGCAGTGCTTTCTTTTCTACCAGGTCTTTCTTACGACGGTAGTCTACAGTTGCCAGCTCGTAGCTAGCCTGACGGTCTGCCAGAGTGTTGCGGGCATCAGTGTCATCCAGCTTGGCAAGCAGCTGACCCTGTTTAACCAGTTGACCTTCGGACAGTGGACGGTCAACAATTTCACCGGCAACACGGAAAGAGATTTCCGCTTCGTCGCTGGCAGCAACAGTCGCCGGGAAGTGACGAATCTGCTTCATGCTGATGTCTTCAACAGTAAACAGCTTGACCGGGCGAACAGGAGCGGCGGTTGTTACTTCAACTGCTTCCTGAGAGCAGCCACTGAGCAGTGCAATTGCAACACCCAGTGCGGCAAGGCCTGTGCGGGATGGCATTTTCATTGTGTCTCCAATGTGTAAACTCACCTCAAAAGAGGTCTGTATAGCTTCGTGTTTGCCATGAACCATCCGCCCTTTATCTGTTACGATGAAGTCGGCTGAACTCACGGCGTGCCCCGTAGGCATAGTTCTGAGGAAATAACCATTCACTTCCGTTATAGCATTCAGGTATCAGTTAAAACGGAAATCAGCGTCAGTGATCGTATGTTTGATCTTGCTGTTTCAGCTACCCGTGAGTAGTGAGTGCCCGATTTTCAGACGGCCAGAGAAGTTTTCAGGCATACAGCCTGTCGAAACTACCTGACCAGATGGCATGTAAAGCGGAGGGGCAAAGGTGTATAAACACAATCTGCCCTGTTGCTGACATACCCTGATACTGCTCTGGGTCTGCTAGGGAGTTTCTATCTGCCTCTTAGCCTGAAAAACGGAATGAATGGATATTCCTGTATCCTGCCAACTGTATTGACGACGGATACGTGATGTACATTTTGGGCGCCAAGTTTCGCGTAGATGCTTGTGAATGTCACGATGCTGCAAACCGTAAAGGAATTGTATATAAGCGATAGTTTTAGTGGTTTACCGAACTATTTCTCCCTTTGTTGTAGTTCTGTGCAAATGCATATTGATTTAGTGCTTTGCACAGAATTTAACCACTTCAACCGGAGCCTGTTTTTAAATTAGATCAAATCGACAAAATTTCCGGTAAGGTGTGCTGTTTCAGATCAAAATATCGTCGCTTAGCTGAAATTTTTAGTACTGTCAGGTATAAGTAAAGGTCATAATATGCGGTTACCATCAACGAACTGGAACGCATAAATAATAGACGCTTAAATTGCGTTAAGCCGAAAACATGCTGTGGTTTGCTGTAGTGTTGTCTGCCTGTTGCGAAGAGTTGTGCCGGGAGAGAAACGTTCGTCTGTTTATAGTTTGTAAGTATCACTGGCTTTCAAATGACAGGTGCACTCTTATGACCTGCTATATGAATGGTTGTTACTGAAGCCGCTGCCTGAAACAGGCGGCAGTTACTGACATAACTGCTTAAGTAATCCTGAATCCGTGACTTCTTGATTATAGAGAAGCTTTTTCATCCCATGGATTCAGACCTACAGAATAGGGTTATGTTTTTTTGAAACTTGCCAGAGAATGGTAAAGCAAAGTCAAAAAAATCAGCATGTATTTAAATGATGTTGGGGAATTTCAACCCTGAATATGAATGAAATCCTGCCAGCATAAGCAGCATCTCTCCATTCAACCGTTAAAAGAATAGGATCAGCTAACAGAGCTGTTTTTCAGGAAAGAGCCCCATGAAGGCGGATAATCCGGGACTGTGACGACCAAAACGCAGAATAAACTGACGACCTCGTTCTAATAATCGCGCTGACTGGTAGATCAGTTCCTGCATAACTGTCTTAATTCTACGACGCTGCGCTTTGTGACGAACAGGTGAGTTAGGGCCGGTCAGGCAGGTTTGCCCCATGTAACGTAAAATGTTGTAAGCCACCGCACCAAGGCACATTACAAGATCATTGGTATCAAATTTTCCTGAAGGCAGTCTTTCAAGATCCATGTCAGTCTTGAACTCACTGTGAAACTGTTCGCTGGTCGCATGATCTTCATAAAGCAATATGACATTATCATCACTATATTCAGCCTCATCTAGTGTCGTCCACCAACCCTCCAGCTCGTAGTCCGGTGCTAAAAAATACTGACCAACCGAGTCGGTAGTACGCTTGATAATACGGATAATAAGCCGTTGTTGGCCGTAGTCGGTTTCATGGATGATCGAGAGTGTCGCACAGGTTTTTCCAGGGCGAAGCTCATCCCACTGCACGCCTTTTTCCTCAAAGGTTGGCAGCCAGGCAGTAACGGTATATTGCTTGCGTGGATTGAGCTTGATTATGTGATCAACATTGCTGTGATCCGCTATCTCTCTGCGAGTGTCTTCTGCGTCATGCCCGCTGTCGAGTCGCAGTAATACCGAGGTCCGGGTTACGCGACGAAGTCTGTGCAATACCGTGTTCAGGAAAGGTACAAAATCATTCTGGGAATGTTGTGAGCCAGGGCGAAGCTCAGCTCCTATGCACCATCCTTCTTTCCCTACATAAGACATAATCGGGGCGAAGCCATGGAAGTGTTTGTATGTCCACTGAGAACCTTCTTTTTGGGTTCTGCTGTTATCTTGCGGAGTAACGTCTATATCCAGTGGGATATGCTGAAGGTGATCCAGTTCTTTTGAAAGCGGAGAGATCGGCGCGCCCAGTTCCAACAACAGTTCGGGAAGCGCTTCTTCAATTAACGGAATCAGTTGGGTGGCATCTTCATTAAAACGCTGGCGAAGCCGGCTGGCGGACGGCATTTGTTTAATGCCCATGCTGCGCTTGAACCAATCATCATGGCGATAATTATCAATGGCATCAAAATCAGTTTTGCCTAAGGCCAACAGGCCGATAAAAGCTCGAACCAGATCAATATTAGGGATGCCATGGCGCTTCTTGATAGAACGCAATGACTTTTTTAAAGATGTTTTCTTGTTCAGGGCATCACCGACAAAGCACAGACCCGCTGCCGGAGTATAAAATTCCGTGTCGGATTGCTCAAATTTTAGTTCCACAAAAATTCACTTATATGGTGAAAATCTAGATGAGCAAATATTAGCCTACATATGCTGCTATTACTGGCTTTTTGGCAAATTCAATGGCCACGAACTCACGGATTCAGGGTAATGCTTACAGTGACATTACATCTGAAGGATCGTTGCTTGAGAAATCGGTTGCTTGAGAAATCGAAAGAACTCAATGGAGGAGTAAGCGGAAGTAAACTGTCACTCCTGCTCGTCAGGTTGCTACAGGTGTCGTAATATTTATCCGTTGTACTCGACCTGATCTGGCTTCTTGTGGCTGTAGCCTTTAAAGCCACCGCTTTCCTGTTTGCGCACCTTCTCTACACGCTTGCGTAATCCGTCCCTGCTAATAAAACGTTCCGTTACCAGTGAGCCGTCCTGAGTCGTAATCTGAACGGTATAGCCTTTACCCTTATGTTCTTTAACGCTGCCAATCTTCAGGTTCGGGTTATCCATTATCAGCAGGCGCGCTGCAACCAGTGTCCGGGCCTCATCTGCTGTTATATCACTGCGCTGGCCTTTTGCAGGGGCAAGCATGCGAAGCCCCATACCGAAAGCTTTTGTCTTGCCATCAATGCTGACTGGCAGGCTGTTTTTGCCCAGAACCCGACGGGATACCAGCGAGCCATTCTGTGTCACAATATCGACACGATAGTAGCCGTCTTTGTCTTTTTCGATTGATCCCAGCTTCAGGTTGTCATTGCCGAGCATGATCAAGCGGGCATGGAGTAATGTTTCCAGCTGGCTTTTAGTAAATTCGCGATCCTCGAGCTGCTTTTTACGTGCTTCAATGAAGCGCCCTGAAGGCTTGTGGTGTTCAACCTGTACACCACGATGCTGACACTCATGAGGTGAATGCGCAGATGATGTGTTTGCTACTGCAGAAGTACTCAGACCAAAAGCAATGGCTGCAGCGGTAAAAAAGGGCAGTTTTTTCATTCTGTAGACCCTGATCTCTAGTGCTCAAGTAATGATATGATTTCACCTCAAAAATATGTCTGAACTATGTCAATAACAGCCTGTGTAAAAGAGAAATTGTCGCAAATTGTCGCAAGACTGATGGCTGATAATCTTTGATACAACTTGATAGCGGTTATCTGTTTTATTTCGCAATAGTTGGGCTGCGGATAAATGGGTCGGAGTACATATATGGAGCGAACTGAACATATTCTGGTGGTCGACGATCATTACGATATTCGTGATCTCTTAGGGCAATACCTTGATAAGCACGGCTTTCGGGTGAGTCTGGCTGAAAATGGTCAGGCAATGCGACGTATTGTTGAGCGGGAAGCAATTGATCTGATTGTGCTGGATGTGATGATGCCGGGCGACGATGGCCTGACGCTTTGCCGGGAACTGCGCAGTAAAGGACATTCCCCTGCTATTATCATGCTGACGGCCATGGGAGAAGAAACAGACCGTATTGTTGGTTTGGAAATGGGTGCTGACGACTATGTCGGTAAGCCCTTCAGTCCGCGAGAACTGATGGCCAGAATCAAGGCTGTGTTGCGACGTTCCCGTCATGCTGTCGAGTCTTCTGTCTCCGCAGGTGGGCGGGTTCGTTTTGATCGCTGGATGTTTAATCTTGATCAGCATCATTTGGAAGATGAGGCGGGTGTCGTTATTCCTTTAAGTACTGCGGAATTTCGGTTGCTGGATGTGCTGGTCAAAAATCCACACCGGGTACTGACTCGTGATCAGTTGATTGACCTGACCAAAGGTAAAGAAGCACTGCCGTTTGATCGCAGTATTGATAATCAGGTCAGCCGGTTACGCAAGAAGATTGAAGTTGACCCTAAGCACCCTGCATTGATTAAAACAATCTGGGGTGGTGGTTATATGTTCGCGGCTGATATCAGTCAGGGGCTTTGAGGTTGTTATTTTGAAGTGGTTCGGATGGATCAAACGGCTCTGGCCTTCCAGTCTGGTCGGGCAGATTATTCTGGCAATTCTGATTTGCCTCATTGTGGCGCAGGTTATCAGTCTTTATGCGCTGGGGGGGGTCTATCGAAAGCAGTTTTATAATGCTTCAGAAGGACAGATGTTGCACCGGATGGTGGTTCTGACCCAGTTATTAGAAGATGCTCCACCGCAAGACCGGCTACGTATTTTAAAGGTTGCAGGTTCCGGTTTTACCCGATTCTGGCTGGATACAAAACCCGCTACCAGGGGGGATGAGCATAATAATGGCTATGGCTTTCGTTTAGCTCGTCGTCTGGAAAATGCGCTGGGCTATGAATATAAAGGTAATGTGAAGGTCAATATTGAAATTGATCGCGATGACTGGGGGGATGATCATCGTCATATCCGTCATCGTGCGATGAGGCAGCAAACAGAAGGTTATGGAACTCAACAGTATGGTGAGTCAGAGTGGTGGCATATTGAGTTCTGGAAGCCAAGACCTCCGGCGAAAGTAGAGTTGGACGTTGCAATACGGTTACCTGATGGCTATTGGCTGAATTTGAAAGGGCGGGCACCCACTATTCCGTCGCTGTTTCTGCGTCAGGCGGTTGTTTCAATGATGATAACCGGACTGTTTCTGGTGCTGACCCTGTTTTTCCTGGTTCGTCGTATTACGCGCCCGCTGCGAAATTTGACTAAAGCTGCCGAACTATTAGGGCGTGGGGGTATTGTTGACCCTCTACCAGAAGAAGGACCCGCAGACCTTAAATCAACCGTTCGTGCGTTTAATGATATGAATGATCGTTTGCAGCGATTTGTAGCTGACCGAACCCAGATGCTTGCCGCCCTATCTCATGACCTTCGTACACCTATCACTACTCTACGGTTGCGTATTGAATTGATGGAACCTTCGCAGGATCGGGATCGCCTACTGGCAACGCTGGAAGAAATGCATCAGATGGCAGAGGCGTCGTTAACGTTTGCCCGAGAGTCAGCTTCCCGTGAGGATACTGTGCGGGTTAATCTGGATGCCTTGATTGATAGCATCTGTGAAGACCTTGTCGATATCGGGATGCCTGTTAAATACGAATCTTTGAAGCCCATTGTAATCAGTTGCCGCCAGAATAGTCTGAAACGTGCTTTACGGAACCTTATTGAAAATGGGGTTAAGTATGGTGATGAAGTTGATGTCAGTCTGCGGGCAGAAAAAGGGCAGACGGTTATCTCTATAAAAGATAAAGGCCCAGGGATTCCTGAAGAGGAAATGAAGCAGGTATTTGAACCTTTTGTTCGTCTGGAAAAATCGCGTAATCGTACTACAGGTGGTATCGGGTTGGGTTTATCAATTGCCCGAACGATTATTCATGCTCATGGTGGGGAAATAAAAATGACAAATTTGGAGCAGGGACTGGAAGTTGAGGTAGTACTACCGTAAAGCAATACTACCTGCTATTTATTCAGGAGCTACTTTTTGGTGCTGCTAAGTGGTGTTTCCCACTTAACTGTACTGCCATCGAGATACAATCCTGTATGTTTGTAGCACAGCTCCTGATATTCTACGCTGGTCTTTAGTTCGAATGCAGTATTTACTCGAGCGTAATCGTTACCTGTAAATTCCGGATGCTCTATACCTTTTGCTGAGCTGTTCGATCTTTTGCGGGTAGAACTTCTGTTGTTTCCTCTGCATCCTTTGGAATCATGTAGTTCTTTTACCTTTTCTTGGAGTGTCCACAGTAGATTGATGCCTACGTCTGAAAATTCTCGGGGAGGGTACGGGTAGTATTTACTACTTTCATCCTGACCGGTACTTGAAAGAGCCCTTTTTCTTGCTGTGGATGATAAGCTGGTTGTATTACTTGATGGTGAAACATTGCTTGTTAGTGATTTGGCTGCAGGAGAAGATTCATGAGAGAGACTGCCCTGTGAACTCTGAGGCTGATTAGCGGCGGCAGGAATATTCAAAGGTAAAGATGTAGAGATATTGCTTTGTGTGTTAGCGGTAACAGTTAAGTCTGGTGAACCACTACCATTATGTACCCTCTGATCACTCATAGCGTTTGAGTGATCCTCTGAAGTTGGAGAAGAGTTTGGTTCACTGAACAGGGTACGTTCGTCTAAAACGACATCAACTGGTTTGGGTGCATTGAAGGTTTGAGGTGAGCTGTCCGGTGTAAGTGAAACATTCATGTAGGGTGATTGATGATTGGTTATAGCCATGCCGGAAGACGAGCTTGGTGATAGAGTAAGATGTGTATATGAACTACCTGAAGGTGTTGATCCCAGAGATATTCTAAGCGGACCAGTGGAAGAAGGCATTGTGCTCAGTCCATTCTCACCGCCACCAGGACTGCTGCCTTGGCTCAGATGAAGTTCCGACCATAACTTATGTGGAGCCTGTGCAGGTATAACTATGGGTGTAGTAGTCCAATATTCTTGCGCCAATCGTGATGTCAGATTTTCTGCTGAAGCTGGTGTTGCTAACTGAAGCAGTAAGCTGGTACAGGGAATAAGTTCGGAGAATGGATTGAAAGCTGGTGCCTGATCATCATCATGGCTGTATAACGATCGATCAATTAATGACTGGCAGGTTCTTGCGATTGCTATGGAGTTTGCATAGAGACTGGCCGCACAATTGGTTGGTGTCATTACTTCATATTCACTGCCAGGGGGTGGTTGAATAGCTGGTCGCATTATGCACATAGCGGCTGAGGGTGGCTGTAGATCTTTATTTTCTGGTAACTGAGCGACAGAGCTGACTTCTCTCCACAGGCCTCCCATGCTTGCTGCAGCTTTATGTATCCCGGTTGATAAGCTGACTGTAACTAAAGCTTCAGAGAGGTTGGCTCCATGGTTGTATTTCAGGGTGAACACTTTTTGGTCTGTAAGCTTGTCCTCCTTATACCGGTCTTCGGCGGCTGCTAGAACTAATCTATTTTGCCATTCGTCAGTTGTTTCGGATGAGGATAGAACTACGTGGTGAATATCGGTTCCATCTTCAGTAACTGCAATATAGATATTGCAGCATGCTGGCATATTTCCGCGGTAGATATTAATGCCTTTTAACTGTTTTTGTGTGCGCTGACTCAGCAAGAGCTCAGCCAAATCATGATAATCTGCCTGCTTTTCAAAGCAGCAGGTAACATACCCGCAGTGGTCTATGGAAAGCCCCAAAGCTGTGATCGAAAATGTACTGTTGTCCAGAAATAGGTGGGTAACGGGAGTAGGTGAATATTGGCACTGCTTTGATATTTGTAGCCTGGTCGGTTTATCTGGGTTATATCGAGAAAAGTTAATTATATTATTTTTAATTCTACTAAAACCTGTTAAAGAGTGTGTAATAAAGTTGGTTATGCCTAAATCTAGAAAAAGATAGAGCTGTCTGGTTCTTTGCTGATATGGGTTGTCTGTAAAATCACCAGATGCTATTTCATGATTTGGCGTAATTGTGACTAGGGCAAAAGGAGGAATGATACTTGTTACTAAATCGCGTAGATCCTCAAAAGGTGGGAAGTGATGGTGTTTATTGATGTAAAATCTGTGTGCTCCATGAGCTGAAAGCTCTGACATCATTTCCATGTATTGATAAACAGTGGAGGATGCTTTTGTTTTAAGAGAATTTCTTAAATAGCCTGTTTCTTGAATCTGTTGGGTTTTATGAGCAGGTATCGAATACCAGCAGCCACATGTGAATCCATTTTGTGTGGCTGATGAAATAGTATAACCAGGGTAGATACTCTGTTGAGCTGCGTTCTCTGTGAGCTCTGCAGAATCAGGTAGTTGGGGAATAATAACAGTAAGATTTGACGGCTGCTGTCCAAATACTTCGATGCATATAGATATACAGGATATGATCGAAATTAAGAAAACTTTTGATTTGTCTATGGTCATAAATTTCAAACCAGAAATTAATACTGTTGTAGTCCATAATGCTGGTTTTGAAAAAAGTTAGTTTAAATTATCGATTTACGCCATCAAACTGGATTGATTTTTTTATAAAAAAATATTCAGGGTATATTGTTGTTTTTTGTTGAGCGTCAGACTATAAAGTAAACCCATTGACTGGATTTACTCTATATTTTTGCTCACACTTTTGTTTATGCTAATTGCTGGGTTGATATCAGCCGTGGTTCTCCTTTGCCTTTACCTAGAGTCTTTTCCATCAATGCCACAACCTGCGCAGGCATAATGGCTTGGAGGCACTTGTTATCAAGGCAACTGGTTTTACGATGATTTGATGCACTCACACAGGGTGAACATGCTAACCCGGCATAGATAGGCGTTGAATTCCCCAGCGCAGAATATAACCGGGGGGTTTCTGGCCCGAAAATAACGTAGGTAGGCAGTGTTGTTACAGATGCAAAATGCGCAGGCCCTGAATCATTGGTCAGCATGGTTGTAGAGATAGTGTAGAGTGCTGGCAGCTCCAGAAAACGGAAAACACCGGCAGAGTTTACACAACGACTATGGTTAACCTGCTGGCAGAGAGCATCGGCTCCTTTCTTCTCACCGGGAGCACCGGTAATCACCAGCAGAATATCATCATAGCGACCAAGCAATTCACTCATTACTGCGGCAAAGCGCTCCGGCATCCAGCGGCGCTGGGGAAGCAAGTCGCTGGCATTGGGGTTAATGAGTACGATGCGATGCTTTTCCGGCTGATAATCAGGGTAAAGAGAACTGATTTTGGTTTTTACTATCTCAAGTTCCTGTTCAGAGCAATCCCGCTGGGCGAGTGTAATGTCGCCTTCCTGAATCATGGTTTTCGGATAAGGGCCTTTATAGTCCTTCTCCAGCAGTGCATGAATGAGTGCCATAAAGTTATGGCTGATATGCTGGTGAGGGTTGTAAGCAACCGGATGAGTCTGAAAACTACCGCGATACAATCCTTCTTCATATCCGGCATGAAAACCGACCCGGTTAGCAGCACCGGTTACGCTGCTGAGCAGTGATGTCACACGGGAGAACAGTTCCAGATCGATGACAGTGTCTATTTTCTTTTTACGACACCAGACAATGAATTTCAGGCTATCAAAAATCAGAGTGAACAGGTTGTCTGCTCTCAGGGTGAATATATTCTGTTCAGGAATCGTATTCAGCAAGCGCAGGCTGTCAGCATTACTTTTAAAAATGACAAAGTGGAGGTTAACACCTTCACTGGCAAGTCTGCGCATTGCCGGGTCTGCAATAATTGCACTGCCCATTTCTGACAGTTCAATAAAAAGTGCATTGTGTGGTGCGGGGCGTTTAAGTGAATTAAACAAGCCTGCAATTTTGTAAATCAGGTTCATGATAAAACACAGGGGAATACCCATGTGTTTATCGATCTGGCGCATGGTATCTACATTCATGCTACGGTCTCCATTTTGTTTGCCAGTCCCTTTTTTTCGTGTTTGAAAATAAACAGGTTTGCGCCGGTAAAGTTGAACAACATACCTGCTGCCACGCCTATAATCAGGGCCAGTGGTTTCCATTCGGCAAAGAAATCAAAACCGGTGGTTAGCAGGTAATAGGTGCCCCAGTTAGGCAGGAAACTGATGGCACACATGGTCAGATATTTCAGCCACTGGCGGGTGCGGGCTGTTTTCTCAGTATCGTGAAAGGTAAACCGGCGATTCATCATCCAGTTCCAGCTGGCAGATACCCAGTAAGCACCTGCACGCCCTAACAGGTGAGGCATACCGAAGAAAGTCAGCGCCATATAAATGCTCATATCCACTACAAAACCGCTGGCACCAACCATACCAAAGCGAATAAAACGGAAGCCGAGCTGCAGTTTGTCTGCGTGGTTTTTTTCCAGCCACTGCAGGCCACGGCAGATAACGGGAGGTACGGTTTTGCCCAGTTGGACCAGTGATATGAGTAGAGCAACGGTAGCCAATGTATATTGACTGGCCAGTACGCCGGGATAGCTGCCAAGACGAGTGTTGTGAAGAGCCAGTGCAACCGCAAATATTAATCCGAACAATGCTGTTGCCAGCATATGTAACTCTTGTTTCCAGAGTGGGTGTTGCTTTGTTGATGGCTTATTAGTGATATAAAAGGCAACGGTAGAGCATAGCCAGCCGGAAATAGCACCCACCAGAATATCTGCAGGCCAGTGAACACCAACAGGAATTCTGGAAAAACCTGCTACCAGCGCCATGCCAACGGCAATACTTTTAATGATTCTGGAGTTGTATGAATGCCAGATTAAACCGGCCAGTAAAAAGGCTGTTGCCGTATGTCCTGAAGGCATGCTGCCTCTTTTAAAGGCTTTGCCCAGAACGGTAAACGTTTCCGGATCAAGTACTTTTGGAGGGCGGTCGATAGCCAGCCCTGCTTTAAAGGCTTGGATCAGCAGCAATGAAAGCAGTGCGGTAACAATCACTGTTTTCATGCGGTGAGGGTTATTGATAAACAGAATAGATGCCAGTGTCAGAGCGAAAAAACCATCGCCAAGATTGGTGACTGTTGCCCAGAAGGCCGATGGAATCAGCTGGTTGGCTTCGGCATTAAGCCAGAGAAATGTGCTCAGATTCAGAGACGAATCCAGCACAGGCAGAAGCAATAGTATAAAGACCGCAGTAATCAGAATTATTGGGCGGCTAAACATGACAGGATTATTCATTTACGCATCTGCAGCCAGCATAGAAAAGGTTTATTAAAACTCAGTGACATCCTCTCCTACTTACTCCGTGCCGGATAGGAATGAAACCATAGTATTAGATGTACCTTAAGGCCGGATTAATCCATGATTAATTCCCGCCAGTCTTCATTGGAATGGGAACAGTGAATATAGTTCAAAAGCGGGGGGAGGCAGAAAGTCGTAGATCGCCCGGCGAAAGGCCGGGCTATCGGGGCTGGTGAGGATTTATGGTGTTTTAGTAGAGGCAGACGGCTGGCAGAGATACAGCCCGAACCGGCTGATCTCGACCCCATCTGCAACAGCTGTTTGGTCTTCTTTCAGTGAGCAATGTAGTCCTGATTCGTTAAGGCTTTCAGGCAGGGCTTTTTCAGGTTTTTTGCTGTTATAAATCAGAATGCCCTGTGTGGTGCTGTCGGGCTCGCCATACCAAAGATCAAACTGGTTCTTTCTTGAGCTGAAAACCTGTACAGGTGTCGGCCAGGCATACCAGGCAATACGGCTGGCATGACTCCAGTTTGATACGAGGAGTTGGCGAGCTGCCGCTTCGGGCTGTGTCTCTGCAAGTTTTTGAGCGCGCTGGGCAGCTTCTTTCCAGCCCACCAGATCCTTAACGGCCGGAGCCAGCGCCGGAGCCAAGGAAAGTGGCATCCAGGTCAACATGACACTGATAAACAGGATCAGAAAAACAGACCAGCCTGCACTGACCCAGCTTAATATTCTGACATTACGCTTATGCCAGTTATTCAGTAGCCAGACGCTGATGATAGGCGTCAGAACTGCCCAGCCCGTCAATGACCAGTGCACCATCATATCGCCGTTACCGGCAGCCCATAATGTCGCCAGCAGTACGATCCAGCCCATAGTCAGCAACAGGCTATGTTCAAATCGGCGATGTGTTTGTTTGCGCAGATAGGCCAGTGTCGCAACGATGGCACCAATAAACAGTATTGGGCCATATACCAGTAACTGGAGTACTTCGATGCTGAGTCCCTGAGACAACCGCCAGCCTTTCCCGGTACTGTGGCCGAACTGATAAGCAAAGGAAACCCAGTCATGTTGATAATTCCAGATTATGACAGGGCTGATTGTCGCCAGAGCAATAATGGCGGCAAGCCACGGGCCTGCAGATGCCAGCCAGGAAAGTCGCTGATAGCAAATCATGATAATGACAAAAGCCACCGGGAACAGAACAGATGTATATTTGGTCAACCCGCAGAGCCCGGCAATCAGTCCCAGCAGGCACCAATCCACGATATGTCCGCGTTTGTGAACCTGCCAGCCAGCCATAAGAAAGAGTAATGTCAGTGGCATCAGTGGCATATCGGGAACCATACTCCAGCCCAGATACTGTACCAGTGGTGCACTGTTGAATAACACAACGCTGACTGTGCCACTCCACTTACTACTTTCAGGGAATAATCGGGGGGTAATGTGATAAAGCAGGATTGATGTCAGCAGAATCGATAGTAATGATGGTAATCTGACCATCATTTCGCTGGAACCGGGTTCTACAAAAAGAGCCATCAGCCAGCCGGTTACTGGCGGGTGATCAAAATAACTCAGATCAGGCATTAACCCATATAGTGCATAGTGACCATCATCGACCCCCAGGGGAAAGAATGGTGCCAGCAACAGATGATAAAGGGTTATAAACCCAAGGAAACAGCTGGTAAAAGCCGCAGGAGATAAAAGGGAGGATTTGCTTTTTGAAGGTGTCATCAGTTTTGGGGTCAATCCATCGAATAAAGTTGCCGAATGCTAAAGGTATAAAATTAAAATCATCTTAGGACAATAGTTCTTTTTATGGGTTGTCGCCTGCAACAATCGTACTATTTTGACTGACTTGCTGCTTGTAATGTCTGTTTAACTTCTTAACGGCAAAGAACCATAGTACACAGACAAGCATAAAAGTTCCTGCCAGCCATGACATGGCTTGGGTCAGGGTGCCGAAAGCAAGAATTAATGCCTGCTGAAAGAAAGCACTGCCAGATTTACCCATTCGGCTGACAAGCAGTTCAATGGCCGCCTTGCCTTTATATTTTTGCTCATCATTGAGGGGGACAAAGGTCATTTCCTTGGTTGTATCGAATAACGTGTATTTAGCTGACTTTCCCATAACATTGCTGATCATGCCAGTCACCAAAATCAGCCCGGACAAATTTAATGTCAGAAATGCCAAATTGTTATCGGGGTTATCGCTTAGTAGCACCAGAACAAAAAAAGGAATAGCTGTTACTGACATAATAGTTGGTGTTGCCAGTGCTGCTGCCTGCCAGCCTCGACGAAGTAGTAGCAGTGCTGACATCCCACAGATAATACAGCCAATGCCATTGAAAAAAGTTAGTTTTCCCATAAACATGGCATAGGCTATTTCGGTTGTGTAACTTTTTACCAGTTGGCTTTTCCAGGCCACTTCGATTGTATTTATGGCGATACAGTAAGACAGCATTACTAAAGCGATATAGCCAAGGTAAGGCGAGTGCATTAAATATCGGGCACTGGCAGTCAGTGATAAACTCGTTGTTGTTTTTTTTGCCTCTCTTTTGGGTGGGATTTCCGGATTATTGTGGGATAGTTGATAACAGCACTCATGCAGTAAAATAATCAATATTCCAATAATAAGAAAAATCAGGCTGATGAAAATAATACTGTTCTGCCAGCCGTAACCGCCTGAATAGTTGTAAAGCGTCAGGCAATATAAAAGTAAAGGGCCTGAGAAGATTGAGGCGGTATTTGCTATAGCCGTCATTAATGGGTAATTTTTAGTTGCGGTTGCTGTATTATGAGTGTCGTTGACAGCCGTCCAGAATAACAGACACAGTACACCTGATCCCCAAAGCTCTGATAATGCGAAGAAAAGCGATAAGGGCCAGTATAATACCAGCCCTGAGATTATCTGTAGATTATCCGGTAACATATGCTTAATAAAGCGGGCGCTGTCATAAGCACACAACAATTCAAGATTCGGGTAAACAAAAATTGAAAAGCAGGGCAGCCATAAAAGAAAGGGAGTGATTGTTACAATGAAAAGCTTTCTTTTAGGTAAGCGGTTTGCCAGCCAGCTGTAGCTGATCAGAAAGATAAAAGCTACCGGTACGACAACCCAGCATTTAACAAAAGGTATTGCTTCTGCACCTAAACGTGTAATTAATAATGACTCCTTCAGATTACGCATAATGTCAAAGTTGATAATGCACAAAAACATCATGGTAGTATGTGCAATCAAGAGTTTGTTATTACTGATATGTTTCTTTTTTGATGTGACTAAGTCACGGATGTTTGATTTTTTTTTGTTAATCCGTTCCAAGAAAACAGGCCTCCCCTGAGTCTTCAGGCAAACGAAGGCTTGCCGAGAAATCAGCTGCAAATTAGAAAAGAAACTGGAACCAGGCCGGAATATATCAGGCCGTTAATTTGGTATTTTCGTATCAGCTATTTTATCAATGCTGTGTTTTTGGGTTCTCCGGATCTGCTGTTATATATGCAATTGATGTCGTTAATCTAGACTACAAATTTTACTTGTGTGGGTTTTTATCGGTATGCCCTGTATTACGACAGTCGTTTTATGTAGTGTTACGTCCCGATTTCTGGACGTGTAACGTCTTGATCCTTATGTTCAGGCAGCGAGAGAAGCAAGAGGTCACCGATGACAACCAGCAAAAAACTGGGGATAGCACTGGGTTCCGGATCTGCTAGAGGGTGGGCACATATTGGTGTGCTTAAAGCGCTGGATGAAATGGGAATACGACCCGATGTAGTTGCAGGCTGTTCTGCCGGATCATTGGTAGGTGTCGCCTGGGCTTGTGACCTGCTCGAACCTTTTGAAACCTGGGTGCGTGAGCTGCGCTGGCGCGAAGTGATGGGGCTGGTGGATATGACTCTGTCCGGCGGGCTGGTTCGTGGCGACAAGCTGATGAAATTCTTCCGGGAAAATCTGGGTGACCAGCAAATTGAAGATCTGCCAGTCCAGTTTGCAACTGTAGCAACGGATATGGCAACAGGTAATGAAATCTGGATTCGTGACGGTTCCATGCTGGAAGCCGTCAGAGCTTCCTGTACTTATCCGGGTTTATTTTCACCCGTGCAGCGTGATGATCGCTGGTTACTTGATGGTGGTATAGTCAACCCGGTACCGGTATCGGTTTGCCGGGCGATGGGAGCGGATGTTGTTATAGCGGTTGACCTGAATGCTCATCTTGTCGGCAGGCATATGCCGACCAATACCGAAAAAAGCAGTGAAGATAGCTGGGTTGGAAAAATCGGTAATTTATTTGGTGGCAATAATGAAGATGGTTCGCCGGGAATTATGGATGTGATGAGCAGTGGCCTGAATATTATGCAGGACCGAATCACCCGCAGCCGTATGGCGGGTGATCCACCTAATCTGCTACTCGCTCCTTATCTGCATGATTTTAGTATGTTTGATTTTCAGCGGGCTGAAGAAGCGATTTCTGAAGGGGAAGCTGTTGTAAACCATTCCCGGGAACAGTTACTACGTTTGCTTGGCTGAAGCTTTTGATTTGAAACTGCAATTTACTTTCGGTGCAGGTCAGCCAGAGTTGTGGCATTACCATCACCGCCTAAAGCCGCAATCAAAGAAAGGATAAAGTCGAGAGGCATGATATCCCGCTGCCGGATCGTGAAGCGGACCTGCTCAGCCATTTGGGTTAGGTCAGATTGAGAGAAACAGGTCAGCAGTTTTTTTCAATTGCTCTAATCTCAGAAGAGTTCATCTTGTTCAGCCTGATGAATGTTATTGCTCAAACTGTAGTTTGGCTGTTCAATATGAACTCTGCATCTGTGATGCTGTGGAGGTTTGGGGCTTAATGTCTACCCTAAGAAACTCGCATAAGTTCCCATCGTGGCATCAATTTCAAAAGCGCGGGCAACACCACCGGTGTGACTGTTAATCCCAAAACCAAATCCCGCTGCTCTCGGATCAGTTATGCCAAGCTTTTTAAGTAAAGGTGGTCCAGCCAGCCCACCATAGATGCCACAGATAACAACCATCGCAACCGCTAAAGGAATACTGGAGCCAATGCTTTCCGCAATACCCAGCGTTACAGGAGTGGTGACACCTTTGGTTGCAGTGGAAAGTAAAGTTATTCCTGAATCCGTGAGTTCGTGGCCATTGAATTTGCCAAAAAGCCAGTAATAGCAGCATATGTAGGCTAATATTTGCTCATCTAGATTTTCACCATATAAGTGAATTTTTGTGGAACTAAAATTTGAGCAATCCGACACGGAATTTTATACTCCGGCAGCGGGTCTGTGCTTTGTCGGTGATGCCCTGAACAAGAAAACATCTTTAAAAAAGTCATTGCGTTCTATCAAGAAGCGCCATGGCATCCCTAATATTGATCTGGTTCGAGCTTTTATCGGCCTGTTGGCCTTAGGCAAAACTGATTTTGATGCCATTGATAATTATCGCCATGATGATTGGTTCAAGCGCAGCATGGGCATTAAACAAATGCCGTCCGCCAGCCGGCTTCGCCAGCGTTTTAATGAAGATGCCACCCAACTGATTCCGTTAATTGAAGAAGCGCTTCCCGAACTGTTGTTGGAACTGGGCGCGCCGATCTCTCCGCTTTCAAAAGAACTGGATCACCTTCAGCATATCCCACTGGATATAGACGTTACTCCGCAAGATAACAGCAGAACCCAAAAAGAAGGTTCTCAGTGGACATACAAACACTTCCATGGCTTCGCCCCGATTATGTCTTATGTAGGGAAAGAAGGATGGTGCATAGGAGCTGAGCTTCGCCCTGGCTCACAACATTCCCAGAATGATTTTGTACCTTTCCTGAACACGGTATTGCACAGACTTCGTCGCGTAACCCGGACCTCGGTATTACTGCGACTCGACAGCGGGCATGACGCAGAAGACACTCGCAGAGAGATAGCGGATCACAGCAATGTTGATCACATAATCAAGCTCAATCCACGCAAGCAATATACCGTTACTGCCTGGCTGCCAACCTTTGAGGAAAAAGGCGTGCAGTGGGATGAGCTTCGCCCTGGAAAAACCTGTGCGACACTCTCGATCATCCATGAAACCGACTACGGCCAACAACGGCTTATTATCCGTATTATCAAGCGTACTACCGACTCGGTTGGTCAGTATTTTTTAGCACCGGACTACGAGCTGGAGGGTTGGTGGACGACACTAGATGAGGCTGAATATAGTGATGATAATGTCATATTGCTTTATGAAGATCATGCGACCAGCGAACAGTTTCACAGTGAGTTCAAGACTGACATGGATCTTGAAAGACTGCCTTCAGGAAAATTTGATACCAATGATCTTGTAATGTGCCTTGGTGCGGTGGCTTACAACATTTTACGTTACATGGGGCAAACCTGCCTGACCGGCCCTAACTCACCTGTTCGTCACAAAGCGCAGCGTCGTAGAATTAAGACAGTTATGCAGGAACTGATCTACCAGTCAGCGCGATTATTAGAACGAGGTCGTCAGTTTATTCTGCGTTTTGGTCGTCACAGTCCCGGATTATCCGCCTTCATGGGGCTCTTTCCTGAAAAACAGCTCTGTTAGCTGATCCTATTCTTTTAACGGTTGAATGGAGAGATGCTGCTTATGCTGGCAGGATTTCATTCATATTCAGGGTTGAAATTCCCCAACATCATTTAAATACATGCTGATTTTTTTGACTTTGCTTTACCATTCTCTGGCAAGTTTCAAAAAAACATAACCCTATTCTGTAGGTCTGAATCCATGGGATGAAAAAGCTTCTCTATAATCAAGAAGTCACGGATTCAGGTTATTGTGCTGCCACCAAACACGGCAGCAAGTGCAACGCCAATAATGACTACAGCGATTCCACCAATAACAAGGCTGATTAGTATCGGAACTGCGAGTTGACGAATTGTATTAAATTGCCTTTCCAGTGGCACTGCAAGGGCAACCGTGGCGGGTCCAAGCAACGTATAAAGTAAGCCGTTTCCTGCTTTATATGTTTCATAGCTCCATGGGCCCAGAATAACGATCAGGGCGACCAAGGACGTGGACCAGATCAGAGGGTGAAATAGGGTGTTATTGCCGCTTTTTTTATATAGCCATAACCCTGTTTTGTAACCTGAAAGCGTCAGCAGTAAAAAGAGCAGTGGGCTTGATAGCTGATTTAGCAGAGCATCGGTCCAGATTGTCATGAGTTTTTCTGTTCCAGCCCTTCGCTTTTACGAATACAGTACTGCATAACCGCTGCAGTCAGTACCATTGAAATTAATGTGCCCAGCAAAATGGCTGAGCCTAGTGCCAGCCATTGTCCTGCCAGCAGGTCTCCCAGGAAAAACATGCCGACACCGGGGGAATTAGTAATGCGGGAAGAAAACGGATCAGGCTTTTCGCTGCTTTTGATAGTGAGCTGGAAGCGCCACCGCTGAGACGCAAGTAAATAAGCAGCGCCAGCAAGCCAACAACAGAACCGGGAACGGATAGTTGAAGTGCTGTGGCAATGATATTGCCAATCAGGGTAAAAGCGGCAAGAACAATCAGACCCGAAAGCATAAACGGATAACCATAGCTGCAGAGCTAACAACAGTTGTAGTCCGTCTATGCTATCGTTTTTATGAGCACCATCCTATGCGTATGATGCTCTATCGTACTAACTTTATGGGTGTTGGAAAAATTAAGCAGCGAACAGAGCTTTACGCTGGTTATATTCCTCGATCAGTGCATCAATAGAATCCTGTTCATAGGCACGCAAGCTGGAAAGCACGACAGTTTTCTTGCCTTCGCCAACAATCACCCCATTATCTTTAAAAACAAACTGCAGGGTGACATTACCTCGCTTACCTTCAACGGACAGGTGAGCACTGGTTGCTTCGAGCTCTGGGTTTTGCAGTTCCACCGTGTTCAGGTTAATGGCCATGCTTTCATAGATGACCAGTGGTCTGGCGGGGTTAATCATGGCGTTGTTATTTTTCATCAGTGGTACCAGTACATGAGGAAAATTCTCGCCAGAGAATGACACGTAGCTGCGCACCAGTTTCTCAATCAGGGCCTGATCGTTTGTACTCTCACCACTGCTGTCGATAGTCAGATATTGCTTGCATTTCATATCGGCAATAGCTTTGCTGCCGTTTTCGTCTTTGGTGATTTCCAGTTCAACGCTGTCCGCGACCATGCCACAGAAGTTAACCTGCATATTGCTGTGCAGACCTTCTGAAGTCAGAATCTTGGCAAACAGCAGATCACCGGGCACGCAGAAGCGTTTGCTGTCCACATCATGAATCGGGTTGAAGTCATTAGCGATATTTTTAGCAAAATCGCTCGACTGTTCACGACTGAACGAAAAACGGTTGGCTTCAAGCTGGGTGCAATATTGATTCAGAAACATAACTCACACGGGTCGCTTATGTCTTTTCCCGGTAAGCCGCTCTCCAAAATTGATGGAGCTAGCAGGCCAGGAGCAGGTTTATTCAAGTTATACTGTGAGCCACAGAGCTTAATATTATCTGAATGATCTCCAGTAATGATGGTAACCATCATAAAACAATAATATATGTGGTGAATATGACCAAAACGTAGCTTTTTGTTTAAGATGTTTACTCAAAGAAAGCGGTTTCTTCTCTTATGTCTGTCATATCGATGAGTCGCTGATTGCGACTGCCCCGCCAGGGTAACGTTAAATCACGCTGATCCTGCTCATATCGACCGTCTATAAGGGTGTCCACGAAAGTTAGTACTTGCTTCTGTTGGCTGGACATTTCTTCAATGGTGTAGCCTGTCCACAGCCAAATATCCTTATCTGGATAGGTTGTTTTTACACGCTTGACCAGTTTCTGGATAGTATCCAGATTCGCCGGGTGGAGTGGGTCACCACCGGAAAGTGAAAGTCCCTCACGTGCTACCCGGGTATCACCCAGATCCTGAATGATCTGGTCTTCCAGCGCCTGAGTATATAAATGGCCGACATCCGGATTCCAGGTGGTTGAATTATGGCAACCGGCACAGAAATGCTCACAGCCACTGACAAAAAGAGTGCAGCGTGTGCCCACGCCATTCACAACATCAATGGGGTAATAATGTTGGTACTTCATCTTAACCAAATGCCGGTGGCGAAATGAATGGTGGAAGCAAAAACCGTACTTTTGTAAAACACGGCTTTTGCTATCAGTAACAAGGTTTACAGGTGCTTAACCCGGCGGACAACCTCTTCCTGCTTACCATGAATAAATGGGCGGCTGTTGGGTTGTCCAAGGTAGCCACATACCCGGCGGGTCACAGACATTTTACCGGAATCCCGGTTCTTGCACTGAGGACACTCAAAGCCCCGATTGGTCGCGTGGAATTCACCTTCAAAACCACACACATAACAAGAATCGTTTGGTGTGTTGGTGCCGTAATAAGGAACCTTGTCGTAGGTGTAGTCCCAGACATTCTCCAGCGCCTTAAGGTTGTGCGCCATATTCGGGTATTCGCCGTAACAGATAAAACCACCGCTGGCATACATCGGGTATTCCATCTCGAAATCGACCTTGTCGTACGGCGTTACCTTCTTCTCAACATCCAGATGGAATGAGTTGGTGTAATAGTTTTTTTCCGTGACATTCGGAATCACACCAAACTCTTTGATATCCAGTCGGCAGAAACGGTCACACAGACTTTCGCTCGGCGTGGAATAGAGGCTGAAACCATAGCCGGTTTCTTCTTTCCACTGATTTACGACACCACGCAGATATTCAACGATGGCAATGCCCTTCTGACGAAGTTCTTCATCATCATAGATGTGACCGCTGCCGTACAGTGCATTGACTGTTTCATGAATGCCAATATAACCAAGTGAGATAGACGCCCGGCCATTTTTGAAAATTTCACTGACCTTGTCGTCAGGCTTCAGACGAACACCGCAGGCACCTTCCACGTACAGAATCGGTGCGACCTTGGCGCGTACGTTATCCAGACGCTGGATGCGGTTCATCAGCGCATCTTTAGCAACCAGCACCCGCTGATCCAATAACTTGTAGAAAGTCTCTTCAGAACCACTTTCAATGGCAATTCTTGGCAGGTTCAGGGATACAACACCGAGATTATTGCGACCATCGTGAATTTGTTTGCCATCTTCTTCATAAGTGCCGAGGAATGAACGACATCCCATTGGTGTTTTAAAGCTGCCAGTGACTTCAACAAGTTTGTCGTAGTTGAGAATATCCGGATACATCCGCTTACTGGCGCACTCCAGAGCCAGCTGTTTGATGTCGTAGTTCGGATCTTCCTTAGCGAAATTGACACCTTTTTTGATAGCAAAGACCAGTTTAGGAAACACTGGTGTCTTCTTGTTGCGACCCAGACCACGGATACGGTTTGCCAGAATGGATTTCTGGATCAGGCGGGATTCCCAGTTTGTGCCGAGGCCGAAACCAAAGGTAACAAAGGGTGTCTGACCATTAGCGGTGTGCAACGTGTTGACTTCGTATTCCAGCGCCTGATAGGCGTCGTAGCAATCCTTTTCAGTCATCTCCATGGCATAGGCATGGGCTTTTTCTTCTTCACCGATCCAGCGCATGCCTTGTTCCAGATGTTTTTCATAAGTCATCCGGACATAAGGGGCATGAATGCGGTCGATCTCGTTAATGCTGGTGCCACCATAAATATGGCTGGAAACCTGAGCGATAATCTGGGCGGTAATCGCAGCTGCCGTAGTGATTGAGCGAGGAGTTTCAATTTCTGCATTACCCATCCGGAAGCCGTTGGTCAGCATGCCTTCCACATCAATCAACATACAGTTGAACATGGGGAAAAAAGGCGCATAATCCAGATCGTGATAATGGATTTCACCACGTTCATGAGCAGCGGCTACATGCTTGGGCAGCAAGTGCTGCTTGGCATAATGCTTGGCAACAACGCCTGCCAGCAGATCCCGTTGGGTTGGAATGATCTTGCTGTCTTTGTTGGCATTCTCGTTGAGCAGTTGATCATTATCCTGATTGATAATGCTGAGAATATCGCGGCTCAGGGCATTGCGCGACTCACGTTCAATATCGCGTGTCTGGCGGAATTCAATATACTTGCGGGCAGCATCTTTGTACTTGCTGCGCATCATCAGGTCTTCGACCTGATTCTGGATTGTGTAGATATCGACCTGACTCTTGCCTTCTACCGTCTGTTCCACTTCTCTGGCGACATATTCGGCAAAGCTGTCGTCCCTGACATGGGCATCATTCAGGGCGCTGGCAACAGCCTTGACGATACGTGGGGCGTCAAAGGGCTGGCGCGATCCGTCGCGCTTGATGATGTCGGTCATTGATGTCTCCGAAGCTGCATGGGACAGCGAGCACTAACTGACGGTAGTTGTCTTATAGTGCATCGCTTAAATAGTGGTTCGTGTCTGTGGTAGGCACAACATATAGTGTTAAGGCGGCGTATATTGACCGAATTTTTTGTTATCTTCAATATTGACATCGTGAAAAATATGTCTGGTATTGACAAGAAATCCGGTGCGACGAAATTTATATATTTTGTGTAAAAATCGGATCGCAAATACCGCTTTCTGACAATGATTCATATCAGGATTAGCCATGATCATTTCCTTTGATGCAGATGACACGCTGTGGGTGAATGAGCCCTATTTTCGTGAAGCCGAAGAAGCACTGCTGGAAATGCTTTCGGCCTATTATGAGGATGATGACCTGCTTGACCGCCTGTACCAGCAGGAAATCATGAACCTGAATATTTTTGGTTATGGTGCTAAAGCGTTTGCACTGTCGATGATTGAAAGTGCTATCGAATTGTCTAACGGCAGAGTGACAGGTTCTGAAATTCAGCGAATTATTGATCTGGGAAAAGGGATCTTATCTCAGCCGGTAAAACTGTTGGATGGCGTGGAAGACACCATCAAGCATCTTGCCGGGCAGTACCCGCTGATGCTGATAACTAAAGGTGATCTGTTTGATCAGGAAAGCAAAATCGCCCGTTCCGGTCTTGCTGATTACTTCCGCATTATTGAAGTTGTCAGTGAAAAAAATGAGGCAACTTATCGTCAGTTATTGATCAAACACAATATAAAACCTGAGCAGTTCTGGATGATAGGAAATTCCCTGCGCTCTGATGTTCTGCCGGTTGTCGCGCTGGGTGGGCAGGCCGTACATATTGCCTGTGATGTAGGCTGGGTTCATGAGCATATTGATGTTGATGATAAGGCCAGAGAAACATATCACGAGCTGGCCTCAATCGATAAATTACCTGCCCTGCTGAAAACGACCGTTCATTGTTAAACAGGCACTTTTTAGCAGGCGCTTTTGAACAGAGAGTTTCATGCATTACAACATCAGACAAGCGACAGTAGAGGATGCACCGGTTATTGGCCGAATGGCATGGGAAATGGAGTGTGAGTTATGGCCGGATGCTTCTCCAGCGCCAGATATGGAAGCATATCAGCGTGCCACAATAAAACTGTTATCTGGCAATCAGTTTTGGTCGATTGTTGCTACGGATCAAAATGATGAAATTGTTGCCATGCTGACCCTGAATGAATGCATGGCAATCTATGCTGAAGGTTGTTTTGGGGAAATTATGGAAGCCTATGTAAAACCGGCATTACGCTCGTCCGGTTTAGGCAGGCAGCTGATCGACGCGGCGGCTATATTTGCCCAGGAAAAAAACTGGCCTTTCATCGAGGTAGGTGCCCCGGCACAACCAGTCTGGCAGCGTACATTGAATTTTTATAAACGACAGGGCTTTAAGGAAATCGGGCCACGACTGGAGCTGAGTGTGAACGTGCTATAACACGAAATTTATTTCGGCGGTAGCTTTTCACTTGCGTTGTCTCTGATTATGCTAGGAAATGGTTGTAGGGAAAGTCAGGCTGTCATGAGCGAATAGAAAGTTTTGTCGTTAGCTGGCGACGAGAAGCTGATTCTCGAAAATAATAAGAATAAGACTGCTTGCCAGACCGTGTTGTACGTCAGTAGTGACTGTATGCGGCGGATGCAACAGAGTGAATCATAGAGGAATCGCCGTTTTGAACAGTGATGTGCTGGCTGATGTGCTGGCTGGACGGTATAAGCCGCATCCGCTGGAGAATGCGGCTGACTGGAAAAAGTACTGGCGTTCCCGCAAGTTTCCTGTCAAAGATCTCAAGCGTGCTTTTACTGCAGGAGCTGAAGCCTGTAAACCTGCCTGGGCTATGGCTGCCGGTTATCAGCTTGCGGTGCGGACACTGTTACCTGAAGTCGTTACTGACCGGAGTATTGTTGCCCTGTGCATCAGCGAAACCGGAGGGGGGCACCCGCGGGCAATAGAAACCTGTATCGACTGGAAAGGTAAGCGCGGACTGCTGAATGGCTTTAAAACCTTTGTAACCGGCGGAGAACTGGCTGAGCATTTGTTTATTGCCGTTAATACGGGGGAAGTAAAGCGGGGAAAGCCCTGCCTGGTAATGATGAAAGTGCCGTTGTCCAGACGTGGGGTCAGCCTGCAGACAATGTTTCCATTACCATTTGTTCCTGAGTTGCCCCATGCTTCCGTCGTGCTGGAAGATGTACTGGTGTCGGCCGATGATATTCTGCCGGGGGATGCCTATGAAAATTATATTCGTCCCTTCAGAACCGTTGAAGACCTTTATATTATGGGGGCCATGCTAGGTTACATTATGAGTCAGCTGGCTGCACTCGACCAACAGGCACTGGCAGAACAGGGTATTGCGGTATATCTCGCTTTAGAGGCTGTAGAAAAACAAGGTTATGAGTCACCTTCTGCGCATGTTGCCCTAGCAGGTTGTGTAACGTTGATGGAGCGGCTGATCGATGATGCGTTACCGGTACTCAGCCCTGAACTCAAGACACTCTGGGAGCGTGATATGCCCGTTTTGCAGGTTGCCGGACATGTACGGGAACAGCGCCGCCGAAGCGCTTGGTATAAAGTACAGGCGCCTCGCCTGACAGGTGATAAGGGCTCACAAGGTGTTCTATTTAGCTGATAAGTGCTCGCCAGAGAAGCGACCACCTTCCATATAAATTCTTATCTATACTCAAAGCCTAATGACGCAGGGTGCCAGAATGGTGGGTAATCGGGATTTGTTATCGTAACAGTTCCTGGTTATTTGCTCCGGCTGAGATCCGTTTTCGGAAACCTGATGAACCTGATCCGGGTAATACCGGCGTAGGGATGTCATCAACTTTTTAATATCCGGTATAACTAAGTATGCTCGTGTACATGTGTGCCTGAGTATATAACTGTATCTGGCTGCTTTACCGGTGCCTTCGTCATGTGGTTTTTCATTTATGTACGGAGGC
This sequence comes from Endozoicomonadaceae bacterium, assembly GCA_965261725.1. Lineage (GTDB taxonomy): Bacteria > Pseudomonadota > Gammaproteobacteria > Pseudomonadales > Endozoicomonadaceae > CANDOC01. The sequence goes on along the minus strand of CBDHDU010000022.1, from coordinate 9,972 downwards.
ACTATGACTATTTCCGCTAAAAGAACCCCGCTATTACTGAACTGGAGGATTACGCCTTATCATGCGCCCATTTTTCTGGCGCGCGCACTGGGTTTGTTTGCTGAAGAGTCGCTGCAGATTGCCGTGCTTGAGCCGAATGATCCCAGCGATGTTACCGAACTGGTCGGGCGTGGTGTCGCCGATATCGGCCTGAAAGCCATGACGCATATTTATGCCGCGCGTGAGCGGGGCTTTCCGGTGAAATCTGTCGGCACTTTACTTCATGAACCTCCCACCGGGCTGATATTCAAAAAGTCATCAGGTATTGAAACACTGGAAGATATCCGGGGTAAGCGCCTTGGTTATGTGGGAGAGCTTGGCAAAGTCATTATCGATGATCTTGCCCGGCATGCCGGTATTGAAGAAGGAGAGTATGAGTGTATCCGGGTTGGTATGAATGTGGTCGATGCGATTTGTGATGGTCGTATTGATACCGGCGTTGGTATTGGTTGCATTCAGTGTGTTGAGCTTGAGGACAGATTAGGAGAACCCGCTGGGATATTAAGAATTGATGATATGGCCGGGCTGGGTTGCTGCTGCTTCTGTACTATTTTCTATATTGCGACGGAATCGGTACTGGAGTTTCAGGCAGAAAAAGTCGCAGGCTTTATGCATGCGATCCAGCGGGCATCAGCCTGGATGCTGGATCATCCTGATACGGCATACAACCTGCTGTGCAGAGACCTGCCGGAAATGCGCAGTGAACTGAACCACAAAATATTCAGGCACTGCCTGCCATTCTTCTCCCGCAATCAGGAAAATGTTGTGCGAGACTGGGAGAAGGTTGGCAATTATGTGAGCCGCCTTGGACTGGTCGAGGAACCTGTCGATTACGGTGTTCACTATACCAATGAATTCCTGAGTGCCCCGCCTTTGAGAGCTCCACAGTTACTTGCTGAAACTGCCTGAGTCTTTTAGGGGCTGTTGAGGTTTTATCGCGAGCTCAGTGGTTCGTAAACTAGCCTTCCGCAAGGCGGAGTGGCGTCAGGTGTAGTTGTTCTACATCAAGCCAGTCCAACGCAGTCGGAAGGCTACTTTACGAACCACCCGAAGGGCTCAAGCCAGAGCTCCCGTGCCGTTGTTGCAGCAGCTTGAAAGACACGGGTATTCCTACGCTACTGCGCCTAGTCACGAAAGCTCTGGTTTGAGCTGAGCACGCGATAAAACCTCAACAGCCCCTAACAAGGGTGCTGTTCTGGCACCCTTTTCACCTTCCTGCGGATGTTTTGAAAGCACCTCATGGTCGCTGTTATTTTCCTATAACCAAAAAATATAATATCTGCTGTTAATATAATTTAGACTTTCAGTTGTCTTTTGGTATCTTAGCGCACGAAGTTAACATTCGGGATTTGATTCTTAGCTTGGTGTGGGCTCCGGAATAAAAAGTCTTGCAGTGTTGTTAGGTTACTTAGAGAAGAAGACAGGAGCAGTACCATGTTTAAACTTCGTCGTATTATCTCATCCGGTTTGATTGTTGCAGCAACCAGTATGCTGGTTGCCTGTGGTTCTTCTGATTCTACTGAGCAGCAAGCGACCACAGCAGAAGCCCAGGTGGAAGCTGTACGTGTTGGTATGTCCGGCAGTTATTTTCCGTTCACCTATCGGGAAGGTGGTGAACTGAAGGGTTTTGAAGTTGATGTCTGGAACGAAATCTCTAACCGTATCGATCGTCCGGTGGAATTTGTAACTGCACCGTTCTCCGGCCTGTTCGGTATGCTGGAAAGTTCGCGTATCGATACGATTTCCAACCAGATTACGGTGACGGATGAACGCCAGCAGAAGTATCGCTTCAGTACCCCCTATGTTTTTGATGGTGCCCAGATCACCGTTAATAAGGAAAACCGAGACATTAACAGCCTCGACGACCTGAAAGGTCGCAAGGTTGCGGTTAACCTTGGTTCCAACTTTGAACAGCTCCTGAGAAACTATGACCCGAAGGGTGAAATCACTGTTGTCACCTACGACAGCGGTATTGAGCAGGATGTTGCTATCGGTCGTTCCGATGCATTTATTATGGATCGCTTGTCTGCGGTTGAACTGATTAAAAAATCCGGCCTGCCCCTGAAAATCACCGGGCAACCTTTCACGGTTATCGCTAATGCTATGCCGTTCCGTAAGGATGCCAGCTCCGATGAACTGCGTCAGCAGATTAATATCACCATTGAAGCCATGCGTGCAGATGGCACTCTGGCCGCTATCTCTAACCAGTGGTTCGGTATTGATGTTACTGAGAAGGCTGCTGCCGAGGAAAATTCCAGCAAGTCATGAGTCTGTTTGAATCCGGGTTTCTTGACCCCGAATATGCGGCAGATCTACTGCCGCTTTTGGTTGAGGCGCTGCCTGTAACCCTGAGTATGGCAACCGGTGGACTGGTGCTGGCGTTATCGCTGGCACTGGTTTTGGCGCTTACAAGAGTGTTCCAGATTCCGGTCGCCCGTCAGTTATCAGAATTATACATTTCATTTTTCCGTGGCACCCCGCTGCTGGTGCAGCTGTTCCTGATTTATTATGGTCTGCCACAGATATTGCCAGAGATGAAGTCTATGACGGCATTCCAGGCGGCAACGCTGGGTCTTGGTTTACACTTTGCGGCTTATAAATCGGAAATCATCCGTGCAGCAATTCTCGGTGTCGACAAATCCCAGATGGAAGCGGCGCTCAGTGTGGGTATGACTCGCATGCAGGCGATGCGTCGGATTATTCTGCCGCAGGCATCCCGCATTGCGGTACCGGGTTTGATGAATACGTTTATCGACCTGCTGAAAAGCACCTCACTGGCCTTTACGCTGGGTGTTGCTGAAATTATGGCAACCGCACAGCTGGAAGCGGCTTCAAGCTTCCGCTTTCTGGAAAGCTATCTGGTGCTGGCGCTGGTTTACTGGCTACTGGTTATTGTCTTTACCGGTCTTCAGAAACAGGCTGAAAAGCGTTTGGGAGAGGCGTACTGATGTCGCTGTTGCGTGTATCTGACCTGCACAAACGCTTTGGTCAAAAGGAAATCCTGCGCGGTATTGATCTTGAGGTTGAACAGGGTGAGATTATTGTCATCCTCGGCCCTTCAGGCAGTGGTAAGTCTACATTACTGCGCTGTCTGAATTTGCTTGAAAAGCCTGAAAACGGTCACATTGCGCTTTCTGGTCTGGATGTTGATGTGACCAGACTGAGTCAGAATGATGAACTGTCTCTGCGCCGCAAAACGGCTTTTGTTTTCCAGAACTATGCCCTGTTTCGGAATAAAACAGCCCTGGAAAATATAATGGAGCCGCTGGTCACTGTTAAAGGTATTTCAAAAGCAGAAGCCAAGGAAAAAGGACAGCAGATTCTTGGTCGAATTGGCTTGACTGACTGGCAGAATGCCTGGCCTTCTTCACTGTCCGGTGGTCAGCAGCAGAGGGTTGGTATCGGGCGTGCGATGGCGCTGGATGCTGAATTGATGTTGTTTGATGAGCCTACATCTGCGCTTGATCCTGAAAAGGTGGGTGAAGTACTGGATCTGATGAAGCAACTGGCACGGGAAAAAACGACCATGCTGGTGGTGACCCATGAGATTCCGTTTGCCCGTGAAGTGGCTGACCGGATTATCTTTATGGATGAAGGTCAGATTATTGAAAGTGGTACGCCAGAACAGGTTCTGGATAATCCACAGAATCCGCTGACTGTTGCTTTTCTTTCGCGGGTTATGCATTAATTCCTGTATTGCCCCCTCTTTATGAAGACTATTTCTGTACGAGTCTGTATGGAAATAGTCTTGTATCAGCAGAATACATTTAAGATCAAATTTGATTTAATCTTGGCTAATTTGGCTTTATGTGCTTTTTTAGTATTAGCAATATTGATTTATTGAATAAAACTAAATAAAAACTTTACTTTGCAGTTTAAAAGGTAAATGAGATGTATAAGCGAAGCGCAGGCTTTAGAATTATATGCTTTTTGACCTTGTTTCTTCTATCTTTTACATCAATAGCTAAGGATGCTTGGGTTTGTGGCTATGCGCAACCACAGGGAAGTTGTGACAACTTGCCAAATATCGAAGTGTATGCGCTTGAGAATAAAGACAGTAAGCCTGTTACTAAAACAGATTCAAATGGCTGCTTCGCCTTCCGGTATCCTGTAGGGAGCGAGTTAACGCTTTTATTTAAGTATAATGGTTGGTGGTTCTGGGATTATGCTCCCTCACAGTCGCAGACAATTGTCGTGGAAGAAACACCAGATATTGGAGATGAAAAACCGGAATTCAACCCTCAAGAAATTGTAGAGATTAGAAGTAAGCAATCCAGATTTAAAAATTTTATAACTTATCAAGCTATTGCTCAATATAAGTTCAGGGCAATCAGGGCTGCTAGATTGATTAATTGGTATAGGGCAGATCCAGCACCGCCGTATATTCGCCGAAATACTTGTCAGCTTATTGTAACTGCAGCTGCTTCGGAAAAAAATTTATATCATGCAGAACAAGGAGAAGCGGACACTGTAATCACAATTGAGAGAAAGTCTGATGGGCAAAAATTACATGAAGGGCATGAAGGATTACATTTTTGCTACTATGGGCATGGGCTTATGTGCTCCAACACAAACCCCTTTTGTCAGGCTGAAAAAATAATAACAACGGATGGTGGTGTTTTTATTGTTAACTTTCCCGCAGATTCAGAAAAATATCTAATAAAAGCTGTACATGAAAATTCTGTTTTTAATTCAGCTTGTGTTCAGTGTAAAAAAGAATGGTGGGATCGACACGCCCGAAGATATCCTATGCTGATAAACTTATCGCCTCCGGCATTGCAGGTGACTGGCAGCAAGTAAGCGGCAGAGGTTGCTCGCTACATAATTGATCCATTATTATGAAATTCATGATATAAAGCCCCCACCGGTACAACAAAAATCATGATAAATCGGGGGATGCGTCTTGAATGCGGTAACAGGCCATCAGATAGCCAGAATCATTCTGGAAGGGTTCAGTGACTACCGGACCGAATTTACGTCGCTAACACTGGGAGCCGGGCAGCGCTTCATTAATGCTGACTGGCCTACAGCGCAGCAGGCAGCGGCGGACAGGATTAACCTGTATGACGTTGCAGTCAGCAGCGTGATGCAAAATCTGCAGAGCAAGATTGGGAGCGCCTATCAGGACAGCAGTCACTGGAAGCAGGCGCGCGAAGCTTATCTTGACTTAATCTCTTATCGCACAGATCCGGAACTGGCGGAAACTTTTTACAATTCTATCTATCGTCATTCATTACAGGCAGAAGATGCCTGTGAAACTGACTATTTCACCCAGTCAGAGTTCGAAGGGTTCAAGGTGCAGAGTGCGAGAGGTATCTATCGCACCTATCGACCTGATCAAGGCTTGGTAACGCTGGTCTGTGCTTTATTAGATGACTTTCAGCTGGAGCTTCCCTGGGAGTATAAGCGACGGGATGTGCGCAATATTATCCGGGCGCTGAATACAGAAATACCTGAGAAACTGAGCACTCAGGAGTTTCATGTAGATGTTTTAAAATGGCTGTTTTACCGGAATAAAGCGGCTTATATAATTGGCCGGGTGGTTGTTGGTGAGACGCTTTATCCTTTTGTTCTGCCTATTCTGAATAATGAGCGCGGAGGGTTGTTTGTCGACAGTCTGCTGAGCAGTGCAGATGATGTCAGTATTCTGTTCAGCTTTACCCGTTCCTACTTTATGGTCGATGCCCGTATTCCTTCGGAGTGTATCGATTTTTTACAGACGCTGTTTCCTCATAAAGCCCGCTGGGAAATTTATAGCTCGATCGGCTTTTACAAGCATGGCAAGAGTGTTCTGTATCGTAATTTCCTTGCTCACCTCCACAGTCATACTGACCAGTTTGTTATTGCGCCGGGTATCAAGGGTATGGTGATGTCAGTATTTACGCTGCCATCGCTGAATATCGTATTTAAAATCATCAAGGATCACTTCGCACCTCCCAAGGAAGTCAATAAGGCAACAGTAAAGGATCGCTATTATCTGGTTAAAACCCATGACCGGGTAGGGCGTATGGCGGACACGCAGGAGTTTTCCAATCTATGGTTGCCTAAAGAGCGTTTCAGTAACGAATTGCTGGATGAGCTGTTGCGAGTTGCGGCTTCAACAGTCGAAGTGCATGGTGATCTGGTGTTAATCCGCCACGTTTATATTGAGCGACGGATGACACCGCTGAATATTTATATTGAGCATGCTGAACCCGAGATGATTCGTGCGGCACTGGAAGAGTATGGCAATGCGATCAAGCATCTGGCTGCGGCTAATATATTCCCCCGGCGATATGCTGCTGAAAAACTTTGGGGTAACCCGTCATGGTCGTGTTGTGTTTTATGATTATGACGAGATCAGTTACCTGACAGACTGTAACTTCCGTGATATTCCAGAGCCTTTGTATCCTGAACAGGAACTTTCAGCCGAGCCCTGGTATTCAGTCGGACCTAACGATATTTTCCCGGAAGAATTTCCGGTATTTCTGTTTCCTGATCGAAAGGTACGGCAGATTTTCTCGGAAATGCATGGGGATTTGTTTACTGCAGATTACTGGCGGAGTGTTCAACAGGAAGTTCGTAACGGCAAAATGATGGATGTTTTGCCTTATCGCAAGCATCTCAGGTTTGAGCGGCGACGCCCGCGCTATCAGTCTGTGGCATAGCTTAAACGTAAGGTATTGACTGTGTAGCTATCCGGAAACCTTGCATATAATGCGGTCATGCTGCATGCGCCTGAAGCCCATACCAAGATTACTTTTGAGGGTCTTTCGCAGGTTGGCTGATCATTTTTGAGCCTCCTGCCGAATTTTCAGATACAGATATTCAAGGTCATTGTAACCACATGCCTTGTAGACAATTCGTTTGATGACCCCATTGAAGGCTTCGATCTTTGCGCTGGTTATACGATGCTGGCAATAGGACAGTAAACCTTCTCTTGCTCTATCCAGCCCCCTTGCAAAGCGTTTAAGCTCATCAATACCAGTTTCTTTGGCCAATCCTATCCACTTGTCGAGAAACTTGCTGGCACAGGCTTTGTAGGTGTACGTCCATAGTTGTCTGAGCATATCCTTCAGTATGTAGGCCTGATTCAGATCTTCATTCATTGACAGTAACTCATGCAGGCTGGTTTCTCGCTTTGGTGTGAGGTTTTCTACATTCATGAACAGGTTGAACCGCTGACCTTTGATAAAAGGCTTATCGTTTTCCTGTGCTTGCCTTCACTCTCTACGACGAATTTTGTCTATGACTTCGTTGTAGTTAGCAATGATGTGAAACTTGTCATAGACAATATCAACATCTGGCAGGTACTCTTTGACCGATGCCTTATAGCTGCCACCGCGATCTATTCCTACGCACTGAATACAGGCTCTTTGCTCCAGTGTCAGACTGCTCAGAAAACGGTCTAACGTCGCTTTTCGTTTACCTTCACCAAGGTAGAGGGTCTCACCTGTATCAGCATTTAGAACAATGGTCAGATAGTGATGTCCCTTGCCTATTGATTTCTCATCGATTAACAAAGCCCGTAAGCCGTCGAGCTTGGGGGCTGGCAGAGTTTTCATTAGCATCTCTTTATCCCGGCGCCGTGCTGTGTCATGGGATATAGCGATGAATTCCGGAACCTTATCGCTGGGCATGTAACGGCATAGATGGCTAACATGCTGTTTTAGGCGGTCTGTAGCTTGAGCCTTGGGAGAAAGGCTAGGAATAGTCACTGTCTCTATATGCTTACAATTTGAACAGCGATCCTGATGGGCTGTGAATAGCAGGTTGACCTTGATTGAACCAAACGGCAGATCTTGAACATTTCTATCATTCTCGCGCATCTTGCCCATAGGCCAGTGACACTGGCTGCACTTGAACTGCTGTATACGACCATCTCTACGCAAATAGACGAATGCTTCAGAGGCATCCCAGTCGATATCAATACGGTCGATTACCCAACCAGAAAATGCGAACATAGGACGAAGTGAGGGTGTTGCACACATGGCTGATCCTTCAGAAATGTTGATCCTTTCAAATCAATCATTCCCTGAAGGCTATTTCTGTTGCAACCCCTCGATTTTCATCAGCCAACCTGCGAAGCCCCACTTTTGACAGCTCCAGATTTTGGGAAGAGCTATTAACCAAGGTTCGGCAGGAGGAACATAAACCCTTACGGTTGTATTTCAGGAATTTAATCACAAGGTGTTGAATTCCCCGCAGCTTGCTCTGGGGGGGGGGGTGCTCTTTCCGATTGATACAGGTTTCATGCAGAACTTATATTAACTGGTCGCCCCATCAGTTTTTCCCATAACTGTTCCCATCGCCCATGAGTTTGTGTCAATGCTTTAATCCGTAAAACTGAAGATGCGCTGTCGTTTTTCCACCTCATACCCGAATTACAGCAGCGTTGTTTCACCAGTGTTTTGCAGGCAGCCTCTGTTACCCCGGAACCGATAGGCCAATGATTTTTAACAGCTTGGGAATATCTCATCAGTGTTTTATTGTTCTTCAGATAAGTGACAGCCTTGAAACGCTTCTCTACAAAAGCTGTCGTCATTTTAGGCAAGCTGGCTAACTCCAGCTCCTTGAGCAATCGGCTGGCCGCGCCTCGCTTATGCTTCAGCTCATGAAGCCAGTTTTCCTTTGCTCCATCAGCAACCCCTATAAAATTCACATCAGGATATACCTGCTTTATTTTAAGTACCCGGATAATAGTTTTCATATATTGAATGCTTATTCAGCATACGATAGTACTGCTTGGCAGTGAGCTATATTATTTGTTATTGCAACTCTGCGTCTGTTGTTATGAAGAAGACTGCTTGCTCCATCACTGATAGTGCCATTATCCATACGCTAAAGTGCGCCATGCGCAACGGGTCTTTGCCTTGCGTAAGAGAGCGTGCTCATGCGGTATTGCTCAGCTTGAAGGGGTACTCTCTGTCCCAGATAGCGGATGTTTTTGATGTTCAGTATCAGACAGTCTCTCGGTGGATTGATGACTGGGAGTTCTTAGGTATACGAGGGCTATACAAAGCCCATGGCGGCGGTCCGCAGCCGATCTACAATGCTCAGGAAACGCAACGCCTCGCTGAACTGATTTCAGAGGAGCCTCGCCGCATATCTTATGCGCAGGCAAAACTTGAAGAAGAAACTGGCAAATCGGCTCATTAAAAACTCTGAAGAGGATGGCAAAAAAAAATCGGGCTGGTTTACAAGCGGGTACGAAAGTCCTGTCGGCATAAGCGAGATCAAGAATCTTTTGAGCGCCGTCATCACGCGCTGAAAAATGCTCAGGAAGCTGAGCGCAAAGGCCTTATAAATCTGTTCTATTTTGATGAGTCGGGCTTCTCCCAACAACCGTGCATTCCATATGCCTGGCAACAGAAGGGAGAGCAGTTGAGAGTTTCCTCGGTCAATAGTCAGCGCATAAATGTTCTGGGTTTCATGAATCGTGATAACGATTTGTTTTACTATCCTGTCTGCGGAGCAGTGACTGGTGATGAAGTCATCCGTGTATTTGAAGATTTTGCTGAACAGATGCAAGACCCGAAATACAGCACTGGCGACCGGTACACTTTGGTGGTAGTCGATAATGCCAGCATTCATACCTGCAAAAAGTTCCGAGAGAAACTGGATGATTGGATGATCGAAAAGAAGCTGATTGTTTGCTATCTGCCCACCTATTCACCGGAATTAAATCTGATTGAGATTTTATGGGACAAGGTAAAGTATGAGTGGCTTAACCTCTTGAAGATTATGAACTTTGCTGAATTCCAAAAAGAACTAAAACGTGTTTTTGATATGTTTGGTCAGGAATATATGATTTCATTTGTCTGAGTACTTACTAATCTCTCCCTCAAGTTGCTGAAGGAACCCCCCCTTTTCCATATTCTGGTGCTGCCGCCGTGTATATCGTATGAAGCCGCTCTCCGTCTTCATCATAGAGGCTTATTGTGCCACACATCG
>CBDHDU010000021.1:0-41687 GCA_965261725.1 Endozoicomonadaceae bacterium | reverse complement strand
ATTAATTATAAAGTTAGAGGCTGGTCTTATAGTGAAAGTTGCTTTAATCACAGGTGTCACTGGTCAGGATGGCCCCTATCTAGCTGAGTTTCTTCTGGACAAAGGCTATGAGGTTCACGGTATTAAACGCCGCTCCTCATCGTTTAATACTGCACGGATCGATCATGTTTTTGAAGGACCACACACGGAAAACCGCCGTTTTATCCTGCATTATGGTGATCTTTCTGACAGTTCTAACCTGACACGCATCCTGCGCGAAGTGCAACCAGACGAAGTTTATAATCTGGCGGCGCAGTCCCATGTGGCGGTTTCTTTTGAGTCCCCTGAATATACGGCCGATGTTGATGCATTGGGCACCTTGCGACTACTGGAAGCCATTCGTTTTCTGGGGCTTGAGAAAAAAACCCGCTTTTATCAGGCGTCAACTTCTGAACTTTATGGGCTGGTGCAGGAAACCCCTCAAAAGGAAACAACACCTTTTTACCCACGTTCTCCCTACGCCGTAGCCAAAATGTATGCCTACTGGATCACGGTCAATTATCGCGAGTCCTATGGCATATATGCCTGTAACGGCATTCTGTTTAACCATGAATCGCCGCGTCGGGGTGAAACCTTTGTAACCAGAAAGATAACCCGTGGACTAAGCAATATCTCCCAAGGGCTGGAAAATTGCCTCTATCTGGGCAATATGGATGCACTGCGTGACTGGGGGCATGCCCGTGATTACGTTGAAATGCAGTGGCTGATGCTGCAGCAGGAACAGCCGGAAGACTTTGTAATAGCCACCGGAGTCCAGTATTCCGTCCGTGATTTTGTAGAAATGACAGCCAAAGCACTCGGTTTCACGATTCGCTGGGATGGTGAAGGCGTTGAGGAGTGTGGTTATGTCGACAGTATTGAGAACGAAGCCAGCCTGACTTCGTTAAAGGTTGGTCAGAAAGTCGTTGCTGTTGATCCCCGTTACTTCCGTCCGGCAGAAGTTGAAACGCTGCTCGGTGATCCAACCAAGGCAAAAGAAAAGCTTGGCTGGGAACCGCAGACATCTCTGCAAACTATGGTTGATGAGATGGTAGAGGCGGATCTGGATAGCGCCAAGCGTCATGCGTTGCTGCGAAGCAGTGGTTTCAAAACCTCTTTGTCTGTGGAGTAACCGGGTTGAAGATATTTCTGACCGGTGGCTCCGGAATGGTAGGGCGCAATATTCAGGCTCTGGCTGAACAGCATGGCTTTGATATTGATGCACCCTCAAGCCAGACGCTGAACTTGCTGGATTTTGCAGCAGTCAAACAGTACCTGGAGCTGAGTAAGCCTGATGTTGTTGTTCATGCAGCCGGTCTGGTTGGCGGTATTCAGGCAAATATGGCGGCACCTTTTGACTTTGCACTGGTTAATATGCAAATCGGCATTAACGTTGTGCGGGCAGCAAATGATCTGGATATTGAGAAGCTGATTAATTTTGGCAGCTCCTGCATGTATCCGAGGGAAGCAGAGAATCCGCTGAAAGAAAGCTGTTTGTTGACCGGTGAGTTGGAGCCAACAAATGAAGGTTATGCTGTTGCTAAAATTGCTGTAGCGCGGCTGGCTCAGTACGCTAATACCCAAATGGGGCGGCATTATAAAACGGTGATTCCCTGCAATTTGTACGGCTTCTGGGATAAATTCTCACCGGATAAATCCCATATGATTCCGGCAGTAATAAGAAAAATACATGAAGCCAAACAGCAGGGAAGCAATGTGGAAATCTGGGGCGATGGCACTGCCCGGCGCGAGTTTATGTTCGCTGAAGATCTGGCAGACTTTACTTTCTTCGCCCTGCAAAAGCTGGATGCTGTTCCCGATCTGATTAATGTGGGTTTGGGGCATGATTACAGTATCAATGAATATTATCAGGCTGTTGCTGAGGTTGTAGGCTTTTCGGGCACGTTTGAACATGACTTGACCAAACCCGTTGGCATGAAGCAAAAGCTGGTTGATATCAGTCGTCAAATCGGAACTGGGCTGGAAGCCTGATCCATGATCTGGTCGCCGGCCTGACCAGAACATACAAATTTTTTCTTGATGAGGTTATCTGATGCTTCCTCTGGCTACATCAACCTGGGATCAAAAGGAATATGATGCGTTGCAGTCAGTCATTGACAGCAACATGTTCAGCATGGGAGCGAAGGTTGCCGAGTTTGAACAGGCATTTGCCCGTTTTATGGGCAGCAAATACTGTGTGATGGTGAACTCCGGGTCCTCTGCCAACCTGCTGGCGATTGCCGCGCTCTTTTATACTAAAGAGAACAACCTGAAGCCCGGTGATGAAGTCATTGTACCGGCCGTTTCCTGGTCTACCACCTATTATCCGCTGCACCAGTATGGTCTTAAGCTGAAATTTGTCGATGTCTGCAAGGAAACGCTGAATCTTGATCTTGATCAGCTGGAAAGTGCCGTCACAGATAAAACCCGAGCCATCTTTGCTGTTAATTTGCTGGGTAATCCGATTGATTACAACCGGCTTCAAAGCATTATTGCAGGCAAAAGTATTCTGTTGCTGGAAGATAACTGTGAATCTATGGGCGCGACGCTCAATGGTAAGCAGGCAGGCACTTTTGGGGTAATGGGCACTTACAGCTCATTCTTCAGTCATCATATTTCCACGATGGAAGGTGGTATGGTAGTGACTGATGATGAAGAACTGTACCACATTATGTTGTCTGTCCGCTCACATGGCTGGACACGGCATCTGCCGCAGGATAATCAGGTTTGTGAAAAGTCGGATGATCCGTTTAATGAATCGTTCCGCTTCGTCTTGCCGGGTTACAATCTGCGACCGCTGGATATGTCTGGTGCGCTGGGCTTAACACAGCTGGAAAAACTGCCATCTATTGTGGCGGGTAGAAGAAAGAATGCGCAGGTTTTCCAGCAGGTATTCAGTAACATCCCCAGTGTTTCCATTCAGCAGGAAACCGGTGAAAGTAGCTGGTTTGGCTTCGCGTTGATTTTTGATGCAGGAAAGGAAGTTCGTACCAGAATCATAAAAGCCTTTAAAGAAGCAGGCATTGATACCCGTCCGATTGTTGCCGGCAACTTTGTTAAAAATCCGGTTGTGCAGTACTTTGATTACACCGTGCATAATGAACTGACTAACAGCGATATTGTGAACGACTGTGGTCTGTTTATCGGTAATCACCATTACGATATTACCGAACAGCTGCAGTCGGTTGCTGATATTGTGAAACAAGAACTCTCTGCTGCTTCAGGAACCCAAGAATAATGACAAACATTGTTCCTGTTATAATGTCTGGCGGCTCTGGAAGCCGCCTCTGGCCTCAGTCGCGGGCACTGTATCCGAAGCAGTTTCTGCCTTTGGTCAACAGTGATTCCATGCTGCAGAACACGGTTAGTCGACTGTCGGGCATTAAGGGTATTTCACCTTCGCTGGTAATCGCGAATGAAGATCACCGATTTCTGGTGGCCGAACAGTTGCGACAAACCGGGCATGGTGCGGCTGCGATTATTCTGGAACCTGCTGGCAGAAATACTGCTCCGGCTGTTGCGCTGGCGGCACTAAAGGCGATTGAAAACAATCCGGATCATGATCCGGTATTGCTCGTGCTGACAGCAGATCACGTTATCAGTGAGATCGAGGCTTTCCATCAGGCAATCGCTATTGCTAGGCAGGAAGCGGAGCAGGGACAGCTGGTTACCTTTGGTATTGTGCCGACTCACCCGGAAACGGGGTATGGTTATATCAAGCGCCAACAAGGAACAGGTGATGTTTTTCCTGTTGAGAAGTTTGTTGAAAAACCTGACAAATCAACCGCTGAACAATATGTTGCAACGGGTGACTATTATTGGAACTCCGGAATGTTTATGTTCCGGGCTTTGCGCTATCTGGATGAACTGAAAAAATTCAGGCCGGATATTCTGGATGCTTGTCAAAAAGCAATGTCAGTACAGCAGTCAGATTTGGATTTTGTTCGGGTAGATAAAGCTGCATTTTTATCCTGCCCTGAAGACTCCATTGATTATGCAGTGATGGAGAAAACGACTGATGCTGTTGTAGTACCACTGGATGCGGGCTGGTCTGATGTAGGCTCCTGGTCATCCCTTTGGGATATAGCCGAAAAGGATCTGTCAAATAACGCAATTATTGGTGACGTTCTGACACAGGATACTCAGAACTGTTATATCCGTTCAGAGAAAAAACTGGTTGCGACGGTTGGGATTGAAAACCTGATTATCACAGAAAGTGATGATGCGATTCTGATTGCTGAGAAAAGTCGTGTGCAGGATGTCAAAAAAATTGTAGAGCAGTTAAAAGCTACCGGCCGACCCGAAGCCAGGTTGCACCGCAAGGTTTATCGTCCCTGGGGCAGCTATGACAGTATCGATAATGGTGATCGCTTTCAGGTCAAGCGGCTAACGGTAAAGCCCGGTGCCAGCCTGTCGCTGCAAAAGCACTATCACCGTGCAGAGCACTGGGTGGTCGTCAAAGGTACGGCGAAGGTCACCAAGGGAGATCAAGAAATTTTGGTTTCGGAAAACCAGTCTACTTATATCCCAATCGGTGAGGTTCATCGACTGGAAAATCCGGGCCACGTTGCATTAGAGTTGATCGAAGTTCAGAGCGGCAGTTATCTTGGAGAAGATGATATAGTCCGTCTAGAAGATACTTACGGTCGTCAGTAATTCTTTTTTATAAACGGCACCAGCCGGAATCATCCGGTTGGTGCCGTTTTTCTTTTATTTATCATTTACTTTCCGATTTTATAGATGACTCAAGCGCACCTTCCTCAGGTAACGGTCATAGTGCCGTGTTATAACCATCAGGCGTATGTCAGGGACTGTATTCACAGTATTCTGAACCAGACTTATCCCAATATTCAGCTGATTGTTCTGGATGATGGCTCTTCTGATGACAGTCCGAAAATATTATCGGAGCTGGCTGGGCAACATGGCTTCCATTATGAGCATCAGCAAAATATGGGGTTGTGCCGCACGCTTAATAAAGGCATCTCTCTGGCGACTGGAAAATATATTTGTACGCTGGCGTCCGATGATATGATGTTTCTTGATCGCCTGGAAAAGCAGGTTTCTGCGTTGGAAGCTCGCCAGGATTTAGCTGTCTGTGCAGGCAATATGATCAATATCAGTGACAGTAGTGAAGTTCTTTCAAAGCAGCGCATCCGTCCTCGGCGGGAAGTAGATTTTGATGATCTTTTCTGGCGCAATGTTGCTGGTCCGGCAGCCCCTACGGCAATGATCAGAAAATCGGTGCTGGATAAAGTCGGGGGCTATGATCCCGATATCCGCATTGAAGATTTATATATGTGGCTGAAAATAACAGCCGCTGGTCACAAAGTACTTATTCTTAATGACTTGGTTGCCTACTACCGGAAGCATGATAGCAATACGCACTCCAATTACCGGATGATGCTGGAACATGAAACGAAAATAATCTCGGCTTACAGTGATCATCCCAAGTTTGAGACTGTCAGAAAAAGATTATTATTGAGCACCTTTGTGAAAACGGCTGACCGTGATAAGAAGTTGGCAAGAGAGCTGCTGAAAGAAATCTCGTTTTGGGATAGCCCCGCTAAAGTCGGTAAGGGATTTTTCCGATTACTTTTTGGGTAATTTACCGTTAGTGTGCCTGTACTTCAGATCTCTGTTTTTATTATCCAGCCTGCGATTTATTTTCAAGAATAATGCTATTTAATTCCTTCCATTTTATTTTTCTGTTTTTACCCGTTGTTTTGGGTGGCTATTACTACATCCGGCGATTTAGCCCTGAGCGGTCATTACAGTTTTTGATTGCGGCTTCACTGCTTTTCTATGGCTGGTGGAATCCGTTGTATGTTGTATTAATTATTGCCTCTTGCCTGTTCAACTTTATGCTGGGAAGGGCAATGATCCAAAGGCAGGGGCAGCAGGCTGCCAGGTACCTGTTGTTTGCTGGTATTACCGCCAACCTTGGGTTGCTCGCTTATTTCAAGTATGCGGATTTCTTTATATCCAGCCTGAATACTGGGTTGGGCACCGATTTTAACCTGCTGAATATCGTATTACCGCTGGCGATCTCATTTTTTACTTTTCAGCAGATTGCTTACCTTGTCGATACTTATCGTGGGGAAACGGCTGAATACAGCTTCAGTCATTACTGCCTGTTTGTGACTTTCTTTCCGCAGCTGATTGCTGGTCCGATTGTGCATCACAAGGAAATGCTGCCGCAGTTTGAACGTCAGGAACAGGGTAAAACATTTGAATTTCTGTCTCAGGGGGGCACTCTTTTTATTTTAGGGCTGTGCAAAAAGGTGGTTCTGGCTGACAGTATTGCGGTGTATGCCTCTCCCGTTTTTGCTGCTGCTGATGCAGGTACGGCGGTGACCTTCTTTGAAGCATGGGCAGGCGCACTGGCTTATACACTGCAGCTGTATTTTGACTTTTCTGGCTACTCAGATATGGCTATCGGTCTGGGGTTGATGTTTGGTGTTAAGCTGCCGGTCAACTTCCTGTCGCCCTATAAATCCGACAGTATTATTGAGTTCTGGCGTCGTTGGCATATTACCCTTTCCCGCTTTCTTCGGGATTATCTTTATATCGCATTAGGCGGTAATCGTAAGGGCGAAGCTCGACGTTATTTAAATCTGTTTCTTACCATGTTGTTGGGTGGACTCTGGCATGGTGCAGCATGGACTTACGTTGTCTGGGGTGGTTTGCATGGAGCCTATCTGGGCATAAATCATGGCTGGCGAAAGCTGACGGCGCAGTGGCAGGTCGCTCCTGCAATATCTGTTACTGGCAGATATACAGCTTGCTTATTAACCTTTCTGGCTGTTGTTGTGAGCTGGGTGTTTTTCCGGGCTGCAAGTTTTGAGGGTGCGTTCACCATGCTCTCAGGCATGGCGGGTTTAAATGGCTTTATGTTGTCTGCTGATGCTGATCTGACTTTACAAGCTTTATCTTTCTTAAGCATTGATGTGGAGCTTTCAAGTTACGCTACCCGCTTTGTAGAAAAAGATACCTTGCACTGGATTCTTGGCTTGTTGCTTATTTGCTGGTTAATGCCAAATACCAGCCAGATTATGCAATACGATTTTGGGGCAATACAGCGATATAGCGGTCGTTTTCAGTGGCGTATGAGTAAAGGCTGGGTCTTTTCCATTGCTTTGGTGGGGGCGGTGTCCGTCATCAATCTGTTCCGTGTCAGTGAATTCCTTTACTTTCAGTTTTAAGTCTATATGAAATCCAAGTCTTACTTTTTTACGCTTGTTTGTCTGTTGTTCTCACTGCTTGGTGGTATCGTGGTGCTGAACTGGATTGCTGACCCGCTTGATATTTACCGTGTTGTCAGGGCTGAAGGTTTTAATGAATTCAAGCCCAAACTCAGTAGCTATTCCCGTCTGGCAAAACCCGTGCGAATAGAAAACGGTGACTATGACCGGCTGGCTTTCGGTTCTTCAAGAACGGAGATTGGCATTCCTGTTTATGGTTCAGCATGGGATAAACGAGGCGAAGCAGCGATGAATGCGGCTGTCAGTGGTGCTGATATGCAGGCAGTTTCAACCTTGTTCCATCATGCGCTGGCAACAACAAATGTACGGGATGTCGTTATCGGGCTCGATTTCTTTATGTTCAATGCCAATAGCCAGACGACTTATTCCTATCCGCAGGTTATTGCCGGTGAGGATGATCTGCTACGCAAACTGAAGGGAATGCAACTGACGTTGTTCAGTCCCGGAATTACCGAGGCGAGCTTGCATACCCTGAGAAAGCAAAGACCCAAGTATGATAAGTACCTGATTACAGGGCAGATGAATAACGAGCGTGAAACCAATAAAGCGATTGATGACGGTTATGAAAATGTTTTTGTAAAGTTTGAGCAGGGCTTTATGCGTTCAACATGGACGGCCTGTCGGGATAATCTTTACAGCTACGACAATGGGCGTGTTAATACAATGCAGCTTTTAGAGGTAATGTTGAAATTATCGTCACGTGCGGCTGGAGCAGAAAGATTATCGGAATCGGTCAGTGCTTAGCTGAACGGCGATTTCTTTATGGTAATGCGGGAGATAGCGGGTCAATGCCAATAGCCAATCCAGCGCTTTACGAACGTGTTGAGGTAATGATAGACTTATTCCTATCCTGGCCTGCAGGTAACCAGTTCCTTAAACTCAAATCCAAGCTTCATTGCCATGGTGAGGTTATGATCTGCTACCGCTTCAAACTGTTTCAAATGGGGCAATGCCAACTGACGTTGTTCAGTACCCCGGGAATTTTGTTCGGATCATCTCCGCGTTTTCGAGGCGAGCTTGCATACCCTGAGAAAGCATTCAGACCCAAGTATGAAGGCTAAGTGATGCCACAAAGCTGATTATCAGGGCAGTGGCGCCATGGAAGGCCGTTTGTCAGGTTAATATCATAGCGCACGTGTCAGGCGTAAGAAATACCCGTGATAAAGCGATTGATGACGGTTATGAAAAAAGGTGTTTTGAAAGTCACTTTGCTATGACTTGCAGTTTGAGCAGGGCTTGTTCGAGCAAATATGCGTTCTTCAACAGGTGATGGACGGTGGACCTTTACAGTGATTCTCTTTACGATAATCTTTCAGCGTGTTTTCTGGCAGCTACGACAGTGTCCTGTCAAGATTTTCCACTGCGTGTTAATACGGTATGGAATGCAGCTTTTCCCGAGAGTAATGTTGAGACGTGCGGCTGAGAAAGACGTCACAGTATCTCTGTATATTGCTCCTATTCATGCCCGCCTGCTGGAAGCGCTGGATGCTACCGGTTTGTGGCCCGCATATGAGCAATGGAAGCGAGACATCACCAAAGTTGTTGATAAAGTGCAGTCTGAGCAGTCCGTTCAAACCATCGCACTCTGGGATTTCAGTGGTTACAACCGGTACAGCATGGAAGCATTACCGGAGCAGCCTGATCAGGCGATGAAATGGTATATCGATTCTTCGCACTTTTCGGATGCTTTGGGTAAGCGAATGCTGGATCAGATGTATACCCGGGAAGATACCGGGTTTGGTATACAACTAACGCCTTCTGCAGTTGAAAGTCATTTGGTTGATATTCGATATCAGCAGCAGGCGTATCGCCAGCTTCATCAGCAGCAACGGGACTATTTTTCTGAGCAGGCTCGCCATTTTCTGGAAATGCGAGAAAAAAATGGAAAGTCCTGTAATGGCACTCCGTCTGTCGATAGCTCCTCAGCTTAACCCTGTAAGTAGTAGATAATGACCTTAACCAAGCATTTTTTTAGAAATATTGTTCGACAGAACCAAGTGACTGTTCGGGGCAGTGATAATGTCGTTGATATTGATGACAGTGTCTGGCGCAGCATGAAAAAGTGCAAGATCACTGTTGCAGGTAATAACAACCGGCTGATTATTGGCAAGAATACCCGTATTTCCCATACTGCAATTCGCCTGAAGGGGAACAATAATACGATTGTTATTGGTCAGAATGTCCACTACCGCAAAGGCAAGATTTATACTTGTATTGGTGAAAATGAAACCATCTCGATTGGTGACGATACGACAGTAGAAGGCGCTTACCTGCTTTGTGATCATGAATGTTCGATCACCATCGGTAATGACTGTATGTTCTCAACCGATATCATGATCAGAACAGGCGACAAACATCCGTTATATGATCTAGAAAACGATGACCTGCTGAATAAGCCTCAGAATGTCACTATTGAAGACCGTGTCTGGCTTGCCCGAGAAGTGATGGTGCTTAAAGGCTGCCATATTAAGAAGGGTAGCGTTGCAGGCGCTAAGTCTCTGGTTGCCCGCATTCGGCATGAGGAAAATTCAGTACTGGCAGGTGTGCCCGCGAAAGTTGTAAAAACAGGTATTCGCTGGGAGCGCTGATACTTGTTTGAAAGAAAAGCCCTGAGTGTAAAGTCAAAAGCTCAGGGCTTTCATTGTGAGAACCTTAAAGCTTCATCTTCTGCTTATACTCCCTCACTTCCTGCATCCGGCTATCAATCTTACTGGTGAGCGCATAGTTCTTACCCGCCAGCTTCTTCGCATATTCCAGATGCTTCAAGGCATCATCCATGTTCCCCGTCAGATAGAAGTACTCTGCCCGCGCCATATGTACGCCGAGGGTATTCTGCGCTTTGCCCTGTATTTCAGCCAGGTCATACCAGATATCCGGATCACCCGGACGTTTCCGTGTTAATTTCTCCAGCTGGCTGACGGCGTTCTTGTATTCCTTATTCTGCTCTAACGCATTTGCCAGACTGAGATTCAGGCTGAGATCATCCGGGTAGAGTTGCAGTGTACGGTCTAATAGTTTCAGGGCTTCGCTGGTCTGCTTTCCTGCCAGCAAAATCTCGGACTGCAAATACAGCAGGTGAGGGTTTTCCGGGTCTTTTTTGATCAGCGGGGCCAGTGTTGACGCGGCATCTGCTGGCTTTGCATCCAGCATATAAGCATAAGCAAGACCGTAGCGAGTGACTTCTTTGTTAGTTGTGTGCCCGCTTTCCAGTACTGCTTTCAAGCGCTTCACGCTTTGGGTTGGTGTATCTGCATAGTGAACCTGCATGCGAATACGCATCAGGTAATAAGTCAGAGAATCCTTATAAGGTTTGGTCGGATATTGTTCTGCACGGGAACGGGAGTCGGCAATCCGGTTTTCCGTGACCGGGTGAGTGCGAAGGAATTCTGGCATGCTGCCGCCGGAAAAGCGTGCGGACTGCATCATCTTTTCAAACATTTCCGGCATGGCGCGCGGATCCATACCGGCATTGACCATGGTCTGAATACCGACCCGGTCAGCTTCCTGTTCAAACTGGCGACTGAAGCTGAGCTGTCTGGCTTGGGCACCGGCAATGGTTGTTGATAATGCGGCGATACCCGCGTCGCTGCCGGTGGTTGCCGCAAGAATAATACTGCCGATCAGTGCGGCAGCTGTGGGTAAGCGGCTGCGTTTTGCTTCTTCAACATTACGGGCGTAATGACGTTGGCTAAGGTGAGCCAATTCGTGCGCGAGAACCGAAGCAAACTGTTGTTCTGTATCGGTATAAAGGAACAGGCCACCGTTAACGCCGATAATGCCACCGGGCACTGCAAACGCGTTCAGTTGCGGAGTATCCATCATTACGATTTCCAGCCGCGGGTCGCGTACTTCACTGGCGGCCAGCAAACGATAGATCAGTGCTTCGGTATAACTTTTGATTTCCGGGTCGGACAGGGTGATAACACGGGAGCGCAAAACCTGCAGCCAGGCCCGGCCCAGTTCATGTTCCTGCTGTTGGGATACAATGCCGGATGTGGCATCGCCCAGAGAAGGCAGCTGAATATCGCTGGCACTGGTTGCAGCAGAGAAGAAACATACCCCCGCCAGAGCACTGACTTTTAAGCCCCGGGCAACTGTTTGGGTGAGTTGCTTTATCATTTGTTTGCTAGTGGTTCCATTTTGATTTCAGGAATGGATTAGTTGAATTCCTGATATTTCAAAGCGCATCATAGGGTACACTCTACCTTTATTTGTTGAAATGCCCAATCTGTATTGTCGCGGCTTTTTGCTGTGCGCAGCCGGGTATGCCATTGCCTTTCCCTGTAGAGACTGTTTTTATGGTTGATATGGATATTCAGATAACCGCTGATTGTGAGCTGGATGCCAGTGGTCTGTCTTGTCCCATGCCTTTGTTGAAATGCAAGCAAATGCTAAATCGTATGGCGGCAGGGGAGGTGCTTCTGCTGACAGCGACGGACCCGGGCTCCTGGCGGGATATCCACAGTTTTGCTGATTTGAGCCAGCATACACTTCTGAGTGCAGAAAAAGCGGGGGATACCTTCGTGTATCGGATTAAAAAAGCATCATGAAAAACCTGAGTATGTTTAAAATCTTCAAGGGGTGGATGCAGCGCTACCTGTCAGATGAAGAAGCAGTGGTGCTGCTGTTATTGCTGATCTGTGGTTTTGCCATTGTCATTACCATGGGGGGAATGCTGACACCAGTATTTGCATCACTGTTTCTGGCGTACTTGCTGCAAGGTTTGGTGGGCTGGCTGGAGCGCTGTGTGCGGGTGCCGCACCTGATTGCTGTCGGGATTGTTTTCCTGTTATTCGTCGCACTGTTAATGATGTTTGTGTTTATGCTGATTCCGCTATTGTGGGAGCAGGTAACCCTGTTCATTAATGAGCTGCCCAGAATGGTTGTCTATGGTGAAACCCTGTTAAGGGAGTTGCCTCATGCTTATCCGGGGTTTGTGTCTGAAGATCAGGTTGAAACATTAATTCAGCGTTCAACGGCACAGGTCGGACAGTTCGGGCGCTGGGCATTTTCGTCATCACTTTCCAGTCTTCCGGGTGTTGTCGGGCTGCTGATTTATCTGGTATTAGTGCCGATTCTGGTATTTTTCTTCCTGAAAGACCGCAAGCAGATTATGGCCTGGTTTACCGCACGACTGCCTAAAGAGCGTCGGTTGCTGAATCAGGTTTCTGATGAAATGAACCAGCAAATCGCCAACTATGTTCGGGGTAAGGCGGTGGAAATTGCGGTTGTTGCTTGTGTCAGCTGGATTGCATTCTTTTATCTGGGGCTGAACTATACCGTGCTGCTAAGCTTGGCTGTCGGCATCTCTGTTGTAATTCCTTATATTGGTGCTGCGGTTGTGACTATACCTATTGCACTGGTTGGCTTGTTCCAGTGGGGATGGGGGAATGAGTTCTTCTTGCTGATGATTGTTTACGGCATTATTCAGGCGCTGGATGGTAATGTACTGGTTCCGCTACTGTTCTCTGAAGCCGTTAACCTGCACCCGGTGGCTATTATTATTGCGGTTTTGGTGTTTGGTGGATTCTGGGGGTTCTGGGGTGTGTTCTTTGCGATTCCTCTGGCAACGCTGATTAAAGCGGTACTGTCGGCCTGGCCTCATACCGAAGCTGATACGGCGTAGACAGGCTATTCAGGTAGAATAAATAAAACGGCTTGATATAGCATGTTATATCAAGCCGTTTTGCGTTTTGGTATCGAGGAGGTATCAGGCAGGATCTTCTTCTGCCGGGGCTTCTTTTATTTCCTCCTTTACTTCTTCTTTTACTTTTTCTTTTACTACTTCTTTTGCTTCTTCTATCGGCGTTGGGTTACATACGGCGTAAGACGCCTGTAGTACATCGTCAACATGCCCCTTCAAGCGCACCTTGCGCCATTCATGCTGAAGAATACCGTCTTTATCAATCAGGAAAGTGCTGCGTTCGATACCCATGAACTGTTCGCCGCCCTGGGTTTTCATGCGGATGACATCAAACAGCTGACACAGGGATTCATCTTCATCAGCAATCAGTTCAAAAGGGAATTCCTGTTCAGCCTTGAAAGTTTCATGGGATTTCAGGCTGTCTTTGGAGACGCCGAAAACAACCGTGTTATTTTCCTGAAAAGCTGCAAAGTGTTCACGGAAGGCCTGCCCCTCGCTGGTACAACCGGGCGTGTTGTCTTTGGGATAAAAGTACAGGACGACATTCTTGCCTTGCAGTGCCTCCAGTGAAACATCCTGGTTACTGGTTGCTTTGGCGTTGAATGCCGGTGCCGGTTTTCCTAGCGTTACGCTCATAATGCTCCCTTTGTTTTCCTGAGATACTTATCTTATCAACTTATGTCAACAGAACCTAAGTTGCTCGGCACAGAAGCAGCCTGATACTTGCTGTATCCTGATGCTTCACTGTTGTGAGCTTTCCCGGTACTTCCCTTCTCAGGACTTCCTGCCCCGAGTGTATTGTGTCCCTGAAAGTTTTTTTATGGATAAAGCCTGAATGGTCTTGTGACCTCTGCTCACAATAATACACTACTCATCTTATGACAGTGAAAGTTGAGATTTTTCTGCAACTTTCTTTTATTTCTTGCTGGTACTGGCTTATCTCAGGAAGCAGGGCTGAGTGTCTTGCTTGTACAAGATTATCGGCACCAGTAAGATGACGCTTTATTTCTGCGGGGTGTTTGCATGATCACGGGGAGTCTTGTTGCACTGGTGACGCCAATGGACGCATCAGGCAAAGTGGATACTGAAGCCCTGACACGGTTGGTGGATTTCCATCTGGCCAATAATACCGATGGCATTGTTGCGGTAGGGACAACCGGTGAGTCAGCGACGCTGACAGTTGAAGAGCATTGTGATGTGATTCAGCGTGTCGTCAAACAGGTCGCCGGGCGGATTCCGGTAATTGCCGGAACCGGGGGTAATGCTACTGCAGAAGCTATTCATCTGACCCGCAAAGCCAAAGAAGCCGGTGCTGATGCCTGCCTGCTGGTAACGCCATACTACAATAAACCGACGCAGGAAGGTTTGTATCAGCATTACAAGGCCATTGCTGAAGCCGTCGATATTCCCCAGATCCTGTATAATGTGCCGGGTCGTACTGCTGTAGATATGTTGCCGGAGACGGTATTGCGACTGGCCAAGGTACCGGGTATTTGCGGTATCAAGGAAGCGACCGGCAATATTGATCGTGCCCGCGCTATTATTGATCACTGCGAAAGTGACTTTGCGGTTTATTCCGGTGACGATGCAACCGCAGTAGAGCTGATGCTGGCAGGCGGGCATGGTAATATCTCGGTGACAGCCAATGTGGCACCCGCAGAAGTCAGTAAGCTATGCAAATTGGCGATTGACGGGGAAGCTGATGTCGCTCGTGAGTTAAACGAGAAACTGATGCCGGTACACCGGAATCTGTTTGTTGAAGCAAACCCGATTCCGGTGAAATGGGCGCTGGCCGAAATGGGCATGATGTCAGAAGGTATTCGTCTACCTTTGACCTGGCTGTCCGAACCCTGTCAGCCGGTAGTGCGTGAAGCACTTGAAAGTACAGGTTTGCTGAAAACAGCGTTAACAACTTAAAAGCCAATAAAGATAACCGTGTGTGAACCGGCCACGATTTATTTGCTTCGGTGGTAAGTGGTTTCACGGTCAACAGCCATGAATGATATTCCACGGTAAGGAGAGCCATTAATGAATCTGGCGGTCAAAACCCTGATCGTAACCGGTGCGGTAGTATTTACCGCCGGATGCAGTCTTAATCCTTTCGGCAAGGATGGCTATTTTCGGGATAAAAGTGGCGATTATGCCAACGAGCGGGAAGCTGTGGTAATGAAAATTCCTGCAGATCTCAACCCGCGTGAAACCTCTGATGTTATGCCAATCCCGGCTATCGCTGATCGTAGTGAAATTTCTGCGGATGCGCAGGATGTGCCGCTGCCTCAGGTTACCCTGAGAACAGAAACCAACAGCTACAGCATTCAAGTCCGAAATGATGTCAGTGAGCTGGTGACTGACCGTTCCGAAACGCAGGTTTGGAATGAGTTGGTCAATTTTGTGCAGAAGCAGGGGATGACATTCTCTTCCAGAGATGATCAGGCGCATGTGCTGGAGACTCACTGGATTCAGCTGGAAAATGAAAAGCAGGGTTTCCTGAAGCGTACATTTGGCAGTACACCGGAACTCGAAACCCGTCTGCATGCAGAAGTGAAAGCCGTGCCGGGCGGTACCGGCGTGATTATGAATTATGCCCGTCGCCCGTTGGGTGAAAAATCACCGGGTTCTGAATGGAAAACCAGCGGTAAAGGTCCAACCCAGCTGTTGTTGAATGAGCTGGTTGCGCATCTCGCAGAATCTGAAACTACCACTGCGGCGTCCCTGCAGGAACAGTCTGCGGATGTTCGTGGGCAAACTCAGCTGGCATATGAAGGTAGCGGTGCGCCGGTACTGAAAATGCGTGTGCCATATGCCCGTAGCTGGACTGCTGTTGGTGAAGCGCTGGAGAAAGCACGGGTACCAATTACTGATCGTGACCGGACTGCCGGCCTTTACTACATCAAGGTGAATGAAAATATTGAAGCACCTGAGCCGGAAGAAGAGCCGGGCTTCTGGTCCAGCCTGTTTGGTGGTGGCAAGAAGAAAGAAGTGAAGGAAGATGATGATGGCCTGCAGCCGTTGCAGGTGCTGCTGAGTCGAGCCGGGGAAGAATCTCAGGTTGTGATTCAGCTGAATGCTGATCATCTGGCCCCGAATGATGTCGCTGAGAAGCTACTGAAGCTGATCGAACGTAATCTGGATTAACCGGATTTTGCATGAAAAAAGCCCTGGCATATGCCGGGGCTTTCTTTATCCACAGATCCAAAAATGTTTGTTTAAACCCCTAAGCAACTTATAAAGATAGGATCTTTAAGCATGAGTCTTGCTGATAAAGTGCTGGCCGTGAATAACGACTTACCGATTCGTACTGACAAGCCGGTACATAGTGGCAAGGTGCGCTCGGTTTACTGGCTGACAGAGGCGGACAGTCGTCGTCTGATTCAGGAAAAGGGCTATGATGTTGCTGCTGACGCGCCATTGGCGATTATGGTGATCAGTGACCGTATTTCCGCCTTCGATTGCATCTGGCATGGGGAAGGTGGCATGCATGGTGTGCCGGGTAAAGGTGCGGCACTGAATGCTATCTCCAACCATTGGTTCAGGTTGTTCCGTGAACAGGGGCTTGCAGACAGCCATATTCTGGATATTCCCCATCCGTTTGTCTGGATTGTCCAGAAGGCACGACCGGTGATGATTGAGGCAATTTGCCGTCAGTATATTACCGGTTCTATGTGGCGCGCCTATGCCAAAGGTGAGCGCGAATTCTGCGGGATTAAGATTGCTGACGGATTGGAAAAAGATCAGAAGCTGCCAGAGTTGCTGATTACGCCTTCAACCAAAGGCATTCTTGAAGGCATTCCCGGCGTGCCCGCTGTTGATGACGTCAATATTACCCGTCGTGATATTGAGGATAACTTTGCTGCTTTCAATTTCCGTAGCGCCGATGATATTGCTTCCTATGAAAAGCTGTTGAAAGAAGGTTTTAATCTGATCAGTAATGAACTGACCAAACTGGATCAGGTGTTTGTGGATACCAAGTTTGAGTTTGGTTATGTGACTGATGCCAGTGGTCAGGAAAAGCTGATTTATATGGATGAAGTCGGTACGCCTGATTCTTCGCGCATCTGGGACGGTCCCCGATACCGTGAAGGGGAGGTTGTGGAAAACTCCAAGGAGAGCTTCCGTCAGCTATTGCTGAACCACTTTCCGGATCCCGATATTCTGCTGAATAAAGACCGGATGCCAGAACGTCAGGCATTGGCGCGTGATAATGTATTGCCTGAGTCGGTGCTGATGGAAGTATCTGATACTTATGTTGGTATTGCGGAAAAGATTACCGGTGAGAAGCTGAAGCTGTCAGATAACCCCAAGGCAGAGATTATTGAGGTTCTTCGTGATGAATATAACCTGATCGACTGATCACACCTTTATCTGGCGGCATGTTCTGCATGTTGCCAGTCGTTTGTTATGGCATATTCTTTGCGTTTTAAATGTGCTTCGAGTTTTCCACAGCTACAGGCATGAATAATTTATTTGCGTTTTTTTTTATCTCTGCTAGTTCGTGCTATTGACCTTATTTATTCGTTCCGGTATGGGTTGCTTGTGGTTTTTTATGCACATTAAGCAAAAGCGCAGGTGATTTCACTTAATATCTCTGTGCGGTGTGCGTAAGTCTTTGGTTTTCATACTTCAAATATTGTAAGCAGTTGATTTTAAAGGTTATTTTTAATTGGTTAAAAAATGAACAAAACGCTGAAAGGCAAGCGTTTACAGGGACTAGCCCCTGTTGTTCAAGATTAATCCACACAGTTATCCACAGAAATTGTGAGTAACTCTTTGGTGTGGATAATGACTGTGAAAAAAGCATTTTTGCTGTGGGTAAATGCCCAGCCGATAAAAAAAATCAGAAAAAATTATTTATCAGCAAAAATATCTCAGTGCTATCCAATGAGTAGTGATTCATGATGCAGATGACCAACGTTATTGAAGTAACCGCAGAGAATTTTCGGGCAGAGGTGCTGGAGAAATCTCAAACAGTTCCTGTGTTGCTCGACATCTGGGCTGACTGGTGTGAGCCCTGCAAACAGCAGCTGCCAATACTGATGAAGCTGGTGGAGGCTTATCAGGGAAAATTTGTGCTGGCCAAACTGGATGCTGAAAAAGAGCAGGGGCTGGCACAACAGCTAATGCAGCAGTTAGGTGTGCGCAGTATTCCGGTGCTGTTATTTCTCGACAAAGGTCAGGTAGCAATGACGGCTGACCGGCAACCAATTGTTTTGACCGGTATGCAGGAAGAAAGTGCGCTGCGCGATATTCTTGACGAGCTGGCAATGAGTCCGGCTGAAAAAGTAAAGGCTGACATTGATCTGTTAATTGAACAGGGACAGCCTGAACAGGCCTTGCAGTTGCTGCAGCATATTCTGACGCAGGAACCGGATAATCATGGCATGCAGGTATTGCAGGCAGAACTGCTGCTCAAGCTCGGACGTGTTGATCAGGCGCGGATGATTCTTAATGCATTGCCGGAAGATACCCCGGGAGCTGCCGGGCCACGGAGCCGACTGGCCTTTGTTGATCAGGTAGGCGATGCGGAGCCCAGAGCTGAACTGGAAGTAAGGCTGGCTGAAAACGAAAAAGATCATGAAGCACGTTATCAACTGGCTATTCAGCAGGTATTGGCTGATGAGGTTGAAACTGCGCTGGAGTCTCTACTTCATATTGTGCGGACTGACCGGGAATTCCGGGAAGACGGTGCCCGTAAATTAATGCTGCAGATTTTTGAACAGCTGGAAAAAGGTGATCCACTGATTAAGCGCTATCGCAACCGCTTGTTTAGCTTAATGCACTAAAAGCCATAACATCTGACACACTGCTCATAGTCGAGCAGTGTGTTGATAAAGTTAAGGTGTGATTATTTCTCGACTTCTCCGCCGAGCGCATCAACCAGCTCTCCCAGAAACTTGGAGAGCGTCAGTGTCATAATGCTGAAGTCCGCATCAAACTGACTGGCGGGATCGTCACCACCCTGTTCTTCGGCCTGTTCCTGAACCAGATCGCCAAACTTCAGGCGGCGAATAATCAAGTCTTCACCCAGTACAAAGGTCAGATCTTCATTCCACGCAAGTGCCAGTCTGCTGGCCAGCTTACCGGCTTCAAGATGGTGGCTGATTTCTTCTGCACCCAGATCCATACGGCGGGCGCGGACAATACCGCCCTCGTCGCCCGGATCGCGCAAATCACATTCCTCTCCGATAGAGAAGCCGGTCGGCATATGAATATCGCCTGCTTTCAGCCACTGGGTCAGCGTGGCAGCCGGTGCATTTTTAAGAGCAGGTGGCACCACCGGCAGGCTGCCAATCGCCTGACGTAATGCTGCCGTGAGTTCTTCTGCTTTTTTGAAGCTCGCAGCATCCACTATCATCCAGCCATGCTGGCGATCAATATAGGCGAATGTTTTGGTGCGGCGGGTGAAAGCGCGTGGCAGCAGCGTCTGAATAACTTCTTCCTTCAGGCTTTCCTTCTCTTTACGGAAAACCTGACGACCCTGTTCAGCTTCGATAGCCTGTACTTTTTCGTCCACATGTTCGCGAATAACAGAAGAAGGAAGAATCTTTTCTTCCTTGCAGGCGGTGACCATGGTGCACTGGCCGGTAATATGCGTCAGTAGTTCACTACCGTCGCCGAGCGGTGATACCCAGCCATAGGTTACCGTATCCTGAGAGCCACAGGGGCGGAAACGTTTTTCAGCAAGCTTGCTTTCCAGTGTTTCGTTATCGGTTTCAAGCGGCTGACTGAAGCGGTACAGAATCAGATTTTTAAACCACATAAATGGGGCAGGCTCCCTGTAAGAAAGTAGTGCAGACAAATAAAGAAGACGATAAGCAGGTATCTGTAGCCCGATGCTTCTATATAAAGTAGAAGCTGAACCCGATAAAAGCCGGACGCTATCATAAAACGTATTTGCCGAAATTTGCACTTTCGGACTTGCAGAAAGGGTAAATGGCTGCTTATAATTCGCGCCGTTCTGATCGAGGCATCGCCGCGAATCAGACGGGTTTAATAAGGGTGATTAGCTCAGCTGGGAGAGCATCTGCCTTACAAGCAGAGGGTCGGCGGTTCGATCCCGTCATCACCCACCATATTTTGCTGCTTTAAGTCTGACAGGCATTTAAAGTAGATATCGCGTTAAGCGGTAAAGAGTTTGAAGCGGACCGGTAGTTCAGTTGGTTAGAATGCCGGCCTGTCACGCCGGAGGTCGCGGGTTCGAGTCCCGTCCGGTCCGCCATTTATTTTGACAAGTTAAACGTGTTGTTGATTTGTCTGAGGCTGCATAGTAAGTTGTGCGCCTTAAAGGGTGATTAGCTCAGCTGGGAGAGCATCTGCCTTACAAGCAGAGGGTCGGCGGTTCGATCCCGTCATCACCCACCACATTTTGCTGCTTTGAATCTGACAGGCATTTAAAGTAGATATCACTTCTTAAGTGTTAATTAGTGATAAAGAGTTTTGTGCGGACCGGTAGTTCAGTTGGTTAGAATGCCGGCCTGTCACGCCGGAGGTCGCGGGTTCGAGTCCCGTCCGGTCCGCCATTTATTTTGACAAGTTAAACGTGTTGTTGATTTGTCTGAGGCTGCATAGTAAGTTGTGCGCCTTAAAGGGTGATTAGCTCAGCTGGGAGAGCATCTGCCTTACAAGCAGAGGGTCGGCGGTTCGATCCCGTCATCACCCACCACATTTTGCTGCTTTGAATCTGACAGGCATTTAAAGTAGATATCACTTCTTAAGTGTTAATTAGTGATAAAGAGTTTTGTGCGGACCGGTAGTTCAGTTGGTTAGAATGCCGGCCTGTCACGCCGGAGGTCGCGGGTTCGAGTCCCGTCCGGTCCGCCATTAATTAGACAGGTTGATGTATTGTTGATTTGTCTCAGGCTGCATAGAAGTCTTACTAAATAAATGGTAAGTTGTGCGCCTCAAGGGTGATTAGCTCAGCTGGGAGAGCATCTGCCTTACAAGCAGAGGGTCGGCGGTTCGATCCCGTCATCACCCACCACATTTTGTTGTTTTGAATCTGACAGGCATTCGAAACAAATAACGCTTTAGATGCGGACCGGTAGTTCAGTTGGTTAGAATGCCGGCCTGTCACGCCGGAGGTCGCGGGTTCGAGTCCCGTCCGGTCCGCCATGTTTTAAAATATCATTGTTGATGTTGTTAAAGCTGAAAATACAATTTGTTTAGCGTATCAGCTTTGTAAAAAGTTTAGCGCGGACCGGTAGTTCAGTTGGTTAGAATGCCGGCCTGTCACGCCGGAGGTCGCGGGTTCGAGTCCCGTCCGGTCCGCCATTATTTAAAAGCCGCTTCAGTTATGCTGATGCGGCTTTTTTCATATCTGTAATATTTTCCTTTCTGTTAAATGCTTTCTTTTGTGCTCATCTATTAAGTCTCTTAATAATCACAGGGGCTTTTTGATTTGCTCTGAGTTTTGGCTAAAAGAAGTTTGGGTTGTTTTGGGGAGGTGGTTATATGAATGACGTAATAAGCCTTCGTACCCTGATTGAAGAATACGAAGGCTTGGCCGTTATAAATCAGGGCTCAATATCTTTCTCTTTACCCAGATCGGCTGTGTATTGCTTATGCAGCTGAATGTAATCAACAAGGATATGTCCTGACTCAACCAGCATGGCATCCTTGCGAACTTCTTCCTCGGTAGGCCCTTTGAACCTTGAAGGGGTGGCTTCATCTTCCAGATCATCAAGGCTCTTCAGTTCTTTCTCGCCTTTGGCTTTTCGCAGCCGGTTTTCAATCTCCAGCTTTTGAGTGGTCTGGCGTTCTTCGAGTGCCTTACGGGCTTTTTCGTTCAGAGATAGTTCCGTCATGCCATCCATTTCCTGAAGGTAGTTTTTCATATCATTCAGGTAGACAAAGTCAGGATTGTCGCTGACGCGCTGGCTGTGGCGTTTTTCCAGCAGGCTCAGGTAAGGTGCCATATTGCCAACAGAGTCGAAGGTAACCGGTTCGATCGTATCCCACGGCAGGGCATTTGGCAGTGAGCTTTCGCCGATTTTGGTTGGGTTATATAAAGAAGGGAAAGGGATATCGGGAATGATGCCGCGGTTCTGGGTGCTTTTACCGGAAATGCGGTAGAACTTCGCCAGTGTCAGTTTCAGCTGCCCGTGATTCAGTGGCTGAATGGTTTGTACTGTACCTTTACCAAAGCTTTGACTCCCAATTACCAGCCCGCGTCCGTAATCCTGCATGGCACCTGCAAAAATCTCGGAAGCTGAAGCGCTTAGTCGGTTGATCAGGACTGTCGTGGGGCCATCCCAGGCGACACCCGGGTCAGTATCACGCTGAACATCGAGACGTCCGCGTCCGTCTTTTACAACAACGGTCGGGCCGTGATCAATAAACAGTCCGGTTAACTGATTGGCTTCCTGCAGTGAACCGCCGCCATTATTACGCAGGTCGATAACCAGACCGTCAACTTTCTCTTTTTTAAGCTCGGTAATCAGCTGGCGGACATCACGGGTGGTGCTTTTGTATTGCGGGTCCCCGGCCTGTGCTGCCTTGAAATCAATATAAAAGGCCGGAATCGAGATTACACCGATTTTAAATTTCTGGATCGCACCGGGAATTTCAAGCACGTATTTCTGAGCCGACTGTTCTTCCAGTTTTACCTTGTCGCGGCTAATCGGGTAAACACGCGTGGAGCTTTCGCTGGTACCTGAAGTGATCACTTCGAGTCGTACCTGAGTGGCTTTTGGTCCGCGTATTTTCTTAACAACTTCATCCAGGCGCATGCCGACAACATCTTCAATCGGACCGCTTTCACCCTGTCCGACACCGATAATCTTATCGCCGGGCTTGAGTTGACCGGCTTTGTCTGCGGGGCCTGCTGGCACCAGACTGACAACCTTCGTGTATTCATCATCGGCCTGCAGAACGGCACCAATACCTTCCAGAGAGAGGCTCATACTGATATCGAAATTCTCGGCAGATTGTGGCGAGAAGTATTCAGTATGCGGGTCAAACAGTTTGGCAAAAGCATTGATATAGGTCTGAAATGCATCCTCATTCCGGGTCTGCTTCAGGTAGCGCAGCTGGTTGGTGAATCGCTTGCGTAACTGGTTGGAGATCTCCTCATTGGTGCGTTTGTTGAGTCTGAGGGAAAGTACATTCTCTTTAAACTCCCGACGCCACAGATCATGCAGCTTGTTTTTGTTATCCAGCCAGGGCGATTTTTCCCTTTCCAGTTCCAGTGACTCTTCTCTTTTGAAGTCGAGTTTGCCAATACCCGCATCAAGCAAGGCAACCATATAGTTAAGGCGCTCTTCGGCACGCTGTTGCCGCCGGTTGAAAATTTCATAGGCAGGACGTAAGTCACCGCCTTTGAGGGTGTCACCCATTTTCTTGCGTAATGGTTTGAATTCTTCAATATCGCTGGCCAGGAAGAAGCGTTTGTAACGGTCCAGCTGTTCAAGATACTGGTCGTAAAAGCGTTCAGCGGTCTGCTCGTCCAGCGCCAGTTTTTCATAGTGATTACGTTGCAGTAGCTGTACAACATTAACGCTGGCAATGGCCTGGTTCAGGTTAGGCTTCAGTTCCGGTAAAGGATCATTAACGGCATCCTTGGCCATGACAGGCTGTGCCGTCAGTGCCAGTGTTGCCAGAACAGCCGCCAGCGACCTTGCCAGCTGACTTCTCACAGCTTTGTGATTGAAACGCATCGGAATAAGAGGCTCCTTGCTGTTTTCATTAGTTCCCGCCACAGAGTAAGCATTTGCGTAGCGCGTACAGAGTTAATCTTAGGACATGATACAGGGTGTGGCTTTAGGATGGGAGGATCAAGAAACAGACAGGAGAATTTACTAAGCCCAATATTGAGACTACATTTTATGCCTCGCTATCTTGATTTTATTAAGCCTTTCTCTGGGTGCTAAGTGCCAAGTTATAGTTTGTAACCTTTTTAATCCTGTCGTTTCGCGTCTGCCTTTTTCTTTGGGAGTTCGGAAATGTTTCACCGTTTGTGCTTGAATGGGTTTCATGTTTTTACACTGCTTTCTTCTTGCTTGGCAGGAAGAAAGCAGGCAATTCGGTTTCTGGTACTCTTTTCGTGTGTGGGATCGAGTTTCTGGGCTGGCGGATCCTATAAAGAAGACAACCCTTGGTGCAAGTGGTTTGATCGATATAGCCCGAGTATCCAGCAAATGCTTGAGCAGTACCCTGATTTGCAGGATAAGCTCAAAGCCGAGGGTTTGCATTCAATACTGGATCTCTGGGACAGGGTGTTTGCTGATCCGAATCTGAAAGATAAGACCGCCTATGAAGGGCTTGGTATCAAGGTGGCTGTGGGAGTCAGGTATGCATTTACCTATAAGGAGGTGGAAGAGAAGAGCAGGGCGGTAGCGGCTTATTTGCAATCCAGATTTAAAACGGGTGACCGTATTGCTCTGATGATGCCAGCCAGCCCCCAGTTAGCTTTCATTTTTATGGGTGTTATCCGGGCCGGGATGGTTCCGATGATTGTTTTAACGGCCGGTGAGACGCAGAAGCTCGGAGAATTGCTCGCAGCAGAAATGCAGATAGGGGAGCCCTGCTGCCTTTTCAGTATGGAAACAAATACAGAAGCTGTAACCATTGCTCAGAGAATATTGAAGCCTGAATCAGGTGTAGATGCAGAAGTTGCTGGCCCATGGTCAGTGAGGAATATGGAAATTATTATGTCCAGTTTGTTTGGTGGGGAAACGTCACATCCTGCCAGACAAGCTGCTCATCATCTTGCTGAGAGTAAAGTTGCAAAAAAGGGAAAAACCTCAAAATTAGCCGGTGCAACTTCTCTGGATGATATTCTCAAGCAAGGCACACAACTGTCATATGAAAAGCCCAAAATCACACCAGATTTACCCGCTTTCATGCAGTTTACCAGTGGTACAACGGGAACCGGAAAAGCCATTGTTATAACGCATAAGAATATGCTGGCGAATGCTTACCAGATAAAAGTTTTTGTTGATGAGAAACTGGCAGGCACTCAGCATCCCGTAATCTTTCAGCCATTGCCTGTGACGCATTCCTTCGGAGCTATCATGACAGTCGCTGTTGCTCCAATGCTGGGTGGGCATACATACTTGGTATTGAACCCGAAAGATGATGATATATTGATGAGTACGCTGGAGAGAGCAAAGCCTGATGTGATTTTTGCAGTAGACAGATTGCTTGAAAAATTTTCAGCTGACAATTTGAAGGAAAAAGCCAGAAAAATATTTAGACAAAAGAGTCCTGCCTTGACTGTAGCTGGAGCATCAAGCATCTCAGCACGTACACGTCAAAACTGGTATGAATTATCCGGATGCAGGGTTACTGAAGGTTACGGGGCTTCAGAAACAACAGTCGCATTAGCAATAGAGATGACAAATCAGGAATCAGAACCGGGGAATACAGGACTGATCCCCCTGCCATGGGTTCGGGGGGAGGTGCTGAAGTGGGAGCCTGGTATGTCAATTCATGATGGCTTTTCTGCCAGTGATTTTCCTCCGGATGTTGAGGATGGTTGCGAAGTTGGGCAGTTACTGATCGCCGGTGATAATGTCGCATGTGACTATTACAAGAATGAAGAGGCCACCCGTGAAGCCTTTATTAAGGATAAAGAGCAAATTAACTGGTGGGTGAGCGGCGATTTAGTCGCTCTTGATCAAGTCAGTGGATGCTTGAAAATTACAGGCAGAGCCAAGGAAACCATTATTGTTTCTGGTCAAAATGTAACACCACCAACGGTAGAGAATGCAGCCAAAACACATCCGGATGTTGAGCAGGTGATTGCTTTTGCTATACCTAAACACCCTAGTCAACCAGCTGGTGATGATCGTGTTGGCTTATTTGTGGTAGCGAAAGAAAATTCAGATCTTACTGCGGAATCGCTTGCTGAGCATATGAGAGCAGGGCAGTCGGATTTTCCTCTGAA
Organism: Endozoicomonadaceae bacterium; assembly: GCA_965261725.1. Lineage (GTDB taxonomy): Bacteria > Pseudomonadota > Gammaproteobacteria > Pseudomonadales > Endozoicomonadaceae > CANDOC01. The sequence continues at coordinate 15,880 of CBDHDU010000021.1, read as the reverse complement.
AGGTCATGAGGTTCCACGGAAGGAGTGTATTGTTATAAAAAGTGTTGGTTATGAGATTCCAAGAACGGTACTGTTTAAAGAGCAGCGGGTTATGATGAAAATGGGTGTACTGGATGCCATGAAAAAGGCTAATAGATCACGAGAAGATTCCTCTAGTGACCCTTGGGCACCTCAGGAAATAGAGGAGGTGTTACATCGCTGGTTGCATGAGAACCCCAAATTCCACACAGCGTCGACAATGTAATCAGGCAGAAAGTCGATTAAATGGAAAAACAGCATGTTGCCAAGGTAAGGCAGCATGCTGCATGAGCCAAAAGGCGATTTCAATGAGCGATGTGATTCGCTTGCTTAATGTTTAGTTCAATGTTCATAGTTGATCGCAAGCTTATTCAAGCTAAACAAATGGATTATAGTTTTTAGTAAAAGCTCCGTATCTTTGGTGCCTGCTAATTCCCGAATAGAATGCATACCAAAAGTAGGCAACCCTACATCCAGCGTCCGAACGCCCAGCTCGCCAGCGGTTATCGGACCGATAGTGCTGCCACATCCTAAATCAGTCCGGGTCACAAACTGTTGTACCGGAACATTCACCTGCTCGCATACCCAGCGGAATAAACTGCTGGTTTCATCTGTTGTGGCATAACGCTGATTAGCATTAATTTTAATGACCGGACCGGCATTCAGTAGTGGGCCATGGTTGCTGTCATGCTTGTCTGCAAAGTTGGGGTGAACACCGTGAGCGTTGTCGGCAGAAATCAGCAAAGAGTTCTGCATGGTGCGTGTGAGCTTTTCACCTGTGCCGACGATGCGTTCCAGAACTGATTTCAGGAATGGTCCCTGTGCGCCGACGGCGGACTGACTGCCACACTCTTCATGATCATTGCAAACCAGCAGGCAAGGGTATTCAGCCTTGCTGCCCACATTCAGTAATGCTTCTGTTCCTACAAAGCAGCTCAACAGATTATCCAGTCGTGCGCTGGCAATAAAGTCATCCTTCAGGCCGATTTGCGTAGGTGGCTGGGTATCATAGAAGCGCAGATCGAAATCGATAACCTTGTCGACTTTTACGCCTTGTTCTTCAATATGCTGTTTCAGCAGTTCGCGAAAATCCATGTTGTCTTCATCAGGAAGATGGCAGAGCAGGGGTGGAATATCGGTTTGTGGATTGACTGTGCGGTCTTTATTTGCGCTGCGGTCGAGATGGATTGCCAGACTGGGGATGGTGGCAATGGCTTTCTTGAAGTCAATCAGAGTGCTTTTAAGCTGTTTTGTTGAATCGGTATAAACAACACGTCCTGCCAGTGACAGATCCCGGTCAAACCAGGGGTTTAGTAATACACCGCCATAGGTTTCAACGCCGAGCTGGAGATAGCCATGTTTTTTTATTTCCGGAGAGGGTTTAACCTGCAGGCAGGGGCTGTCTGTGTGAGCACCCACCATTCGGAAACCGGTTTTGGTATACTGTGCAGCACCGGTTGTAAATGCGATTAATGATGAGCCATTGCGAGTAACAATGTAGCCTTTGCCGGGTTCGAGCCGCCATTCATCCCGTTCGTCCAGCACGATAAAGTCTGCTGCAACAAGCCTATGTTGCATGGCAGCTGTCGCATGCCAGGGAGTGGGAGACTCGTGAAGAAAGCTTAACAGGCGTTGATTGAAACTCATGCCCAGTCCTTAAAGTTATGAACGTGATGATTATTGATTATCTCTGGCTTTCATCAGGAATCAACCCGGATTATGTCTGTAGAACCTTGAAACGATGAAAATATTACTACTGTCTGCCTATGATGCAGTGAGTCACCGCTATTGGCGGCAGGGGCTGGTTGAAAACCTGAGTCAGCATGAATGGACGACACTGAGCCTTCCGCCACGACATTTCAACTGGAGGATTCGTGGCAGTAGCCTGAGCTGGGCTTATGGTGAGCGTGAGGTTCTTGAGGGTGAGGGTGAGGGTGAGTATGATCTTGTAATAGCAACCTCTATGACGGATTTATCGGCATTAAAAGGTATGGTGCCGAAACTGGCGAGTACGCCGAGTGTCGTTTATTTTCATGAAAACCAGTTTGCCTATCCGCCTTCCTCTAAGCAGCATGCATCGCTTGAACCGCAAATCGTAAATCTGTATGCCGCGCTGGCTGCTGACAGAATATTGTTTAACAGTGATTATAACCAGACAACCTTTCTGGAAGGGGTAAGTGCACTGTTATCGAGACTGCCTGATTATGTGCCAGAAAATGTGCCGCAAATTCTTCAGGAGCGAAGCCGGGTCGTACCTGTTCCCTTGCCTGACCGGGTATTTGTTGATCATAACGAAGTAGACGAAAAGCCATTGCAGCTACTGTGGGGGCACCGTTGGGAATATGATAAAGCGCCGGAAGTATTCTTTATGGCGCTGACTCATCTGAAGTCACTGGGTGTGGATTTTCATGTGCATGTGCTGGGGCAGCAGTTCCGTCGTGAGCCTGATGTTTTCAGGCAGGCTAAGCGAGAGCTTGAAGATCACATCAAAAACTGGGGGTATGTTGAAAGCGACGCAGAGTACCGGAGCATACTGTCTCGGTCAGATGTCGTTATATCGACAGCTATTCATGATTTTCAGGGTATTGCCGTATTGGAAGGTGTAGCGACAGGTTGTCAGCCGCTGGTTCCTGACAGGCTTGCATACAGAGAGTTATTTCCTCATCGTTTTCGGTATGCAGGAAGTCCGTCTGAACCCGATAAAGAGGCTGAGGTGCTGGCAGGGCGTTTAGGAGAGCTGGCTGAAAAGAAAGCTCAGGGCGAGTTCTCTCCGGATGTACCTGATTTAACTCGCCTGCGCTGGTCCTGTTTGTCTGTCGTTTATGAGGAGGTGTTAAATGAGACCTTACTCGGGTAGTGTCACATTGACTTCCAGGACGGAGGTATCTCCCTCGCTGTCGAGTTGAATATGAATGTCGGTGGGGCTGACATCCACATACTTGTTTACGACAGCAAGAATGTCTTTTTGCATATCAGGCAGGTAGTCCGGGCCGCTGCGGGTCGAACGCTCATGGGCGACAATGATTTTCAGTCGCTCGCGGGCCATCTCTGCGGAATGATCTTCCTGTTCGTTGCGACGAAAAAAAGAATCCAGCAGGCTCATTTAACTGTGCTCCTTGTTTTCGGAATGGTTATTTTTGGTGTTCATTCCAGCTATTTACCCCCGAACATCCTTTGTATCAGGGAAGGTTTGGGTGCATCCAGAAAGCGGTGAGGAAGCTCTTCACCCAGAAAACGTTCGACCATATCCATGTAAGCCTGACCCGCAGCAGATTCCTGAAGATGAATCACAGGCATGCCTTTGTTTGAGGCTTTAAGCACGTCAGGTGATTCAGGAATAACACCCAATAGGGGAATTGCCAGAATATCTTTGACATCGTTGACGTTTAGCATCTCGCCTTTCAATACGCGGGCAGGGTGGTAGCGAGTTAACAGCAGGTGTTCTTTAACGGGCTCGAGGTTGTTTTCAGCACGACGCGAACGGCTTTGCAGAATGCCCAGAATACGGTCGGAATCACGTACGGAAGATATTTCCGGGTTGGTTGTTACAATGGCTTCATCGGCAAAGTAAAGTGCCATCATGGCGCCATGCTCAATGCCCGCAGGGGAGTCACAGATGATGTAATCAAAATCCCTGGCAAGATCAGACAGAACTGCTTCGACCCCCTCTTTGCTCAGTGCATCTTTGTCGCGGGTTTGTGATGCAGGCAATACATAAAGGTTATCGTTATGTTTGTCTTTTATCAGAGCCTGATGCAGACGCGCTTCATTATTAACAACGTTAATGAAATCATAAACAACCCGGCGTTCACACCCCATTACCAGATCGAGATTGCGCAGGCCAACGTCAAAGTCGATTACAACAGTCTTGAAGCCTTTCATGGCCAGACCTGTTGCGAATGCTGCACTGGTTGTTGTTTTTCCAACACCTCCTTTGCCGGAGGTGATAACAATAATCTTTGCCAAGGTACTATCCTGATTGTGACGACGATGACCTTGTATCTGGGATGTCACGACTTCTGGTGTTCGTGGAAATATGGACGGATCAAAGCTTGCTGGATAGATATAAGAAAAGATTGCGGGCAAGTTATTTGACCAAAGCCGTTTTAAATTGATTCCCGTCAACAATGAATATTAATGGTGTTTGCCGGCCATTGATAAAAACCGATCACAGTATTTATTAAAGTGCTTCAAGGTGCAACCGATCTTTTGTCAAATATGTCTGTAGTGGCTTTTTCCAGTATTTTTGGTCTTGTTCTGTAATAAGTTTGTAGTTTCCTGCGATGGATACCAGCTCTGCTTCGAAACTCTGACAGAAGATACGTGCATTTTTATTCCCTTGTAGTCCGGCCAGCGCACGCCCTCGCAGAGGACCGTAAACGTGTATATTTCCGGCCGCGAGTAATTCTGCGCCCGTGCTGACAAGGCCAAATACTACAAGGTCGCCTTCGCTGTGGATTTGCTGGCCTGATCTGACGGGGGTGGTGACGATGGTTGACTCAGGAAGATCTGGCGTAATTTGCTTTGCCTGTGACTCATCTGAATCTGCAGGAGAGGTATTACTGAGCTCCAGTCCGATCTGGTGGCGGCTCATCAGAATCACTTTACCGGTGTTTTTTCTGGTCTTGAGCGGCAGGTCTTTGTCTTCGGGTGCTTCCTTGTCACGGGTGGCCGGAAGCCATGCAAGCCCGGCTGATTGTGCGACAGCGCGATGGGATGCGGTACCACCACGAATCGCAACGAGAATAATGCCATAGTTTTTGCAAAGCGCTTTCAGGGTATGAAAATCAATGAACTGATGGGCAGGTTCGAGCTTTTCCAGTGCCAGAATGACGGGAGACTGTTCGAAGAAACGGGGTGCATCCTGTATGGTTTTCTTTAGCTGTTGCTGAAATGCATCCGGTGTAAAGTGCAGCAGCTCAATCGTTGTCAGGGCTACCAGCCCGCCTTTTAGCCGAAAGCAGGCGCTTGCCAGCCGTATATCATGTTTGCTCATTATTCTCCCCTTGTCTCCTGCACCGGTTCCTCCATTATAAGCAGATTTTTTTATGGAATGCAGAACCCTTTTTTCAGCAGGCGGTCAAAAAAAATGAAAACTCTTTGTTATGAGACGGTTTATTGATATGACGCAACGGTTATGAGAGCGCTTTCATCAGAAACAGCAGAATTAGTTGAACGCCCGGAATTCCAGCTTCAATTTTTAGCTCCAAAGTATTGGGGGCTGTGGTTAATGTTTATTTTCAGCTGGGGCGTCAGCAAATTACCCTGGCGAATGCAGTGCTCTTTTGGACGTTTGCTAGGTCGTTGTTTTATGAGAGTCGGGTCTCGCCGTCGCATTATTGCAAAACGGAATATAGAGCTGTGCTTTCCCGAGTTATCAGAAAATCAAAAGAACAAATTGCTTATAAAAAGCTTTGAATCACTCGGGGTTGGCACTCTTGAAATAGGGATGGCCTGGTGGTGGTCGCGTAGTAAGCTGGAAAATTCCTGGGTGCTGGAAGGTCGGGAGCATATAGAAGGCTGTGAGTCTGGTGTTATTCTGTTGGGGATACACCTGACCTGTACTGAGATGGCAGGCGGCATTGCTTCTCTCGCGGTATCGACAGATATAACCTATCGGCGTCACCGAAATCCTTTGTATGAATATATGCAGCGTTCTAGACGGCTCCGGTTTAATGAGGCGGGCCGACGACTGGTCGAAAGAAAAGATGTAAGGGCATTCATTCGGGGACTAAAGGCCGGGCGGATTATGTGGTATCTGCCAGATCAGGATTATGGCCCCAAGCAAAGTGTGTTTGTGCCTTTTATGGGGGTTAATGCGGCAACCATAACCGGTACGGCAAGGCTGTGTCGTATGACGGGAGCGAAGGTTGTTCCGATTTCAGCTTATCGGAACTATCAGACAGGGAAGTACCACGTTACTTTCCACAAACCATGGGATGATTTCCCTGTGGGAAATGATGAAAGTGATGCGCTGAGAGTTAATCAGCATGTTGAATCCATTATACGGCAAAGACCGGAAGATTATTTATGGGTTCACCGTCGTTTCAAAACCCGTCCGGCGGGTGAGCCACCTTTATATTGACTGACCGAAGCAACCCTTGTTAAGAGGGCTGCTTCAGCAAGAACCGCTAAATCACGTGGTAATAATTAACCGCATAGCATCCAGTCGCAGCTGGGCGTTCTGCAATGCCTGATGACCATAGGCTGCCCGTTGTTTCAGGAAGTCAATTTCTTCATCCCGAACGTTAGGGTTAACTTGTTTCAGTGCTGCTAATCGCTTCATTTCCTCTGTGACACTGTTCAGCAAGTGCTGGCAGGCATTGGTGATAATGCCGGGTGCCTGCTGCTTTACAGAGTTTTCTGCCACTTTAAGCAGTGTCAGAATATGTTCTCGCTGACTTTTAACAACCTTTCTGGCTGTGCCGGTTTTCAACGGCTGAAGCTGAGCGGCCAGCCCTTCGAAGTTAACCTTTGCAGCAAGATCTTTACCGGTGGGGTCAATCAGCGTTCTGATAGGAGTTGCAGGCAGATAGCGATCCAGTTCCAGCTGGCGCTTACCACAGGCTTCAACGGTGTAAATGGCTTCCAGCAGCATAGTGCCCGGCTTCAGGCTTTTGTTCTTGATGATGGAGACGGCTGTATTACCGGTTTCGCCTGTCATAACGATTTCCATACAAGAGCTGACCAGTGGGTGCTCCCAAGTCAGGAACTGCATGTCTTCTCTTGCCAGCGCCATATCCCGGTCAAAAGTAAAGGTTGCACCATCTTCGGGCAGACCCGGCAGGCTGGGGACAGTCATATGATTTCCGGGGCGGGCGATCAGGCAGTGCTTGGAATGATCTTCTGATTCAACACCAAAGGCATCAAACAGTTTTTCCATATATTTTTTGAGCGCCCGGGACTCTTCTTCTTCCTCAATCGCTGCCACTATATTGCCATGATGATCACTCTGGCTGCCGTGGGAGTTAAGTTCGAGTAGTCTGTCACGCCCCTGCTCAAGACATTCACTGACTTCGTCGTTAATTTGAACGGTACGCTCAATCAGGTTTTCTGCCGCATCAGACGAAAATTGGTTGCTGATCAGCACATTTTCCAGTGCATCTCCCAGCTCAGAGGCAACAATACTACCTGCACGACAGGTGGTGTTGAATGCATCCATACCTTCGTCGTACCAGCGATATAGCATGGACTGAGCGGTATCTTCCAGAACCGGTGCATGAATCTGGATAGTCTGCATCTGTCCGATGCGATCCAGGCGACCAATGCGCTGTTCGAGCAGGTCAGGGTTAACCGGCAGATCAAACAGCACCAGATGGTGGGCGAACTGGAAGTTACGACCTTCACTGCCGATTTCAGAGCAGATCAACGTCTGGGCGCCATACTCATCATCAGCAAACCAGGCACTGGCACGGTCACGTTCTACAATGCTCATGCCTTCATGGAATACGGCGGCAGGAATACCGGAACGAATGCGCAGCGCGTTTTCGAGATCCAGTACGGTTTCTGCACGTGCACAGATGACCAGCACCTTGGATTTTTTCAGCAGCTTCAGCAGATTGATCAGCCAGTCTACCCGCGGGTCAACTTTCCACCACGGATCCATATCATCCAGTTTGATTTGCTGTTGATAGGCCAGTTCCGGGTAGAGGTGCTGTTCAAGACCCTCTGCGTCTTCCATGGCAATGCTGTATAGCTCTGGCAGCGGCAGCGAGTAGTTTTGAGCCAGTCGACCCGGAAAACCGGAAATGGCATTGCGGGTGTTGCGGAACATAACCCGTCCGGTGCCGTGACGATCCAGCAGCAGACGAATCAGTTGTTCACGGGCATGGTCGCGACTGTCACTGGCCTGATGACTGTTAATGGTCTGAACCAGTGTGTCGGCCTGCTCTCCGAGAAGTACTTTCAGGTGAGTGACCGCATCGGAAGGTAGCTGGTCATTATCCAGTAGTTCCTGAACGGCCATGGCAACCGGCTCATAAGCGGCCTGTTCTTCACGGAAGGCTTCCAAACTGTAGAACCGGTTGGGGTCCAGCAGTCTCAGGCGTGCAAAGTGACTGGCCTGACCTAACTGCTCCGGTGTGGCAGTCAGCAATAATACGCTGGGAATACTTTGAGCCAGCTTTTCAACCAGCTCGTATTCTGTGCTGGGGCTGTCTTGTTCCCATTTCAGATGATGTGCTTCATCGACAATCAGGGTGTCCCAGTCGGCAGCAAGGCATTGTTCCCGGGCTGTTTCATCCTCGCGAAGGAAGTCCAGGCTCACCAGAATCATCTGTTCTGACTGGAACGGGTTCTCGGCATCGGAATGACGGCAGCGTTCACGGTCAAACAAGGAGAAATGCAAATTAAAACGGCGCAGCATTTCAACCAGCCACTGGTGCTGAAGGGTTTCCGGAACAATCAGCAGTACCCGCTTGGCATGACCGGTGAGTAGCTGGCGATGCAGGATCAGTCCTGCCTCGATGGTTTTACCCAGACCTACTTCGTCAGCCAGTAACACGCGGGGAGCATAGCGGGTTGCTACTTCATGGGCGATATGCAGCTGATGAGGAATCAGACCTGCACGAGGTCCCAGCAAGCCCCGGAATGCGGATTTACATAAACGGAAGTTATGCTGCAGGGTTTTGTAGCGCAGATTGAAGTTGCTGTTAGTATCAATCTGGCCTGCCAGCAGGCGATCCTGTGGTTTATTGAATTGTATGAAGTTGCTGAGATTGGTTTCAGAAAGCTCATGGCGCTCGCCATCGCGATCCTGACCGATGTAGGTAAGCAGGCCGTCTTTCTCAACGACTTCAGTGACTGTCATGCTCCAGTTGTCATGACTTTCAACCCTGTCGCCCGGATTGAAGATAACACGGGTCAGGGGGCTGTTATGACGCGCATACAGTCGGGTTTCGCCAGTGGCCGGAAAGAGCAGGGTAACCATGCGCACGTCCATCATCAGGACCGTGCCAAGCCCCTGTTCGATCTCGGTGTCGCTAATCCAGCGTTGTCCGGGAACGAATTCTTCCATAGGTTTCCGTTTTTTGCTGCCGTAGTTAAAATAGCTTAATAAATCAAGCTAAAAGGTTAATGGGAAAACCGGGAGGTTGATGACCGGGGCTGCTATCAGATTAACTGAATCTATCGCCCGGATGTAGGCACCTGACCGGGCACCAATCTGTTGAGAAAGGGGCGGTATAGTAGCGGAAAATCCTGAGAGAACAATATGTTATGCCCGTAGGGAGACATGTTTTATCCGTAAACTGGAATACAGGAAGGTCAGCCTTACAGGTTGAAGCTACGATTTATCCGCAAAATGGCCCTGCTGAATCTGGGTTCTGTCCTCTGGGGAAACTGAAAAATACTATTGCAAAGACAGGATAGCAGTCAGAGGGCGGGCTTCAATAAATTTACCGGAGGAAGCAGAAAAAAGGGCAGCGATGGCTGCCCTGATCAAGAGGTTAGTCCGCCTTTTTAACCGGCTCCTCATCAGTTCCTTTATTGGATAAGGTTACTTGCTGAATACTATGTCTGACCTCACTGGTCAGTACTTGCAGCGCATCTTCAGCGACCTGAGTTACCTCGCTGCCATACTCCAGTGTTCCGGTTACGGTTTCCTGAAGTACGTTTTGCTGTATCAGCTGATCGATGAAACTACGGAACAGCTTTTTATCAAAAAACTCGGGTGCATTAACGCCATGAATAATGGACAGGCGCTGAGCCATCACATGTGACTGGGTTTCCAGATCTTCCCGGATCACATTACCACTGCCATTACGCAGCAGCAGTTGGATAACGATATAGAAACGTTCCAGTGTTTGCAGAATCGGGCGTGCCAGCACATTCATCATGACGAAATTCGTTGAGCTGGTTTCCGGTGAACTGTATTCGCCGTTTTCTTCACAGAGCAGCCCGACTTCAACCAGTGCGTTCAACCAGCGCTGAATCTCACGAATCAGTCCGCGTTTTTCCCACTTCAGGAATAGTTCAGCTTTCAGGTAAGGGTAGAGTACCAGACAGATTTCCTGTAGCTGACGGCGGGATAGCTTATGGGTGTTCAGGAACAGCGCACAAATCAGTGAAGGTAATGCCAGCAGGTGTAGGATGTTGTTGCGGTAGTAAGTCATTAATACCGGGTGCTTGCCTTCCAGCTGGAGAATATCACCCAGGCTATCTGAACGACGGGTGACCAGCTTCAGGCGCTCAACATATTTAACCATCTCTGCACCGGAAAGGTCGGTGTAGGTGATATGCTCGCTGTAAGGTACTTTTTTCAGTAGCTGCATGGAAGTATCCAGCTGCAGAACCAGTTCCTCTTCACCCAGAGCATGGCGTGGTGCACTGAGCAGCGCAGACGCCACCATGTTGACCGGGTTAACGGCAGCAGCACTGTTGATTTCCTGAGCGAGTCGCTGCCCCAGCTGGTTTGTTACCAGCTTCAGCCATTGAGGCTTGAAGTCTTCCCCATAGGTTTCCTGCTGCCAGCCGGGATGCTGGCTGTTCAGGAATTCATCCAGATGTACTGCTTGACCGAAGTTCAGACTAACCTGACCAAATTCATCTTTCAGTGCCGCCAGTGTGCGGAAAACATCCAGTGGTGATTCTTTCTTTTTCTTCTTGCCGCGCAGTTCACCGAGGTAAGTGCCGACTTCCAGTAGTTTTTCATAACCAACGTAGACTGGCACAAAGCACAGAGGACGCTTGTTATCACGCAGGAAGCTTCGCAGAGTAATAGACAGCATGCCGGTTTTTGGATTCAGTGTCCGGCCTGTACGTGAACGTCCGCCCTCAATAAAGTATTCAGTTGGGAACCCCCGGGTAAACAAGGTGTGCATGTATTCATGGAAAACAGCACTGTACAGTGGATTACCACGGAATGTACGACGCATGAAGAATGCCCCGCCACGACGCAGCAAACCGCCCACTATCGGCATGTTCAGATTAATGCCGGCAGCAATATGGGGTGGTGTAAAGCCCTTGTGGAACAGCACATAAGACAGCAGCAGATAGTCGATATGACTGCGGTGACAGGGAATGTAAACAATCTCGTGAGTCTTAGTCAGTTCTTTTACAGAATCGAGATTATTAATATTTACGCCGTCGTACAGTTTGTTCCAGAACCAGGTCAGGATAATGTCGAAGAAGCGCAGTACAGAGAATGTATAGTCAGATACAATTTCGTTGGCATATTTCAGCGCTTTGGTTTCAGCTTCTTTATAATCTATCTGGTGCGCCTCAGCTTCTTTTTCAATCGCTTTACGCATGGTGGGTGTTTTTATCAGGCTGTCAACGATTGTTCTGCGGTGAGACAGGTCAGGGCCAATCACAGAAGTACGCAGCTGGCGGAAATGAGCACGCAGAATACGACCCGCTTTACGCAGGGTGCGATTATGTTCTAACCCTTCATCAGCAAGTTCCCGCAGTGATAAAGGCTGACTGAAATGTACCAGTGTCTGGCGACCGTTAAACAACAGCTCAGCCAGACGTCGCAGGCGTCCGCCAACATTGTAGACACCGGAGAAAAGCAATTTCAGTGCGGAATCTTCCTTCTCCGGAGCGCGCCCCAGAAAAACAGAGACAGGAACCAGCTGAATATCCATTTCCCGATCGGCTTCGACCTGATCCAGCAGCTCAACCAGTCGTGGCGAGTAATGACTATGCTCGCTCTGCAGTAATCCCTGTGGCTGGGATAAAAATAAAAATGCTTCGCCAGAGGCTTCAGATAAATGCTCAATCGGCTTGGTGGGGCGGGGCAATCCGGCTTTGATGCATTCCTGCTCCACAATCATCAGGTCAGAAGCTGACTGCTGCTGAAGGACATAACAAACAGGCTTCTGAGGATCGATACTCAGTTGTTCCAGAGTATTATTAGTTGCCTCAGCGCGGACCAGCAGGTTTTGTATCTTTCGTAAAAGATGAAACGTCATACGACGAACCCGGTATGGTTTGTGGAGTGCCTGACTCTCGCTCTTATCTTTCATTCAACAAACAGCCATGGATAGAAATGCAAACGTTTCTTTTAAGGAGTAAAACGCAGCATTTTCACAGTAAATCGATACAGGAAAACAACAGAAGGCGGGCATTGTAACAGCCTGATCGTAGAGTATCAGCATCAGCAACGTAACTGTTTGGTTATCCCTTTGCGTTTGAGCGTTTGGTAAATTTCGGGCTAATCCGGATCAACCAGACCCTTGCGGCTGGACAGTGGTCACGGGTAGAGAAATTTCCGTTATCGAACGGGGCTTTAAAGGGAGGAAAGAGCGTAAACTCTTTCCAGACTTAAGTGTTAATGGCTGAGTTTGCTTTCGAAACTACTGCAGTAGACCTATATGGTAGGTAGTTATAGTCTTGTAAGTTGGAGTAAAGCGTATATATCATAGCGGCTTGTGTCTGCTGGGAAGTGCATCTCTATTAGTTTGGGTGCGTTTTGCTCGTAATTTCTAGTGCTATGCAGAGATACCTTCTCTGCCAGTTCGCTATGGAGTGATTTTATGTCTTATACTGCTGAAATCAGTCGAAGTAATCCTACCGCTCTCCTATTTGTAGTAGACCAGTCAGCTTCGATGGAAGACAGATTTTCTTCAGGTTCATCCAAAGCTTCACAGGTTGCGGATGTTATTAATCGGTAACTGCTCAAAATCCGTAGGCGGCATCACCCATGAGCCGGGCAGATTTATCCCGCACCACGTCTGACAGTCTGGGAATCATCTGGGTTCCGCAGATTCTATCTTTTAGATAGTTGGAGAAGGATATGCCGTGCAGCCTGCATGTTTTTTTCAGGCTTGCAAATGTATCCCGGCAACGCTGACCGAGATGACTTCGAGTGCCACCACTGATCTTTCGTCGTTTCACGTACTCCCTGATTTGCCGCTCACTCAGGTTATTATGAAGTGGCAGCCATGGATACTTTAGTATCAGCAATAACTCCTCCCGTGCCCGGTGAAGCTTACCCAGGACAGCACGAAGGTCAGGATAGTCAGACTGTGTCGCCACCCAGTGATTAAAATCCTGTTCAATCTGCGCCTTCTGTATGGCTGTCGGCGCTTGGCAATAGGTCTCAATATCGTCGTATATATGCCAGAACTGCTTTTCCATCCAGTCACGGGCAGCCCGTTCCTGCTTATTGGCAGGGATCAGCTTTGCCAGTGGGCGGCTGGCATGGAACCAGCACAGGGAATGTTCAAACGCCGTGTCAAACTGCCGGGCACCGTCACTGTGGATGACCATGGCTTCAGGGCAGCCGTTGTTTAACAGGCCTGCCTTGAGAACAGCCTCTGTCGCTTTACGACGCTGCTCTTTGGCAAAGAGTTTATGGTCATCCAGAAAGGCTTTCCAGGCAGCTTCGTTCAGAAAGTGGATTTCCCCATAAGCAGACAAGGTATCAATCCACCTGTCAGCCATTTCTACCTGCTTCATATAACTGAGTGCAGCCGGGTTCAGGATATGAGAGCGACGCTTTCCTTGAAGCAGGGTCAGGAAATTAATGCGGCTTTTGCTGTCGGTTGAAGAAAATACGGTAAAAGTGTCGTTACCGATTACCGTGCAATAGCCGTTTTTTCCATCATGTCGAGCACCTGTGTCGTCTACAAGCAGCATACGGGAACAGGCAATACCTGTTTCGAGAATATCTTCCCGCTCCTGATGAAACAGCTCATGCCCCTGCGTCAGTAAGGCATTGAGTTTGCCCTCAGAGATTGGGCAGCCATGGCTGTGCAACCAGTCAAGCAACAACGGTTGGGTAACACTACAGGAATGATAAAGATCCAGCACCATGGATCTGAGGTTATCACCGAAGCGACCTTTTATATGGATAGGCAACGGTGCAATGACAGTCTGACCTTCAGGGGTAAGCCATACTTCGCGACGGTAGCGTGTTGTCGTGAACTCCAGATTCACATCAACATGGGTAAAATCCTGATAGCCTTTGCGCTTCCAGTTATCCTGTACACCCGCTGCCGGGCAAATTTCCTCACGAACAGAAGAAGGAGAAGGCTTGGCTGTGCGACCCGGTTCCGGTGATCGGGAACGTTTGCTCCTGGGTGGCGTTTCAGCTGGCGACGTTGACTGACTGTCCTTATTTTCAAAGTCTTCCGACGTTTTTTTGTTCGGGCGAATTTTTGGTTGCCCCTTGAGTTTTTTAAGGTGCCGGATTTCCTCGCGCAGGGCGGTATTTTCGGCTGTCAGCTTATTGATTTTGTCGAGTAGCGTGCTGACAAAAGCCTTGAGTTCGCTGACTTCTGTTTCAAGGTCTGAAATTGTAGGCGAGTTCATAGACTTGATTATGCCCGATTCCGAAGGACAAAGTTTTGATGTCAGCGTGTTGACTCGCCTACGAATTTTGAGCAGTTACATTAATCGCACTCTTGCCACTTTGGTTACTCGCTGTACAAAGTCAGAAGGAACCCGCAACTATTTTGATATTGGTGTCATTGGGTATGGTGGCAGTGATACACGCAACGGTTTTCAAGGGGCGCTAAATAGCTCCATTCTCAATTCGATTTCAGATATAGAGGCATCACCTCTGAAAATTGAAGACCGAAAGAAGAAAATGGATGATGGCGCTGGTGGCATTATTGAACAGTCCAGCAAATTTCCCATCTGGTTTGAGCCTACTGCCAGCGGTGGAACTCCCATGTGTAAAGCAATTATGGCTGCTGCTGAACAAGCGGCTGCTTGGTGTGACGCTCACCCTGATTGTTACCCTCCAACAGTTCTTCACATTACCGATGGTGAATCAACAGATGGGAATCCAGAGGAGCTAGCGTCTCAATTACGGCAAATCCGAACCAATGATGGTGAAGTTTTGTTGTTTAATCTTCATGTCAGTTCTTTTGGTGGTACTGATGTTATCAAGTTTCCTGCCTCTGAAACGTCTTTGCCGGGCTGTGTTGTCGGCGATAGTTGAAGGGCTACAACCCCTATATTTCCTGCATTTCTGGATAAGCCTATGACTCGTGGGCATTACATAATTTTTGTAACTTCTGCTAATCATAAGTCCCATCGGAAAACCTGTGATTGGTGCGTTAGTACGCCAACTATTGTCGGCAACACAGCCTCTTTGCCGGATGCATATTCGAAACTGCTGTTTAGAATGTCCAGCCCACTTCCTGAACACCTTGTGCGGTTTGCTCAAGAAAAAGGTTTCAAGGTAAGCATGGAGTCACGTGGCTTTATGTTCAATGCTGATGCCGTTGAAATAGTCGAGTTTTTCGATATTGGTACTCGTGCTGCACAGCTAAGATAACTGGGCCATAGAAATTATGAGAGTTCTTTTTTCTGGTCAAGTGCCCAAGGATATAGACTTTCCAGACTCAAATGAGGATGCGTTATTAGTTGCGGAGGATTCTACCAAAATTGCTATCAGTGATGGCGCATCAGAATCCTTTGACTCCCAACACTGGGCCGAAATTGTTGTGCGAGCCTTTCTAGAGTCCTCGGATATTAACCAGAAATGGATTGCTGACGTTTGCAAACATTATGAATCTCTGTTTGATCCTTCCCTTTTGAGTTGGTCAAAAGCTGCTGCATACCAGCGCGGTAGCTTCGCCACATTATTGGGCCTTGAATTCGATCAAGGCTCCGAATCGCTAAATGTACAGTGTGTCGGTGATAGTCAGGTTGTCCTACTATCAAACGGCAATTTTATGGGTGCATACCCCTATACCGAACCAAAGCAATTTCAACAACGCCCTGAGTTGCTTTGCTCTAATCTTGCGTACAACCAGTTCATTCTAGAACCAGATTACCAATTAAAAAATTGTAAGAGTTGGAACCTTGCTGATTTTGATCAGCCTGCATTGCTATGCATGACAGATGCCCTCGCTGAATGGGCTTTGAGAATGGAAAACGAAGGGTTTTCTAAATGGGAAAAACTTTT
>CBDHDU010000020.1:0-41099 GCA_965261725.1 Endozoicomonadaceae bacterium | reverse complement strand
TCCAGGCAGGAGGTTAAGGGTCATGACTAAAAAGTTCGGAGATATAAGCAGCCGCCGGAAGCCTACGGATGACAAGGCTCTTCAAGAAGTTGTTAACGGTGGCCAAGTTACAATCAAAGATAAAAAGTTATCTGATAACAAAGTACCTTTTCAGGTCATGATTGATGCGAAGATGAAAAATGATATCAAGGTAAAAGCGGCTATCAGAGGTATCAAAATGAACGAGCTTTTTATGGAAATGTACCTGTTTTATGAAAAGCATCATAAGTCATAGAAATATGATTTCATGATAATTATTTTTTCGTATTATCATGAAATAATGATTTTTATTCTGAAACTAACCTCAGGCTATTACTTATCTCCTGAATCCGTGACTTCTTGATTATAGAGAAGCTTTTTCATCCCATGGATTCAAACCTACAGAATAGGGTTATGTTTTTTTGAAACTTGCCAGAGAATGGTAAAGCAAAGTCAAAAAAATCAGCATGTATTTAAATGATGTTGGGGAATTTCAGCCCTGAATATGAATGAAATCCTGCCAGCATAAGCAGCATCTTTCCATTCAACCGTTAAAAGAAAAGGATCAGCTAACAGAGCTGTTTTTCAGGAAAGAGCCCCATGAAGGCGGATAATCCGGGACTGTGACGACCAAAACGCAGAATAAACTGGCGACCTCGTTCTAATAATCGCGCTGACTGGTAGATCAGTTCCTGCATAACTGTCTTAATTCTACGACGCTTAGCTTTGTGACGAACGGGTGACATTGGACCGACCAAGCAGGTTTGCCCCATGTAACGCAAAATATTTCCTGATTACCACTGAAGCTACGCATGTCTACAGGAGTACCTTTGTTAATTACTCTGTCTCGTAGCATATACGGATGTACTATTAACCCCGTGATCAGAACGTTAAAAGCAGCAATATATAGTCTCTCGCTAACAAGACGATAGTTCATGAATTTTAAAGGTCATGCACGCCAAGCCTTTAAGCGATAGCCATTCTTCTACATGCTGGCGTACGCTCAGTGGTAATCAGGAAATATTTTTTCTGATTCGTCTCCATCTGAGAAAAAAAATTTTAACGAAACCAGCGAAATTCGTAACTATCCAGCAGCCTCTCACTGGGAGCGAAGCTGGTACCTTCGTGAAGGTTTGGGTGGAGATTCAAATAGCGAGTTCTTCTCATAGAGCAAGCCCCTTGTATTACTCTGAAATCAACTTGATCCCGAGTTTCAGATTATCGTCACCCTCCTTGCTATCGTAAATGATCAGCAAGAGCAGATCGGTGGCCTGGGCGATCAGGTAGCAAAACTGGAAACAGAAAATAAGGAACTCGCGGACAGACTCAACATCAACAGCCGGAACAGCAGTAAGCCTCCCTCTACAGACGGTTATGCAAAGCCTGCTGCCAAACAGAAAGACTCATCTGCCACGGTGGAGGGTGAGCCACAAGACGACAAACCTAACCCAAAAAGCTTACGACAGAGGTCTGGTCGAAAGCCCGGCGGTCAGAAAGGTCACAAAGGTTCAACGCTTCAGCAAGTCGCTGACACTGACCGCACCCAATATCACCCGGTTATAGACTGTGAGAAGTGCCATCAGTCCAAATGCACTCTGCAAACATTGCCAAGTTGGTTGAAAGGCAAGTATTTGAACCGGGTCGTTTTGGTCACTTTGAAGTGACAGCCCATGTGGCCGAAATCAAAGAGTGCCGCTGCGGTCACATGACACAAGCCCGTTTCCCTGAAGGAGTTGATGCTCACGTGCAGTATGGACCGGTGACTCAGGCGCTGGCCGTGTATCTTTGTCAGTATCAACTTATACCTTGCAAGCGTGCCTCCCAGTTCTTCATGGATATTTTCGGATTGGAAGTCAGTCCGGGTTCCATCTGCACCTTCCAGAGCAATGCTTATGACCGGTTAGCCAGCACTGAGCAGGCAATTAGTGACGCCCTTAAGGTTGAACCCATTGCAGGCGCTGATGAAACAGGCATGAGAGTAGCCGGAGCGCTGTGGTGGATGCATGTCCTGCGTACTGACAAGTGGACGTACTATCATCTGGACTTGAGTAAAGGACATTCCGCCATAGAGACGATGGGTATTTTGCTGACCTTTGCCGGGATACTGGTTCATGACCACTACAAGGTTTACTTCCGCTATGCTGCGGCTCATGTACTCTGCAATGCCCACCACCTGAGGGAGTTACAGGGTGTCGTTGATCGCGACTGCAACTATCTTGCGGCTCGTCTTCAGCGGCTGCTGAGACTGGCCTGTCACCTCAGCAATGGTTTTAGAAAGCTGGGAATGAAGGCGATGCCGGAATCCATCCGCCAGCGTATCTCTTCACTGTTCGAGCGAACAGCAAAAAGGGCGCAAGCGGAAGAAGCCGACTATATGGAACGAGTACGGCAACGGTTGGGGCGTGACAAAGTCAAGAATACGAAAGCGTTCAACTTGTTTAAGCGGTTGGTGGAGTACAAGGACGAAACTTTGAGGTTCATGACCGACCTCAACATCCCCTTCGACAATAATGGCAGCGAGCAAGACATCAGAAATGGCAAGGTGAAGCAAAAAATATCGGGCTGCATCAGAAGCGAGGAAGGGGCGAAATGGTATTGCCGAATACGAAGTTATGTTTCATCTGCGAGAAAGCAGGGGCAGAATGTTTTTGAAGCCCTGCTTATAGCCATGAAGAATTACTGCGGTCACTCTTTGCTGGGTGCTGAATAGTTACCGAAATTCTCCATCCATAGCCTCTCACTGGGAGCGAAGCGACCTTTGAAGGTTTGGGTGGAGATGAATAGCGAGGCTTGCATAGAGCAAGCCCCTTGTATTACTCTGAAATCAATGCGAAGCCCTGCATAATGGGTCTGGTGGCTGAGACAACAGCCTACTCGACAGACAGATAAGCCTCTGAGAGTACTCACGCGCAACCGTTGCTGGACTAACTGCGAGAAACAAATCAGGAAAACACATCGTTTTCTGGCTTCTATCGCCGATGCGCTAGGACACAGCGTATGTATAAAGAGTTCCCCTGTTGTGGTTCGGCAACCTATACAACAGCGAGAGGCTATGCCTTTTGCATAGTGGGTCGCATGTTATTCCCGATCAGAAGCCCCCACTAAATCGGCTTGTCGATTAGTGGAGGGAGTATGTCACAAAAGAGCTGACTTTTAAGCATCCTGAAAAAGCAAGAGATACCATATTCTGCCCTATGCATGGAAAAGTAAACACGCCCAAATATCGTGTCCACTTTTCGTGGCTGGTCACGAATAGTGATCCTCTATATATTGTGTACATCGGACCTAAAATCACAAAACGCTGAGCTGAAACTCTGATCTGTAACTTTTTATCTTACCCTCAGGCACAGATCAGAGCTTAGCGTACGATTCCGTTCCGGTGGGCTTCGGATGCCCCAACCAACCAATACGGTGCCATGTGGGTTGCAGGTGACACCGCTAGTAATCGTCCGGAAATGATCGTCCGGTGTTTCGAGTTGTAGCGGTTGGGGTTTCGCTCTTGCTGTGTGAGCCATTCGATTCGATTTCCATGAATCTGTGGCTTGTCAGATAGAGGGGTTTTGTTAAACTTAACCCATTGGCTCGGACAAGCCTTTACTTCGTTATGGTAGAAATTGTCTCGCTTGGTTAGGCTGCCACCTGACCAGGCAAGTGTTAGGGAAAGCCCGTCATTTTTGGCGGGCTTTTCTTTTGTCTTTCAGATGTCTTCAGAGCGTAACGGATTATTGACCTGCCTGCTATATATTGGCGCTGATCATAATTCAGTGCTTCAACTTTGTTGCAACGTACCAAAGTTGTTGGCTTGAATTTTCCGGTTTCTTTTCGTTTCAGCTGACGTGCTTTGATCGTATTGATGACTTTTGAAGGTCTAACTTTATCCTCTTTTCAGCGTCCACCTTCAGCTTTTTGGCTTCTTCTGGAGCGAACCCCAGATCAGCAAACACATTACCTCCAGCTGGAGTTGTATGGTTGATATTCTTTTTGCTCATGTCGCTACCTATTCCTCTCCTGCTCCCGTTTCGTACCATTGACTATAATTATAGGCTCTTAATGGATTCCGGGGTGTTGAGGTAACTGCGGTTGAAACTAACGTCCACATTCGTGTAAAACAGCGGTATGATGAAGTTTCATGATCTCCTCGATAACGCCAAATGTTACGAACAAGTCAGGCAAATGCGCTGGCCGGATGGTGTCGTTTGTCCTCGCTGTCAAAGCCCTGATATTACCCGACAAGGTAAAGATGACACTCAGCCGGAGCGACAGCGTTACTGGTGCAAGTGTTGTCGGCGTCGCTTTGATGATCTGACTTTATCGGTGTTTTCAGGGCATCACCAGCCTTTAAAAATCTGGATACACTGCTTGTACCTGACGTCACTCAATCAGTCGAACAGACAGATTGCACTTGAACTTGACCTGAACAAAAGCGATGTGCAAAAGATGACACAGCAACTCAGGACAAGTGTCTGCAACAAACGCCCGGTCACCGTTCTGGACGGCAAGGTTGAATGTGACGAGGTTTACGTTGTATCGGGGCATAAAGGCCAGCCTGAAGCGGTGAAAAAAAAGGGCGGACAGCCCGCCGTAACCGTTTGAGAGGTGCTCGTGGTCGCGGTACTCTGGAGAAAGAAAAGCCTCCGATCTTTGGCATGATCCAGCGGGGTGGGCAGGTTGTGATCCGTATGCTGCCTAATGTCAAGCAGGTAACAATCAAGCCCCTGATTACAGAATTCATAGCGCCGGGAACGCTGATTTATACTGATGAATACAGCATTTACGACAGGCTTGAGCAATGGGGTTATGATCGTAAATCTGTCTGTCATGGCGCTGGGGAGTATGCCCGGGATGAAGATGGTGATGGTTTTCACGAGGTGCATGTGAATACGATGGAGGGCTTCTGGTCGTTGCTGCGATCCTGGTTGCGCCCTCACCGTGGAATTTCACAGGATAAGCTGCCACTATACTTGGGATTTTTTGAATGCATCCATAACATCAAACGTAGGGGAAAAGCAGCTATTTCAGGGTTGCTTGGCTTGCTGCTGGGGTAACCCCCCGGAATCCATTAAGAGCCTAATTATATTGTAATTACAATAATTCACCATGAGTTATCTCACTTTTGAATGGGACCCTGATAAAAACGAGAAAAACATTAAGAAACATAAGGTTAGCTTCGAAGAGGCAAAAACCGTGTTTACTGATGAATATGGTCGTTTAATCGCAGACCCAGACCACTCTGATGACGAAGACAGGTTTATCCTGCTGGGAACGAGTATTAATTCTCGCTTGCTGGTTGTCTGTCACTGCGTCAGGGAAGGGGACAGCATACGCATAATTTCTGCGCGTAAGGCTGATAAACAAGAACGCAAGATCTATGAGGGTTTCCGCTATGCCTGACCATTACGACTTCTCGGATTCAATAAAAAACCCTTATGCAAAGAAGCTTAAAAAACAAGTTACGATCCGGTTAGATGAAGACACCATTGTGTACTTCAAAAACCTGGCAGAGGACAAAGGTATTCCCTACCAAAGCCTGATAAATCTTTATCTTCGCGACTGCGCTCAATCCCACCGCGATCTAAAAATGGAATGGCAATAAATCGTTATCTGTTAGCCATTAGCTCCGCTATTGAGGAGAAATGGCACGTTGAAACATTCCTGGTGCGTGTTTCTTTTTCGGCCTCCCGCTTCAAGCGGTGCCTGAACTTGGGGCTGTACTGACTTCTACCTGAAATCCCGTGCTTGTGGCTACCCATACCACCTCTGCCCGTTTGGGTCATGGTGTCCACCTCTACGATAAAAGACGACGTAACCATTTTAGATTAACCGGGTTGTTGTGACGCCGTCCCTCGCCATTCTCAAAGTACCGGTTAATCAACTTACCGGCAGGCACCCCATGACCGCACCCCGCGTCACCTATGACGACATCACCCGCACCGCCAACGAACTCACCGCACAGGGGCAACACCCCAGCGCCGCCACCGTCCGCGAGGCACTCGGAAGGGGATCTTACAGCACCATCAACACCCACCTGAAGGCCTGGCGGGAGCAACAGGAAGCCGATGCCCTCAATACCGCCCTTCCGGAGGCCATCGAAGCGCGTTACCGCAAAGCCGCGATACAGACCTGGGTCGATGCTAAAAAGCTCGCCAGCGAAGAATTTGAGCCCATCCAGGCGAAACTGACCGAAGAACGCAGCCAGGCCATTAACGACAGAAACACGGCTGAAGCCGAGGTGGTCCGGCTGGAGCAACAGCTGGAGACCCTGACCGGCGAACTGGAAGCCAGCCAGACACGCGAAGCCGAGCTGCGGGAAACCCATGCAGGCACCACTGCCCGCCTGACAGCCAGCGAAGCGCGGGTCACGGAACTGCAGAAAGAAGTTGAAGCCTTGCGACTGGAGAACAAGCAGCTGCTGATCAAGATTGGCGAGGCCAAAAGCGCCCCCCGCAAGCCGGATGACCAACCCGACCTGCCGCTGACGTGAAATTTATAGCGGTTAGCGGGGATAACAGCCCCAGATTTCACGTCAGCGGCAGGAGGAGGAAGGCATTGAGATAGCCAGAACCATATCAATACGAACAGTGGCTCTTTTTAAAAAATGTACAATGAAGGGGGTGAAAATAAACTTTATGAAATACTCTATATAAGACCATAACCATTACCACACATGAAAATGAAATGCTGGGTTTTGCTAGGATTATTGTTTTCTTTATGTGAACAAACAATATCTTCTAATTTTTCAGTTGAATATAACAACCGATTAAAAATACTGGTTGACACGCAAAGCCAAACGCGGATGGAATCACTGATTCAGCCGTATTATTCAACGGTTTTCTTTGCTGATCCGGTAAAGATAGAACTTATAATCACCGGGCTGGTTCCCGATGAAAGATGGGAAAATGTTGCTCCCTCTGACGAAATCCAACCGATAGTTACTAGCCATTTTGAGGAAACCCCTTCCCTTTCTGTTGAAGACATTATTTATCTTCGGGAAATCAACTGGCGGGGCTTGGCGAGACTGATATTTCAGGAATTAAAATCATATTTTGAAAAAATATCAGGAGAAGAACCTGACTGTTATTATGTTGCTGTTACGGCCTACCACCATGAACTGACCCTCTGCACTGATACTGGAACGGATAAAATATTAATATCCCAACTTTCGGAAGCAAAGAATCCATCTGTCAGAAAACCAAAGCGGCTAGTATGCACATCTCCTGATGAACAAGAAATTCCTGAAAACCGACCTGAAGCTAACACAGATAGCCATCAGGGTGGATTCTGGCACAGTCACACAGGACATTCCCTTGACTCGTTTTTAACAGTTCCAGAAGGCGAAGCAGCAAGGGAGGATAAGTTACCGGAAGGTTTTGAATCTAGCTCTGCCATTTCAGAAAACACCCAGATGTTAGTAGATTATCTGGTAGAAGCTGCCCAAGCAGGAAACCTGATATTGGTTGAGGAGCTGGTGTATGAAAACGGCGCAGAACTGCTATTCGGTTTACATAGTGATTGGGGGGAATCTGCCCTGCATATCACCGTTAAGACTGGGCAAAAATCTGTAGCCGAGCTAATACAGTCACTTTCCACAGAGTCAACTTATTCCAAACTCCTGCGATTGCCCAACTTACAGAACCAGACACCTCGACAACTGCTGCAAAACACTGAATATTCAGCATCGAACCTGCAATCACAAAATATTGACAGTCAAACAACCGGTCGCCATATCTCATATAGCCATACTGAAGATTTGCAGAAACCTGCAACCCCGCCGGTGACAGGTATAGGTATAACATCCACGTTCAGTAAAATTTTGGGTTATGTGAGAAAAAAAGTCGGTAGCTCAAATGATGATGGGCTATCAGATATTCCAAACCAATCGTCTTCATATACCCCTCACCCTTTTGTTGAGGAAGCAATGGCTGTTAAGCCTGAGGACGAGCTAATTATTGGATATTTCCGGCAATACAATCTGGATCTAAAACAATATAGAAATCCTGCCGTTCAAGAGGAATCTAGTGGACGAGAAGAGTGCGCTGTTCATCCGGGGTTTTGTCATGCTGATGTTGCATTACCCTGCTGCGCTGCTTTTATTTGCCAGCCTGCGGCGATTGCTCTTGCCCGAATGATGATATCTGGATACATGCGAAATCATGATGATCATATTGACTGTCCTGTTTGTCGAGAACAGCTGAACCTTGTGAAGGCATTAGAGAATTTAAAAGCAAAAACAGAAGAACGCATCATGGTTGAATCATCAAAACCAGCCGATTCACAGCTTAGGGCTATCTTAGGCTTAGGGCGCGCGACTCCTGAAAGTATACTTTTAACTTCATATAGAAAAACCAAGGCCTTTTCTGATGATATCTTGGACATTCTCTATGACCATATAGAGGTCAAAAGGAGATTTAATCAAAAAGCTGTTTTTCTGGAAAATACAGAATGCGGAATATGCATGGAAGCAACGAACTGTATACAGCTTTCCAGAGATCCAAAATGTAAACATCGGTTCTGTATGGAGTGCTTGAAGGAATATTTACGGTGCTCGGCAAATGACCTTAACGCATTATCAACAGGACTCCTGATTTGTCCAGGAACCAATTGCTCAGAACAGATTCCTGACTACATTGTTCAGGCACTCGCCGGCAAGGAAACGCTCAAAAGGCTTCACGCAAGCCTTCTCAAGCTAGCTGCAAACAAAAACAAATCCCTGTTTGCCTGCTTGAATCCATCCTGTGACAGCGTTATGGATATAGAAGAAGCCTGCAGTTCAAAGGTGGCCTGTAATAGCTGCAATCAGACTAGCTGTAGTCAATGCTTGGTCACTCCTTTTCATGAAGGTTGGTCTTGCCAAATGTATAAAACAGCCTTAACAAGCCAAGGGGCTCAGGCAATGTTCGACGCGGAAAAAAAAAGGAACCCTCAAAATTTCAAAAACTGTCCTATTTGCAATACAGATATCTATAAAGATAAGGGTTGTAACTTGATGCACTGCAGTAACTGCCAAGAAAAATTCTGTTGGGAATGTATTCAGGTTATAAGTCGAGAGAATTATAAACACTTCCAAAAAGGAAAATGCCAGTTATGGGAATCCTCCGGGAGCGCCAGACGTATTGATTACGTGATTGGTGGAGCAGATGCAATCAGACCTCGGGTGGAACAGCCATACTGCCAGAGATGCCAATCAGAAAATATGCTTGAGCAATGGCTATGTGGCCATTATTTTTGTGAAGAGTGCCAGAGACACATGATGAACGAGGCAGCAACAAATAATCTTGATCTTAACGAGCTATGCTTCACTTGCTTTAATCAAGGCTCCGCAGCAAAAGGAAAGCGTCCTTCACCCTCAGAACGAGGGCCTGACGAGTTGTTATTCGCAGCCACCGGGGGCAGGCTGGAATCAGATTCCACCACTCATGCTCCACTGGAGATGAGCATGTGCTGGATTTGTGGAAAAAGTTTTGAGTCAGTAGAAGAAAATGATGTCTGTGAGGTTTGCTTGAGCAGCCTAGATGATTAGCTGTAGCTGCTCGTGCCAGTATCGATATGACGCAAGAGGAGTTTACCTGTGCTGCTGGCCAACGCTTCGCTTGGGAGAGAGGTAATCGGAGACCCCAATAACAGCCCCGGATTTCAAAATTTGGGCTGTTATCCCTGCTGAACGTAGGCCGCTGCGCGGCAACTTTTTGATTGCACTAAACGTCAGGCTCAAACCTATTGTCTGACCTATGATAAAAGCTCTTTCTCAGGTAGCCCGTCAGCGTCATATGACTTTCTTCTCCATTCAAAGAAACTGGTCAAAAAAAAAATAAAAAGTGCCTTCCTTTCAAGCTTGATAGCTTTGTTTGCAAGCGCTTTTATTCTGAAGTGGTTATAGTTCTCCGGACACACAAACACGGGTAATATTGCAGCCCATTAAGGTGTGTCCAAATGTCAGAAAAGAAAACGAAAACATATACAGCTGAGTTCAAGGAATCTGCAGTAAAACTGGCTGTAGAGTCTGATAAACCGGTGACAGAAACAGCCAGAGAGCTTGAGGTGAACGCTAACACCCTGCACACCTGGATTGCTAAGTATCACCGTCCTAAGGCTACCAGTAAGCCTCAGAAGAACGATGAGCATATATACGACGAACTCAAGCGTTTGCGCAAAGAGAACGCCAGACTGAAAGAAGAGCGAGCCATATTAAAAAAGGCGGCCGCCTTCTTTGCCAAAGAGTGTCACTGAAGTTTCAGTTCATCAGTGATAACCGGGAGCAATTCAGCCTCTCAGCGATGTGCCGGGTCATGTCGGTATCCCGTAGTGGCTACTATGAGTGGCTCTCTCGCCCGGTATCCAAGCGTTCTCAGGAGGATCAGGCATTGAAGGCAGACATTCGGGAGATTCACGAAAAACACCGTCAGCGCTATGGGGCACGCCGTATTAAAAATGACCTTGCTGATCTGGGTAAAACCGTCAGCCGTAAGCGCGTGGCTCGTCTGATGAGAGAGGAAGACCTGGTTTGTAAGACCAAACGTAAATTCAAGGCGACAACGAACTCAAGCCACAACAAGCCGGTGGCTGACAACATACTGAAGCGTGACTTCCACCGGGAGCAGCCTGACCAGGCCTACACCGGCGATATTACGTATATCCCAACCCGGGAAGGTTGGCTCTACCTCTCCGTCTTCATTGACCTGTGCTCACGGGCTGTTGTGGGCTGGTCCATGAGTAGCAGGATGACAGCGACGCTGATGACAGATTCTCTGCAGATGGCTATGTGGAAGCGCAGACCAAAAGCTGGCTTGCTGGTGCATAGCGATCGGGGCAGCCAGTATGTCTCAGAGTGCTACCAGAAGTTGTTGGGCGAAAATGAGTTTGTCTGTAGCATGAGCCGCAAAGGTAATTGCTGGGATAATGCGGTGGCTGAAAGCTTCTTCCACACACTGAAAACTGAGCTGATTCATCATGAAGACTTCCAGACTAGAGAAGAGGCTCAGCAGGCCATATTTGAGTACATTGAAGTGTATTACAACCGCCAGAGAAAGCACTCAACTAACGGCTACCTTGCACCGTTCAAGCATGAACAACAGCTTGCCGAGGCATCGTAAAAAAGTGTCCGGAAAACTCTTGCCATATCAATTCCTTCATCCAGGGCCGGTGAAAATGAAGCAGACAATAGCTCAGAACCGTGAGCGCACGACGAAAGCCATCTACCAATAACAGCACAACTCTGATTATTGTTTGCAACATGCCTCAAACGACACTGATACCACATCTATAATTTCAAACACTACACCACTCTTCATACAGACAAATTATTCATTGTTATCTCATATAGCTGATGAACAGATTAATAAAAGCTGTCATTGCCTTTTTGATTACTTTTTGTATTTCAGCAGGAGAAAGAGAAGAGGCAGCCTGGGATTTCTTAAAAAAGAAAAACTATCCCCAAGCATTGAGTTTATTTTCCAGTTTATCCCGACAAGCTCCTGAGAACATTTATTTAAAAATAGGAATCGCCAGAACTAAACAGGGAATGGGTAAGCTAACCGAAGCCGAGGGGCTGTTCCGGCAGCTGCGCCAACAGGAGAACCAACGCAAGCACCAGCCGCCGACTGACTTTTGCGGCCATCTCCAGATTGAGCTGGGGTTGGCAACCTGTCTGGATTTAACCGGCGATGTTGAGAAGCTAACCGAAGCCGAGGGGCTGTTCCGGCAGCTGCGCCAACAGGAGAACCAACGCAAGCACCAGCCGCCGACTGACTTTTGCGGCCATCTCCAGATTGAGCTGGGGTTGGCTCGGTGTCTTGAAGAAACAGGCGATGTTGAGAAGCTAACCGAAGCCGAGGGGCTGTTCCGGCAGCTGCGCCAACAGGAGAACCAACGCAAGCACCAGCCGCCGACTGACTTTTGCGGCCATCTCCAGATTGAGCTGGGGTTGGCTCGGTGTTTACAGGAAGCAGGTAAGCTAACCGAAGCCGAGGGGCTGTTCCGGCAGCTGCGCCAACAGGAGAACCAACGCAAGCACCAGCCGCCGACTGACTTTTGCGGCCATCTCCAGATTGAGCTGGGGTTGGCTCGGTGTCTTGAAGAAACAGGCGATGTTGAGAAGCTAACCGAAGCCGAGGGGCTGTTCCGGCAGCTGCGCCAACAGGAGAACCAACGCAAGCACCAGCCGCCGACTGACTTTTGCGGCCATCTCCAGATTGAGCTGGGGTTGGCAACCTGTCTGGATTTAACCGGCGATGTTGAGAAGCTAACCGAAGCCGAGGGGCTGTTCCGGCAGCTGCGCCAACAGGAGAACCAACGCAAGCACCAGCCGCCGACTGACTTTTGCGGCCATCTCCAGATTGAGCTGGGGTTGGCTCGGTGTCTTGAAGAAACAGGCGATGTTGAGAAGCTAACCGAAGCCGAGGGGCTGTTCCGGCAGCTGCGCCAACAGGAGAACCAACGCAAGCACCAGCCGCCGACTGACTTTTGCGGCCATCTCCAGATTGAGCTGGGGTTGGCTCGGTGTCTTGAAGAAACAGGCGATGTTGAGAAGCTAACCGAAGCCGAGGGGCTGTTCCGGCAGCTGCGCCAACAGGAGAACCAACGCAAGCACCAGCCGCCGACTGACTTTTGCGGCCATCTCCAGATTGAGCTGGGGTTGGCAACCTGTCTGGATTTAACCGGCGATGTTGAGAAGCTAACCGAAGCCGAGGGGCTGTTCCGGCAGCTGCGCCAACAGGAGAACCAACGCAAGCACCAGCCGCCGACTGACTTTTGCGGCCATCTCCAGATTGAGCTGGGGTTGGCAACCTGTCTGGATTTAACCGGCGATGTTGAGAAGCTAACCGAAGCCGAGGGGCTGTTCCGGCAGCTGCGCCAACAGGAGAACCAACGCAAGCACCAGCCGCCGACTGACTTTTGCGGCCATCTCCAGATTGAGCTGGGGTTGGCTCGGTGTTTACAGGAAGCAGGTAAGCTAACCGAAGCCGAGGGGCTGTTCCGGCAGCTGCGCCAACAGGAGAACCAACGCAAGCACCAGCCGCCGACTGACTTTTGCGGCCATCTCCAGATTGAGCTGGGGTTGGCAACCTGTCTGGATTTAACCGGCGATGTTGAGAAGCTAACCGAAGCCGAGGGGCTGTTCCGGCAGCTGCGCCAACAGGAGAACCAACGCAAGCACCAGCCGCCGACTGACTTTTGCGGCCATCTCCAGATTGAGCTGGGGTTGGCTCGGTGTCTTGAAGAAACAGGCGATGTTGAGAAGCTAACCGAAGCCGAGGGGCTGTTCCGGCAGCTGCGCCAACAGGAGAACCAACGCAAGCACCAGCCGCCGACTGACTTTTGCGGCCATCTCCAGATTGAGCTGGGGTTGCTGGCGTGTCTGGACCACCAAACAGATAACGTCTCGAAAGCGGATCAACTCGCCACAATCCTGTTGGAGGCTTTTGCCACAAGTCACAACTGGCAGCTATTCCATGTGATCGCAGTAACCCGGTTTACCCTGGCATGCAGGGAAATCATTACAGGGTCGGTACCGGATACG
This sequence comes from Endozoicomonadaceae bacterium, assembly GCA_965261725.1. Taxonomy (GTDB): domain Bacteria; phylum Pseudomonadota; class Gammaproteobacteria; order Pseudomonadales; family Endozoicomonadaceae; genus CANDOC01. The sequence goes on along the minus strand of CBDHDU010000020.1, from coordinate 27,568 downwards.
AATAAGAATTTACAGGCAGCAATGGCGCTGGTAAAACGTTCACGCCAGGAAAAAGAAACCCCGCAATCACTGAGCTTGCAGGGACATATTCTGCGTATGATGGGTGATGGGCAGCAAGCTACAATATTCTGGGCGCGTGCCAATATACTTCAGACTTCACGGCAGCAGGCACGAAAACAGGAAGCATGGCGTGAACTCGAACACAAGGCACTGGATAGGCTACAGCACCTTGATATTCAGTCGAAGGATACCGGGCAGCCACTCTCACAACCACCATGCCCTCAGCATCCAGTCCGTCCCGGTTTGAATCCGCAGGCTCCGCCGTTTGTGCCGGGCAAGATATGGTCACAATGAGCACGGGCAGGCCGATGCTGCTTTTTCACTATCTTCTTCAATATCCGGTGTTCACCACCGCTTTCAAGTCATCCGGGGTGAGGTTTATGGGCAGCAGATGCTCTACCCTGGCTCCCTTTTCGAGCTGGGGGAGCTGAGTCAGCACGTAGCGGAACCAGGCATAGGGTTCAAGCCCGTTGGCTTTTGCCGTTTCAACCAGACTGTACAGCACCGCACTCGCGTTGGCGCCTTTCACTGAGTCAGCAAATGTCCAGTTCTTTCGCCCTATGACAAAGGGTTTGATTGAACGCTCTGCCGCATTGTTATCAATCTCTACCAAACCGCTATCGAGGTAGCGCGACAGGTACGGCCACTGGTTCAGGGCATAGGTGATGGCTTTGCCCAGTTTACTTTCGGGCAGGATGCGTGGTTTCTGTTTTTCCAACCATTGTCGGAATTTGTCCATGATGGGGCGGCTTTCACACTGGCGCACCCGGTATCGCTCTTCTGTCGTTGCATATTCTGGCTCATCGTGAACACCTATTCTGGTCAACCGTGAACACCCATTCTGGCGAAGCGTGAACACCTATTCTGGTTTTACCGTGAACACTTTTTGGAATTTTCCAGAATCACCGTTCACACCTCCAGAATCGGTGTTCATGCCCCCGGAATTCATTCCGGATTACTCCGAAAAATCTCCCTTAAGCATTGATTTCATTCACCTTCTGCCGCTTGCACTCATCCACAGGAAAAGGATTGGGCGGCATGAAAAGGAAAAAGAGGCTATCAATGCGCAAAATACGTGAGATTCTCCGACTTCGCTTCGAGTGTCAGCTCAGCATTCGGCAAATTTCCAGAAGCAGCCGAGCCAGCGTGGGAGCGGTCAACAACTACCTCAGCCGGTTTGAGGCATCGGGCTTGTCCTGGCCACTGCCTGATGACATGGACGACAAGGCTCTCGTCAACCGGTTGGCACCGGCTCCGGTAACCTGCACTGAGTCAAAAATGGTAGACCCTGACTGGCAGGAGGTTCACCAAACCCTCAAGCGCAAGGGCATGACCAAGCAGCTGGTGTGGGAAGAGTATTGTGACGTCTATCTCCACAATGCCTACAGCGACTCCCAGTTCTGCCACCGCTACAGGCAATGGTGCGGGAAACAAAAGCGCTCAATGCGCCAATACCACCGGGCCGGTGAGAAGCTCTTTGTGGATTACGCGGGCCTGACAGTGCCTATTGTCAACAAAGCGACCGGCGAAACGGCTCCGGCGCAGATTTTTGTGGCTGTGCTCGGCGCTTCCAATTACACCTTTGCTGAGGCCACCCGCACTCAGGGCTCGGTGGACTTTATTGGCTCTCAGGTGCGTGCCTTCCAGTTCTTTGGCGGTGTGCCCCAGCTGCTGGTGCCGGACAACCTGCGCAGTGCAGTGACCAAAGCTTGCCGGTACGATCCGGATATCAACCGCAGCTACCTGCACATGGCCGAACACTTTGGTTGTTCAATCATGCCTGCAAGGCCTTACAAACCGAAAGACAAGGCCAAGGCAGAAGTTGGCGTTCAACTGGTGGAGCGCTGGATCCTGATGCGCCTGCGCCATCACACCTTCTTCTCCCTGTCCGAGCTGAACTGGGAAATACGACGCCTGTTGGAGGGTCTTAACAACCGGCCATTCAGGCAACAGACAGGATGCCGGCGCCGCCTGTTCGACGAGCTGGACAAGCCCGCACTGATGCCTCTACCCCGACACCCCTTTGAGCATCAGGAATTCAAGGTTGCCAGGGTGAATATTGATTACCATGTCCAGTTCAGCGGACACTTTTACTCTGTCCCGCACCCGCTGGTGAAGGAGGAAGTGGAAATCCGGGCCAGCCATCATACGGTGCAGGTGCTTTACAAGGGCAAACCTGTCACCAGCCATGTCAGACAGTATGCCGCCGGTGCGTTCACCACCCGGACAGAGCACATGCCAACCCGGCATCAGAAGCAACAACAGTGGACACCCGGTCGGCTAACAGACTGGGCGCAGAAACTCGGGATCGATGTACTTGAATTTACCCGGCAACTGCTAAACAGCAAGCAACATCCGGAACAGGCTTACCGGGCTTGCCTTGGGCTCCTCAATCTTGAGCGGGAATACGGTGCGCAGCGGCTGAATGCAGCCTGCCACCGGGCCATGAATAGCGGTGGTCGAAGAGTCGCTAACGTTCGCTCCATTCTGCAATCGGGTCTGGACAAAATCCCGCTGGAACAACAGCAGGAGCCAGAACAACGCATCACCATCCGCCATGAAAATATCCGTGGCGCTGACTTCTTTCACTGAGGGGCAAGAGCATGATTAATCAAACCATGACCCGTCTTCGCAGCCTCAGGTTGAGCGGTATGGCTGATGCACTGCAACTCCAGCAAGAGCAGCCCGGCACCTACGACGGGCTCAGCTTTGAAGAGCGACTTGCCCTGCTGGTTGATCAGGAGGACACCGAGCGCAATAACAAACGGCTGGCCAGATTACTCAGGGCGGCACGGTTGAAGCTGGCTGCGACGCTGGAAGACATCGACTATGAGCAACCAAGGGGTATTACTCAATCCAAAATGGCGGCATTGGCCAGCTGCGACTGGTTACGGCGGAAGCAGAACCTGCTCATTACCGGACCTTGCGGCACCGGGAAAAGCTGGCTGAGCTGTGCCTTCGGGCACGGTGCCTGTATGCGGGGTTACAGTGTCCGCTATTTCCGGACATCCCGACTACTGGAGGCGGTTACCATCGCCCACGGTGACGGCAGCTATGCCAAACAACTGAAGCAGCTGGCCAGGGTGGATCTGCTGATTCTGGACGACTGGGGGCTGGAACCCCTGAAGCAGAGCCAGCGCAATGATCTTCTGGAAATCATGGATGACCGTCACAACCAAAGCTCGACCATAGTAACCAGCCAGCTGCCGGTATCGAGCTGGCACGACAGCATCGGCGATGCGACGTTGGCAGATGCGATTCTGGATCGCCTGACCCACAATGCCCACCGAATTGAGCTCAAAGGAGAATCAATGAGAAAAACTAAAGCAAAACAAAAACTGGCAGACCGTGAACACTAAAGCTAGAAATTAAAGGAGGCAATGCTCAAGGGAGTGAAGGTGTTCACGATAGTCCAGAATGGGTGTTCATTTTTACCAGAATACGCAGTCGTTTTATCCTTTATCCGGCGCTCGATGGCGTAGAGTTGCCGGATCATGTTCAACGCCTGAGCCGGGCGGCTGATTTTTTGGCTGTTGTCACCTTTCTTTTTCGGAATGACGTCCAGAGCTTCTTTGAATTTTCGGCGGGCATGCGCCATACAACCTATCAACTCTATTTCCGGTCGCTTGCTGCTCAGGGTTTTATAGGCCGAATGCCCGTCACACTGCAAGAAGCCTTTGAACCCTTCCAGAAATGCCAACGGGCATGCATGGTCGCGCCCCGTCTGGTAATCGTACAGCACAACGGGAGAACCGAGCTGCTCACCGGTTCGGTACAGCCACATGTAAGACTTGCTCTGCGGGCGCCGGTCTTGCTCTTTGAGCACCTGCAAAGTTGTTTCGTCTGCCTGCACATAAGGCTGCCTGACCAGGTGTTGGCACAGGGCTTCATAAAGCGGCATCAGCACATCCGCTACCCGGATCATCCATTGAGCCAGTGTCGCACGGGTGATTTCGGCACCCATGCGCTTGAGAATGAATTCCTGACGGTACAGTGGTAGTGCATCGCCGTATTTGCTAGTAATGATCCAGGCCAGCAGTCCGGGTGTTGAAATGCTTTTGGGAATCGGCATTTTGGGTGCCGGGGCGGTCTTCACGCCGGACTCACAGGCACAGGCGTATTTCAGGCGACGAAACTCCAGTACCTTCACCTGTGCGGGCACGATATCCAGTTTGGTGCTGGTCTCATGACCAAACGCCCTGAGTTCACCACCGCAGCCATCGCACTGCTTTTCTTCGTCAGTAATGTCGATTTCTATGATTTCACGGGGCAGGTCTTCCGACAGTGGTTTTCTGACCGGTTTCCTGCGTTCATGGGCGGGCACCTGTTCAACGTCAGGTTCGTTGGGTTCCTCATCAGCCAGCACCTCGGTTTCATTGAACAGCTGACCCTGCCCCTCAAAGCGTTCGCTGGAAGCCCCGAATTGCTGATGCTTTTGAAGGCGGAACTGTTCTTCGTACCACGCCAGTTTTGCTTCCAGCTGAGTCACTTTCAGCTGAAGGCCTTCGAAGGTTTGGGCGGGTACGGTGATAGTCTTCATGGTGGTGATTATCCGACAATACCTGTCGTCTTTTCATTGCGTCAGGTTATTGCAATGCGTATCAAACCACGGACTGATGATGCATAGGCCGGTGTGCACCTTTCGGGTTGACCGGTAAACCATCAAGCAGCCAGTTCAGCTGCCTTCGGGTGATATTGACGGCTTGCTCCGGTGAGTCTGTTGTCGGCCATTTAAAGCGCCCCTTCTCAAGACGCCGGTAGTACAACCAAAAGCCATTGGTTTGCCAGTGCAGGATTTTCAGTTTGTTACGCCCCCGGTTGCAGAACACAAACAGGCTTTCTGAAAACGGATCAAGTGCCAGCACTTCATTAACGATCAGGGCAAGACCATTAATGGACTTACGCATATCGGTTATACCCGGTGCCAGATAAACCTTGAGAGACGCCGTATCACCGATCATGCAGCCTCCAGTAGTTGCAAAACTGCCTGCAAAGCCTGCGAATCAAACCCCGGAGCCAGTTCAATACGAAACCCGCCCGGACTGGTCAGGGTAATGCCTGGCACCGTTTGAGCCGGAGATCCGACCGGCTCTTCAGGAACCACACTCACAGGCAGTAAAGGAACAGAGGGTTCCTGCTGACTCTGCTGATGTTCCTGAACGAAACGACGGCGATAATAACTGAAGGATTTGATAGACAACCCGTGCTGGCGGGCATATTCGGATTGAGAAAGCTGGCTTTGTTGCCAGGCCTCAATATGCTGGAACCAGAACTGACGTTTAGTTGACATGTTGCCTCCTGGAATAGTGGAGGCTTCAGTATCAGGCGTTGAAATTATGTTTTGTAGATGCTGTTTGGCATGCGCTTACTCAGAACCCGGATCATCCCAACCACAAATCAAGAAAATGAAGTGGTTATAGTTCTCCGGACACACAAACACGGGTAATATTGCAGCCCATTAAGGTGTGTCCAAATGTCAGAAAAGAAAACGAAAACATATACAGCTGAGTTCAAGGAATCTGCAGTAAAACTGGCTGTAGAGTCTGATAAACCGGTGACAGAAACAGCCAGAGAGCTTGAGGTGAACGCTAACACCCTGCACACCTGGATTGCTAAGTATCACCGTCCTAAGGCTACCAGTAAGCCTCAGAAGAACGATGAGCATATATACGACGAACTCAAGCGTTTGCGCAAAGAGAACGCCAGACTGAAAGAAGAGCGAGCCATATTAAAAAAGGCGGCCGCCTTCTTTGCCAAAGAGTGTCACTGAAGTTTCAGTTCATCAGTGATAACCGGGAGCAATTCAGCCTCTCAGCGATGTGCCGGGTCATGTCGGTATCCCGTAGTGGCTACTATGAGTGGCTCTCTCGCCCGGTATCCAAGCGTTCTCAGGAGGATCAGGCATTGAAGGCAGACATTCGGGAGATTCACGAAAAACACCGTCAGCGCTATGGGGCACGCCGTATTAAAAATGACCTTGCTGATCTGGGTAAAACCGTCAGCCGTAAGCGCGTGGCTCGTCTGATGAGAGAGGAAGACCTGGTTTGTAAGACCAAACGTAAATTCAAGGCGACAACTAACTCAAGCCACAACAAGCCGGTGGCTGACAACATACTGAAGCGTGACTTCCACCGGGAGCAGCCTGACCAGGCCTACACCGGCGATATTACGTATATCCCAACCCGGGAAGGTTGGCTCTACCTCTCCGTCTTCAACGCATAGGAATTTACGCATAGGAATTTCAAAAAATCATTATTCCAGTCATTCCTGCAATCTTTGGTTTTTCATCCTGCCAGCGTCCAATCATCTGGAATCATCTGGCTCTGGACGTTGTGTTTATCTGTTTGATACCCCCCAAATCCCATTGATTTGCCCGATATCGCCCTGAAATCCGGATTTCAGACGGATTGAGGGCGTGAACTATGCGATGGGTTTCGCAAGCGCAAGCTGTTGGTGGTGTTTGTACAGCTCGCGCTGCGGCTTGCCGCGGGTAATGCCGGTAAAGATCATCTGAGCCTGGCAGAGGATGCACTGCAGCGGATCGAGCCCAAAGGTCTGTTTCAGTAACGCCGGAAAGGTGATTTTCAGGGCGTTTCGTTCGGGCTGATTGAGCAGGTTGTAGACGGTGGGCAGCAATGTAGCCCTTACCCGACAGGCCAGAAAACCATAATACCGGATCATTCGGAAACCTTTGTCGGGAATATGCTGTGTCAGTCGTTCTATAAATTCTTCCCCTTCACAGGTTTCATGGCGGCGGGTTTTGGTGCGGTGATCCAGATACTCATACACAACGGTATCACCGCCATAGTGTTTCAGGCGCGACATGGCCAGCGGTGGTCGTTTGATATAGCGCCCCAGGTAGCTGATGGTGCGGTGGGGGCTTTTGGTGGCTTTGGCAAAATGGACGATCCAGTCCTTTTGGTATTGCTCATCGAGGAAATCATTGAAGCCGGAAAGGTCATGACAGCTGTCTTTCAGCTCGGAAGGCAGATCCAGCTCGCCACGTTTAAACGCTTCCCTGAGCAGGTTGATCACGCCGTAACGCCACGCGGGCATGATGGCGTTTTTGGTGAAGTAGACTGACTTCCATTGCTGGTTTCCGTCGTATAATCCGCCACGGGTCACAGAGAGGTGAATATGAACATTCCAGTTCAGCTTTCGGCCAAAGGTATGCAGTGCCGTGAAAATGCCAGGTGTCACGCCTTTTTTCCCGGCAAAGGCCTGCAGGCTTTTTGCCGCCAGTGGGCTCAGTTTACCCAGTAAGGTGCGGTTGATTCTGAACAGCTCCCAGAGTGCATCAGGCATCGTAAAGGTGATGTGTTGCCACTCAGTATCCGGCAACAGCGCTTTCTGGTCAGCAATCCACTGATCGGTCAGTTTTTTGCCGCAGGTATTACACAACCGGGCTTTACAGCCAAAGCAGATCTTTTTGGTGTGAGAGCATTCATGGTTGCTGCATACAAAGCTGGCATACCCCATGATCACCCGCCCGCAGGCCAGTACTTTGCTGATCGCATCAACCACAGCAGGGCGTATCGTATCGGCGTTGCGCTGGTAATAACGCCACCATAACTGATCGCGTAGCAGTAATTGTTTTAGTTTGGACGGCGGTCGGCTGGTCATACGGCCTCATCAATACAGTCGCACGGATGATAACGAATGCAGCCGGTGAAGGGGATGGCATCCTGAGGTTGTTTTTCAGTCGTCCTCCTCTGCCAGTCTTTTGCGTTTACGGTGTTTTCTGAATTTGTGATTGGCCAGCGCCTGAGCACTGTTGAGGGTCACCGGGGGCTGACACTGGGTACAGGTGCGTTCCCCGCTGTGGTGACTGCGGTTGTATGGCTAGCTAATGATGCCAGCTGCCTTGTAGCACTTTTGGCACAGGGAACACTGAAAAGGTTTCTCGCCGGATTCAACCGTTTGAAAAACTGAAGGCGAAGGCGGATCTTGAGGTGATACTGTGAATTCGGTATCCGAACTGTTTGTTTCTTTTTCATCGTCGTCTGGCGGTTCTTGTTTAATGCAAGATGTACATTGTTTTAGCCATTGATCAATTTCAGGCAACACAGGAAAGTCATCAGTCACCTTTACAATTACAACCTCCGAATTGTCATCGAGTCGTATTTTCTTGATTTGTGGTTGGGATGATCCGGGTTCTGAGCTATTGTCTGCTTCATTTTCACCGGCCCCGGATGAAGGAATAAAAGCGCTTGCAAACAAAGCTATCAAGCTTGAAAGGAAGGCACTTTTTATCTTTTTTTTGACCAGTTTCTTTGAATGGAGAAGAAAGTCATATGACGCTGACGGGCTACCTGAGAAAGAGCTTTTATCATAGGTCAGACAATAGGTTTGAGCCTGACGTTTAGTGCAATCAAAAAGTTGCCGCGCAGCGGCCTACGTTCTACTGTCCGATCGAGAGTCACCGGCTTCTGTACACCAAGCATTGACCATGTGTATAGCATCTTTCCCCTTGTTCCAGTCTGATCCCTTGACAGTCTTGCCATCCAGAGCAACAACCCGGCTGTTTGATAGATGTAGCCCTGACAGGACATCCCGTATCCATTGGATAAATACCTGACGGAATGCTTCCGGGTCGAGAGCTGCAAAGATACGATTAAACGTGACAGCAACAGGGATGCCGCCGGGCAGAGTCAGATGTTTACGAAACCAGTCTTCTTTATGCTCTGCAAACAGTCTAATACTGTTCCAGTCGTCGGCGCCACAGAGTATCGCGGAAGTCGACATGAACATGACTTCAGCCAGAACATGTGTCGTTTTTTGGGGATCACGGTTGTCTGTCAGTGTCGCAAATTTAGTGAACAGTGCTTTCGATGGCATAGCTAAAATGGGTTATTCTACAGGCGATGAACCCGCTTTGCGATTGGCTGACTGGTTAAAAATTGTTCATATTTTTGCCGTGGGGGGAGTATGCCTTAACTACCCTGTACCGTCTGGAATCTGCAGAGCATGATGAACAACATAATCAGTAATCTGTCTGCGATTAACAAAGGGTCCCCATACCCGCCGTTGCCCGGCTTTCAGAGAAAAGAGGGGGCGAACAATCAGGCTTTTCTTCCAGCCGGGGCGCCATTCAAAACTATCTTTTTTCTTATAAATAGTCACGGTAGGGATATAAAGGAAAGAGGCCAGATGACCACCACCGGAGTCATTGCTAATAGCACTGCCGGATTCATAGATAAAGGCTACCAGTTCGCTGGTACGATTGAAAACATGATGAACCATACCCTTGCGGGTAAGCAACGGGCTTAACTTCTCATACTGTTCGCAAGTCAGCACAAATTCCGGCTGCAAGCCTTTCTTTTTCAACTGACGGGATATGCTGAGGTAATAACGCAGCGGATAGTTTTTTTCCGGGCTAGGTGTTTCAGGGAAAATAGCAACACGTTTAGCATACTGTCGATGTTTCAGCTGTGGTGGTACCTGCAACCGGGGGCGTTCACGAACTTGCGTACGCTGAAATATATCCCGGCAGAATTCCGCAGCAAACTCGACCATGCTCAGATTCCCCAGTTCACGCCTTCGCAGCGTACCGTCCGGCATATCATTGCCCAGTATCGTTCGGCTCAGATCACAATTAATGGTCGCTGTAACCTGATGAGAAGGCATTCGGGTAGCGGTAATCCAGGCGGTTCTGGTCAGCAGCGATTTCGAGCGATGAATCGGCGCAGAAATACATTGCTGATGAGGATCGCAGACAATCACATCTGCCTGGTTCAGGGCAGAAGATATACTTACGCCTTCGGGAAGGGGGTGCAACGTAATATCCGGAAACCAGCCATCCAGATCACAGATCATATTACTATAGAAACTGACCTTGTGACCTTTATCTGCGAGGCACTGGGCAAGAATCAGGAATATCAGACCATCACCTAGCGTCCCAATCGGGAAAAGGGCAATATTGACAGAGGTATTATGTTCCGCTGATCCTGACAGATATTCCATAAACAACACTTATTTTTTTTATTCTTATCGTGCACTTTATTATACGATCATAGTCAATCAATAATGAATAGCTGCCACCCATTCATACTGCAGAAAATACCTGTAACTGCTCAAAATCCGTAGGCGGCATCACCCATGAGCCGGGCAGATTTATCCCGCACCACGTCTGACAGTCTGGGAATCATCTGGGTTCCGCAGATTCTATCTTTTAGATAGTTGGAGAAGGATATGCCGTGCAGCCTGCATGTTTTTTTCAGGCTTGCAAATGTATCCCGGCAACGCTGACCGAGATGACTTCGAGTGCCACCACTGATCTTTCGTCGTTTCACGTACTCCCTGATTTGCCGCTCACTCAGGTTATTATGAAGTGGCAGCCATGGATACTTTAGTATCAGCAATAACTCCTCCCGTGCCCGGTGAAGCTTACCCAGGACAGCACGAAGGTCAGGATAGTCAGACTGTGTCGCCACCCAGTGATTAAAATCCTGTTCAATCTGCGCCTTCCGTATGGCTGTCGGCGCTTGGCAATAGGTCTCAATATCGTCGTATATATGCCAGAACTGCTTTTCCATCCAGTCACGGGCAGCCCGTTCCTGCTTATTGGCAGGGATCAGCTTTGCCAGTGGGCGGCTGGCATGGAACCAGCACAGGGAATGTTCAAACGCTGTGTCAAACTGCCGGGCACCGTCACTGTGGATGACCATGGCTTCAGGGCAGCCGTTGTTTAACAGGCCTGCCTTGAGAACAGCCTCTGTCGCTTTACGACGCTGCTCTTTGGCAAAGAGTTTATGGTCATCCAGAAAGGCTTTCCAGGCAGCTTCGTTCAGAAAGTGGATTTCCCCATAAGCAGACAAGGTATCAATCCACCTGTCAGCCATTTCTACCTGCTTCATATAACTGAGTGCAGCCGGGTTCAGGATATGAGAGCGACGCTTTCCCTGAAGCAGGGTCAGGAAATTAATGCGGCTTTTGCTGTCGGTTGAAGAAAATACGGTAAAAGTGTCGTTACCGATTACCGTGCAATAGCCGTTTTTTCCATCATGTCGAGCACCTGTGTCGTCTACAAGCAGCATACGGGAACAGGCAATACCTGTTTCGAGAATATCTTCCCGCTCCTGATGAAACAGCTCATGCCCCTGCGTCAGTAAGGCATTGAGTTTGCCCTCAGAGATTGGGCAGCCATGGCTGTGCAACCAGTCAAGCAACAACGGTTGGGTAACACTACAGGAATGATAAAGATCCAGCACCATGGATCTGAGGTTATCACCGAAGCGACCTTTTATATGGATAGGCAACGGTGCAATGACAGTCTGACCTTCAAGGGTAAGCCATACTTCGCGACGGTAGCGTGTTGTCGTGAACTCCAGATTCACATCAACATGGGTAAAATCCTGATAGCCTTTGCGCTTCCAGTTATCCTGTACACCCGCTGCCGGGCAAATTTCCTCACGAACAGAAGAAGGAGAAGGCTTGGCTGTGCGACCCGGTTCCGGTGATCGGGAACGTTTGCTCCTGGGTGGCGTTTCAGCTGGCGACGTTGACTGACTGTCCTTATTTTCAACGTCTTCCGACGTTTTTTTGTTCGGGCGAATTTTTGGTTGCCCCTTGAGTTTTTTAAGGTGCCGGATTTCCTCGCGCAGGGCGGTATTTTCGGCTGTCAGCTTATTGATTTTGTCGAGTAGCGTGCTGACAAGAGCCTTGAGTTCGCTGACTTCTGTTTCAAGGTCTGAAATTGTAGGCGAGTTCATAGACTTGATTATGCCCGATTCCGAAGGACAAAGTTTTGATGTCAGCGTGTTGACTCGCCTACGAATTTTGAGCAGTTACAAATACCTGACACTTTTGTAAGTGGAAAACTTAACTACCGAGTTTTTTAATCTGACAAAATGAATCTGTAATAGTGACAGATTATGCAAATGATTATTTGTAGGGCTTTGACACAAATTCAGGCTGCTATTTTTTTTACTTTATTATATTCCTGAATCCGTGAGTTCGTGGCCATTGAATTTGCCAAAAAGCCAGTAATAGCAGCATATGTAGTGCCTGTCAGAAAACGCATGAACTATAGCTGCCTGTGTTAATGAGTCACTGTTAGGTGGATCATTTGAGTTTGCTGTTCAATCAATGCAGCGGTTTTCAGTCACAATTGTTCAAAAAATGTTCAAAACCTTCACTCCGTAGATGTCAGTAAGCCTCACGACATGCATGATCTGAACGAACACCGGATTACCAAACCATCAACAGGCGACTATTGCCGATCCCTTTCCAACAGCACTTTGCCCAGACGCTGCAGGTTATTTGCCACAACAGCCAGCGAAACATAACGCTTGAAGGCATCCAGCCCTTTATCCGGACATTTATCCAGACCATGGGCTTCCAGAGCATTAATATCCGACTCAACAGCAGAGTGCTGTCGTTTTGCACGGACAAACGCCAGGTGTGATTCCCGTTTTTTGTCCTCTAACGACATCTTTCCTTTTTTAGGTAGTACAGCCCTGTCCAGCAAGTTTTCCAGTTTTACAAGATTATCCGGACTCCAGAACCCCTTGTCGTAGCTGACTTGACTCAAGACTGGAAAGCGCTCTTTGGCTCCCTTGGCCATAGGAACCGTTACCTGGTCGTCCGTTTGCTTTTCCATGACCTGGTGGTGAAGCGTAAAGCCGAACTGATCCTGCAACACACAAACACGCAAGCCCAGTTCAACCGGTACGCCCGCCTTGCCTTTGCTGACCCACTCGGTATGAGGTTCAAACAGCGAAAAGATTTTCTCTGCATGCGGTATGGTTTCATGCTCAATGACCCGCCGATGAATCAGACTAACCTGATGTTTGGCATGCAGCAGATAGTAGCTGAGCGCTTCAAGGCGTGGTTCATCAGGTTGATGCTTTGTCAGCACGGAGTACGTTACATCGGCCATCCGAATGATTTTCAGGCTGAGCTTCAGGTACTCAATATGCGCCATTTCAATGTCATGCTGTCGTTTGCTTTTTTGTAACTCGTCAGCTGACGTAGAGTGCTTCAGGTTACGCACTGTATGGTAAAGCTTCTTATGCTGCCGCTGCAGGTAGCGATGCTGTCGCCAGCCGGGGAGTTTGTGCTCATGAGCTGAAGCCGAAGCAAACTCAATGATTTTACGACAAGCATCGCTCAGCAAGTTAATGTCGGTGGGGAAATGGACATTGGTTTTTACGACAAACGAATCGGCACGGCCATGTAACGGTTCGCTCTTTTTTTTTACCAGCGAGTGCCCTGCCGCAACGACAACCTGATTGATCTGATCCAGCACCTGCGGGGTAAACAGGCTGATATTATCCTGCAACGTCTGTATATGGTAGGTGTGCGTGCAATAAGGGCCATGTCCGAGCATCTGACGCAAAGTGCCGTGTTCATTGGCCAGTTCCTGCAAACGGTCATAATCGCAATTGATCACCAGGCGGAGGGTGCCAAACACGAGTATTCTCCAGAGTTCCATCCCGGGGCGACCGTTGTTTTGGTCAGATAGAATCATGGAGTCGAGTACCTGAAAGACCTGCTGTCTCAGCTCTGGCGTTGTGTAAATGTGCTGCAATGCTCGCAGGATACGAGGGATATCGTCTCTGGACTTGGGGTTAAACTGGACGGATGAGATATCGACTTCACCCAGCTGCATTTGTGGATTGATGGTCTGGCGCATAAATTTGAAAAACAGCCTGTTTTGGAAAATCTTCAATAGTTATATTTGGTTGCAGGCTGCTATTTTCAAGGTTTGAGGGTTTTCGGACAGGCACTATGTAGTGCTAATATTTGCTCATCTAGATTTTCACCATATAAGTGAATTTTTGTGGAACTAAAATTTGAGCAATCCGACACGGAATTTTATACTCCGGCAGCGGGTCTGTGCTTTGTCGGTGATGCCCTGAACAAGAAAACATCTTTAAAAAAGTCATTGCGTTCTATCAAGAAGCGCCATGGCATCCCTAATATTGATCTGGTTCGAGCTTTTATCGGCCTGTTGGCCTTAGGCAAAACTGATTTTGATGCCATTGATAATTATCGCCATGATGATTGGTTCAAGCGCAGCATGGGCATTAAGCAAATGCCGTCTGCCAGCCGGCTTCGCCAGCGTTTTAATGAAGATGCCACCCAACTGATTCCGTTAATTGAAGAAGCGCTTCCCGAACTGTTGTTGGAACTGGGCGCGCCGATCTCTCCGCTTTCAAAAGAACTGGATCACCTTCAGCATATCCCACTGGATATAGACGTTACTCCGCAAGATAACAGCAGAACCCAAAAAGAAGGTTCTCAGTGGACATACAAACACTTCCATGGCTTCGCCCCGATTATGTCTTATGTAGGGAAAGAAGGATGGTGCATAGGAGCTGAGCTTCGCCCTGGCTCACAACATTCCCAGAATGATTTTGTACCTTTCCTGAACACGGTATTGCACAGACTTCGTCGCGTAACCCGGACCTCGGTATTACTGCGACTCGACAGCGGGCATGACGCAGAAGACACTCGCAGAGAGATAGCGGATCACAGCAATGTTGATCACATAATCAAGCTCAATCCACGCAAGCAATATACCGTTACTGCCTGGCTGCCAACCTTTGAGGAAAAAGGCGTGCAGTGGGATGAGCTTCGCCCTGGAAAAACCTGTGCGACACTCTCGATCATCCATGAAACCGACTACGGCCAACAACGGCTTATTATCCGTATTATCAAGCGTACTACCGACTCGGTTGGTCAGTATTTTTTAGCACCGGACTACGAGCTGGAGGGTTGGTGGACGACACTAGATGAGGCTGAATATAGTGATGATAATGTCATATTGCTTTATGAAGATCATGCGACCAGCGAACAGTTTCACAGTGAGCTCAAGACTGACATGGATCTTGAAAGACTGCCTTCAGGAAAATTTGATACCAATGATCTTGTAATGTGCCTTGGTGCGGTGGCTTACAACATTTTACGTTACATGGGGCAAACCTGCCTGACCGGCCCTAAATCACCTGTTCGTCACAAAGCGCAGCGTCGTAGAATTAAGACAGTTATGCAGGAACTGATCTACCAGTCAGCGCGATTATTAGAACGAGGTCGTCAGTTTATTCTGCGTTTTGGTCGTCACAGTCCCGGATTATCCGCCTTCATGGGGTCATGACGTAGAAAATAAAAAATCGTACGTTAAGGTGCTTTAGGCGTTACAGGGCGGGCGATCTGTTCCACAAACCTTCGTATATAAAACAGTATCAAAACAGGGTCAAAACTCAGAAGAACCTGTATCAAAATCCGTCCCATAATCAACGTTTATTAAACCATTGAGCTTAACGTACGATTTTTTACTTTCTACGTCGTGGTGCCTTTAAGCATACTTTGCCTGGAAGACAAAATTGTCCAACAGGCTGTAGTGAAGTTGCTGGAAGGAATATATGAAGAAGATTTCCTTGGTTTTTCTTATGGCTTTCGTCCGAAGAGAAGTCAGCATGATGCGATGGATGCGCTCATGACAGGCATCATGCGTAACAAGGTGAACTGGGTGCTGGATCTGGATATTCGAAAATTTTTCGATCAGGTCGATCATGAATGGCTAATCATGTTCATAGAGCACCGGGTGAAAGATCGGCGAGTTATCCGTCTCATAAGACAATGGATAACCATCGGACACTATGACAAGGATGGCTCGCGTGTCCGGAGCCGCGAAGGGGTACCACAGGGATCAGTGATTTCACCGCTATTATCCAATATTTACCTGCACTACGTGTATGACCTCTGGGTGCATCAGTGCCGTAGGCGTTATGCACGTGGACTGGTTTCTGCCGTTCGCTATGCGGATGATAGTGTGCTGGGCTTCCAGTCAAAGTCAGATGCAAATCGGTTTCTGTTTGAACTGCAAAAGCGCTTGAGTGACTTCGGGCTGTCTTTGCATGAGGACAAAACACGGTTGATCCGCTTTGGAAGGTTTGCGCAACAGGATGAAAAGAGCAAGAGAGGAAAGCGCCCGGAAACCTTCGAGTTTCTCGGATTCATACACTACTGCTCGAAAATCCGGAATGGTCAGCATTTCAAGGTAGGCCGTGAAACCAGTGCAAAAAGACAGAGGGCAACACTGAAAACCATCAAGGAATATCTGGTGAAAAATCGGCATAACCCAGTGATGGAACAGGCGAAATGGTTAAACCGTGTTCTTCAGGGGCATCTGAACTATTTTGCAGTTCCGGGCAACTGCCGTAAAGTATGTGCCCTGTTAAAAGCTGTCAGGAAAATTTGGTATAAGGCTCTGAAGCGGCGAAGCCAAAGGAATCGCCTGAACTGGAGTAAGTTCGGGCGCTTTCTGGATGCAGTGCTGCCAAAAGTGAAGGTCTTACATCCATGGCCCGAGCGGCGGTTTGACGCCAAATACTCGAGGTAGGAGCCGTATGCATTAGTAGTGCACGTACGGATCTGTGCAGGGGGGGCTGGGTGACCAGCATTCCTACTGCGACCGGTAATAGGGTGCTGAGAGGGTGGAAAACCAAAGGTTACAGGAATGACTGGAATAATGATTTTTTGAAATTCCTATGCGTAAATTCCTATGCGTCAAGAAAATGGGACTTTCCCCTCAGCGACCCGTAAGAAAAGCCTGGCAACAGAGCGAAAAAAAAGTGGCCCAGTGGCTACAGGAACGCTATCCGGAATTGAGAGCCACGGCGGAAAACCATAACGCTATTATCTATTTCATTGACGAAGCGAGCCTGCGTTCCGATTACCATAGCGGCACAACCTGGGGTCGAAAGGGCTGCACTCCCGTTGTCAGCGCCACCGGTGCACGTTTTGGGATCAACATGATCGCAGCTGTCAGCGGTGAGGGAGATATGCGCTACATGTCGATCACTGGTCGCTTTAATGCGGATGTTTTCATCAAATTTCTCAGGCAGATAGTGAAGTCCCATGATCGCCCTGTTCTCATCGTGACGGATGGACACTCTGCTCACACAGCCAAAAAGGTTATGAAATATCTTAAGCGCGAGCCACGTTTACTGGATATCCAGCTACTACCGCCGTATTCTCCTGAGTTGAACCCGGTTGAGCTTGTCTGGGGAAGCCTCAAGTCTGGTCGTGTTGGGCGAATGATCCTGCGGACGAAGGAGGCGTTTCTCAATGCTATTTCCTCTGGACTGAAATCTATCCAGAGAACGAGAAAAATGATCCTTGGATTTTTCCGGAAAGAACATACTGCTTACGCTTGTCTGGAGATAATATCCGCATGAGTCGCATTAATATCGCCCATGTCAATACAGCCTGAAGCAAAGTCCTTTTGAGCTTGAATGTTTAGAACGTCATTGCCAGCCAGCCCATGTACACCACAAAAGCTCCAACAAGCAACAAACTTTTCCAGCGGGCAATAATCGTTTCTGTGAGCACCATATCTCCGTTTTCAGCCGCCAGCATGGTACGACGCATCCCGGTATACGCAGAAAGCAGCAAAATACAGCTGAGCAACATCATGGCTGGTACATCACGGTTCATGACATCTTCAGAAATAGCAATGCCATCACCAATCAGGCCGGGAAAAGCCAGCACGCCCAGCAGGTTAAAGATATTGGAACCGACAACGGTTGCCAGTGCCATATCATGCATACCACGACGCACTGCCGCGATTGCTGCGGCGAGTTCCGGCAGGCTGGTGCCGAAGGCGATAACCGTCAGACCAATGATAAGTTCATCAATACCAAAGCCATGGGCTAACTCAATACCACCCCAGACCATAATACGGGAACTGCTCAGCATCAGCACAAGTAATACAGCACTTTCAATAAAGGCGCGACCTTTACTGATTTTGAGTATTTCAACTTCATCTTCTTCTGCATCATCCGGACGTTCGCTCTTGGCAAGGTAGATACAGTAGCCAACCAGTGCTGCCAGCAGTACACCACCTTCAAAGGCATCCAGATGGCCATCCATAATCAGGTAGCCCGCCAGCAACATAACGACAGTTAATACAGGAAATTCATGTGTCAGAAAACGACGGCTGACACGCAAGGGCGCTACCAGCCCACTGATACCTAGTACAAGTCCCATATTCACAATATTGGAACCCAGCGCGTTACCCACAGACAGGCCTTCTGCTCCCTGTAATGAAGCAACAGCAGAAACCAGTAGCTCCGGTGCAGAAGTGCCGAAGGATACAATAGTCATACCAATCAGTAAGGTAGACATACCCAAGTGCCAGGCTAGGGTAGAGGCAGTAACAATCAGGCGGTCGGCACTATACCCCAGCACAACAAAGCCACCGAGTAGCGCCAGCAGGGGTAAAATCAGTTCAGACATAAGCATATTCGGAGGGCTACGGGTACCAGACGACAACGCACCAGGCCCTCATGCCAGTGCGATATCGTCAGGTCTTGCCAAACTGATGGATATGCCGGAAGCATTATCTCAGTCGTATACGCCATGGTCTGCGGACCAGGGAAAATGTTGACGTATACGCCGGTTACCCTGAAACAGACAAAGTGGTTTCAGAAAACAGGCAGGCTACTCCCCTGAAGAAGAGGGCATTATAACGACTAAAAAGCAGTTCGCAATCGCGGTTCCCTGTAAAGGTCATCGCATCAGCTAAAAACTCAGCGGCGGATAAATCGCAGGATATGCTGCATCCAGGAGTTTTTGTCACGTGCCGTATCATTCATCAGGTTATCCAGCTGATCCAGCTGCTCATGCTGCTGTTCACGCTTGAGCTCTTTTAGCTCCTGCTTCAGGGTTTTCAGATGCTTCTTGGTGTTTTTAATTTCTTTATATAGCGACTTATGGCGTTTTTTGAATTGCTTCAGGTTTTTCATCTAACAGGCTACTCACATCATAAGTGCTAACGGAAAAACATACCCTGCCGTACCGCATCGATATAAGCGGCATGCTTAAAGGCAAAGGATAAAATTGAGCGCAGGTTACTTGATACTGAGGAGGCTTGATATATATAAATATCCTTAACTCGCTGCAGGTCATAGCACAGGGTAGCTACCCGATGTTATTGAGGAAGACTGATGTGATGGCATTTCCGGCTTTTCACAAGCAGGTGCCTATTATGACTTGAGGGAGACTCGGGGACTGATCCCACTCGATACCTTTTGCTTTATGCCAGTGAATTTCAACCGCTCCACTTGCTCCCTGATCAGATTCCTGCGCCAGCGGCCTTGTTTTACGATATGTTTTTCTATCAAGAATCGTCCAGGGAGAGTATTGCTGCTTGTGTTTCATGCATTTATAACAATAGCTATGCTCGCCGATTTTATATCGATACTGACCAGAGCTAACCTCCGACTGACACTTTTCACAGTGGAGTTTTGCGGATTTGGTTATCAGTAACGGGGTGATTTGTGTTGCGCTGGAAGTACGGTAACACTTGGATAAGAGGGTGCCTGCACAGTCAGAACATAACCGGTGCGCTGTGGTTTGGCTACAACAAAAGACAGCACTGCCCATGCATTCTTTAGCGCAGACCATACAATCTGTCGGAGCACAGACTTTAGATTTTATCATGGGACTATGACACCGACAGGGAACCTGATATTTTTTATTGAAACACCCTCCACATATCTTTTTATCGCTACTGGATTCATACCAGAAATAATCAAGATAAGCGCCTGTTCGTGCAGGCTTGCGGAGCTGTTTGTCAACTCCGCGGGAAAATATCTTATGCTGACACTGAGAACAGTTGATTTGAAATAATGTTCTGCCGGGCTCATAGGGGTGGTTGTCCAGCATTTGCTTAAGCTGGCGCTGGCAGGTTACCGGGTTAAAGCAACCTTCACCCAGTATAAAGTGAAGCTGATCAACTACCCCAGATGCTGGGGGAAGTTCGGTTCCACCCCGGATTCTGGGAATAGCAGCAGGCAGACAGATGCTGAAAGGCGGTGGAATATCAGATAAGAATAAATGCTCAAATATCTGACTCAGTAAGAGAATAGTCGTTTCCTGAAAAGGGCACTGAGCCTGTTCATTCATACCAGCGATCAGCTGTTGAAAATCCGGGCGCCTGTTTCCCGAACTGAGTGCAGCCAGATATGATGGAAGCGTTGGGTTTATATTAAATGCTTTACGCAAAATGCTCAGCAGAACGCCGGTATTATCCAAAATAAAAGGACTACATTTTACCTCCTGCCGATTCAGCAACGCGCGTATCTTGCAAGGATTTAGCAGATACAATCCCTGACCTGGACTGGTGACTGTTTTCCTTACTTGAGGATTATCATAATGCACTATTCGGGGAGAAAGAATTGACACATTTCCACTGTTGTCAAATCCCAAGTCATCTTCGGTCAACTCATTAAAACTACATTGACGATTATGACAAACTTCCAACACCCGAAACACTGAGCCCAATACAGCCCATAGCCGTTCAGGTTGAGTGGTCAACTCCAGCAGTGAGTCTGTTTCAGACAACCTTGGACTGTAAGGCAGAATACAAATATGAAAATATTTCTCATCAAGAGGACACTGGATGATACCCTCATATAAAAAATCAGGGTAACTGGGGATCAGAGTAGGATCACGCTTCTGAACCAGACTTTGACAGGCAAGACGATAATGCTTGCTGGCTTTTACCTGAGATGCTTCATTCTGGGATATTTTTGTAACAAGTAACTCTACGGGTTGCCCATTACTGAAGCCTTTAATTCTGACCGTGATACTGTTGAGTAACGGCAGGATGGCAATCGGATCAATGCCAACATCATATTCACTAAGTCTCTGTACCTGCTCGACAAATTCCCGGCACTCATGAGTTACTGTGTTCTGTCTATTGCATGAAGTACTCATGCAGCGCTGATAAAAGTGACTGAGTGTTTCTTTCTGGCAATGATGCCAGTTGCCCAGCACATCTCTTATATCAACGGCTTCTTTACAGTCAGCACATTCCAACTTTCTTATATCATTAGTCTGACTGACCAGGTTATTGAAGTTTCCTATAGTTATCTTATTCGCAGCATCTAAAGGCTGTCTGCACTGTGCGCATTGGTAAATATTGTCTTTTACACACGAATCAAAGCAATGAGCACAAAGCGCATGACTACCATTACAGGTAATCACAAGCTTCCGAGTCAGCCTGAAATCGGCAGAAGTGCACAACTGGTTACCAACATAGGGTTCCAGACAGACAGGGCAGCGATCAAGATTTTTAATTTTACTCAGCAGAATATCGTAAGTGCCTGTCGGCACATTCAGACCATACTTTTTACCATTCAGCTCAATATTCAGATATTCTGCCTGACTCCAAACCGGCAGCATCAGGCTTATCGATAGCAGTATCAGATAAAAAGTATTATGTAATAATCGAAGGGGCACCATGAGTAACACTGAACGTAGGCCGCTGCGCGGCAACTTTTTGATTGCACTAAACGTCAGGCTCAAACCTATTGTCTGACCTATGATAAAAGCTCTTTCTCAGGTAGCCCGTCAGCGTCATATGACTTTCTTCTCCATTCAAAGAAACTGGTCAAAAAAAAGATAAAAAGTGCCTTCCTTTCAAGCTTGATAGCTTTGTTTGCAAGCGCTTTCATTCCTTCATCCGGGGCCGGTGAAAATGAAGCAGACAATAACTCAGAACCCGGATCATCCCAACCACAAATCAAGAAAATACGACTCGATGACAATTCGGAGGTTGTAATTGTAAAGGTGACTGATGACTTTCCTGTGTTGCCTGAAATTGATCAATGGCTAAAACAATGTACATCTTGCATTAAACAAGAACCGCCAGACGACGATGAAAAAGAAACAAACAGTTCGGATACCGAATTCACAGTATCACCTCAAGATCCGCCTTCACCTTCAGTTTTTCAAACGGTTGAATCCGGCGAGAAACCTTTTCAGTGTTCCCTGTGCCAAAAGTATTACAAAACAGCTGCATCATTAGCTAGCCATATAAGGGCCTCCCACAGCGGGGAACGCACCTGTACCCGGTGTCAGCCCCCGGTGACCCTCAACAGTGCGAAGGCGCTGGCCACTCACAACCGCAGTCACCACAGCGGGGAACGCACCTGTACCCGGTGTCAGCCCCCGGTGACCCTCAACAGTGCGAAGGCGCTGGCCACTCACAACCACAGTCACCACAGCGGGGAACGCACCTGTACCCGGTGTCAGCCCCCGGTGACCCTCAACAGTGCTCAGGCGCTGGCCAATCACAACCACAGTCACCACAGCGGGGAACGCACCTGTACCCGGTGTCAGCCCCCGGTGACCCTCAACAGTGCGAAGGCGCTGGCCAATCACAACCAAAGTCACCACAGCGGGGAACGCACCTGTACCCGGTGTCAGCCCCCGGTGACCCTCAACAGTGCTCAGGCGCTGGCCGATCACAACAAAAGTCACCACAGCGGGGAACGCACCTGTACCCGGTGTCAGCCCCCGGTGACCCTCAACAGTGCGAAGGCGCTGGCCAATCACAACCAAAGTCACCACAGCGGGGAACGCACCTGTACCCAGTGTCAGCCCCCGGTGACCCTCAACAGTGCGAAGGCGCTGGCCACTCACAACCAAAGTCACCACAGCGGGGAACGCACCTGTACCCAGTGTCAGCCCCCGGTGACCCTCAACAGTGCTCAGGCGCTGGCCAATCACAAATTCAGAAAACACCGTAAACGCAAAAGACTGGCAGAGGAGGACAACTGAAAAACAACCTCAGGATGCCATCCCCTTCACCGGCTGCATTCGTTATCATCCGTGCGACTGTATTGATGAGGCCGTATGACCAGCCGACCGCCGTCCAAACTAAAACAATTACTGCTACGCGATCAGTTATGGTGGCGTTATTACCAGCGCAACGCCGATACGATACGCCCTGCAGTGGTTGATGCGATCAGCAAAGTACTGGCCTGCGGGCGGGTGATCATGGGGTATGCCAGCTTTGTATGCAGCAACCATGAATGCTCTCACACCAAAAAGATCTGCTTTGGCTGTAAAGCCCGGTTGTGTAATACCTGCGGCAAAAAACTGACCGATCAGTGGATTGCTGACCAGAAAGCGCTGTTGCCGGATACTGAGTGGCAACACATCACCTTTACGATGCCTGATGCACTCTGGGAGCTGTTCAGAATCAACCGCACCTTACTGGGTAAACTGAGCCCACTGGCGGCAAAAAGCCTGCAGGCCTTTGCCGGGAAAAAAGGCGTGACACCTGGCATTTTCACGGCACTGCATACCTTTGGCCGAAAGCTGAACTGGAATGTTCATATTCACCTCTCTGTGACCCGTGGCGGATTATACGACGGAAACCAGCAATGGAAGTCAGTCTACTTCACCAAAAACGCCATCATGCCCGCGTGGCGTTACGGCGTGATCAACCTGCTCAGGGAAGCGTTTAAACGTGGCGAGCTGGATCTGCCTTCCGAGCGGAAAGACAGCTGTCATGACCTTTCCGGCTTCAATGATTTCCTCGATGAGCAATACCAAAAGGACTGGATCGTCCATTTTGCCAAAGCCACCAAAAGCCCCCACCGCACCATCAGCTACCTGGGGCGCTATATCAAACGACCACCGCTGGCCATGTCGCGCCTGAAACACTATGGCGGTGATACCGTTGTGTATGAGTATCTGGATCACCGCACCAAAACCCGCCGCCATGAAACCTGTGAAGGGGAAGAATTTATAGAACGACTGACACAGCATATTCCCGACAAAGGTTTCCGAATGATCCGGTATTATGGTTTTCTGGCCTGCCGGGGAAGGGCTACATTGCTGCCCACCGTCTACAACCTGCTCAATCAGCCCGAACGAAACGCCCTGAAAATCACCTTTCCGGCGTTACTGAAACAAACCTTTGGGCTCGACCCGCTGCAATGCATCCTCTGTCAGGCTCAAATGATCTTCACCGGCATTACCCGGGGGAAGCCGCAGTACGAGCTGAACAAATACCATCAACAGCTTGCGCTTGCGAAACCGATTACATAGTTCACGCCCTCAATCCGTCTGAAATCAGGATTTCAGGGTGAGATCGGGCAAATCAATAGGATTTAGGTGGTATCAGACAGATAAGCACAACATTCAGTGTCAGGTAATAGGATGCTGAGAGGGTGGAAAACCAAAGGTTACAGGAATGACTGGAATAATGATTTTTTGAAATTCCTATGCGTAAATTCCTATGCGTAAATTCCTATGCGTAAATTCCTATGCGTGTACACCAGTTTCTTTAACAGTCGATTATAGGAGACTTCATGCAACGTAAGAGTCGCAATGCTGTAATTTATAGCGACTAAGCCTACGAAAAGTAACAATAAGGCTGCAATAACCCCGAACTTACCCCCTTCACGTCACCGTTTGCATTGGATAAGCTTGGCGGCTGATACTGATTACCTCTTTGCGGAGCCCTGAATGATCATCAAGCCAAAGATTCGCGGATTTATCTGTACCACTACCCATCCGGTAGGCTGCGAGCAGAATGTACGTGAACAGATTGCCATTACTCAGTCTCAGGGGCAGATTGCCAATGCGCCGAAGCGGGTGCTGGTAATTGGCTCTTCCAGTGGCTATGGACTGGCGTCCCGGATTACCGCGGCTTTTGGCGGTGGCGCATCCACTATCGGCGTGTTCTTTGAAAAGCCGGCAACAGAGAAGAAGCCTGGCACCGCAGGCTGGCACAACTCGGCGGCCTTCGAAAAAATTGCCCACGAAGCAGGCTTGTACGCCAAAAGCCTGAATGGCGATGCGTTCAGTCATGAAGCCAAAGCCAAAACTATCGAGCTGATCAAGGAAGACCTGGGTCAGATCGATATAGTGGTGTACTCACTGGCATCCCCGGTACGCAAACTGCCGGATTCCGGTGAAGTGATCCGTTCCGTACTGAAACCAATGGATCAGACTTACACTGCAACGGCTGTTGATACTAACAAGGATGCACTGTTCGAAACTTCCGTAGAACCGGCAACTGAAGAAGAAGTCGCGGCTACCGTTACCGTTATGGGCGGTCAGGACTGGGAACTGTGGATGTCTGCGCTCTCGGAAGCGGGCGTGCTGGCTGAAGGCTGTAAGACTGTAGCTTACAGCTATATCGGTACTGAAATCACCTGGCCAATCTACTGGGGTGGTGCACTGGGTGAAGCCAAGAAAGATCTGGATCGTGCCGCTCATGCGATTGATGATCAGCTGAAAGCTGTCAATGGTTCCGCCAATATTGCCGTACTGAAGAGTGTTGTGACTCAGGCCAGCTCAGCAATCCCGGTAATGCCGCTGTACATTGCCATGGTCTTCAAGAAAATGCGTGAAGAAGGGCTGCACGAAGGTTGTATCGAACAGATCAACCGGATGTTCCGTGAGCGCCTGTACAAAGAAGATGGCTCCACGCCGGAAGTTGACGACAATAACCGCCTGCGTCTGGATGACTGGGAACTGCGTGAAAATATTCAACAGCACTGTAAGGCGCTGTGGCCGCAGCTGACTAATGAAAATCTGGCCGAGCTGACTGACTATGTGCAGTACAAGGAAGAGTTCCTGAAGCTGTTTGGTTTTGGGGTGGAAGGGGTTGATTACGAAGCAGATGTAAATCCGCTGGTGCCATTTGAGGTGATTAATATTTAATTAATACCCTCCCAAAAACTGCAGGCCAGTATGAACGAGCAGGTCTGCAGTTTGTCTTTCTGCAATTAAATCTTCCACCCTATAAGTATCTTAATACAGCCTGTCGTCTAATATAATCATCTGAAAATTTGAAAAACCACAGTTCATCATCCAACCTGAAATTCACTGTATACCAGTTGAACTGCTATGGGGATATTTCATGGTTCGTTGTAATGAATATTTGCGTTCGTGGTTTGCGTCTGTTTTTTTTATATTACTGCTATCGCTATATTCAAAATTATCACTTGCAACCATTGGCCTGCAGGCTACAGTGACTGATCGCTCGCAGGATATTTATCTGATTCTTAGTGATTTTCATGGAAACCTTGTAAATGACGAACCGGTAACCTCAAATAGATTTCAATTTATGGGTCAGAACGCTTATGTGATGCTTTTTCCCGGCGGTACAAAGCATGATGACGCCCATGTCCAGATTGAGTTGCATATCGCTGGAAAATTTCATCAGGGGATGGATAAAGAGATAACCGACGTTATCTTTGAACATTTCCGGTTTGACCCTCTTGATCGTTATAAACCATACTGTTTTCTCGGCTGTGAAGAAAACAGTATCTATGATGTTGAAAATTCATCATCGGAATCATCTCAGGGATCTTCCCCGCCTGACAGCGAATCAAGCAACCAGCCTCCAAGTTCATCGGGTTTATCAAGACCCCCTGAGTTTATTATTGCCTGTAAAAAGCTGCTAAAAGTTGCAGATTTACTAAGAGTGCCTGACCGGGCAATGTTCGCAATTCACCCATTGTGCAGAGGTGATATGGAAGTAGTTCACCTCAATAAAAAAGAGACACGTTTAAAGTGGAAGCCGCTCAAGCAGGACATTACTCGATCGAAGCGCGGGCTCGCCACACTAATAAGCCCTGTGTGGCCAGCACATAGTGCTTATCTGGAATTAACTAATGAACATATAGGTGGAAATATAAGCCCCAGAATTACTCATTACATCAATGCCTCACATCAGAATTTCCCTTTTACTTCAGGCCGCTTTCAATATGCTCAAGGAAACGGGCTTCCAGCTGTTTTAGATTCTCATATTTGGACATCGGAGCAGCCTTTCAGGGGGCGAGACAAGAAGAGTGGCCCTTTCTCAACTCCGTACAAAACAATATTGGATCAGTGCGGAGATGAAATGTGGGTATTGTTTGAAATGGTTCTGGAACGCCAAACACCTCTCGTCGGCGATTTATTACCCGAAAGTGTGCATCATCGTTGCTCTCATAGAGGTTTGCTTGACTCACCACAGGGACAACTGGAGGTCAAAGCAAGCGATGATGACGCAACTTTTTATACAACGCTCACTAACTATAAATCACTTGGACCTCGTTCCAGCACAACAGCTGAATTTAAAATACGTGAAACAGCATATCAGTTAGAGGTCTGGCCTAAGGGTTCAGATACCTGTGTGGATAGGTTGAGTTTACAAATTAAACCAAAAACCGAAGCGCCAACTTATCAGCAAGAAACAACAGACACATCACCTCCTGCAACCCTCAGCGTAAACGAACCCGCCAACCCTGGGTTATGTGGATTTATTGTGTATTATCAGCAACCGACAGCTCGACCCGATCCTGAACACTGGTGCTGCAAATTTGCAGGGGTTGACAGGCCTCACCAGATAGCACCCGTTTTCAATATGTCAATGATTGAGACAAGCGTTATAAAAAGAACTGCTCAGCGAGCCAACATATGCAGTTTTATTATTCAACCCGTTAATGAACTGCAGGTAACTCTGGCGACTGAGATCGATCCTGGTGAGCAATATTCCCCCTTCAGGAAAGTCGCAGAAGCAGATAAAAGCCCACGGTATACGGTCAAGGTTCCCCGCCATGAGCTGGCGATGACCCGGCATGGTCTGGTCACACTGACAGGCCGCTCAACTGACACTAATAAGTATCTTGTCCAGCTTTATGCCGACAGTACACAACTCTACATGGTGATAGGAAATATCAACGTGGCACATTTCAGAACCGCA
>CBDHDU010000019.1:0-25266 GCA_965261725.1 Endozoicomonadaceae bacterium | reverse complement strand
CGAGAGGATTTGAACCTCCGACCCCCACAACCCCATTGTGGTGCGCTACCAGGCTGCGCTACGCTCCGACTCTTGCTCACGGCGCCATTGCGGCATTGCCAAGAACGAAGCGTATATTACCTTGCTGGACGGGTTTTGCAACCCTGTAGCCGGTAATTGTGTGAATCGCGCTGACTATGAGCTCAGAACTTTTTTCAGTTCTTCAAGTTCCTGAATCGTTTGTCGCAACAGTTGCTGATAACGGGAAGAATCTGTTTTCTCATCTCTCCCTGCCAACCGGTTGCGCGCCCCCTCAATGGTAAACCCTTCAAAGTAAAGCAGGCTGCGAATCTGGCGAATCAGCAAGACATCCTGACGCCGGTAGTAACGTCGGTTACCTTTACGTTTGACGGGTTTAAGCTGGGGGAATTCCTGTTCCCAGTAACGGAGAACATGGGGTTTGACATCGCAGAGAAGTGCCACTTCTCCGATGGTGAAATAGCGCTTGCCGGGGATAACCGGCAAGCTTTTGGGCTCAGCCCTCTGAGGACTCTGGTGTTGTGCTTCCAGCATAGGTCTCCACTCGCGCTTTGAGCTTCTGACCCGGTTTGAACGTTACAACGCGCCGGGGGGCGACAGGTATCACCTCCCCGGTTTTCGGGTTCCTTCCCGGGCGTTCCCGCTTATCGCGGGTTTCGAAGTTGCCAAAACCAGACAACTTCACGTGTTCATTGTTTTCCAGAGACTGACGAATCTGTTCAAAAAACTGCTCTACCAGTTCACTGGCTTCCCGTTTGTTGAAACCCAGTTCTTCGTGAAGTTTTTCGGCAAGGTCAGCTTTTGTCACAGCCGTCATTCTGTTACGCCCTCAGGTTAGCTCCCGTTTCGCGGCCAAGTGCCGCTACGATCGCGTCAAACTGCTGATTGACTTCGTCATCCGTTAGAGTGCGGGATGGATGCTGCCAGGTCAAGCCCAGGGCCAGACTCTTGTAGCCATCTTCCACGCCCTTGCCGGTATAAACGTCAAACAGGCGTACATCTGTGAAACTTTCACCAGCCGCTTCACGAATCACTGTGTCCACTTTTGCGGCAGCGACAGACTCTTCAACAATCACAGCCAGGTCGCGACGCACTTCCGGGAACTTGGACAGTTCACTGAAATCAGTTACCTGCCCCTGCTCTACGGCAGATACTTTAACTTCAAACAGATACACAGTGCCGTTCAGGCCAAAGTGCTTGATCAGTGCCGGATGCAGCGCACCGATCACACCAACCACTTCCCCCTTATGAAGAATATCGGCCGTTTGTCCCGGATGGAGAGCCGGGTGCTTACCTGCACGGAAACCGAAGTATGCCGCATTGCCGCCAGCCGCCAGCAGCGCTTCCACATCACCTTTCAGATCGAAGAAATCAACGGCATCAGTGCTGCTGTTCCAGCCTTCCGGCAGACGGCTGCCAGTAATGGCACCACCCATCCACAGCTCTTGCTTCAGCTCGCCCTCACCTTCACGGATAAAGGTCTGGCCGCTTTCAAACAGACGCACGCGGTTCTGCTGACGATTCTGGTTATGCTGAACAGTCTTCACCAGACCCGGCAGCAGGGTTGTCCGCATCACGGACATTTCGCTGGAAATCGGGTTAGACAGGGCAACCGCTTCGCGCGCCGGGTCGAACTGCTTGTGCAGCGCCGGATCGATAAAGCTGAAGTTTACCGCTTCACGGTAACCCCGGCTGACGAGTACACGACGCAGTACTGGCAGACCAACCTTGGCTTCCGGAATGGTTTCCAGTGTCAGACCGGCAAACGGTACGGTGGTTGGCAAGTTGTTGTAGCCGAAGATACGACCGACTTCTTCAATCAGGTCTTCTTCAATGCTGATATCGAAGCGCCAGCTTGGCACTTCAACATCCCACAGACCTTCACCGGTAGCAGTCAGTTTCAGGCCGAGGCAGGTCAACAGCGCTTCGATACGCTGGTTATCAATTTCCACGCCCAGCAGGGAAGCGACTTTTTCAGCACGCAGTTTTACCTGACGCTGGGAAGGAATATGCTCTTCGCTAACAGTTTCCACCAGCGGACCGGCTTCACCACCGCAGATTTCCAGAATCAGCTGGGTCGCACGCTCGGACGCTTTGCGCTGCAGCTCGGAATCCACACCACGCTCGAAACGGTGAGATGCATCGGTATGCAGACCGTAAGAACGCGCTTTACCGGCAATGGCAACCGGCTCGAACCAGGCCACTTCCAGGAAGATGTCTTTGGTTACTTCATTAATACCGGAATGTTCGCCGCCCATAACACCGGCAATACCCAGTGTTTTTTCTTCGTCGGCAATCATCAGGGTATCGGTGCTCAGCTTGGCTTCAGTGCCATCAAGCATCAGCAGGGTTTCGCCTTCGTTGGCGAAACGAACATGAATGCTACCTTGCAGGCGGTTCAGGTCGTATCCGTGCATTGGCTGACCCAGCTCCAGCATTACATAGTTGGTAACATCAACAACCGGGTCGATGCTGCGGATACCGGAACGACGCAGACGCTCCACCAGCCACAGCGGGCTTTTGGCAGTCACATCTACATTGCGGATAACGCGACCAACAAAACGGGCACAAGCTTCCGGGGCATCCAGAGAAACCGGGAAAGTATCATCAATTCCAGGCGCAACCGCCGGTACTTCCGGTACGGTCACATCGACCAGATAATTGGCGCTGACTTCACGGGCCAGACCGGCAATGCTCAGGCAGTCGCCACGGTTCGGGGTCAGATCAACATCAATAATGCTGTCATTTAACTGCATGTACTCGCGCAGATCCTGACCGGTTGGCGCATCAGTTGCCAGCTCCATCAGGCCGTCGCAGGCTTCGCCAACACCGATTTCGTCCGGGCCGCACAGCATGCCGAAGGACTCAACACCGCGCAGCTTGGCTTTACCGATTTTGAAGTTGCCCGGCAGTACCGCACCGACTTTGGCAAAAGGTGCTTTCAGACCTACACGGGCATTCGGCGCACCACACACGACCTGCACAGTTTCGTCACCGGTGGAAACCTGGGTGACACGCAGCTTGTCCGCATCTGGGTGCTGTTCGCAGGCAACAATTTCACCGACCACAACACCGGAGAATTCACCGGCAACCGCTTCAACGCCGTCTACTTCCAGACCGGCCATGGTGATCTTGTCGACCAGTTCCTGAGTGCTGGCTTCCGGGTTTACCCAGCTGCGCAGCCATTGTTCACTGAATTTCATTTGCTCTTTGATCCTTTCGTTTACAACCGTTGTTTGCCTTGAATCCAGAGATTCCGATTAACGGAACTGCTCCAGGAAACGCAGGTCGTTTTCAAAGAACTGACGCAGGTCCTTCACGCCATAACGCAGCATGGCAAAGCGCTCAACACCCATGCCAAAGGCATAGCCTGTGTACTTGTTCGGGTCGATGCCGGACGCTTCGAATACTTTCGGATGCACCATGCCGCAGCCCAGTACTTCCAGCCATTTGATAGAACCGTCTTCATTGCGGCCCCATTCAATATCCACTTCTGCAGAAGGCTCGGTGAACGGGAAGTAGGACGGACGGAAGCGCACTTCCAGATCGTCACGCTCGAAGAACACTCGCAGGAAGTCAGACAGTACGCTTTTCAGATCCGCAAAGCTGGCTTTTTCTGCGACATATAAGCCTTCAACCTGATGGAACATCGGGCTGTGGGTCTGGTCGGAATCGCAGCGGTAAACCTTACCGGGGCAGACAATAGCAATCGGCGGATTACGCTTTTCTTCAGCAAAGCGTTCCATGGTGCGTACCTGAACCGGTGAGGTGTGAGTACGCAATACGGTAGTCGCATCAAAATAGAAGGTATCGTGCATTGCACGCGCAGGGTGATGCCCCGGAATATTCAGTGCTTCGAAGTTGTGATAGTCATCTTCGATTTCCGGACCGTCTTCCACCTGGAAGCCGATGGTCTGGAAGTATTCGGTGATACGCTCCATGGTGCGGGTCACCGGGTGTACACTACCCAGATCCTGACCACGACCCGGTAGGGTCACATCAATAGACTCGGCAGCCAGTTTGGCTTCCAGCGCCGCAGTATCGAGGGCTTCACGGCGAGCATTAATTGCCTGCTGCACTTGCTGCTTGGCTTCATTAATACGCTGACCAGCCGCCGGGCGCTCTTCAGCGCTCAGTTTGCCCAGTGATTTGAGCTGGGAAGTCAGCTCGCCTTTTTTACCCAGGTAACGAACCCGGACTTCGTCCAGGCCACTTGCATCCGTAGCTGATTCGATTTCAGCCAGGGCAGCAGACGTCAGGGATTCCAGATGCTCCATGAACTCGCTCTGAATAGTTAAATACGGGTGATAAGACCGGTGGCAGTGCCCATACCGGAGCGGCACAGGTCTGTATGGGTCTCGATAAAACCGGTAAGTCTAACGGCTTGCAAGGCTGATGAACAGGGATTCAGGCGCCTAATACTACTCAAGACTGGATATGATTGCCGGTATCAACAAAGTAAGAGAATTACAGGAAGAGATCACCAGCGAAGTGTGCTCAAACGATATATCTCCGGAAGCTCCTCTGCCAGAAGGTATATACCAGCAGCCCACTGGCAAAGTGATACCCTGCCAGCTAAAAGGAGCACTCATCAGAAGTACTGCTTTTGAAAATATATATACATTTGTTGCTTTTCCCTACAACATTTTCTACTTAGCATTTGCTGCCCCGGAGCTTAAGGCCAGCGCACCACCGGAACTGCACAAAGAAACAACAATAGTGAAAGTGGAAGCAATATTCGACAGTGCCAGTAACTATATGCTGCTTCAGAAGATAGAACCTATTGATCAGAGAGAGCTCTATCAATAACGCATCGATTAAGCAGGGGTTTGAAACAAGAAAAAGGCGCTATAACAGCGTCTTTTTTCTTACCGGCATCATCATAAATTCGAACCTTTATAATTGAGTTAACATATTTCAGTTTTTCAAACTCTCTAATCTCGTCTGCATTCATCCCCCCCCCCCTGTAATTTCAAGGTGTGCAAAGAAGCCGGTGACAGCTTGTTCCTATAGGCAGGATCAATAGCGCAAAGATAACGTTTTGCCGCGACATGTTCACGTACAGGACTGACTACTGATTCAGGAAAACAGGTTTGCAGAAAATTCGCCCCGATGTTCTGGTGGTACGGTCACTCGACTCCAACGCTTTTACCGAATCTCGCTGCAACAGCAGGTGCCCAATATCGTGTAAAAGTGCCGAGGCTATAACCTCATCACCTTCACCTGACTGCTCTGCTAAGTGGGCGCATTGCAGCATGTGATCAGCAATAGAAATACTTTCACCTAGATAGGTTGCCTGCCCTTCTGTTTCATACAACTGAGCAAGATGATCAATAAACACAACCACAGCTCCCATATTATAGCCCTTCCAGTTGCTGGCTTAGGGTATACAGTGCGCTGTATAAACCATCCAGATCACTATAGGCGCCCTGCAAATGGCGTTCGCCCTTATTTTCATAGGCATGGCGACCGTGCATGACGCGGGTGTTATCGAAGATGATGAGTTCTCCTGGCCGGAGTTTATGAGTCATACGCAACTGCGGATTAGCTAGCGCTGTGGCCCAGAACCGGTAGGCGGGATAGAAAAGCTGCTGCAATTCATAAGGCATCGCAGTGACATTGATTGAGCGGTCATTAAAACGCACATGGCGGATATCACCTGCACTTCCCGTCTCGATTAAACGAACAGAGGATTTAAGATCCGTCTTGTCATCAGAATACCGGAACGCCACTTCACACTGACTGAGTGTATTAAAAGCCTCAGGCTGCTTATCCCGTAAGATAGCAGCGGCTTTAAAACCATCGAGCAAAAAGGTATCGCCTCCTTCAGCTGAATTAGCCAGACAATGTAAGAGCTGAACGGTGGGAACCGGATCACGGTAAGGGTTATCGGTATGGGCATTTAAACCCAGTCGTGTAAATGCCTGATTGGCAGGATCAATTTTGCTCTGTACATCAAACAATGCACCGTAATTGGTTTCGCGCACATAGCCAAAGGTAGAAATAACATTAAGCACTTCGCCGGGTTTAGTGGGTGCATCATCCAGCAGAAAAACACCCCAGCGCAGAAAATGACTCAGTGCCTCCAGCTGTATAGCCTGATGTTCGACAAACTCTTGATAGGACCAACGAGCCAGCT
This sequence comes from Endozoicomonadaceae bacterium, assembly GCA_965261725.1. Taxonomy (GTDB): domain Bacteria; phylum Pseudomonadota; class Gammaproteobacteria; order Pseudomonadales; family Endozoicomonadaceae; genus CANDOC01. The sequence continues at coordinate 19,109 of CBDHDU010000019.1, read as the reverse complement.
CAGGCATTTCATCTGCTGTCCATAATGTTACCTGATTACCACTGAAGCTACGCATGTCTACAGGAGTACCTTTGTTAATTACTCTGTCTCGTAGCATATACGGATGTACTATTAACCCCGTGATCAGAACGTTAAAAGCAGCAATATATAGTCTCTCGCTAACAAGACGATAGTTCATGAATTTTAAAGGTCATGCACGCCAAGCCTTTAAGCGATAGCCATTCTTCTACATGCTGGCGTACGCTCAGTGGTAATCAGGTAATGTTTTAACTCGCTCACTGCGATCACTATGACACTCTCTGCTTTTACCTTTCAGGCTCAAAAAAGGAAGGCTCTTAATGGATTCCGGGGGGTTACCCCAGCAGCAAGCCAAGCAACCCTGAAATAGCTGCTTTTCCCCTACGTTTGATGTTATGGATGCATTCAAAAAATCCCAAGTATAGTGGCAGCTTATCCTGTGAAATTCCACGGTGAGGGCGCAACCAGGATCGCAGCAACGACCAGAAGCCCTCCATCGTATTCACATGCACCTCGTGAAAACCATCACCATCTTCATCCCGGGCATACTCCCCAGCGCCATGACAGACAGATTTACGATCATAACCCCATTGCTCAAGCCTGTCGTAAATGCTGTATTCATCAGTATAAATCAGCGTTCCCGGCGCTATGAATTCTGTAATCAGGGGCTTGATTGTTACCTGCTTGACATTAGGCAGCATACGGATCACAACCTGCCCACCCCGCTGGATCATGCCAAAGATCGGAGGCTTTTCTTTCTCCAGAATACCGCGACCACGAGCACCTCTCAAACGGTTACGGCGGGCTGTCCGCCCTTTTTTTTCACCGCTTCAGGCTGGCCTTTATGCCCCGATACAACGTAAACCTCGTCACATTCAACCTTGCCGTCCAGAACGGTGACCGGGCGTTTGTTGCAGACACTTGTCCTGAGTTGCTGTGTCATCTTTTGCACATCGCTTTTGTTCAGGTCAAGTTCAAGTGCAATCTGTCTGTTCGACTGATTGAGTGACATCAGGTACAAGCAGTGTATCCAGATTTTTAAAGGCTGGTGATGCCCTGAAAACACCGATAAAGTCAGATCATCAAAGCGACGCCGACAACACTTGCACCAGTAACGCTGTCGCTCCGGCTGAGTGTCATCTTTACCTTGTCGGGTAATATCAGGGCTTTGACAGCGAGGACAAACGACACCATCCGGCCAGCGCATTTGCCTGACTTGTTCGTAACATTTGGCGTTATCGAGGAGATCATGAAACTTCATCATACCGCTGTTTTACACGAATGTGGACGTTAGTTTCAACCGCAGTTACCTCAACACCCCGGAATCCATTAAGAGCCAAAAGGAAAAATGAACGGTATGTGAATCCGGTGCAAACAACAGTACAACCTGATTATTATCATGAGTTACCTGTTTAATCTCGCTATCTTCGGGCAATACTGTGGACACTTTTTCCCCAGTAATACCAAGGGTTTCAGTGCATAGGTACTTTTTAGCAGGTCTGAGAAACCCCAAACTTGCAATTAAATCCTAGCCCTTGCGGTGCAAGCCTTGGTGCATCAATGTTGAGTTCTCGAAAAACTGTCCACAGTATTGTTCGGGAATATCCAGAATGCTGTATGACTTCTGACCACTATTAACTCTGACATCCGGAGCATTATCCCTGAGCCAGTCGCAGGTAAAACTGTCTGTACTGCCATCCTGCCAGTGCATCACCAACTTGTTACTTTCAAACTGCAGCTGATTAAGCATGACCCCGAGCCCCCCTACATTCTTTTGTTTCGATAAATGTAGCGGATGTCAGCTTATTCGGTAGCAATCTCTTGCAAAGGTATATCCCGATACACACCCTGATTTTCACGGCGGTGGTTGAATGCATGCTCCAGCTGCTGCCAGAGCTCTTCCGGCATATCCGGTGTGCCAGTGAGTACTGCCAAATCGCGAATATAATCAATCTGTCGCTTGCGATAGCGTAGTGGATAGCCGGGGAATTCTGGCTCTATCTTATCCTGACGAGCAAGCATGGTTGTCTTATCCGGTAATTGACTGATTCCAGCCAGCACCTGAGCAACATAGCGGCACTGATATTGTGACAACAGGAACGGGAGTATCTGGGTTGGCAATCCGATAAAGGCCAGTGTTGGAATATCAACACAGAATAGATCCATATAAAGCGGAAACAGGTTTTTACCTGTATTAGTTACGCCGATATCCGCAAGGTCAAGAAACGGAAAGTCATACTCGTAGCCGGTGCAAAGGATAACCGTATCAATATTATCCAGCGTCTGGCCGTCATCTAAATACAGCTGATTACCTTCGAAGCGATTCACCAACCCCATACGATAAATATTATTACGCCTGCCATAACAATAACCTACGGGTCGAGAGACATGCGCCTGTGCACCGGACTTGGGTTTACCCGACAGATAAACAGTATCGGCATAATCACCTACGGCCCAGCTGATATCTTCTCCGGAAGAACCCAGTCCAATAACAGCAACTCTCTGACCTTGAAAGACACGAGGGTGACGATATTGAATGCTATGAACCAGCTGACCTTCATACTCAGAAGCCGTCTGAAAAGTCCTCCTTCAAGCCAAACGCCGCAGCATCAGGTGAATCATGGACAGTTGAATCATAGCCTCAGCGGTTTCAGGCAACACCTCGTAATCTTTGCTGAGTCTTCGGTTATGATTTAGCCAGGAAAATGTCCGTTCGACTACCCAGCGTCGTGGTAACAGCTGGAAGCCTTTTTGTTTATCACTGCGTAGAACAACTTGCAATATGAATTGGAATTTCGAACTGACCCAGTCCACTAACTTGCCCCGATAGCCGCCATCAACCCAGATCAGGCGTAACTTTTTACAACGACCATTCAAGCGTGTTAATAGCAGTTTGGCTCCATCCCGATCCTGAATCTCAGCGGAAGTGACAACGAGTGCTAGCAGTAACCCCATGGTGTCAACGAGGATATGACGCTTGCGCCCCTTGATCTTTTTGCCTGCATCGTAGCCGCGATCAGACCCACCGATCGCCGTGGTTTTAACGCTCTGGCTATCGAGACTAGCTGCCGTTGCATGCTTATGACGCCCTGCTTTCTGACGCACTTTGGCATGAAGCGTGTCATGAATCCTTTGCCAAGTTTGGTCTCGTCGCCAAACCCTGAAGTAGTGATACACTGTTTTATAGTTCGGAAAATCAGTAGGAAGGGCAGCCCATTGACAGCCTGTTTTCAAAACATAAAAAATGCCATTGATAAGCTGCCGACGGCTGATTGTTACAGGTCGTCCTCCGGGTTTGGCAGGTGGGAGCAGAGGTTTTAACTTTTTCCACGCTCCCTGACTCAAATCTGAGGGATACCTTTTCTTCTTTTTTTGACGACGCTTACCCATTACACCCCTGAAAAATGCCTGTTTTTTCAGTATATATGGGCGGCTATGCTACTTTTCAGACGGCTTCTCAGCTATTCCTTCAATATCGGGTGTATAAGGCTTCTGATAGTGACCATTACAAACCAGCACTGCCTGATGTACCTGATTGTATAAGCCTTCTGCTGTTGCGATCTGAAATTGCCAGCCCTCAGCAACTGGCTTCAGCTGTTTTATCTCATGCCCGAAGCGGATCACCTGCTCCAGCCCTGCATGCTGCATATACTGTTCAAGATACTCCTGAACCGTATGAAAGCTAGGATAACGGTTACCGGCATCATTCTCTTTCTGAAGAACACCACCATAGTCACGGTATGTCATCAGGTTTGCCGGAATATTGGTGCGCAAGTCAGCATACATCGGACTTACAGGTAAGGACTGACAGCTGCGAAATTCCATGGGCCCATCCCAACCATCATACCGCCAGATACCTCCTGCGCCAGATCGTTTCTCGTAAACAGTGACCTTATGTCCACAATCTAGTAATTCACGCGCAGCAGCCAGTCCGGCAGCACCGGCAGCACCGGCACCAATAACGGCAACGTCGAGTGATTTTTTCTCTGTGTTCATCATTTAAATCAATACTTATTTTTCATTAGTGACAGAGAAAAGTGAGATAAATTCAACCGCAATAAAAAACTCGGACACTGGTGCCCGAGTTTTTATCAGTAGCCGATCATTCAGAAGCTTACTTCAGAGACTGCAACGTTGCTTTAAGCAGGTTCCAGAAAGAGTCAACACTGGAAATCAGAATGCGTTCATCCGGAGAATGTGGGAACTTAATTGTAGGGCCGAAGGATATCATATCCATACCGGGGCGAGCGGCACCCAGAATGCCACACTCCAATGCGGCATGAATGACTTCAACTCCCGGCGCTTCCCCATTCAGACGAGTATACTCAGCAACCATCAAATCCTTGATCTTTGATGTTGGTTCAGGTTTCCAGCCAGGGAAAAATCCTCTGACTTTGACATCAGCACCCGCCAGCTCAAAGACACCGACAATATTATTCGCAATATCAACAGTAGATGAATCGACCAGACTGCGGGCAAAACAGTCAATACTGAGAGAGCCTTCAGCCAGCTTCAGCACACCCAGATTGTTGGAAGTTTCAACAACACCTTCAAAGTCATCACTGAAACGTTTCACGCCATTATGGCAGGCATGCAGTGCATTCAACCATTGCTTTTGTTCAGGCAATGCCATTAGCGTTTCAGGCGCTGTTACAGTTTCCAGCTTGAAAGTCAGATCAGGTTCTACGGAACGGAATTCACGCTGCAGTTCATTTAACGCTTTATCAAAAGTTGCAGTGAATTCTTCGAACTTGGCTTCAGGAACAACAACCAGTGCATCAGCACGGCGTGGAATGGCGTTATCAACCGTACCACCCTTCACTTCACTGATACGCATTTCGCTGGTTTGCAGTCGCTTCAGCACACGCACCATCACCTGAACCGCATTGGCACGCTGCAGGTGAATATCACAGCCGGAATGACCACCTTTCAAACCTGTCAGTGACAGCTTGATTCCCTGATAGCCTGCAGGTGTCGTCTCTGTTGTATAACTTTGGCGCACTTCAACATTAATACCACCAGCACAGCCAACAATCAGATGATCATCTTCTTCAGTATCCAGGTTCAGCAGCACCTGCCCCTGTAGCATTTCAGGATCAACACCCTCAGCACCGGCCATGGTGGTTTCTTCTTCAATAGTGAAGAGTGCTTCCAGCGGACCGTGCTCGATATCCTTGGTGGTTAAAATAGCCAGCGCCGCAGCCACACCAATACCGTTATCAGCGCCCAGCGTAGTGCCATTGGCTTTCAGCCAGTCACCATCCAGCACAAACTGGATTGGGTCTTTAAGAAAATCATGAGTACTGTCATCATTTTTCTCAGCCACCATATCCAGATGCCCCTGCAGGGTCACGCTGGGGCTGCTTTCCCTACCCGGTGTTGCCTGCTTGCAAACCACCAGATTACCTGCAGCATCTTGTTTCCAGAGCAAACCATGTGTATGCGCCAGTTCGATAATATGCTGCTTAAGCTGCTGCTCATGACCGGAGGGACGTGGAATTTGGCTGATCGCATGAAAATGCTCCCAGACGGATTTGGCGGAGGATGTTTCAGAAACAAAAGATAAAGACTTCACTACAGACATTCCTGTAACCGGGCTTGATATAAGACGATGGGATCATAACAGCAGAAACGCGCTCTTCTGAACGGCAAAAAGCACTTAATAAATAGCAGATATGCCAGATTTTAGCGATAAACAGCAGCACACCGACAACATTTCAATATTATTATTTCACAAACCCGCGAATCAACTACTCTAGGTGGAAGCTCTGCTCGCTTCCTCTCATCTTTCACCTCCCCTGTAAATAGAAAAGAGAGAAGTAATATGCAAAAAAACAGCACAATGAAGCAATACGGGTATTAGACACTACCCACAGTTACCCTCCGTTAGAAAACAGTTCCGAACAGGTGGAATCATTAGGATATTTAAGCAACTGGGATATTGAGAATAATGAGTGGTCAGATTTAAAATAAAAACGAACCAGGATCTGTAACAATTCGCTCTGACAGCAGTTTTTATGTTTGAAAAAATATCAGTAAATCAACGTTTCAGGAGTCTTAAATAGACTACCTTAATGAAAAAGCATTAAGCATATTAACCTCCATGTTAAGTAAAATAATTTGTACTTTAATATTACTATTCTTATCTTTTAACTCATGCATGTCTATCGCTGCTTTTCAGCTAGTATCAATAGAAAAACTGGCGGGCAGTATTATCAGGGTTTATTCCATTAATGATGAGCGTAAAAGCTCACTGATAGATTTTCTCAGCCCCCATCTCATTGTTGTTTTCGCTGAGGATATCTGGACTAAAAAAAACATTGATCTGGATAAAAACTGTCAGGCTTTTGAACACCTGAGCTGTCTCGATGAAATGGCAGGGAACCAACTGGGATGTAGTGGAAGAAAGCAGAAAAATCCATATATTTATGGCTGGGGCGGTCAAGTATACCGAATGCGCGTTGAGAGCTGGAAGAAGGGAGAAAGGTGCCTGGAGAAAACGCAAGAAAAGGGTTTTTATCATCTCGCCGCAAATAACGAACCGCCACAGGTCGTCGACTTTAACCAGTTACCTCATTATGCGGGTTCGCCTGTTCAATGGGTTGTTGCACAGCCTTTTCCAAGTGTATCCGGGGGAGAATATTATTATGATCCTCATATGCTCCCTTTGCCCGGCATGGGTATGAGACATCCAATATCCTTTCCCTGCGTTACAACTGCTATGAATAATAATGCGACTCCAGATTATGTTTCCATAATTCATTCTTCACCGTCCAGTCTGACTCCAGATTATGTTTCCGTAATTCATTCTTCGCCGTGCAGTGTCGCTAGCTTAGAATGGTTGCATCAAAATGAGCTATCAAAGGTCGATATCGCACACCAGCAGATGGAAACAGGTTTGGGTGAAACACAGTATTTCTCCGCAAGAACGGTGCAAACAGAGGAAGTTTCTAATCAAATCGAACCAGAACCAGCCCCAGAGCTAAACCCAGAACCAGTACTAGCATCTAAACCTGAACCCGTAAGACAGCATTCTGATAACTCAGACTCGGAGTCACTTAGCTATCAGGTAGAGATTACTGAAAAAAAAAAGCCAAAGCCGGAGATCAGCATCACCATGATCCCTGTTCACCGTTTTCAAAGGAAGATTTCCCTGCATTGACTACGCATGAAACAGCTGAAAAAAAAGTACAGGAAAGTTTTTCTGTCAGCAGGGTAAGTAAAAACCAAAAATACACAACTATATCTCTAGCGATATTTCTGCAAAATGAGCAACTGCTGGACGCTGCTGATTACAAACGGGAGCGGAAAGCTGAAAACGATAAACCGGAGAAGACTGCCTGGAAAGCACCCACCTTTGATGATGTTCAGTTGCTGGAGCGCCCTGTTGAGGATATGCAGCATGTCTTCAATACAGGCAGAGTCCACGGTGAGTGGTATACACAAAAAGCTCCAGTTAATTCTCAAGTTTCTGCCGTCAGAAAAAGGACTGTCAGGTTCTCAACTTCAGCTAAAAGTACATTACAAGAAAAAACACCTGACCCGGCACCGGTCAGCAAAAAGAAACTGCAACACCAGAAGATAAAAAAACTATTCCCCAACCTTAAATTAACTACCCCGCCCCAAGGGGCGGGGTATGAAGTAAGTTCTCTGAGTAGTGCGCCGCAAGCAGCGGGGAATATGACCCAAAGAGATTTAAACGTATCAACATCGGTCACCTCAATAAGCAGAATGCCAACAGGGGGTGATGACCACTCTACCGGGAATAAAGAGGTGACAGCTGCGCCTCTAGATAATCTGGATACTCAAGTGGAGGCAATGGAAGGTCTCGCATCATTAAATATAAATAAATCTTGCGCCACGACTGCATCTCTACTGGAGCATTCACCCAAGAAGGACTCGAATCAAGGCAAACTAACGGAGATTCCAAGCGAGTCATCAGCAGTCGTCAAAAATGAAACTGAGCGGGTTAACGCGCATCAGTCAACCGCCCGAAGCGTTGAGTTCATACCTGATCGACCACGAAAACGTTATTGCACAGAGCCTATGACTGGAATGAGGACATCTCTGATTATATGGAAACGTTATATAGAAGGGCACCTTTCCTGCCGGAGCGCTACAGAGTTGGTCGCTTTACTTCACAACTTTAACAGAAACGCACAGAAATTACTGGAGTCTAACTCAGAGATGGATTTTGAGATTACGCTGTTAAAATTTTGTCTTAACTGCTACGTCTCGATGAATTCTCTGGCAATGAACCTGAGTGAAGACCAGCAAGAATTAGTCTGGAGTGAAATCAGGAATACAAATCAAAGCTTCATTTCACAAATAGCTGATCAGGTACACAGGGAAAGAGCTGCAATGGCATTGCTTATTTTCGATTGTTATTTTGGTGTCAATAACAAGCTGAAAATTACCCACCCACATAGCAAACGTATTACAGTATTGACAATAACGAACCCTCGTGAATCCCAATTCATGGCGCAACATGATAAACACTATATAAAAGCCTCACATACAACGTCACGCGAAAAAAGTAAAAATATTTTGACTCTGGCTTTCTGTAACAAAAAGTCGAGTAAAAATATTTCACCAGAACAAGTCCAAAGAGTGACCTGCATGCTCAATGCCATGCAGTCCTATGACCTACTGTTCAGGCTCATGCGCATTCAGGTTGAAAGGGGAGTATTCTGCATGGATAGCAAGGGTATGACCGATACTTCCCATATGACAGAAAGCGGGCAGCCACTATATCCCTTTTTTCATGAAATGCTGTCAGGTATTGATAATCCGGGAGAATTGCAGCTTCTGGCAAAAACAGTCGATACAGTGTGGCGTGAAACCGGGCTAAATTTTTCTTCAGCACCAAAAACCATGCTACCGGAACTTGAACTCAAGCATCTGCGGTGTGTCGTTTTACAGTGGGTGGCAGCCAGCTATCTATTGAACAAAAGACTTCTTTTGTTCTTGAAGCAAAGGTCAGCAACAGCAGAAGATTACCTGATATATGATATTCATCAGGGTGTGGCAATGTTTATCGAATATAACCCAGTCCCGCAGGAAGTCATGCTACCCTTACTCCAGAGTGATCTCAAGCCACTATCCGACCGCCCTGGGAAGGATTATGACTGGCTTGAAATTGCTGTAGAGCGACTAATTTATTGCCGGCGCTTTTATCAGGTAACTACTTTTGATGATACATAAGAATAAATCAGTCGTTTCAATGACGAATCAATATCCGAACGCTTGAGAAATTGATAACAACGGTTAATTGTTGCCGCGAAGATCGATTGCGCCCAATAGTTCTGCCCACCTGAGTCATGCCTGGGATAACTCAGGTGGGCTTCGAGCGCTGCGATCATAACACGCTCGACAGAGGTCTTCAGGAACTAGCAGCTTAAACCCGCGAGGTGATCCTGTGTTTTAATTTGCACACCACTCTGATCAAGCAGGTCTTCGTTAATCAGATTTTTCAGGTTCAGATAGCACCTCTAAAGGGTTACCGTACTGCTCAAGATATGCTTCACCCAAGAGTTTTGAACCAATATAGTTCAGATGATTATCATCGCGGTACAGCGGAATACCATCCATCACTGTTTCACAGACTTCTTCCCCACACATTACCTGACGCGGGTTAATCCAGGTCAGATCGGGGAAACGCGCGGATGCAGCTTCCTTAAAGCGATAAAAGTTCGCCTGTTCCTTTTCTGCGTCACTGGCAGAAATTGAGCAGAACTGTTTACTCTTCAGGGCACAATAAGCATAGGAAGACGAAGGCAGTGTAGGCACATCTTCGAGCATCACAACGGTATGCCCTTTTCCCTTCAGCCACTCAACGGTATCCATAAAATAGGTCTGGAATTTTTCATTATTCAGATATGAGGTCCACCAGGAAGATACAAAAACAGTCATCGGCTCCTGTGAAAGGTATTCTTCCAGCGCCTGATTGCGAATAGTCTTCTTCTGTCTACCCAGAGCTTCTGGAGTGTCTTCAGCCAGAATAAAAGGTGTTGATGCCTTGGTCACCAGCAATGTATAGAAATCTGTATCTTTGGTCAGCGTTTCCACAAAACCAGCTAGAGAGGTCGCATGGGAGTCACCAACCAAAATAGCATTAGGCTTGCCATCAGCGGTTTTATTACCCAGCAGACATTTTTCACTCTGATCGAAAGCGGCATTATCACCATCAAAACACGGATCAAACAAATCATTAGCGTTTTGCTGGTTAATAATTTTGTAAAGCGCCAGATTTTTTTCCGAGATACGGAAACTGATATCGTCAGCAATTCGAATGGTGGCCTGTGCAGACCAGGCAATAAACGTCGGCAGTAAAATCAGACTCAGGAAAGATTTCTTCAGCCCCCAGGGCTTGTAACGTAGTTTCTTTTCAACAAAGGTATAGGTCAGCCAGGACGCGACCAGTGTAAACACAATCAGCATGAGCTGGTTAGGCAGGGTCAGATCAATCAGCTGATAATTCATCAGCGCTACCGGCGGCCAGTGCCAGAGGTAAATTGAATACGACAGCGCACCAATAAACACAAAACCACGGGTGCTGAGAATACGCTGCAATAATGACTGATGATCATACATGCCCGCATAAATAATCAGTGCCGTACCCACCGTTGGGTAAAGTGCGTTATAACCGGGGAAAGCATCTTCAGCACTTAATACCAGCGCACTACCCACAATCATTACCAGACCAAGCAGTGACAAGCCCTCAGAAGCTGCCTTATTGAGCTTGGGTAAACGGTCAGCAAACATCGCCAAACCGGCACCAAGTAATAATTCAAACAACCGGCCACGTAGCAGGAAATAGGCTGCTTCCGGGTGATTATGAGTATTGTAAACGGACAATGCCAGTGCTAGTGCCCATACAACAACGAACACAACAGCTGCGGCAGGTCTCTTAAGCTGCTTGTGGAACAGCATTAAAACCAGTGGCCAGATCAGATAAAACTGCATTTCAATCGCCAGCGACCAGGTATGCAGCAAGGTAATAATTTCGGCATCGCTGGAGAAGTACTTAGCAAACTCATCGAGGAAGTAGAAGTTGCTATACCCTACCAGCGCAAATACCCAAGCTTTTGAAAAAATATAATAATCTTCATCCATGTAAAACGGAGAGATCATTAAGAAACTGATGAAAGCCACCACCACCAGTGCGGGTAACAAACGCTTGATCCGTTTGGCTGAGAATTCAATAAAATTGAAACGGCCTTCCGCCAGTGTTTTCATCAGGAGACCGGTGATCACAAACCCGGTAATGACAAAAAACACATCAACCCCGACAAACCCACCGCTAATAGCACTGAATTTGTAGTGATAGAGCAGCACTAGCGCAACGGCTACGGCCCTCAGGCCATCAATATCCGGACGGTATCTAAGCATCTAATAATTTCACTGAAAACTGGCAATTGGGAAAAAGATGCTACTATCGCACAGCACTGAATGTTTATCAGCAGTTGCCGAATATGCTGGGAATTCACCTGTCGTACCTTAACGGGGTGAGCAGAATCCTTTAGAATCGGCATCTTCATGCAGGACGGATAAAATACCATGCAGATAATGATTAATAATCAGCCAGTCGCGTTACCGGAAGCCGCACCGCTGCTGACGATGCTTGAGACGCTGAACAAAAACCGCGAAGGTATCGCCATCGCCGTGAATCAGTCGATAATCAGGCGTGCTGACTGGGATAAGCACATACTTGCGGAAGGTGATCAGGTCACCCTGATCAAGGCAACAGCCGGTGGCTGATCGCCTGACAATACAACGAACCCCTTCCCTCAGCTTTACAAGAACGATTTCGAGCACTAAATGCTAACCATTGCAGACCATACATTTACATCACGCTTATTCACCGGAACCGGAAAATTCCGTAACAGCCAGACAATGATTAAGGCGCTGGAAGCGTCTGCTTCAGAACTGGTAACACTTGCACTGCGCCGGGTGGACCTCAATCGTGACGATGACGATATCTATTCTCCACTACAAGAACGGCAAACCAAATTACTGCCTAATACTTCCGGAGCACGTACCGCAGAAGAAGCCGTTTTCGCAGCTCGTCTGGCGAGAGAGGCAATGAGCACTCGCTGGATCAAGCTGGAAATTCATCCCGACAGTCGTCACCTGATGCCTGACCCGATTGAAACGCTGAAAGCTGCCGAGATGCTGGTAAAAGATGGTTTCGTGGTTATGCCTTATGTTCATGCAGACCCGGTGCTCTGCAAGCGCCTTGAAGAAGTTGGTTGTGCCGCAGTAATGCCTTTAGGTTCACCGATTGGCAGTAACCTTGGCCTCAGTTCCCGCGATTTCCTGCAATTAATTATTGAGCAAAGCCGGGTTCCGGTCGTTGTCGATGCCGGTATCGGCAGTCCCGCTGATGCGATGCAGGCAATGGAAATGGGAGCTGATGCGGTACTGGTGAATACAGCAATCGCAACGGCAGGTAATCCAGTCCTGATGGCCGATGCATTTCGACAGGCCGTTATTGCCGGGCGACAGGCTTATGAAGCCGGACTACCGGGAAAACAATATACTGCTGAAGCCAGCAGCCCACTGACTCAATTTCTGGATGAGCCCGCATGAGCTTCAGTGATATCTACAAAACGCTGAATCCTGATGCGCTCAGGCTGGAAATAAACAGTAAGCAGAGCGCCGATGTCGAGCTGGCCTTGGGAAAAAGCCGGCTGGATATCAGCGATTTTATGGCATTAATATCGCCCGCTGCAGCACCTTATCTTGAAGCAATGGCTCAACGCAGCCAGCAGCTGACCCGCCAGCGGTTTGGCAATACCATGCAGCTGTATATTCCACTCTACCTGTCTAACAAGTGCACCAATATCTGTACTTACTGCGGGTTCAGTCTGGGTAATAAAATTCGTCGTAAAACGCTTTCCATGTCAGAACTGGAACGTGAAATCGCCGCAATCAAAGCAATGGGGTTTGAACATATTCTGATTGTGACTGGCGAAGCGAATGGTACGGTCGGTATGGATTATTTCCGTGAAGTCATGCCAAAGCTGCGGGAGAACTTCGCTCATATCAGCTTTGAAGTCCAGCCGCTGGAACAGAATGATTATCAGGAGCTCATCGATCTTGGCCTGAATGCCGTGTTGGTTTATCAGGAAACTTACCAGCGCGAAGCGTATGCCCGTAATCATCTGCGGGGCAGTAAACAAGACTTTGATTATCGCCTTGATACCGCAGACAGACTGGGACGCGCCGGCGTTGAAAAAATCGGTATCGGTTCTTTGCTGGGGCTCGATGAATGGCGGCTGGATTCACTCTACACAGCATTCCATCTCGACTATCTGGAAAAGCAATACTGGCGTACCCGATACTCCCTCTCCGTCCCTCGTCTGCGTCCCTGTGAAGGCTCATTTCAACCAAAGCATCCGGTAAGTGAACGACAGTTGTTGCAATTAATCTGTGCCTGGCGATTATTCAAACCGGATATGGAATTATCTTTGTCCACGCGCGAATCTGCACACTTCAGAGACAACGTGATGGCGCTGGGTGTAACGACCATGAGCGCCTGGTCCAGCACCCATCCCGGTGGCTATGCTGAGCGGGATGAGTCACTGGAACAGTTCAGTATTGATGATAACCGTCGTCCGGAAGAGGTTGCGGTCGCGATAAAAACACAAGGGTTAGAGCCTGTCTGGAAAGACTGGGAACCCTGCCTTTCTGCCTGAATGCATATCAGTCACCAGAGAATCGTCTATGCTTTCTCCTTAATAAAAATAAGGAGATACAATGGTTCTCTGGTGGCGGCCTTGCGTTATTTTATTTTTATTTTTTTATATTCAGGCTCAGGCAGGGAAACTGGATTATCCCGTTCAGAGTTCTGAACAGTTTTATTGCTGCTGCTACAACAAGAAAGGAGGTAATTTTTTCCATTTCAAAACACCTGAAGATAACAGTTATAACTTATGGATGCACTTGCAATACTGGCCGAAGGATGATGAAAAAAACTCAGGAGTAACAAGAATATTCTTACTCGTACCAGTGCAAAGAGGAGCAACATTTGATGTACGACGGGGGCTAATTCAACTATTAGCAGACAAGCTGGATGAATCACCAGCACATGCTGTTGGCTCCATAGAAGAATATGAAACAAACGCGGAAGGCTTTTTGGTTTCTGTCAATATATTCGTATGGAGCGAACCAGATTCTACTACAGGCTCCAAGAGAGCTCTTCTAGAGACCCCAATAATACCCAAGCTGATTATATCAAATACTAAGCACCACGAGACGGAACGTCTTGATTTAAGCCTCGTCAGCAAAATCTGTGGGTAGTTTCTGGTTCAGGCAGCTTGCCAAGCGCATGATATAAAGCAATTTCTGCACATTTATAGGTTCTGAATCCATACGATTTTCTCGTAGTGAGTTTTATCTTGGTATTCAGCCCCTCAACAATTCCGCTGGAAAATGCCTTTTTTGCCCTGAACCAGTTCAGGATAAGCGGCTTATGTCGCCGAACAGTTTTAGCCACTTTCTTCATTGGCTCTATCTTTGATCGCATGACTCTTGTGCACCACCGATCCAGATACTTTCCTGCCCAGTGTGGTGAAATGGGTGAGTAGACCGGCGGAACTTCCCCGCCAGCCCCTCTTAGAACGGTACGTGAACCTCTCGATTCATACCGCTCCCATCAGGTAAACGCCTATCACAATTCTGAGACATTTTCTGACCTGTACTTTTTCCAGCCAGTGACAAACAGATTTGCCTCCATGTGACAACCGCCCTGCCCGTTGAGCAATGTCATCCTGTCCCTCCGGTTGCTGACTACGTCCCTTTATAGGCATCCAGACAAGATCCTTTGGGACAGTTGCATTCCACAACGAGCCACCTAACGCAGCCCCTTCGCTCCCCCCCTATTACAGGAGCTTCAACACTACTACGAGCTACTCCGCCCCTGTGCGCAGTATCGGTACTCAGTCTCTTGTGGTGGTCGCCACTTGAGAGTCTCCCTTTACACCTGCACGACAGGTTCCCGCAGTTCCATGAAAGAGCCCAGTACAGAGTCATGCCTTCTCAACGCCGGACACCGCCTGCACAGCATTCGAAATTCACTTGCAGACTTATCCCTGAGGAGGACTAAGCCTCAGGTTTTGATGCCGAAAAAGTTCCTTACGACGCTTCAACAAAGATTCGGGTTTACTCATCTCTCTGTACCATACCTGACGAATTTACTTTCGCCTTTTCCTCAACGCTCACTACCACCGCTCTTAACGACAGCAGCTTGAGGTGGTTTGAAACCTGCTTTCGACAGCCGATTTCGGCGGGTCTACCGCCATCTCTTCCATAGCTTCCACATCTTCAGAAAGTAATCCTTTTACTTCCCTTGTATGTGCTACGGCACACTAGTCCCAGAAAACCTGGAACTCTTCTCTGAGCAGGTAACCCCTGACACTTTTCAGGTTGTACTGGAGCACTGTGTTTAGCTTGATCTCTTCTTTCTCGGTCAGGTTCTCTTTTCTCTTGAGTAGGCACCAGCGAGTTTTTTTCAGAACAGGTTCATATCCGGCTGCCTGAAGCTGTTTGTGCTCTGAGGCTCTGACTTCATCAATAGCCTTGTTCAGCATGGCAACAATATGGAAACGATCCAGAATATGCAGCGCCTGGCTGGCATACTCCGCAATCGCTTTCACGTAGGGCTGCCACATGTCAGAGCAGACATACTTCAACTGCTGGCTTCTCTGTGCACCAAAGAATGAGAAGAAACTGCGAATGGTGGCTTCGGTTCGCTCCTGTCCAACCCACAACAGTCGTGTGTTGTCACGGTCGATCTGGTAAACCACAGTCAGGTATTTATGGCCTGTTTGATACGCCACCTCATCCACACCAATGGCCTTGATATTGTCGAGAGGGCGATGTGCTTTGCCCCATTCAACCACATACTCAACAGCATGAAAGACCTTCTCCCATGAGGTATTGAAAATGCAGGCCACCTCTTTCCACGAGAGCTTTCGGGCCCAGTTTGCCAAAAACTGCATGTAGACTTTGGTAAGTTCTTTCTTGCCATCCGCCCATGGAACCTGTTCAACCTTTACGCCACATGTCTTGCATTCAACCCGACGCATTCTGTAGAGCAGAAAAACCCTGATGCCCCAGAGGGGAACGAATTCGAAGCGACGCTCAGCAAGGCGGTCATAGCCCGGAGCAGCTTTTTTGCATCCTGAGCAGATAGCATGACTGTTCTTCCGTGGAGCCACAGTCACATTGAATACTTCAGAGCCCTGGTAGAAGCCGAGTTTTACATCCTGATAAACAAAAGACTTGAGTTTATGAACTTTATTGAGGATAGTTTTTATCAGCATCAGCGCGCTTCTTGTTCTTTTTTGTCTGCAAACAAAAAAATTACCAGAAGTCAGCCGCTGGTGCTTCTACCCTCAAAATTCGTTTCTGTTTACCCACAGATATGCCTGAAGAGCCTGATTTAAAGGGGGCAGTCATTACGCCATTAAGGCCACCGCTGACCTGTAACTCAAAACAGATTATTGCTTTTTATGAACCGACTCATAATAAATCTGATATCTGCTATCGAATACGTGGTTCGCAGCGATATCCTCTGGATATCAACATGCCTCAATCAACTGTGTTGATGTTTGATATCCACAACTTTTTCAGCGCTTCAATTTCACGCGTATCATCGGGAAAGGGAATACCTGACAAAATTATTCTGGCCAGCCACCCTGCTCCACGGCTAAGTTCCCGGAGATAGTTGAAAGCACCAATGTTCCATGATTTTTCTGACGAATCGGTCAGTGCTTAGCTGAACGGCTTCTGACAGATCTCGCTTCCAAGCCAGGTAATGCGGGAGATAGCGGGTAGCCACTCCCCGAAACACACCACCAATCCAGCGCTTTAAATGGCTATGGTAAGCATTAACGTGTTGAATATGATAGACACCTTCCAGAACATGCTGGCCTGCCGAGGTAACCAGTTCCTTAAACTCAAATCCAAGCTTCTCTGCAAGCTTTTCATGTGCAAGGTGTGCATCCGCACAGACCGTTGCTTCAATCGATATACGACCGTTTAAATGGCGGCACAACTCATTAGCACTTTCGTTTTCCAAAATACCATCAACAGTGTGCCGTTCACGGTCTCTGGCTACCATTACCGGGACTTTCCGAGCTTTGTTCGGATCATCTCCGCGTTTTCGAGAAGGCCTTGGCAGGTCTTTCCTCTGCCCTTTAAATGATTCACGAAAAAAAGTTTCATCAAGCTCTGTGATGCCACAAAGCTCTTCTGCCTGATCATTATTTATGACCTCAAGAAAGCAGTGGCGCCATCGGAAGGCCGTTTTCAGGTTAATATCATACTCACTGGCTGCCGAGCGCAGTGTCATGGAGTAAGTCATACCCGTGAGGTAGTTATTCCATTTTTCCGGATATCTAAGCCTTGCCAAAGGGGTCTTGCTGAATGCATTGAAAGTCACTTTGCATGACTTGCAGCGGTAGCGCTGCCGCCCGCTTTGAAAGCCCCAGCGATGAATATTATGGTCTTTACACACGGGACATTCCGGATGTTCAGCAAAGCGAGATAATATGCTTGCTTCAAGATCAGGTGTGGCAGGTGGATTATTTACAGATGATTCTCTTTCTATAACATCAGATTCAGGTTTTTCTACTATATCCTCATCCGGTATTCGGGCATTGAGCAGTGTCCTGTCAAGAATTTTCCACTGCTCATCGCTTAATGACGGTATGGAATTAATAAAGTCCCGAAAGAGTTCTGATTGCATAAAGAACCCCTAAAAGGTAGAAGGCATGGGAAGTGTAGTTCATTCAACTACTTCAGGGAACTCAGCCCTGCTCCACACTATTGCTTTATAGCTTCAGACCCAGTCCCCAGAGCAGCCGCTTTGGTACAAAAGCTCAAATACAAGACACCTGCCGCAAAAAAAACCTCCCATCGTCACGCTTCATATAGTGAAAGCCTGAGCCCTGTTTTATCACCAGTACCAGATCAGCTTGTTTCAGCGATACAAGAAACACTTGCTGTAGTTGACTCCCAGCCAGCTGATGAAACATCAATAACCAAAATCTCTGGCTTGATTCCAACATGTTTTGCGGATATGTACCTACCACAACAGCAAGCAACCAGAAAGTGGGTGGATGATTATATAGCACATAGTGAACCTGCTGCTCACATAAAATGTGGGAATAGGCTGGAATGTGAGGCAGCACTTAAAACACTCATTAGATTTGGAGAAAAGTACGGGGTAATTCTGAAAATAATCGAATCGAGACATAAAAGAAAACTCGACGCAAAGCTGCTTGCCTGCTTTAAAACGCTCTCCCAAGAAAAAGTCGATCAAGCTAAACAACTTCTTAAAAGAAAACGCTGCGCTTTACCAAAGCACACCTTAGTCACTGTAAGACAAAAAAACATTCAGGAAGCACTGAAGCTATTGGCAGAAGTCACCGTATTGCACCAAGGCGCACTCGAATGGCAAGGCTGGCAAGCTCTTCGGGAAGCTTTCGAACCATGCATTCAGGGTTCACTTGAGATTCTGGATAAATCTGACCCCAGATGCTCTGAATATAACTCGTTAAGGCTGGACGTTATCGAGTCACTTATTAAGTGCTGGCGACTATTCTCGCACTTACCGAAAAGCTATGAAGGCAACCCCAAGGAAATGTGCCAGCAGTTCATAACACGATTTTCCAGATTTTTAACTGAAGCTGAACAGAAATTTTCACCACCTTATCGAGAGTTAGCAAAACTTAGAGAACAGGCAAACCACATATCTACTATTCTCGAGGAAACAAAGGATACCCTGACACGGTTAGGGCTCGATTCAGCGCGAAGGCGAGCATATCAAGCCGTGCAGCTATGTGTAGAGACAATATCACCGGCTCTTGAGGCTATTGAGATACAAAGGCAACAATTTGAATTTTTTTCAATTCCCCCCTCTCCTTCGCTTACTACCACTTCAGTCATCTCAATTAACCCGGCGGACTGGCAGCATATTGACGCAGAAGTCATAATCAATGAGCTCATACCATCCTTCCAAACGCTACTTAAAAGAGTACTCAAGCACACCGAACCAGTGGTAAAGCGAAATAGCTCCCAAG
>CBDHDU010000018.1:0-118163 GCA_965261725.1 Endozoicomonadaceae bacterium | reverse complement strand
AATCCACAAAGAGCTTCTCACCGGCCCGGTGGTATTGGCGCATTGAGCGCTTTTGTTTCCCGCACCATTGCCTGTAGCGGTGGCAGAACTGGGAGTCGCTGTAGGCATTGTGGGGATAGACGTCACAATACTCTTCCCACACCAGCTGCTTGGTCATGCCCTTGCGCTTGAGGGTTTGGTGAACCTCCTGCCAGTCAGGGTCTACCATTTTTGACTCAGTGCAGGTTACCGGAGCCGGTGCCAACCGGTTGACGAGAGCCTTGTCGTCCATGTCATCAGGCAGTGGCCAGGACAAGCCCGATGCCTCAAACCGGCTGAGGTAGTTGTTGACCGCTCCCACGCTGGCTCGGCTGCTTCTGGAAATTTGCCGAATGCTGAGCTGACACTCGAAGCGAAGTCGGAGAATCTCACGTATTTTGCGCATTGATAGCCTCTTTTTCCTTTTCACCTCAATCCGTCTGAAATCAGGATTTCAGGGTGAGATCGGGCAAATCAATAGGATTTAGGTGGTATCAGACAGATAAGCACAACATTCAGTGTCAGGTAATAGGATGCTGAGAGGGTGGAAAACCAAAGGTTACAGGAATGACTGGAATAATGATTTTTTGAAATTCCTATGCGTGAACGTAGGCCGCTGCGCGGCAACTTTTTGATTGCACTAAACGTCAGGCTAAAAACTGTCGTTTGATCTACGCTGAAGATTTCTGTCAAACAACCATGATACCTCACCAGATACAACAACAATCTGCAAATGAGTAAACTCTGCACATGTATTTTGTCGTTTACAATATTATTGCTGTCAGGTTCATGCCTCTGTGCAGTCTTGAAGGTAACCCGTGATGTCTTTATTGACGGGCAGTCATACTCGTTAACGACCGAACTGCCTGACAGGTGCAGGAACCTGTACTGTTATATGTGTCAGGGTTTAATCGAAACACAGGTTGCCTGGTGCCGTAAATGCGGCTATAGCCTGTGTGATGCCCACCTCGAAGAGCCGGGCTCTAGCATAACAAAATGTCCCGACTGTCATGCCAGACGATCTCAGTTCTCCCGCAAACTGAACACGGCCCGCCTGCTTAACACTCTGCTGTGGCCTTGTCCGGTTGGCTGCGGGGAGCAGATTGCAACGACTGAGCTGGAAAACCATATCGCCAGGTGCCGCACCTGCCGACCGCCAGTCTGGACTGATAATGCCTCGCTGATGACCCATTTGCCCGGCATAACAGCCTCTGATGTCTGTAGTCATGTTGGCGAACCGGGGCCTTCCCGGCTGTTTACCGCCTCCGTAGTGGAAGCGTTAACTGATCATCGCCCTCCGGCCAAAAAGCAGTGCTTATCTGCCAAACAGGCACGTCAGCAGCTAGCCCGGTGCACACACAAGCCACCCCGTCCCACGACATCTGAAGCCTGCCATGATTCAGCTGACAGCGGTTATCACAGTACTGTTGATGCAGATCCATTGCCCATAAATGCTGACATGGATGCGACCGTACCGGCATCGTTATCCAACGACACTCTGATCCCCCCGGCGATAGAAGACTGGTTATTTTCTTCCCTGCCCTGGGGGATGGCGAACAACAGCCCGCAGACGAAACCGTCTGCACCCACGGCAACCGCATCCGCTCCCGGTCTGGCGGCCTTACGGTTGCAGACAGAAGCACCGCCAGACGATCTGTCTGCCTTATTTCCGCCCCTGACCCCGGCCTCCCGGCAGGCGCTGATTGATAACAGCCCGGTAATGAACAAACTCTGGGCCCTTGCCCAAAAGCAACAGAACCCACTGAGCGACAACCGGCAACTGCAAACCTTTTGCCAGCAGTTTGACGCCGGGCAACAGCGATATCTGTTTCACGGCAACCGCAGCCTGGTCATCCGGTTTCCCGGTGATCCGGATTATATTCTCAAGCTGGCCCGCTCCAAAAAACATATTCCGCGGTTTGAACAGGAGCTGACCCTGTACCGGGCGATTCAGCAACCGGGTTATAAACAGCTGGCTTTTCATACCTGTCCGTTACTACTGGCCTTTCGCTGGGGAGACAAGCCCGTTATGGCGATGTCAGCGGTGGATTTTATTGCCGACCGGCAGCTGGAGGCCATGGGTTCAGCCACGTTGTTCGAACGGCTGGATTTCGCCCTGACCTGGGTGTGGCGGTTTGCTGAAATCTATCAGCTGTTTCTGCAGCACGGGATTTTGCTGGGAGACCGCCACGGCGGCAATATCGGCTTCAACGAGAACCGGCTGCCTGAAGCCTCGGGGCTCGGTGGTGCGGTACTGCGCCTGCCGGTCATGCTCGACCTCGACCCTTACTGGCAAAAAAAGGAATCCGGCCAAGCCTTGCTGTATCTGCCGTTGCCCGTCTGGACCGCCGTCGCTATGGATCTGCTGGAACGTGCCTTCTGTCCCGGCCCGGTGACCGGCGAACGCATCGGGGTCATTAACCGGATACGCGCCCTGACAACCCCGGTAACCCGGCGGGAACAGCTTGATGACGACACCACCGGGGGCTTGCGTTCACTACTGCCGGAAAACATACCGTATTGGCAGGCGCAGGCGCTACCCCATGACGAGACCCAACTGGTCAGTGAGAGCGGTCAGTGGCTGCCTGAACTGTTCAGTGTGGATAGTCAGTTTGACAGGGTGCCCCGTCCGGTCTCGGAATGGATCCGGCTGCTGGAACAGGAAACAGCCCGGGTGCTGGGCATCCTACAACAGTGGCAGGCCGCTTCGGATTTTTCGCTGATGGCCACCTGCAGCCAGCAGGCGGACTCTATGGACATTGACGATGCCGAGGGTGGGGAGAACGGCGAGGTCAGCTCTCCCCCCGCAGCGCCCCCCGGCAACCCGTTAATCCGTCTCCGGCGGCTCGGTGCCAGGTTACAGTGCGGGCAGTGTCAACGTGAATTTTATATACCGGCTAAGCTGCAGGCGCACCTCAAACAGCATCAGCACGGAGAACTGGAGGCTTGCTCTCAGTGTGGCAAGCACTATCGCCATCAGCAACTGCAACAGCACATGGCACTTATCCACTCCGGCCCCCAAATCTGCCGCGAATGTGGCAATACATTGCCCAACAAACAAGCGCTGGCCACTCACAACCGCAGTCACCACAGCGGGGAACGCACCTGTACCCGGTGTCAGCCCCCGGTGACCCTCAACAGTGCTCAGGCGCTGGCCAATCACAACCAAAGTCACCACAGCGGGGAACGCACCTGTACCCGGTGTCAGCCCCCGGTGACCCTCAACAGTGCGAAGGCGCTGGCCACTCACAACCGCAGTCACCACAGCGGGGAACGCACCTGTACCCGGTGTCAGCCCCCGGTGACCCTCAACAGTGCGAAGGCGCTGGCCACTCACAACCAAAGTCACCACAGCGGGGAACGCACCTGTACCCGGTGTCAGCCCCCGGTGACCCTCAACAGTGCGAAGGCGCTGGCCAATCACAACCGCAGTCACCACAGCGGGGAACGCACCTGTACCCGGTGTCAGCCCCCGGTGACCCTCAACAGTGCTCAGGCGCTGGCCAATCACAACCGCAGTCACCACAGCGGGGAACGCACCTGTACCCGGTGTCAGCCCCCGGTGACCCTCAACAGTGCTCAGGCGCTGGCCAATCACAACCGCCGTCACCACAGCGGGGAACGCACCTGTACCCGGTGTCAGCCCCCGGTGACCCTCAACAGTGCTCAGGCGCTGGCCAATCACAACCGCAGTCACCACAGCGGGGAACGCACCTGTACCCAGTGTCAGCCCCCGGTGACCCTCAACAGTGCGAAGGCGCTGGCCAATCACAAATTCAGAAAACACCGTAAACGCAAAAGACTGGCAGAGGAGGACGACTGAAAAACAACCTCAGGATGCCATCCCCTTCACCGGCTGCATTCGTTATCATCCGTGCGACTGTATTGATGAGGCCGTATGACCAGCCGACCGCCGTCCAAACTAAAACAATTACTGCTACGCGATCAGTTATGGTGGCGTTATTACCAGCGCAACGCCGATACGATACGCCCTGCTGTGGTTGATGCGATCAGCAAAGTACTGGCCTGCGGGCGGGTGATCATGGGGTATGCCAGCTTTGTATGCAGCAACCATGAATGCTCTCACACCAAAAAGATCTGCTTTGGCTGTAAAGCCCGGTTGTGTAATACCTGCGGCAAAAAACTGACCGATCAGTGGATTGCTGACCAGAAAGCGCTGTTGCCGGATACTGAGTGGCAACACATCACCTTTACGATGCCTGATGCACTCTGGGAGCTGTTCAGAATCAACCGCACCTTACTGGGTAAACTGAGCCCACTGGCGGCAAAAAGCCTGCAGGCCTTTGCCGGGAAAAAAGGCGTGACACCTGGCATTTTCACGGCACTGCATACCTTTGGCCGAAAGCTGAACTGGAATGTTCATATTCACCTCTCTGTGACCCGTGGCGGATTATACGACGGAAACCAGCAATGGAAGTCAGTCTACTTCACCAAAAACGCCATCATGCCCGCGTGGCGTTACGGCGTGATCAACCTGCTCAGGGAAGCGTTTAAACGTGGCGAGCTGGATCTGCCTTCCGAGCTGAAAGACAGCTGTCATGACCTTTCCGGCTTCAATGATTTCCTCGATGAGCAATACCAAAAGGACTGGATCGTCCATTTTGCCAAAGCCACCAAAAGCCCCCACCGCACCATCAGCTACCTGGGGCGCTATATCAAACGACCACCGCTGGCCATGTCGCGCCTGAAACACTATGGCGGTGATACCGTTGTGTATGAGTATCTGGATCACCGCACCAAAACCCGCCGCCATGAAACCTGTGAAGGGGAAGAATTTATAGAACGACTGACACAGCATATTCCCGACAAAGGTTTCCGAATGATCCGGTATTATGGTTTTCTGGCCTGTCGGGTAAGGGCTACATTGCTGCCCACCGTCTACAACCTGCTCAATCAGCCCGAACGAAACGCCCTGAAAATCACCTTTCCGGCGTTACTGAAACAGACCTTTGGGCTCGATCCGCTGCAGTGCATCCTCTGCCAGGCTCAAATGATCTTCACCGGCATTACCCGCGGCAAGCCGCAGCGCGAGCTGTACAAATACCATCAACAGCTTGCGCTTGCGAAACCGATTACATAGTTCACGCCCTCAATCCGTCTGAAATCAGGATTTCAGGGTGAGATCGGGCAAATCAATAGGATTTAGGTGGTATCAGACAGATAAGCACAACATTCAGTGTCAGGTAATAGGATGCTGAGAGGGTGGAAAACCAAAGGTTACAGGAATGACTGGAATAATGATTTTTTGAAATTCCTATGCGTGAACGTAGGCCGCTGCGCGGCAACTTTTTGATTGCACTAAACGTCAGGCTAAAAACTGTCGTTTGATCTACGCTGAAGATTTCTGTCAAACAACCATGATACCTCACCAGATACAACAACAATCTGCAAATGAGTAAACTCTGCACATGTATTTTGTCGTTTACAATATTATTGCTGTCAGGTTCATGCCTCTGTGCAGTCTTGAAGGTAACCCGTGATGTCTTTATTGACGGGCAGTCATACTCGTTAACGACCGAACTGCCTGACAGGTGCAGGAACCTGTACTGTTATATGTGTCAGGGTTTAATCGAAACACAGGTTGCCTGGTGCCGTAAATGCGGCTATAGCCTGTGTGATGCCCACCTCGAAGAGCCGGGCTCTAGCATAACAAAATGTCCCGACTGTCATGCCAGACGATCTCAGTTCTCCCGCAAACTGAACACGGCCCGCCTGCTTAACACTCTGCTGTGGCCTTGTCCGGTTGGCTGCGGGGAGCAGATTGCAACGACTGAGCTGGAAAACCATATCGCCAGGTGCCGCACCTGCCGACCGCCAGTCTGGACTGATAATGCCTCGCTGATGACCCATTTGCCCGGCATAACAGCCTCTGATGTCTGTAGTCATGTTGGCGAACCGGGGCCTTCCCGGCTGTTTACCGCCTCCGTAGTGGAAGCGTTAACTGATCATCGCCCTCCGGCCAAAAAGCAGTGCTTATCTGCCAAACAGGCACGTCAGCAGCTAGCCCGGTGCACACACAAGCCACCCCGTCCCACGACATCTGAAGCCTGCCATGATTCAGCTGACAGCGGTTATCACAGTACTGTTGATGCAGATCCATTGCCCATAAATGCTGACATGGATGCGACCGTACCGGCATCGTTATCCAACGACACTCTGATCCCCCCGGCGATAGAAGACTGGTTATTTTCTTCCCTGCCCTGGGGGATGGCGAACAACAGCCCGCAGACGAAACCGTCTGCACCCACGGCAACCGCATCCGCTCCCGGTCTGGCGGCCTTACGGTTGCAGACAGAAGCACCGCCAGACGATCTGTCTGCCTTATTTCCGCCCCTGACCCCGGCCTCCCGGCAGGCGCTGATTGATAACAGCCCGGTAATGAACAAACTCTGGGCCCTTGCCCAAAAGCAACAGAACCCACTGAGCGACAACCGGCAACTGCAAACCTTTTGCCAGCAGTTTGACGCCGGGCAACAGCGATATCTGTTTCACGGCAACCGCAGCCTGGTCATCCGGTTTCCCGGTGATCCGGATTATATTCTCAAGCTGGCCCGCTCCAAAAAACATATTCCGCGGTTTGAACAGGAGCTGACCCTGTACCGGGCGATTCAGCAACCGGGTTATAAACAGCTGGCTTTTCATACCTGTCCGTTACTACTGGCCTTTCGCTGGGGAGACAAGCCCGTTATGGCGATGTCAGCGGTGGATTTTATTGCCGACCGGCAGCTGGAGGCCATGGGTTCAGCCACGTTGTTCGAACGGCTGGATTTCGCCCTGACCTGGGTGTGGCGGTTTGCTGAAATCTATCAGCTGTTTCTGCAGCACGGGATTTTGCTGGGAGACCGCCACGGCGGCAATATCGGCTTCAACGAGAACCGGCTGCCTGAAGCCTCGGGGCTCGGTGGTGCGGTACTGCGCCTGCCGGTCATGCTCGACCTCGACCCTTACTGGCAAAAAAAGGAATCCGGCCAAGCCTTGCTGTATCTGCCGTTGCCCGTCTGGACCGCCGTCGCTATGGATCTGCTGGAACGTGCCTTCTGTCCCGGCCCGGTGACCGGCGAACGCATCGGGGTCATTAACCGGATACGCGCCCTGACAACCCCGGTAACCCGGCGGGAACAGCTTGATGACGACACCACCGGGGGCTTGCGTTCACTACTGCCGGAAAACATACCGTATTGGCAGGCGCAGGCGCTACCCCATGACGAGACCCAACTGGTCAGTGAGAGCGGTCAGTGGCTGCCTGAACTGTTCAGTGTGGATAGTCAGTTTGACAGGGTGCCCCGTCCGGTCTCGGAATGGATCCGGCTGCTGGAACAGGAAACAGCCCGGGTGCTGGGCATCCTACAACAGTGGCAGGCCGCTTCGGATTTTTCGCTGATGGCCACCTGCAGCCAGCAGGCGGACTCTATGGACATTGACGATGCCGAGGGTGGGGAGAACGGCGAGGTCAGCTCTCCCCCCGCAGCGCCCCCCGGCAACCCGTTAATCCGTCTCCGGCGGCTCGGTGCCAGGTTACAGTGCGGGCAGTGTCAACGTGAATTTTATATACCGGCTAAGCTGCAGGCGCACCTCAAACAGCATCAGCACGGAGAACTGGAGGCTTGCTCTCAGTGTGGCAAGCACTATCGCCATCAGCAACTGCAACAGCACATGGCACTTATCCACTCCGGCCCCCAAATCTGCCGCGAATGTGGCAATACATTGCCCAACAAACAAGCGCTGGCCACTCACAACCGCAGCACCACAGCGGGGAACGCACCTGTACCCGGTGTCAGCCCCCGGTGACCCTCAAAAGTGCTATGGCGCTGGCCACTCACAACCAAAGTCACCACAGCGGGGAACGCACCTGTACCCTGTGTCAGCCCCCGGTGACCCTCAACAGTGCAAGGCGCTGGCCAATCACAACCAAAGTCACCACAGCGGGGAACGCACCTGTACCCGGTGTCAGCCCCCGGTGACCCTCAACAGTGCTCAGGCGCTGGCCACTCACAACCAAAGTCACCACAGCGGGGAACGCACCTGTACCCGGTGTCAGCCCCCGGTGACCCTCAACAGTGCTCAGGCGCTGGCCACTCACAACCGCAGTCACCACAGCGGGGAACGCACCTGTACCCGGTGTCAGCCCCCGGTGACCCTCAACAGTGCGAAGGCGCTGGCCGATCACAACCGCAGTCACCACAGCGGGGAACGCACCTGTACCCGGTGTCAGCCCCCGGTGACCCTCAACAGTGCGAAGGCGCTGGCCACTCACAACCACAGTCACCACAGCGGGGAACGCACCTGTACCCGGTGTCAGCCCCCGGTGACCCTCAACAGTGCTCAGGCGCTGGCCACTCACAACCGCAGTCACCACAGCGGGGAACGCACCTGTACCCGGTGTCAGCCCCCGGTGACCCTCAACAGTGCGAAGGCGCTGGCCAATCACAACCGCAGTCACCACAGCGGGGAACGCACCTGTACCCGGTGTCAGCCCCCGGTGACCCTCAACAGTGCTCAGGCGCTGGCCTCTCACAACCGCAGTCACCACAGCGGGGAACGCACCTGTACCCGGTGTCAGCCCCCGGTGACCCTCAACAGTGCTCAGGCGCTGGCCACTCACAACCAAAGTCACCACAGCGGGGAACGCACCTGTACCCAGTGTCAGCCCCCGGTGACCCTCAACAGTGCTCAGGCGCTGGCCAATCACAAATTCAGAAAACACCGTAAACGCAAAAGACTGGCAGAGGAGGACGACTGAAAAACAACCTCAGGATGCCATCCCCTTCACCGGCTGCATTCGTTATCATCCGTGCGACTGTATTGATGAGGCCGTATGACCAGCCGACCGCCGTCCAAACTAAAACAATTACTGCTACGCGATCAGTTATGGTGGCGTTATTACCAGCGCAACGCCGATACGATACGCCCTGCTGTGGTTGATGCGATCAGCAAAGTACTGGCCTGCGGGCGGGTGATCATGGGGTATGCCAGCTTTGTATGCAGCAACCATGAATGCTCTCACACCAAAAAGATCTGCTTTGGCTGTAAAGCCCGGTTGTGTAATACCTGCGGCAAAAAACTGACCGATCAGTGGATTGCTGACCAGAAAGCGCTGTTGCCGGATACTGAGTGGCAACACATCACCTTTACGATGCCTGATGCACTCTGGGAGCTGTTCAGAATCAACCGCACCTTACTGGGTAAACTGAGCCCACTGGCGGCAAAAAGCCTGCAGGCCTTTGCCGGGAAAAAAGGCGTGACACCTGGCATTTTCACGGCACTGCATACCTTTGGCCGAAAGCTGAACTGGAATGTTCATATTCACCTCTCTGTGACCCGTGGCGGATTATACGACGGAAACCAGCAATGGAAGTCAGTCTACTTCACCAAAAACGCCATCATGCCCGCGTGGCGTTACGGCGTGATCAACCTGCTCAGGGAAGCGTTTAAACGTGGCGAGCTGGATCTGCCTTCCGAGCTGAAAGACAGCTGTCATGACCTTTCCGGCTTCAATGATTTTCTCGATGAGCAATACCAAAAGGACTGGATCGTCCATTTTGCCAAAGCCACCAAAAGCCCCCACCGCACCATCAGCTACCTGGGGCGCTATATCAAACGACCACCGCTGGCCATGTCGCGCCTGAAACACTATGGCGGTGATACCGTGGTGTATGAGTATCTGGATCACCGCACCAAAACACGCCGCCATGAAACCTGTGAAGGGGAAGCGTTTATAGAGCGACTGACACAACATATTCCCGACAAAGGTTTCCGAATGATCCGGTATTATGGTTTTCTGGCCTGTCGGGTAAGGGCTACATTGCTGCCCACCGTCTACAACCTGCTCAATCAGCCCGAACGAAACGCCCTGAAAATCACCTTTCCGGCGTTACTGAAACAGACCTTTGGGCTCGATCCGCTGCAGTGCATCCTCTGCCAGGCTCAGATGATCTTTACCGGCATTACCCGCGGCAAGCCGCAGCGCGAGCTGTACAAATACCATCAACAGCTTGCGCTTGCGAAACCCATCGCATAGTTCACGCCCTCAATCCGTCTGAAATCCGGATTTCAGGGCGATATCGGGCAAATCAATAGGATTTAGGTGGTATCAGACAGATAAGCACAACATTCAGTGTCAGGTAATAGGATGCTGAGAGGGTGGAAAACCAAAGGTTACAGGAATGACTGGAATAATGATTTTTTGAAATTCCTATGCGTAAATTCCTATGCGTGTACTCAGAGCCTTGCTGTTCGTCAACTCGGCTGGCTCCCTTAACACCAGAGCGACAGGTTCTCATGTTCCGTAAAAGAGCCTGAAATCAGTTCATGCCATCTTTGTGCCGGACACCGCTCAGGCGGTAACTGGATAACCCCTGAACTTATCATGAGGTGGTGATGCCCCTCACTTTTGATGTCGATGTATATGCTTACGACACGTCATCAATGGTTCACTTGCGTTCATCTCCTGATCTCGTACCTGACGCAATCTTGTTACGCCTTTTCTGTGACGCTCACCACCCTGACTCTTAATCAGCGCAGCTCACAGTGGTTTGGTGGTCGCTTCCAGAAGCCACCACCGAAGGGCCTTCCTCCATCTCAATTACAGTTACGAACAGACCGACTCTGTTCTCATGACACACCAACACCCAGCATACGGATCCGTACTGGGCGTTTCGGTCAGTTAAGCGCCCAATAATCTTATCAATTACTGGGATTGGCGATACGATCCATCAGGCTCGTATCGCCCGCCGGGCTTTCGTAATTCTGTGATGCCGATACAGCCTCAGCCCTCATAGCGTCGCAGCCTCCGGTTCCGCCGTGACCACCTGGCATGAGTTTCAGTGCTTGCTGAACTTGTCTGCTGTCCGGTGTATCGAAAACAGAAACTAATCACCACTCTGTACCGTTCAGGCCTTCACTGACATATGCCAGCTACTATGCCTTCTGCTGACTTCTGTATGGCGATCAGGACACCTTACGATGACCTCAGTCTGAAATCAGACACCACACAGACCTCCCGAGGTAAGTTACACCGCCTTCCCTGCACAACTGCCGGATTTACTGCCTGAATGTCCGGATGAGTATGGGACTTCGTCATCACATGCTGACTCGCCCTCACGCAGACAGCCTCGTATCCGGTTTCTGTTCGTCAACTCGCAGGTTTGCTCCACACTGCCTTCAGCCTGCACCTCGCGATACAAACCTTGTGCTTCGCTAGTCCTTCGCCCTCATCTGGCTGGACAGGGGACTTTCACCCCCAAGCTGTGCAACATGCTCGGCACACATAAAAGAAAAAAGTTGTTTATACTTTTCTTTTAAAAGAAAAAAGCAGTATTTGAAGTAAAATTTATTTTTCTGGATTACAAATCAGATAGTGCTGGTCATGTTGGTTTTAGAATATACATTGGCGTCACTGACTGCTATTTCGTTAGATATATAGTAAAAAAACACTAACACTAATGCTAGCAACCAGGCATAAAAACAGGAATTTATACGTACCAACAACTATGCAGCGACACAAAATAACACTATAACGATACCCGCACCATACAGAACAAAGCGAATCGGGCAAATGGCTTCGACTTTTTAAATTCTGATGGAACTCAATCAATAAAGATTGATCTTAAAACACTACCAGCCGCCAATATGTTTAGCGATGAAGTACAGAAAACTTCTGACAATTGTATGGTTAATGACTTTTTCTTTAACTACAAAAGGCATGAATGAGGTGGAATGCATAAACTTTATGGCGAATGCAACCGAGCTAGCACTAATCACTCACGAGATTATCGGGGAGTCATTGAAACTAAAAAAATATACGACAGTATATATATTTAGTACGGATAGTATATATAAAGGCAGGTGCGAAACAAATGATCTCGGATTTGATAATCCTGCAGTTGATGGGTTTCAGGGTTATTTATGCAAATACAGTGATTCTGATTCGCCTAGCAAGAAGTACAGCTTTCAAATCTGTTGTTATTACGATTAACCGGTTCAGCCGTCTTTCACTGTTATAGTGAAGGACGGCTTCCGAGTATAATTTGGCTCTTAATGGATTCCGGGGTGTTGAGGTAACTGCGGTTGAAACTAACGTCCACATTCGTGTAAAACAGCGGTATGATGAAGTTTCATGATCTCCTCGATAACGCCAAATGTTACGAACAAGTCAGGCAAATGCGCTGGCCGGATGGTGTCGTTTGTCCTCGCTGTCAAAGCCCTGATATTACCCGACAAGGTAAAGATGACACTCAGCCGGAGCGACAGCGTTACTGGTGCAAGTGTTGTCGGCGTCGCTTTGATGATCTGACTTTATCGGTGTTTTCAGGGCATCACCAGCCTTTAAAAATCTGGATACACTGCTTGTACCTGACGTCACTCAATCAGTCGAACAGACAGATTGCACTTGAACTTGACCTGAACAAAAGCGATGTGCAAAAGATGACACAGCAACTCAGGACAAGTGTCTGCAACAAACGCCCGGTCACCGTTCTGGACGGCAAGGTTGAATGTGACGAGGTTTACGTTGTATCGGGGCATAAAGGCCAGCCTGAAGCGGTGAAAAAAAAGGGCGGACAGCCCGCCGTAACCGTTTGAGAGGTGCTCGTGGTCGCGGTACTCTGGAGAAAGAAAAGCCTCCGATCTTTGGCATGATCCAGCGGGGTGGGCAGGTTGTGATCCGTATGCTGCCTAATGTCAAGCAGGTAACAATCAAGCCCCTGATTACAGAATTCATAGCGCCGGGAACGCTGATTTATACTGATGAATACAGCATTTACGACAGGCTTGAGCAATGGGGTTATGATCGTAAATCTGTCTGTCATGGCGCTGGGGAGTATGCCCGGGATGAAGATGGTGATGGTTTTCACGAGGTGCATGTGAATACGATGGAGGGCTTCTGGTCGTTGCTGCGATCCTGGTTGCGCCCTCACCGTGGAATTTCACAGGATAAGCTGCCACTATACTTGGGATTTTTTGAATGCATCCATAACATCAAACGTAGGGGAAAAGCAGCTATTTCAGGGTTGCTTGGCTTGCTGCTGGGGTAACCCCCCGGAATCCATTAAGAGCCAACATCATTATCGGTGCAACTGACCCCAAGCGTTACCCTGACTGGGCTCAGGCTGAAGCCGACGGTTTCCCGGTAATGGAAATCAGTCAGGCAGTTCAGGAAGTGCTTTCAAAAGCGGCAGAGGAACAGCTGCCAGGAAAATGGCAGTCTATGCCCAGCGCTGCAATGCATGATGCCAACATTTTCGCAGGTGTAATGCCTTCAGGTATGTTGTTCGTTCCAAGCATTAACGGCATCAGCCATAACTTTGCTGAAGATACCAAAGAAGAAGACCTTGTTGCAGGGTGTCAGGTTTTGGTAGCCGCTGCTGTTGAGATTATTCGTCAGGCTTCATAAAAGCTACTTTATAATGCCGTTTGTTCTTTGCCACCAGAATGAAAAGGGCTGTCTAGTCTGGAAAATTCTGGTGGCAAGCTGTCCGCCGATGGAAGTAGTTCCCGGTGGTTTTTCCAAAACACTTCTATAAACCATTGGCGGAAAGCTACTCTATCCAGCCATAAAGCAAAAGAACAGGGAGCAATACCATCAGTTGGACATGCTTCTTCCACTAACATTGGATCGACATTATACAAATCACAATATTTTTGCAGCAATGTCCTGCATAGTTTTCTGTTACCTCTCACAGCAGCACAGACTTTCCCCCAGCCAGTAATCCTTCTCAATTTTTCCTCAACCACATGCTGATCAGCCAGCAAATAATCTCTTGCATAACATTTTAGCGTCTCCAGCTCACTATCATGTCTGTGATGATAGTCCAACCACTTAAAAAATCGGTGCACACATATTCTGGTTTTATTTTTATGAGATAGATGAAGGCTGTCCAGCCAGGGGTGATAATGGTCATAAAAATGAATATGTCTTTGCGTAAGCGGAGATCGCCCATATTCATGCGTCAAGTCAAACAGGGTGTCTGTCAGGGCTTCTATTTCTTCTCCCTCAAGAACTGTAAATAAGGCAACGCTCCTGTTACGAACTTGTATTCTCTTTTGAATGACATTCTCAATTTTTAAATCAGAATCTGAACCCGTCACAACGGCTACATCTTCTTTCCAGGACGCCAGCATGTATCCCGTATGATCAAGGTCATGGCCTAAAAAACCGCCAGGAGACATAGGCTCATCATCAGCTTCAACAACTGGATTGCGGCAGACTCCCAGCATGTAAAAAGGGAAAGGGGATACTTGGATAAAATCTTTTTTGGAAAGGACATCATGCTCCGGATAAAGCATGATATCAGGATCTGCCAACCACTTGGGCAGACAAAGCATAGCCGTTAGCAGACTTTCTCCTGCCTGATTAAAGTAATCATTGTTAGTAAAAAGGTCGTCCTTCAGAACATCCTCAATGCGGAGGTTTGGAGCCCCCCGGTATTTGGGGGTAGAAATTAACTGATGATTTTGCCGCTGGTGCAGCAGGGTAATAATCAATGTATAGCGGGCGGTCATTAATACGGTTTCTTCATACGGAAACCCGTTTTCAAATAACTCTTTTGTACTCACCTGCAACAATTTTAGCGCCTGTTCCTCTTGCTGGTTTAAAACCCAGGGCGAAACCTTGGAAGGTTCCATCGTGCTAAAAAATAAATTCCAGTACTCATCAGCATTTATTATTGGCAATAAATAGCTCAATTTTTCTATGTCGCGCCGCAATGCTACATTTATGGCTCAAAATACTGAATTTGATACAAGTCACTACCTCTTCATTTGAGAAGATATGAATAAACCTTTTTTTCGCTCTGATGCCGTTCAGCGAACCTTTTGCTCAGAGAAATGAACACTCTCTAATTAACTCAGCTCGGTACTCTTCATCGAGCCCTGCCAGCTCTATCCTGCGGTTCATGCTTTTCTTAGGGAAGCGATCACTCTGATTGTGAGCATTGAAACAACAGCGCCTAACAGTGGCTAAGTTCTTTACGGCAGTGCGCTCATGGATTTTTGACGCATCTTCGGCAAAGCTGACATCGAGTTTCCAGTGCTGGCCATTCTCGATGCACCAATGAGCCCGAACACTCTCCAGCACGCTTTGAGCAGGCATTTCCCGACTCATAATGTAACAATGCAACTCTGTCGTTTGTATCGAATGGATCAGTCGATCTCTCTGAATGACAGCAAACTGAGTCAGTTTTGCCCATTCATTATCAGGATCAATCTCTGAAACGTCATTAAACACCCAGCAACGACGGTGTTCCTGACGATTACGGCTTTGCTCTTCTGTTTCTGCAAAAAAAACATTGGCATCAGTAGGCTCCGGGTCTTTCGGATGATCTTCGATGTGCTTTGTAAACACTTTCTCTATGTTTTTACAAAGCGTGGGTTGATTATTCTTGGCGCAGATTAGATAGTCTGCCTTTTTGTCCACGATCTTCTGACAGATGTCTTTCTGACAACCCATGGCGTCACTCGTTATCAGGCATCCTTCTACCACCAACATGTCCAGAATTTCTGGGATAGCAGTAATCTCATTGGATTTCCTCTCAACGGGAGTAAACCCTAATATCAGGCTGAGTTTGGCGCTGTAAGCACTGACGATATGAACCATTTTTTTACCCTTAGCGGGGCGCGATCCCCTCAGCGCCTTACCATCAATAGCTATAACGTAAGCGCATGCCAAACAGCATCTACAAAACATAATTTCAACGCCTGATACTGAAGCCTCCACTATTCCAGGAGGCAACATGTCAACTAAACGTCAGTTCTGGTTCCAGCATATTGAGGCCTGGCAACAAAGCCAGCTTTCTCAATCCGAATATGCCCGCCAGCACGGGTTGTCTATCAAATCCTTCAGTTATTATCGCCGTCGTTTCGTTCGTGAGCGCACGACGAAAGCCATCTACCAATAACAGCACAACTCTGATTATTGTTTGCAACATGCCTCAAACGACACTGATACCACATCTATAATTTCAAACACTACACCACTCTTCATACAGACAAATTATTCATTGTTATCTCATATAGCTGATGAACAGATTAATAAAAGCTGTCATTGCCTTTTTGATTACTTTTTGTATTTCAGCAGGAGAAAGAGAAGAGGCAGCCTGGGATTTCTTAAAAAAGAAAAACTATCCCCAAGCATTGAGTTTATTTTCCAGTTTATCCCGACAAGCTCCTGAGAACATTTATTTAAAAATAGGAATCGCCAGAACTAAACAGGGAATGGGTAAGCTAACCGAAGCCGAGGGGCTGTTCCGGCAGCTGCGCCAACAGGAGAACCAACGCAAGCACCAGCCGCCGACTGACTTTTGCGGCCATCTCCAGATTGAGCTGGGGTTGGCAACCTGTCTGGATTTAACCGGCGATGTTGAGAAGCTAACCGAAGCCGAGGGGCTGTTCCGGCAGCTGCGCCAACAGGAGAACCAACGCAAGCACCAGCCGCCGACTGACTTTTGCGGCCATCTCCAGATTGAGCTGGGGTTGGCAACCTGTCTGGATTTAACCGGCGATGTTGAGAAGCTAACCGAAGCCGAGGGGCTGTTCCGGCAGCTGCGCCAACAGGAGAACCAACGCAAGCACCAGCCGCCGACTGACTTTTGCGGCCATCTCCAGATTGAGCTGGGGTTGGCTCGGTGTTTACAGGAAGCAGGTAAGCTAACCGAAGCCGAGGGGCTGTTCCGGCAGCTGCGCCAACAGGAGAACCAACGCAAGCACCAGCCGCCGACTGACTTTTGCGGCCATCTCCAGATTGAGCTGGGGTTGGCTCGGTGTCTTGAAGAAACAGGCGATGTTGAGAAGCTAACCGAAGCCGAGGGGCTGTTCCGGCAGCTGCGCCAACAGGAGAACCAACGCAAGCACCAGCCGCCGACTGACTTTTGCGGCCATCTCCAGATTGAGCTGGGGTTGGCTCGGTGTTTACAGGAAGCAGGTAAGCTAACCGAAGCCGAGGGGCTGTTCCGGCAGCTGCGCCAACAGGAGAACCAACGCAAGCACCAGCCGCCGACTGACTTTTGCGGCCATCTCCAGATTGAGCTGGGGTTGGCTCGGTGTCTTGAAGAAACAGGCGATGTTGAGAAGCTAACCGAAGCCGAGGGGCTGTTCCGGCAGCTGCGCCAACAGGAGAACCAACGCAAGCACCAGCCGCCGACTGACTTTTGCGGCCATCTCCAGATTGAGCTGGGGTTGGCTCGGTGTTTACAGGAAGCAGGTAAGCTAACCGAAGCCGAGGGGCTGTTCCGGCAGCTGCGCCAACAGGAGAACCAACGCAAGCACCAGCCGCCGACTGACTTTTGCGGCCATCTCCAGATTGAGCTGGGGTTGGCAACCTGTCTGGATTTAACCGGCGATGTTGAGAAGCTAACCGAAGCCGAGGGGCTGTTCCGGCAGCTGCGCCAACAGGAGAACCAACGCAAGCACCAGCCGCCGACTGACTTTTGCGGCCATCTCCAGATTGAGCTGGGGTTGGCTCGGTGTTTACAGGAAGCAGGTAAGCTAACCGAAGCCGAGGGGCTGTTCCGGCAGCTGCGCCAACAGGAGAACCAACGCAAGCACCAGCCGCCGACTGACTTTTGCGGCCATCTCCAGATTGAGCTGGGGTTGGCAACCTGTCTGGATTTAACCGGCGATGTTGAGAAGCTAACCGAAGCCGAGGGGCTGTTCCGGCAGCTGCGCCAACAGGAGAACCAACGCAAGCACCAGCCGCCGACTGACTTTTGCGGCCATCTCCAGATTGAGCTGGGGTTGGCAACCTGTCTGGATTTAACCGGCGATGTTGAGAAGCTAACCGAAGCCGAGGGGCTGTTCCGGCAGCTGCGCCAACAGGAGAACCAACGCAAGCACCAGCCGCCGACTGACTTTTGCGGCCATCTCCAGATTGAGCTGGGGTTGCTGGCGTGTCTGGACCACCAAACAGATAACGTCTCGAAAGCGGATCAACTCGCCACAATCCTGTTGGAGGCTTTTGCCACAAGTCACAACTGGCAGCTATTCCATGTGATCGCAGTAACCCGGTTTACCCTGGCATGCAGGGAAATCATTACAGGGTCGGTACCGGATACGAATAAGAATTTACAGGCAGCAATGGCGCTGGTAAAACGTTCACGCCAGGAAAAAGAAACCCCGCAATCACTGAGCTTGCAGGGACATATTCTGCGTATGATGGGTGATGGGCAGCAAGCTACAATATTCTGGGCGCGTGCCAATATACTTCAGACTTCACGGCAGCAGGCACGAAAACAGGAAGCATGGCGTGAACTCGAACACAAGGCACTGGATAGGCTACAGCACCTTGATATTCAGTCGAAGGATACCGGGCAGCCACTCTCACAACCACCATGCCCTCAGCATCCAGTCCGTCCCGGTTTGAATCCGCAGGCTCCGCCGTTTGTGCCGGGCAAGATATGGTCACAATGAGCACGGGCAGGCCGATGCTGCTTTTTCACTATCTTCTTCAATATCCGGTGTTCACCACCGCTTTCAAGTCATCCGGGGTGAGGTTTATGGGCAGCAGATGCTCTACCCTGGCTCCCTTTTCGAGCTGGGGGAGCTGAGTCAGCACGTAGCGGAACCAGGCATAGGGTTCAAGCCCGTTGGCTTTTGCCGTTTCAACCAGACTGTACAGCACCGCACTCGCGTTGGCGCCTTTCACTGAGTCAGCAAATGTCCAGTTCTTTCGCCCTATGACAAAGGGTTTGATTGAACGCTCTGCCGCATTGTTATCAATCTCTACCAAACCGCTATCGAGGTAGCGCGACAGGTACGGCCACTGGTTCAGGGCATAGGTGATGGCTTTGCCCAGTTTACTTTCGGGCAGGATGCGTGGTTTCTGTTTTTCCAACCATTGTCGGAATTTGTCCATGATGGGGCGGCTTTCACACTGGCGCACCCGGTATCGCTCTTCTGTCGTTTTATCCTTTATCCGGCGCTCGATGGCGTAGAGTTGCCGGATCATGTTCAACGCCTGAGCCGGGCGGCTGATTTTTTGGCTGTTGTCACCTTTCTTTTTCGGAATGACGTCCAGAGCTTCTTTGAATTTTCGGCGGGCATGCGCCATACAACCTATCAACTCTATTTCCGGTCGCTTGCTGCTCAGGGTTTTATAGGCCGAATGCCCGTCACACTGCAAGAAGCCTTTGAACCCTTCCAGAAATGCCAACGGGCATGCATGGTCGCGCCCCGTCTGGTAATCGTACAGCACAACGGGAGAACCGAGCTGCTCACCGGTTCGGTACAGCCACATGTAAGACTTGCTCTGCGGGCGCCGGTCTTGCTCTTTGAGCACCTGCAAAGTTGTTTCGTCTGCCTGCACATAAGGCTGCCTGACCAGGTGTTGGCACAGGGCTTCATAAAGCGGCATCAGCACATCCGCTACCCGGATCATCCATTGAGCCAGTGTCGCACGGGTGATTTCGGCACCCATGCGCTTGAGAATGAACTCCTGACGGTACAGTGGTAGTGCATCGCCGTATTTGCTAGTAATGATCCAGGCCAGCAGTCCGGGTGTTGAAATGCTTTTGGGAATCGGCATTTTGGGTGCCGGGGCGGTCTTCACGCCGGACTCACAGGCACAGGCGTATTTCAGGCGACGAAACTCCAGTACCTTCACCTGTGCGGGCACGATATCCAGTTTGGTGCTGGTCTCATGACCAAACGCCCTGAGTTCACCACCGCAGCCATCGCACTGCTTTTCTTCGTCAGTAATGTCGATTTCTATGATTTCACGGGGCAGGTCTTCCGACAGTGGTTTTCTGACCGGTTTCCTGCGTTCATGGGCGGGCACCTGTTCAACGTCAGGTTCGTTGGGTTCCTCATCAGCCAGCACCTCGGTTTCATTGAACAGCTGACCCTGCCCCTCAAAGCGTTCGCTGGAAGCCCCGAATTGCTGATGCTTTTGAAGGCGGAACTGTTCTTCGTACCACGCCAGTTTTGCTTCAAGCTGAGTCACTTTCAGCTGAAGGCCTTCGAAGGTTTGGGCGGGTACGGTGATAGTCTTCATGGTGGTGATTATCCGACAATACCTGTCGTCTTTTCATTGCGTCAGGTTATTGCAATGCGTATCAAACCACGGACTGATGATGCATAGGCCGGTGTGCACCTTTCGGGTTGACCGGTAAACCATCAAGCAGCCAGTTCAGCTGCCTTCGGGTGATATTGACGGCTTGCTCCGGTGAGTCTGTTGTCGGCCATTTAAAGCGCCCCTTCTCAAGACGCCGGTAGTACAACCAAAAGCCATTGGTTTGCCAGTGCAGGATTTTCAGTTTGTTACGCCCCCGGTTGCAGAACACAAACAGGCTTTCTGAAAACGGATCAAGTGCCAGCACTTCATTAACGATCAGGGCAAGACCATTAATGGACTTACGCATATCGGTTATACCCGGTGCCAGATAAACCTTGAGAGACGCCGTATCACCGATCATGCAGCCTCCAGTAGTTGCAAAACTGCCTGCAAAGCCTGCGAATCAAACCCCGGAGCCAGTTCAATACGAAACCCGCCCGGACTGGTCAGGGTAATGCCTGGCACCGTTTGAGCCGGAGATCCGACCGGCTCTTCAGGAACCACACTCACAGGCAGTAAAGGAACAGAGGGTTCCTGCTGACTCTGCTGATGTTCCTGAACGAAACGACGGCGATAATAACTGAAGGATTTGATAGACAACCCGTGCTGGCGGGCATATTCGGATTGAGAAAGCTGGCTTTGTTGCCAGGCCTCAATATGCTGGAACCAGAACTGACGTTTAGTTGACATGTTGCCTCCTGGAATAGTGGAGGCTTCAGTATCAGGCGTTGAAATTATGTTTTGTAGATGCTGTTTGGCATGCGCTTACGAACAATCCAAATACAAGAAAGCTTAAGTAGCTAATCAAAAATCTATTTTTTCATGCTGCATAGCAGTCACCGTAAACGAAGATTGTCATTAAGAAACACAAAAACAATCCAATAATTTTTTTCCTTTTCAAGAGGGCAACACCGAATAACCTTTAGTGATATCTTTTTGTACAAGCACCCGCGAAGACATTAGGAAAGTCAGAAAAGGGAATGCTCAATTTATTATTCGATGGTGATATTTATGGTACAAAACCCGAGCAGATAGAGTATAGATGATATTCCGAAGGGGCATTGAGCTTAAATATTAGCCAATACAATAAACAATACAGCTGCAACCAAAATG
This sequence comes from Endozoicomonadaceae bacterium, assembly GCA_965261725.1. Classification (GTDB taxonomy): domain Bacteria; phylum Pseudomonadota; class Gammaproteobacteria; order Pseudomonadales; family Endozoicomonadaceae; genus CANDOC01. Next base: position 96,970 of record CBDHDU010000018.1, on the reverse strand, counting down.
GTATAATGCTTCGTTTAATTCCCTCTTCGGTTATAAAATGAGCTCAACCTCCTGTCGCGCCTACTGTATTCAGCAACTTCGCCAGCTGGCCAGAACCCTGCCCCCGAGTCTGGAAATGATTTCTGATGAAGAAACAGCCAGCGCTATCACTACCCGGCTGGACAATATTATTGTCGGACTGGAACATGGCGGCGAAGATGCCCTGCATGATGGTCAGGTGTTTATTTGCCAGATTATCGGCAACTACCCACAGCTGACACCCATGCTGGCTCGTGACCTGTTATGGTTTTTTGGTGGTGATTGCCTGCATTATATGCCAGATGAAGAGCTTGAGCGCTTTCAGCAGCTGGATGAGCAACAGGCTGACGCTTCCCGGAAAGGCGAGCATTTTGACTGGTCAGATGCCCGCACTCTGCTGAATCAGGGCGAATAATATGCTCAACCGGTAATGGCTGCTATTTGCCGAGCAAATGCGCCAGTGCCGGCCCCAGCCTTTCATATTGAAACTGAAAGCCTTCTCGCTGTAATTTTGTTGGTAATACCGTCTGTCCTTCCAACAACAGGATGGCACCTTCTCCCAACATCATCTTCAGCAGAAATGCAGGTACCGGAAATATTGCAGGGCGGTGCAGCTTTTCCGCCAGTATACGGCTGAAATCAATATTGGCGACAGGCTCAGGGGCGGTTAGATTAAATGCACCGGAACAGGATTTTTTTTCCAGCAGAAAGCTGATTGCATTAATCATATCCTGAATATGAATCCACGACATCATTTGCCTGCCTGCACCAACACGCCCTCCCAGACCGAACTGAAAGGGTGGCAGCATCTTTGCTAGTGCACCATACGACGGATGCAAAACAATACCGGTTCTCAGAAAGCATAACCTGATACCAAGATCCAGTGCAGGTTCAGCCGCCCTTTCCCAGTCCTGACACAAATCAGCCGCGAAATCATGACCCGGTTCACTTTCTTCTGACAAATACAAACCAGACTCACGAGAACCATAATAACCCACTGCAGACCCACTGATCATTACTTCCGGCTGAACATGGTGATGTCTCAGCCAACCTGTCAGTGCTGCTGTCACACCAATACGACTGCTGCGCAATATCTCTTTACGCTCATCCGTCCAGCTCTTGTCAAGAATCCCTTCACCGGCAAGATTAACGACAGCATTAAATTCGGTATCCGCTCCTAACTGCTGAAAATCGGAAACAACACGCACCGACCCACCCAGCATTTTTTTAACGACTGTCGGTTGCTGACGACTTAACACAGTAATCTCATCACCTTTAGCTAAACGCTCAGCGACAAGAAGATGACCAATAAAACCGGTTCCACCGGTAATCAGAAGTTTCATTCGGGATTTATCAGCATTAATCAGTGAACTCCATTCATCAACATTACGCTTTTGTCAGGCGATGCACCAGTCTTGCTGCAACCCGTGCAGTACGCCCATCAATATCAAACTCCGGATTATACTCAGCAATATCAATCAGCCTGATTTTTCCTGAGCGGCGAATTTGCTCCAACAGTTCCTCCATTACCGCTATATCAATACCTCTGGCTGCCGGTGCACTGACACCGGGTGCAACCGAGGCGGGTAATACATCCAGATCAATGCTGAGGTGTAGCTCATCAACATCCGCCAGAAACTGCTTCACCTTGCACTTTGCCTGCTCAAGCAACCACGGAGACAACTCATCATCTCTCAGCCACTTAATACCTAACATGGATGCATCATTAAACAAAGCAGCCGTATTTGATGTTTCAGCAATACCAAGACAGAGATAGCAGAAAGGTTTCCCATCCTGTTGACAGCGTTCTGCCGCCTGCCTGAAGGGAGTTCCGGATGAAGAGCAAGCATCAGGACGAATATCAAAGTGGGCATCAAAGTTAATAATACCCAGACGTTTATCTGTCGCTCTGGTATCAGCAAGCGCAGTAAAACTGCCCGCTGCAATTTCATGACCTCCACCCAGAACAACCGGAGTGTGCCCGGCATTTAAGATAAGCTTTAGCGTTTCAGCTTGCAGAGTTTGCATGCTCTCAAGATCACTGCCCTCACATACAATACTCCCGGCATCGTATAATGGAACAGGCTGTTGCCGGGGCAACGATGCTAATATTTTTTTTAGAGCAACAGAGCCCATTTGGGCTCCTGTGCGACCTTGATTACGCTTTACGCCTTCATCGGATGCGATTCCCAGTAATACGACTCCAGATGTCTGACTGGAATCCGGATTAAAGGCAACCATATCCTGATGCCAGCGCCGGGCATTCTCGCCTTCATCAATACGTCCACACCAAAGCGTCATATCCGGCACTTGCCACATAGCCTTACTCCGCTGCTTTACATCATTGCTGAGTTATTTCTTCCAGAAGGGCTTGCCATACTCACGCTCAGCATCAAACCGGTTGACACCAATATCTTTCAGCATATGGTCTGACCTACTGACCAGCTGCCTGCGCCCGGCTGTCCGCTGCTTCCGGACTTTGATTTTCCCGGCAACAACCGTCAGCACACCGGTCAGCTTTGAGTTTTGTTCTGTCTCTTTCATTGGATTCACCCTCCTGTCAGTAGAGAGTAAAGCCTAAAGCTGGCACACTATTCGTGACAGATTCAGATAACAATACTGTGGACACTTTTTCCCCAGTAATACCAAGGGTTTCAGTGCATAGGGTACTTTTTAGCAGGTCTGAGAAACCCCAAACTTGCAATTAAATCCTAGCCCTTGCGGTGCAAGCCTTGGTGCATCAATGTTGAGTTCTCGAAAAACTGTCCACAGTATTGAGATAAAACAAAAAATAACAGCACAGAGGATACAGTGGCTGATCTGTACCGAGCTGGATTATCGCCCCGGGTGCCCTGAAGCCATTAAAGCTTATGATGACGATAACAGGGTTTTGCTGGTTTCCTCTTTTTCCAAAGTGCTGGCTCCGGGGTTGTCCGTTGGCTGGATCATACCCGGAAAATATTATGCTCAGGTGGAACAACAGAAATATATTACCAGCCTGACTACACCGGTATTGCCTCAGCTTGCCCTGTCACGCTTTCTTGAAGACGGTGGTTATGATCATCACTTATGCAGGATAAAACCCGTTTATCAGCAGCGCCGGGATGCTGCCAAAGCTTTAATTCGCAAGCATTTCCCTGCCGGCTCCCGGACAACATGCCCTCAGGGCGGACTGCTGCTCTGGGTGGAACTGCCAAAGCAGATTAATACACTAACATTGTCGGAAAAGGCGCTGACGTATGGTATTAGTATTGCACCGGGGGCCATGTTCACCGTGGGTGGTAAATATCAGAATTATTTCCGCCTCTGCTTCGGTCCGTTAGACAAAGAGTCTGATCATAAAGCGATAGAGACATTGGGCAGGCTCGCGCATCAGTTACTCGGTAACCAGTAGCACCACCCCGAACCAGCATAAGAGGACGGGTTTAACTATTTATTATCCGCACCACTCATACGTTTCAGAACAGGTGCAGTAACAAACATCAGCAATGAAAAAAACACAACAGCAAACCCCATACCAGTAAAAAACTGTGTATAAATCGGAAGCGTATCGAGACCCGTTGCATTATTAAGTGATTCAATCGAAGTAAAGCCGGCAACATATCCGCCAATCATAGAGCCTGCGGAAATGGTCAGAAACCACACGCCCATAATAAAGCCATGCAATTTCTCAGGCATTAACTCCGCCACCATAGCCAACCCCAATGCGCTGATCAGTATTTCGCCAACGGCTTGCGGTAAATAGCTGAAGACTAGCCAGTAGGACGATACGATGCCCTGCTCGTCTGCCCACTGAGCCCCCAAAGGCAGTGCCAGAAAACTCAGCCCTGTAAGCAGCATCCCAAGTGCATATTTGTTTGGCATACTCATTCCATCCCGATCATTACGACTAGAAAGGTAAGCCATTACCGGACTGGCAACCATAATCCAGAAAGGGTTCAGTGACTGATAGGCAACCGGGTTTATATCAAAGCCAAATAGCTGATGTTCTACATTATTAATAGCGAAAAAGTTAAGAGAAGTTGGCATCTGCAAATAAATAACCCAGAAGATAACCGCTTCGCACATCAGGATAACGGCAACTATCATTCTTAATCTGACCACGCCCTGTGCGGCAGAAATTTCTTTACCTAACACCAGCAATACCGCAATGCTCATAACCGTTAACAGCATATTGGCTACTGTGAGATTATCGAGTATCCACGCACCAAGACCTGTCGAAAGAACAATGCCAACAGCAACTATTGCCATCAATTTGAACGACAAAGGATTGAAATCGGGATCAGACCCATAATCCGCAACCCAGTGACGCACCAGATAATAATTACCCAACGCCAGAAACAGGCCAACAGCACTGCACAAAAAACCAATATGCCAACCATACCAGTCTGCGATCGAGGGTACCGCGGCCATCGAGATAAACGAACCAATATTGATCGACATGTAGTACATAATAAATGCACCACTGAGTCGGCTGTCTCCTTTTTCATAACACTTCGCCAGCAGGCTTGACGGATTCGCTTTGAAAAGACCATTACCGACTGCCACAGCACTTAAAGCCAGAAATACCAGATTTTTGTTATTATCCGAAACCGCCATGATGAGGTAACCCACCATCATCACTACAGCACCCAGCAGCAGTGTACGTTTGGTTCCCAGTACCTTGTCGCCGAGATAGCCGCCAAATGCCATCAATCCAAACACCAATGCACTGAACGCACCAAACAATGAAAATGATTCAGCCTGAGGCATACCAAGCTCTTGCACCAGATAAACAGCAAGGATGGCCTGAAGACCATAAAAGCCGAACCGCTCCCACATTTCGATAAAAAAGATTAAATAAAAGGGCTTCGGCTGGTCCAACACATTAAGAGAATTCGACATCATGACTCCGGCTGGATTCTGAAAATCAAACAGAGGGGAAATGGCAGACTATCTGCGGGTCATGATTATTTTAGGTTTATATTCGGGACATTTTATTATTTAAGAATAAACGACAAAGGGTCGTTTTTTTTGAGAGGTAAAACTCTGAAAGAGAGTCATTTGTGACTTAAAACAATGACATGCAAAAAAGGCGAATCTGTTACCAGATTCGCCTTTTCTATATAACATGGAGCGGGAAACGAGACTCGAACTCGCGACCCCAACCTTGGCAAGGTTGTGCTCTACCAACTGAGCTATTCCCGCTTAAATCTTTATTGACTGCTAGGCAGTCGTGGGAAACGAGACTCACTCTTTAACTCTGAAGCGACCCCAACCTTGGCTAGGTTGTGCTCTACCAACTGAGTCATCCCTAAAATAAAATGGCATCCCGTAGGGGACTCGAACCCCTGTTACTGCCGTGAAAGGGCAGTGTCCTAGGCCACTAGACGAACGGGACGCTATTCTTTCTGAACAGCACACAACTTCTGTGTAGCTATTCAAACTTGGTGGAGCCTAGCGGGATCGAACCGCTGACCTCAACACTGCCAGTGTTGCGCTCTCCCAGCTGAGCTAAGGCCCCAAAATCCGTTACCTGAGTTTTAAATCAGCGCTTTGTTTTTGCCGCTGCATCTCTCAAGTGCGGGATGCATTTTATGGTGAGCCTGTATGACTGTCAAGCCTGAACATTTGGCAGCGTGTTATTGCTTTTTTCATGCCTTTCAAACAGTTCACTGGCATGCGGCAGTTCATGATAGGCAGGAAAATGATTATCCAGCCAGCGTTTCACCGGCTGCAGATGATCACTGCGGATATGCCGCTGGATCAGATTCAGGATACGGGGCAAATGCTCCAGATAATGATGGCGCTGCTGCTCGACCCCGAGACGCATAAAGATCCCCGCCACTTTGAAATGACGCTGACAGCCCAGCACTTTATACCAGGCCATAAAAGGCTCGTGCTCAAGATCCATGGATTCGAGGTAACGCCACAGCAGGTTTTGTCTGACCTCCTCCGGTACATCCCGGCGAGCATCTTCCAGCAGGGATACCAGATCATAGGCATGTGGACCCAGTACCGCATCCTGAAAATCCAAAAGGCCACAGCTACGACTATCGCCCTGCCCTATTCCCATCAGATTATCGACATGAAAATCACGCAGCACCAGCGTATGAGGCACATCCGGTAACCGGTCGAACACTGCAGACCAGGCTGCCAGCCAGGAATCATGCAGCATTTCACTACTCTGCTCACCCTCCACCGCCGGGAAATACCATTTCAGGAATCGACTGACCTCTTCCAGCATCCGGGACTTATCATAAACCGGCACTTTCACATCGGTTGCCAGCGGGTGTTGCTGCAGCTGGATCAGTGTATCCAAAGCAAGGTTATACAGGGCATGAAGATCTTCACCATCACTTAGCAGCCGGGTGAATGTGCCATCACCCAGATCCTCGACCAGTGCCAAACCTTCTTCGGTGCTTGAATGCAGCACTCTGGGCACCACATGCCCCAGACGATCAAGATGAGTCGAGATATTGATAAAAGCAGGCAGGTTTTCCGGCGGCAGTGCATCCATCAACACCACCCGGTTTTGCAGCTGAAACAGCCGGTAATAGACGCGACGAGAGGCATCCTGAGCCAGTTTTTCCCGGCTGGCTTCGTGCCAGCCATGCTGTCGCAGAAAGTCTAATTGTTGTTTTTGTCTGTCAGGATTCACTATGCAGCAGCCATTTATCCAGAGGTCATCACAATCCCGGCTCATCAGCCATAGATAAATAGACCGCCACGAGGGGGCAGCAGTTCAATATCACGAGCCGGAAATCCAGTGCCTAGGAATACCATAAACCGCCGCAAATCACAGGCATTCAGGTCAAAATGACCGCCATCATTGCCAATACAAAAAGAACCTGCTTATTATGAACTACGCTGAACGCAGTATATCAGCGGGTTCACCTTCAAGAATCCAGGAGACTGCAATATGAAAAGGATGTTCATCGCCGCTGCGGCATTGTGTTTTTCTTCACTGAGTGCTGCTGAGCTTCATATCCAGAGCGATGGTAATGATCTGCTCGTAATGACTGACGCTGGCACGCCAGTTGAAGTACACGATATGGATGGAAATCTGGTCACGCAGGGAGAAGTTAACAAATACGGCTACCTTCGCTTGCGTATGAAGGAATCACAGCAAATTACTGTGACAGCAGGAGAAGACTCGAAGCACCTGAGATACCGCCTCTGGCAGGATACTCACGGTAGAAACAGCAAGAAATAAGCTTTTCAGGCAGACACGAAAAAGCCCGGCATCAAGCCGGGCTTTCTGTATAAAATGGCATCCCGTAGGGGACTCGAACCCCTGTTACTGCCGTGAAAGGGCAGTGTCCTAGGCCACTAGACGAACGGGACACACTAGAACTAACAATCAGCTTTCGCTGACTTCAAACCTGGAGCGGGAAATGAGACTCGCCCTTGCTATAGAGAGACGACCCCAACCTTGGCAAGGTTGCTTTCCGCACTATCAAACTGGAGCGGGAAACGAGACTCGCCCTTGCTATAGAGAGACGACCCCAACCTTGGCAAGGTTGCTTTCCGCACTATCAAACTGGAGCGGGAAACGAGACTCGCCCTTGCTATAGAGAGACGACCCCAACCTTGGCAAGGTTGCTTTCCGCACTATCAAACTGGAGCGGGAAACGAGACTCGCCCTTGCTATAGAGAGACGACCCCAACCTTGGCAAGGTTGCTTTCCGCACTATCAAACTGGAGCGGGAAACGAGACTCGCCCTTGCTATAGAGAGACGACCCCAACCTTGGCAAGGTTGCTTTCCGCACTATCAAACTGGAGCGGGAAACGAGACTCGAACTCGCGACCCCAACCTTGGCAAGGTTGTGCTCTACCAACTGAGCTATTCCCGCTTAAATCTTCCGAAGCTGTTTAGCGACTGCTTCGCCGTCGCGGGAAACGAGACTCACTCTTTAACTCTGAGGCGACCCCAACCTTAGCAAGGTTGTGCTCTACCAACTGAGCTATTCCCGCTTAAATCTTCCGAAGCTGTTTAGCGACTGCTTCGCCGTCGAGGGAAACAAGACTCACTCTTTAACTCTGAGGCGACCCCAACCTTAGCAAGGTTGTGCTCTACCAACTGAGCTATTCCCGCGCAAATAAATGGCATCCCGTAGGGGACTCGAACCCCTGTTACTGCCGTGAAAGGGCAGTGTCCTAGGCCACTAGACGAACGGGACACACTAGAACTAATCATCAGCTTTCGCTGACTTCAAAACTGGAGCGGGAAACGAGACTCGCCCTTGCTATAGAGAGACGACCCCAACCTTCGCAAGGTTGCTTTCCGCACTATCAAACTGGAGCGGGAAACGAGACTCGAACTCGCGACCCCAACCTTGGCAAGGTTGTGCTCTACCAACTGAGCTATTCCCGCTTAAATCTTCCGAAACTGTTTAGCGACTGCTTCGCCGTCGCGGGAAACGAGACTCACTCTTTAACTCTGAGGCGACCCCAACCTTGGCAAGGTTGTGCTCTACCAACTGAGCTATTCCCGCTTAAATCTTCCGAAGCTGTTTAGCGACTGCTTCGCAGTCGTGGGAAACGAGATTCACTCTTTAACTCTGAGGCGACCCCAACCTTAGCAAGGTTGTGCTCTACCAACTGAGCTACTCCCGCATCAATACATCAGAAACCTGACGCATTTTAAAAATGGCATCCCGTAGGGGACTCGAACCCCTGTTACTGCCGTGAAAGGGCAGTGTCCTAGGCCACTAGACGAACGGGACACACTAGAACCAACAATCAGCTTTCGCTGACTTCAAACCTGGAGCGGGAAACGAGACTCGCCCTTGCTATAGAGAGACGACCCCAACCTTCGCAAGGTTGCTTTCCGCACTATCAAACTGGAGCGGGAAACGAGACTCGAACTCGCGACCCCAACCTTGGCAAGGTTGTGCTCTACCAACTGAGCTATTCCCGCATCAATACATCAGAAACCTGATGCATTTTAAAAATGGCATCCCGTAGGGGACTCGAACCCCTGTTACTGCCGTGAAAGGGCAGTGTCCTAGACCACTAGACGAACGGGACACACTAGAACTTTACAAATTTGGTGGAGCCTAGCGGGATCGAACCGCTGACCTCAACACTGCCAGTGTTGCGCTCTCCCAGCTGAGCTAAGGCCCCGAAATCTTTGAAGCTGTTTAATGACTGCCTCGGCGTCAATATGTGAACCAGTTTACTGACATTGTCAGGTCATTCAAAAGATCGTAATTTCCACTATAGGGCTTCAAACAATCTTTCGAAGAAAGTGGCATCCCGTAGGGGACTCGAACCCCTGTTACTGCCGTGAAAGGGCAGTGTCCTAGACCACTAGACGAACGGGACACAATCTTTTCTGAACAGTTACCACAGCAACCATTCATATTTGGTGGAGCCTAGCGGGATCGAACCGCTGACCTCAACACTGCCAGTGTTGCGCTCTCCCAGCTGAGCTAAGGCCCCGAAACCTCTCTTTCGCAGCAGCAGATCATTAACGACTCTGGCTGCCTGTCTCCGTTGCAGTGCCCGAAGAACGAGGCGCATTCTATGGACGGACAAACATACTGTCAAGCGCTCAAAAAGCAATCTGTTCAAACTTTCAGCTATAAGCTGATTTTTTATAACTGAAAAAAGAAAAGGGCAGACGACGTCTACCCTTCCCTGTTCTGCTTTACCGTCAAATCGAATCAGGCAAAATCCAGTGCCTTGAATTCTTTTTCCAGACGTTTGGTTTCTTTTTTGGAAACCCCACCCAATACCTCAATAGCATGACGCAGACGTGAACGGGACATATCCGGCCCCAGAATCGCCATAGAGTCCATGACCGACCAGGAGTTCGGAGTACCGGCAATCGATACAAAGATTGGCTGCATCAGGTCACCCATTTTCAGTCCCAGTGCTTTGGTCATGGCTTTAATGTCGGCAAAAATATTGTCCTTGGTCCAGCTGCGCTGCTGCTCCAGACGCCACAATACCAACTGCAGCACTCGCTTCACTTCGGCCGGCTCCAGTTTTTTATGCGCAAAATCAGCTTCGGTCAGAGGCAGCTGCCCGGCAAACATAAAGGATGCCATCGGCACAAAGTCACTCAGTTTCTCTGCCCTTTCCTTCGCAAAAGGCAGGAACTTCATAATAAAGTCTTTGTTCAACAGCCAGCTATGCAGACGATCAGCAAAGTCTTCTTCGCTCAGATTTTCACGAATCCAGCTGCCATTGAGCCAGGCCAGTTTTTCCTGATCGAAAATCGGGCCACCCAGAGAAACACGATTGATATCAAAGTTTTCAACCATTTCAGCCAGCGTGAATTTTTCACGCTCATCCGGCATGGACCAGCCCATACGCCCGAGATAATTCAACACAGCTTCCGGCAGAAAACCCATATCACGATAATAAGTAATGCTGGTCGGGTTCTTGCGCTTGGAGAGCTTGCTCTTGTCCGGGTTACGCAGCAGTGGCATATGGCAGAGCTGAGGCATATCCCAGCCGAAGTAATCGTAGAGCAGTTTGTGCTTGGGTGCAGAGTTGATCCACTCTTCACCGCGAATCACATGGGTAATCCCCATCAGGTGATCATCCACCACATTCGCCAGATGATAAGTTGGCATGCCATCAGCTTTTACCAGCACCTGCATATCGACCTGAGACCAGTCGATTTCAATCTGCCCGCGCAGCATATCATCAACTACACAGGTGCCCTCTTCCGGCACCTTCATCCGAACAACATGGGACTCACCGGCAGCAACACGGCTATCTACTTCTTCCTGACCCAGGCTCAGACAGTGGCCATCATAACCCAGTGCTTCTTTGTTCTCGGTCTGACGCTGACGCAGTTCATCCAGACGTTCGGAAGTACAGAAGCAACGGAAGGCATGGCCTTTATCCAGCAGGATTTTAGCGTGTTCGTCATAAACTTCACGGCGCTCACTCTGACGGTAAGGGCCGTGCTCGCCACCCGCATCCGGACCTTCATCCCAGTCCAGACCCAGCCAGCGCAGGGAATCCATGATCTGTTTTTCAGACTCCGGCGTACTGCGCGCCTGATCCGTATCCTCGATCCGCAGAATAAACTGACCACCGTGCTGGCGGGCAAAAGCCATATTAAAGAGCGCGATATACGCGGTGCCCACATGAGGGTCACCCGTCGGAGAGGGAGCAACCCGGGTACGAACTGTCATAGTGAGTGTCACACTGAACGATTTGAAAGGTGCGTATTATAAGAAGAAATCGCCGGTATACCATCTCTACCCGTCACCCTGTCACTATTAATAAGCCATTGCCCTGAATAACTGCGGGTTTTAAGCTGTAATGTCCGCAGTATCCGGCAATGGAGCCTGACTCATGCATAACAATAAGAAGAATGTCCTGATAACCGGTTGCTCTACAGGTATAGGGCGCGCGCTGGCGCTTGAGTTTCATAACCGTGGTTACAAGGTCTGGGCAACAGCCAGAAGCACAGACAAGCTGGCATCACTTGCAACCAAGGGCATTCATACTTTGCAGCTTGATGTAACCTGTGCCGAGGATATTAAAACAACACTACAAACAATCACCTCAGAAGATGGCAGGCTGGATTACCTGATCAACAATGCCGGTTACGGGGCAATGGGACCTCTGATTGAAGTAACCGACGAAGAGCTGAAACTACAATTTGAAACTAATGTTTTTGCCCCTATCAATCTGAGCAGGGCGTTTCTTCCTCTCTTAAAACAAAAAAACTCAGGAACAATCGTCAATATCGGCAGTGTGTCTGGAGTCATGGCAACGCCCTTTTCCGGAGCCTATTGCGCTTCAAAAGCGGCGATCAATACCTTATCAGATGTTTTGAGAATGGAGCTTAAACCCCTCGGTATCAAGGTAGTAACCGTGCAGCCCGGCGCCATAGCCTCACACTTCGGAGATAATGCAACAGCCAGCCTGAACCGGCTGCAGCCCTCTTCTCTCTATCTGCCTATTGAGCAGGCTATTAATGATCGCGCTATGGCTTCACAGAAAAATCCAACCAGTGCTGAGCAGTTTTCCAAAGAGTTGGTAAAGAGGCTCGAAAGCGATAGAAATCTGAACATTGTACGAATAGGCAATGGCTGCAGAGCTTTCCCTGCACTGCAGACATGGCTTCCAACCCGTTTGCTCGAACGCCTGCTGAGCAAACTGTTCGATCTTAATAAGCTTCGTTCATAGCCACCCTAAACCTCTTGCTGCAATCAGCCGATAGATTGTTTGATAGCCAGAAAGCGTCTCTGGACAACCAAACAATCACTTTAGGGAATTCAGCCATGAAACCAGGTAGCACTAGCAGCATTCCAACAATTAGTGTTGCTGAAACCAAACTTCATGGATATGAGGGTGACAGTGAAAGCAAGACTCTATATTCTAAGGGTAAGTTTGGTTCCAGAGCTGTCGGTAAAGTTGCCGTTGCACTGAGTCGGGTCGGAGGATCCAAAAAGCATAGTCTTCGCGCAGAACAAAGGAATGCGCAGCTGGAATTAAGCCAAAGACGTACAAAAGTACTGCACGAAGCAGGCAACGCCAAAGCGGCGGCAATCAACGCCAGTGACGTCAGTATTGAATACAAAGACGGAAGGCTCGACGTTAGTGGTGGCGAGGCGCTGGACAGGAGAATCAGCACTATTCTGGATCTGGTGAATGACCCTCTCGTTGGCACCAGAGTTGATGCTGAAGGTGATGTTGCTGATTCTGCTGATATTGAGAAACATGGCAAAGCAGACTCTCTGCTTGTTGTTGATAAAAACAAATTCCAGAAACAGGTTAACAAAGATCTCACTCAATTCTTTTCAGACACCATTCGCAGCACCACTACACCCCATGGGTTAGCGCTTCTGGAAAAGAAAATCAGCGAACAAGTTGATGCCAGTCACCTGAGCAACACTCAGGCAGCCAAACTGAACAAGCAGATTGATAAGCAGTTTGAGGCTCAGCTAAAACAGTTCGCAGGATTTCTGGATGGGATCAAGCCTGAACCAGACTCACCAGAAGGCAACTACAAAGCGGCCTGGCAAAAGCTGGAAACCGTTCATGAAATGACGACGGCAATTGGTCAGCATAACCCCTCGCTACTCAAGAAGCATGGCAGAGAGTTGAGGGAACTTGCCATAGCGAACTTCAAGGAAACCGTCAGCACTATTCCTGGCGAGCTATCTTCAGATCTGCGAGAAACTCGAGCGCTGCAAGAACGGGTAACAGAAGACCGGAGTCTGCTGGAAGAAATTGTGAAGGCCACATCAAAAAAACCTGAGCAACGTCTGGCTGAGGTTGACAGAAGTGTGTCAGCAACTGTTTCCAAGCTCGATGCTCAACTACAAGAAATTCCAAAATTAAGTACAAGTCTGGAGGCTATTACCACGGACTCTGTGAAAGAGCTCAGAGAAGAACTATCGAAAAGCAGAGCCATAAAAACCAAACAGTCGAGGCTTGAAACAGAAAAAAAGGCTTTGGATGCATTAGGTAGCGGACTACTCAAGTCTCCAGCAAGGAAAAAGGTTCAGGCTAAAATTGAACAGTTAGATAGAGAAATTAATGGTCTGAAGTTCCAGGTTGCAGAAAGTCACTCAAGAATAGACTCATTGCGGGAAGAGTTTTCGGTTTTAAAAGAAGCTAAAGGCGCTCTTGAAAAAAGGTATGCTGACAGTCTTGATGCTATCCCACCTTATGAGACAACTCCCGAATATGACTTCGGCGTCAAACTGGAGCCTCTACGAGGGAACGCAGGCTTTACTTCTTTTGAACGCGCCACGGTGGAACAGTACTTCACTCAGCTGGCTGACCCCAAACTGGATCTGGAGCAAAGTGTTGTAGATGCACTGGTAGATCACTTTGTTATTAAAGTGACAACAGATGGGGTCTCCCCAAGGGATGCACTTGCTCAAGTGATAGATGATTCAGCGTTTGCCACTGCCCAGACACTTAAAAATGCAAATGAAACACTTAAACGATATGAGGACGCAGGAGTCGAAGTAGTCGATGCTCGCGAGCATCCCGAAAATGTCAGGATAACCACTTTCGATCAACCAAAAGCCAAAGCAGCTCAAAAAACAACCACAACCAGTCAACCTTCTGAAATCAGTAATACTAAGACTGAACTTGAAACAAAAGAAGCCCTGAGACCACGGTCAGCCACTGTTTCTGTCCCTGAAGATAAACATATACTCGGAGCTACTCAGCTTGCATCCAGATTTTCGAAGGCAAACGGAAGCCATACGGATGTCATTCAATTTACTGAATATTTACGGCCTTTAGCGGGTAACCCAGATATAAGCGCTGATGGCCTGACATTACTGGTTGATGACTTTGTGAACTGTTTTGAGGCCGGGTGGGCGTACTCTGACCTTATCACAGGTCTCGATGCAGGCGTTGAATCACTCCGACAGGGTGGCTCATCTGAAGGCGCCCTGACCGCCCACAGAAATGCACTGGCTGCTATCACCGAAGACAGAAAGACCCAAACAACCACCACTGAGCCTGCTATCGATAGCAGCTCAACCGCAGAATCTGGTACCTACGATCATATCATTGGCAACCTGCAGCAATATCTGACTGCACGCCAACACTCTGAATTACCTTCTGATGCAGAGACCGTAGTGGCTGACACGTTGATTGATGGGCACAAGCATGAAGCCGTTGATGAAAAGGATCTGACTCAGCTGGCAAACGCTTTTTTCAGAAGTCTGGGGCCACAGGAAAATGACCATGAATGGGAGTTTGAAGTAATTCTGGCCGGTTTTCAGGCGGGTGTAGATGATCTAAAAAAAGGGCTGGATTTCCAGGCTGCCTACGATACTCAATACAGGGTGGCTGAAGAACGATATTATGGCCGACGCTCAGACGGCAGTTCTCCTGAGGATCCGATAGAAGTCTAAGCCACTACATATTATGCCGCAAAGGACACCAGTAATAATTTCTGTTTACTGGCTCCTTAAAAATCATCCGATATTATTCGGTTTATTTAGCAGCATATCGATATGCGGAATGCCATCCTCCAGATATTCCTCTGATGACACCTCAAACCCATACTGCTGATAAAACTTTTGCAGATAGCTCTGGGCGCCTATTTTTATACTCTCGCCTTGCCAGAGATTTTCCGCCCACTCAAGTCCTTCAGTCAACAGCCTGCGCCCCAGCCCACTGCCCCGGGCATCATTGCGGGTTGCAATCCGACCGAGACTGACATTCGGATAGGTTAATCCCGGTGGTAACAGTCGCATACAAGCCACCAGCTGATCCCCCTGATAACCCAGCAAATGGTGCACACCTTGACTGTCGGTCATGCTCATCCAGCTCGGGATACGGGCATTCCTGTTCAACTACAAACACATCAACCCGCAGCTTTAACAGCAGGTCATAGAGCTGATCGGTTGTCAGCTCAGGAAATGCAAGGCAGTGCCATTTTATATTTTCTTGAGTCATGTGATTTACGCTGTTGTATGCAGAGATTTATCGCCCCTTCCCGAGCGATACATTAACATACTGACGTTTATCACACCACCAATGAACAAGTATGTTCAGCAGCCGCACGTCAACAGATTTTATACTTCAGTAACAAATTCGAAAGGTATCACCAATAAAATGCGACTGACTGAACTCCACGGGTGTTCCATCAGCAAGTACACCATGACGCTCCATATAAATTACCGGACAGCCCGGCTCAATAGCCAGATAGTCAGCATACGACGCTTCCAGTGCAACTGCCCTCAGACGCTGCACCGCTTTTACCGGGCGTACACCTGCCTGCGCCAGTGCTTCATAGAGTGAACCTGTCACATCAAATGGAGAGCTGAGAAACTTGTGGGGTACTACGTCATATTCCAGCGCCACCGGCTTATCATCTGCCATCCGTACCCGGAACATTCTGACAACTTCTTCATCCGCTGCCAGTTGTAATTTCTCCCGTTCTTCCGGCGTTGCCAAACCAATACCCCGGTCAATCCAGCGGGAATCCGGTTGTTTCTCTACCGCTTCAATAACTTCAGAAAAGCTGCTGAGGCGATCCAGCTGATGGACCATACGCTCAGCAACAAAAGTACCTACCCCCTGTCGCTGAATCAGCAAGCCGATATTAGCCAGTTCGTCAATTGCCCGCTTTACCGTTACCCGGGAAACTTTCATGTAATTGGCAATTTCCCGCTCGGCGGGAAGCACCTCTCCCCGCTGCAGAATACCGGCATCAATAGCTCTCTGGATCAGCGTCTGTAACTGCAAGTATAAAGGTGCATGACCATCTCTGAGGCTGTCCGGATCACCAAAGATTTGCTGCAGAATTTTTATATGTGATTTCACGCCAAACTTTTCCTACATCAGCAAGTCACTGAAGACAGTTTGACCATAGCAATACAACTACCAGTCAAAATCAAGTGTCAGATTAAAGTATCACTAAACCGAACAAATGAATACCAATAAAATACCAATAAAACACCATCTATAAGCATTCAGCCAACGCCACAGAAATACCTCCCTCAGAGCTCATCCGGAACAGCTCTCGCTTACCCTGAAAAACCCGCAATTAATGTGCGAAGCACGCCACTGGCGACTATCGTAATAGATACCAGCAGTGTTTCTTCTGGCACAGTTTAATTGTTTTTCTGTCGCTCAACGCAGGTATCAGGCACAAACAGAAAACAACATGCGTTCCCCATACCGAAACAGGTTACGGAACTTATTGGTATTTTACAGGTCTATAATGGTTGCAAGCCACGATACCAATAGAATACCATTAAATCATGCTCACCGGATGATGCTTTCCGCCATCCGCTAAACAGTAGAGAGATACAGCCTCATGATTCGCATCGCCATCAACGGATATGGTCGCATTGGCCGCAACATTCTCCGTGCCATCTACGAATCTGATCGTCGTGATGAATTCCAGATTGTCGCCATTAACGATCTGGGCGACGCTAAAACCAACGCTCACCTGACTCGTTACGACACCGTTCACGGGCGCTTTAATGCCGATGTCGAATTCGGCGATAATGCGCTGTTCGTCAATGGCGATGAAATTCGCACTCTGAGCGAACGCAACCCGGCAAACCTGCCCTGGGCAGAGCTCAAGGTCGATGTTGTTATGGAATGTACCGGCATTTTCCGCTCCAGTGAAACCTGCAAGGCTCATCTGGATGCAGGAGCCAAGAAAGTTATCATCTCTGCGCCAGGCCAGAATGTAGACGCCACCATCGTTTATGGTGTTAACCATGACATCATCACCCCGGACATGACCGTCATCTCCAACGCTTCCTGCACTACCAACTGTCTGGCTCCAATTGCCAAGCCGCTGAATGACAGCATTGGTATTGAAAGCGGTATGATGACCACCATCCATGCCTACACCAACGATCAGCGTCTGAGCGATGTTTATCACTCCGACCTGTACCGCGCCCGTGCCGCTGCCATGAACATGATCCCAACCAAGACCGGCGCTGCGGAAGCGGTTGGCAAGGTTGTACCTGAACTGAATGGCAAGTTCTCTGGTATGGCAGTACGCGTGCCAACCATTAACGTTTCTCTGGTAGATTTGAGTTTCATTGCTGCCCGCGAAACGACTGCTGAAGAAGTTAACGAAGTCATCGGTATGGCTTCCCGTCAGGAGCCTATGAAACAAGTGCTGTATTACAACACTGAGCCACTGGTTTCCATGGATTTCAACCACAGCCCGTACTCTTCCAGCTTTGATGCAACTCAAACCCGCGTACAGGGTCGACTGGTGAAAGTCATGGCCTGGTACGACAATGAGTGTGGTTTCTCAAACCGTATGCTCGATACTGCTACCGTTCTGATGCAGGCTTAACCGCCAGCCTCTTCCCCTGAGGTTGTATCTACCCGAATCAAATCCGGGTTGTGTTCTGCACAGCCCGGATTTTGTTTACAGGATTGCCCTGATGACTTCCTCCAACGCTTCACTCTCAACAACCAGCGCATCTATGCTTCGTCGAACTAAAATTGTTGCAACCCTTGGCCCCGCCAGTGATTCCCCTGTTACCCTGACCAAAATGATTCGTGCCGGCGTTGATGTCGTACGCATGAATTTCTCTCACGGTGAACCGGAAGATCATCTTCAGCGCGCTGAGCAGGTACGAAAAATTGCTGCCCAGCTCGGGCGTAATGTTGCCATTCTTGGTGACCTGCAGGGACCAAAAATCCGTATCGCCCGCTTCAGAGAAGGCAAGATCGAACTGAAATATGGTCAGAGCTTTACACTGGATGGTGAGCTCGCATCTGATGCAGGCGATGAGAAAGGTGTCGGTATTGCCTACAAAGAACTGCCCAACGACTGTAAAACCGGTGATATTTTATTACTCGACGATGGTGCCATCAGTCTGGAAGTAACGGATATTGAGCAGTCCCGCATCCACTGCATTGTTGTAAATGGCGGTAAACTTTCCAACAACAAAGGTATTAATCTGCAGGGTGGCGGTCTGTCGGCTCCTGCTCTCACAGAAAAAGACAAGCACGATATTAAGCTGGCTGCTGAGATGAATGTTGATTATCTGGCAGTATCTTTTGTTCGCAGTAAGGAAGACCTGGATGAAGCACGGCGCCTGATGGAAGCAGCCGGTGGTTCTGCAGCGATTCTCTCCAAAATTGAACGCGCGGAAGTTGTTAAGCAGCCTGCCCTGCTTGAAAAAATTATCAAAGCTTCCGATGCCATCATGGTTGCCCGGGGTGATCTGGGTGTTGAAGTGGGTGATGCGGAACTGGTTGGCGTGCAAAAGAATATGATTCAGATGGCGCGCCATCTTAACAAGCCAGTTATCACAGCAACCCAGATGATGGAATCAATGATCGAAAACAGTCTGCCAACCCGTGCAGAAGTTTTCGATGTTGCCAACGCTGTTCTCGACGGCACCGATGCTGTCATGCTTTCGGCAGAAACCGCCACAGGCAAAAACCCGCATCTGGTTGTAGAAGCGATGGAACGTGTCGCTATGGGGGCTGAAAAGCATCCGATTGCTACTGTATCCCGACATCGCATGGAATTTGATTTCAACAGCAGCGATGAAGCCATTTCCATGGCCACCATGTATGCAGCGAATCATCTGAAGGATATCAAGGCGATTGTCTGCCTGACCAAATCAGGTCAAACTGCTCTGTGGATGTCCAGCATTAACTCAGCACTGCCTATCTTTGCCCTGAGCCGCCATGAAAAGCCTCGACGTAAAATGGCACTGTATCGCGGCGTTCACTGCCTGCCTTTTGATGTGAAAAGTGATATGCCGGATGTAGAAGAGCAGGCTATTGCTCAACTACAGAAAAACGGCTTCATGACCAAAGGCGACAAAGTTATTCTGACTCGTGGCTTCAGTGATTCCAGCACTAATACGTTGAAAATTCTGACCGTATAAAAATACCCACAGAAGCCGGTTATCACTTTCTGACAACCGGCTCCGACCTAGAATTAAAGTGTGACCCCTGTCTTAAAAATAGCTAAATCCCTGAAGCCATTGATTTCATTCCGGGTTTGCTGACCGCTGGCGACATTAACTATTTTTTCAGTAAAAGCCTTAAGTTTTTCATCCATAGTTTGTCTTTCAAGCAGCCCTCCTGCATCAAAATCAATCCAGTGCGGTTTATGTTCAGCCAGTTGAGACCTTGTTGATACTTTCAGGGTTGGCACAAAACCACCATAAGGTGTCCCACGCCCAGTGGTAAACAACACCATATGACAACCTGCCGCCATTAACGCCGACGTGGCAACGGCATCATTGCCCGGTGCGCTGAGAAGGTTCAGCCCTGGTGTTTTTAATCGCTCACCATAACCGAGCACATCATTTACCGGTGAATCGCCCGATTTTTGCGTACAGCCCAGCGACTTTTCTTCCAGTGTTGTAATGCCGCCAGCCTTGTTACCCGGCGACGGATTTTCATATACGGGTTGATCATGACAGATAAAATAATCTTTAAAATCGTTGATCATCTTAACAATCACATCAAATACATCCCGGTTTTTTGCTCTTGCCATCAAGAGCTGCTCGGCACCAAACATTTCCGGCACTTCCGTTAAAACCGTTGTGCCACCGTGAAGGGTCAGCCAGTCAGAGAAACGTCCGAGTAAAGGGTTCGCAGTGATACCGGAAAAACTGTCAGAGCCGCCGCACTCAAGACCAATATTTAACACACTGACTGGCGCAGGCTGACGACAGTCATCACGCATATTTTCGTACAGTGCCTGCAGGTGCTCTACACCGGCAACCACTTCATCACCTTCATCCTGCACCACCATGAAACGAACCCGCCCAGCATCATAATCACCCAGCGATTCCCGAAATGTGACCAGTTGATTATTTTCGCAACCAAGCCCCAACACCAGTACACCACCTGCATTAGGGTGTCTGACCATGTCCTGCAAAATCGTACGGGTATAGCGATGATCATCCCCTAGCTGGGAGCAGCCATAGGCGTGGGAAAGCAGATATACGCCATCAATATCATCCCGCCGCACCTGATTACAGAACTGATCGATCATCATTTGTCCGCATCGGTTGACACAATTCACTGTCGGAACAATCCAGAGTTCATTTCTGATACCAACCGCTCCCGAGCTACGCCGGTAAACCTGAACCTGAGACGGGGGAAGCTGGCATTCAACATCCTGCAAGGCGGGTCGCCAGATATACTCCTGCCGGTTATTCAGCGCTGTTTTCAGGTTATGACTATGCACCCACTCTCCGGGCGCTATCACCTGAGAGCTGCGCCCGATAGGCATACCGTAACGGATAATTTCAGCTTCAGACTGCAATGCACGCAGGGCAAACTTATGACCACTGGCTATGGGGTTCTGAAGTGTGACATTCACGCCCTCACCAACCCGGACACTCTGCCCTGCCTGTAAATCAGTTAAAGCTATAGCTACATTATCTCTGCGGTGAATACGGTATGCCTGCCCCATATACAACCCCTGACATCTTTCTGATAAACATAGTTAATGACAATCAACCACGCCCTTTTTAGAGATATGTATTTACACTAATACACCGGTATTTCACTTACTCATCTGAATGTCTGATACATTTTTTTATGAATTTCGCTAGATAACGGCAACAATCTTACTACCTTATAAAATTACAAACTCACAACTGGCTCAGCACCCAACGCTTCAACACATACAAAACGACATTCGCTGAATAAACACAGATAACGACTTGCAGCAGTTCTTCAGTTCGGAGAGTTTTATGTTGGCGCCTGATTTTAAAAAAAGCATATATACCGGCTGGATATGGGTCGCCCTCCTGACAACCTTTGCAGGCACCGTCTCAGGAGCCCAGGCAACCAAGCGCCTGACACTCAAGCTGGCACATAATCTGAACCAGGCTCATACCGTCCATAAAGCTGCCGTGTTTATGGATGAGCAGCTGGCACAGTTATCTGATGGCAAGCTTCGCCTGCGCATCTACCCCAGCAGTCAAATGGGAGATGCAGCAGACACGCTGCAAATGGTACAGCACGGCGCACTTGATATGACCAAAGGC
Source organism: Endozoicomonadaceae bacterium (assembly GCA_965261725.1). GTDB lineage: Bacteria > Pseudomonadota > Gammaproteobacteria > Pseudomonadales > Endozoicomonadaceae > CANDOC01. Next base: position 75,517 of record CBDHDU010000018.1, on the reverse strand, counting down.
AGCGCCAGCGATCTTGAAGCGTTCGATAAAATCTACGCTGTTTTCAACCTGCCCTATCTGTTTGAAAACAGTGAGCATTTCAACAATGTAATTTATGGCCCGGCCGGGCGAAGTATTATGACTACAACCGAAAGCAAAGGTTTTATTGCTATTGCTGCTTTTGAAGCAGGCTCCCGCAGCTTTTACGCCCGCAAACCAATCCGCAACCCGGCAGATCTTAAAGGCATGAAAGTCCGGGTTCAGGCCAGCGCGACAACGATAGAAATGATCCGTCTGCTGGGTGGTTCACCAACACCCATACCCTATGCTGATACCTATACGGCATTACAACAGGGTGTCGTAGATATGGCGGAGAATAATATCCCTTCCTTTGTCGACACCCGGCACTTTGAAGTAGCCAAGTTTTTTTCAGAAGATCAACACTCATCCATTCCTGATTATCTGATTATTGCAACCAAAACCTGGAAAGAGAAGCTGACTGAAGAACAACGAAACATGCTGAAAGCCGCTGCCGAACGTGCCGAGGCTTATCAGCGACAACTCTGGAGTGAAGCTGTGAATAACGCACGCAATTCAGCCCAGAAGGCAGGTGTAACCTTCATAGAAGTGGATAAACGACCATTCCGTGACGCCACTGCCCCGCTTTATAAAAAGTTTGCCGCCGATACACAACAGGCTGAGCTGCTGAAAAAAATCCAGATGACGGCAACTACAGAATCAAAAGACACCCAGACAGCTTCAGCATCCGGCAAGCCTGCAGAGGGAGCATAATGAATACAACAAAAATCAGAAAATCCGTTGATATAACTATCTCTTTTCTGGTGATAATGACGATGAGCCTGCTGGTTATCACTGTCGTATGGCAAGTAATCAGCCGTTTATACTGCAGAATCCTTCCACATTAACTGAGGAACTTGCCCGCTATCTGATGCTGTGGGTTGCTTTGCTGGGCGCTGCATACACAACCGGCTTGAAAAAACATTTAGCAATCGACCTTTTCAGTCACAAACTGGAAGGTAATAAAAAGCGACTGGCGGATATCTGCTATCACGGCGTGATTGGCGGTTTTGCTTTACTGGTGATGCTCATTGGTGGCATTCGTTATGCTACCCAGACACTAGCGCTCGGACAATTATCACCAGCATTGGGAATACCTGTCGGGCTGGTTTATTTTATTGTTCCTGTTTCCGGTGGGTTTATTATTTTTTACAGCTTGGTTTTTATTTTGGAAATTTTTAATAACAACGAAACTCCCTGAATATCACCCCACCCAACTTCTCGTATAACCCAGCAACATATCAAGCAACAATCACAATTCTCTAGCTAGGCAAGGCAAGGTGCATAATGGATACAACGACAATCGTTGTTCTTTTCAGCAGTTTTATTGTGCTGGTATTTATTGGGATTCCTATTTCGTTTGCGATTGGAACTTCAACATTACTGGCCATTATGACCATGCTGCCACTGGAAGCAGCGCTGATTCTTGTTGCTCAGCGGTTAACCTCCGGTCTCAACAGTTTTTCATTACTGGCTATTCCTTTCTTCATTCTTGCCGGAATTCTAATGAATCAGGGCGGAATTGCCCGCCGCCTGATTAAATTCTCGCAGGTATTGGTTGGCAGACTTCCGGGCTCTCTGGCACACGTTAATATTCTTGCCAATATGCTGTTTGGATCGATCTCTGGTTCAGGTACCGCTTCAGCGGCAGCCGTCGGCGGGATTCTCAGCCCGGTACAACGCAAGGCAGGCTATGAACCTGCCTTTTCTGCTGCGGTTAATGCCGCTTCCTGTCCGACAGGATTGCTGATCCCCCCCAGTAACGTGATGATTATTTACTCACTGACCAGTGGTACGGTTTCTGTCGCCGCACTGTTTCTGGCTGGTTATATTCCCGGCATTCTGATGGGGATAAGCCTGATGCTGGTTGCCGGGCTGGTTGCCCGCTATAAAAATTACCCCAAAGCACCCTCGCCCACTGTTCGCACAATATGGTTAGCTTTTATCGACGCAATCCCCAGCCTGCTGTTGATAATAGTTATTATGGGAGGCATTCTCGGTGGTATTTTTACGGCAACCGAGGCATCAGCCTTTGCTGTTGTATATAGCCTGATTTTATCCATATTTATTTATCGGGAAGTTAATATAAAACAGCTCCCCGATATTATTCTGGAATCGGTCATCACGACGTCTATTGTCTTATTGCTAATAGCGGTCTCTGTCAGTATGTCCTGGGCCATGACCAACGCTGACCTGCCCTATCTGATCAGTGAATCATTACTCGACTTCTCTGAAAACTCTTACATTATTATTCTTGTGATCAACCTGTTGCTTCTGGTGGTAGGCATCTTTATGGATATGACCCCTGCCGTACTGATTTTCACTCCGATATTCCTGCCCATAGCAACCGAACTTGGAATGGACCCTGTCCACTTCGGTGTGATGATGATTTTCAATTTATGTATAGGTCTTATCACACCACCCGTTGGCAATGCCCTGTTTGTTGGCTGCAGTGTGGGTAATGTGAAAATTCAGCAGATTATCAAACCAATGCTGCCATTTTACGCCATTCTTTTTGTAGTACTAATGGCAGTTGCCTACATCCCTGAACTGTCACTGTTTCTACCCAGATTTTTTGGCTTTGTTTAACTTGATAAGCATTGGCTGAGGTATATATGCCGGAGTCTCAGTTGTTACACCCTGATCGTCTTTTTCCAGCGGATAGCAATATTCGGGACGTTGCCCGCGACATTTATAAAGAAATTGCCCACTTACCTATCATCAGCCCTCACGGCCATACTGAGCCCCGCTGGTTTGCCGATAATCAGCCTTTTGATAATCCGGCAGCTTTATTGATCACGCCAGACCACTATGTTTTCCGCATGCTTTACAGTCAGGGTATATCTCTTGAATCACTTGGCGTGCCACCACGTAAACTGGAAGTTCAGATTGAGCATGACCCACGCAAAATATGGAAAGTATTTGCCCAACATTACAATCGCTTATTCAGAGCAACCCCATCACGACTCTGGTTCGACCATGCGCTATCAGTCGTACTTGATATTAATCAGCCACTGACAGCCGACTCTGCCGATGCAATATACGACCAGATAACTGAACGCCTGCAAGATCCGGCCTTCCGTCCCAGAGCACTGTTTGATCAATTCAATATCGAGGCACTTGCCACAACAGAATCAGCCGTTGACGACTTGCGCCATCATCAAAAAATTCAGCACTCCGGATGGAACGGAAAAGTTATCACCACCTTCAGGCCTGACAGTGTCATCAACCCTGAACATATTAATTTCCATCAGGACATCAGAAAGCTGGGCGAAATCACCCGTAAGGATACCACCCAGTGGCAAAGCTACCTTGATGCTCTACGCCAGCGCCGTCTGTTTTTCAAAAACATGGGGGCTACAGCCACAGACCATGGTCATCCAACGCCATTCACAACAATCCTTTCTGAAACCAAATGCCAGAACCTGCTATCACAGGCAATTGCCGGGACAATAACCGCTGAAGACGCGGAGTATTTCCGTGGACATATGCTGGTTGAAATGGCGCGGATGAGTCTTGATGATCATCTGGTCATGCAAATCCATGCAGGCAGCCACCGGGATCACAACAAAACCATTCTGGAACGTTTTGGCCTTGATAAGGGCTGCGATATTCCAACCCGCAGCAATTTTGTTGACGGCTTCAAACCACTACTCAATGAAGTCGGCAATCACCCGGAGCTGACTATCATTGCATTCACTCTCGATGAGTCTACCTATAGCAGAGAGTTAGCACCGTTAGCAGGACATTACCCAGCATTAAAACTCGGCCCTCCCTGGTGGTTCCACGACAGCCCTGAAGGCATGTTACGTTATCGTCAGCTGATTACTGAAACAGCTGGTTTTTATAACACTGTCGGATTTAATGATGACACCCGCGCTTTTCTCTCAATCCCAGCCCGTCACGATTTAGCACGACGCATGGACAGCCGTTTTCTGGCAACACTGGTATGCGAACATCGCCTGAGTCTGGCCGAAGCTCATGACACAGCACGTGATCTCACTTATAAACTGCCCAAAACAGCTTACAATTTATAATTTACCAAGCAAACACATAAAAGCCGGAGCAACAAGCTCCGGCTTTTATGGTCAACGGTTCTTTATCTTTGCATTACCCTCAGGCAACACACTGAGGCTTGGCAAATACAGCCAGACCACCACGAGAAGTTTCGCGGTACTTGCTCTGCAGATCCAGACCAGTCTGATACATAGTCTCGATAACACTGTCGAGAGATACTTCGTGGTTACCATCGCCACGCATTGCCAGACGACAGGCAGTGATTGCTTTAATTGCAGCCATACCGTTACGCTCGATGCATGGTACCTGCACCAGACCGGCAATCGGGTCACAGGTCATACCTAGGTTATGCTCCATGCCGATTTCAGCGGCGTTCTCAACCTGATGGATATTACCACCGGTGACTGCACACAATGCACCGGCAGCCATAGAACAGGCACTGCCCACTTCCGCCTGACAGCCCGCTTCCGCACCGGAGATAGAAGCATTCATCTTGTACAGGGTACCGATAGCGGCAGCCGTCAACAGGAAGTTACGAACGCCCTGCTGGTCAGCACCTTTAATAAAGCGGGTGTAATAAGCCAGTACCGCCGGAATAACACCAGCCGCACCATTAGTCGGTGCAGTAACTACACGACCACCACAGGCGTTTTCTTCGTTAACTGCCATCGCGAACAGGGTTACCCAGTCCATGATTGCAAAATGATCGGTCAGCATGGATTCCGGGTTCGCCATCAGGGTACGGTGCATATCAGACGCACGACGTTTCATACCACTGACTGGCAGTTTACCCTGCATCTTCAGACCACGGTCGATACAGCTGCGCATCACATCCCAGATCTGATCAATGCCTTTGTTGACTGCATCAACATTGCCATCAGCCAGCGCGGTTTCGTTAGCATACATCAGCTCAGCGATGGTCATATTGTTCTGTGAACACAATGCCAGCATTTCAGCACCGGATTTGAACGGATAAGGTACCGCTGGCTTGTCGCTTTCAGTGCTGGAAGCACCGCTCTGATTGGCATTGAATTCGTCAGAGCAAACGATGAAACCACCACCAATGGACAGGTAAGACTTGTAATAAATAACAATGCCGTTGGCATCGGCAGCAAAGATACGCATACCATTCGGGTGCTCCGGCAGTTCTTCGCCGAAGTGGAAAATCATTTGCTTGTCGTAATCGAAAGGAATATCGAGAGTACCGCCCAGCTTCATATGACCGCTGTTGATAATCTGGTCATATGCTTTATCTGCTTCATCAGGAATTGCAGTATCAGGACGGAAACCGGCAAGACCCAGCACAGTCGCTTTATCAGTAGCGTGGCCGACACCGGTGTGCGCCAGAGAGCCGTACAGGCCGACACGAATGCTGGCTGTGGCTTCAAAAACGCCTTTTTCTTTCAGTTCATTAACAAAACGTTGACCAGCCCACATCGGGCCCATGGTGTGAGAGCTAGAAGGACCGATACCAATTTTGAAAATATCGAAAACGCTCAGGGTCATGATTTACTCCAGCCAGCCAGAAGCTTCACTTCTGTAATCGTTGCTGCAATGGATGTCAGACATGGGTGATACCGAGATTCAAACGCTTCCGTAACGGCTCAGGTAGCACACTATCCGACAGCAGGAAATTGATGCAGATCATATCAACCAGCCTTTTACCCTGCTCCCCGTAAAAGACGACAATTTACGTTAGAAACCGTTATCTTTACAGAGCACTTTTCGCCAAATGCCGCAGGCACTTCCATTTGCCGGCATTTATTGAAGAGCAGGTGGAATCAGCCTTATACGACCATGCAAAACCACAAAAAACGCCCGCATCCTTTCGGTTGCGGGCGTTTTCTTATCTCTTCTTACAAACTTCGTTCAGGCAGTGATTACATGAAGAAGTTGGAAGCGATGAAACCAGTGATGGTGATGATACCCATAACCAGAGTGAAGTAGTTGATGGCAGAGTCATACTTGCGCATCGCTGGAACTTTCTTCACCGCCAGTACCGGCATAATGAACAGGATCATCGCCAGGATCGGAGCAACCAGGGCTTCGATCATACCCATTACGCTAACGTTGGCGTAAGCAACAGCCCAGACAGCCAGAGTGATGAACATCATGCTGAAGCGGCTCACTTTAGCTTCGCTGATTTCAGCGTTCGGGTTGCGCTTCTTCAGGGTGTTAACAACCATGCTGTTCAGACCTTCACGGGTACCCATGTAGTGACCGAAGAAGGAAGAGCTGATTGCAACCAGTGCTACGATCTGAGCCAACCAACCGAACAGGCTGTTATCAGTACGCTGAGCAAAGTAAGACAGGATAGCAATGTTGTCGCTCTTAACCTGAGCCAGCTCTGCAGGAGACAGGGTCAGTACACAGGAGAATACGAAGAACATTACGAAACCAGCCAGCAGCATGGAGGTGCGCAGCAGAGTACGGCTCGCAGCAGGCTCAGCCTTGTCACCCAGATCCTTGCGGTAAGCAGACGCAAAGGAAGATACAGCCGGAGAGTGGTTGAATGCGAAAACCAGAACCGGAATGGTTACGAACAGAGTCTTGAAGAAGTCACCCATGTTGAAAGGCGCGTCGAACTGGGCACCGTTCCACTCAGGAATCAGGTACAGGGATACACCCAGCAGTACAGCAATCAGAGGGTAAACGATAGTCTGGGTTACTTTCAGAACCATTTTCTGACCAGCAACCATAACTGCAACCAGCGCAACAACCAGCACGAAGCTCAGCAGCAGACGTGGCGGAGGCGTCATGCCCAGCTGATTGATAATCAGGCTGTTAACAGTGTTGGTGATACCGATGCCGTAAATCATCAGGATCGGGAAGATAGAAGCAAAGTAACCGAAAGTGATAACGGAACCAGCTTTAGGCCCAAAGTGCTCAACAACAGCGTCGGTGATGTTACCGTTCGGGTTGCTGGAAGACAGACAGAAACGAGTCAGACCACGGTGAGCCAGGAAAGTCATCGGACCAACCAGCAGGGTCATAGCGATCAGTGGCCAGATACCACCCAGGCCAGCATTGATAGGCAGGAACAGTACACCTGCGCCAACTGCAGTGCCGAACAGTGCCAGCATCCATTCCATGTCACGTTTTTTGTCAGCGCTCGCGGCAGCATTGCTCGCGCTAACGGTACCTTGCATCATCTCTTGAGTCTGATCCACGGTGTGCCTCCAAAGGCTGTTACAAACAAAAACGTAGGCTGCTTCAGGGGGGCGAAGCTTCTGCCCACACAAATTTATGGAGCGAACTTTATTGGTAAAGAGATCTTTACACAGTCCGGAGACACACGTACCTGATCAGCAGATTTACGCAAATAACCGCCAGTATTACGGCGATTCAAGAAGCGATACCGGTGGAAGAGAGTTACATTGCAGGGAATCCTGACTTACACACCCAAAAGCCCGTCACAAAAGAGATAAAGGATATTTTTGTTGAGTTTATCAACTGTATTTGAGCGGCAAAAAGCGCAAATTATCACGCCCAAGTTACCAACCTTACAAAACTCTTACATAATTATGCTTCCTGAATAAATTAATAGATAAATACAAGCAATCTGTACTGAATAAAGGAAAACATTACCTGTACACATCTGTACATATTTGGGTTATTTTGACGCAGGCTTGCCATGTCCTGTATACCAAACTCAACAGCCCCTAGCAAAAGAATCTGCGCCCGATGGGAAAACTTGCAAGATACGAGCATTCCAGAGAGCACTTTCAATTAGCTATAACATACAATACTGTGGACACTTTTTCCCCAGTAATACCAAGGGTTTCAGTGCATAGGGTACTTTTTAGCAGGTCTGAGAAACCCCAAACTTGCAATTAAATCCTAGCCCTTGCGGTGCAAGCCTTGGTGCATCAATGTTGAGTTCTCGAAAAACTGTCCACAGTATTGACATAAATAGCCTGCTGAAAATGCGCGAAGTTATGTTTCCTGAAACTGATGTGACTAGTTAATTATTTTCTCCTGTTAATTGTACAGCCTTAGACCAGAGTTTTACTTTAAAGATTTTTTTGCATAGCGACTTTGCCATAGATTTATCTACGACTCTGACAACATCCAGCAGTGCTGCCCAGTTTTTGCTGGAACCATACTGCTCGCTAAGTGCTTCCTGATCCTTTTTATTTTTAAAGCCATCCTTAAGCCACTGCTCGATGACCTTCAACAGGCACCCCCCTTCATTATACTGTTGGCGGCGATTAATGTGATCCAGCTGAGGATCTGCAACATTCAGATACTTGCCAACCTGTCTCCATTGTGATTTTAACTCTTGCAATCTGGTAAACACCGTTGTTGCATCTCCCTCTCCAAGTTCTTCTGTAAGATCACCGCGTAGCTCTTCAGAGAAGCCAGCAAGTACCCCACCTGCAGATTCTGTATCTTCTACCGGAGAGCTTTCAGCAGAAGTTTTGCGTTTGCTTTTATCTTTCTTGCGCTTTTTCTCGACTCCGCCATTCTGCGAGTGACCGTCCTGAGTTCCCGCCGGGGGTTGTACAAGAGAAACAGCGACCTCCGGAGAATTTATCTTTTCCTGAGGTTGTTGCTGAACTGGTGGCTGCGGTGGATACACCAGTTGACCAAGCTGAGGCGGATAAGCAGGGTCTGCACCTGTATGACTATATGGAGGTGGTGGCGTTGCCTGATACCCACCCGGAGGATAAGCTGCTGACGGATTATATAATCCCGCAAGCAGAGGATAGGCTGCTGTCGAATTATTATATGGTTCCTGCTGCAGTGTTTGATCATAACCGGAGCCAGAAACACCTGTATAATTAGCCACATCAGCCGGAGGCTGAGGATGAGTAGCCTGCCCTCCCGGATACACTCCTGCTATTACACCCCCGCAATCGGTCGGTATCGTAGTTATAGGTATAAATGTCGTGGGTTCGGTGCTTACCACCTCTGACGTGGTCGCCGCAGTCACTGATTGTGTTATGGTCACGTTGGCTGGAGCATGACTCACAGCAGGTTCTTGCAAAGCCGTTTTAAACGGTTGCCCTACTAGAAGCGTGTTCTGCTTTAAATCATGTCGCTCTGTGGGTGCTATTACGCCAGAAGCAGGGTATGTCTGCTTAACCGATACGGGGCTATTTACCGGTGGCACAAACGCAACAGGAAAATCCTGGATTAGCTCAACCAATAACTTTCTGCCAAAAGAAAATGAAGACTCAAGCGCCGGGTAAAAATACTCAACGGCGACATATTCGAACCGATAGTCTCTGTAATTACCTTTCGACAGAGAATAGGTTGTTAACTGCTTTGCCTCAATAGTCAGTCTTTTATCCTTAATACTCTCTTCGTAATGAGCAATCCATGCAGCAATGTTATGACGAACAATTAATCTCAGATCATCCTCATTAACAACAACGCCGTTACTGTCCGATAATTTTGCCCAGGCAGCATACTCAATCAGGCTGAAATTCAACAGTTCAGTACATCGACACTCAGCAATGATTGTCGAAGGCGTTGACCGCAGATCTGATTGCACTAATTTACTGGAAAAATAGGCACGAAAGCCATGCAATGTTTTAAGCTGGACAAGCATTCCATGTTTGTTTATGGCTTGCCACTTGTCAAAATCAAACTGCAATAATGCGCAACTAACAGCATTTGCTAAAGTATGAGAAGAATCAGAATTCCGCCCCCTCCGATCCATATACAATCGATTCAGATACCGACCCAGTGTCTCCGTTTTCTGCGGGCTGTAATAATAATCAAGAAACTGCTCTTCATTATATTCTGAGCCTTTATTAAGCTGCTGACTTTTTACCACAGTGAGAAGATACGGGCGCATAGCCTGAAAATATAAATCCAGATCCCCTTTACGCTCCTCTTCAATATCAATACAGTCCGTCTCCATCGAAGTGACCATCTCAGTCATAAAAAAACCAAAATCACCAAACCTTCCCGGCTTGTGCTGGCAAGCTTCCATGGAAACTTGTGGTATCGGTAAACCGCCACTCTCCACACTTATCCATATTGGTCTCAGGTAGACATTGACAAACTCATAGTTAGATAGCAGTGTCCATTCAGCATTCTGTGCAGGTTTACCTCTTACAGGATCACACCTCACATGCTTATACATTACACAAAACAATAAAAAGCGAGCATAATCTTCTGTTGACTGAGCCCGCATTTTATTACTGGCCAGACTGGTTACCAGAAGTTTCTTTTCATAAAGATCTTCTAACCATTTGGCCATCATTTCAAATATTGCAACATCCAGATTACTTATATTTCCGGTTTCAGAAATACTTTGTTGCCTTGCAATCTGTACCAATGCATCCGCCGAGGCCATAAATAATTCCCGGCGCCTTTTCCCCAGAGCATCACTTGCATCAAACCAGCACTGCATCGCTGGAAACATTGCATACCAGTTAAAAAATTTGTTTGTTCCGTTAAAGGTTCTCAGGGCACCCTTTAACCTCTCAACTACATCCTGCACCTGAGCGACATGACTACTCCCATACAAAGTCGCTGTCGGCTCCGACACATGAGGCATACCTCCAGAGATATCCGGCATCACTGCTTTCGGAGACTGCTGGACCGTCTCTTTAGAGACTGCGGGTGAGGGTAAAACAACAGTTGCTGCGTTATCGCTTGTTCCGCTTCCATCACCATAGGCTCTGGAACGATATTCCCGATAACCATCCCGTATCTTCTGAGCAACAGGCTCCAGCACTCTAATTTCCCCCATTGCCCCCATCAATTCTGTAACACACTTTTTGGCTATCGCTTTTTCTATAGTCAGCTTACAGCGCGCACCTTTACCTGATTTATGACCAATACCACCACAAATCTCGGTTTTATCATCTTTATTAAACAGACTACGAGACATCATGCATTCAACTAGTGTTTTAATGTTATCTTTATTAACATTTTCACTCAAAAAGGTTTTTGTTTTTTCTTTATTAACGACAACCTGAGTTCTGAGGTAATTATGAAAATCATCCGTATCCCACTCACCACCCGCATACGACATCTCAGGAATAATCAGACAGCTAAATATAATAATACTTAAACTGATTATCGTTAAAGGCAGGAGCCTTTGCTTTTGCCTGTGCATTTTATACCTCTTAATAAATAAAAAATTTTTACTATCAAGAAAATCCTTTCAGTTAAATCGAGGCATCAATAGCATTATGAAATAATGGTCGTGCAATGCCTGATTACTCGCATAATCCGCCAAGCGAAATATAAATCCCTGAACGGTTTAACCGAAGCCAGCTCCGTACTCTGGAACTGGCTTATTAACAGTATTTAAAAAGGTGCTTTAATTAAGCACATCATCCAAAACATTCAATGTTTCTTGTGCGATATTGCCCATATCAGCATCCTGCATTTTTTCCAGAAGTAATCTCCAGGATGCTGAAGCGTTGCTGGACAACCGAGTTTTTTGACACCTTCAGCTTGATTCGTAGCAAGCTGTTTGACTATTTCTTTTGCTGCCGTCTTAGCCTCACCACTAATCTTTGCCGCAAAAACAACAGGGGGGGTAAGCAGGCAAAAACAGAGCGATAGCAGACAAAGTGGTCTGAATAAAAATGAGAAAAGATATTGCCCCGACAAGTTCATCATAAACCTCTCTTTTATTAAATATGTCCATGGACGTATTATCAAAACAATCAAACAAAGTACCGCAACGGCAGACAGCCCCTGCTATCCACCGTCGGGCTGACTATCTACCCGGCTTCATATCACGTCTAATATCACTGGCTGTCCCATTCAACCCACATTCAACCAAAGCTTTACATAGAGATCTGTAAGTTGGATTGCCTGAAACATTTAGCACATTATCCTGTCTTATAAGCCATGCCGCAGGCATTCCGGTGTCAATATTCTTCATTCGAATCAACGAAGAACTTAATCCTAAAGCACCACCCAGCTTCTTAAGTTGTTCGTTGTCCAAACTGTTGAGTTTCGGGGCTACCTTGTAGAGATCGTTCATTGTCAACGTACGATCATATTCTGGTAAAAAGCCATCTGTAGAATCAGTATCGGAATAATACTGATTGTATTCACGTGATGTTCCCCCGTAGCCTGACGCTGAAGAGTTGTGTGCTGAATAACCTTGGGTTGCATAACCATGGTTTAACGAACTGGATCCTGCAACATGCCCTGCAGCACCGGCATACCCCCTTTTGGCCTCGGCACATTCCTTATACGCGGTTACCAGCGTGGCGGGTATATATCTGAAAACGCGGAAAGCGATCTTGCCCAGGGCTTCAATCTCGTCCAAGTCAGTCAACTGGGCAACACCCTCTTCAAACGCCATCCGGGTTGCCCATTCGGATTCATTTGTGGCCAGCGCCTCAAGATCAGCCATGTCGTCATCACACAGACCTTCATCGCCCGACCAGTCATCATCACTTTTTTGTGCCAGTATAACTTTGAGTGTTTCCAGAAATGGGTTATCAAAAACATCCAGCGCATGCACTGTCACCATCAGCTTTGAAACATCTGCACACCGTTCCAGCTTGTCCTTATCACTTGACGCTATTTTTTTACCTGCATTTCTTGCACTCGCCACAAGGTCTTCTGCTATCTGCTCAGGATTTTCCGTGTTAACACCATGGAATGAAACCTGCATCTGACTCAACACCATTTCGGCGGTCATCGCCTGAAGCAGGGGGTCTTCATCGATATAATGTAAATTCAATGAATCCAGTAGCTGATAAAAGTATCTCCACGATGTTTCTCTATTTTCCAGCTTAAGCGTCTTTAACAACATCTGCAGCGCCTTGTGATTTTCACTGGCGATACCGGAAAGCCTTTCCTGCTGTATCATAAACAACACCAGCAGCCCATCTGGGCATGAGCCTGCTTCAGTAAACAGTCCCGCCTTGCTGACAAGCATTTTCTCAAGTTTTATCAGTTGTTTAACCCGGCTTGAGGCGGGCTTACTTGAATCAAAGTCTTTCAGAATTTCAAGCAACTCCGGCAGCTCGATTTGGGTGGAACCCACAACCATATCAATCAGCGATGTCACATTGGTAAAGGTTAATGCGAACAGACGTTTTTTATTCAGCTTTCTACTTCCTGCTTCCTGCAGTGATTTGCCCAGATCCTGAATCGGTTTCATCCAATTTCTAATTCCCATCAGAAGCTGCTTCTGACTAACAGACTGCAAGCCTTCCCTTGTTTCGGGTACAGGATATCTGGATAGATAGGGAAGTTCGTCATTTTTTGCTGCTGCCTTTTTCGGGCGGACTTTTCCTCCTGTTACCTTTGAAGCGGGTGCCTTTGAAGTGGACGACCCGGGCGTTGTAGACTGACGAGAAGAACTATCACCCACACTATAATGATGCTTATGCTTATGCTTATGCACATGCTTCACCTTCACAGTTACAGATTTTTTTCCTTCGCCCTGCGCCGCTGTTGCATCTTCATCATCGCTTTGGTCACTGTCACTTGAGTCATCGCCATCGGACGATTCACCCGAGCTAGATTCTTCGCACTCGGTTTGCCAAGCTAATGACAGACTCTCCAGACGTTTGGCAATTTTCTGCGTCGCAGGATTGCAACGGGTACTATCTTGAAGATATGCGGCGACTGTCTTCATTACAGTAGGATCACCACATCCTTCTATATGGGAAACAACAACTGAACGCAGCGCATGATTTTGATTTTCATTTTTCCTTAAATAGAGCAGAAGCGCCGCTAATGTCTCCGCTGTTAAACTCTGGAGTTTTTGAGTGCCCTCAGTTTCATTCTTATCAAGCAGTTTGGCTATTTTTTTTGCTGACTCCTTAGCCTCATGACTAATCTTTGCCGCAAAAACAACAGGGGGGGTAAGCAGGCAAAAACAGAGCGATAGCAGACAAAGTGGCCTGAATAAAAATGAGAATGAATATTGCCCCGACGATTTCATCATAAACCTCTCTTTTATTAAATATGTCCATGGACGCGTTATCAGAAAATGACGTTTTTTAGTAGCTAACCATTAAATCAAAAAGAAACAACAAGACCATATAAAAACATATATGTATCTCATAGGTTTCATTAACTCTATTTTACTTTATAAAAAATTAAAGATTTTCCTTCCTGCATCACTAGTATAAAAGAATCCTAGCACTTCAAGTTATTTCCGGCTTAAATCATGCCGAATAAAATGACCAAAGAAGATCCGCTAACGATTACTATAAACAATAGATCAGCCCGATAACCGGGCACACAAACTTATTCATTGCTTCTTTAAGAATATTTAATACAGGAATGATTTAAATAGAATGATTTTTTTCAAAAAAAACACAAGCCCTATATTTTTATAAAACTTCATTTTTTCTAAAGATTGACATCCACCCATCTTACTCTTTAATTCGAATTATAATTAATAAAAAATAAACTCATAATAATCCATTAAAGTCTCACTACTCATACAAGAAAATAAATCACTGGAGAGATGAAGTGAACAATTTATTACGTTGTATTCTTATGATTTTTTTATTTCTATCTTCTGCTTTATATATGCTGGCGGTAATGATGCTACAAGAACGATTGTAATTAACCAAAAGGCGTATATGCTTGAAACGGTTATTCCTGAGGACGCCAGGGCGAAAGCACCGCGCTGACCATAGTTCCACACTAACCGGTTTTTAGAACACAAGTCATAATTGCGACTATCGTAATGCAGATAGAGCGATAAAAATACAATAAATTGTGGAGCTATTATCCGTCAGTTCACGTTTATTTGCACTAAAGTACACCCTGTACTTTCGCCCTACTGAGGACGCTGATGATTTATGGTGTGCCGTATGCATAAATGTAGTTAGTGATGAGGCTGTTGTGTGCAATGAATGTGAAAACGTTTATTGCAAGTCAGATATACAATACTGTGGACAGTTTTTCGAGAACTCAACATTGATGCACCAAGGCTTGCACCGCAAGGGCTAGGATTTAATTGCAAGTTTGGGGTTTCTCAGACCTGCTAAAAAGTACCCTATGCACTGAAACCCTTGGTATTACTGGGGAAAAAGTGTCCACAGTATTGATAGATACAACTCTTGCTCAATTTGGGCACCAAGGGGAGCTGATAGGAAAGTTCAATGCCGTTCTCAAACAATGGGAAGAGAACGCTGAAGCGGGTCAAGATACCGGTGACGATTACCCCTACACCTGGGGTGGGTTAATAGAACTGCTACAGACCAATGAGTCCAATGCTCTCGCAGCAGAAATCATAAAAGTTCTGGAAGCTCCTGATTCCGGCTTATGGTGATTTTACACTCATACAAATAGCAATCCATTTACAGGTAACAACCCCCGCCAGACCTCATAATTACTGGCGGGGATACTTTTCATTTGCCCTTCATATCAGAACATCACCAAGCATTTATACAGCCTCTTTCTAGCGTGTTTCATGCGTATCCCTAGAACCATTACGCAACTTTGTCAACAGCATTTTATTTTCAGCTCCCAAAGTTTGTTGCTCCATAAAACTCAACAAAAAAATTAAAACTCAACTGTATTTTATAAAGCGAAGGTTCTTTTGACTCACATCAATATTTAACTACCATTCTCAACTATAGTTGAGCCACGTTTTAGTTCGGTTGAGTTTACCTATTCAAAGTTGATTTGAATTCTTAGACTGCTGCAATCTGTAACATATCATTCCGAGGCCAAGATGTCCGTCATTAACTCCCTATCTGAACCCGATCAGCAAACACTTGATCGTCTGGCTGAAGACATGACGAGCATTCCATTCAACGACACTGATCATCAGATAATTGAATCACTTAAAGTCGTTGTAGACGGCATTGCCGCCGCATTTGGCAAAAGCTGTGAAGTTGCCCTGCACTCACTTGAAGATCTGACTCATTCCACCATTAAGATCGCCAACAGCGATCTTAGCGGTCGTCGTATCGGCAGCCCGATCACACCGCTTGGCCTACGACAACTGCATGATATTTCCCAGCAGGCGACAACGGACACTCATACCTCTTTCAAACATTCGCCGGATGGCCAGCTGCTGCGTTCTACCAGCATGGTGATTCGTAACGATGAGCAGCGGCCGATTGCCATGCTGTGCGTCAACATTAATATGAGTGCCCCGGCTTTTGAATTCATGCAAAGTCTGATCGGCAGCTACCCTGCAACGGCACCTGAACGTGAAGCTTTCCCCGACACCATTGACGATCTGGTTGAACACAACATCGAGCAGACGATTGCTGAAGTTAACAGCAATCGTGAAATCTCCAACAAAGCCAAAAACCGCCACATCATCATGACCCTGTTCGACAAGGGCATCTTCGAAATAAAAGATACAGTTCCGCTGGTCGCTTCTAAACTTGGTGTGACCCGACATACTGTCTATCTCTACATACGACAGAAAAAGTCATCTGAAATCTGACCACCGTCCGAACGGTATTCAAGGCTGGGTCTTCGCCTCTTTATATAGAAGGCCGCAACAGTTGCGGGAGGTTTTTCTGGCAGTCATGCCTGAACTTCCCGGAACACGCTATCAAGCATTTTTCGTTTTATACGTTTCACTGAGCTGCCAGCGTCTAAACCAATGCATACTCTATACGTCGCCCCCACACATTACGGTACCGGCCTGACCTCTGCGTCTCTCGGTCTGGTTCGCGCCCTGGATCGCCTCGGCATCCGTGTTCATTACTTTAAGCCTGTGACAACCAAAGGTGTTGATGTAATCCGCCCGGAGATTTCCAACAAAGTTGTCGAAAATCTGATGAACCAGCAAATCCCGGAACCGATCCAGATGGAAACGGTTGAGGATATGCTGGGCGATAACAAACTGGATATGCTGCTGGAAGATATCGTCGCTCGCTTTGACCAGGCATCTCACGGTGCTGATGTCATTGTCGTTGAAGGCATGCAGCCAACCCGCGGTGCACCTTATATTGCCAGCCTGAACAGCGAACTGGCACGCGCCCTGAATGCCCGGGTAGTTCTGGTATCCTGTCGCGAAGAAGACGACCGTATGCGAGATATGGCCGATCGTCTGGAAATCACTTCCGATCACTACGATAACGGCGGCCTGAACAGCAACCGTATTCTGGGTTACATCCTGAACAAACTGGATGCTGACACCATGGAACAGTTACACGGCACTGAGCACTTTACCAAACTGCCGGAACTGGAAAACCGTAAAGCGATGCCAATCGGCTATATCCCATGGAAAGATGAGCTGTCCGCACCCCGCACCCGCGATATCGCCAACAGCCTGAATGCCAAAGTGCTGTTTGAAGGTGAAATGGATCAACTTCGTGTCACTTCCCGCGTACTGTGCGCCCACACTGCAGCGAATATGGCTGACCGGCTTAAGCCCGGCGCACTGATCATTACGCCGGGAGACCGTGACGATGTAATTCTGGCAACGTCCATGGCAGCCCAGAACGGCGTGCCACTGGCAGGTCTGATGCTGACCGGCGACGAACCAGCAGCAGAAACCATCATTGACCTGTGTCGTCCGGCTATTCAAAACAGCGGTCTGCCCATTATCAGCAGTACCCACGGTTCTTATGAAACCGCCACTATGCTGGATCGCATGCCTCACAGCATGCCGGCTGATGACCTGGAACGTATTGAACTGGCCATGGAAACGGTTGCAGACCAGATCAACACGGACTGGCTGCACAGCTTAATCGCCACCACTGCTGAAGAGCGTCTGTCTCCTCCTGCTTTCCGTTACCAGCTGGTACGTAAGGCACAGCAGGCTCAAAAGCGCATCGTTCTGCCTGAAGGCGATGAGCCTCGCACTATTAAAGCAGCGGCTATCTGTCAGGAACGCGGTATTGCCAACTGCGTACTGCTGGCCAAGCGTGAAGAAGTTGAAGCGGTTGCCTCCAACCAGGGCATTACCCTGCCGGAAGGTCTGGAGATTATTGATCCGGAAACTATTCGCAAAGAATACGTTGCACCCATGGTTGAGCTGCGCAAGCACAAAGGTCTGAACGAGCCAATGGCGGAAGCCCAGCTCGAAGACACTGTGGTTCTGGGTACCATGATGCTGGCTGAAGATCACGTCGATGGTCTGGTATCCGGCGCGGTACACACCACTGCCAACACTATCCGCCCTGCATTTCAGCTGATCAAGCCACAGCCGGGTTCCGGCATGGTGTCTTCCATCTTCTTTATGCTGATGCCGGAACAGGTACTGGTTTACGGTGACTGCGCTGTTAACCCGGACCCAACCGCTGAACAGCTGGCCGCTATCGCTATCCAGAGTGCTGACTCTGCCGCTGCCTTCGGCATCGATCCGAAAGTTGCCATGCTCAGCTACAGCACCGGCAGCTCCGGTCAGGGCAGCGATGTAGAGAAAGTTATCGAAGCGACCCGCATCGCCCGTGAACAGCGCCCTGACCTGATGATTGACGGCCCGCTGCAGTACGACGCCGCTTCCGTTGAATCAGTTGCGAAAAGCAAGGCACCGGGCAGTGACGTTGCCGGTCGTGCCACCGTCTTCGTATTCCCGGACCTGAACACCGGCAACACTACATATAAAGCTGTACAGCGCAGTGCCAACGTCGTCAGCGTCGGCCCGATGCTGCAAGGCCTGCGCAAGCCGGTTAACGACCTGTCCCGTGGCGCCCTTGTAGACGACATCGTATTCACTATCGCTCTGACCGCCATTCAGGCTTTTCAGGGTTAAGCAAAATACCTGACCGGCGGGCAGCTGCCAAGCCCGCCAGCTACTTATAAACGAGCTTGTAACCAAGCTGATTAATGTACACCGAGGTTAAAGCAATATGACCGGTACAACTGAAAACACTGCCTGGGAAGGCTTCACCACTGGCGAATGGGCTGACTCCATTAACGTGCGCGACTTCATCCAGAAGAACTACACCCCGTACGAAGGTGATGACAGCTTTCTGGCCGGTCCGACCGAAGCCACTGAAAAGCTGTGGATCGACGTGCTGGAAGGCATCAAGATTGAAAACAAGACCCACGCACCTCTGGATTTCGATACCAGTGTAATCTCCACTATCACCAGCCACGATGCGGGTTACATTAACAAAGATCTGGAAACCATCGTTGGTCTGCAGACTGAAAAGCCGCTGAAGCGTGCCATCATGCCAAACGGCGGTGTGCGCATGATCGAAAGCTCCTGCAAGGCTTACGATCGCGAACTGGATCCTCAGGTTTCCAAAATTTTCTCCGAATACCGCAAAACCCATAACCAGGGCGTATTCGACGTTTACACCAAAGACATCCGTAACTGCCGTAAGTCCGGCGTTCTGACCGGTCTTCCTGACGCTTACGGCCGTGGTCGTATTATCGGTGACTACCGTCGTGTAGCTCTATACGGTATCGACGCCCTGATGAAAGAACGTGCCAAGCAGCACGCTTCTCTGGAAGAAAAACTGACTAACGGCGAAGATCTGGAAGCCACCATCCGTCTGCGTGAAGAAATCTTCGACCAGTACCGTGCACTGGATCAGATGAAGACCATGGCGCAGTCCTACGGTTTTGACATCAGCGCTCCAGCCACTAACGCTAAAGAAGCCGTACAGTGGACTTACTTCGGCTACCTGGCTGCTGTTAAGAGCCAGAACGGTGCGGCAATGTCCCTGGGTCGTGTTGCTTCCTTCCTGGATATCTATATCCAGCGCGACATGGACAACGGCATCATCACTGAAACTGAAGCTCAGGAATACATCGACCACTTCGTTATGAAGCTGCGTATGGTTCGCTTCCTGCGTACCCCTGAGTATGATGAACTGTTCTCCGGCGACCCGATCTGGGCAACTGAGTCTATCGGTGGTATGGGTCTGGACGGCCGGACCCTGGTCACCAAGAACAGCTTCCGCTTCCTGCACACCCTGTACAACATGGGCCCTTCTCCGGAGCCAAACATCACTGTACTGTGGTCTGAAGAACTGCCTCAGAACTTCAAGGACTTCTGCTCCAAGGTTTCCATCGACACCAGCTCCATCCAGTATGAAAACGATGACCTGATGCGTCCTGACCTGAACAGCGACGACTACGCCATCGCCTGCTGCGTATCCCCAATGGTTGTTGGTAAACAGATGCAGTTCTTCGGTGCCCGTGCCAACCTGGCTAAAGGCCTGCTGTACGCAATCAACGGTGGCGTTGACGAGAAGCTGCTGACCCAGATCGGTCCTAAGACTGACCCGATTACTGACGACGTTCTGAACTACGACGATGTCTTCACTCGTCTGGACACCTTCATGGACTGGCTGGCCAAGCAGTACGTGACTGCACTGAACTGCATCCACTACATGCACGATAAGTACAGCTACGAAGCTGCACTGTTGGCACTGCATGACCGTGACATCGTTCGTACCATGGCTTGCGGTATTGCGGGTCTGTCCATTACTGCTGACGCCCTGTCTGCTATCAAGCACGCCAAGGTTAAGCCGGTTCGTAACGAAGACGGCATCGCACTGGACTTCGAAATCGAAGGTGACTTCCCGAAATACGGTAACAACGACGACCGTGTAGACGACATCGCCTGCGATCTGGTTGAGCGTTTCATGAAGAAGATTCAGGCGCTGACCACTTACCGCAACTCCACTCCGACCCAGTCTGTACTGACTATCACCTCCAACGTGGTATACGGTAAAAAGACCGGTAACACCCCTGACGGTCGTCGCGCTGGCGCGCCTTTCGCTCCGGGTGCTAACCCGATGCACGGTCGTGACACCAGCGGTGCGGTTGCTTCCCTGAGCTCTGTTGCCAAGCTGCCTTTTGAATACGCCCAGGACGGTATTTCCTACACCTTCTCCATCGTACCGAAGGCGCTGGGTAAGGAAGATGCGACTCAGGCTCGTAACCTGTCCAACCTGATGGACGGCTACTTCATGAACGACGAAGGTCGTGAAGGTGGTCAGCACCTGAACGTCAACGTGATGAACCGTGACATGCTGCAGGATGCCATGGAAAGCCCGGAGAAATACCCGAGCCTGACCATCCGTGTATCCGGTTACGCGGTACGCTTCAACTCCCTGACCCGCGAACAGCAGCTGGATGTTATTACCCGTACTTTCACTGAAACCATGTAATTTGGTTTTCAGTTAAAAATATAACCTTAAATCCAAAACGGAGCATGAGTGATCATGTTCCGTTTTTATCGTGAAAAATCTTTAATTATCAAAACTGCCGATAGAATGTTTCTTTCGATCATGGCAGTTTATGCATTCTTTCATGGTGTCAAACTTGCTACTTCAGTTCATTCGCCATACAGACCACAGCGACTCTCATTTACTGCTGCCATTACAAACTTTCAGTAGCCTTTTGAACATTTGCCCTTGGGCGTGGAACGGGCTTGGAGTCGGCTCTTGAACCAGGTGATGGTGTAGTACTCTTCACCTCTGCCTGAGCCTGCTGGAGATTCATATATTGTGGTTGCTGAGCACCGTCAGTTGAAGGCTGCTTCACCATAAACACAGGAAAGGGTCTTTTTCCAGCACCAGTAGTGCACTCCACCTTCTCGGGTGGATGCTGCTCTGTTATTATTCTGGGATCAGAGCCAACGAAATTTGGGTTCGACCTGGTATCAGTTAAAAACTGACCTTCCAGCCTACCATGAATAACCAAAGTAACTCCCTCCGTGCTCGTCTTGATTGCCAAAATCCCTTCACCATGAACCAATGAAATTGTATGACAAACCGCTCCTCCCGCTCCTGTTTGCTGGCATACTGTACCGACAATTGGCGTTTCCAGTTTTATATATTCCTCCACTGTATCTTCTTCTGCAAAAACTTGGGGAATATCTCCAAGCCTGCCAGCGATGGACGATTGACTAGCCGAACTATCGCCTCTGGATCTGGCAGAAGATGTACTAGAAATTGTTGACGTTCTGTGAGGATATGCAGGCTGATTTTTATTTCTATCACGACTGTCATGACTGTCATCGTGGGAAAGCCTTCTTGGAGGTATGCCTCCACCCGGGTTACCTTTCCCTTTTTTGTATCCTTCCGCATGACCCTTTACCTGCTCAGGCACTTTTTCTCTAGCACCTTCCGCTAAGCACCCTGCACTCCTTGACCGGCTCATATCACCCGTTACATTAGCCTGAAGCTGAAGGCCTGAAGTCAAAACACCAAGCTCCTCTATTGTTGAATACTTTTCCTCTGGTGCATTCATGGATCCACCCTGACGGGGTGCAGGTACTGCCGGTGGTATACTTCCTGTTTGCACTCTCGTGTCCACAGAAGAGGGAAGATTCCTTTCGCTTGATGATCGTTTCAGCCCTGCACTAAAAACCAAACTGACGGGCGGGGCTGATAAAGCAGTAACTGATTCACAGGAACGCTTTTTCCTTTTGCTTTTTTTCGGAGCAGCCATGACCAGATCAAGAATATAACTCTGCGTATTAGCGTTTATACTTTCTTTTTTTACCTTCAAGTTTCCTGTAATTTCACAATGAGGTACAGAGTCTATGGGACCCATAGATCGTACTCCTTCTAAAGGCACCAGATAAAAACATCCTGACCTTCTCCCTGATAAGGTTGCTCATAAAAGCCATCAGCCGATATCCCCCAGCATTCATCTTTATGACTCTCAAATACCAGAATAGAGCTTTTTAAAAGCGGTTGGACACCTTCTTTTCTCATTACTGCAAGGTTTGTTGTATTGCCTTCAAGGACGTCATCATCCACAACCAGAGTCACATTCACATTCGAGTGAAATACTCTTACTGGCGAAGAAAACGATGCTTTTACTTTCGCCCCTGCTTTCACTGAAAATTTTATTCTTACTTTACCATCAGATAAATCGGACACATTAATCTGTGCCGTTTTATCACTTACATGAACATATTGAATAACCGACATTGATTTTACTAAAAAAACCATGTCTGATTTGCCAGCAAAAGCAGGCATCACAAGAAATGTGAAGGCAAAAGAAAGAAACGAGAAAAAATATAGTCGTCGAAGTATATTCATTGTCAAGCTCTCGAATCAAAAACCCAACTATAGCTACTTTTCCAAAAATTAAATTTTAAATTAACGTGTGACCCGCCGTACATCGCTGCGAATAAATTCGGCTCTGGCCTTTGTCACCTTTTCAGGATAACGACGCAACTCACTACGACTATAACGCTCACGGCAAAAACATGAACAATTTTTAACCAGTCAGCCAATCGCAAAGCGGGTTCATCGCCTGTAGAGGTTGTTGCTCTGGATGGCAAGACTGTCAAGGGATCAGCCTGGAACAAAGGGAAAGATGCTATACACATGGTCAATGCTTGGTGTACAGAAGCCGGACTCTCGATCGGACAGTACAAGGTGGACTGTAAAAGTAATGAGATAACGGCTATTCCGGAGCTACTCAAGCTCCTTGAAGTCAGTGGCAGTCTAGTCACTATTGATGCCATGGGTTGTCAAAAAAGATAGCTTCGGCCATTCTCAAAAAAGATGCGGACTATCTGCTGGCTGTCAAAGGTAATCAGAAAAAGCTGTACGGTGAACTGGCGCGAACCTTTGATCAATACTGGCAAGCGAACCCGGAAGATGCTCCAGGGCAGTAATTTGCAGAACAAGAAGGCAAGGATCATGGCCGGAAAGAACATCGGCGCTGTTGGGTACTGAGCCCAACGGAAGCCTCCTGTGCTCATGCTTGGGGGGCTAAAACGATTGCTGCCGTGCAACTTGACAGTTCCAGGCAGGGAAAAGGTAAGACGCTGATCAGGTATTTCATTTCAAGTAGGGAATTGACTGCCAGTGACTTGTTACAGGCTACGCGAAAGCATTGGTTAGTCGAGAATCAGCTGCACTGGGTTCTCGATGTTGCCTTCGATGAAGACCGGTGCCGTGCAAGGCAGGGCTTCTCAGCGGAAAATCTTGCGGTTGCCAGGCAGGTAACGCTGAACCTTCTAAAGCTGGATACGTCTGTAAAAGCAGGCATCAAAAACAAAAGAAAGACTTGTGGCTGGAGTGAAGACTACATGCTGAAAGTGCTTGGATTGATTAATTTATGATCATGTTTTTGCCGTGCTATGACGCTTAGTTAGCGCCCAATACACCTAATTTGGTTTCAGCTTATTTATCTTTACAACAGCCTGCTTACGATTACGGCTAAAAGTATTGAACACATTACCCGCACCACCATTGTAAGCTGAAATAACCGCATACCGTCGTGATAGCGGATCATTGATATCTTTCAGATAGCGGGTTTGCAAGAGGTGAAGGTACGCGGTACCCGTGCGAATATTATTCTCCGGATTGAACAGATAGCGTTTACCCGGCTGACCGGAGCGCTTATATATCAGCTTGAACACATCCCGCCTAGCCGTTGCCGGTACCACCTGCATCAAACCATAGGCATTCGCCCAGCTAACCGCATAGGGATTAAAGCTGCTTTCAGTCCGCATCACCGCATAAATCAGACTTTCTTCAACGTTATATTGCCGTGAATATTTGCGAACCAGCTTTGCATACTGGTATTGCTGCTGAGCCCGGAACTCTTCCACCAGCTGAAAAGATACATAATGCACTGTCCCGCTTTTGCCCTGCCGCGTACCGGAACGGTTGGCAATCAACCAGTCGGCATAACGGGATGCCCGCCACTGCCAGCAAATTGGTTTGCCTTCCTGATCCTGCACCTGACCATACAGCATCGGTTCAGCACCCAGTGTAATATTATCTGCACTGAAAACATCAACACTGTCAGGGTCATCCGGTACCAACATGGTCATAATCAGGGCATCGCGCAGCAAGCTTTTGGAAAGTGTCTCAACTCGGACGTTACCTTTTTCGAAATCAATTTCGATACGGCTGTTAAAGTCATCGTTATATTTTACAAAACGGGTTTTACCCGCCAGTTGTCCGTCGCTCCAGTGCTTGTTTACTGACTGAAAGACCCCTGTTCGTCACGCTTAACAGAGTTGTATGGTTTTGCGCCGAAGCTGCAACTTGGGGCTGCGTTAAATCTTTTACAACAGCCTTCGGTGGTGGGCTGGCACAGCCAGATAACAAAGCACTACCAATTATTACAATACCAACGCATCGACAAGAAAAAAGACAACTGGACATGAACGGGGGTAAGCATCCTGCTAAATAACCCCATCATTACAGTGAATTAGGCATAGTACTGAGCTGATGCAGGTCAAGGTTTTCATCTTCTGCTGAAATACTGTGTCTGCAAATGATGCTCACCTGTCTTATGATTCGCTCACAACATCCCTTTCCCTACTACACTACCTGCAGTCTGATAAATTCTGTCCTCAGGGTACTCTCTTCAACCGGCGCTCTGAGTGTGGCAACCATAACACCAGATATCTTCCCCTGGTTTACTCTCTGACTATAACCTTCAGCGCTATTAACTAAGCTATAACTTTCCATTCCGGTTCCCTCATTCATGGCTGTATGCCCATGCGCCTGAAACCCATATTTTACGTTATCGGCCTGTTCCTTTTAATGCATGCTGTCACCATGCTGATTCCATACGTCATCGGGTTATATGCAAACGATGGCAGTGACTTTTATTTCCTCTATGCCGTGATAGCAGCCTTCTTCCCCGGTATTGCCATTGCAACCACCTGCCAGCCGGACACATTTGAATTGCAGCCCCGGCAAATATTCCTGATGACAAATCTGTGCTGGCTGAGTGCTGCCGTGTTTGGTGCACTGCCGTTTTTCTTCCAGGGAATGAATTACACCGATGCATTTTTCGAGGCTATGTCCGGTATTACTACCACGGGTTCAACAGTTTATTCCGGGCTGGAAGAGCAGCCGAAAAGTATTCTATTGTGGCGTTCAATGCTGCAATGGATTGGAGGAATCGGCTTTATTGTGCTGGGTGTTGGTATTCTGCCGTTTTTAAAAGTCGGAGGTATGCGATTGTTTCAAAGTGAGTCTTCTGACTGGTCAGATAAAGCCCTGCCCCGCTCCGGTTGTATCGCCCGGCGGGTTGCCGCGGTTTATCTTGGTATGTCAGTACTTTGTATGTTGATTTTCTGGCTGGCTGGCATGTCACTCTTTGAGGCGGTCAATCATGCTATGACTACTTTATCGACCGGTGGATTCTCCACTTCAGACAGCTCAATGGGTCACTTTTCAAGCCCTGTTATTCACTGGAATACAACAATTTTTATGCTGCTGGGCAGCCTGCCTTTCGTGCTTTTTGTCAGGGTCATTCGTGACAAACTCCGGTTTGCAGCGTTAATGCGGGATACTCAGGTTCATTGTTTTTTGTTATTTATGCTGGCGATGTGGGTGTTACTCGGCGGTTGGTTATTCCTCAATTCTGAATACAATGCCTTTGAGTCACTCACTTTAGCCGCCTTTAACACAACATCTGTCGTATCAACAACAGGGTTTGCTTTAACGGATTACTCGTTATGGGGACCTTTTGCCAGCGCCCTGTTCTTCCATCTGATGTTTGTCGGCGGCTGCTCTGGTTCTACGGCAGGCGGTATTAAGGTATTCCGGTTTCAGATCGGAACCGGATTACTCGCATTGCATATCCGGAAACTTACCCACCCCCGCGCCTGTTTTGTACAACTGTACAACCGGCAGGAAATCAGCAGTGAAATTCTCCGCTCCCTGATTGCTTTCTGCTTCTTCTTTGCATTGCTGATAGCCATACTGACGCTGGCACTAACACTGGTTGGTGTCGATCTTGTTTCCAGCCTTACCGGCGCTGTGACCGCTGTCGCAAATGTCGGTCCGGGGCTTGGCGAAGTTATCGGACCGGCAGGTAATTTTGCACCTCTCCCGGCGGCTGCAAAATGGATGCTGAGTTTCGGCATGTTAATGGGGCGGCTGGAAGTTATTACGGTACTGGTTTTGTTTACTCCTTCATTCTGGAGAAAATGAGCGACACTCGCCTTTCATGCTGATCCCTGATAGCGTAGTACGTCAGTATCGCTTTTATGCCATCGTATATTGTGTTTTTAAGATATCTCCGGTTTCTGAATCATCACCTGCTCAAGCTGGAATGGACGTCGCTGGTTATTCTGCTGGTCTTTCATTTTCTGACCAGCTGGATATTACTGGCGCTTTCCAAAGAGTCGCTCAGCAGCCCTGACATTTACCCCTATTTCTATATTGTGACCGCATCAACCGTCGGCTACGGGGACTTCAGCCCGGAAACACCCTTTGGCAGGCTGGTCGCCAGCCTGTGGCTGATACCAGGTAGTTTAATGCTGTTTGCAGCATTTTTAGGCAAGATCGCAACCCTGATAACCCGCGAATGGAGGCATACCCTGAGAGGTGAAGCAGATATGAGTAATTACCTAAAGGATCATCTGGTTATTATGGGCTGGCAGCCGGATAGCACTCCTCATATGATCAACCTGATATTTGGCGATCAAAAGCGTGAACCGCGTCAGGTGCTGCTCTGCTCCGCCCGCCCAATGGAAAACCCCGATCCCCAGCGCATCGAATTCGTACAGGGAAACAGCCTGACATCCCGTGATTTACTCGAACGCGGGGCGCTGGATAAAGCTGCCAGAATCATTATTCAGGGCGACAACGATGATAATACGCTGGCTGCAGCACTGGCGGTTACGGCTATTAACCAGACTGCTCATATCGTTTGCCACTTCCACGATGCTTCCCGCGCTGAACTGCTGAAAGCTCATGAACCCCGTGTTGAAACCTATATCAGCATGAGCGCCGAAATGATTGTCCGTGCCGCTCAGGACCCCGGTTCATCAAGGGTTCAACAACAATTACTGAACACACTGGAAGGGCAAACCCAGTTCAGTCTGACTATTCCTGAACATTTTACCGGCTGCCCGCTCAAAACCCTGATGCTGCACCTGAAACAGCAGCATGATGCCCTGATTATTGCCCTGGCTGATGACCATACCGGAGGCAATCTGTGCTTGAATCCACCGCTGGATGCCCCCATATCAGCAGGTAAGGTGATTTATATAATGGCTGCTCACCGGCTGCATCAGAACGATATTAACTGGCAGCAGGTCAGTACCCGGCAACCCGCGTAAACGGGCGCTGACCTGAAGGTACGCAGAAACCCTTGATTTCAGTGGGTTCATGGGTACCATTCACGGTATATACTTTAAGTAATTCAAACAGCCATCAAGGCTTGATCGCCCTGTCCACAAGCCAGCGGCTACAAGACAGGTTGCAAGCCAGGCCGGAAGTTACGCTACAAGAGGGATCACATATGTCTCGTATACCTGCAACTATGCCTGAGTCGGCTGCTGTCCAGCCGATGCACAGTGTGCTGCGCAACACTTATATGCTGCTGGGGATGACCCTGCTGTTCAGTTCTGTCACTGCCGGTTTCTCTATGGCGATGGGGCTGGGCTACGGCACTGGTCTGATCCTGAGCCTGGTAGGCCTGGGGCTGCTGTTTGTGGTGAATGCCACCGCTGATTCCGGCAAAGGTCTTATCGCTGTATTTGCTTTCACCGGTGTGATGGGTGCGTCTCTGGGCCCGATCCTGAATCATTACCTTGGTATGGCTAACGGCCCAAGCATTGTGCTGCAGGCGCTGGCTGGCACTGCGCTGATCTTCTTTGCGCTGTCCGCTTATGTGCTGACCACCAAGAAAGACTTTTCTTTCATGGGCGGTTTCCTGTTTGTTGGTCTGATTGTCATGCTGATCGCCGGCCTGGTATTGATGTTCTTCCCGTCTCAGGCAGGTCATCTGGCACTGTCTGCCGGTATTGTACTGCTGATGTCTGGTCTGATTCTGTTTGATACCAGCCGGATTCTGCACGGTGGCGAAACCAATTACATTCGCGCAACCGTGTCTCTGTACCTGGATATCTTTAATATGTTCACAGCTCTGCTGCACCTGCTGGGCATGAGTGACGACTGATTTATGTCTTGTGTCAGCCTCTCAGGCTGACTGATTCAGGCCCGGATTTCCGGGCCTGTTTTATTTCTGGTTTGACTATTCTTATCTAGCGCGATCTTGCGCAAGCGAAAGGCAATGTTCACATGAAATACAGTTTGGCCGTACGTGCTGCGCCTTACTCCAGTCAGGCTAACCAGACTGCCCTTTCCTTTGCTAAAGCTCTGATTGCAGCAGAGCACACGATATACCGGGTGTTTTTCTATCAGGACGGTGTACATACCGGTTCTTCGCTCTCTGTAGCGGGGCAGGATGAACAACCACTGCCGCAGGAATGGCAGGAATTCTGTACCGAATACCGGATTGATAGTGTCGTGTGTATTGCAGCGGCCCTGAAACGTGGCGTTCTTAATCAGGAAGAGGCTGAACGCTACCGGAAATCAGCCGCGAATATGGCAGCCGGTCCCGAACTCAGTGGCCTCGGGCAACTGGTCGATGCCATTGTGGCTTCAGACCGCTTTATCAGCTTTGGTGGTTAACGGGTATTCCCATGAATCATTCATCTATCTGCATCATTATGACCCGCCCGCCCTATGGCAGCCTGACTGCACGGGAAGCACTGGATACGGCACTGGTCGCCACCAGTTACGATATTGATGTGACCCTGATGTTTCTCGGGGACGGGGTACTGCAACTGATCAAAGAGCAAGAACCCGCCAATATCAGCCAGAAAAACCTTAATTCATTACATGCATCCCTGCCCATGTACGGTATTGAAACACTAGTTGCCGATGCCAAAGCCCTTGAGCAGCACAACCTTACCAAGGATGATTTAGCAGCGGATGTTGAAATACTCCAGCAGGATGAACTGGCAGAGCTAGTGGAAAATCATTTCAGCGTGGTGACCTTCTGATGGCAACCCTGCATATTATTCCACATACCACCTCGAATCCCGGCCTTGGGAACAGTCTGGTGGTTGCCAAATCAGGCCAGAGCATGCTGTTCATTGAAGACGGTGTGTATGAACTGCTGAAAACCACCCATGACCTCTCGCGCTTCAAACTCTATGCGCTTATCCCCGATCTTGAGGCCCGCGGGTTACAGCATCGCATGCCCGGTTCTGTCACTCTAGTGAGCTATGCGGAATTCGTCACCCTGACGGAAACCCATGAGAAAATTCTGAGCTGGTACTAAATGACTGCAAAACTGAATCTGGATAAAGACGACTATCTGCTGGATATAACGGAATGGACACCGACCGTTGCCGAGCAACTGGCAGAGATGGATAACATTACGCTGACGGATGCCCACTGGGAAATTATTCATACCCTGCAGGAATTCTATCAGCAGTTTGAGCATGCACCGTCCATGCGTCCCTTTGCCCGCTTTGTTGCCAGCAAACTGGGTAAGGAAAAAAGCACGGGTATTTACCTGATGCAGCTGTTTCCGGAAAGCCCGGCAAGGGTTGCTGCCCGTATTGCTGGTTTGCCGCGACCGGATAATTGTTTCTGACTTTATTCACGATACTGATCACATACCGTAAAAATAGTTGCGTCGTTTGGTTTACAGGAGTTGAGCGTAATAACCTGACGGCGCAGTTTGCCCTCTATTTATAGCGTTGATATACCTATTGCGACGCCTGTAGCGTCTCCCTATAGTTCCGCATCCCATCAGCAGAGTTACCGGGGCATAGTGCTGCCTGTCTGTGGTTTTAAAAGAAAGCCTTTCGACAGTACCAGCCCACCGGCGGAGAACAGATGACACCAGTAACGTTTATTTACGGCCCGATGAAGTCAGGCAAGACTGCACGTCTGATCGGCGACTACTATGCCCTGTCTGACAATCATAATGTAACTGTCGTACGCCCGGCACTCGATACTCGCTCACCGGATGGTCGCGTTAAAAGCCGTAATGGCAGCGAACTGGATTGTTTTGTTTTCCGCACCAGTTCTGAACTGATGGCGCATATCGAAGAAAGCAAGGCGGACATCTTGCTGGTTGATGAAGCACAGTTTCTGGCCTCACAAATCGTACTGGAGCTGGTTAAACTGACTCTGAATTCTGACTGTCAGGTTCGCTTCTATGGTCTGATGACTGACTATAAGGGCAACACGTTCAGTGCAGCTGAAACCATTACCCGCTTTGCCCAGAATCTTGAGCCTCTATTCGCTGACTGTGAATGTGGTCAACCGGCACAGTTCACCCGTTTTGTCGGAGAAAGCCAGGGGCGTACCATTATCGTTGGTCATGACCAGAGCTACTTCCCTGTCTGCACCCAGTGCTTCCTGAAGCACGACGAATAACCCCGGCAAATACTGAGAGTCCTTGTCATGCAGAAAAATCATTTTGTTGCGGTTGAAGCCAATATTGCTGCCGGTAAAACCACCCTGCTGCCAAAGCTGGCGGCAGAGCTGGGCTGGAAACACTTGAAAGAGCCGGTGGATGATCCTAAGTTCACTGAACTGCTGGAAGACTTTACCCGTCACCCATCGGATTCTTCCTGCCGTATCCGCTTTCAGCAATATATTACTGAGCGCCGCGCCAAACTGGTTGAAAGCCTGCCGACAGACAGAAACTACCTGATTGAACGTTCTCTGTACTCTGATCTGATTTTCACTCAGGCAAACTTCCTGTCCATGCCACAGCCGGATGAAGCGTTAATGCTGCATTACTGTGCAATTCAGCGCCGCCTGCAGGATTACCCGCGCATCAGTGCCGTAGTTTACCTTCGCACTCAACCGGAAGTGGCTCACCAGCGCCTGCAACAACGTGCCCGTCAGGCTGAAGACGGTACCCCACTTTCTTATATCCGTGATATTCATAACTATCATGAAGCGATGCTGCCGCAGATCTGCGAGATGATGAACACACCGCTGCTGACCACGACCTGGGATAACTTTGGTTGTGAGCGGGAGCTGGCAAAGCAGATTGAAGCGATTATCAAAAATGAAGATAGTCATGCCTCCGTCGCAGCCTGATTAGACAATTTTGTTGTTGTCTTAGTTGTAGTGCCTCATTGCTAAGACAACAACAGAACATTTCTTGAAAAAAATAAAATAAACGCTAGCTTTTGATAGGATCACAACACTATCAGGCTGGATATGCCTAAAAAAAACGCTCCTCGCAATATTTTTATTAATTTTCAGCAGAATTACCTGTGCTGGCGGCTATCAGGTTACTGCCGTAACTGCTCAAAATCCGTAGGCGGCATCACCCATGAGCCGGGCAGATTTATCCCGCACCACGTCTGACAGTCTGGGAATCATCTGGGTTCCGCAGATTCTATCTTTTAGATAGTTGGAGAAGGATATGCCGTGCAGCCTGCATGTTTTTTTCAGGCTTGCAAATGTATCCCGGCAACGCTGACCGAGATGACTTCGAGTGCCACCACTGATCTTTCGTCGTTTCACGTACTCCCTGATTTGCCGCTCACTCAGGTTATTATGAAGTGGCAGCCATGGATACTTTAGTATCAGCAATAACTCCTCCCGTGCCCGGTGAAGCTTACCCAGGACAGCACGAAGGTCAGGATAGTCAGACTGTGTCGCCACCCAGTGATTAAAATCCTGTTCAATCTGCGCCTTCCGTATGGCTGTCGGCGCTTGGCAATAGGTCTCAATATCGTCGTATATATGCCAGAACTGCTTTTCCATCCAGTCACGGGCAGCCCGTTCCTGCTTATTGGCAGGGATCAGCTTTGCCAGTGGGCGGCTGGCATGGAACCAGCACAGGGAATGTTCAAACGCCGTGTCAAACTGCCGGGCACCGTCACTGTGGATGACCATGGCTTCAGGGCAGCCGTTGTTTAACAGGCCTGCCTTGAGAACAGCCTCTGTCGCTTTACGACGCTGCTCTTTGGCAAAGAGTTTATGGTCATCCAGAAAGGCTTTCCAGGCAGCTTCGTTCAGAAAGTGGATTTCCCCATAAGCAGACAAGGTATCAATCCACCTGTCAGCCATTTCTACCTGCTTCATATAACTGAGTGCAGCCGGGTTCAGGATATGAGAGCGACGCTTTCCCTGAAGCAGGGTCAGGAAATTAATGCGGCTTTTGCTGTCGGTTGAAGAAAAGTAAGCGCATGCCAAACAGCATCTACAAAACATAATTTCAACGCCTGATACTGAAGCCTCCACTATTCCAGGAGGCAACATGTCAACTAAACGTCAGTTCTGGTTCCAGCATATTGAGGCCTGGCAACAAAGCCAGCTTTCTCAATCCGAATATGCCCGCCAGCACGGGTTGTCTATCAAATCCTTCAGTTATTATCGCCGTCGTTTCGTTCAGGAACATCAGCAGAGTCAGCAGGAACCCTCTGTTCCTTTACTGCCTGTGAGTGTGGTTCCTGAAGAGCCGGTCGGATCTCCGGCTCAAACGGTGCCAGGCATTACCCTGACCAGTCCGGGCGGGTTTCGTATTGAACTGGCTCCGGGGTTTGATTCGCAGGCTTTGCAGGCAGTTTTGCAACTACTGGAGGCTGCATGATCGGTGATACGGCGTCTCTCAAGGTTTATCTGGCACCGGGTATAACCGATATGCGTAAGTCCATTAATGGTCTTGCCCTGATCGTTAATGAAGTGCTGGCACTTGATCCGTTTTCAGAAAGCCTGTTTGTGTTCTGCAACCGGGGGCGTAACAAACTGAAAATCCTGCACTGGCAAACCAATGGCTTTTGGTTGTACTACCGGCGTCTTGAGAAGGGGCGCTTTAAATGGCCGACAACAGACTCACCGGAGCAAGCCGTCAATATCACCCGAAGGCAGCTGAACTGGCTGCTTGATGGTTTACCGGTCAACCCGAAAGGTGCACACCGGCCTATGCATCATCAGTCCGTGGTTTGATACGCATTGCAATAACCTGACGCAATGAAAAGACGACAGGTATTGTCGGATAATCACCACCATGAAGACTATCACCGTACCCGCCCAAACCTTCGAAGGCCTTCAGCTGAAAGTGACTCAGCTTGAAGCAAAACTGGCGTGGTACGAAGAACAGTTCCGCCTTCAAAAGCATCAGCAATTCGGGGCTTCCAGCGAACGCTTTGAGGGGCAGGGTCAGCTGTTCAATGAAACCGAGGTGCTGGCTGATGAGGAACCCAACGAACCTGACGTTGAACAGGTGCCCGCCCATGAACGCAGGAAACCGGTCAGAAAACCACTGTCGGAAGACCTGCCCCGTGAAATCATAGAAATCGACATTACTGACGAAGAAAAGCAGTGCGATGGCTGCGGTGGTGAACTCAGGGCGTTTGGTCATGAGACCAGCACCAAACTGGATATCGTGCCCGCACAGGTGAAGGTACTGGAGTTTCGTCGCCTGAAATACGCCTGTGCCTGTGAGTCCGGCGTGAAGACCGCCCCGGCACCCAAAATGCCGATTCCCAAAAGCATTTCAACACCCGGACTGCTGGCCTGGATCATTACTAGCAAATACGGCGATGCACTACCACTGTACCGTCAGGAATTCATTCTCAAGCGCATGGGTGCCGAAATCACCCGTGCGACACTGGCTCAATGGATGATCCGGGTAGCGGATGTGCTGATGCCGCTTTATGAAGCCCTGTGCCAACACCTGGTCAGGCAGCCTTATGTGCAGGCAGACGAAACAACTTTGCAGGTGCTCAAAGAGCAAGACCGGCGCCCGCAGAGCAAGTCTTACATGTGGCTGTACCGAACCGGTGAGCAGCTCGGTTCTCCCGTTGTGCTGTACGATTACCAGACGGGGCGCGACCATGCATGCCCGTTGGCATTTCTGGAAGGGTTCAAAGGCTTCTTGCAGTGTGACGGGCATTCGGCCTATAAAACCCTGAGCAGCAAGCGACCGGAAATAGAGTTGATAGGTTGTATGGCGCATGCCCGCCGAAAATTCAAAGAAGCTCTGGACGTCATTCCGAAAAAGAAAGGTGACAACAGCCAAAAAATCAGCCGCCCGGCTCAGGCGTTGAACATGATCCGGCAACTCTACGCCATCGAGCGCCGGATAAAGGATAAAACGACAGAAGAGCGATACCGGGTGCGCCAGTGTGAAAGCCGCCCCATCATGGACAAATTCCGACAATGGTTGGAAAAACAGAAACCACGCATCCTGCCCGAAAGTAAACTGGGCAAAGCCATCACCTATGCCCTGAACCAGTGGCCGTACCTGTCGCGCTACCTCGATAGCGGTTTGGTAGAGATTGATAACAATGCGGCAGAGCGTTCAATCAAACCCTTTGTCATAGGGCGAAAGAACTGGACATTTGCTGACTCAGTGAAAGGCGCCAACGCGAGTGCGGTGCTGTACAGTCTGGTTGAAACGGCAAAAGCCAACGGGCTTGAACCCTATGCCTGGTTCCGCTACGTGCTGACTCAGCTCCCCCAGCTCGAAAAGGGAGCCAGGGTAGAGCATCTGCTGCCCATAAACCTCACCCCGGATGACTTGAAAGCGGTGGTGAACACCGGATATTGAAGAAGATAGTGAAAAAGCAGCATCGGCCTGCCCGTGCTCATTGTGACCATATCTTGCCCGGCACAAACGGCGGAGCCTGCGGATTCAAACCGGGACGGACTGGATGCTGAGGGCATGGTGGTTGTGAGAGTGGCTGCCCGGTATCCTTCGACTGAATATCAAGGTGCTGTAGCCTATCCAGTGCCTTGTGTTCGAGTTCACGCCATGCTTCCTGTTTTCGTGCCTGCTGCCGTGAAGTCTGAAGTATATTGGCACGCGCCCAGAATATTGTAGCTTGCTGCCCATCACCCATCATACGCAGAATATGTCCCTGCAAGCTCAGTGATTGCGGGGTTTCTTTTTCCTGGCGTGAACGTTTTACCAGCGCCATTGCTGCCTGTAAATTCTTATTCGTATCCGGTACCGACCCTGTAATGATTTCCCTGCATGCCAGGGTAAACCGGGTTACTGCGATCACATGGAATAGCTGCCAGTTGTGACTTGTGGCAAAAGCCTCCAACAGGATTGTGGCGAGTTGATCCGCTTTCCAACTTAAAGAGTCGCACGCGGGTAAGTATTTAGGGAAAAATACGATTTTTGTTTTTAATGAAGTTCAGTGTGATCAATGTAAAACACCCTTTATATATGGAAGCCCATGCTCAACTGAAACATCTGAAACATCTGAAACATCTGAAACATCTGAAACATCTGAAACATCTGAAACATCTGAAACATCTGAAACATCTGAAACACTGGATTACTATAAGGCACAACAAATAAAAGGCTACCAAAAGCTATGTAAATGTAACCATCAAAAGTCTATTCCCTTCATCTGGTCATATTGTAATGGTGATGCATGGTATGTTGCGTTATCAGACAATTACTGGATGTGGAGTTTCATGATACAAGTAGCTGGAGTTCTTTCTTAGATTTAGTAAAATTTACCGAACAGCTACATAAATCCAGCTTTATTCATTTGAATTTGAGATTACAAAACCTGCTTCCCTTCGAGAAACATGTTAATTTTTCGGGGCTTTCGCAGGTTGGCTGATGAAAAGCGAGGGGTTGCAACAGAAATAGCCTTCAGGGAATGATTGATTTGAAAGGATCAACATTTCTGAAGGATCAGCCATGTGTGCAACACCCTCACTTCGTCCTATGTTCGCATTTTCTGGTTGGGTAATCGACCGTATTGATATCGACTGGGATGCCTCTGAAGCATTCGTCTATTTGCGTAGAGATGGTCGTATACAGCAGTTCAAGTGCAGCCAGTGTCACTGGCCTATGGGCAAGATGCGCGAGAATGATAGAAATGTTCAAGATCTGCCGTTTGGTTCAATCAAGGTCAACCTGCTATTCACAGCCTATCAGGGTCGCTGTTCAAATTGTAAGCATATAGAGACAGTGACTATTCCTAGCCTTTCTCCCAAGGCTCAAGCTACAGACCGCCTAAAACAGCATGTTAGCCATCTATGCCGTTACATGCCCAGCGATAAGGTTCCGGAATTCATCGCTATATCCCATGACACAGCACGGCGCTGGGATAAAGAGATGCTAATGAAAACTCTGCTAGCCCCCAAGCTCGACGGCTTACGGGCTTTGTTAATCGATGAGAAATCAATAGGCAAGGGACATCACTATCTGACCATTGTTCTAAATGCTGATACAGGTGAGACCCTCTACCTTGGTGAAGGTAAACGAAAAGCGACGTTAGACCGTTTTCTGAGCAGTCTGACACTGGAGCAAAGAGCCTGTATTCAGTGCGTAGGAATAGATCGCGGTGGCAGCTATAAGGCATCGGTCAAAGAGTACCTGCCAGATGTTGATATTGTCTATGACAAGTTTCACATCATTGCTAACTACAACGAAGTCATAGACAAAATTCGTCGTAGAGAGTGGAGGCAAGCACAGGAAGACGATAAGCCTTTTATCAAAGGTCAGCGGTTCAACCTGTTCATGAATGTAGAAAACCTCACACCAAAGCGAGAAACCAGCCTGCATGAGTTACTGTCAATGAATGAAGATCTGAATCAGGCCTACATACTGAAGGATATGCTCAGACAACTATGGACGTACACCTACAAAGCCTGTGCCAGCAAGTTTCTCGACAAGTGGATAGGATTGGCCAAAGAAACTGGTATTGATGAGCTTAAACGCTTTGCAAGGGGGCTGGATAGAGCAAGAGAAGGTTTACTGTCCTATTGCCAGCATCGTATAACCAGCGCAAAGATCGAAGCCTTCAATGGGGTCATCAAACGAATTGTCTACAAGGCATGTGGTTACAATGACCTTGAATATCTGTATCTGAAAATTCGGCAGGAGGCTCAAAAATGATCAGCCAACCTGCGAAAGCCCCAATTTTTCTGATTATGATCCCATATTAAAAGTTTCCGGTTCCAACATAACACCTTCCGCAGAATATATTATTAATGCAGATATTCCCTTTTCTCCATCACCATCTGATATTGCACAGGTGTTTGGCTTTCATCTGGCTCAGGATGTACGAGCATTGGGACTGATACTCTACAATCTGTTTACCCCCGCTAAAAACATCCCCTCCGAGCTTCTGGAAGGCGGAGGTTTTGACCCCAGACCGCTTTTAGATGCAGAAGGTGGCAAAAAATTTTGGCTCTTAATGGATTCCGGGGGGTTACCCCAGCAGCAAGCCAAGCAACCCTGAAATAGCTGCTTTTCCCCTACGTTTGATGTTATGGATGCATTCAAAAAATCCCAAGTATAGTGGCAGCTTATCCTGTGAAATTCCACGGTGAGGGCGCAACCAGGATCGCAGCAACGACCAGAAGCCCTCCATCGTATTCACATGCACCTCGTGAAAACCATCACCATCTTCATCCCGGGCATACTCCCCAGCGCCATGACAGACAGATTTACGATCATAACCCCATTGCTCAAGCCTGTCGTAAATGCTGTATTCATCAGTATAAATCAGCGTTCCCGGCGCTATGAATTCTGTAATCAGGGGCTTGATTGTTACCTGCTTGACATTAGGCAGCATACGGATCACAACCTGCCCACCCCGCTGGATCATGCCAAAGATCGGAGGCTTTTCTTTCTCCAGAGTACCGCGACCACGAGCACCTCTCAAACGGTTACGGCGGGCTGTCCGCCCTTTTTTTTCACCGCTTCAGGCTGGCCTTTATGCCCCGATACAACGTAAACCTCGTCACATTCAACCTTGCCGTCCAGAACGGTGACCGGGCGTTTGTTGCAGACACTTGTCCTGAGCTGCTGTGTCATCTTTTGCACATCGCTTTTGTTCAGGTCAAGTTCAAGTGCAATCTGTCTGTTCGACTGATTGAGTGACATCAGGTACAAGCAGTGTATCCAGATTTTTAAAGGCTGGTGATGCCCTGAAAACACCGATAAAGTCAGATCATCAAAGCGACGCCGACAACACTTGCACCAGTAACGCTGTCGCTCCGGCTGAGTGTCATCTTTACCTTGTCGGGTAATATCAGGGCTTTGACAGCGAGGACAAACGACACCATCCGGCCAGCGCATTTGCCTGACTTGTTCGTAACATTTGGCGTTATCGAGGAGATCATGAAACTTCATCATACCGCTGTTTTACACGAATGTGGACGTTAGTTTCAACCGCAGTTACCTCAACACCCCGGAATCCATTAAGAGCCAAAATTTTTACCCTTATGCGCCGATTTATTAAGTTATCATCCGGCAGAAAGACCAACGATAAAATCAGTTTTGCAGCGGCTAAAACAAAAAAGAAGCTCATCGAGCCCTTCTTCCTCTGTCAGTTCAACCCCACCTCAGTCCCCTAAAGCATATCATTCACACACGCCACAGCGTGGCTCTCCCTGTACGCTTATGTAAGAAAGAAGGGGGATACATAACTAGTACATCATTTCAATGCGATTGAAGGGTAAAGCTTTCTCAGCTTTATTCGCGCATCCTTGTTGGTAAACCGCCAGTCCATTTTTGTCTGGCACTGGTTTCGTACCGCTTCCCAAGACGAAACCTCTGCTTTCAAAGTGTTTTGATCCGGAATCCTGCGATCGAGGCACTGGCGGCTTAAAATACTCAGTTCAATTTCAGCCATGTTTAGCCAGCTGCCATGCTTTGGGGTGTAATGGATTTCCAGCTTACTGGCTATACGGCGAGCTTCTTCAGGTTCGAATACTTTGTAGAGCGATGCCGGTGTATGTGTGTTCAGGTTATCCATTACCAGACGTATAGCCTCAGCTTCAGGGTAATGCACATCAACCCGTTGCTTGATCTGGAATGCCCAGTCTTCAGCCGTTCTGCGGTCTGTTACCTCCACATGCCGCCACCCTTCAAGCGGAGCGAAGAACATGAAGAGATTGCTGACGCCATTACGCTCATACTCATTGTCGTAGCGTGCAGGCTGACCTTCTTTCATGGGTAGCGGTGTTCTGACTTCTTTAACTTGTTGTTTACTGCTTTCATCCATGCAAACCAGCGGCTTTTGGGGATCATGAGGGAGCTTGTAGACATCAAGGACATCTTCCATGGCACTCACAAACTCCGCATTGGCTTTGGCGGGAATACACCACTCTCGCTTTTGCCACGGTTTTATTTCGTTTTTTTTAACTCTCGGCAGATGGTAGGAGCAGAAACCGTATCAACCACTTCCAGTTCAACCAGTTTGTCTGCGAGTAATCCCAGCGTCCATCGGGTTCTTCCTTCTGGTGGTTCAGAGCAGGTCAGGGCAATGAGGTGGGCGTGCTGCTCACCATCAAGGCTTCGGCGACGCCCCTTGCGGCTAAACTTGCTCTCAACCGCAATCCCAAGTCCTTCTTCAACACAGCGCTTACGAACTCTTTGAATGGTGGGTATAGAAACGACGCAAACATCCGCAGCGGCAGCTTCACTTAAAGCGGGACCATTTTCATCAAGGGCGAGAAGAATTTGAGCATGGGTACGCTTATGTCGTGCAATCTTATCGGCTTGAACAATTTGCTTTAGGTTATGCTGTTCTTCACTGGAAAGGCGGATGTGGTATTTGACTGGCATGAGTAAAAAATGGACATCATGCCTTAAGAGCAGGCGCTCTTCCTTGTCAGACATCAATCGTATTGAAACCATGTACTAGGCTCTGTTTGCAGGCGTTTTATCACGCAGTACCAATGCAGGATTTGCAGGATCATACCCATGCGCTTCCAGTGTTTTTGAAAGCACCGTTTCAAGATTCAGTGAGGGGTTTTCCCAGACCCTCATAACCGCTTCAGCCAGCATTTCAGAACGGCTCTCACCGTAGCTGGATGAATCACCTTCACGGGTTTCGGCATAGCCGATGCCCGGCTGCAGCGGAAGCATACCACCGGGAATATGATCGACCAGTATCTTGTCACCCAGTTTGTTATGAATATACTGTGCAAGTTCCTGCGCTTTATCAGGGTTATCACCAAGATATAAAACCGCCGCATCAGTCCGGTTTCCCAGCTCAGAAGGGCCAAGAATCTTCGCCTGATGAACTAAATCCCGAAACGGACAATCATCAGCCACCAGCTCCGCCAGCAAGTCACTGATAAACGGCGCGAACTGTGGATGAAAATTCAATGTCATTCTCGACTCAACCGGCGCATCCACCTGCCGGTCCTCAAAAGGCATAAAGCGAAATGCGAACTCATTCTGGCTTTCACTACGATTCAACTTCCCGGGACTTCGCTGCTTTCTGGCCGAACGGTCATCATCTGATTGGGGGGATACCCTGAAACCCGCAGCTTTTCCTTTCCTGTGAATGCCTTCAAGATATTTAGCCAGCTGCCATTTTTGGTTCTTCCGCAGTTTACTTACGCCTTTTGGCTTATCATCCTCATAAATGCTATAAGCAATCTGCTCCAGCCATTGACGGGTAACAAGCTTGCCTGAATTTTTCTGTCTTAATTTAGCTGAGCCCAGCAGCGCTCCTCCCCATTCATTAAGTAATTTACGAGCCTCCGGAGCCTGCACACCCGATAACTTTTTAACCTGAACAGTATCGGCTTTTTCAGTTTTGGACAGATGAGGAACGGTAACGGGAAGCGGGCTGATTTTAAATTCATGCAATGTTTTGCTGACAAGACGGCGGTCACGCCACCCCTGAAAGAAACTTTTAATATTGCTGATTAGCCGGGAGACACTGAAACGATACCACTTCCCTTTTGATTTAGGCGCCTCAACAGCACGCTGCTGTAGTGTGGTATCCGTATGACTGACACGCTGAGATCCCTCAACACCCATAAATAACGCATCCCTTCCGGTATAAGTCAATTATCGGCAGAGGCAAAAACAAAACAAGCCGGATAAATCCGGCCTGTTTGAACGTAGGCCGCTGCGCGGCAACTTTTTGATTGCACTAAACGTCAGGCTCAAACCTATTGTCTGACCTATGATAAAAGCTCTTTCTCAGGTAGCCCGTCAGCGTCATATGACTTTCTTCTCCATTCAAAGAAACTGGGCAAAAAAAATAAAAAGTGCCTTCCTTTCAAGCTTGATAGCTTTGTTTGCAAGCGCTTTTATTCCTTCATCCGGGGCCGGTGAAAATGAAGCAGACAACAGCTCAGAACCCGGATCATCCCAACCACAAATCAAGAAAATACGACTCGATGACAATTCGGAGGTTGTAATTGTAAAGGTGACTGATGACTCTCCTGTGTTGCCTGAAATTGGTCAATGGCTAAAACAATGTACATCTTGCATTAAACAAGAACCGCCAGACGACGATGAAAAAGAAACAAACAGTTCGGATACCGAATTCACAGTATCACCTCAAGATCCGCCTTCAGTTTTTCAAACGGTTGAATCCGGCGAGAAACCTTTTCAGTGTTCCCTGTGCCAAAAGTATTACAAAACAGCTGCATCATTAGCTAGCCATATAAGCGCCTCCCACAGCGGGGAACGCACCTGTACCCGGTGCCAGCCCCCAGTGACCCTCAACAGTGCTCAGGCGCTGGCCAATCACAACCAAAGTCACCACAGCGGGGAACGCACCTGTACCCAGTGTCAGCCCCCGGTGACCCTCAACAGTGCGAAGGCGCTGGCCAATCACAACCGCAGTCACCACAGCGGGGAACGCACCTGTACCCGGTGTCAGCCCCCGGTGACCCTCAACAGTGCGAAGGCGCTGGCCACTCACAACCGCAGTCACCACAGCGGGGAACGCACCTGTACCCGGTGTCAGCCCCCGGTGACCCTCAACAGTGCGAAGGCGCTGGCCACTCACAACCGCAGTCACCACAGCGGGGAACGCACCTGTACCCAGTGTCAGCCCCCGGTGACCCTCAACAGTGCTCAGGCGCTGGCCTCTCACAACCGCAGTCACCACAGCGGGGAACGCACCTGTACCCGGTGTCAACCCCCGGTGACCCTCAATAGTGCGAAGGCGCTGGCCACTCATAACCAAAGTCACCACAGCGGGGAGCGCACCTGTACCCAGTGTCAGCCCCCGGTGACCCTCAACAGTGCTCAGGCGCTGGCCAATCACAAATTCAGAAAACACCGTAAACGCAAAAGACTGGCAGAGGAGGACGACTGAAAAACAACCTCAGGATGCCATCCCCTTCACCGGCTGCATTCGTTATCATCCGTGCGACTGTATTGATGAGGCCGTATGACCAGCCGACCGCCGTCCAAACTAAAACAATTACTGCTACGCGATCAGTTATGGTGGCGTTATTACCAGCACAACGCCGATACGATACGCCCTGCTGTGGTTGATGCGATCAGCAAAGTACTGGCCTGCGGGCGGGTGATCATGGGGTATGCCAGCTTTGTATGCAGCAACCATGAATGCTCTCACACCAAAAAGATCTGCTTTGGCTGTAAAGCCCGGTTGTGTAATACCTGCGGCAAAAAACTGACCGATCAGTGGATTGCTGACCAGAAAGCGCTGTTGCCGGATACTGAGTGGCAACACATCACCTTTACGATGCCTGATGCACTCTGGGAGCTGTTCAGAATCAACCGCACCTTACTGGGTAAACTGAGCCCACTGGCGGCAAAAAGCCTGCAGGCCTTTGCCGGGAAAAAAGGCGTGACACCTGGCATTTTCACGGCACTGCATACCTTTGGCCGAAGGCTGAACTGGAATGTTCACATACATCTCTCTGTGACCCGTGGCGGATTATGCGACGGCAACCCGCAATGGAAATCAGTCTACTTCACCAAAAACGCCATCATGCCCGCGTGGCGTTACGGCGTGATCAACCTGCTCAGGGAAGCGTTTAAACGTGGCGAGCTGGATCTGCCTTCCGAGCTGAAAGACAGCTGTCATGACCTTTCCGGCTTCAATGATTTCCTCGATGAGCAATACCAAAAGGACTGGATCGTCCATTTTGCCAAAGCCACCAAAAGCCCCCACCGCACCATCAGCTACCTGGGGCGCTATATCAAACGACCACCGCTGGCCATGTCGCGCCTGAAACACTATGGCGGTGATACCGTGGTGTATGAGTATCTGGATCACCGCACCAGAACCCGCCGCCATGAAACCTGTGAAGGGGAAGAATTTATAGAACGACTGACACAGCATATTCCCGACAAAGGTTTCCGAATGATCCGGTATTATGGTTTTCTGGCCTGTCGGGTAAGGGCTACATTGCTGCCCACCGTCTACAACCTGCTCAATCAGCCCGAACGAAACGCCCTGAAAATCACCTTTCCGGCGTTACTGAAACAGACCTTTGGGCTCGATCCGCTGCAGTGCATCCTCTGCCAGGCTCAGATGATCTTTACCGGCATTACCCGCGGCAAGCCGCAGCGCGAGCTGTACAAATACCATCAACAGCTTGCGCTTGCGAAACCCATCGCATAGTTCACGCCCTCAATCCGTCTGAAATCCGGATTTCAGGGCGATATCGGGCAAATCAATGGGATTTAGGTGGTATCAGACAGATAAGCACAACATTCAGTGTCAGGTAATAGGATGCTGAGAGGGTGGAAAACCAAAGGTTACAGGAATGACTGGAATAATGATTTTTTGAAATTCCTATGCGTAAATTCCTATGCGTCAAGTCAAAGTAATCCTATTATTCAGCTTTTCATCGCCTTACGAATACAAAGCATGGCTCCGCCCCATGTCACTCCAAAGCCAAAGATCATCATCACAATTGCCGGTGTACTCATATCAGGCCTCCGCAGGAAC
Source organism: Endozoicomonadaceae bacterium (assembly GCA_965261725.1). Taxonomy (GTDB): domain Bacteria; phylum Pseudomonadota; class Gammaproteobacteria; order Pseudomonadales; family Endozoicomonadaceae; genus CANDOC01. The sequence continues at coordinate 31,194 of CBDHDU010000018.1, read as the reverse complement.
AGAGTAAGAAGGTTGTTTCATCAGCAAAGCACTACCCACCAGCATCGCGGCCAGCAAGCCCCAGCCAAACATCAGCTGCTCTGAGGAGGCATAGCCCCCGTAGTTTTCAGTCACTGCCGTAATCAGATTATTACCAACAATCACCAGCAACAACCCGATGCAGAGATAACGAATACAGAAGTTCCACCAGCTGCCAACCACGATTTCTGAAACACGATTAACATGGTTGCGCAGCTCCGGCAGTTTGCGGAATACCCAAGCTACCAGTACCAGTTCAACCAGACAGCTGCCCAGCAACGCAATGTTGTTAATGTAGTAATCCACTAAATCCAGCAGTAACAAACCACCATTGGTTACAAATGCCAGTGAAATCACAGCACCCCCACCACAAATGATGCTCGCCGCTTTGCGACGGCTACAGCCGGTTTTATCAATCGCCGCAGATACAATCGCTTCCATAATCGATACATGGGAGCTGAAACCCGCAACCACCAGCGCAAGGAAGAACATTGGCCCAAGCAACCAGGCCATTGGCAACAAGTTAATCGCAGTAGGAATGGTAACAAATGCCAGACCCACGCCAGAGCTGACCACTTCGGTCATAGCAACGCCCTGCTCGGCAGCCATATAACCGAGTACCGCAAAGATCATTACACCTGCCAGCAAGGAGAACCCGCAGTTAATAAATACGGTCATGATCGCATTATTATTAATGTCGGACTTTTCAGGGAGGTAACTGGAATAAGCGATCATAATCGCAAAGCCAACGCTCAGAGTGAAAAAGATCTGCCCATAAGCGGCCGACCATACTTTCGGATCAAGCAATGCACTGAAATCAGGCTTGAACAACCAGTTCACACCACTGGTAGCACCGGGCAGTGTCAGCACCCGCAGGGTGAGTACAACCACCATGATAAACAACAGTGGCATCAGAATTTTACCCAAGCGTTCAATACCTGTACGCACACCGGTAAATGTTGCATAAAAGCTGACAGCCCATGCCAGCAATACCGGCCAGACAATATGCCATTGCAGAGAACCCAGCGCAGACGGACTGTTATCACCACCCAATTGCAGATATTCAGTGAAGAAAAATGCATTAGCATCCCCCCCCAGCTCTGGGTAAACGAAAAGCCCAAATAGGAAACACCCCAGCCAATAATCGCGACGTAATAGCAGGCGATGACTGCAGCAATCAATACCTGAAACCAGCCAAGGAATTCCATTTTAGAATGAAGTTTTGAAAACGCCCGTGGAGCGGCACCACGCAGCTTCTGCCCGAGGCCGAATTCCATAATCATAAATGGAATGCCTGCTGACAGCATCGCGAAAAAATAAGGAATAAGAAATGCGCCCCCGCCATTTTCATAAGCCATATAGGGGAAACGCCAGATATTACCAAGACCGATTGCCGAGCCAACGGCAGCGAGAATAAACCCGGTGCGTGAGGCCCACTGTTCCCGTTGCATAACGACTCCAATGCAAAAAATCGAGAAATAGATGGAAAGTGCCTGTTGCCGTCAGTCTCAGGTGTGAGACAGAGATATCCTGCAGATAAGGGTGGTAACCTGTCAGAAAGGTCGGCATACGCAGCCGGATAAGCTGTGTGATTTATATACTTACAGAAATGCGCCAGATACAGTAATGACTTAAGTCAAAAAATACGATTAAAGACTTATAAAACAATAAGAAATGCCGATGATGCTGGAGAATCCTTCAATAAAAGAGCACTCTGTATGAGTGATCCGACAAGAACCGTCAGCTCACAACGCCCGCAAGTAACAGCATCACCTAAATCTGTTCCCGAAAAGATGCAGGAACGACCTGTGGGTCAGACATCTGATGGCCGCAAGGTACGCGTCAGTCTGAGCGAATCTCTGAAAAAGCTACCGCTTGTTTCTCTGTTATACAAACTCCCGAAATTTAGTCCGCGCAAGCTATTTAACAGACTGAAACCAGCAATTCCCGAACATTAAACGGCAAACTAATTATACTTCGGAGTGGCCAATAGAATTAGTTGGAGACGAAGAAGCCTTCTCCACCGTCGCAGAGCAATCAATTTCTCTACATATCAAACACTGAAACACAAGGCTACTCAGCCTCTATGTGGTATCAAGCTCCAGGCTTTTGAGGCTGACACTTTTTCCCCTTGCGATCGCCGTAAGAAACTCTGTCCATGAATCAATGAAGAACCAGTCGAACAAGCCCCTGATAGCGTGCCAAAGCGCTTTCTTTGATTTCGATGCTGATAACGCTTTTTGAAAAAGAGGGCAGGCAAGCTGCTCGATTTGGTCAATAAGGAAGGCGGTAAACGTCAGGCTGGCGAAGTTAGTCGCCAGGTGCATTTTACCGTGCCCGTAGTTGTGTTCCAGGTTGTAGCCTTGTGTTTTCAGTGTGTTAAACGTCTCATTCTCTATTTTCCACTTAGCGCGTCCTCCTCGCATGATTTTTGCCACGCTTTCTTTGGTGATTTCAATATCAGTCACCCAGGTATTGGTGTACTTCTTGTCATTGGGGCTGATTTCCACGTACTCAAGGTAGTTGACCAGAATATCCTGATGGGATTTGTTGATGGGAACGCCATTGATGAACCGGAACCAATGCCGGTAGCCGTCTTCATCGGTGAATTCATAACGTGTGACCTTACCGGCGATGTCCATCTCATCGACGGCCTCATAAAGCGACACATGGCTGGTGTCTTTCGCGACCATAATGAAGCTGTAGTCGTAGGATTTCACCAATTTGATCGTGGGACCATCGGAGTACAAGTCGTCAAAATTCAGTACCAACTTAAGGTGTGGGTGTTCTCTGGCAATATTCGACAGGAGCCTTTCGAGTGCTGTTTTTTCACAGTCGTTTTTTGAAGCATCGACTTGTTGAATAATGGGTTCCGGCATTAAAGGCAGCACTTCTTTCTTGCCCGGCTTAACCAGACAGCAGCCCAATAGTTGGTGATAATACTGGGGATTCTTGCTGTCTGGCTTTTTCACACAGCACTCTGGACAATCAATTTTTCCCGAAGAAAAATGCCCCGTCCCATCAATAGGCGCAAGATAGCCTTCCTCAAAGTACTCAAACTGCCTGAGCCGCCCGGAGCGCTGAACATAGGCGAATAACGCCGTGAAAAATTTCCGCAAATACCGAGTTTCGATCGGGTCAAGCAGCTCAGCGAGGCGAGAATCACTCGGCACTCTATTGACATTGTAGAGTGATTTCAGGTTGTGAATTTTATCTGTATTCTGTACGCAGTCCTGATCAAATTTCAGCAACGACGGATATTTAAGGTGCATGACCGCCAGGCCACACATGATGGCATCATGCAGTGCGATCTTGTCATGGTTGTTCACCGGCCTAAAATCTGGAACCTTGGCAGCTTCTTTGGAGACGACGCTGATTAGTTTTTCAGCCAGCGCTTTTTGTTGTTTTTTTGTTGAAGACACAGAGAATACGACTGTAGATGTATAGTCTGCATACTGTACCTCAAAGTCTGCGATTTAGGGAATATCAGAACTACCGCTATCCCTTGGTATCACTGGTTTTAATCAAGTGCTCGGGAATTACTGGACTGAAACAGGCATTACCGAAGCCAAAGCGTACCCTGACCAAAGCCGATATATCTGAACCCCGCAATCAGCAAACCATGTCCGGCATTAAAACACTGATGAGCCGGGGGTATAGCGAAACAGAAGCGCTTACGAAAGTAATGGATATCACCATGAAAGCAGAGGGGTCGCTACTGGAATTTAACAAACTGATTGCAGCCCTTCCTTATCAGGATGCCCGCCAGAGTGATGCAAAACAAGCCGTCAAATTGCTTGAGTCTCGCGGCTACTCAACTTCACAGGCTCTTGAAATAGTTCATATCGCTGTAACACGAGCCCAAAACATGGCTGTAGAACGAGGCGATACAGAGACATGGTCTGCTCTCACCTCTGAAAAGTTTCACTCAAGAATCAGGAAAAGCCCCAGTGTTGGTCTGGCCGCCGAGCAGAAAGCAGTCAGCAAGAAAACCCACGAAGTGAGCAATGGTATGTTGACCCTGATGGAATTTGGATATGAGCGTAAAGCAGCACTATGTCACACGCTTCAGGCGATAAAAGAACATGGGAGCGGAACAAAGGCGTTACGAAACTGGCTGCACTCTCCGGCAGCCTGGCCATCAAAATCTGCTGGCTATGACAGTAGCCAGATAGCTGACTTCATGGATTCCACTCTCAAGCCCTGGATAAAAGAAAAACTTGCCGCCAAGGGATATGATGAGAAAGATCTGGAAGGCATTACAACTACACTCATCGAGGATTCCGGCGGCGCAGAATCAGGCGCTATTGACCTCATGATGGAGGGAACCCGCCATGTGCCCGGTGCCGGAAGTTACCGCTCAGGCTCTGTTATGACAGTACAGCAGGCTAAAGAACTTCTGAAAATCGATTCTTTCACATCGCGTAGAGAAATCAGTAAAGCTTTTCGGGACCGAGCCAGATATCTCCACCCGGACAAGGTGCAGGACATGGCTGAAGCCGAAAGGATGCAATCTGAATTCCAGACGCTTCTGGAAGCAAAAGAAACGCTGGAAAGGTCACTTAATTCAGGCTGACAGTTTAGTTTTATACCACTGCAACGACTCATGCAGCGTCACCACCCCACCCACAATAATCAACGTCGGTGACTTCAGTTTCACTGCCTGCGCCTGTTCAACAATAGATTCTAACGTACCGGTTACCACCCGCTGTTGTGCTGATGCCCCTTTTTCGATCAAAGCAATCGGCGTATCAGCTGCCCGCCCATGAGCGACCAGCTGCCGGGTAATTTCAGATAACGCATTCAGCCCCATATAAAAAACAACAGTTTGTTCGGGACTAATCAGTTCAGGCCAAGGTAAATCACAACTGTCGTCTTTTAGATGCCCGGTAACAAACCGTACCGACTGGGCATGATCACGATGGGTTAATGGGATGCCCGCATAACTGGCACAGCCTGAAGCCGCCGTAATACCTGGTACCACCTGAAACGGAATACCTTCATCTGCCAACTTGTCAATTTCTTCACCGCCCCGGCCAAAGATAAACGGGTCGCCGCCTTTCAGGCGCAGTATCCGTTTGCCTTCTTTTGCCAGTTTCACAAGCAACTTATTAATCTCTTCCTGAGGTAGCGTATGGTTGGAGCTGGCTTTACCAACATAAATATAATCAGCATCCCGCCTTGCAAGTGCCAATACATCTTCCGATACCAGACGATCATATAAAACGACATCTGCCTTTTGCATTAAGCGTAACGCTTTAAATGTCAACAAATCCGGATCACCGGGGCCACCACCCACCAGCCAGACTTCACCGCTCACCGGTTTATCATCCTGCTGTGCCAGCTGCTCCAGAAACATGCGTTCGGCCTGCTGCTCATTACCTGCCAGTACTTGCTCACTAACCGGGCCACTCAGAATATTTTCCCAGAAATGACGACGGGAAGACAGCTCATCAATCTGCGCTTTCACCGTATCTCTCAGCCGCCCGGCAAATGCGGCTAATCGGCCATAACCTGTGGGCACAAGGGATTCGAGTTGAGTACGTAACTGTCTTGCCAGCACTGGAGCTTCACCGCCGGTAGAAAAAGCAATCTGCACCGGAGAACGGTCAACAATCGAAGGAAATATGGCACTACTGAGTTCCAGATCATCAACGACATTCACCGGAATCTGCCGTTGCCGGGCCAGATCAGATATACGACGATTGATATCGCGCTTCTCCGTTGCCGCAACCACCATCACCACATTGTTCACATCACTGGGCTGCCATCGCCGTGTAAACAGCCGGTGACCGGGAGACTCTTTTACCAGCGCTTCCATCTCTGCACTGATTTTGGGCGCGATGATATTCAGGTGCGCACCAGCCTGGTGCAACTGCCGAGCCTTGCGGGTTGCAACAGAACCTCCCCCTACGATAAGACAACGGGCATTGCGGATATCGTGAAACAGTGGAAAATAATCCATCTTTTTATTATTACCCTGACAGCCTTGTTTATATTTATAGGGGCAAAAAGCAGACCATAAATGTCAGCGGCTGTTTGTACTGCAATACTGCTTTTATATTCTTTAGGGCTTTTAGATACAGAAACGCCGGCATTTAATCAATGCCGGCGTTTCAAATCATACGACTTTTAAGCAATAAGCTTATTCGATGATTTCCAGACCATTCATGTACGGACGCAGTACTTCAGGCACATGAATACGGCCCTGCTCGTCCTGATAGTTCTCAATCACAGCAACCATCGCACGACCCACCGCCAGACCGGAACCATTGAGAGTATGAACCAGTTCAGGCTTGCCGGTTTCCGGATTACGGAAACGTGCCTTCATACGGCGCGCCTGGAAGTCCAGACAGTTGGAGCAGGAAGAAATCTCGCGGAACTTCTGCTGGCCCGGCAGCCACACTTCAATATCGTAGGTTTTAGTAGCGCCAAAGCCCAGATCACCACCACACAGGGAAATCACACGGTAAGGCATGTTCAGCTTCTGCAGTACGGTTTCAGCATTGCCGATCATGTCTTCCAGCGCATCGAAAGACTGTTCCGGATGCACAACCTGCACCATTTCAACCTTGTCGAACTGGTGCTGACGGATCAGGCCACGGGTATCTTTACCGTAGCTGCCCGCTTCACTGCGGAAGCATGGAGTGTGAGCAGTAAATTTCAGCGGTAGTGCGTCACGGTCAACGATTTCACCGGCCACAATATTGGTCAGCGGTACTTCGGAAGTCGGAATCAGGTAGTAAGGCTGGTCTTCACCTTCGCAGGAAGTTTTGAACAGGTCTTCCTCGAATTTAGGCAGCTGACCGGTACCCTGCAATGCACTGCCGTGAACCAGATAAGGCGTGTAAACCTCTTCATAACCGTGTTCGCGGGTCTGCAAATCCAGCATAAACTGCGCCAGCGCACGATGCAGGCGGGCAATATGACCACGCATCAGGGTAAAACGGGCACCGGACAGTTTGGTGCCGGTTTCGAAGTCCAGACCGTACTTTTCGCCCAGCGTTACATGATCCTGAGGCTCAAAGCCCAGTTCCTTCACTTCGCCCCAGGTACGGACTTCCTCATTATCGTCTTCAGTCTTACCTTCCGGCACGGATTCGTGCGGCAGGTTAGGCACGCCAAGCATAATGCCGTCAAGTTCAGACTGCAGGTTCTTGAGCTTCTCTTCGTAGCTTTTCAGCTCTTCATTAATCTGATCCATCCGGGCTTTCAGCTCGGTGGTATCTTCACCCTGCTTGCGCAGCATGCCGAACTGCTTCGAGCCCGACTTGCGCTCACCCTGCAACTGTTCGGCGCGCAGCTGCACCTCGCGACGCTCGGCTTCGAGTGAACGAATCCGGTCTACATCCAGTTCAAAATGCTTTTTGCGCAGTGCAACAGCAACAGCTTCCAGATCAGCACGAACGAGTTTCGGGTCTAGCATGGGATCTCTGCAATACTTCCGTTAGGGGAATAAGTAAGCACCCGCAGGACACGGATGCTCGTCAGCACGTCATGATAAACGAACGCCTGCAATTTACAATTGTAAGGCACGCAAATCGATGATATTTGGGTTTTGGCTGCCAGCGGCTGGCTTCCAGCTTCCGGCAGCCAAAACTCTAACATCAGCTCAATACTGGCCGCTAATAGCTGGCAGCCGGTAGCCGGTAGCTGATCACTGGCAGCTTAAATCTCCCAATGAATACCGGCAGTCCAACCCTGACGGTCAGTGGTACGCTCGATATCCTTCAGACCCTGCATTTTCAGCTCATAGTTGCGATAGCCGCCCTGCAGTTTGATACCGGCAACCACATCGAAACGCACGCCCACTTCCCAGTCGGTGGTCTGCACATCGTTGTTCTTACCGTAGTCCAGACGGGCATAGCCGCTCAGGGCGCTGTCCTGAAACAGCACGGTTTCAATATTGGCAACCGGAAGATTATCATCAAATTTTTTGCCCAGCAGCTCGCCGTTATCCAGACGGCGAATACCCAGACCGAGATCCAGCGCGAAAGTATCGTTATCCAGAATCTCGTAGTAGCCATACACATCGTATGTGGTCAGCTCATAATCGCTGTCATCCAGTTTGTTGGCGCGCACGGCAACATTCGGCACCAGCGGGATAAAGTGTTCGAACTGAACATAAGCATTATGGGCGTCGGCGCCACCTGAAGGCATCCAGTGGCTATAGCCAACTTTAGCTCCCAAATCAGCGGCCTGAATTGTGGTGGAGGTTAGAGCCAATACGAGTGTGGCCAGAATCTTGCGCTTCATAACGGGTTTATCCGTGCATACAAAAATATCACAGGTTATCTGAGCATAGGTGCAGGAGAAATGACGGTTTACACTTAGGAGTTGTAATGTTCTATCACATGTTCATATAGCCAGAGCAACATTGAAATGAAGTTTTTTTTATTTTTCATAGGAACACTCATGGGGTGTGAGCGGGAATTGATGTAGGAAAAACGACTACCGTGAGCTACTTTCATCAAATCATAATAGACGTAAGCACGGCCTTTGCCCCGTATGACTGCTCAAATTCTATCATCTGAAAATCAAGAAACGCAGATACTCATCACTATTCAGCACGGCAACTCAATGCTCGATTTCGAGACCAGCCTTCAGGGTAGCCTCAATCAAGCTGGAACGCTTGGAGCAGAAAAACAACTGGAACACATGGACACCGACGGTTCGCCCATAAAGGTAGGTGGTATTCATATGACCAGCAAGAATAAAAAAGAACCCAAGGTCTACGAAACGTCATGGGGAGCCGTCAAAGTTCCGCGTTATATTTACCAGAGCAGTCAGGGGGGAGAAACCTTTTGCCCTCTGGATCAGAATGCCCGGATTATTGCCAATTCGACTCCGGCTTTTGCTCGCATGGTGAGCTGGAAGTATGCCCAGATGGCAGCCCCTCAGGTAGAAGACGATCTGCGACAAAATCATGGTCGTAATAGCAGTCGTTCAACACTTCGTGATTTAGCCGATGTGGTGGCAAGTATTGCACAGGCCAAAGAAGAAAGGTGGGTATACGATATTCCAGAGTTACCAAAGCCCGTGACAACAGTAGCCATAGGGCTTGATGGAGCAAATCTGTTGTACTACGAAGGCTATCGGATCGCTATGTGCGGCACTATCAGCCTCTATGATGATGAAGGCGAGCGTCTTCATACAATCTACTGTGCAGAGGCACCGGAATACGGCAAGCAAACCTTCATTAACCGTTTTACTGGAGAAATCCAGAAGGTTAAGGATAGATTCCCTGAGGCGGTTTATGTGGGGGTTGCTGACGGAGCGGCGGATAACTGGACATTTTTAGAATCCTTTACATCTATCCACGTGCTGGACTTTTATCACGTGTCTGAATATGTTGCTGACGCTGCTGAGGCACTTTATCCGGGAAAGAAAGCCACACAGGAAAGGCATGCATGGTTCAAGCAGAAGCTACACGACCTGAAACACGATGAAGGCGCAGCACAAAGCCTGCGGCGAGAGCTTGAACGGGCAACACCGGGCAACAACCGTACCGCCTCTATGGAAAAGTTGATGAAAGCGAGAACCTACTTTAAAAATCACTGGCACCAAATGATTTATCCTGAAGCCAGAAAGAGGAACTTACCCATTGGTTCAGGTGTTACGGAAGCGGCTTGCAAGAGTTTGGTAAAGCAACGTATGTGCCGCTCTGGCATGCGCTGGAAAGAGCAAGGTGCATCAATGTTGTTGACGTTGAGAGCATTAGTTTGTTCGTCCGGGCAATGGGATGCATTCTGGTCAAAAATGAATCGCTATGGTTTTCCCGTCGCACACAACCTCTTCCCGGTACATTGATCAGGCAGCACACCCCACTCATGAGCAACTATCTAGTACATGGTTTCAATACGATTGATGTCTGACAAGGAAGAGCGCCTGCTCTTAAGGCATGATGTCCATTTTTTACTCATGCCAGTCAAATACCACATCCGCCTTTCCAGTGAAGAACAGCATAACCTAAAGCAAATTGTTCAAGCCGATAAGATTGCACGACATAAGCGTACCCATGCTCAAATTCTTCTCGCCCTTGATGAAAATGGTCCCGCTTTAAGTGAAGCTGCCGCTGCGGATGTTTGCGTCGTTTCTATACCCACCATTCAAAGAGTTCGTAAGCGCTGTGTTGAAGAAGGACTTGGGATTGCGGTTGAGAGCAAGTTTAGTCGCAAGGGGCGTCGCCGAAGCCTTGATGGTGAGCAGCACGCCCACCTCATTGCCCTGACCTGCTCTGAACCACCAGAAGGAAGAACCCGATGGACGCTGGGATTACTCGCAGACAAACTGGTTGAACTGGAAGTGGTTGATACGGTTTCTGCTCCTACCATCTGCCGAGAGTTAAAAAAAACGAAATAAAACCGTGGCAAAAGCGGGAGTAGTGTATTCCCGCCAAAGCCAATGCGGAGTTTGTGAGTGCCATGGAAGATGTCCTTGATGTCTACAAGCTCCCTCATGATCCCCAAAAGCGGCTGGTTTGCATGGATGAAAGCAGTAAACAACAAGTTAAAGAAGTCAGAACACCGCTACCCATGAAAGAAGGTCAGCCTGCACGCTACGACAATGAGTATGAGCGTAATGGCGTCAGCAATCTCTTCATGTTCTTCGCTCCGCTTGAAGGGTGGCGGCATGTGGAGGTAACAGACCGCAGAACGGCTGAAGACTGGGCATTCCAGATCAAGCAACTGGTTGATGTGCATTACCCTGAAGCTGAGGCTATACGTCTGGTAATGGATAACCTGAACACACATACACCGGCATCGCTCTACAAAGTATTCGAACCTGAAGAAGCTCGCCGTATAGCCAGTAAGCTGGAAATCCATTACACCCCAAAGCATGGCAGCTGGCTAAACATGGCTGAAATTGAACTGAGTATTTTAAGCCGCCAGTGCCTCGATCGCAGGATTCCGGATCAAAACACTTTGAAAGCAGAGGTTTCGTCTTGGGAAGCGGTACGAAACCAGTGCCAGACAAAAATGGACTGGCGGTTTACCAACAAGGATGCGCGAATAAAGCTGAGAAAGCTTTACCCTTCAATCGCATTGAAATGATGTACTAGTTGCTCATGTTTTTACTGATGCAATCTACAGTCAAGATATTGAACAAGTGATCAGACTCATTCAACATGGATATAATGTAAATCTCTATGATCCCGATACTGAGCCCCCTCCCCTGTATGATGCAATAATTACAGATAATTTAGCGATAACTCATCTTCTCTTAGTAAATGGTGCCAACCCTAATATTTTTACAAATTCCAGAGATGGTTCAATAACAGAGCATATTTTGAATCATGCCTGCACAATTCAGGAAATAATGCTTTTGCTTTCTTTCGGCGCCGACCCATCGATAGACAATAGCTGGGAATATAATAAAGCAGTTGCAGACCAGAGGTACTTAGTGCCTGTCCGAAAACCCTCAAACCTTGAAAATAGCAGCCTGCAACCAAATATAACTATTGAAGATTTTCCAAAACAGGCTGTTTTTCAAATTTATGCGCCAGACCATCAATCCACAAATGCAGCTGGGTGAAGTCGATATCTCATCCGTCCAGTTTAACCCCAAGTCCAGAGACGATATCCCTCGTATCCTGCGAGCATTGCAGCACATTTACACAACGCCAGAGCTGAGACAGCAGGTCTTTCAGGTACTCGACTCCATGATTCTATCTGACCAAAACAACGGTCGCCCCGGGATGGAACTCTGGAGAATACTCGTGTTTGGCACCCTCCGCCTGGTGATCAATTGCGATTATGACCGTTTGCAGGAACTGGCCAATGAACACGGCACTTTGCGTCAGATGCTCGGACATGGCCCTTATTGCACGCACACCTACCATATACAGACGTTGCAGGATAATATCAGCCTGTTTACCCCGCAGGTGCTGGATCAGATCAATCAGGTTGTCGTTGCGGCAGGGCACTCGCTGGTAAAAAAAAAGAGCGAACCGTTACATGGCCGTGCCGATTCGTTTGTCGTAAAAACCAATGTCCATTTCCCCACCGACATTAACTTGCTGAGCGATGCTTGTCGTAAAATCATTGAGTTTGCTTCGGCTTCAGCTCATGAGCACAAACTCCCCGGCTGGCGACAGCATCGCTACCTGCAGCGGCAGCATAAGAAGCTTTACCATACAGTGCGTAACCTGAAGCACTCTACGTCAGCTGACGAGTTACAAAAAAGCAAACGACAGCATGACATTGAAATGGCGCATATTGAGTACCTGAAGCTCAGCCTGAAAATCATTCGGATGGCCGATGTAACGTACTCCGTGCTGACAAAGCATCAACCTGATGAACCACGCCTTGAAGCGCTCAGCTACTATCTGCTGCATGCCAAACATCAGGTTAGTCTGATTCATCGGCGGGTCATTGAGCATGAAACCATACCGCATGCAGAGAAAATCTTTTCGCTGTTTGAACCTCATACCGAGTGGGTCAGCAAAGGCAAGGCGGGCGTACCGGTTGAACTGGGCTTGCGTGTTTGTGTGTTGCAGGATCAGTTCGGCTTTACGCTTCACCACCAGGTCATGGAAAAGCAAACGGACGACCAGGTAACGGTTCCTATGGCCAAGGGAGCCAAAGAGCGCTTTCCAGTCTTGAGTCAAGTCAGCTACGACAAGGGGTTCTGGAGTCCGGATAATCTTGTTAAAACTGGAAAACTTGCTGGACAGGGCTGTACTACCTAAAAAAGGAAAGATGTCGTTAGAGGACAAAAAACGGGAATCACACCTGGCGTTTGTCCGTGCAAAACGACAGCACTCTGCTGTTGAGTCGGATATTAATGCTCTGGAAGCCCATGGTCTGGATAAATGTCCGGATAAAGGGCTGGATGCCTTCAAGCGTTATGTTTCGCTGGCTGTTGTGGCAAATAACCTGCAGCGTCTGGGCAAAGTGCTGTTGGAAAGGGATCGGCAATAGTCGCCTGTTGATGGTTTGGTAATCCGGTGTTCGTTCAGATCATGCATGTCGTGAGGCTTACTGACATCTACGGAGTGAAGGTTTTGAACATTTTTTGAACAATTGTGACTGAAAACCGCTGCATTGATTGAACAGCAAACTCAAATGATCCACCTAACAGTGACTCATTAACACAGGCAGCTATAGTTCATGCGTTTTCTGACAGGCACTACTTACATTTAGTGATTTACTATTTTGGCTCTTCAGGCATATCTGTGGGTAAACAGAAACGAATTTTGAGGGTAGAAGCACCAGCGGCTGACTTCTGGTAATTTTTTTGTTTGCAGACAAAAAAGAACAAGAAGCGCGCTGATGCTGATAAAAACTATCCTCAATAAAGTTCATAAACTCAAGTCTTTTGTTTATCAGGATGTAAAACTCGGCTTCTACCAGGGCTCTGAAGTATTCAATGTGACTGTGGCTCCACGGAAGAACAGTCATGCTATCTGCTCAGGATGCAAAAAAGCTGCTCCGGGCTATGACCGCCTTGCTGAGCGTCGCTTCGAATTCGTTCCCCTCTGGGGCATCAGGGTTTTTCTGCTCTACAGAATGCGTCGGGTTGAATGCAAGACATGTGGCGTAAAGGTTGAACAGGTTCCATGGGCGGATGGCAAGAAAGAACTTACCAAAGTCTACATGCAGTTTTTGGCAAACTGGGCCCGAAAGCTCTCGTGGAAAGAGGTGGCCTGCATTTTCAATACCTCATGGGGAGAAGGTCTTTCATGCTGTTGAGTATGTGGTTGAATGGGGCAAAGCACATCGCCCTCTCGACAATATCAAGGCCATTGGTGTGGATGAGGTGGCGTATCAAACAGGCCATAAATACCTGACTGTGGTTTACCAGATCGACCGTGACAACACACGACTGTTGTGGGTTGGACAGGAGCGAACCGAAGCCACCATTCGCAGTTTCTTCTCATTCTTTGGTGCACAGAGAAGCCAGCAGTTGAAGTATGTCTGCTCTGACATGTGGCAGCCCTACGTGAAAGCGATTGCGGAGTATGCCAGCCAGGCGCTGCATATTCTGGATCGTTTCCATATTGTTGCCATGCTGAACAAGGCCATTGATGAAGTCAGAGCCTCAGAGCACAAACAGCTTCAGGCAGCCGGATATGAACCTGTTCTGAAAAAAACTCGCTGGTGCCTACTCAAGAGAAAAGAGAACCTGACCGAGAAATGAAGAGATCAAGCTAAACACAGTGCTCCAGTACAACCTGAAAAGTGTCAGGGGTTACCTGCTCAGAGAAGAGTTCCAGGTTTTCTGGGACTACATTTCACCACACTGGGCAGGAAAGTATCTGGATCGGTGGTGCACAAGAGTCATGCGATCAAAGATAGAGCCAATGAAGAAAGTGGCTAAAACTGTTCGGCGACATAAGCCGCTTATCCTGAACTGGTTCAGGGCAAAAAAGGCATTTTCCAGCGGAATTGTTGAGGGGCTGAATACCAAGAATAAAACTCACTACGAGAAAATCGTATGGATTCAGAACCTATAAATGTGCAGAAATTGCTTTATATCATGCGCTTGGCAAGCTGCCTGAACCAGAAACTACCCACAGATTTTGCTGACGAGGCACTATTTTTGGCAGCTCTATGGAGATACTAAAAAAGCCCGGAAGCTTGCTTGAATTAAACTCTTTGATATTTGAGTTTCCCATATCAGTAATGAGCATCTATTGGGTAATACTCTCTAACGGGTTGCCACCAACGAAAACATCAGTAATAGACCAGCAGCGACTACGAACAATACTGGACTGAAATCACTATTCACAATAGGCTGGGGTTATATCACCCTTTCGCCAATTAACCAAACTTACCTACCCTTATGTACACAGACAAAGACCTCGATGACGCGGTCACCCGAGGCATATTTACCTCTGATGCTGTGGCTGAGTTCCGCCACCAGCAAGCACTCGCCAAATCCACCACTGCAATCGATGAAGAGAACTTCCGTCTGATCGGCGGCTTCAACGATATCTTTGTGGTGATCGCCTGCGCCCTGCTGCTGTTTTCCGCCCGCTGGATTAGCCAGCTGTTTGACCCGGTGTTAGGGCTGGCATCCTTCCCGATACTGGCGTGGCTGCTGGCAGAATACTTTGTTCGTAAACGGAATCTGGCATTACCAGCCATAGCCCTGTTGCTGGCGTTTGTCAGCGGTGTATTCGACCTAGGACTACAACTGTTTGCCAACCTTAATGACTGGACATTTTCAGCCGCGTCCGGTTTAACGGTGGTGGCAACCTATGCCCACTGGCGGCGTTTCCGGGTGCCGATTACCATTGCCGCCGGAAACGGTTGCGGTGATTGGCTTAATTGTAACTTCGCTGCTTTCTGCCTTTCCGGATATTCGCCAGTGGTTGTTAACCGCACTGTTCAGTTGTGGTGTGCTGACGTTCCTGTTTGCCATGTTCTGGGATGCTTCAGACCGCAGCCGTACGACACGGCATTCTGATGTTGCCTTCTGGCTGCATCTGCTGTCCGCACCACTGATTATTCATCCGGTGTTTTCCAGCCTGGGGATTTTCAGTGGCGATCAGAGCCTGAGTAATATGGGCGTTGTGGTCGGGCTTTATTTTCTGATGTCGCTGATTTCGCTGGCGGTTGACCGTCGTGCGTTTATGGTTTCTTCGCTGATTTATGTGCTGTATGCGCTTTCCAATCTGTTAAAGGCTTATGGTGTGGTGGGTTCCAGTTTTGCTGTGACCGGGCTGTTTATCGGTTCGGCGTTGTTGCTGCTTTCTGCCTACTGGCATACTGCCAGAGCGGGACTGGTAAAACGACTGCCAGCCAGTCTTCAGCAGGTGTTGCCGGAAATACCAGGCAACTAATAATATCGAACGCGGGCGGATTTTTCGCCCGCTTTATGGGAGCAGATAAATGTCAGGTCAGTATCCTGAAAAAATAAAACAGCTGCCTCTTTACGATGGGCGTTTTGACGCTTACAAACTGAAAGCTAAAGACAGCGATGTGCTGTTTGCCTCATACCCGGCCGGTACATCAATCCCGCCTCATACTCACAATACCGATAATCATGGTGTGATTACCCGTGGTGAACTGATTCTGACGATGAATGACAATACCACACGGGTCGGTATCGGCGAGTGGTATCATGTACCGGCGCATGTGGAGCATTCTGCCCGTTTTGAAGCGGAGACCGATGAGATTGAATTCTGGCTCCATACGAGTACATAAAGGTATCTGCTCTAAACATCTGTCTTTAGAAAGTTTACCGAGGAGCTGATACTCATTTTACTTCCGCCCTGGGAAGAGTCACTTTTGAAGTGGTAGAACTCTTCCCAGGTAGGCACCGGCGATTTACCAGGTTGATTTTTGGGTTTGTTGTCGGTTTGATTCGCGGAACGAGGAAGACCGGGATCTGACCCAGTCCCGACGTTACTGATAACAGATAAACTACCCGATAAGCCCCCTCCTACCGAAGAAGATCTGAGAGGATAGCCATGAGTGCTACTGCTGGTAGGAATTAGAACATTTTGATGCGAGCAGCTTCTTTTACCCATACCCCTGCTAAGCTGTAAGTTTGTATCAGGAACCTCCCAACTAACCTGCCGACGATGAGATTTCATTGCCGGATGTCGTCTAGCGGAAGGTGTCGTTACAGTCAGCAATGATGACGACTCAGGTTTGCGACCACGAAGCGTCCTTTCGTGGTATAAGGGGGGATTCATCCATGATGGGTGGCAGTGTTCCTCTGCCTCCCAAAAAATTAACATCAACCGAACTAATGGCTTTAAAGAACAAGTGACTTTTTGTATCAGAAGGTTTGGCCACGAATGGAGATCTCATACCGGAAGATGGCTCATTAAACTCTACACTGACTCTGTTTCGCCGGTAGCATGTCCCTCTCTGATCATGAGAACCTACCTGAGCAGCGCCTACTGTGATCAGGCTATGCAAAGAATGGCCAGAACCGAGTTTTGTCCGGGAAGTTCCCAAAGCCACCAGTCGCTGTTGTATTTCCTCCAGTTCCCGCTGCATATTTTCACGCTCCTGAATGCAGTCATGGCAGCACTTGCCACGGGCATCTTCACCTTCTTCTTCCTCTTGAAAGGCAAGCTCCTGACGGAGATAACGGATACTGTCATTATAAAAAGTTCGCAGCTTGTCCGGGTTTTCAGAGGAAATCAGCGGGGGGCGGGTATACCAGAGGTGTTCGTTTTTGAAATCGCTGGCAGGCCTGTTACTGGTTATCCAGCGCATAGATGTTGAATAATATACCGCATTAGCAACGCATCTTTGCGGCAGGATTAATTCATCGTACATTATTGCCGCAGTTAATGTTGTTCCATCCGGTATACCCAGAAGCAAAGATTCCAGTGATGCCGGCCCCGATAAAAGAATCAGCGCACCTCCGCTAAAAGCCTCTGAAGCGGAAATGCAAGGGTACTGCTCTAACACTTCTGATTTAGCATCTGTTTTTTCCCCAAAGCCTGAAGGGTATAACTTATATCTAAGTGTTCCATGAACTTCCCAGCAATAAGCTTTCAGATGATAATAATAATATCCGAGGCGCGCAGGAGATTGACTCCTATTAGTTTTTCTACCCACCAGCCGGTGATTTGTAATTTTCAGAGGGGCGTCCAGAGTTAAATCATTTTCTATGTAAATAGTGCATGATTCTCCGGACTGATTTGCTAAACCAATAGCATTCGTCAATTCTTCACCGCAGAAAGCAGTGAACTCCCTCGCGCTACATATCTGCACGACAAACATTGTCATGGGGATTAGCAAGCAAGACATGACCCTATTATTAATTCTTTTATGAAACAAAAAACTCAAAACTGCAGCTATATTCATCAAAAATAATTCTTGATATCTGAAACCTGAACCAAAAGTCTAGTACATGATTTTTGGTAAGCTTTACCGTCTCAGCCAGAAAGTTTCCGATATTCACAAACAATAAAAACGATCTGTATCAATACTAGTGTCAGTTGTTACCTGCCACCATCGACACCTGTTGTTTATCCGGAGTATTTTTACATTCTCTTCATGAGATGAATCTCGCGTTATTTTCAGGTAACAGTGACTATGCAATATCGCAAGGAAGAAGACCTTCTGGGTATGATGGATGTACCGGCCGATGCTTACTACGGTATCCATACCCTGCGGGCATTGAATAACTTTCAGATCAGCCGCGAAAAGATTGCCGATAATCCGGAGTGGCTCTTAATGGATTCCGAGGGGTTACCCCAGCAGCAAGCCAAGCAACCCTGAAATAGCTGCTTTTCCCCTACGTTTGATGTTATGGATGCATTCAAAAAATCCCAAGTATAGTGGCAGCTTATCCTGTGAAATTCCACGGTGAGGGCGCAACCAGGATCGCAGCAACGACCAGAAGCCCTCCATCGTATTCACATGCACCTCGTGAAAACCATCACCATCTTCATCCCGGGCATACTCCCCAGCGCCATGACAGACAGATTTACGATCATAACCCCATTGCTCAAGCCTGTCGTAAATGCTGTATTCATCAGTATAAATCAGCGTTCCCGGCGCTATGAATTCTGTAATCAGGGGCTTGATTGTTACCTGCTTGACATTAGGCAGCATACGGATCACAACCTGCCCACCCCGCTGGATCATGCCAAAGATCGGAGGCTTTTCTTTCTCCAGAGTACCGCGACCACGAGCACCTCTCAAACGGTTACGGCGGGCTGTCCGCCCTTTTTTTTCACCGCTTCAGGCTGGCCTTTATGCCCCGATACAACGTAAACCTCGTCACATTCAACCTTGCCGTCCAGAACGGTGACCGGGCGTTTGTTGCAGACACTTGTCCTGAGTTGCTGTGTCATCTTTTGCTCATCGCTTTTGTTCAGGTCAAGTTCAAGTGCAATCTGTCTGTTCGACTGATTGAGTGACATCAGGTACAAGCAGTGTATCCAGATTTTTAAAGGCTGGTGATGCCCTGAAAACACCGATAAAGTCAGATCATCAAAGCGACGCCGACAACACTTGCACCAGTAACGCTGTCGCTCCGGCTGAGTGTCATCTTTACCTTGTCGGGTAATATCAGGGCTTTGACAGCGAGGACAAACGACACCATCCGGCCAGCGCATTTGCCTGACTTGTTCGTAACATTTGGCGTTATCGAGGAGATCATGAAACTTCATCATACCGCTGTTTTACACGAATGTGGACGTTAGTTTCAACCGCAGTTACCTCAACACCCCGGAATCCATTAAGAGCCATAACAAAACGCCCCGGATTGGTGTCGGTGTCATTGTACGCAGGGAAAATAAAATTCTGGTGGGGCGTCGTATTAACAGCCATGGTGAAGGCCAGTGGGCTTTTCCCGGTGGACATCTGGAATTCGGAGAAACACCGAAAACCTGTGCCAGACGCGAAGTGCTGGAAGAGACCGGGCTAACTCTCGATGGTCTGCAACCCGGCCCTTACACCAATGATATTTTTACGGCAGAAGGCAAACACTATATCACTCTGTTTATGATTGCCGATGCCAGCGCAGGTGAGCCTGAAGTGATGGAACCAGACAAATGCCTTGAATGGCAATGGTGCCACTGGGATAAACTGCCTGAACCACTGTTCCTGCCAGGGCGAAAGTACGGGGTGTACTTCAGTGCAAATAAATGTGAACTGACGGATAATAGCTCCACAATTTATTGTATTTTTATCGCTATATCTGCATTACGATAGTCGCAATTATGACTTTGTGTTCTAAAAACCGGTTGGTGTGGAACTATGGTCAGCGCGGTGCTTTCGCCCTGCTGTTCCTGCCGATTCGTAACCTTCAGCAAATCAATTACGATCCCTTCATATAAGTTTTATCGGTGCTCTTAATCCAATAGCAGGCAACCGGATAGCAAGAATCGGGTGGTTTCGTTATATCATCACGGCATACTGAATAATAACCATAACAAGTGAAGCTGAGATGAATCTTGCAAGCGCAATTCGCCTGCTTTTGCTGGCAGCAATCTGGGGCGGGTCTTTTCTGTTAATGCGTGTCAGTGCTCAGGTGCTCAACCCGGTCACTCTGATTGAAGCACGGATCGGGCTGGCGGCATTATTTCTACTGCTGGTTGCGCGTTATCTGAAAGGCAATCTGCAACCCGGTTTACACTGGCGGCACTATGCCATTCTGGGGCTGCTCAACACGGCACTGCCCTTTTTCTTTGTTGCCTTTGCAGCACAGACTTTAACCGCTTCGATGCTGTCTATTCTGAATGCCACATCACCTATCTGGGGTGTGGTAATTGCAGCTGTCTGGCACCGGACAGCGATTTCACCTAAAACACTGGCGGGGCTGATAACCGGTATTGCCGGCGTCAGTTTACTGGTCGGGCTGGATGCGATTACTTTCACAGAAGGCGCACCGCTGGCCATTCTTGCGGCACTGGGCGCTGCCTGCTGTTACGGCATTGCCAGTATTTATGCTAAAGCGGCGACGCATATCAAGCCGTTTGATAATGCCCATGGCAGTATGTGGGCCGCCACTTTGCTGGTACTGCCTTTAATGCCGTTCTTTCCGACTACCGAGTTGCCAGAGAGCAATATTGTTATTACCGTGATATTACTGGGCGTTGTTTGTACCGGCATAGCCTACCTGCTTTATTTCCGGTTAATTGCTGATGTGGGCTCTGCTTCTGCTTTAACTGTTACCTTCCTGGTACCGGTCTTCGGTATTTTGTGGGGGTATCTGCTATTGGATGAGGTCATTAACTGGCATACGATACTGGGCACATTACTGGTTATTGCCGGTACTGTCATGGTGACCGGTTTTTCTCTCAAGAATTTAAAATCTGCAAAGGCTGCTGAAGATGTCTGAATCAGCATTGGAAGACCCACACAACGATCAACAATATGATTATGTGGCACAGGCAATTGCTTATATTCGTGCCCATGCCAGACAACAACCGTCGCTCGGTGAGATTGCTGCGGCGCTGAATCTCAGTGAATATCATCTGCAGCGCATCTTTACTGCCTGGGCGGGTGTGTCTCCAAAGCGCTTCCTGCAGGTTATAACCAAACAGCGGGCACTGGACGCTTTAAAGCACTCCGATGACGTATTATCTGCGGCACTGAACTCCGGATTATCCAGCCCCGGTCGTCTGCATGATTTAATGGTTTCCTGTGAAGCCATGTCTCCCGGTGAAATCAAAGCATTGGGTAAAGGTCTGCGTATTGGCTTTGGCTCCGCATTAACACCTTTTGGGCATGCGCTGATCGGCTGGACACCACGTGGCATATGTTATCTGCAGTTTTACGAAACCAGCAGCGAAGAGAAAGAAACCGAACTGGCTTCACAATGGTCCGCCGCCAGTTTGTTTCGTGATGACTTGCAGGCTGCACAGTTTTCAAAACAAATCTTTGCAGCCAAACACCCAGACGGAAAGCTACATCTGGTTGTTAAGGGTACCAATTTTCAGGTTAAAGTTTGGGAAGCACTGCTGAGCACCCGCTCATCTGAAATTATCTCCTACGCTCAACTGGCTAAGCTGATTGATTCACCCAAAGCCCAGCGTGCGGCGGGCAGTGCTGTTGCTGCTAATACCATCGGCTATTTGATTCCCTGCCACCGGGTAATCAGAGGCGATGGTGATACCGGTAACTTCCGTTGGGGTTCAGATCGAAAGGTGGCAATTCAGGCCTGGGAAGCGGGTAATCAGCAGGAACAATATGCAGCCTCATAATAATCAACCAACGCTTTATATGGGGCTTTCGCAGGTTGGCTGATGAAAAGCGAGGGGTTGCAACAGAAATAGCCTTCAGGGAATGATTGATTTGAAAGGATCAACATTTCTGAAGGATCAGCCATGTGTGCAACACCCTCACTTCGTCCTATGTTCGCATTTTCTGGTTGGGTAATCGACCGTATTGATATCGACTGGGATGCCTCTGAAGCATTCGTCTATTTGCGTAGAGATGGTCGTATACAGCAGTTCAAGTGCAGCCAGTGTCACTGGCCTATGGGCAAGATGCGTGAGAATGATAGAAATGTTCAAGATCTGCCGTTTGGTTCAATCAAGGTCAACCTGCTATTCACAGCCTATCAGGGTCGCTGTTCAAATTGTAAGCATATAGAGACAGTGACTATTCCTAGCCTTTCTCCCAAGGCTCAAGCTACAGACCGCCTAAAACAGCATGTTAGCCATCTATGCCGTTACATGCCCAGCGATAAGGTTCCGGAATTCATCGCTATATCCCATGACACAGCACGGCGCTGGGATAAAGAGATGCTAATGAAAACTCTGCCAGCCCCCAAGCTCGACGGCTTACGGGCTTTGTTAATCGATGAGAAATCAATAGGCAAGGGACATCACTATCTGACCATTGTTCTAAATGCTGATACAGGTGAGACCCTCTACCTTGGTGAAGGTAAACGAAAAGCGACGTTAGACCGTTTTCTGAGCAGTCTGACACTGAAGCAAAGAGCCTGTATTCAGTGCGTAGGAATAGATCGCGGTGGCAGCTATAAGGCATCGGTCAAAGAGTACCTGCCAGATGTTGATATTGTCTATGACAAGTTTCACATCATTGCTAACTACAACGAAGTCATAGACAAAATTCGTCGTAGAGAGTGGAGGCAAGCACAGGAAGACGATAAGCCTTTTATCAAAGGTCAGCGGTTCAACCTGTTCATGAATGTAGAAAACCTCACACCAAAGCGAGAAACCAGCCTGCATGAGTTACTGTCAATGAATGAAGATCTGAATCAGGCCTACATACTGAAGGATATGCTCAGACAACTATGGACGTACACCTACAAAGCCTGTGCCAGCAAGTTTCTCGACAAGTGGATAGGATTGGCCAAAGAAACTGGTATTGATGAGCTTAAACGCTTTGCAAGGGGGCTGGATAGAGCAAGAGAAGGTTTACTGTCCTATTGCCAGCATCGTATAACCAGCGCAAAGATCGAAGCCTTCAATGGGGTCATCAAACGAATTGTCTACAAGGCATGTGGTTACAATGACCTTGAATATCTGTATCTGAAAATTCGGCAGGAGGCTCAAAAATGATCAGCCAACCTGCGAAAGCCCCCTTTATATTTTCTCCGGCTTACCCGGCACAGGAAAAACAACACTGGCAAAGCAGTTATCAAAACACTTACAAGCCTGCTACCTGCGTATTGATACCATTGAGCAGGGATTGCGTGATCTCTGTTCTTTTCAGGCGGAAGATGAAGGTTATCGGCTGACATATCGCATTGCGCGGGATAACCTGTTGCTGGGAAATAATGTCATTGCCGATTCCCGCAACCCCATCGAGCTTACACGGCGGGAATGGGAAAACGTTGCTATCGGTGCGGGGGCCGGATTTATCAATATTGAAGTAATCTGCTCCAGTACTGCCATTCACAAACGCCGGGTCGAACAACGGACGACAGATATACCAGACCTCCGGCTACCTTCATGGCAAGATGTTGTGGACAGGGAGTACCATCCCTGGAAGCAAGGGCGGATTGTAATTGATACTACAAGTCAGTCAGAGACTGAAAGTTTTGGCAAATTACTAAACAGTATTCAAAACAACTGAGCATTAATTAAAACTTTTTATTTATTTCACTATTATTAACAGTGCCTCTTTCCTGTGGAATCATTCCACATGATTCACATCATACAAGCGACTGATATCAATAACATGCTGGGCATGACCGATCCGGATAACAACCCCGCTATTGTTGATCGATCATTATCGGGAGGTATTTGTTTCGGCGCAACGATTGAGTTGTTAAGAAACCCTCTTACCAATCAACCGATAGTCAGCAGTCATATATTTTTCAGAGCAATGGCACGTCAGCGGATTCTGGATGATCTGGAAAACTGGCGTTTACCTGAAAGTATTGTAACTATTCAGCACCCAGCAAAGAGTGACCGCAGTAATTCTTCATGGCTATAAGCAGGGCTTCAAAAACATTCTGCCCCTGCTTTCTCGCAGATGAAACATAACTTCGTATTCGGCAATACCATTTCGCCCCTTCCTCGCTTCTGATGCAGCCCGATATTTTTTGCTTCACCTTGCCATTTCTGATGTCTTGCTCGCTGCCATTATTGTCGAAGGGGATGTTGAGGTCGGTCATGAACCTCAAAGTTTCGTCCTTGTACTCCACCAACCGCTTAAACAAGTTGAACGCTTTCGTATTCTTGACTTTGTCACGCCCCAACCGTTGCCGTACTCGTTCCATATAGTCGGCTTCTTCCGCTTGCGCCCTTTTTGCTGTTCGCTCGAACAGTGAAGAGATACGCTGGCGGATGGATTCCGGCATCGCCTTCATTCCCAGCTTTCTAAAACCATTGCTGAGGTGACAGGCCAGTCTCAGCAGCCGCTGAAGACGAGCCGCAAGATAGTTGCAGTCGCGATCAACGACACCCTGTAACTCCCTCAGGTGGTGGGCATTGCAGAGTACATGAGCCGCAGCATAGCGGAAGTAAACCTTGTAGTGGTCATGAACCAGTATCCCGGCAAAGGTCAGCAAAATACCCATCGTCTCTATGGCGGAATGTCCTTTACTCAAGTCCAGATGATAGTACGTCCACTTGTCAGTACGCAGGACATGCATCCACCACAGCGCTCCGGCTACTCTCATGCCTGTTTCATCAGCGCCTGCAATGGGTTCAACCTTAAGGGCGTCACTAATTGCCTGCTCAGTGCTGGCTAACCGGTCATAAGCATTGCTCTGGAAGGTGCAGATGGAACCCGGACTGACTTCCAATCCGAAAATATCCATGAAGAACTGGGAGGCACGCTTGCAAGGTATAAGTTGATACTGACAAAGATACACGGCCAGCGCCTGAGTCACCGGTCCATACTGCACGTGAGCATCAACTCCTTCAGGGAAACGGGCTTGTGTCATGTGACCGCAGCGGCACTCTTTGATTTCGGCCACATGGGCTGTCACTTCAAAGTGACCAAAACGACCCGGTTCAAATACTTGCCTTTCAACCAACTTGGCAATGTTTGCAGAGTGCAGGGACTGATGGCACTTCTCACAGTCTATAACCGGGTGATATTGGGTGCGGTCAGTGTCAGCGACTTGCTGAAGCGTTGAACCTTTGTGACCTTTCTGACCGCCGGGCTTTCGACCAGACCTCTGTCGTAAGCTTTTTGGGTTAGGTTTGTCGTCTTGTGGCTCACCCTCCACCGTGGCAGATGAGTCTTTCTGTTTGGCAGCAGGCTTTGCATAACCGTCTGTAGAGGGAGGCTTACTGCTGTTCCGGCTGTTGATGTTGAGTCTGTCCGCGAGTTCCTTATTTTCTGTTTCCAGTTTCGCTACCTGATCGCCCAGGCCACCGATCTGCTCTTGCTGATCATTTACGATAGCAAGGAGGGTGACGATAATCTGAAACTCGGGATCAAGTTGACTCATAACAAGCGTTGGTCAGAGAAGAACTGTATTTGAAAATGACACAAAATCACGAAAATACCAGCTTATTGTCAGCAATTCCCGAACATTAAACGACAAACTAATTATACTTCGGAGTGGCCAATAGAATTAGTTGGAGACGAAGAAGCCTTCTCCACCGTCGCAGAGCAGTCAATTTCTCTACATATCAAACACTGAAACACAAGGCTACTCAGCCTCTATGTGGTATCAAGCTCCAGGCTTTTGAGGCTGACACTTTTTCCCCTTGCGATCGCCGTAAGAAACTCTGTCCATGAATCAATGAAGAACCAGTCGAACAAGCCCCTGATAGCGTGCCAAAGCGCTTTCTTTGATTTCGATGCTGATAACGCTTTTTGAAAAAGAGGGCAGGCAAGCTGCTCGATTTGGTCAATAAGGAAGGCGGTAAACGTCAGGCTGGCGAAGTTAGTCGCCAGGTGCATTTTACCGTGCCCGTAGTTGTGTTCCAGGTTGTAGCCTTGTGTTTTCAGTGTGTTAAACGTCTCATTCTCTATTTTCCACTTAGCGCGTCCTCCTCGCATGATTTTTGCCACGCTTTCTTTGGTGATTTCAATATCAGTCACCCAGGTATTGGTGTACTTCTTGTCATTGGGGCTGATTTCCACGTACTCAAGGTAGTTGACCAGAATATCCTGATGGGATTTGTTGATGGGAACGCCATTGATGAACCGGAACCAATGCCGGTAGCCGTCTTCATCGGTGAATTCATAACGTGTGACCTTACCGGCGATGTCCATCTCATCGACGGCCTCATAAAGCGACACATGGCTGGTGTCTTTCGCGACCATAATGAAGCTGTAGTCGTAGGATTTCACCAATTTGATCGTGGGACCATCGGAGTACAAGTCGTCAAAATTCAGTACCAACTTAAGGTGTGGGTGTTCTCTGGCAATATTCGACAGGAGCCTTTCGAGTGCTGTTTTTTCACAGTCGTTTTTTGAAGCATCGACTTGTTGAATAATGGGTTCCGGCATTAAAGGCAGCACTTCTTTCTTGCCCGGCTTAACCAGACAGCAGCCCAATAGTTGGTGATAATACTGGGGATTCTTGCTGTCTGGCTTTTTCACACAGCACTCTGGACAATCAATTTTTCCCGAAGAAAAAATGCCCCGTCCCATCAATAGGCGCAAGATAGCCTTCCTCAAAGTACTCAAACTGCCTGAGCCGCCCGGAGCGCTGAACATAGGCGAATAACGCCGTGAAAAATTTCCGCAAATACCGAGTTTCGATCGGGTCAAGCAGCTCAGCGAGGCGAGAATCACTCGGCACTCTATTGACATTGTAGAGTGATTTCAGGTTGTGAATTTTATCTGTATTCTGTACGCAGTCCTGATCAAATTTCAGCAACGACGGATATTTAAGGTGCATGACCGCCAGGCCACACATGATGGCATCATGCAGTGCGATCTTGTCATGGTTGTTCACCGGCCTAAAATCTGGAACCTTGGCAGCTTCTTTGGAGACGACGCTGATTAGTTTTTCAGCCAGCGCTTTTTGTTGTTTTTTTGTTGAAGACACAGAGAATACGACTGTAGATGTATAGTCTGCATACTGTACCTCAAAGTCTGCGATTTAGGGAATATCAGAACTACCGCTATCCCTTGGTATCACTGGTTTTAATCAAGTGCTCGGGAATTACTGGCTTATTGTGAGGGTGCTGAATAGTTACAAAGTATTTCCTTCAAACTGATAGCTAATGAATTTAAATCACTGGGTTATGAATCACTGATGCAGCCGCCTGATATTATTGCAGATGTAATTCCTGAATTAATGGAGTTTCTGCCTTATCAGGGCTGCCTGATTTCAATATTGTCACAGAATGAAAGCAGCTCGCATGTGATTGGTTGTGGCTGGAATCCGAATCATATTCAAACCCGGGTTCCCCTGATATTCGATCCGAATATTGGCATTATTGCACCTAATGAGCCATTGTTTCCGCATGATCTGACAGCTACCGTTATGCAGCTAGTGTCATCGCATGTGGGTGCCGCTGGTTATTGTTCAGCGATTATTCTGAAGAAAGGTGACTGATCGACTCTTTCTAACAGATAAGTTTTTACCACTCTACTCTGAAACTCCTCGAGTATCTGCTCCCTTCTTCTTTGCATCTCCAGTTCATGTCTTGCTTTGTCAGCTGCAAGATATTGCTCCAAGTCTATCATTTCTTGTTTACGTCTTTGTTTATCGCATTCGGCCTGCCTTTCATATGCATCTCTTATATTCTGAATTTCTACAGCTGATTCCCACTGCAAGTCAAAAACAGCAACACCGTGTTTAAAATCCGATTCATCGCTTTCATGATCATCGACGCTGGTCATATAAGCATAACGACTTTGTTCAGATAGCAGTTCAGTCGTTGAGGCCATATCCTTACCTGATTACCACTGAAGCTACGCATGTCTACAGGAGTACCTTTGTTAATTACTCTGTCTCGTAGCATATACGGATGTACTATTAACCCCGTGATCAGAACGTTAAAAGCAGCAATATATAGTCTCTCGCTAACAAGACGATAGTTCATGAATTTTAAAGGTCATGCACGCCAAGCCTTTAAGCGATAGCCATTCTTCTACATGCTGGCGTACGCTCAGTGGTAATCAGGTATCCTTATGCTGATACGTTACTGAAACCCTATATTGGCAAACGGCTCCGTCAGTCTCAGATCCATGGAGAGTGGTTGTGATCTGTTTCTCTGAAGGAAGACATGGTGTACTGCATAAATCGACGTAGTATTCCTGAATTTTTATACCCATATCCACCCAAAGCGACGGACATCTATCAGGTTCTGCTGCTGCAAGTGTTTGATATGTATTGCCTATACAAGATTCTCCCGTGGTCGCAGGCAGAAGCCATGTCAATTTGAAATAAGCAGCTTTAGTTTTAGCCTGACTACCTAAAGTAAAAGCGTCAGAGGTAAATAGTATTTTACCGTCACTATTGATTGCTTATATAAAAATAGAAACTATCTGCTTATCAGGCTCTGCAAGGCTTATCAGTGCAGAATTCCTATAAACTCTATTAGGAGTATCAGAATCACCGCCGACTGCATATTGACGTGGGCGAATACTTTAAGACAAACGATCGGGTAAATTTTCACCTCTGAAAAGAGGTGTTCATGAGCAAGCTTGACGGTCCTAAAGTCTCCCATCTCCAACGGGAAATAATCCGCATGGAAGCCATCCGACATTGGCAGGACGGAATGTCTGCTCACACAGCCAAAAAGGTTATGAAATATCTTAAGCGCGAGCCACGTTTACTGGATATCCAGCTACTACCGCCGTACTCTCCTGAGTTGAACCCGGTTGAGCTTGTCTGGGGAAGCCTCAAGTCTGGTCGTGTTGGGCGAATGATCCTGCGGACGAAGGAGGCATTTCTCAATGCTGTTTCCTCTGGACTGAAATCTATCCAGAGAACGAGAAAAATGATCCTTGGATTTTTCCGGAAAGAACATACTGCTTACACTTGTCTGGAGAAAATATCCGCATGAGTCGCATGAATATCGCCCATGTCAACACACCACGGCCGAAAAAAAAAGCACAAAAGTGCTTGCTGTTTATCGGCATATTATTTACAGGGTTGTTTCTGAATAATTTGTGGGCAATAGAAACCAAATACCTGATCAAAGAAAAAATCCAAGCATCAGGCAAACCCATATGGTCCATGATTGGCAGCCTGTCATTAATACGCTCTCAGGGTAAAGCTCAGGCTTCTATTTCATTATGCTGTCAAACAGGGAGCATAATGACCATTACAGAAACTTATAGCTGGCCTGAACGTGCAGCTCCTGATGAGGAGAGGGAGGAGGAGCTCCTTACTATATCCATCCGACCAGTCACAGGCACAAAATACACATCCTGCAAGGAGCTACCAGATACTCTTTTTGAGAAAATGGTTCAATGCAGGCACTTCACCAGGTTAAAAATAAGCCCGCGCCACGACATTATTAATATTGAAGGAATTGATTCTTTTTCCCGCACATCATGTGATATCAGTAGCTTTGGTACCAGAACTATTAAGCAAAAATTTCAAGAACTGACTTCCCGTAACAATCGCCTTTCCCCCTCATGCACTATGAACCTGTATGACCCGGTTAAAAATATTTCGGAATGCTCAACAGTGGAATTCAGCTATGGGTCGACCTGGGAGGAAGGTGTTGCATTACAAGTACGCTATAACAATAAATCCAAATTACATGGCAGTAATGCTGTCTACCGTGTAGCAAGCCCTAGTCTGTGTATTGAAAGGCAAAATGGCAATAATCCAGAACTATACAGAGTTGTATCAAGCAATGTCAGCCATATTATTCAGCTTGTAAATTTACTGTTATTGCTGCCCGGTGATACATCCAACGGATATGTCGCGGCACTCAGAGGAAAAACTATTCAGCTGAGATTTGGTTTACCGGATCTGTGGAACAGTGATGATGAAAAAGATATGTATGCAAGTGATGATAACCAAGAGGAAGGTGATCAGAGTACCTCACCAATAACATTACCAACAGCAACAGCAACAGCAACAGCAACAGCAACAGCAACAGCAACAGCAACAGCAACAGCAACAGCAACAGCAACTACTCTATTCTCATCACCTCTTTCCTCCAGAGCAACGTCAGCACCTACATCATATAGCCAGATGATAGCAAGCGGATACACACAATACCCTTTAACCACTGTTCCACGCCTGAAGGAATCGGATATCTGGCCTTATGAAATGAACCGCCCCCAGAATGCCACTGAATATATCCGCTATATGTTTGGTTATCATGAGCAGCAAAGATATGACAATGGCGGTGAAAGGGAAAGATTTATCCAGGCTCTGATCCAGTTTTACAGCTATACCATGGCAGATGCTCAACAACTGATCGATCAGTTATGGCATTCAAGGAAGCATCAAAATCTGGAAGAATTACTAACACAATACTGGCCTTATCCTGAGCGATACCTGCCCTTCAGCCCTGAAGAGTACACGCAGGCACTTTGCCTCAGCACAAAAGAACCCTCTCAAACGTTCGAGAAACTCCATAGCAGAATTATGCAAGGGGTTCAGTGTCTCTATCCTCATCCGCCCAGCTTCGATCTTGTAGCTGAGTGGATCAGAAAGTATCAGCCAGTGAAGAAAAAAACGAACAATTCACATAGAAGAAGGCGCGGTCTACACAGAGATTCTGCTTCCAGCTGGCAAACCTGAAAACATTTTCTGGCAAATAAACGTACAGAAACAACACCGGTGGATTATTCTGAAAAAACTACTCGTTAATACCTGTTTTACCTACACAATGTATAGCTAATATAGCTGGCCAACAGTCAGCCTGACCCGAGGCTGACTGTTGGAAAAACTCAGTACCTGGGCTCTTGCGACACTATAGGAACAAGATGCCATAATCTGATCATTTCATCATGACTGAAAGTGACCAAAAGCCCATTCATTAATACTCCCAGAGCGGAAACAGGTCCGTTGTGACCTTTTATTGTTGCAACGCATTCATGTTTCTCCGACCTTGTCAGATCCCAGATTTTCACAGTTTTATCATCTGAAAATAGAAGCAAGACGTTTATCAGGTAAAACATAGATTCTGCTGATACTCCCTTTATTTTCGGTATTGTAATTGCAATACTGTGGACACTTTTTCCCCAGTAATACCAAGGGTTTCAGTGCATAGGGTACTTTTTAGCAGGTCTGAGAAACCCCAATTAAATCCTAGCCCTTGCGGTGCAAGCCTTGGTGCATCAATGTTGAGTTCTCGAAAAACTGTCCACAGTATTGTAATTGTCCAACTTCCTTATAGGGTTTTCCTCTTCTGTTTTGGATAAATCCCAAATGCAAATCTTCTGATGTTCT
>CBDHDU010000017.1:0-14372 GCA_965261725.1 Endozoicomonadaceae bacterium | reverse complement strand
TTTCATCTGCGAGAAAGCAGGGGCAGAATGTTTTTGAAGCCCTGCTTATAGCCATGAAGAATTACTGCGGTCACTCTTTGCTGGGTGCTGAATAGTTACAGAGTTTTCCAGAGTATCAATACTGTGGACAGTTTTCAGACGAAAGTGACCATGAGAGAAAATAGCGATAATAGAGAAGCCAAACCCTCTATGCTCGCTGCCACTTTCCTCTCATGGATAACATAGTAAAGACCGCTCTGGGCAAGATGTCCAAGGTCAAAAAGCCCCAAAAAACATTCATCTTCCAATTGCTTATCACGCTCATTATCGTTCAGGGTAAAGCCACTTTCTGCAACATGAGCCGTTACTCCTCCATGAGTGAAAAACGATTCAGACGCTGGTATCGCCGGACCTTCGATTTTTTTAAACTCAACTGCCTGATGCTGTCCGGCGTACTGTTAACGTCCAAAGAGAAAATCGCAGCGCTCGATGCCAGCTTTATGACCAAAAGTGGCAAGAAGACCGATGGCCTTGGCATGTTTTGGCGTGGTTGCACAGGTCAATCAGAGCGAGGGCTTGAGCTATCTTTGCTTGGTGTTGTTGATTTGCAGTCCAATACGGCTTATGCGCTTGATGCCCGGCAGACGCTGGACGAGAAAGATAAAACCCGTGTTGACCTTTACGCTGAGCAAGTTTTGAAACTGGCCGGAGATCTTCTTGCTATGGGGGTAATCTATCTGGCTGTGGACGCCTACTATTTCAAGGAAAAATTCGTGTCCGCAGTCCTTGCTGCGGGTTTACAGATTGTTGGGAAGTTAAGAACAGATGCCGACTTGAAGTGGCTCTATAACGGCTCATACTCAGGGCAAGGTCGTCCAAAACTTTACGACGGCAAAGTGAATCTCGAAAAAGACTTGAACCGGTTTGAACACGTAGTGAAGTGGTCTAATGACTCCGGACACCTCGTTAAGCACAATAGCGCAATCAGTAACGAGGTTAAAAATGGCAAAGCGAAAAAATTATTCTCAGGAGTACAAACTCAAAGCAGTGGAATTGGTCGTAGAACAGGGTCAGTCTCCCGCTGCAGTCGCCAGAAGTTTAGGACTCAGCTCAGGAAATCTGCGGCGCTGGGTCAGACAACATCAGGAGCAGGAAGCGCTGGCCTTTCCCGGTAAAGGGAACCAGGCATTAACACCCGAGCAACAAAAAATCAAGGCTCTTAATGGATTCCGGGGTGTTGAGGTAACTGCGGTTGAAACTAACGTCCACATTAGTGTAAAACAGCGGTATGATGAAGTTTCATGATCTCCTCGATAACGCCAAATGTTACGAACAAGTCAGGCAAATGCGCTGGCCGGATGGTGTCGTTTGTCCTCGCTGTCAAAGCCCTGATATTACCCGACAAGGTAAAGATGACACTCAGCCGGAGCGACAGCGTTACTGGTGCAAGTGTTGTCGGCGTCGCTTTGATGATCTGACTTTATCGGTGTTTTCAGGGCATCACCAGCCTTT
Organism: Endozoicomonadaceae bacterium; assembly: GCA_965261725.1. Classification (GTDB taxonomy): domain Bacteria; phylum Pseudomonadota; class Gammaproteobacteria; order Pseudomonadales; family Endozoicomonadaceae; genus CANDOC01. The sequence continues at coordinate 12,881 of CBDHDU010000017.1, read as the reverse complement.
AAAAATCTGGATACACTGCTTGTACCTGATGTCACTCAATCAGTCGAACAGACAGATTGCACTTGAACTTGACCTGAACAAAAGCGATGTGCAAAAGATGACACAGCAACTCAGGACAAGTGTCTGCAACAAACGCCCGGTCACCGTTCTGGACGGCAAGGTTGAATGTGACGAGGTTTACGTTGTATCGGGGCATAAAGGCCAGCCTGAAGCGGTGAAAAAAAAGGGCGGACAGCCCGCCGTAACCGTTTGAGAGGTGCTCGTGGTCGCGGTACTCTGGAGAAAGAAAAGCCTCCGATCTTTGGCATGATCCAGCGGGGTGGGCAGGTTGTGATCCGTATGCTGCCTAATGTCAAGCAGGTAACAATCAAGCCCCTGATTACAGAATTCATAGCGCCGGGAACGCTGATTTATACTGATGAATACAGCATTTACGACAGGCTTGAGCAATGGGGTTATGATCGTAAATCTGTCTGTCATGGCGCTGGGGAGTATGCCCGGGATGAAGATGGTGATGGTTTTCACGAGGTGCATGTGAATACGATGGAGGGCTTCTGGTCGTTGCTGCGATCCTGGTTGCGCCCTCACCGTGGAATTTCACAGGATAAGCTGCCACTATACTTGGGATTTTTTGAATGCATCCATAACATCAAACGTAGGGGAAAAGCAGCTATTTCAGGGTTGCTTGGCTTGCTGCTGGGGTAACCCCCCGGAATCCATTAAGAGCCAAAATCAAAGCACTTGAAGCTGAAAACCGGCAGCTCAGGATGGAACAAGAAATCTTAAAAAAAGCCATGGCCTTCTTTGCAAAAGGCCAGCTGTAAGATTTGCCTTTATACAGCAGGAAAGGAAGGCCTACCCCGTAGCCGCGCTCTGCAAAGCACTGAAAGTCAGCCGCAGCGGCTTCTATGAATGGGATAAAGGTCAGGCAACAAAAAAGCAAATTGACTCTGAGGCGTTCCGTATGGAAGTTGATGCCAGAGAAATTTTTGCTCAGTCAGATGATTCCTATGGAAGTCGTCGCATGGCAAAAGCGCTGCGAAAAAAAGGTTATTGTGTGGGGCGCTATCAGGCAAGAAGCTTGATGCAAAGGTTTGGCCTGAAAGTTCGGTCATCACGAAAGTTCAAGGTGACGACTAACAGCAAGCACAAGCTACCTGTTGCTCCCAACCTGCTGAACCGGGAATTTATGGTACCGAAGCCGGATAGGGTTTATGTCGCAGATATCACATACCTGTGGACCCGTGAAGGCTGGATCTATCTGGCTGCCGTCGTAGACTTGTTCTCTCGGAAAGTTGTTGGGTGGTCTCTTAGTAGCCGCATGACAACAAACCTGCCATTAGAAGCCCTGAGAATGGCTTACTGGGGCAGAAAGCCTGAAAAGGGCGTGATGCATCATTCTGATCGTGGTAGTCAATATGCATCTCAGGATTACCAGGAGCATCTCATGGAATATGGCATGATTTGCAGTATGAGTCGTAAGGGGAACTGCTGGGATAACTCGGTTATGGAACGTTTCTTTGGCAGCCTGAAGAGGGAGAGGACAGATCACTACATTTACGATACCCGGGCAGACGTTGAAGCGCATGTTGTTGCTTATATTTTGTTCTACAACAACGACAGGTTGCATTCATATCTCGACTATATGAGTCCAGTAGATTTCGAGCAACAGGAATTGAAAAAACGGCTTAACTTGGTGTCCTTTTTTACTGGCTCTTCAGGGATAACTGTGGGTAAAAGCGAACAAGATTTGAGGATAGAAACACCAGTGCCTGACTTTTGATAGCTTTTTGTTGATGGACAAAAAAACAACAAAAGGCAGCACTGATGCTGATAAAAACTATCCTCAATAAAGTTCATAAACTCAAGTCTTTTGTTTATCAGGATGTAAAACTCGGCTTCTACCAGGGCTCTGAAGTATTCAATGTGACTGTGGCTCCACGGAAGAACAGTCATGCTATCTGCTCAGGATGCAAAAAAGCTGCTCCGGGCTATGACCGCCTTGCTGAGCGTCGCTTCGAATTCGTTCCCCTCTGGGGCATCAGGGTTTTTCTGCTCTACAGAATGCGTCGGGTTGAATGCAAGACATGTGGCGTAAAGGTTGAACAGGTTCCATGGGCGGATGGCAAGAAAGAACTTACCAAAGTCTACATGCAGTTTTTGGCAAACTGGGCCCGAAAGCTCTCGTGGAAAGAGGTGGCCTGCATTTTCAATACCTCATGGGAGAACAGTAATTCCCGAGCACTTGATTAAAACCAGTGATACCAAGGGATAGCGGTAGTTCTGATATTCCCTAAATCGCAGACTTTGAGGTACAGTATGCAGACTATACATCTACAGTCGTATTCTCTGTGTCTTCAACAAAAAAACAACAAAAAGCGCTGGCTGAAAAACTAATCAGCGTCGTCTCCAAAGAAGCTGCCAAGGTTCCAGATTTTAGGCCGGTGAACAACCATGACAAGATCGCACTGCATGATGCCATCATGTGTGGCCTGGCGGTCATGCACCTTAAATATCCGTCGTTGCTGAAATTTGATCAGGACTGCGTACAGAATACAGATAAAATTCACAACCTGAAATCACTCTACAATGTCAATAGAGTGCCGAGTGATTCTCGCCTCGCTGAGCTGCTTGACCCGATCGAAACTCGGTATTTGCGGAAATTTTTCACGGCGTTATTCGCCTATGTTCAGCGCTCCGGGCGGCTCAGGCAGTTTGAGTACTTTGAGGAAGGCTATCTTGCGCCTATTGATGGGACGGGGCATTTTTCTTCGGGAAAAATTGATTGTCCAGAGTGCTGTGTGAAAAAGCCAGACAGCAAGAATCCCCAGTATTATCACCAACTATTGGGCTGCTGTCTGGTTAAGCCGGGCAAGAAAGAAGTGCTGCCTTTAATGCCGGAACCCATTATTCAACAAGTCGATGCTTCAAAAAACGACTGTGAAAAAACAGCACTCGAAAGGCTCCTGTCGAATATTGCCAGAGAACACCCACACCTTAAGTTGGTACTGAATTTTGACGACTTGTACTCCGATGGTCCCACGATCAAATTGGTGAAATCCTACGACTACAGCTTCATTATGGTCGCGAAAGACACCAGCCATGTGTCGCTTTATGAGGCCGTCGATGAGATGGACATCGCCGGTAAGGTCACACGTTATGAATTCACCGATGAAGACGGCTACCGGCATTGGTTCCGGTTCATCAATGGCGTTCCCATCAACAAATCCCATCAGGATATTCTGGTCAACTACCTTGAGTACGTGGAAATCAGCCCCAATGACAAGAAGTACACCAATACCTGGGTGACTGATATTGAAATCACCAAAGAAAGCGTGGCAAAAATCATGCGAGGAGGACGCGCTAAGTGGAAAATAGAGAATGAGACGTTTAACACACTGAAAACACAAGACTACAACCTGGAACACAACTACGGGCACGGTAAAATGCACCTGGCGACTAACTTCGCCAGCCTGACGTTTACCGCCTTCCTTATTGACCAAATCGAGCAGCTTGCCTGCCCTCTTTTTCAAAAAGCGTTATCAGCATCGAAATCAAAGAAAGCGCTTTGGCACGCTATCAGGGGCTTGTTCGACTGGTTCTTCATTGATTCATGGACAGAGTTTCTTACGGCGATCGCAAGGGGAAAAAGTGTCAGCCTCAAAAGCCTGGAGCTTGATACCACATAGAGGCTGAGTAGCCTTGTGTTTCAGTGTTTGATATGTAGAGAAATTGACTGCTCTGCGACGGTGGAGAAGGCTTCTTCGTCTCCAACTAATTCTATTGGCCACTCCGAAGTATAATTAGTTTGTCGTTTAATGTTCGGGAATTGCTGATGGGAGAAGGTCTTTCATGCTGTTGAGTATGTGGTTGAATGGGGCAAAGCACATCGCCCTCTCGACAATATCAAGGCCATTGGTGTGGATGAGGTGGCGTATCAAACAGGCCATAAATACCTGACTGTGGTTTACCAGATCGACCGTGACAACACACGACTGTTGTGGGTTGGACAGGAGCGAACCGAAGCCACCATTCGCAGTTTCTTCTCATTCTTTGGTGCACAGAGAAGCCAGCAGTTGAAGTATGTCTGCTCTGACATGTGGCAGCCCTACGTGAAAGCGATTGCGGAGTATGCCAGCCAGGCGCTGCATATTCTGGATCGTTTCCATATTGTTGCCATGCTGAACAAGGCCATTGATGAAGTCAGAGCCTCAGAGCACAAACAGCTTCAGGCAGCCGGATATGAACCTGTTCTGAAAAAAACTCGCTGGTGCCTACTCAAGAGAAAAGAGAACCTGACCGAGAAAGAAGAGATCAAGCTAAACACAGTGCTCCAGTACAACCTGAAAAGTGTCAGGGGTTACCTGCTCAGAGAAGAGTTCCAGGTTTTCTGGGACTAGTGTGCCGTAGCACATACAAGGGAAGTAAAAGGATTACTTTCTGAAGATGTGGAAGCTATGGAAGAGATGGCGGTAGACCCGCCGAAATCGGCTGTCGAAAGCAGGTTTCAAACCACCTCAAGCTGCTGTCGTTAAGAGCGGTGGTAGTGAGCGTTGAGGAAAAGGCGAAAGTAAATTCGTCAGGTATGGTACAGAGAGATGAGTAAACCCGAATCTTTGTTGAAGCGTCGTAAGGAACTTTTTCGGCATCAAAACCTGAGGCTTAGTCCTCCTCAGGGATAAGTCTGCAAGTGAATTTCGAATGCTGTGCAGGCGGTGTCCGGCGTTGAGAAGGCATGACTCTGTACTGGGCTCTTTCATGGAACTGCGGGAACCTGTCGTGCAGGTGTTAAGGGAGACTCTCAAGTGGCGACCACCACAAGAGACTGAGTACCGATACTGCGCACAGGGGCGGAGTAGCTCGTAGTAGTGTTGAAGCTCCTGTAATAGGGGGGGAGCGAAGGGGCTGCGTTAGGTGGCTCGTTGTGGAATGCAACTGTCCCAAAGGATCTTGTCTGGATGCCTATAAAGGGACGTAGTCAGCAACCGGAGGGACAGGATGACATTGCTCAACGGGCAGGGCGGTTGTCACATGGAGGCAAATCTGTTTGTCACTGGCTGGAAAAAGTACAGGTCAGAAAATGTGTAACTATTCAGCACCCAGCAAAGAGTGACCGCAGTAATTCTTCATGGCTATAAGCAGGGCTTCAAAAACATTCTGCCCCTGCTTTCTCGCAGATGAAACATAACTTCGTATTCGGCAATACCATTTCGCCCCTTCCTCGCTTCTGATGCAGCCCGATATTTTTTGCTTCACCTTGCCATTTCTGATGTCTTGCTCGCTGCCATTATTGTCGAAGGGGATGTTGAGGTCGGTCATGAACCTCAAAGTTTCGTCCTTGTACTCCACCAACCGCTTAAACAAGTTGAACGCTTTCGTATTCTTGACTTTGTCACGCCCCAACCGTTGCCGTACTCGTTCCATATAGTCGGCTTCTTCCGCTTGCGCCCTTTTTGCTGTTCGCTCGAACAGTGAAGAGATACGCTGGCGGATGGATTCCGGCATCGCCTTCATTCCCAGCTTTCTAAAACCATTGCTGAGGTGACAGGCCAGTCTCAGCAGCCGCTGAAGACGAGCCGCAAGATAGTTGCAGTCGCGATCAACGACACCCTGTAACTCCCTCAGGTGGTGGGCATTGCAGAGTACATGAGCCGCAGCATAGCGGAAGTAAACCTTGTAGTGGTCATGAACCAGTATCCCGGCAAAGGTCAGCAAAATACCCATCGTCTCTATGGCGGAATGTCCTTTACTCAAGTCCAGATGATAGTACGTCCACTTGTCAGTACGCAGGACATGCATCCACCACAGCGCTCCGGCTACTCTCATGCCTGTTTCATCAGCGCCTGCAATGGGTTCAACCTTAAGGGCGTCACTAATTGCCTGCTCAGTGCTGGCTAACCGGTCATAAGCATTGCTCTGGAAGGTGCAGATGGAACCCGGACTGACTTCCAATCCGAAAATATCCATGAAGAACTGGGAGGCACGCTTGCAAGGTATAAGTTGATACTGACAAAGATACACGGCCAGCGCCTGAGTCACCGGTCCATACTGCACGTGAGCATCAACTCCTTCAGGGAAACGGGCTTGTGTCATGTGACCGCAGCGGCACTCTTTGATTTCGGCCACATGGGCTGTCACTTCAAAGTGACCAAAACGACCCGGTTCAAATACTTGCCTTTCAACCAACTTGGCAATGTTTGCAGAGTGCAGGGACTGATGGCACTTCTCACAGTCTATAACCGGGTGATATTGGGTGCGGTCAGTGTCAGCGACTTGCTGAAGCGTTGAACCTTTGTGACCTTTCTGACCGCCGGGCTTTCGACCAGACCTCTGTCGTAAGCTTTTTGGGTTAGGTTTGTCGTCTTGTGGCTCACCCTCCACCGTGGCAGATGAGTCTTTCTGTTTGGCAGCAGGCTTTGCATAACCGTCTGTAGAGGGAGGCTTACTGCTGTTCCGGCTGTTGATGTTGAGTCTGTCCGCGAGTTCCTTATTTTCTGTTTCCAGTTTCGCTACCTGATCGCCCAGGCCACCGATCTGCTCTTGCTGATCATTTACGATAGCAAGGAGGGTGACGATAATCTGAAACTCGGGATCAAGTTGACTCATAACAAGCGTTGGTCAGAGAAGAACTGTATTTGAAAATGACACAAAATCACGAAAATACCAGCTTATTGTGAGGGTGCTGAATAGTTACGAAAATGTCTCAGAATTGTGATAGGCGTTTACCTGATGGGAGCGGTATGAATCGAGAGGTTCACGTACCGTTCTAAGAGGGGCTGGCGGGGAAGTTCCGCCGGTCTACTCACCCATTTCACCACACTGGGCAGGAAAGTATCTGGATCGGTGGTGCACAAGAGTCATGCGATCAAAGATAGAGCCAATGAAGAAAGTGGCTAAAACTGTTCGGCGACATAAGCCGCTTATCCTGAACTGGTTCAGGGCAAAAAAGGCATTTTCCAGCGGAATTGTTGAAGGGCTGAATACCAGGATAAAACTCACTACGAGAAAATCGTATGGATTCAGAACCTATAAATGTGCAGAAATTGCTTTATATCATGCGCTTGGCAAGCTGCCTGAACCAGAAACTACCCATAGATTTTGCTGACGAGGCTTTATTTATGACGATATTGATGAGTGGTGGGGTATCTCTGCCAACAGTATTGTCAGCCAGTTAAAGGCGATCGATTCAGAACAGATCAATGTGCGTATTAACTGCCGGGGTGGTTCGGTGTTTGAAGGTATCGCCATCTATAACGCGCTGCGGCTACACAAAGCCAGTGTCCATGTCAGCATCGAGGGACTGTGTGCCAGTATCGCCACGGTTATTGCGATGGCAGGGGATAAGGTCGCGATGGCAGAAAATGCCATGTTCATGATTCACAACCCTTATGGCTGGGCGGGTGGTGATGCTGATGAAATGCGTAAAGTGGCGGATGTGCTGGACAAGATCACCGAAAGCATCGCCGTGTCCTATACCGCCAGAACCGGCAAGACCACCGAAGAACTCAAACAACTGATGGACGATGAAACCTAGTACACCGGAGCGGAAGCACTGGAAACCGGTTTTGTTGATGAGCTGGATTCACCTATTCAACTGGCGGCCAGCCTTGATCTGTCCCGGTTCCGAAATGCGCCGAAAGGATGGGGGAAGCAACCTTCGGACTCAGAACCCCCGAAAAACAACGCTGGTAAAACATCCGGGCAACCACAACCTCAGCCTCAGCCGGGGAATAATCTGGCTATTCAGATCGCTACTCTGTGCAACAAGGCCGGATACCCGGAAAAAACACAGGAATTTTTAATGGCAAAGATGGATGAACAGCAGACAAAGGCGAAGCTGGCTGATTTCTCCGCTATTAAAAACCTCTGCACGACAGCGGGACACCCGGACAAGGCAACGGATTACATTGCTGCGAATAAAAGTGTGAACTTTGTCAGAGACGCGCTGTTTGATGTGCTCACCAGCAATCAGAAAGATATCGATAATTCCCTGTCACCCCAACAGCAACACACCAAAGTCAAACCGCAAATTGATACGCAGGCGGTCTACCGCAAGCGCAATCAACAGTAAGCCATATCACTCCTGTTTCCTCATTCAGAAAAGGATTTTCCAATGACTGTTAAAACAGAACCCGTTCACAATGCCGAATTTATGGTGTCCGAAGGTAACAACAGCATCAGCCGGGATACGGTACAGCTCGGACCTAATCTGATGCTGCTACCGGGCACTGTGCTGGGTAAAACATCCGACGATCTTTATGTGCCGTTTGATCCGGCTGCCAGTGATGGTTCTGAAACTGCAGTGGCGGCACTGCTCCACAAGGCTGTCACCAATGAGGTTAATGGCGTGGCCGTGGTTATCAGCCGAATGGCTGAAGTGGTGAGCAGCCTTTTGGTCTGGGGCGATGTGGTCACTCAGGAGCAAAAAGACACTGCCCTTGCATCTCTGGCAACTAAAAACATCATTGCCCGTGACTGAACCGGCTGACTGTTTAGCCTGATCGTTTTTCTACATGGAAAGAGAGAAAAATCATGGTACTGGATATCTTCAATGACGACGCTTTCAGCCTGTCGAGTCTGACAGCAACTATCAATGAAATGGAAGTACAGCCGGGTCGTATCGGTCAGCTGGGGCTGTTTGAAGAAAGTGGCATTACCACCACAACGGCTGTAGTTGAAAGCAAGAATGGTGTTCTGCGACTGCTGCCGACGGCAGAACGTGGCGCACCGGGTACCCAAGCTATTGCTGACAAACGCAAGGTTCGCAGTTTTGTTATTCCCCATATCCCTCATGACAGCACGATTATGGCTGATGAGGTGCAAGGGGTTCGTGCCTTTGGCAGTGAAGATCAGCTCCAGGGCGTTCAGGGGGTAGTCAACAACCGGCTGGCGACCATGAACGGCAACCATGAAGTGACGCTGGAGCATTTGCGTATCGGTGCACTCAAGGGGCAGATTGTGGATGCTGATGGCTCCACGGTTATTTATGACCTCTACCATGAATTCGGTGTTACCCAGCAAACCCATGATTTCAAATTCAGCAGTACGACGACCGACGTTCGCCTGCAAACCATTAAAGCGCGCCGGAAGGTTGATGGGGCTTTGGGTGCTCTCCCTTACCGTGGTCTGCGCGGTCTGTGTGGTGCTGACTTCTACGATGCGTACACCACACACAAATCCACCAAAGAAGCCTATCAACGTTATCAGGACGGCGCACAGCTTCGCAATGATCCCAAAACCGGGTTCCAGTTTGCTGACGTGAACTGGGAAGAATACCGGGGTACTGTCAACGGGCAGCCTTTTGTTGCAGCCAATGAAGCACTGCTTATCCCTGAAGGTGCGGGCATCTTCAAAACATGGTTCGCCCCGGCCGACTTTATGGAAACGGTCAACACTATCGGGCTTCCCCGTTATGCCAAGCAGAAAGTGGTGGATTTTGACCGGGGCGTTCAGATCCATACGCAGTCCAACCCGCTACCCATTAACCTGCTCCCACGGGCAGTCATCAAACTCACCATGAGCTAATTCCTGCTGATCTTTGCTGGTCAGTCATGGCCAGCCCTTTTCTGCAGGAGGCAGAGTGATGTCTTCACATTTTCAAGCGCTTGACCAACAGGTATTAGCGGCATTCAGTGAACCGCTCGATCTAATAAGAGAAGACGGTAGTACGGCACAGATAGGCGGCATTGTTCGGGATGAACTGTCTCCTGCAGGGAGTATGGAAGCCGTTATGTTGACCATCACTACCCTGACGGTATCGAATACTGTTGCCCTTTACCGGGGCGACCGTATTCAAAGCCCGGCAGGCACATGGACGGTTGACCGCAAAATAAGAACCAGTGGCACGCTGTCATTCTGGAACCTGTATGCAGATTGATATTGATCTTGACCGGCAAATCAGCGATCTGACTGACCGTTTTGAAGATGCGCCTCGCAAGGTCGAGCTAGCGCTTAAAAGAACCCTGCGAGATGTTTCAAGGTTTGCTGAAAAGCAGGTGTTACGCATACTGGCAAACGAGGCCGGTGTGACTCAGCGACTGATAAAACAGCTGGATCGGGTCAAAGTCAGCTTGAGGGAACCGGGGAGCAGGGGGCTTGATCGCTGGCGGCTGGTGGTGTGGGTAGGGCTGAATGATATATCGGCTCACTACCTTGGCAAGCCGGTGCAGACAACATCCGGCGTGCGTACCGGGCGCTGGCAGTGGCCGGGTGCCTTTGTTTTTCAGCCTGCCAACACCACCCGTAATCTGGTTTTTAAGCGCAGTCCCAATGCCCGGCAAAGAAAACAGCGTTCACGAAAAAGTGGATGGGTTATGTGGATGGCGTTGCCTGTTGAAAAAGTGGGACTCCCCATTGAACAGCAAGCACATGAAGCTATTGCCCGTATTGAGTCGGACATACTCAACCACTTTCAGGTTGTCATGCAGCGACAACTTAATTTTGCTTTCAATATTGAGGGAACGGCATGAGCCAGGTTATCCCTGAAATACAGATTATTGAGGCATTGGTCAGCCGTCTTGAAACTATAACTCAAGCCAATGGTTATCAGTCTGATACCGGGAAGCATATCTATGTGGGCTATGATACTTCCGATTCCGGGAAGAACCTCACATTTCCGGCAATGCTGATTCAGCTGGAATCGCTGCAAGCTGTTGAACGAAATGGCAACCGGGCGAAGTACCAGCTTGACTTGAATATCAGCATGGTCATCAAAACAGGCACAGATGCAACTTGGCAACTGCTGAAAATGAACAGCGACCTTCGACACTCTCTGAGTCCTGACCGGGGCAAGTTATCTGCTATTCGAACACTGACGATGGGTGAGACCCGCTTTGATATCGGCTCGGCAAACAGTCGTCTGTCTTTTGCTGACCTGACCCTGCAACTGGAAACTGTACTGCAGCTATAAACCAACTACACACATCAACCCAAAAGGATTCCTGATTACCACTGAGCGTACGCCAGCATGTAGAAGAATGGCTATCGCTTAAAGGCTTGGCGTGCATGACCTTTAAAATTCATGAACTATCGTCTTGTTAGCGAGAGACTATATATTGCTGCTTTTAACGTTCTGATCACGGGGTTAATAGTACATCCGTATATGCTACGAGACAGGGTAATTAACAGGGGCTTTCGCAGGTTGGCTGATGAAAAGCGAGGGGTTGCAACAGAAATAGCCTTCAGGGAATGATTGATTTGAAAGGATCAACATTTCTGAAGGATCAGCCATGTGTGCAACACCCTCACTTCGTCCTATGTTCGCATTTTCTGGTTGGGTAATCGACCGTATTGATATCGACTGGGATGCCTCGGAAGCATTCGTCTATTTGCGTAGAGATGGTCGTATACAGCAGTTCAAGTGCAGCCAGTGTCACTGGCCTATGGGCAAGATGCGCGAGAATGATAGAAATGTTCAAGATCTGCCGTTTGGTTCAATCAAGGTCAACCTGCTATTCACAGCCTATCAGGGTCGCTGTTCAAATTGTAAGCATATAGAGACAGTGACTATTCCTAGTACATGGTTTCAATACGATTGATGTCTGACAAGGAAGAGCGCCTGCTCTTAAGGCATGATGTCCATTTTTTACTCATGCCAGTCAAATACCACATCCGCCTTTCCAGTGAAGAACAGCATAACCTAAAGCAAATTGTTCAAGCCGATAAGATTGCACGACATAAGCGTACCCATGCTCAAATTCTTCTCGCCCTTGATGAAAATGGTCCCGCTTTAAGTGAAGCTGCCGCTGCGGATGTTTGCGTCGTTTCTATACCCACCATTCAAAGAGTTCGTAAGCGCTGTGTTGAAGAAGGACTTGGGATTGCGGTTGAGAGCAAGTTTAGCCGCAAGGGGCGTCGCCGAAGCCTTGATGGTGAGCAGCACGCCCACCTCATTGCCCTGACCTGCTCTGAACCACCAGAAGGAAGAACCCGATGGACGCTGGGATTACTCGCAGACAAACTGGTTGAACTGGAAGTGGTTGATACGGTTTCTGCTCCTACCATCTGCCGAGAGTTAAAAAAAACGAAATAAAACCGTGGCAAAAGCGGGAGTGGTGTATTCCCGCCAAAGCCAATGCGGAGTTTGTGAGTGCCATGGAAGATGTCCTTGATGTCTACAAGCTCCCTCATGATCCCCAAAAGCCGCTGGTTTGCATGGATGAAAGCAGTAAACAACAAGTTAAAGAAGTCAGAACACCGCTACCCATGAAAGAAGGTCAGCCTGCACGCTACGACAATGAGTATGAGCGTAATGGCGTCAGCAATCTCTTCATGTTCTTCGCTCCGCTTGAAGGGTGGCGGCATGTGGAGGTAACAGACCGCAGAACGGCTGAAGACTGGGCATTCCAGATCAAGCAACGGGTTGATGTGCATTACCCTGAAGCTGAGGCTATACGTCTGGTAATGGATAACCTGAACACACATACACCGGCATCGCTCTACAAAGTATTCGAACCTGAAGAAGCTCGCCGTATAGCCAGTAAGCTGGAAATCCATTACACCCCAAAGCATGGCAGCTGGCTAAACATGGCTGAAATTGAACTGAGTATTTTAAGCCGCCAGTGCCTCGATCGCAGGATTCCGGATCAAAACACTTTGAAAGCAGAGGTTTCGTCTTGGGAAGCGGTACGAAACCAGTGCCAGACAAAAATGGACTGGCGGTTTACCAACAAGGATGCGCGAATAAAGCTGAGAAAGCTTTACCCTTCAATCGCATTGAAATGATGTACTAGCCTTTCTCCCAAGGCTCAAGCTACAGACCGCCTAAAACAGCATGTTAGCCATCTATGCCGTTACATGCCCAGCGATAAGGTTCCGGAATTCATCGCTATATCCCATGACACAGCACGGCGCTGGGATAAAGAGATGCTAATGAAAACTCT
>CBDHDU010000016.1:0-132386 GCA_965261725.1 Endozoicomonadaceae bacterium | reverse complement strand
AAGAACGTATCGTCAGTGCTTACAGCGCCAAACTCAGCCTGATATTAGGGTTTACTCCCGTTGAGAGGAAATCCAATGAGATTACTGCTATCCCAGAAATTCTGGACATGTTGGTGGTAGAAGGATGCCTGATAACGAGTGACGCCATGGGTTGTCAGAAAGACATCTGTCAGAAGATCGTGGACAAAAAGGCAGACTATCTAATCTGCGCCAAGAATAATCAACCCACGCTTTGTAAAAACATAGAGAAAGTGTTTACAAAGCACATCGAAGATCATCCGAAAGACCCGGAGCCTACTGATGCCAATGTTTTTTTTGCAGAAACAGAAGAGCAAAGCCGTAATCGTCAGGAACACCGTCGTTGCTGGGTGTTTAATGACGTTTCAGAGATTGATCCTGATAATGAATGGGCAAAACTGACTCAGTTTGCTGTCATTCAGAGAGATCGACTGATCCATTCGATACAAACGACAGAGTTGCATTGTTACATTATGAGTCGGGAAACAAAGCGTGCTGGAGAGTGTTCGGGCTCATTGGTGCATCGAGAATGGCCAGCACTGGAAACTCGATGTCAGCTTTGCCGAAGATGCGTCAAAAATCCATGAGCGCACTGCCGTAAAGAACTTAGCCACTGTTAGGCGCTGTTGTTTCAATGCTCACAATCAGAGTGATCGCTTCCCTAAGAAAAGCATGAACCGCAGGATAGAGCTGGCAGGGCTCGATGAAGAGTACCGAGCTGAGTTAATTAGGGAGTGTTCATTTCTCTGAGCAAAAGGTTCGCTGAACGGCATCAGAGCGAAAAAAAGGTTTATTCATATCTTCTCAAATGAAGAGGTAGTGACTTGTATCAAATTCAGTATTTTGAGCCATAAATGTAGCATTGCGGCGCGACATAGAAAAATTGAGCTATTTATTGCCAATAATAAATGCTGATGAGTACTGGAATTTATTCTTTAGCACGATGGAACCTTCCAAGGTTTCGCCCTGCCCAGATACCCTTTCGGCACCACCGATCATAACGAACGTAGACACTATGCCATTTCCCAAGCTCTTGCGGCAGATCACGCCAGGGAGCACCTGTACGTGCAATCCATAACACAGCCTCAAGAAAGACTCTGTTGCATTTAGCGGTAACGCCGCAGTCTGAACTTTTACCAGGGAGCAGTTCTTTAATGCGTTCCCATTGATGATCTTGAAGCTGTGTACGAGGCATAAGAAAAATGCCGAATGTTACACGATCATAGGCATGAAGCTAATTGTGAACAGCCCCTAGGACAGCCCCAAAAAGCTTGTAAAAGATATCAGGATGGGGTGTTGATACCGCTTTGCTCGAGAAGCTTGTCAGTTCTGTCGTCTACAGGAATTTCTGACAATGGAATTTCCCAAGGGGTCAGCTTAACCAGAACGCCAAATACAGGGCTGTCGAAGTAGGTGACTTCGCTGGTACGCAATACCCGCTGACTGCCTTTGATATGGAAGTGGCGGGTCAGGCGATAGCCATCAGTAGTCACCTCTTCAAGCTGCTTGCCGGGCACCAGACCGATTTCATCATTCTGATTAGCCGTAGCACTGTTGAAGGTAACAACACCGGGAGCGCTACTGTCGTTTCTGGACGTTTCAAACTGGCGATACCAGAAGTCAGCATCAACATGCAGATAGCGTTTGTTACTGACCTTGATTGTGCCGCGGAGTTCCGGTTTGCTGCCAAAGGTCTGCCCGCCTTCAAGCAGCACGGGCAGGGATTCCCCTTGTTCTTTCAATGCAACCCGCCAGGCATAACGTCCCAGCAGGGAGTAGCTGCCGCTGTTAGCTAGCCGATCGGCTGCCTGATTCAGCTGGCGCTCACTGACAGGCAGACTGATGTACGGACGGTAGCGGGTTTCCATGGCGGTGGCTTTTGCTGGTGACCGGGTGATCAGATAATTATCGTCATTAGGTGCGGCACCTTCACGATAGATCAGCGGTGTATCCGGTGTCTCCGCTTCAGCCCCCTGAAGGCTGGTCAGCCGGATCGCGCTGTGACTGGTTTCTTCTACCGTCAGCGGTGACCAGGCTTCAGTTGAGTTACTGGCAAGATTGCGAAATACCAGCACATCAACCTGATACCAGTTGAGTTGAGGCTCCGATGCATCCGGTTGTGTCGCCGCAACGCTCGTTGCGACCGCCGACAGCAGCCCGAACCCGAAGACAAGGCGGCGTACAGGGCTAAAAAGTGCGCGCGATATTGTATTTGCAGTTGATTCCATCGGGTGTTTACTGAGCCAGTTGTTGCAACAAATCCCTGAGGATGCTGATCCGCTGATCAGCATCCGGCATGGGCAGACTGTACTTCATTACCGTAGCGCCTTCCAGTCGGAACTGGCGGGGCTGTGACTGTACCAGCTGTACCAGCTTCATCGGATCAATATTTGCTGTGGGACTGAATTCCAGTTTGCCGCCTTCGGAACCCCCGTCGATACGGACGATACCAAGCTTATCAGCCAGTAGTCGCAATGATGCCTGACGTAACAAATATTTGGCTGGTTCCGGCAGCAGCCCAAAGCGATCTACCAGCTCGGCCTGCATATCCTGCAGGGCATCATCGCTCTGACAGCCGGCGATGCGTTTGTAGAGAATCAGCCGGGTGTGCACATCGCCGACATAATCTTCAGGCAGGAGCGCAGGAATATGCAGGTTGATCTCTGCGCCGCTGTTCAGTGGCTGGTCCAGGTTGGGTTCCTTGCCTTCCTTAATGGCTTCGACAGCACGTTCCAGCATTTCCATAAACAGGGTAAAGCCGACACTTTGAATCTGCCCGCTCTGGTCATCGCCAAGCAACTCACCGGCACCACGGATTTCCATATCGTGGGTTGCCAGCGTAAAGCCTGCACCCAGTGTGTCGGACTGACTGATTGCATCCAGTCGTTTAATGGCATCACCGGTCATGGCTTTTGGGTGGGGTGTCAGCAGATAAGCATAAGCCTGATGGTGAGAACGACCGACACGGCCACGTAGCTGATGCAGCTGCGCCAGCCCGAATTTATCAGCCCGATCAATAATAATGGTATTGGCGCTGGGAACATCAATACCGGTTTCAATAATAGTGGTGCAGACCAGTACATTGAAACGCTTGTGATAGAAGTCAGACATCACCTGTTCAAGTTCGCGTTCACGCATCTGACCATGGCCGACGGCGATACGTGCTTCCGGCACCAGTTCCTGCAAATCGGCAGCAACCTTTTCAATGGTTTTGACTTCGTTATGTAAATAATAAACCTGGCCGCCGCGTAACAGTTCCCGCAGGATCGCTTCTTTCGTGGTCGGTTTGTCGCTCTGGCGGACAAAGGTTTTAATCGAGAGCCGTCGTGCAGGTGGTGTTGCGATAATTGACAGATCTCGCATACCAGACATTGCCATATTCAGAGTTCGGGGAATAGGCGTCGCCGTCAGGGTAAGAATATCAACTTCCGCCCGCATAGCTTTCAAGGCTTCTTTCTGACGAACCCCGAAACGGTGCTCTTCATCAATAATCAGCAGCCCGAGATTTTTAAACTTAAGATCACCCTGTAATAGTTTGTGGGTACCAATCAGAATATCGACCTTGCCTTCATGAACCTGTTCCTGCAGCCCGCTGACCTGCTTGGCAGTACGGAAGCGGGAGATAACATCAACCTGCACCGGCCAGTCGGCAAAGCGGTCACGGAAACTTTCATAATGCTGCTGTGCCAGCAGCGTGGTGGGTACCAGTACGGCGACCTGTTTGCCGCTTTGAACGGCGAGGAAGGTGGCACGCATGGCAACTTCTGTTTTACCGAAGCCGACATCACCACAAACCAAACGATCCATCGGTCGCGCCGTGATCATATCATCAATAACAGCGCTGATTGTAGTTTCCTGATCGGGTGTTTCTTCAAACGGGAATGCGTTGGAGAATGTGCCGTATTCGAGATCCGGAGCTTCAAAACCAAAGCCTTTACGAGCTTCCCGGCGCGCATAGATGTCCAGCAGTTCAGCCGCCGTATCTCGGGCTTTTTCCTGTGCTTTGCGGCGAGCTTTGGTCCATTGTTCGCTGCCGAGTTTATGCAGTGGTGCCAGTTCATCATCAGCGCCGGTATAGCGGGCAATCTGATGCAGTGATGAAACCGGTACATAGAGTTTGGCTTCATCGGCATATTCCAGCATCAGGAATTCGGCAGGCTGGTTATCAACCGTCAGAGTTTGTAGACCACGATAGCGACCAACACCATGATCAAGATGCACAACCGGGGCGCCGACCCGCAGTTCGGTCAGGTTGCGGATAACCTGTTCAGTGCTGGTATCCTGAGTTCGCTGGCGGCGTTGCTGCATCACCCGGTTACCGAGCAGGCAGGCTTCCGGAATAATGATCCAGTTTTGCTGTGGCAGCCACAAGCTTTGTTCGAGCGGAGCAATGGTTAAGCCGGTTTGTATTTCCTGCTGATGGAAATCCTGCCAGTGGGCAACCGGTTCAGTTTTAATGCTGTTGCCGTGGAGTAATTCTTCCAGATTTTCACGGCGTCCCGGACTTTCAGCCGTAAACAATATCCGCAGCGGTGTTTCTGCTTCCTGTTGATAGAGTTCAAGGAAACCTTCAAGGTTTGCCAGCGGTGCATCAGCACGGGGATTGGCCTGCACATCGGTCAGCTGTTGCTGTTGCAGATTGGTTCGGCCAGCCTTGTTTGGTTGTTCTTCTGCAGTCAGTGACAGGCGCGGGTAATCACTGAGGCGACTGAACAGACTTTCTGAAGGCAGAAATACTTCATGGGGAGCAAGCAGCGGGCGTTCGGGATCAACACGGCGGTTTTCATAACGCTCAGAGATATCCTGCCAGAAAGTATCGATAGCTTCGTTAAGTTTATCTTCGGTAAGAATCAGGGTGTCGGCAGGCAAATAATCGAACAGGGTGGCGGTCTGCTCAAAGAACAGAGGCAGATAATATTCGATACCGCCGGTTGGTAAACCCTCACCAATATCACGATATAAAGGCACCTGACGGTAATCTACATCAAACCGGTCCCGGAAGCGTTCCCGGAAAGTTTTGATGGCTTCTTTGGTCATCGGGAATTCACGGGCGGGCAGCAGTTCGATGCTGTCACACTGTTCTGATGAGCGCTGGGTTTCCGGGTCAAACTGGCGCAGGGTATCGATTTCATTGTCGAACAAATCAATACGATAAGGCTGCTTGCTGCCCATCGGGAAAATATCGACCAGTGCTCCGCGAACACTGAACTCACCATGTTCAAATACGGTGTCAACACAACGGTAACCTGCCTGTTCCAGCCCGCTGCGTTGTTGGGTGATATCGAACCGGTCCCCCTTTCTCAATACCAGACTGTTACCCCGAACATAATCTTTAGGGGGAAGTCGATGCATCAGGGTTGATACCGGTACAATCAATACACCGCGGCGGGTTTGTGGTAGCTGATACAGTGTCAGCAGTCGACGGGAAACAATATCCTGATGAGGAGAAAAAGTATCGAAAGGCAGGGTTTCCCAGTCAGGAAAGGCCAGTACATTAATATCGTTGCGGTGGGACAGATAGAATCCCAGTGTTTGTTCCAGCCTGTCGGCTGTTCGGGGAGTTGAAGTAATGACCAGCGTGAGACCATCGCGTTGACTCAGAATTTCACTGACCAGGTAATCGAGGCTGCCACTACTCAGGTTGCCGTAAACCTGTTTTTCTCCTGCCTTTGCTGGCAGCTTCAGAGAGCCTGACGGGTGCTGATTCAACATGATGAAAGATAGATACCACTGATTAAGGATGTCCCAAGGCGGGCATTCTAGCCTTTTGAGTCGGGGCGTGACCAGTCATCAGACCTTAAGGGAGTATATTTATGGTTTACGCTGTTTTCTTGCGATGTGTTCAGAGGAGCTTTGTATTGTCATATATTTATATTGATTTTATTAAACAGATTAATTGCTAATTATAAAATAATTCCCTGTTTTATACTTTTTGTTTCTGTTTGGTTTTTGTTGCTGAAAAAATATAAATTAATTTTGACGATTTAAGGCGGAGGTTCATACTTTATTTGTTTGTAAATTATTCGCTTGAGGACGGTATGCGAAGAAAAATAAATTCGAGTAGAATGAATGCTGGGTTATTTGATAAGTCTTTTTTGTTCGATGTTTTTTTTATCGTATTTCTGAGTGTGTTCAGCTGTTCTGCTTTCTCCATGAAAAGTCAGGATGTATTTTGCAATCTGGGTTTGGATTATAGCGTTACCAATCAAGAGGATTTTTTAACAACCTTAAGAAAAAATGTACAGGAAACACTTAAAACTTGCCCGAATTGTTTTGGCAGTATAGAGACACGAGCTGAAACTCTGGGAAAGTATGGGCTGAATAATATAAAGTCTAATATAATAATGCTCGATCCGTTTGGATGGATGGATACTAAGGGGGGGGGCGATTGGAGCGTGATTTGTTATTTGGAGGATGCCGTGCGCTGGGGCTTCATCAATGGCCGAATTTCGGCAAGAAACCCTGTTGCAAGTAATTTTGATGCGGTGAAGGAATATTTTTTATCTGAGAAAAGCGAAAGTGACTGGTGTACTCTGGAACGCTTGCTGAAAAACAGTCAGGAATTTTTGCAGAAAAAGCGGAAGCATATTCTGGAATATAATGTATATGACGAATATGACTTTAAGTTAATGCGGGATAAGGTCAGTATAAAAAATATTATTTTCAGAGATATTGCAGAAAGCGTTTTTCCTGATCTGAAGAATAACCCTGGGCCATTTTTGTTATGGTATGACGTATTGCTTATTGCATGGATAGATGTCACTTCCTTCGCTCATATTGATTACAGGAGAGCCAGAGAGCGGGAAAGTCTGGGCTGTCCTGTATTAGACTGGAGAGCCGCTTCCTTTAGCCCTTCCGTGGAATATGTAATACCCGACAATCAACGGCGTTTGATGGGGGAATCTGCTTTAAAGAAGCCTCCGGAAAAAGAAGAGCTTATGGAAACTTCTGAGGAGGTGCGGCCATTTATCTCAGGTGAAGAATCTGCCACATCAGGGAATGATGTTGCTGCTTTGCCGAGTCAGGAGACTGGAGCCGAAGGGAAAAAACGGGTTACCAAAAAAAGCCGTAATCGTACCCCTAAATCGTATGGCAAGAAAAAGCCAGCAGCAGCAAGCTGTCAGCGCGATAATAATGTTCCAGTGACCCTGAAAGCACTACAGGCTGAGTTGGCCGGGTTCAGAGACGCGGCAGAAAAATCGCGTACCGGGCAAGAAGAATTTTTAAGACAAATAACTAAACAGGCAAAAGCGGAAGCATTGCTGCAATTTGCAAAATTCAAAGAAGAACTCATTAGTCACTTTTCTGCTGAGGCCAGCAAATCAGAGGAAAAAATAACAGCACTTCAACAAGAAGTAGCCCGGTTACAGGAAAATCCGGGTTTATCGCGGAAATCCCAGTGTTTAAATTTCCCGTTAATGGCAGGGTCAAAACAGGTCAGGGGCTCTGATGGCGTTGCTTATATTGAATTAGGGGGGCTCATGACGCCAACTGAGTTATTCAGCAAACAAATATTAGACGAAACAGGCTTTGGGCATCTTAACTTTGTTAACTTAAGTCCTGAAGTGCAAGCCGGAGTTAAAAGGGCCAGTCAACCGGTTTTCGTTCAAACAATTGCAGCACCATTTGCATCTGCCGGTGGGAGGACTCTTGTTTTACCTTCCTCTCAAAATGTTCCGGCCACAGCGGGATCGTTACCAGTGACTCATATTCAAACTAAACAAGCAGCTCTGTTTGGGGCGTTGGCTGGTAATAGTTCTCGTAGTCGTGTAAATCACTGCCTGCCGGCGAAGCCGGTCAGTCTGAGCATTATGCCTGGTACTGAAAAGTAATTGAATGCCTGTAGCGGATAATGAGTATATGTTACAGGCTGTACTACACAGTTGTTTGTGTTATATTTTGCGCGCTTTTGTTGTTAGTTGTTTTCGGAGGCAGGCCGACAACAATCAGTCCATGCAGCAGGGGGAAGCTGAAAGCCGTTACCACATAAAAATGGCTTGCTTTATTAAAGATGAAGTTGCATGGCAGGTTGTGGCGGGTACTTATGGTCAGGATGATGGCCATATAAAATTTATTTATCCTGTGCCTTGTAGTTTTTCTGCATCAATCAGGTGATTAAAACGACTGCATTGCAGCCAGATTTTTTAGTAGGGGCTCCCAGTGACACAAGAATGCCTGAATAACTGGATGGAACGTGAAGCCATCGCCGAAGCCATGATTCCTCTGGTGGGTAAGCTGTATCGTGAAAACCATGTTGTCACATCAGTTTTTGGTCGTCCGGTTATTAACCGTTCAGTAATTGATATTTTAAAAGCACACCGTTTTGTGCGCCGTGTACAAAAAGAAGAATTGTCAGTACATGACACTTATCCGGTATTGAAACTGTTCGCTGATTTTAATCTGGGGCCTGCCCGCATTGATGTTGGCAAGCTGGCTATTGCTTACAAACATCAGCCTGCAGCTACGAGTCTGGAAGACTTTTTGCGTGGGGAACTGTCTGACATTATTGATCAGCGTAACGGTGGTCGTGATGAAGGTCAGGATGTCGTGCTGTATGGTTTTGGTCGAATCGGCCGTCTGATGGCGCGAATTCTGATTGAGCGTAGTGGTGGCGGTGAAGGGTTGAACCTGCGTGCAATTGTTGTACGTGATGGCGGTGCCAAGAGCGATATCCAGAAACGTACCAGCCTGCTGCGTCGTGATTCTGTACACGGTAGTTTCCGTGGCACCCTGAGTGTTGATGAAGAAAACGGCTACATCATTGCCAACGGTGTGAAAATCAAGGTGATCTACTCAAATTCGCCGTCTGAAATCGATTACACCCAATACGGTATCAAGAATGCCATCGTGGTGGATAACACCGGTAAATGGCGTGATGCTGAAGGTCTGAGCCAGCACCTGCAGTGCCCGGGTGTCGGTCGCGTGGTACTGACTGCGCCAGGCAAGGGAGACCTGAAGAATATTGTTTATGGTGTGAATGACAGCCTGATTAATCCTGAAGACCAGATTATTTCTGCGGCATCCTGTACCACTAATGCCATTACACCGGTACTCAAAGCAATCAATGACAAGTTCGGTGTCAAGAATGGTCATGTTGAAACCGTTCACTCTTACACCAATGATCAGAACCTGATTGATAACTATCACAAGGGTGACCGTCGTGGCCGTTCTGCTGCGTTGAACATGGTTATCACCGAAACCGGTGCGGCAAAAGCAGTCGCCAAAGCATTGCCGGAACTGGAAGGCAAATTAACCGGTAACGCAATTCGGGTACCAACCCCGAATGTCTCGCTGGCGATTCTGAACCTGAATCTGGAAAAAGAAACTCAGGTTGACGAGCTGAACGAGTACCTGCGTGAAATGTCCCTGTATTCTGACCTGCAGAAGCAGATTGAATATGTGCAGTCTTCAGAAGTGGTTTCGACTGATTTTGTTGGCTCCCGCTACGCAGGTATTGTGGATGGTGAAGCTACGCTGGCTGATGGCAACCGCTGTGTATTGTACGTTTGGTATGACAACGAGTTTGGTTACAGCTGTCAGGTGAATCGTATTCTACAGAGTATGGCGGGGGTGATGCATCCGATTTTTCCACAGTAAGGAAAAAATGTACTAATATCCCACTGGTTTAATATGAAAGGCTCCTTTTAATTAGGAGTCTTTTTTATC
The DNA here is from genome assembly GCA_965261725.1 of Endozoicomonadaceae bacterium. GTDB lineage: Bacteria > Pseudomonadota > Gammaproteobacteria > Pseudomonadales > Endozoicomonadaceae > CANDOC01. The sequence goes on along the minus strand of CBDHDU010000016.1, from coordinate 122,702 downwards.
GCTAAATAGGAAGTCGTGTTGTTTTGAAAGTGACTCTCAATGCTGAAAGGGCTTTGGGTTGAGTGGTTTTATGGTCAGATTTACCAAAATAAAATGTATCTGAAGTATGCTTAAAAGAAAGATAGTTATTTTTCTTATGCTTGGCTTGTGCAGTTTTTGTTTACAAGCTGGATGGGAAACATTGAAATTAACGCCTTCAGACCTGAATCAAATGGAAGTGGGTAGTGATGAGCTTTATGAGGATCTGAAATACACAGAGTGGGGCGGATTCGTTGAGTTTTTTAATGGAGAAGATAGTGACAGAGATAAAACGATTACAGGAATGCCTAACAAGTTATATTGCTTTTCATTGGAATTAGACGCATCACACTATAGTGAAATTTATGCAGCGCAAAGAGCACCTTCATTTTTAATAAAATTCCTTCCTTCTAAAGACCTAATGTCAAGTTTTCCTGTTTACGGTGTTTTTTGTAATTCGAATCAGATGTATATGGATAGCTTGCCTAACGGTTTTGTTTTTTCTGCGAGAGGTTACTGGAGCAGGGATTTTAGCCTTGATTTTGATGCATCATATTATACTTATCAGCCTGGGCCTGATATTTTGCTCCTTCATGATAATGCAGGGGGCATCGGTGAGAAGCAATTTTTTCAAATCAGGTTTACAAGCAACAGCAAAGGCGGGATGAGTGGTAAACGAGTACCTGATATTAAGGGGCTGCCATTTACAGAAGTGTATCTTTCAGACAGTGGGAAATTGAAGTCTCTTGGCTGTAATGCGAGCCATCTTAGTGTGGCTGTGAAATGGAAAAAAGATGATGTGTATATTACCAGCTATATCTCGCTGGAACCCTGTCAGCGGAAAATACATATAGCCCAACTCCCGGTGCCTGATAAGAGCGCAGACCTTGCCATAATTACGCAAAGAAGTTCATCGGAAAAGTTACTTGCAGGTGTACGGGTAAGTAATGGCGTCGCTCTGGCTTTAGTGTCTCTTTGTTTATCATCAGCGGAATGGTTAGGAATATGTCCTCTTAATACTGTTTTGGAAAATACTATGAAAAATATGCAGGATGCATTTTTCATGATGTTCGACAAGAAAAACTGTTATGCCTTTACAGTAGATTCAAGCGGGTTGGTTTGTAAAGCAAGGAAGAAAATATCAAAAACCACGCCAATAACAGATACCCCTGTTTTGGTGCCGCAAGATACGAGTGTGCTCGGCTGAGTTCCCTGAAGTAGTTGAATGAACTACACTTCCCATGCCTTCTACCTTTTAGGGGTTCTTTATGCAATCAGAACTCTTTCGGGACTTTATTAATTCCATACCGTCATTAAGCGATGAGCAGTGGAAAATTCTTGACAGGACACTGCTCAATGCCCGAATACCGGATGAGGATATAGTAGAAAAACCTGAATCTGATGTTATAGAAAGAGAATCATCTGTAAATAATCCACCTGCCACACCTGATCTTGAAGCAAGCATATTATCTCGCTTTGCTGAACATCCGGAATGTCCCGTGTGTAAAGACCATAATATTCATCGCTGGGGCTTTCAAAGCGGGCGGCAGCGCTACCGCTGCAAGTCATGCAAAGTGACTTTCAATGCATTCAGCAAGACCCCTTTGGCAAGGCTTAGATATCCGGAAAAATGGAATAACTACCTCACGGGTATGACTTACTCCATGACACTGCGCTCGGCAGCCAGTGAGTATGATATTAACCTGAAAACGGCCTTCCGATGGCGCCACTGCTTTCTTGAGGTCATAAATAATGATCAGGCAGAAGAGCTTTGTGGCATCACAGAGCTTGATGAAACTTTTTTTCGTGAATCATTTAAAGGGCAGAGGAAAGACCTGCCAAGGCCTTCTCGAAAACGCGGAGATGATCCGAACAAAGCTCGGAAAGTCCCGGTAATGGTAGCCAGAGACCGTGAACGGCACACTGTTGATGGTATTTTGGAAAACGAAAGTGCTAATGAGTTGTGCCGCCATTTAAACGGTCGTATATCGATTGAAGCAACGGTCTGTGCGGATGCACACCTTGCACATGAAAAGCTTGCAGAGAAGCTTGGATTTGAGTTTAAGGAACTGGTTACCTCGGCAGGCCAGCATGTTCTGGAAGGTGTCTATCATATTCAACACGTTAATGCTTACCATAGCCATTTAAAGCGCTGGATTGGTGGTGTGTTTCGGGGAGTGGCTACCCGCTATCTCCCGCATTACCTGGCTTGGAAGCGAGATCTGTCAGAAGCCGTTCAGCTAAGCACTGACCGATTCGTCAGAAAAATCATGGAACATTGGTGCTTTCAACTATCTCCGGGAACTTAGCCAGTGTGCTCGGTAGAAAAAGATCGAGAAATGGGCTAGCGGTAAGGCCGGATTATAAAAAGATTAAATTGAGTCAATTGCCTGACTGTTTATTGTGTCTTGAGGAAAAATTGCCGGGAGAATTGGTTTTATTAAGAGATGGGCTTAAAGAGGCAGGGGTGATTGGGGATGATCTTGAAAGATTAGAGCAGACTGATGCTCCCTTTTCTAATCGTCTTAAATGTTTGGTAAGCCAATATAATCTGGACGCTCTAAATCAAATCTTTACCATTCTGAGTGTGCCGGCTCAAGCTATTGATGTGTGCTCAATTGATAAAAGTTTACGTGTCAGTTTTGATGAAGTTTATGAGCAAACCTGTCTGCAATGGTTGGACTCCCTTTTCTATCGTCTTTCCTCAACGCCAGCAAAAATCCTTGAAAATGAGAATGATCAATATGTTGAGCACAGTTTGCTTGAACCATTCATTCTTTACTATCGGTTATATAACCTATTCAGTCACTATGGTGTGTTGCACTGGTTTGAGCAGAGGCATCAGGCGGCAAAACTTCAGTTTTTTGATAGTCAGGTCGCAGAGGTGGAAGAAGTCAGCATCCTTGATGAACAGCGCGATGGAGATGGCAGAGATCAGTGCCAGTCTGTCCAAGCTATACCAGATGTAAAGGCGCTTGTAGAGGGGTTAATGCGAAGTCTTGAGTCGCCGCCGGGCGGTTATGGACAAAAGATTGAAGATGAGAGAAGTAGAAGTGGAACACCGGTAATGGATGAGAGAAAAGAAGACGAACCTCACAAGGTGACGGAGAAAGAAGTAATAGAAGCAGCACAAAAATTTTTCAGTCGTTATCAGTCGGTAAATTCTGGTAATGATTTCCTTCAATAATGCTGCAAATCATAACTTAGAGATTTGAAGGCTCCCACTTTTCACGATCATTTAAAGCTGGCCAGTTATTCCGGTATTTATCTTATAAAGCTGTCTCAAGTCAACTTGCCATGAGTTTTGATTAGGTAAAATCCGAAATCAAACTGAGACAAGTGGCATAATTTATTCCTGAACCTTATAATGGCGCGCGTTTGTGAGTGTTGCCTGCTTTGTTGTAGGTGTTAGTCGGGGATTTTACCGGTGCGCCATACGGATGTCTTTCTTGCCAAGTGACCAGATTAGAAGAGTCGCCAGCGATTGAGACGGGCTCGCTTGAGCCCGGATGTTTTCGACGGGTACAACTCATAAATTAGGGAATATCTGCTGCTATTGGATAGCCAGCAGGTGAGAGGGTTTGGTCTAACCTTTCCAGCAGCCATAAGGATCATACTGACACCCGATGCTTGGGAAAGCCGGTGGCAGTGTGGTTATTTGGCAGAATGTTAAATGACTAGGCAGAACACATGATAGAAATCAAACGGGGCCTGGACCTGCCAATTGAAGGCGCGCCCGAGCAGACCGTCACGTCAGGGCGCAAAGTGCGTTCGGTTGCTGTGATCGGTGCTGACTACGTGGGCATGAAGCCGACAATGGCGGTCGCAGTAGGTGACCGGGTAAAACTGGGACAACTACTATTTTCGGACAAAAAAACGGAGGGGGTGAAATACACTTCTCCGGCAGCTGGTGTGGTATCCGCTATAAACCGGGGGGAGAAGCGAGTACTGCAGTCAGTTGTTATTACGCTGGAAGGTGAAGAAGAAGAGACCTTTGAATCCTGGCCGGCAGCAAAACTGGATAGTCTTGAGCGCCAGCAGGTAGAAGATAATCTGGTTAATTCTGGACTGTGGACTGCATTGCGTACACGCCCATACAGCAAAGTACCGGCACTGGGCACACAGCCGGGTGCGATCTTTGTGACGGCGATGGATACCAATCCATTGTCTGCTAATCCTGAAGTGGTGATTTCCGAACAAGCGGAAGCATTCGCTCATGGTCTGCAGGTGCTGGGTCGCCTGACTGAAGGTACAGTTTACCTGTGTAAAGCCCCTGGCGTCAGCCTGCCGCAGGCCGGTGCACGTGCTGAAGAGTTTGCGGGTCCTCACCCTGCAGGCCTGGCCGGTACTCATATGCATTTCCTAGAGCCTGCCAGCACCAAGCGTGTGCAGTGGTCTGTTGGTTATCAGGATGTGATTGCAATTGGCAAACTGTTCACTACCGGACGTCTGTGGACAGAGCGCGTTATTTCTCTGGCCGGTCCTCAGGTAACCAAACCACGTCTGCTGCGTACCCGTCTGGGTGCCAGTGTCAGTGAGCTGGTTGAAGGTGAGCTGAAAGACGGTGAAAACCGTGTTATTTCCGGTTCTGTTTTCGGCGGTCGTACCTGTGTTGAAAGCAATAACTGGCTGGGTCGTTATCACAACCAGATCAGTGTCCTGGCTGAAGGCCGTGACCGTCCGCTGCTGCATTACTTCAGCCCGGGTGTGAATCGCTTCTCCGTGATGCCGATTTATCTTTCCAAACTGGCTTCCAAGCTGTTTCCGTTCACCACTACTACAAACGGTAGTGAGCGTGCGATGGTGCCGGTTGGTTCCTATGAACGAGTCATGCCACTCGATATCCTGCCAACTCAGCTGCTGCGTGCACTGATTGTTGGTGATACTGACACGGCTGAAAAACTCGGTGCGATGGAGCTGGACGAGGAAGATCTGGCGCTGTGTACTTTTGTTTGCCCGGGCAAATATGAGTACGGTCCGATCCTGCGTAACAATCTGACCCAGATCGAGAGAGAGGGGTAAACATGGCATTGAGAAAGTTCTTCGACTCCATTGCCCCTCATTTTGAAAAAGGGGGCAAGCTGGAGAAACTGTATCCACTGTTTGAAGCAGTCGATACAGGTTTATACAGCCCACCGGATGTAACCAATAACAGCTCGCATGTACGTGACGGTATCGACCTGAAGCGTATCATGATTACCGTATGGGCCTGTGCCTTCCCGGCGCTGCTTTTCGGTATGTGGAACGTTGGTTTTCAGGCTAACTCTGCAATTGCGGGTGGCATCTCCGCTCCGTCTGACTGGCACAGTCTGTTTTTTGCAGGCCATGATCCGGCCAGCCTGATTGATAACCTGTTGTATGGTGCATCTTACTTCCTGCCGATTTATCTGGTGACATTTATTGTCGGCGGTTTCTGGGAAGTCCTGTTCGCCATTATCCGCAAGCATGAAGTGAACGAAGGCTTCTTTGTTACTTCTATCCTGTTTGCACTGATTGTTCCGCCAACTGTACCACTGTGGCAGGTTGCCCTGGGTATCAGTTTCGGTGTGGTGATTGGTAAGGAAGTCTTCGGTGGTACCGGTAAAAACTTCCTGAACCCGGCGCTGACCGGTCGTGCATTCCTGTTCTTTGCTTATCCGGCGCAGCTCTCCGGTGATGCAGTCTGGACAGCGGTTGATGGTTTCAGTGGTGCAACTGCACTGAGTCTGGCTGCTGACGGCGGTGTTGAGCAGATCATGGCACAGGGTATTACCTGGTTTGATGCTTTCTACGGCAACATTCAGGGCTCTGTTGGTGAAACTTCTGCGCTGGCGATTCTGCTTGGCGGTGTGATCATGATGGTTATGGGCATTGCGTCCTGGCGCATTATCTTCGGCACCATCATCGGTATGATTGCGATGAGCACCCTGTTCAATCTGATCGGCTCCGACACTAACCCGATGTTTGCCATGCCCTGGTACTGGCACTTTGTTTTGGGTGGTTTTGCTTTTGGTCTGATCTTCATGACCACCGACCCAGTTTCAGCAGCGATGACTCACGCTGGCCGCTGGGTATTTGGTGCGCTGATTGGTGTGATGGTTGTTCTGATTCGTGTCGTTAACCCGGCGTTCCCGGAAGGCATGATGCTGGCGATTCTGTTTGCCAACCTGTTTGCGCCGCTGATTGACCACTTTGTTGTTCAGACCAACATCAAGCGCAGGGAGGCTCGTATCAATGGCTAATAACGATACCATCAAGAAAACCCTGACGGTTACTCTGGTACTGTCACTGGTTTGTTCCGTGCTGGTTTCCGCTGCAGCTGTCTTCCTGAAACCACGTCAGGAAGAAAACAAACTGCTGGACGTGCAGGGTAATATTCTGGCTATTGCCGGTCTGGTTAAAGACCCTAGAACAATGACCCGGGATGAAATTCTGGCGAAGTTCAAAGAAGTGAAGCCGATGCTGGTGGATCTGAAAACCGGCGACTACTACAAGGGTTCTGATCTGAATGCAGCAACCTATGATGAGCGTGCAGCTTCCAAAGATCCAAGCCTGTCTGAAACCCTAAAAGGCGGTACAGACCTGGCTCAGATCAAACGTCGTGAGAATGTTGCCAAAATCTACCTGGTAGAAGATGCAGGCACAACCAAGACGGTGATTCTGCCAATCCGTGGCTATGGCCTGTGGTCAACCCTGTACGGCTATATCGCGCTGGATCATGATCTGACCACTGTCGTGGGTCTGGGTTTCTACGAGCACGCTGAAACCCCAGGTCTGGGTGGTGAAGTTGACAACCCGATGTGGAAGAAACAGTGGCAGGGTAAGGAAATTCACGATACCAACGGTAAACTGGATATTGCTGTCATCAAAGGCACTGTCGATCCGTCCAGCCCTAAAGCAAAGCATCAGATTGATGGTTTGTCCGGTGCGACGCTGACCACCCGTGGTGTCGATAATCTGGTGAATTTCTGGCTTGGTAAAGACGGCTTCGGTCCCTTCCTGGATAACCTGAAGAAGGGGGAGGCGTAATTTTATGAGTACACCTACAACCCGTGAAGTATTGCTGACCCCGGTTGTCAGCAACAACCCGATTGCCCTGCAGATTCTGGGCGTCTGTTCTGCGCTGGCGGTAACCACCGGCATGCAGACCAGCCTGGTTATGACGCTGGCGGTAATGTTTGTAACCGCGTTTTCGAACCTGTTTGTATCGCTGATTCGAAATCACATTCCGGGCAGTATCCGTATTATTGTGCAGATGGCGATTATCGCCTCGCTGGTAATCATCGTTGACCAGATTCTGAAAGCCTTTGCTTATGAAGTCAGTAAGCAGCTTTCTGTATTCGTTGGTCTGATTATTACCAACTGTATCGTAATGGGTCGTGCTGAAGCCTTCGCTATGAAGAACCCGCCACTGCCTTCCTTTATGGACGGTATCGGTAACGGTCTGGGCTATGGCTTCGTCCTGATGGTTGTTTCCTTCTTCCGTGAGCTGCTGGGTTCCGGCAAGCTGTTCGGTGTGGAAATCTTCCAGACTCTGAATAATGGCGGCTGGTATAACCCTAATGGTCTGATGCTGTTGGCTCCAAGCGCCTTCTTTATTATCGGTCTGATGATCTGGGCTATCCGCAGCTGGAAGCCGGAACAGATTGAAGACAACGAGTTCAGCATTGCGCCGAACACTGTAGCGAAGGAGGGGCACTGAGATGTTAGAGCATTATCTCAGCCTGTTTGTTAAGGCTGTATTTGTCGAGAACATGGCGCTGGCCTTCTTCCTCGGCATGTGTACCTTCCTGGCGGTATCCAAGAAGATTCAGACTGCACTGGGTCTGGGTGTTGCGGTTATTGTGGTGCTGGTCATCACTGTGCCGGTCAACAACCTGATCTATAACTCTGTTCTGAAAGCGGGTGCGCTTGAGTGGGCGGGTCTGCCGGATGTAGACCTGAGCTTCCTGGGCTTCATTACCTACATCGGTGTAATCGCCGCAATGGTACAGATTCTGGAAATGTTTCTGGATAAATTTGTACCGGCGCTTTACAACGCGCTGGGCGTGTTCCTGCCGCTGATTACCGTTAACTGTGCGATCATGGGTGCCGCACTGTTCATGGTAGAGCGTGACTACACCTTTGGGGAAAGTGTCGTATATGGCCTGGGTGCCGGTACCGGCTGGGCGCTGGCAATTGTTGCGCTGGCAGGTATCCGTGAAAAACTCAAGTACAGTGATGTGCCTGCAGGCCTGCAGGGTCTGGGTATCACCTTCATCATTGTTGGCCTGATGTCGCTGGGCTTCATGTCTTTTTCAGGCGTCCAGCTGTAAGGGGAAGTAAGACCACATGAGTGAAAGTAATCTGATTTTGCTCGGCGTGGGCATGTTTACCGCCATCGTATTGGTGCTGGTGGCGGTGATTCTTGCAGCACGTTCGAAGCTGGTAAGTACCGGAGATGTCAGTATTGGCATCAATGAAGATCCGGAGAAAACAATTAAAGCGCCTGCGGGCGGCAAACTGCTGCAGACACTGGCGGGTCAGGGTATCTTCCTGTCTTCTGCCTGTGGCGGTGGCGGTACCTGTGCCCAGTGTAAGTGTAAGGTTGTTGATGGTGGTGGTTCTGCACTGCCAACTGAAGAACCACACTTCACCAAGGGTGAGCTGCGCGAAGGCTGGCGTCTGTCCTGTCAGGTCGCTGTTAAGCAGGACATGCAGATTGAAGTACCGGAAGAGTTCTTCGGGGTTAAGCGTTGGGAATGTGAAGTTGTTTCCAACGACAACGTAGCAACCTTCATCAAGGAGCTGACACTGAAGCTGCCTGAAGGTGAGAACGTTGACTTCCGTGCCGGTGGTTATGTGCAGCTGGAAGCTCCTGCTCATGAAGTGGATTACAAGACCTTTGATATTCCTGAGGAATACAAGGGCGACTGGGATCGCTTTAACCTGTGGCGCTACAAGTCCAAGGTTGATGAGACTGTAATCCGTGCATACTCCATGGCGAACTATCCGGAAGAGAAGGGCATTCTGAAGTTCAATATCCGTATTGCTTCACCACCTCCGGGTCAGGATGTACCACCAGGACAAATGTCTTCCTACGTCTTCAACCTGAAGCCGGGCAACAAGATTGGTGTATACGGTCCGTTCGGTGAGTTCTTTGCCAAGCAAACCGATGCGGAAATGGTCTTCGTTGGTGGTGGTGCGGGTATGGCGCCAATGCGTTCCCATATCTTCGATCAGCTGAAGCGTCTGAGCAGCAAGCGTAAGATCAGCTTCTGGTACGGTGCGCGTTCTCTGCGTGAAGCTTTCTATACTGAAGAGTATGACAAGCTGGCAGCTGAGAACCCGAACTTCACCTGGCATCTGGCGCTGTCCGATCCTCAGCCAGAGGATAACTGGACTGGCAAGACCGGCTTTATCCATCAGGTTCTGTTTGATAACTACCTGAAAGATCACGCCGCGCCTGAAGACTGTGAGTTCTACATGTGTGGACCGCCCATGATGAACGCCGCAGTTATCAAGATGCTGGAAGATCAGGGTGTTGAGCGCGAAAACATTCTATTGGATGATTTCGGTGGCTGATAACCCGCTATAAGTAAGGCGGACAGTTTGACTGTCCGCCTTTTTGTTTTTCTGAATGTGCTTTACTCATTGCATCTGTCCCTAGTTTCTCGACAGTTATCTGACGACTTTTATTTACCCATGAAACAAATTTATCAGGGGCTGCTGGCACTGTTTTGTGCAGTCATGCTGGCAGCCTGTTCCCAGACAGAAAAAGACAGTGAACTGCGGGTCATTGTCGATAAGATCATGGGAACCACATACCGGATCAAATATTTTGTACCGCGAGATGTCACGCTCGATCCGGATATGGTTAAACACAATGTCCATGCTGTTCTGCAGGACATTGATAGCCGGATGTCGACGTATAAACCCGACTCCGAGCTGATGAGCTTTAATCGTGCTCCTGTGGGCGAGCCGATCAAGCTGTCAGCAGATATTATCAAGCTGATTGAAGAAAGTTTTAAGGTGTCAGCAGCATCTGGTGGTGTTTACGATATTACCGTTGGCTCACTGGTTAACCTATGGGGCTTTGGGTCGATCAAGCCTGAAGATGCAACGACCGATCTGGCTGAGAAAATGTCGGAAATGGCTGATAACCCGGCCTTTGCTGAATGGGTGCAGCGTCAGCAGGCGCGGGTGCCCTCTGAAAATGAAATAAAAGAAACGCTGCAGCGGGTGGGTGATCAGTATCTTGAGATCGATAGTGATCGCCAGACTGTTACCCGTAAGGCGCCTGTTTTTGTTGATTTGAGCTCGATCGCTAAAGGTTATGCTGTTGATCAGGCGGGAGCCAAACTCGAAAGTCTTGGTGTCACCAGCTACATGGTTGAAGTTGGCGGTGAGGTTCGGATTAAGGGTGAGAAACCTGGCGGCAGCTTGTGGAGTATTGCCGTCAAAGAGCCGGATTTAATGCCGGGCTCAGTGAACACTGTGGTGCAGGCTGATGGTAAAGGTATTGCCACTTCCGGCGATTATCTGAATTACTTTGAAGTGGGTGGTCAGCATTTCTCCCACCTGATTAATGCCCGTACCGGCTGGCCTGAGCAACATAATCTGGCCTCTGTTGTGGTCATTGATGATACCACCGCGATGGCCGATGCCTGGGCGACCATGTTTATGCTGGTCGGGGAAGAGCAGGGGCTGAAAATAGCTGAGCAGCAGGCGCTGGCTGTCTGGTTTATTTACCATACGGCTGATGGATTTGAGACCATGAATACCCGCCAGTTTGAGCAGTATCTGCGCAAATAACAGGCTTTTCGGGTCTATAGAGATATACTTAATAGAAGATCCCGGAATTTTTGCTGATTCCGGGTGTCGGCAAGGGGTGATTAAGATGACAACAGTTGTACTGACATTTGCAATTTTACTGCTGGTTTTCACCGGGATGGCAATCGGGGTAATTTTTGCCAACAAGCCTATCAAGGGCTCCTGTGGTGGTCTGGGAACGCTGGGGCTGAAAGAAAGCTGCCCTATCTGCGGTGATGATAAGCCGATTGAAACCAACAGTGATGGCGATGCACTTTTTTATGATGCAGCTGGTCAGAAGTAGTCATAAGTAAAAATACGGCTGACGAATTAAGAAAGTATTGCAGTGCCTGTGTATAAAGAAGAGACGCAGAAGCTTCAGAAAGCAATTGCAGGCATGGGAAAATCATAATGCTGCCGGTCAGGATAAACCGGCTTGTAGGCCTCTGGAGTGTTCGGAATGGGTGTCATTTCATATGATGTGATTGTGCTGGGCAGTGGTCCGGCGGGGGAAGGGGCGGCAATGAATGCCGTCAAAATGGGGAAGCGGGTTGCAGTCATTGACCAGCGCCCACAGGTTGGCGGTAACTGCACCCATCAGGGAACAATTCCTTCCAAGGCGCTGCGACATTCAGTTCAGCAGATTTACAACTTCAATAATAACCCGATGTTTCGGGAAATTGGTGAGCCCCGCTGGTTCTCCTTTGATAATGTGCTGAAAAATGCCAATGACGTGATTCGCAAGCAGGTACGTTCCCGTACAGGTTATTATGCCCGCAACCGGATTGACCTGCATTTTGGTCATGCCAGTTTTATTGATGAAAATACCGTTAAAGTTATTGAACCCAGTGGTAATGTTGAAACCCTGAGTGCCAAACATATCATTATTGCCACCGGTTCCAGACCTTACCGTCCTGCTGATGTTGATTTCAGGCATCCGCGTATTTACGACAGTGACTCTATTCTTGAGCTGACCCATACACCACGCCGGGTTATTATTTATGGTGCCGGTGTTATTGGCTCTGAATACGCTTCTATTTTTTCGGCGCTGGGTGTGCTGGTTGATCTGATCGATAACCGTGATCGTTTATTGTCGTTTCTGGATAAAGAAATTTCCGATGCGCTCAGTTATCACCTGCGCAATAAAAACGTCATTATCCGCAATGACGAGTCCTATTCGAAAATTGAAGGAACCGAAGACGGCGTTATTCTACATTTGAAATCCGGCAAGAAGATCAAGGCGAATGCATTGCTGTGGGCCAATGGCCGTACCGGTAATACCCAGAATCTCGGTCTGGAAAATATTGGCCTGACACCCAATGGCCGTGGCCAGCTGGAAGTCAATGAGCTGTACCAGACTGCGGTTGAAAATATCTATGCGGTGGGTGATGTGATCGGCTGGCCAAGCCTTGCCAGCGCATCTTATGATCAGGGGCGCTATGCGGCTGCCAATACGCAGGATACTGAAAATCCCCATTACGTTTCATCGGTGCCGACGGGGATTTATACCATCCCTGAAATCAGTTCACTGGGGCGTACGGAAGAAGAACTCACCCGCGATGCTGTACCTTACGAGGTTGGTAAAGCGTTCTTTAATCGTTTGGCGCGGGCGCAGATTACCGGCGAAACAGCAGGTATGCTGAAACTCCTGTTCCACAGGGAAACCAAGCAGATTCTGGGCATTCACTGTTTTGGTGATCAGGCTGCCGAGATTGTTCATATCGGGCAGGCGATTATGGAGCAGCCTGAAGGTCAGAATACGCTGGAGTATTTCCTGAATACGACTTTCAATTACCCTACCATGGCTGAAGCCTACCGTGTTGCCGCACTGGATGGTATGAACCGCCTGTTTGACTGATTATCATAAAGATGACGACCCCGGCTTTGTGTTATTAGATATCCGGGGTCGTTTTCTTTTAATCTTTGAATAGCAGGGGTTGTGGTTCCGGCGTTGCTTGCAGGTGCTTCACCTTCCACTGATCACCTTCTTTTGCCAGCATATGAGATGCGCGGAAATACTCGATATTTTCCTGCTCCGGGCTGGCACCTTCATCTGCAAAATGAAACGCCCAGTGGCTCGCACAGCCAATCAGGGTATCGCTGTACCAGAAATCAGCAATGCCATAATCAACGGCTATGACTGCCCGCGTACAGCGAAGTTCTTTCAGCCAGGCCAGATATTCATCATTACTTTTAAGTTCATCGTTAGCTGAGTTCCAGAATATAAGTCCGGCGGGTGACCAGCTGTTATCCTGCTCGCCGGTAAGGTAAACCTGCACTTTAAGATCGAATAGTCTGATTAATATCTCTTCCGCCTGCTGATTGTTCATCATACTGCTCCGTTGCTTAAGTGGGTTCTTTTATGCATGAAATGAGTTGCCAGTAAGAATAAACCAATCGGGAAAATTGTGTGGTGAAGGCATCAGTGATGCCTTCGTATGAAAGCTGCTTTTACTTGGAGGTGAAGAGTGAGAACTGCCTTAAAGCTGGGGATACTCATTTTCTGCTGGGTGCTGGTCATTTTGCTTACCACTGCTATCAGTCCTTCCTATCTGGTTGAAGGCAGCAGAAATCATCTGGGTTTCCAGTTCAGCTCCAAGGAAACGTATGTTCTGACAGTGAATGTTGTACAGTTTTGTTATGTACTGCTTTATGTCATTCTGATCTTTGTTTCACTTAAGATAATTAAGTGCTGGCGTGCCGCTAACAGGGATAAATAAGCGCCGGATGTTTCTTCCGACGCAGTCATAGCGCGGATCTGCTACTTTTCAAGTATATCGGACAGGCGATTATGGAGCAGCCTGAAGGCGGCAATACACTCGAGTATTTCCTGAATACAACTTTCAACTATCCTACCATGGCTGAAGCCTATCGTGTTGCTGCCCTGGACGGTATGAACCGTCTGTTTGACTGATCCTTGCAACAGATACATTCCGACTTGTAGATGAAATACAGCCGGCGTATTTTTCTTGTAACCTATATGGCGATCATGAATCAGAACGGCTGACCTGATTCATGATCGACATAAAGGTTGGATTAGCTGTCTGTATTGTTATAAGAATGGGCATGACAATTGCCAGTTTGTTTCGGGGGAGTAATAGTCATCTTGTTGATGTGCCCCAGTAAGTCTGCCAGTTTGTTTCGGGGGGGGGGCAGTAATACTCATCTCGTTGATGTGCCCCAGTAAGTCTGCCAGTTTTTTTATGAGCGCTCTGCTAAGTAGAGTGCCGTTCCATTTGTCCTCGATATTGAAGGCGAGTTGTCTACAGTGTTTGTCAGTAGCAAGTTCCGGTTCATTATTGGCTTTAAGCTGTTGACTGATATGTGCTGTAAGCTGATCCCCCGTATTTTCTTCCAAAGCTGTGATGAGTTTACGGCTAATCTCCTCAGCTAACATCGAGCACTTATCCCAAAGCTCATGATATTGCCGCTGCTTACCACCATATTTCTTCTGTGCCCACAAAAAATTTGCCACCTTTTCTGTAATACCCTTTTGGTATTGTTCTTTTAATTTAACCAGCGGTGGTACTTTATTGCATAATCTAGAGAAAAGACGTGGGTCGTTTGCTTTCAGCTCATGAAAGAAATGATACAGCTTCAGGAAAATGATATCCTCTGGGGAATTAAAGAATCCCGCCCAAGCAAACAAGCAACTAAGAAAGGATGGGGTATCGTTGTTTTTGCTGTTCGGATGTATACAAGTGGCTTCCTGATCAAGCAATGGAAAGTCAGGCTGGATCAGGGAATTGCCGGGTTTGAAAGCGGATGTGTCTTCCCACCATTGGATGCCGTCCCCACGTGGGCGCATTTCCATTACCTTGCTTTTCAGGTCTGTCCTGCGGGTTTGTGTAGGGACCAGTTGCTCACCCATTCCATACCGTTTGCATGTCGCTTCTGTTTTGACCACAGACACCAGTTCGCTGGGATCTTCCCATGCCACGTAGTTCGCCTTGAAGTCGGGATATATGGTATCTATAGGATCATCCAGGGTTATATTATGTTGTTGAGGTGCCTGCTGTAGTGCCTGCTGTAGTGCCAGCTCTGACTGATAAAAAGCAAGAAATATTTTCCGTTGCCAGGCTGGCAGGCGGTTCAGCACCGAATGGTGATACAGGTCATGTAATGCGGCACCCTGGGGGCCTGCATGTACATCGTGTGGCTTCATAAGTCCATTGTTCACATCGGGATGGTACAGTGCCAGGGCATGGAGGTTGCCAGAACGCATGGTATAAAGATCGGAGTGATCAATGCTTCCAAATGTTGCCCGTAGCTTGACAGGTTCCGGGTTCTGCTGTGCGGCGATTGCTTCCTGTATTCCGGGTGTCAGAATCGCCAGTTCCCCGGAAGAGAGCCGGACTATACCGCCAGCCGGGTGACAGTATAATGTTTTGACCCATACACCTTTTTGCTCGCTGGGGTTGTATGAGATAATACTGAAACCAAAGGACGTATACTGATAATGTTGTAGGCCATCCTTTGCAGTTGTTAGTTTATTCGGTAATTCTTTTATTTGCTTGCAGGATTCAGGCTCAAGAGAAACGATATCGCACCATGCGGGTTTGTCGCTTTCCTGGCAGGTTGTAATAACTTGTTGCAGCCATTGGCTTTGCTTGAACCGGAAGTTTGTACCTTCACGTTGATTCAGTGCGGCTATGATTGCTGTTAATGTTTGGGAATGCTTTTCATCCGCCAGATTAATCCGCTCTACGGTGCCGCCAGCTTCCAGAAACTTTTCAGCATAATTCTGATGATAATGGGACATCTCCGGTACCCCCATAAATTCAGACCGGGACTGAAGATAAAACTGAGCATTCAGGAAACAATCGTAATCAATACTATTATCGCTGTAGGCTTTAAGTAACAGGTCATAAATTTTTGGGTTGTCAAATACTGAATCACACCACGAACCTGATTGAATGGCCGCTTTAAGCTGTTTGACGTCGATCTCAGGTGCGGCTTGTACCTGACGTTTGATTTGATCTTTATTTTCGACGAACTGCAGCATGTCATCCAGTGATAAAGTACCGGCTTTTGCAAAAACAGGTAACAATATGAAATAAAGAAGCAGCAGTCTTGATATTGGCAGGTTGGTTTTTGGTTTTGGGCTCATTATTTTGTCCATTTTTTTCTGCAATACCGTGGGCACTTTTTCCCCAGTAATACCAAGGGTTTCAGTGCATAGGGTACTTTTTAGCAGGTCTGGGAAACCCTAAACTTGCAATTAAATCCTAGCCATTGCGGTGCAAGCCTTGGTGCATCAATGTTGAGTTCTCGAAAAACTGTCCGCAGTATTGTTGTTTCTGGAGTAAGGGAAAAATATAAATATCAAGTGAACAGGCTGATTTTGACTGAAGAGTTGTATCAAAGTTCCATAATCAATATTCAGGCGCTATTCTAAAGTTTTTTGTCACTGGGCTGAATGACCAAATAAAAACGTGATGGTGTGTTTTTTATGGAGTATCCAGGTCTGAAGTCCGTCTGCTACTTTTCAAGTTCATGTTTTTAAAGTGTCTTTGCACATCGGAGCCAAAAAACAGGAGCTACCACATGTCTACACCAACCAATCTGATTGGGAATAGAGCATTTATTCTGGCTGTTGCCGGAGCCGCTGTTGGTCTCGGTAATATCTGGCGTTTTCCTTATATGGCAGGCGAGAACGGGGGCAGTGCCTTCCTGCTTTTATATATTATCTTTGTGTTGTTAATGGGACTGCCCATTATGATGTCCGAAATTATTGTCGGGCGGGCAGGGCGGGCTGCGCCGATGATCAGTTTTCAGAAACTGGCTGAAAAAGCAGGGGCTTCCCGCAACTGGGGTTTAATCCAGGGCGAAAGCACCGCGCTGACCATAGTTCCACACTAACCGGTTTTTAGAACACAAAGTCATAATTGCGACTATCGTAATGCAGATATAGCGATAAAAATACAATAAATTGTGGAGCTATTATCCGTCAGTTCACATTTATTTGCACTAAAGTACACCCCGTACTTTCGCCCTGGGGTTTAATCGCTATCGGAGGCTCGCTGGCAGCCTTTATGGTGCTGTCATTTTACAGTGTGGTGGCGGGTTGGTGTCTGAATTATTTTGGTTTGGCGCTGACAGATCATTTTTCAGGAATGAATGCGGGTGAAGTGGCAGAGGTTTTTGAAAACCTGCAGGCCAATGTCCCGCAGATACTGATCTTTCATGGGGTGTTTATTTTTCTGACCATGCTGGTCAGCTTGCGGGGCGCGCGGGGAATTCAGCAGCTGAGTAATGTGTTGATGCCATTGCTCTATGTCTTGCTGGGGATTTTGGTTATTTATGCCATGGGTATGAGTGGCTTCAGTCAGGCCGTTGAATATCTTTTCAGGCCGGATTTCAGTAAAATATCCACGGATATTCTGATTGAGGCGATGGGGCATGCATTCTTCACTTTAGCAATCGGTGCCTGTTGCCTGACGGCGTATGGTGCTTATATGCCTGCAGGGCAGTCGATAGTTAAAGTCATTCTTTTGGTAGCCGTGCTTGATGTGCTGGTTGCCTTGATGAGTGGGGTTTCCATTTTCTCTGTGGTGTTCACTCAGGATATTCCTACCAGCAGTGGTCCTGGACTGATGTTTATTACCTTGCCTCATGCGCTCACAGATCTACCACTGGGTGGTGTTGCCGTGGCGCTGTTCTTTGGGGTTATGGTGATTGCCACCTGGACTTCATCGATAAATCTGGCGGAACCGTTGCTAATGCTCGCTGAAAGCCGCTTTGGTTGCTCCCGCCGGGCAGCAGTAACATGGGTTGGAGTTCTGGTCTGGCTGGCAGGACTGATTCCGGCATTATCCTTTAACGTATTAAAAGATGTACGCTTGCCAACAGGGCAGGACTTGTTCACCGCTTATACAGCGGTTCCCACCAACATCCTGTTGCCGGTTGTCAGTCTATTTGTAGTGATCTTTGTTGGCTGGATTATGAAGAAAGGTACGGTCAGGAAAGAAATTAACCAGTCGCCGGTATTCCATGCATTGTGGATGAGTTTAATCAGGCTGGTGGCACCGGTCTTTGTGCTGATTATTTTTGCTGCCGGATTGTCTTGATTGCAGATAACTAACAAGCCGTCTGTCTGGGTAGGCGGCTTGTTAGCTTCAGGTTTATTTACGGTTTTCGTGATTTCAGATAACCCAGGCATCCGGCTATCGCTATTGGTATAACACCGACAACGATAAAGACGATATCTCCCGGAAGTCTCAGCCATTCATAAAGCCGTGGCATGGCCTGTCCTGTATACTCTAAGCTGCGAGCATGCCAGTAGCCATTATCCAGTACATCCAGTAGTTGCATAACTCCGGCAGGAAACAGGCTGCAAAACAGCATCAACGCAAGGCCAATATTTAACCCCCAGAATGATATCCGAATATATTTTTCCAGCGATTTCCATACGGTATCAGAGGACATCTGTCGTATACAAAATACAAGCAATCCCAGCGCTAACATACCGAATACGCCCATCATTGCCGCATGACCATGATTGGGTGTCAGCTGGGTCCCCATTTCGTAATAGCTGACAATGGGTAGATTGATCAGGAAACCAAACACGCCGGCACCGACAAAATTCCAGAACCCTACAGCCATCAGAAAGAAAAATGTCCACTTGTGGGGAGTTGATGTGGGTTCTTCTGAACCGATGCTTCGTTTGCGTGTGATTTTTACAAAATCCCACGCGTCCAAAGTGATCAGTGTCAGATTAGCTGTCTGTATTGTTATAAGAATGGGCATGACAATTGCCAGTTTGTTTCGGGGGAGTAATAGTCATCTTGTTGATGTGCCCCAGTAAGTCTGCCAGTTTGTTTCGGGGGGGGGGGCAGTAATACTCATCTTGTTGATGTGCCCCAGTAAGTCTGCCAGTTTTTTTATGAGCGCTCTGCTAAGTAGAGTGCCGTTCCATTTGTCCTCGATATTGAAGGCGAGTTGTCTACAGTGTTTGTCAGTAGCAAGTTCCGGTTCATTATTGGCTTTAAGCTGTTGCCTGATATGTGCTGTAAGCTGATCCCCCGTATTTTCTTCCAAAGCTGTGATGAGTTTACAAGCTAACATCGAGCACTTATCCCGAAGCTCATGATATAGCAGCCCCTTACCACAAAACATCATATTTCTTCTGTGCGAATTTGCCACCTCTTCTGTTGTAATAGCCTTTTGGTATTGTTCTTTCTGTGCCCACAAAAAATTTGCCACCTTTTCTGTAATACCCTTTTGGTATTGTTCTTTTAATTTAACCAGCGGTGGTACTTTATTGCATAATCTAGAGAAAAGACGTGGGTCGTTTGCTTTCAGCTCATGAAAGAAATGATACAGCTTCAGGAAAAAGATATCCTCTGGGGAATTATATGATCCCGCCCAATCAAACAAGCAACTAAGAAAGGATGGGGTATCGTTGTTCTTGCTGTCCGGATGTATATCAATGGCTTCCTGATCAAGCAATGGAAAGTTAGGCTGGATCAGGGAATTGCCGGGTTTGAAAGCGGATGTGTCTTCCCACCATTGGATGCCGCCCCTACGTGGGCGCATTTCCATTACCTTGCTTTTCAGGTCTGTCACCAGTTGCTCATCCATTCCATACCATTTGCATGTCGCTTCTGTTTTGACCACAGACACCAGTTCGCTGGGATCTTCCCATGCCACGTAGTTCGCCTTGAAGTCGGGATATATGGTATCTATAGGATCATCCAGGGTTATATTATGTTGTTGAAGTGCCTGCTGTAGTGCCAGCTCTGACTGATAAAAAGCAAGAAATATTTTCCGTTGCCAGGCTGGCAGGCGGTTCAGCACCGAATGGTGATACAGGTCATGTAATGCGGCACCCTGGGGGCCTGCATGTACATCGTGTGGCTTCATAAGCCCATTGTTCACATCGGGATGGTACAGTGTCAGGGCATGGAGGTTGCCAGAACGCATGGTATAAAGATCGGAGTGATCAATGCTTCCAAATGTTGCCCGTAGCTTGACAGGTTCCGGGTTCTGCTTTGCGGCGATTGCTTCCTGTATTCCGGGTGTCAGAATCGCCAGTTCCCCGGAAGAGAGCCGGACTATACCGCCAGCCGGGCGACAGTATAATGTTTTGACCCATACACCTTTTTGCTGGCTGGGGTTGTATGAGATAATATCGAAACCACCATAGGGGTTATGCTGAACATGCGATAGGCCATCCTTTGCAGTTGTTAGTTTATTCGGTAATTTTTTTATTTGCTCGTAGAGTTCAGGCTCAAGAGAAACGATATCGCACCATGCGGGTTTGTCGCTTTCCTGGCAGGTTGTAATAACTTGTTGCAGCCATTGGCTTTGCTTGAACCGGAAGTTTTTATCTTCACGTTTATTCAGTGCGGCTATGATTGCTGTTAATGTTTGGGAATGCTTTTCATCCGCCAGATTAATCCGCTCTACGGTGCCGCCAGCTCCCAGAAACTTTTCAGCATAATTCTGATGATAATGGGAAATCTCCGGTACCCCCATAAATTCAGACCGGGACTGAAGATAAAACTGAGCATTCAGGAAACAATCGTAACCAATACTATTATCGCTGTAGGCTTTAAGTAACAGGTCATAAATTTTTGTGTTGTCAAATACTGAATCACACCACGAACCTGATTGAATGGCCGCTTTAAGCTGTTTGACGTCGATCTCAGGTGCGGCTTGTACCTGACGTTTGATTTGATCTTTATTTTCGACGAACTGCAGCATGTCATCCAGTGATAAAGTACCGGCTTTTGCAAAAACAGGTAACAATATGAAATAAAGAAGCAGCAGTCTTGATATTGGCAGGTTGGTTTTTGGTTTTGGGCTCATTATTTTGTCCATTTTTTTCTGCAATACCGTGGGCACTTTTTCCCCAGTAATACCAAGGGTTTCAGTGCATAGGGTACTTTTTAGCAGGTCTGGGAAACCCTAAACTTGCAATTAAATCCTAGCCATTGCGGTGCAAGCCTTGGTGCATCAATGTTGAGTTCTCGAAAAACTGTCCACAGTATTGTTGTTTCTGGAGTAAGGGAAAAATATAAATATCAAGTGAACAGGCTGATTTTGACTGAAGAGTTGTATCAAAGTTCCATAATCAATATTCAGGCGCTATTCTAAAGTTTTTCCTGATTACCACTGAGCGTACGCCAGCATGTAGAAGAATGGCTATCGCTTAAAGGCTTGGCGTGCATGACCTTTAAAATTCATGAACTATCGTCTTGTTAGCGAGAGACTATATATTGCTGCTTTTAACGTTCTGATCACGGGGTTAATAGTACATCCGTATATGCTACGAGACAGAGTAATTAACAAAGGTACTCCTGTAGACATGCGTAGCTTCAGTGGTAATCAGGAAGTTTTTTGTCACTGGGCTGAATGACCAAATAAAAACGTGATGGTGTGTTTTTTATGGAGTATCCAGGTCTGAAGTCCGTCTGCTACTTTTCAAGTTCATGTTTTTAAAGTGTCTTTGCACATCGGAGCCAAAAACAGGAGCTACCACATGTCTACACCAACCAATCTGATTGGGAATAGAGCATTTATTCTGGCTGTTGCCGGAGCCGCTGTTGGTCTCGGTAATATCTGGCGTTTTCCTTATATGGCAGGCGAGAACGGGGGCAGTGCCTTCCTGCTTTTATATATTATCTTTGTGTTGTTAATGGGACTGCCCATTATGATGTCCGAAATTATTGTCGGGCGGGCAGGGCGGGCTGCGCCGATGATCAGTTTTCAGAAACTGGCTGAAAAAGCAGGGGCTTCCCGCAACTGGGGTTTAATCGCTATCGGAGGCTCGCTGGCAGCCTTTATGGTGCTGTCATTTTACAGTGTGGTGGCGGGTTGGTGTCTGAATTATTTTGGTTTGGCGCTGACAGATCATTTTTCAGGAATGAATGCGGGTGAAGTGGCAGAGGTTTTTGAAAACCTGCAGGCCAATGTCCCGCAGATACTGATCTTTCATGGGGTGTTTATTTTTCTGACCATGCTGGTCAGCTTGCGGGGCGCGCGGGGAATTCAGCAGCTGAGTAATGTGTTGATGCCATTGCTCTATGTCTTGCTGGGGATTTTGGTTATTTATGCCATGGGTATGAGTGGCTTCAGTCAGGCCGTTGAATATCTTTTCAGGCCGGATTTCAGTAAAATATCCACGGATATTCTGATTGAGGCGATGGGGCATGCATTCTTCACTTTAGCAATCGGTGCCTGTTGCCTGACGGCGTATGGTGCTTATATGCCTGCAGGGCAGTCGATAGTTAAAGTCATTCTTTTGGTAGCCGTGCTTGATGTGCTGGTTGCCTTGATGAGTGGGGTTTCCATTTTCTCTGTGGTGTTCACTCAGGATATTCCTACCAGCAGTGGTCCTGGACTGATGTTTATTACCTTGCCTCATGCGCTCACAGATCTACCACTGGGTGGTGTTGCCGTGGCGCTGTTCTTTGGGGTTATGGTGATTGCCACCTGGACTTCATCGATAAATCTGGCGGAACCGTTGCTAATGCTCGCTGAAAGCCGCTTTGGTTGCTCCCGCCGGGCAGCAGTAACATGGGTTGGAGTTCTGGTCTGGCTGGCAGGACTGATTCCGGCATTATCCTTTAACGTATTAAAAGATGTACGCTTGCCAACAGGGCAGGACTTGTTCACCGCTTATACAGCGGTTCCCACCAACATCCTGTTGCCGGTTGTCAGTCTATTTGTAGTGATCTTTGTTGGCTGGATTATGAAGAAAGGTACGGTCAGGAAAGAAATTAACCAGTCGCCGGTATTCCATGCATTGTGGATGAGTTTAATCAGGCTGGTGGCACCGGTCTTTGTGCTGATTATTTTTGCTGCCGGATTGTCTTGATTGCAGATAACTAACAAGCCGTCTGTCTGGGTAGGCGGCTTGTTAGCTTCAGGTTTATTTACGGTTTTCGTGATTTCAGATAACCCAGGCATCCGGCTATCGCTATTGGTATAACACCGACAACGATAAAGACGATATCTCCCGGAAGTCTCAGCCATTCATAAAGCCGTGGCATGGCCTGTCCTGTATACTCTAAGCTGCGAGCATGCCAGTAGCCATTATCCAGTACATCCAGTAGTTGCATAACTCCGGCAGGAAACAGGCTGCAAAACAGCATCAACGCAAGGCCAATATTTAACCCCCAGAATGATATCCGAATATATTTTTCCAGCGATTTCCATACGGTATCAGAGGACATCTGTCGTATACAAAATACAAGCAATCCCAGCGCTAACATACCGAATACGCCCATCATTGCCGCATGACCATGATTGGGTGTCAGCTGGGTCCCCATTTCGTAATAGCTGACAATGGGTAGATTGATCAGGAAACCAAACACGCCGGCACCGACAAAATTCCAGAACCCTACAGCCATCAGAAAGAAAAATGTCCACTTGTGGGGAGTTGATGTGGGTTCTTCTGAACCGATGCTTCGTTTGCGTGTGATTTTTACAAAATCCCACGCGTCCAAAGTGATCAGTGTCAGTGGCACGACCTCAAGTGCTGAGAAGGCTGCACTGAATGCCATGTTCATGTTGGTATGCCCGGTAAAATACCAGTGATGTCCGGTACCGATCAGGCCACCACCAAAATATAAAATGGCATCCAGATAGATAACTCGTGTTGCGGTCACCCGGCGAACGACACCAAGGCGGAAGAGGATCACCGCAACCAAAACGGTAACAAAAAGTTCGAAGAAACCTTCGACCCAAAGATGAATGATCCAGAAACGCCATGTGTCCACTATTGAAAAATGGGTTTGACCATCAAAAAACATTGCAGGTAGATAAAAGACCGGGATTGCCAGTGCGGAAAGAATAAACAGGATACTCATCTCACGCTGGGTTTTGTCCTTAAGGGACGGAGCTACAGCTCTGAAAACCAGAAAAAACCAGAATAACAGACCGGCTGCCAATAATATCTGCCAAAAACGTCCCAGCTCCAGATACTCCCATCCCTGATGACCGAACCAGAACCAGCTGTCAGGTAACCATTGCTCAATTCCGGCCCATTCTCCGAGCATGCTGCCAACAACGACAAATACAAGTGCCCAGAATAAAAGATGGGTATAAACACGTTGCCGTGGAGGTTCGTAATCTCCAAGAACCGGTGCCAGAAAGAGTGCCCCTGCAACATATGCTGTAGCGATCCAGAAAATGGCCAGTTGCAAGTGCCAGGTTCTGAGAATGTGGCTGGGAAGATAATCTGAAATATCAATGCCGTAAAAGCTGGCGGGATCAGCGCGGTAATGAGCTGTTGCACCACCAATAACGGTTTGCGCCAGAAATAATAACCCTACAACAGCAAAATATTTCAGAATGGCACGCTGACTGTCTGAAATATCCCCCGGCATCAGCCCGGGAAAACCATCGCCGGAGGCGGCTGGAGAAGTACCATCAGCAGCTCCCCAGCCGAGATAATCAAATTTACCAAATGCCAGTAATACGGCACCGATGCCACCCAGCAGGAAAACCAGACTGATGGCGCTCCATAATAAGGCGTGCCCGGTAGGAAGATTGCCTACACTTGGGTCGTAAGGAAAATTGTTGGTGTAGGAATAGTTTTCCCCCGGACGATTGGCGACGGATGCCCATGCAGTCCAGGCGAAAAACGCAACCAGCTGCCGAAGTTCCTGAGGGTCTTTGATATAGTTAGCGGGTAACCCGCCGTTCAGTGACGGATGGGAAAAATAGGTACGCCACCATTCTTGCTGATGGACAAATGATTCGGCTTCAGGTGCCGTCAGATGAAGTGTTTGACTGGAAGGCTCGTAACGGTTGTCTTTCAGTATGGATATGACTGAGGCATCAACCAAGCTTTTGCTATAGTGATCAAGCTCTTTCTGTGCTTTGCCAAATTTTGATAAGGCAATGAAGTCCTGTACGGTTTCGGAAAGATTGTGAAGATACTGGGCTGAAAAATCAGGTCCGAGATAGGCACCATGCCCCCAGATTGTACCATTGTCCATCAAACCATGTTTAAGGAAAACTTCCTGGCCTTCTGAAATATCCTGTCGGGTAAATAAAACCTCACCAGAGGGTGTCAACGCATATTCTGGTATAGGCGGGGCATCATGATGCACTTTCACTGTAATTATGCTCAGGATACTAAAGCCAAAAATCATTACCAATGACAATGCCATACGCCAACGGTAGAACGTGGCAGGTTGGTCTGGGCTCACCATAAGAGAATCTCTGAAAAAACGGCGCAGGATTAGGAAGTGCAGGTCAGGGTGAAATAGCCAGAAAAGCATATGCCAGACTGCTGAATTAGCAACTTATCGGTGAGATTTAAACGTGTTGCACAGTAATAGTTTCTGTTGACATCAATACTGTGGACAGTTTTCAGACGAAAGTGACCATGAGAGAAAATAGCGATAATAGAGAAGCCAAACCCTCTATGCTCGCTGCCACTTTCCTCTCATGGATAACATAGTAAAGACCGCTCTGGGCAAGATGTCCAAGGTCAAAAAGCCCCAAAAAACATTCATCTTCCAATTGCTTATCACGCTCATTATCGTTCAGGGTAAAGCCACTTTCTGCAACATGAGCCGTTACTCCTCCATGAGTGAAAAACGATTCAGACGCTGGTATCGCCGGACCTTCGATTTTTTCAAACTCAACTGCCTGATGCTGTCCGGCGTACTGTTAACGTCCAAAGAGAAAATCGCAGCGCTCGATGCCAGCTTTATGACCAAAAGTGGCAAGAAGACCGATGGCCTTGGCATGTTTTGGCGTGGTTGCACAGGTCAATCAGAGCGAGGGCTTGAGCTATCTTTGCTTGGTGTTGTTGATTTGCAGTCCAATACGGCTTATGCGCTTGATGCCCGGCAGACGCTGGACGAGAAAGATAAAACCCGTGTTGACCTTTACGCTGAGCAAGTTTTGAAACTGGCCGGAGATCTTCTTGCTATGGGGGTAATCTATCTGGCTGTGGACGCCTACTATTTCAAGGAAAAATTCGTGTCCGCAGTCCTTGCTGCGGGTTTACAGATTGTTGGGAAGTTAAGAACAGATGCCGACCTGAAGTGGCTCTATAGCGGCTCGTACTCAGGGCAAGGTCGTCCAAAACTTTACGACGGCAAAGTGAATCTCGAAAAAGACTTGAACCGGTTTGAACACGTAGGTCAGTTAGAAGCCGGAGAAGAGGTTTATACTGCCATCGTTCATTCCAAATGCCTGAAGCGTCACATTCGGGTTGTGATGCTGAGGGTGCAGCGAAAAAACAAGATAGGCATAGCCCTGATTTACTCAACAGATACAGGGCTGGACGCAATGACTATCGTCAAATATTACAAAGCTCGCTTTCAAATTGAGTTTGTATTCCGGGATGCCAAGCAATATACAGGCCTGATAGATTGCCAGTCATGTAATAAGCAGGCGATTCATACTCAGATTAATGCTTCATTCTCTGCCCTTAATCTGCTCAAACTGGCTGATCGGGAAGAAAAAGGTACCACAGGCAAAACGGTGATCTCAATTACGAGCTGGAAACGTCGTTTGTTCAACCAACACTTGATGTGCAGAGTTTTTGAAAAGTTAGGATTGACCATGAATGATAGAAAAGTCATGGGCGCATATCAGGAGTTCAGCAGCTATGGTGCTATCGCTGCATGAAAGTGTCCAGAGTATTGTTGACATAAGTACTTCAAAAAAGAAAAAGCTGGATAAATTCCAGCTCTTTCCTGCGACCGAAAAGTACCGTTCTTACGATAAACTTTTCGGTGACCTGTATAGCGTTACCCGTTGAGCTTATTTCGCCGGATAATCACGGACAGTTGCACCAGTATACAGCTGACGCGGACGACCAATACGATACGGGCCACTGATCATTTCATGCCAGTGAGCAATCCAGCCGGGTGTGCGGCCGGTGGCAAAGATAACAGTAAACATTTCTGTCGGAATGCCAATTGCTTTCAGAATGATACCGGAGTAGAAATCTACGTTGGGATACAGCTTACGCTTCACAAAGTATTCATCTTCCAGCGCAATTTGTTCCAGACGCTTGGCGATACGGAACAGCGGATCGTTTTCCAGTCCCAGCTCACCCAGAACTTCATCACAGGTTTGCTTCATGACCTTGGCGCGTGGGTCAAAGTTCTTGTATACCCGGTGACCGAAGCCCATCAGACGGAACGGATCATCCTTGTCTTTTGCCTTGGCGATAAATTTATCAATACTGGATTCATCACCAATTTCATCCAGCATGGTCAGCACGGCTTCGTTAGCACCACCATGAGCCGGTCCCCAGAGTGCTGCAATACCGGCAGCAATACAGGCAAACGGGTTAGCACCGGAAGAACCGGCTAACCGCACGGTCGATGTGGAGGCATTCTGTTCGTGATCTGCATGCAACAGGAAAATACGATCCATCGCACGTTCCAGTACCGGGTTGACCTGATAGTCTTCGCAGGGCGTGCCAAACATCATGTTCAGGAAGTTGCCTGCATAGCTCAGGTCATTGCGCGGGTACATGAAAGGCTGACCAATGCTGTACTTGTATACCATAGCGGCAATGGTGGGCATCTTGGAGATCAGTCTGAACGCAGCGATTTCACGATGGCGCTCATTGTTGATATCCATGGCGTCATGGTAGAACGCAGATAAAGCACCTACCACGCCGCACATCACCGCCATCGGGTGTGCATCCCGGCGGAAACCGCCGAAGAACTTGGTCAGCTGTTCATGCACCATGGTGTGCTGGGTAATGGTCTTGCTGAATTTTTCTTTTTCAGCCGGGGTGGGCAGTTCGCCGTAAATCAGCAGGTAGCAGGTTTCAAGGTAGTCTGAATGTTCTGCCAGTTGTTCAATGGGGTAGCCGCGGTGCAGCAGTACGCCTTTGTCGCCGTCAATGTAGGTGATTTTTGATTCACAGGATG
Organism: Endozoicomonadaceae bacterium; assembly: GCA_965261725.1. GTDB lineage: Bacteria > Pseudomonadota > Gammaproteobacteria > Pseudomonadales > Endozoicomonadaceae > CANDOC01. The sequence goes on along the minus strand of CBDHDU010000016.1, from coordinate 95,052 downwards.
CAGTGGAAACAAAGCCGGGATCGAAGGTGAATAATCCCTGAGCAGTCAACGATGCCACATCAACAACATCCGGACCAATGGTACCGGAATGAATGGGAAGGTTCAGAGTCGTATCCAGACCATCAACAGTCAGCTGCGCTTGTTTGTCAGCCATGAATGGCCTCCTGTCATGCCTTATTGTATGCCACTGAATGCCAGTCTTGTGGTTTGTTATCTGACAGGTGCGCTGCTTTGGTTATAACGACACCATTCAGCATTATGAGCACAAGAAGCTGTACCTCGTGGCTGTTATACCACAACTGCAGGGGGAATGCCTGCGCTATTGCGGATGCTTGAAAGTGAGTCGTTCTAAATTGTTATTTGTGACGACCGCACTGGGTAGAGTCCGCATCACTATAGAGCGCTCAGAAGTTTTGTCAATCTATGACCACTGACGTTTATATGGCATGGCGGGTAATACCCGTACTGATTGTAATGGAAAACCGAAATGACTATACTCAATTCCGGAAAACGGGGGGCTGGCCTGTATCGTCCAGGACGAATCCGGTCGGTTTTCTTTTCTGCCTATTCTATATAACAGCCTGAAAAACTTGCAGCCGTTGTCATTTCTGTTCCGAAACCGGGAATGTTTCCGCAGCCAGGTGTCAGGTGCCCGAAAGGGCTGGTAGTCAGGGCTTTACAGCTTTAACAGCTTATAAAGAGTCCATATAAAATAGAGTACTTAGCCGTGAACAGTAAACGACCTGTCAATCTTGATATAACAACTATCAGGCTTCCGCTTCCGGCATACACCTCGATCCTTCACCGGATTTCCGGTGTTATTCTTTTTGTCGGCATTGCATTTTTGCTTTACGGGCTGGATCTTTCTCTGGAATCACCGGAAGGATTTGCCGCGCTGCAGGAATGTCTGACGCATCCGCTGGCAAAATTTATTACCTGGGGGCTTGTCTCTGCACTGCTTTATCATTTTGTTGCAGGTATCAAGCATCTGCTGATGGATATTGATATTGGTGATGGCAAGGAAAGTGGCAAAACCGGAGCCATTATTGCGCTGGTGGTATCTATCGTACTGATCGTGCTGGCAGGAGTGTGGATATGGTAACCAATACAACAAACTTTTCGCGCAGCGGACTTTCCGACTGGGTAGTGCAGCGTGTCAGCGCGATTATTCTGGCGGCCTATACCGTATTTCTGCTGGGCTTTCTGGTCACCAATCCGGGGCTGGACTATTTCGCCTGGGCTGATTTGTTTGAGCAGACCTGGGTGCGTGTGTTCAGCCTGATGGCGCTGGCTGCTTTGCTGGCACATGCCTGGATAGGCATGTGGACAATCACAACCGATTATTTGAATGAGCGCGCCCTTGGAACCTCTGCCGTTGTCGTACGTTTTGCTGTTCAGGCACTCTGCGGTATCGCCATGTTCACCTATCTGGTCTGGGGTGTACAGATTTTGTGGGGGCTGTAAGGGATGGCAAAAATTAGAACACTGTCTTTTGACGCAATTGTAGTCGGCGGCGGTGGTGCCGGATTGCGTGCTGCACTGCAGCTGACTGAGTCCGGCATTCGTACGGCATGTATCACCAAGGTGTTTCCAACCCGTTCGCATACGGTATCGGCTCAGGGGGGGATTACCTGTGCGATTGCCAGTGATGATCCGAATGATGACTGGCGCTGGCATATGTACGACACCGTAAAAGGGTCGGACTATATCGGTGACCAGGATGCGATTGAATATATGTGCTCTGTCGGCCCGCAGGCAGTCTTTGAGCTGGAGCATATGGGGCTGCCTTTCTCTCGTACTGAAGAAGGTCGTATCTATCAGCGTCCTTTTGGCGGACAGTCCAAGCAGTTTGGTGAAGGTGGTCAGGCGGCCCGCACCTGTGCAGCGGCAGACCGTACCGGGCATGCCTTGTTGCATACTTTGTATCAGGCCAATCTGAAAGGCGGTACAACGTTCTTTAATGAATGGTACGCCGTAGATCTGGTAAAAAACCAGCGTGGTCAGGTGGCGGGTGTCATCGCTATTTGCATTGAGACCGGTGAAACCGCCTATATCAAAGCCAAAGCAACTGCACTGGCAACCGGCGGCGCGGGTCGTATTTATTCCTCTACTACCAATGCCCTGATTAATACCGGTGACGGTATTGGTATGGCGCTGCGCGCAGGTTTCCCGGCGCAGGATATGGAAATGTGGCAGTTCCACCCTACCGGTATTCATGGTGCCGGTACACTGGTAACCGAAGGTTGCCGGGGTGAGGGTGGTTACCTGATTAACAGTGAAGGCGAACGCTTTATGGAGCGTTATGCACCTAACGCCAAAGACCTTGCCGGTCGTGATGTTGTTGCCCGTTCCATGGTTATCGAGATTCTGGAAGGCCGTGGCTGTGGGCCCAACAAGGATCACGTACTGCTGAAACTGGATCATCTCGGTGAAGAAACCCTGAATCTGCGTTTGCCAGGTATCTGTGAACTGTCGCGTACCTTTGCGCATGTTGACCCGGTCAAGGCACCGATTCCGGTTGTACCAACCTGTCACTATATGATGGGCGGTGTTCCAACCAATGTCGGCGGTCAGGCATTGACTCAGGATCAGAACGGGGCAGACCAGATTGTCGATGGCCTGTACGCCTGTGGTGAATCAGCCTGTGTATCTGTACACGGTGCCAACCGTTTGGGTGGTAACTCGCTGCTTGATCTGGTGGTGTTCGGTCGTGCGGTGGGTCTGCAGATTGAAAAGAGTCTGAAAGAAGGCTTCGACAGTGTGGACGCCAGTGATTCAGATATTGAACAGGCGATGTCACGTCTGGATCGTCTGAATAACAGCACTTCAGGTGAACGTGTAGCGGATGTGCGCAACGACCTGCAACAAACCATGCAGCTGTACTTTGGCGTATTCCGTGAAGGCCCGGCTATGAAGGAAGGTCTGAAGAAGCTGGATGAAATTGGCGAACGCCTGAAAAACACCCATCTCGAAGACAAGAGTCAGGCCTTTAATACTGCCCGTATTGAAGCACTGGAGCTGGAAAACCTGTATGAAGTTGCCTATGCCACAGCGATTGCGGCAGAGGAACGTAAAGAGTCCCGCGGTGCGCATGCCCGTAATGACTACCAGGAGCGTGACGACGAAAACTGGTTGAAGCATTCGCTGTATCATCCGGCTGACAAGCGCATCACTCAGCGTGATGTGAACTTCGCCCCCAAGGGCATGGAACCGTTCCCGCCGAAGAAGCGGACTTATTAAGTTCTTGCTCTTAGTGAGTGTCCTTAGCAAGAAGGGTGGAGGGAAGCTAAATGAATATACAGGTTAGTGTTTATCGGTATAACCCGGAGCAGGATGATGCTCCCTATATGAAGGACTACCCGCTCGAATTGCCGGACGGCAAGGATGTGATGGTGCTGGATGTTCTGAATATGCTGAAGGAGCAGGATCCGAGCTTGGCTTATCGTCGCTCCTGCCGTGAAGGGGTTTGTGGTTCTGATGGTATGAATATGAGCGGCACCAATGGTCTCGCTTGTATTACCCCGGTATCGCAGGCGCTGAGTAAGGGTAAGCTGGTGTTGCGTCCATTACCGGGTCTGCCGGTTATTCGCGATCTGGTCGTTGATATGGCGCAGTTCTACAAGCAGTACGAAAAGGTGCAGCCCTATCTGATTAATGATCAGCCTGCGCCAGCTATCGAACGGTTGCAAACCCCGGAAGAGCGGGAAAAGCTGGATGGTTTGTACGAGTGCATTCTCTGCGCCTGCTGCTCCACATCCTGCCCTTCTTTCTGGTGGAACCCGGACAAGTTTGTCGGACCGGCGGGCTTGCTGCAAGCATACCGTTTCTTGGCCGACAGTCGTGATACGGCAACAGAAGAACGTCTGGCCGAGCTGGATGATCCGTTCAGTGTATTCCGCTGCCGTGGCATTATGAATTGTGTCAATGTCTGCCCGAAAGGTTTGAACCCAACTCGGGCGATTGGACATATTCGTCACATGTTGCTGCGTACTGGAACCTGATAACGACAAAATCGTCTTTTTGATGTAAGTCAATAAAAGTTTTCATTGTCATTTTGATGGTGAAAACTTTTTTCGTTATACTCTTTTTTGTCTCAGCCCTTTGTTATAGGGGTTTCAGGGGCGCCGGTAACTCATAAATCCTGTCTTGTTAAATAACTACTACACTTATCATTAGTTTTTTTTGTGGGGTTTAGTTATAAACCCCTATATAATTGCAGGTGACGCTTATGGTGTCACAGCGCGACATGGTTCGGGGAAACTTTGTGCCCGAATCTTGGGTTGAACCAGCAGGGGCTTCCGGGAAACACCCGGACTATCTGTGGGGGATGGTCGGTATTTATTCTAGCGGGATCGTGGTCGGATAAATGCTGACTGGTCAGAGAAACAGGGTATCGGGTGATTACCGGTTTTACTGGTCAGAAACAGACGGACTTCAGGAAACAACAGCAAGTCCGTTTTTCCATAACCAACGTAATGGCGAAATGCCGGATAGCTGCCCCAATCCCACGGGGTAATTTTCGAATGCAAGAAGGCATCATGCAGCAGATGTGGAGTTCATCTCACATTTCGGGTGGCAACGCTGCATATGTAGAAGAATTATACGAGCTATTCCTGCGCGATCCGAACGCAGTGCCCGAGCAGTGGCGCAAATACTTTGAAACCTTGCCGCAGGTTGAAGGTATTAATGCACCTGATGTTCCCCATTCCGCTATTCGCAGTCACTTTCGACAGCAGGCTAAAGGTCGTCCCGTTACTGTAGCCCGTAGTGCTGAAAGTGTTGGCAGTGAGCACGAAAAGCAGCAGATTCTGGTGCTGCGCCTGATGAGCGCCTATCGGATTCGAGGTCACCAGAAAGCGGCACTTGATCCGCTGGGTCTTCTGCAGCGTGAAAATGTCCCGGATCTGACCCTTGAACACCATGGCCTGAGTGCCGCTGATCTGGATACCGAATTCCAGACCGGCACGCTGTTTATTGGCAAGGAAAAAGCCACCCTGTCAGAAATTGTCTCCACACTGGAGGCCGTGTACTGCAACAATATCGGCGCTGAGTACATGCATATCGTGGATACCGAACAGCGTCGCTGGTTCCAGCAGCGTCTGGAAAGTGTCCGCGGTAAACCGGATCTGGGTAAAGAAGCCAAACTGCATTTGCTGGAGCGACTGACAGCGGCAGAAGGACTGGAAAAATATCTTGGCACCAAATATCCCGGTACCAAACGTTTTGGACTGGAAGGTGGTGAATCACTGATCCCGATGGTGGATGAACTGATTCAACGTTCTGGCTCCTACGGCTCAAAAGAAATTGTGATCGGCATGGCGCATCGTGGTCGTCTTAACGTGCTGGTCAATATCCTGGGCAAGAACCCGGGTGAGCTGTTTGATGAATTCGAAGGCAAGAAACAGAATGCCAAAGGCTCCGGTGATGTGAAATATCACCAGGGTTTCTCCTCTAATGTCATGACACCGGGTGGTGAAATCCATCTGGCGCTGGCATTCAATCCATCGCATCTGGAAATTGTGACCCCGGTTGTTGAAGGCTCTGTCCGGGCTCGACAGGATCGTCGTGGTGATACCAACGGCCATCAGGTCGTTCCGATTGCTATTCACGGTGACGCCGCTTTTTCGGGGCAGGGTGTGGTGATGGAAACCCTGCAGATGTCCCAGACCCGGGCTTATAAAACCGGCGGTACTATTCATATTATTGTCAACAACCAGGTTGGCTTTACCACCAGTCGCCCGGAAGATGCCCGTTCAACAGAATACTGTACGGATGTTGCCAAAATTGTTGAGGCGCCAATCCTGCACGTTAACGGCGATGATCCTGAAGCAGTACAGTTCGCGACCAAAATGGCGCTCGACTATCGCATGCAGTTCCGCCGTGATGTGGTGATTGATCTGGTCTGCTACCGTCGCCGCGGTCATAACGAAGCGGATGAGCCGTCCGGTACTCAGCCATTGATGTACCAGCAGATCAAAAATCAAACTACTACCCGTGATTTGTATGCGAAGCAACTGCAGGCCGAATCGGTTATTACCGCTGAACAGAATCAGCAGCTGGTAGATGATTATCGCAATGCGCTTGATAACGGCGAACATGTCGTAAAAGCACTGGTTAAACAGCCGAACAGTGAACTGTTTGTTGACTGGTCTCCCTACCTGGGTCACGAATGGACTGCACGTCACGATACCCGTGTAGCACTGGCAACCCTGCAGGAGCTGGGGCAAAGCCTGTGTGATGTGCCGGAAGGTTTTCCGGTGCAACGTCAGGTTGGCAAGATACTGGGCGACCGTCGCAAGATGGCGGCGGGTGCTTTGCCGATCAACTGGGGTTTCGCCGAAACCATGGCTTATGGCACGTTGCTGAAAGAAGGGCACCCGGTTCGCTTAACCGGACAGGATGTCGGGCGGGGAACGTTCTCTCACCGTCATGCCGTGCTGCACAACCAGAAAAATGCCAGCACCTTTACTCCGCTGAAAAATATGTCAGCGGAACAGCCGAAGTTCCAGATTTTTGACTCGTTGTTATCAGAAGAGGCGGTGCTGGCCTTTGAGTATGGCTATGCCACAACCACCCCCGGCACGCTGGTGATCTGGGAAGCCCAGTTTGGTGACTTTGCCAACGGTGCTCAGGTGGTTATTGACCAATTTATTACCAGTGGTGAGCACAAGTGGGAGCGCTTATGTGGTCTGACCATGTTGCTGCCTCACGGTTATGAAGGGCAGGGGCCTGAACACTCCTCTGCACGTCTGGAACGTTTCCTGCAATTGTGTGCTGAACACAATATTCAAGTTTGTGTACCGACCACTCCGGCGCAGGTGTTCCATATGTTGCGTCGACAGGTGTTGCGTCCGTTGCGTAAACCATTGGTGGCCTTTACACCGAAGAGCCTGCTGCGTCATAAGTTAGCGGTTTCAACACTGGAAGAGCTGGCGCACGGTGGTTTCCAGACCGTACTGCCTGAGGTTGATCAACAGCAACCTGAGAAAATCAAGCGTCTGGTAATGTGCAGCGGTAAGGTTTATTACGACCTGCTGGAACAGCGCCGTGCTGATAATCGGGATGATGTGGCCATTATTCGCATCGAACAACTCTATCCGTTCCCGCATGATGACCTTGATGCCATCTTTGCTGGTTATCCTAATCTGGAGTCGGTCGTCTGGTGTCAGGAAGAGCCCATGAACCAAGGTGCCTGGTACTGCAGTCAGCATCATATGCGTCGAGCGCTTGAAACCCACAGTAACAAAAAGCTGTATCTGCAATATGCCGGTCGTCAGGCATCAGCAGCGCCAGCCTGTGGTTATATGTCCAAACATGTTGAAGAGCAGCGTCAGCTGATTGATGAAGCGCTGAACGCATAGGAAGACATATTAGTGATAATTAAAACAGGTCGTTTCTTCTTTGTTGAAGAGACGACCAATCCGGACAAACCAGCAACAGAAAGAATTGCACAGATATTGCCCTGATTAAGGAATCGCAATGGCTACAGAGATTAAAGCTCCGGTCTTTCCAGAATCCGTCGCCGACGGAACAATTGCCACCTGGCACAAGCAACCCGGTGAGTCCTGTTCCCGTGATGAGTTGCTGGTGGATATTGAAACCGACAAGGTTATCCTGGAAGTTGTCGCACCTGCAGATGGTGTGTTGAAGGAAATCATGAAGGGGGAAGGCGACGTCATTGAAAGTCAGGAGGTCATTGCACTCTTTGCTGAAGGCGCCGCTGGTAAAACGGCAGCACCGGCTGCTCAGCCTGCTGCATCTGCTGAGCCGGTAGCTGAAGCCGCAACAGGCGATGCGATCCTCAGCCCTGCAGCGCGTCGCGTTGTTGATGAAAACAAGCTGGATGCTTCACAGATTAAAGGCTCCGGCAAGGGCGGACGCATTACCAAAGAAGATGCACTGGCGGCAGTAGCGGCAGGTCAGCAGCCTGTAGCCTCTGCACCGGCAGCTGCTTCAAAACCTGCACCGGCAGCAACCCCGGAAGCTGCGCCGGTATCCGGTGAGCGTACCGAAAAACGGGTACCGATGACCCGCCTGCGTGCCCGCGTGGCACAGCGCCTGGTTGAAGCGCAGCAAACCGCAGCGATGTTGACGACCTTCAATGAAGTCAACATGAAGCCGGTGATGGAGTTGCGGGCGCGTTATAAAGATGCATTTGAGAAGAAACATGGCACCCGCCTCGGGTTTATGTCTTTCTTCGTGAAGGCTTGTGTGGAAGCATTGCGCCGCCAGCCTGCGGTTAACGCTTCCATTGATGGTAATGATATTGTCTACCACGGCTATCAGGATATTGGTGTTGCCGTATCATCTGATCGTGGTCTGGTGGTACCGGTACTGCGTGATGCTGAATTTATGGGGCTGGCCGAGATCGAATCAACAATTCGGGAATATGGCCTGAAAGCCCGCGATGGCAAACTGTCTATTGAAGAAATGACCGGCGGCACCTTCACTATTTCGAATGGCGGTGTCTTTGGTTCGCTGTTGTCGACCCCGATTCTGAATCCGCCGCAGTCCGCTATTCTGGGCATGCACAAGATTCAGGAACGGCCGATGGCGGTTGATGGCAAGGTGGAAATCCTGCCCATGATGTATCTGGCGCTTTCTTATGATCATCGTCTGCTTGATGGTAAGGAAGCTGTGACGTTCCTGGTTACGATCAAGGAACTGCTGGAAGATCCGGCGCGTATTCTGTTGGGTCTGTAATGTGAATGGCTACCGGCGGAACCTTGAACCGGTAGCAGACTCTGTATGATTGTTAATTAAATGGCGGCAGGTATTCGCATCCCCCTCGGGATTTCAATATGCAGCTGCCGTTATTTATGAGGTGTTGGGAAAACAACATGCCAAACAAGTTTGATGTTGTCGTGATTGGTGGTGGACCGGCTGGTTATGTGTGTGCAATTCGTGCAGCACAGCTGGGACTCAAAACTGCCTGTATTGAAAAATGGACCGGCAACAAGGGTGGCCCGCAGCTGGGTGGTACCTGCCTGAATGTCGGCTGTATCCCCTCCAAGGCGCTGCTGGACAGTTCCCACAAATTCCATGAAGCGCAGGCTGATTTCAAGCTGCATGGTATCGGTCACAGTGGTGTGGCGCTGGATGTGCCGACCATGATTGCCCGCAAGAACAAAATTGTGGCCAAGCTCTGCATGGGTGTAGAAAGCCTGTTCAAGGCTAACGGTGTAACCCTGCTGCACGGTAAAGGTAAAGTGTTGGCAGGTAAGCAGGTTGAACTGACCCGTAACGATGGTTCTGTAGAAGTACTGGAAGCGCAGAATGTCGTTATTGCGACCGGTTCGCTGCCAATTGAAATTCCACCGACACCACTGGCTGATGATGTCATTGTTGACTCTACCGGTGCGCTGGAATTCAAGGAAGTTCCCAAGCGTCTGGGTGTTATCGGTGCCGGTGTTATTGGTCTGGAACTGGGTAGTGTCTGGGGGCGTGTTGGCTCTGAAGTCACTGTTCTGGAAGCACAGGATGCATTCCTGGCTGCAGCTGATCAGCAGGTGGCTAAAGAAGCACAGAAGATTTTCAAGAAACAGAAACTGGATATCCGCCTGGGCGCCCGTGTGGTGGGTTCTCATGTTGAAAACGGTGAAGTGACTGTGCGTTACACCACCGCAGACAGTGATGAAGAACAGACAGTTGTTTTTGACAAACTGATCGTTGCTGTTGGCCGTCGTCCATACACTGAAGGCTTGCTGGATGCTGGCTGTGGTGTGAATCTGGATGAGCGCGGCTTCATCTTTGTTGATGACCAGTGTCGTACAGATGTGCCGGGCATTTTTGCGATTGGTGACGTAGTGCGTGGCCCAATGCTGGCACACAAGGGTTCTGAAGAAGGTGTCATGGTTGCTGAGCTGATCAAGGAAAAGACAGCTCAGGTGAACTATGACCTGATTCCTTCCGTTATTTACACTCATCCGGAAGTCGCCTGGGTTGGTCAGACTGAAGAAGAAGTGAAAGCCAGTGGCGAACCGTACAAGGTCGGTACCTTCCCGTTTGCGGCGATTGGTCGTGCGCTGGCGGCAAACGATACCGACGGTATTGTGAAGGTGATTTCCCATAAGGAAACTGACCGGGTATTGGGTGTTCACGTTGTTGGCCCTAGCGCAGCAGAAATCGTTCAGCAGGGTGTGATTGCCATGGAGTTCGGTTCCAGCACTGAAGACCTGCAGCTGACTATGTTTGCGCATCCGACCCTGTCTGAAGCGCTGCATGAAGCAGCATTAGCGGTTGATGGCCACGCCATCCATATGCCGAACCGCAAACCTCGCGGTAAAAAATAAGGTGTTGCCATATCCGTGACTGCTTTGCGGTCGCGGATATTGATTGCCTTGAGCACACTGCATGGCAGTGATGCCGGACTTGATAATAAAAGCAGGAATTACGCGGGCAAAGGATGCCCACAACAAGGTGGTGGTGCAAAGCTCTCTCATCGCGCTGCCGTATAATGATGATGTAATGGAAGCCAGACATGAACTTGCATGAATACCAGGCAAAGCAGCTGTTTGCTGAGTACGGCCTCCCTGTATCTCAGGGATTTGCGGTTGATACTCCGGAAGACGCTGCGGCTGCAACAGATAAAATCGGGGGCGACCGCTGGGTCGTGAAAGCTCAGGTACACGCCGGTGGTCGTGGTAAGGCCGGTGGTGTAAAGCTTGTCAGCAGTAAAGATGAAGCACATGCCTTTGCTGATAACTGGCTGGGTAAAAATCTTGTTACCTACCAGACCGATGAGAAAGGTCAGCCAGTAAGCAAGATTCTGGTTGAGTCCTGCACTGATATTGATCAGGAACTTTATCTGGGCGCGGTGCTGGATCGCGGCACTCGCCGAATTGTATTCATGGCTTCTACCGAGGGTGGCGTCGAGATTGAAAAAGTCGCTGAAGAAACCCCGGAAAAAATCCTCAAAGCTACGATTGATCCACTCGTAGGTCCGCAGCCTTATCAGGCGCGTGAAATTGCTTTCAAGCTGGGTCTGAATCCAACCCAGATCAAGCAGTTCACCAAAATTTTCCTCGGACTGGCAAAGCTGTTCCAGGAAAACGATCTGGCATTGCTCGAGGTTAACCCGCTGGTTATTACTGATGAAGGTGATCTGCACTGTCTGGATGCCAAAATCAATATCGACAGCAATGCCCTGTACCGTCAGCCCAAGTTGAAGGCGATGCACGACCCGAGTCAGGAAGATGCTCGTGAAGCGCATGCCGCACAGTGGGAACTGAACTATGTGGCACTGGATGGTTCCATTGGCTGCATGGTAAACGGTGCCGGTCTGGCGATGGGTACCATGGATATCATCAAACTGCACGGCGGCGAACCGGCAAACTTCCTTGATGTGGGTGGTGGTGCAACCAAAGAACGTGTCAGCGAAGCGTTTAAAATCATTCTGTCTGACGACAGTGTGAAAGCGGTACTGGTTAATATCTTTGGCGGCATTGTCCGTTGTGACCTGATTGCTGAAGGTATTATCGGTGCAGTGACTGAAGTCGGTGTTAATGTACCGGTTGTCGTTCGCCTTGAAGGTAACAATGCTGAACTGGGTGCCAAGCGCCTGCAGGAAAGCGGACTCGATATTATCGCTGCAAGCAGCCTGACGGAAGCAGCGCAGCAGGTTGTTAAAGCTGCGGAGGGGCAGGCATGAGCATTCTGATCGATAAAAATACCAAAGTTATCTGCCAGGGATTCACCGGCTCACAGGGTACTTTCCATTCCGAGCAGGCGATTGCTTACGGTACTCAGATGGTGGGTGGTGTAACACCGGGCAAGGGTGGTCAGGAACATCTCGGTTTACCGGTATTTAATACCGTTGCGGATGCGGTTGAAGCAACCGGTGCAGAAGCTTCTGTTATCTACGTTCCGGCGCCTTTCTGTAAAGATTCCATTCTTGAAGCCGCCAATGCGGGCATTAAGCTGGTAGTCTGCATTACCGAAGGTATTCCAACGCTGGATATGCTGGAAGCCAAGGTAAAGTGTGATGAACTGGGGGTTGCGCCTGATCGGCCCTAACTGCCCGGGTGTAATCACGCCGGGTGAAAGCAAAATCGGTATTATGCCGGGTCATATTCACCTGCCGGGCAAAGTGGGTATTGTGTCCCGTTCCGGTACCCTGACCTATGAAGCAGTTAAGCAGACCACTGATTTCGGCTTTGGTCAGTCCACCTGTGTCGGTATTGGCGGTGACCCGATTCCCGGTTCCAGCTTTATCGATATTCTGAAGCTGTTTGAAGCTGATGAGAAAACCGAAGCGATCGTTTATGATCGGTGAAATCGGTGGCAATGCGGAAGAAGACGCTGCGGCGTATATCAAGGAGCATGTCACCAAACCGGTTGTTTCTTACATTGCCGGTGTAACTGCACCTCCGGGCAAGCGTATGGGTCATGCGGGAGCAATCATCGCTGGTGGTAAAGGTACTGCCGATGAGAAGTTTGCAGCGTTGGAAGATGCTGGTGTGAAGACTGTGCGCAGTCTGGCTGAGATCGGTAGTGCGCTGGCTGAGGTTACTGGCTGGACATAATTATTCTGAAATAAACCGTTATTATGAAAGCGCTCATTTATTAAATGGGCGTTTTTACTTTCCATTATATGTTTTTTTGCTAGTTTGATAGTTTTATATTCGCGGGATAGTCCATACACATGTCTATTTTTTTTAGAATAATAGCTTTATTGTTTTCTATAAATACAAGCGTGTCTTGTCTTGCCGGCTTCTTCGATTACCAGAAAATCCCATGGGGGAAATCTTTTTTGCTGGTTGATAGATCTGAAACTGATACTAATGGCTCAAAAAGGCTGCTTGTACTGAGAAAATGTGTGGCTTCTCAATGTGAAGAAGATGACCCATGTATACTTATTGCTGTTACCTCTGAACTTCCTCCTGATTTCATATTGGGTACAAAGTCAACAAGCAGTCCTTATGAATTCTCAGGTGGTTTAAAGGCTCTTTATACACGACCTGAATGGAAAAATGATGGAACAGCAAAGGAGGCAATGTACCTTTTTAAACATGGCTGTGAGAGAGGGATGGAGGCGTTGGGGCCTATTATGCTGCTCGCCCGGCTGGTTTTTCAACCAGAGTTGGATCGGGAGTTTCTTTTACCGACCAAACAGTCAAAAAAAAATAATTTGCAGTTTGAGATTATCGGGGATGATACGTTTACCTGGAGCCACCTAAAAGAAAAGATAGTGATTCAGGTAGAAATAATCAGAGCTGAAGAAGTATATGATGTGTTTTATGTTAAAGAAATTATATTTACCCTAATCAAGATTGATCAAGGTTTGCGAGTAGTATATGCCTTGGAAGATGTAGATCCAAATGCCTGTTTTATAAGTGATGAACTCAAAGAAAAGTTGTTTGTTTCACTTAGGAGAAAGTGAAAAATAGCTTTGATATATTGAGGGGTATTATTCTAGCTTGTTGTGAATCATCATTCTGGCGTAAAAGCGTGCAGGGTTGAACTGTGATGAAATATCAATAGGGGTTACTAATACGTCTTTACATATTTCGGTTGCAAGCATTTCGCCGCTCAGTAAACAGCTAATCAACCCTCTGGAACCATGACCACTATTGATATATAAACCTTCATGATAGACAGGAGGTTGCTTAAAAGAGTAACGGGCATTTTTTCGCAATCTGGCAAAATCGATTTCAAACTGCTCAGCCTGTATCACTGGGCCTACTACAGGTAGATAATCTGGTGTTGTGCACCGGAAACTAACGCGACCATTATTGATGGTTTTTAATGAAGCCTGCATTGCCTGATAAAGTCTGGGTGATAGGTTTTCCAGTTGTCGCAGGTTTTCTTTGTGATCCACTTCATTAATATCTGGTGAATTACTGTGCAAATTAAATGTTGCACCAAAAGTATGATTTCCTTGTCGTGTTGGCGCAACATAGCTGTCGGCGCAGAGAACAGTCTGCAATTTTTTACTGCTATGAGTGGCTGGCAGGGCACTGATTTGTCCGCGGATCGGTTTCAGCGGGATATGTTGTAGTTGTGAAAAGCTGCTGGCTTTATCAGCGCAGGCAACAATCACGACGGGTGTGCTCATTTCCCCCTGAGAGGTAGCCAACTTCCAGACTGAGTCTGATTGTTGTGAAAGACCGATAACTTCACAATCTGTAATGACGGTGATGTTGGTATGATTTGCCAGTGCTTTACAAAGTACGGGCGGGTTAACCCAGCCTCCACCGGGAAACCATAATCCGGAATGGTCTAGTTGAATACCCGCCAGTTCACTTAACTCGGTAGCCTCTTTGAACTGTACGAGCTCTTTTGGAAAGCCTTTTTTCATCAGTCGTTGCTGACGTTGTCTGCCTTTATCTGATATGCCCAGTTGGATCACACCACAGAAGTCATGATTTTCTGGTTGGTTCGTCAGTAGCTGCTTAATTTTATGACGGGAATATTCATAACCCATCAGGTTGAAGCGGCTGAGAACGGTATCATCAGTGGAAAGCCTCACATATAACATGCCCTGCGGGTTACCGGATGCTCCGGCGGCCAGTGCCTGTTTTTGTTCCAGCAGGGTGACTTGCCAGCCTCGTTCGGCCATTGCTCTGGCTGATGAAGTGCCAGCGAGTCCGCCGCCAATCACTATAACCTGTTTGTTATTGGTTTTGGCACTTTTGGGCTGGAGCCACATCGGAACAGGCTTTGCCGCTTTGGGTGGTTTGCTGTCAGGTGTTGTCATCTGACCTTTAATCATTTCCCGTTTGCGGCCAAAGCCGGAGATTTTCTGAACCGAAAAACCGGCGCATTGTAACCCATCCCGGACGATACGTGCTGCAGTAAATGTGGCAAAGGTTGTTTCCGGGTGGCTGTGTGCAGCCATTTGCCGGTAGAGTTCCGGTTGCCACATCTCCGGATTTTTGGCGGGAGCGAAGCCATCCAGAAACCAGGCATCAACTTTTCCCTGTCGCTGTGAAAGACATTCGCAGGAATCTCCCATTAATAAGGTGAGGCGAATACGTCCTGCTTCGAAATGTATCGTGTGGAATCCGGGTATGGGTACAGGAAGTTCAGCTACAAGTTGTTCGCTTAATGGTTGGAGTTCCGGCCATAAAGAAAGTGCCTGTTTCAATGCCTGCCGGGAAAGGGGATATTTCTCTGTGGCTATATAATGCAGGCGGGCATCGTGTTTTGCCTGCTGGTTAAATGCCTGCCAGCTGCAGAGAAAGTTCAGTCCGGTTCCAAAGCCGGTTTCACCGATGACAAAGCATTGATCTTTCTGCAGGGCGGCAAAGCGTTCTTCTATCCGGTTTTGCAGCAGGAAAACGTAGCGGCTTTCTGCCAGTCCGTCGCAGGTAGAGAAATAGACATCGTTGAAACGATCACACAGGGGCTGACCCTTCTCGTTCCAGTTGATCCGGGCAGGTTTAACGGGGTGTTGCATGTATTGTAATTTTCTTTGTTATATAGGTTCTGTTGACCGTATTTATTCGAAATGGCTACCAGCCTTATTACTTGTATTATGACACCCTTGTTTTGCTGTTATAAAGCCGGTTATTGTGAAGCTGAAAGCCTTTTTATATAAAAATCGTCGTATTATATCGAGTGTTGGGCTGGTCAGCCTGATGCCGCTGTTATACAGCTCACTGGTTTCTGCGCTGTTGATTCAGCAGCAGGATTTTTTTCAGGCGCTGACGCTGGCCGACTGGCTGCCTTTATTTGCTCTCAGTTCATTAACTATGGCGCTGGCAATGACGCCGACGACCTTTGTGGCGCTTGTCAGTGGTTATTTTCTGGGGTGGCAGGCGGCTCCGATGATGATTTCAGCCTATTTAATTGCATCAATGCTTGGCTTCTGGTTAGGGCGCAGCCTTGATAGGGGGCGATTGTTACAGAGTTTTGGAGAGCAATCGGCATTCCAGCAACTGGTTACCGAGATGCAGCAGCGGGACTGGCCGCTGATGATTCTGGTGCGGATTTCTCCGGTGCTGCCATTCTCAATGATTAATTTTCTGCTACCCGCTACAGGTATTCGCTTCACTACTTTTGTCGGAGGCGGTTTTATCGGAATGTTGCCCCGGACGCTGTTTTTCAATCTGGTTGGGTTTGCAGGCTTATAATCTGGTTGAACTGCTGCATAATCCGGGAAAGAAAACACTGGTAACGTTGCTGCTGATCGCTTCTGGCGTCATTTCAGCAGGAGGATTGCTGTGGCTTTTACAGCGGGCATGGGCAGGTCTCTTAAGGGAAAATAATCTACGTGATTAAGCTTGAAGCGATTACAGATTGCCTGGCTGTTAACTAATAAGGTGACTTTTATGTGGAAGCTGCCAGCTGCAGGGCTATTCTTTCAAAGTGATTAACCCTTGCGGCAGGCGCCACAAATGCAGGAGAAAGCAATAAATCTGTCGTCGAAGAAATATGTCGCATCAAGATTGTTGTTTCACGGTTTCATCATACTGTTTGCGTTGTTGCTGATATCGCTGCAGGAGGCAAAGGCAGGAAAACCGAAAACCTCTTCTCGTGACGGTGGTAATGCTAAAACCGTTCATAGAGAAACCGACTCTTATTCCAAAAATGCTGCCCGACGCAAGTCTAGGGCTCCAAGGAAATTACCAAGTAAGCCTGAAAAGAAAATAATAAAAAGCAAGCCTGTAGCTGCGAAGCTTAAAACGGGGGAATCTAAAAAAAGAAAGATTTCAAAGGGAAAGCTTAATGCTGCGACGGTAACCCACCCGATGAAAAGAAGGCCTCGGAAAACGCTGCGAACTGTTGGAGCTAGCATTGACTCTCAGAGTGAGTTGGAGCCAGTTGCCGCAGAGAGCAGTTTAAGTGCTGCTTTACTGGTTGCTCCAGAAGAGGAAGGTGCATTTATCTGTCTGGTTAGGGGGTGTATAGAAGAGGGAAAACATGTGGCCTATAAAAAGGTTGCTGATTTATGGGAGCATATCAAAAAGAAGCACATTATTGAGCAATATTTTGCTGATGCCAGAGGGGATATTAGTAAAGCTCAGATTATTCTTTGGCATCAGAACAATATTGTCTGTAACAAGGGACATGTTGAAAAATTTAGATCACTTGGCGAATTGGGGCGCCATGTTATTGAAGTCCACAAGGAAGAGATTGATTTCTGGCCATATAATCATTTTTGGAATGTTGCGCTTACGCAGCTGATGATGGGCATGCAAATGCGTCTTATAGGGGAAGGAACTGAAGGTATAGAATACAAGTGTGAAGTTCAGGGTTGCGGGTATAAAAAGCCATACCTGAATGACCAGGCTTTATACTTTGACGTTTATCATCATAGTAATGAGCACAAGAAGAAGGCAGATAAAAAAACTCCGAACATCGAAGGCAATACATCCATACTGCAGGCGTCTAGTGCGGGCAAGCGTGTGCAGACGAGGAATCTGCTGGGATATCCTTGTCCAGATCACCCTGATAAAAGGATAGGGTCTCCGGAAGGTGTATGGAAGCACTGGACTCAAAATGGCGTACATTTGGGTGGTGGTTTCTGGTGCTGTATCAGGCAGTGTCGTGTCAGAACAGCTTTTTCGAATGCAGATGAATGGTATGAGCATATTTCAGATGAATCTCTTCATGCTCATATCCCTCCCCTTGGCGTTGATCAGTCTGAGCCTGATACTGATACTTATGGCTGGTTAAGCAAGGAAAATGTTTTCCCCTTTGTTGAAACAGACCTTTCTACCTTGTCTCCTGAAGGGGGTGCTAAAATGGAAAGTGCTGTCGAGGAAGGGAGCGGAATTGGTGGCAGTCATATGGACAGTAGCTCATCATCTGGCAGTTCCTCTGAAACAGGGAGCAATGACGGTGATGATGAGCTGAGTATGGATGAATCATGATATTTATAATTATTCCTGATTACCACTGAGCGTACGCCAGCATGTAGAAGAATGGCTATCGCTTAAAGGCTTGGCGTGCATGACCTTTAAAATTCATGAACTATCGTCTTGTTAGCGAGAGACTATATATTGCTGCTTTTAACGTTCTGATCACGGGGTTAATAGTACATCCGTATATGCTACGAGACAGAGTAATTAACAAAGGTACTCCTGTAGACATGCGTAGCTTCAGTGGTAATCAGGTAATTATTTCTCAGTTATAACCGAATCCAGGAGTCATTGTATGAACTTCAGTTCTGAAGCATGGCAGCGTAACCAGGCTGTCTATGATGCCATTCTGAAACAACCTTTCAATCAAGCGCTAATGGACGGTTCCCTGAGCAGGGAGTGTTTCAGCTTTTATATTGTGCAGGATACTTTATATCTGCGGGATTTCAGCCGCTCGCTGGCATTGCTGGCAGCAAAAGCGGCGGATGATGTGCAGATTCTTCATTTTCTCGGGCTGGCGCAGGATGTTATTACCGAGGAGCGAGCGCTGCATGATGGCCATATGAAGGAATTTGAGCTGGATACTTCAGCAGGTAAAAGCCCGTCCTGTATGACTTATACCGGCATGATGGTTTCCTGCTGTGCCCTTGATGAATTACCCGTAGGGCTGGCGTCGCTACTGCCATGCTTCTGGGTCTATCGTGAGGTAGGTAACTATATTCTGGAAAAGGCCAGTCCGAATAACCCGTGGCAAAGCTGGATTGATATGTATGCCAGTGACGAGTTTTCCAAAACCGTTGATGATGTGATTATGCTGATAGATCAGCTGGCGGAGTCAGCTTCAGAAACCACCCGCCAGCGTATGCACCAATTGTTTACCGACTCAATCAAGCTTGAATATCTGTTCTGGGACAGTGCCTGGCGCCTGGAAAAGTGGCCGGTTTAACTGGCCTCTGATTTCAGCTGACCTGCAACGTTTCCAGTAACTGGTTTGGACAGCGGATTAATCGCGCCTGCTGGAAAAACGCAGCAGCCTGCGGGTTATGTTTACTCATCACGGACAGCCACTGCTTCAGTCGTGTCATCAGATAGCGCTCGGAGTTACGGATGTTCACCCGGGCTCTTTCTGTTTCATCACAGCGGGTAATTCTCTGTGCCAGTTCACACACCAGTCGGCGAACGGACTGCCAGTGCTGGTGGGCATCCGGCTCAATAGCTTCCCGGTTTTTAATATTGCGTGCCAGAAACGGGTTTACCAGTGCGCCCCGGCCGATCATCACTTTTTCGCAGCCGGAGACTTCGCGGCAGCGATCATAATCGTCAGGTGTCCAGATATCACCGTTAGCGGTGACTGGAATAGAAACAACTTCCCGAATCCGGGCAATCCACTCCCAGTGAGCGGGTGGTTTGTAGCCTTCGATTTTGGTACGGGCATGAACCGCCAGGTTTTCCGCACCGGCTTCAGCAATGGCGATAGCGTTATCGAGCGCTAACGACTTGTCTTCAAGGCCCAGCCGCATTTTGGCGGTAACCGGGATTTTATCAGGCACAGCTTCTCTTACCGCTTTAACAATCGTATGCAGAATTTCAGTATCAACCAGTAATGCTGCACCGCCTTTGTTTCTGTTCACTGTTCGTGCCGGGCAGCCAAAATTTATATCTATGCCTTTGGCGTCCAGTTTGCAGGCTTTAGCGGCGTTCTCACCCATCAGTTGCGGATGGTTGCCCAGCAGCTGAATATGAACCGGGACGCCGGACAGGGTTTCACACTGATGACGCAGCTCCGGGCAGTAACGATAAAAAACGCTGTCAGGAAAAACAGTATCGGTAACCCGGACAAATTCAGTGACACAGAGGTCAAAACCGCCAATTTCAGTCAGTAGCTGACGCATCAGGTAATCAACAACACCTTCCATCGGGGCGAGTGCAATAGGCACGTACCAAAGTCCTCTGTTTGCCGGATAAAGGCAGCATTATAGTGATTTTTAAGCGCAGCGGGGCTGTGAATAATCAGTAATTAATCGCGGTTTCTGGCAGACGGGGAAATAGAGAATTTTTCATAATGTCTAGTTGAATATTGCGTGAAACCCTTATTTCGGTAGAATGAGGACGCCAGTGCATATTAAGCATCATTCTGGCATCTGATTATTATTGCGGTGTCGTGTGTTGCGAGCGGGAGAATCGGGCACACAGAGAGCAACGGTCGTCAGTATAGCGACTAAAAAAATTAGTTGATGTGAATAATTATAAAAGCAGGTGAAAACCGTGTCTTCAGCGGATCTGATGGGAGAAGGACTGAACCTGATGTTATTCGGCATGGGTTTTGTCTTTATCTTTCTTACCTTGCTGGTCTTTGTTACCAGCCTTATGTCGCGCATCGTTCAGGCGACTACGCCGGTGTCTGACGAATCTCAAGTTACGGGCGGCAGTGTGTCGGCCATACCCAATACAGGCGCTGCGGATCCCGCCAGCGATCCCGTGCTGCTCGCCGTTATCGGTGATGCCATTCAACAACACCGTGCTCGCAGCCAGTAACGTCTGATTTCAGGGGGAATTATTTAAATGACCGAAGTTAAGAACGCGGTAGGTATTACCGATGTTGTGCTGCGTGATGCGCACCAGTCTCTGTTTGCAACCCGGCTGCGTCTGGAAGATATGCTGCCGATTGCAGAAAAACTTGATGATGTTGGTTTCTGGTCGTTAGAAACCTGGGGTGGCGCGACCTTTGACAGCTGCATTCGCTTTCTGGGCGAAGATCCGTGGGAGCGTCTGCGGGCACTGAAAAAAGCGATGCCTAAAACCAAACAGCAAATGTTGTTGCGTGGTCAGAATTTGCTCGGTTACCGGCATTATGCGGATGATGTCGTTGATAAGTTTGTAGAGCGTGCTGTTGTCAATGGCATGGATGTGTTCCGGGTATTTGACGCCATGAATGATCCGCGCAATCTGCAGCAGGCAATGAAAGCGGTCAAAAAGCAGGGTGCTCACGCGCAGGGTACGATTTCCTATACCACCAGTCCGGTTCATACCGTTAATAACTGGATTGATCTGGCAAAGCGTATCGAAGATATGGAAGCAGACTCGCTCTGTATCAAGGATATGTCCGGCATTATTCTGCCCCATGAAGCCTATGATCTGGTATCCCGTCTGAAAAAAGAAACTGGGCTGGAAATACAGTTGCACTGTCATGCAACTTCAGGTCTGTCATCCATGTCCATTCTGAAGGCGATTGAAGCCGGTATTGACCGGGTTGATACCGCTATTTCATCCATGTCCATGACCTATGGTCATTCACCAACCGAATCGATTGTGGCCGCGTTGCAGGGTACTGAACGTGATACCGGGCTGGATCTGGGCAAGTTGGAAGAAATCGCTGCTTACTTCCGCGAAGTGCGGAAAAAATACGCCAAATTTGAAGGCGCGCTACGCGGTGTTGATTCCCGCATTCTGGTTGCCCAGGTACCCGGCGGCATGCTGACCAATATGGAAGGCCAGTTGAAGGAACAGGGAGCTGCCGACAAGTTTGATGAAGTGCTGCAGGAAATTCCCCGCGTTCGCGAAGATCTGGGCTTTATTCCATTGGTGACACCCACCTCTCAAATCGTTGGCACACAGGCCGTACTTAATGTACTGACCGGCGAGCGCTACAAGAGTATCTCCAAGGAAACTCAGGGCATTCTCAAAGGTGAATACGGTGCTGCACCAGCGCCGTTTAACGCCGAGCTGCAGGCCAAAGTACTCGACGGTGGTGAAGCAATAACCTGTCGCCCGGCCGATCAGCTGCAGCCGGAAATGGGGCGCCTTTATAACGAAGTTGTTGCTGAGGCCAAAGAAAAAGGCATTCAGCTGGCAAACGACAGTATTGATGATGTGCTGACTGTTGCCCTGTTTCCGCAGATTGGTATGAAATTTCTGGCAAACCGTGGTAATCCGGACGCCTTTGAACCGGCACCAACCGGCAACGAGCAGCCGGAACGTAAGGCGGGCGAGCCAGAGGTTTATACCGTAAACGTCAACGGCAGTGAGTATGTGGTTGAAGTATCAGATGGTGGGGATATTTCTGGTATCAAAGCTGTTAATGCCGGTGCTGCACAAGCTCCGATAGCTGCTGCTGTTCCTGTTTCAGGGGGAGAACCACTGGAAGCACCATTGGCCGGTAATATCTGGAAAGTCCATGTCCAGCCAGGGCAGGCGGTTCAGGAAGGCGACGTTGTACTGATACTGGAAGCAATGAAGATGGAAACCGAAGTGCGGGTTTCCAAAGCGGGGGTTGTCGGTACTGTCAATGTTAAAGAAGGGGATGCGGTTGCCGTTGGTGATACGCTCCTGACTGTGGCGTAAGGAGCAGGCTAATGGATAAGGTGTTAAGCCTGTGGTACGGCTCAGGCATTTATAACCTGACGTTCGGTCAGGCAAGTATGATCGTGATTGGCTTTGTGCTGTTGTATCTGGCCATTCGTCGTAACTTTGAACCGCTGCTGCTGGTGCCGATTGGTTTTGGTGGCATTCTTGCCAATATTCCTGAAGCAGGGTTGGCTTATTCTGCTGTTGAACAGATGGCACATGTTGCTAAAGATATTCAGCTGGAACAGCTTGCAGCTGTGCTGGGTGCACCGTTTGAATCGGGTAAGCAACTCATTGAGGTTTACCATAATGCTCCGGTAGCGGTGCAGACAGCGGCAGAGAATCTGGCAGCAGATTCCGGCTACGGCAACGGGATGCTGTATCAGTTTTACAGTGTTGCCATTGCCAGCGGTATTGCGCCACTGGTGATCTTTATGGGTGTTGGGGCAATGACTGATTTCGGTCCGTTGCTGGGTAATCCTAAAACACTGTTCCTGGGTGCGGCTGCACAGTTTGGTATCTTTACTACGGTTATCGGTGCGCTGGCGCTGACCAGCTACGGGTTGATGGATTTCTCTGTCGCTCAGGCGGCAGCGATTGGTATTATCGGTGGCGCAGATGGGCCGACGGCAATCTACGTTTCCAGTATGCTGGCACCTGAATTGCTGGGCGCTATTGCGGTTGCTGCTTATTCCTATATGGCGCTGGTGCCGCTGATCCAGCCGCCGATTATGAAAGCGCTGACCAATGAGGAAGAGCGTAAGATCGAAATGACCCAACTGCGTCCGGTCAGTCAGCGTGAGAAGATTGTTTTCCCGCTGGTACTGATGGTGCTGGTGGCGTTATTGCTGCCGGATGCGGCGCCACTGCTTGGTATGTTCTGCTTTGGTAACCTGATGCGGGAATGTGGTGTCGTTGATCGTTTATCTGACACGGCTCAGAATGCACTGATCAATATTGTGACCATTTTCCTTGGTTTGTCTGTGGGTTCAAAACTGGTGGCAGATAAGTTCCTGCAGGCTGAAACACTGGGTATTCTGGCGCTGGGTATTGTTGCTTTCTGTGTGGGTACCGCAGCGGGAGTGCTGATGGCGAAGTTGCTGAACCGTATCAGTAAAACCCCGATCAATCCATTGATTGGTTCTGCCGGTGTATCGGCGGTACCAATGGCGGCAAGGGTATCCAACAGGGTCGGGCTGGAAGCGAATCCGCATAACTTCCTGCTGATGCATGCGATGGGACCAAACGTTGCGGGTGTTATTGGTTCTGCGGTGGCGGCCGGTGTGATGATCAAATATGTAGCGGGCGGTTAATCACGCTATCCATTGATCTGTCACTAAAAACCCTCGCCCCGGCGAGGGTTTTTTGGTTGTATTAAGTTATTCATTCTATAAACGTTCTATCTGTTTTATAACCGAGAAAGGTCATGCCTGCACAGAAAAGATGGCAGCCGTTAAAGCCCGGCGATCTGATTGATGTTGTTGCACCGTCCGGCGCCATTGCCGGATGGGAGCGAGCCCTGCAGCAAGTGCGCGATGTGCTGGAAGGTTATAGCTATCGGGTACGAATGCCTGCTGAGCAGATGCAGCCAACTCCATTGAACTATGCCCATGAAGATGAAGTGCGTGCGGATTATTTGATTAAAGCGCTGACTGCCCCTGATTCTGCCGCTGTATGGGCAGTGCGTGGCGGTACCGGTGCAACACGGTTATTTGATGCACTTGATAAAATACCGGAGCCTGAACGGGTAAAGCCATTAATTGGTTTCAGTGATATCACGGCGTTGCATTGCTATCTGCAAAGGCGCTGGAACTGGCCCAGTGTGCTGGGCATTGTGTTGTCCAGTAATCAGGAACTGCAGGCAATGAACGGAGGCACAATCAGTGCGGATGCTTCCGTTCGAGATGTGTTCTCTTTATTGGAAAAAACAACAGCTACAGATATTCAGCAGTATTCCGGCTTGACACCCATGAACACAGCTGCAGCCGGTATCACTCAATCGCAAACCCGGTTGACGGGCGGCAACTTAACGCTTGTTCAGGTATTGCAGGGGTCAGATTATGTGCCTGATTTAAGTGGGTATACTTTGCTGCTTGAAGATATTGGCCTGAGCCCGCAACAGCTTGAGCGAACGCTGGACAGCCTGCGTTTCACATCATTTCTGGAAGGTTGTGATGGCATTATTCTGGGCGAATTTGTCTGTAGCCGTTCAGGCGAAGACGATACGCAGGCAATTTCAGCGAATCATCATGTGCTGGAGAATTTTGCCCAACGGGTCAGTTGTCCGGTGTTTTACTTACCCGACTTCGGGCATGGCAGAAAAAATATACCCGTACTGTTAAATACGGCATCCGAGATATCAAAAGGTGACGGCCAGGCTCAAGGTTATCAGCTATTGCTGCAGCCACCGGTTTGATAATTTACTTTCAGGATATACAAGAAGATATTTTGCATTTTTATGAGGCGTTTTCAGCGCCTCATGACAGGAGGAAGCACAACCTGGTGTGGGGTTTAGCCTACAGACGTTTCGATATCATTGTCATCGATGGCATGACGACGTTTTCTGTAGGTGACTTTAGGGCCTTCTTTTGGCTCTTTTTTCGGCGCAATCGCAAATTCTACAGGGTGGGCTGCAAAATCATTTCTTGGCTGACGACGAAAATCTTTTTTATGACTCTCTCTAAATTCTTTTTTGAATTTATTGGTTAAATAATTGGTATCATTAAATGTGTTATGTTCCGGTTGGTGTTGGTGAATTTCAACAGGGAGGGCATCATTTGCTTCAACAGGCTGGGTTTCATCCTGCATGTTAAGACGCATACGGTAAGGGTGACCGTATCCCCGGCGGCGTTTGGGCTTGGCGTTTTTAGATTCGGGTGGCTTCAGGCCAGTAAATTCTTCGTACACAGTCTTATAAATATATTTGCTCTCGGTTGTGCTCATTATGTCCTCCGGGGACAATTATCTTCCTGTAAATATCTTGATATCGTTATTGCTTGATATGCTAGACAATCACCTTACCGGCATACATAGGTAGCTCTACCTAGCGTATCGGGAGGAGTGCGGTGCCCGCCTGTATAGCCGTACAACAATAAGGGCGTTAACTACGTTTACTTATCAGAAAGGTTGCTAGTTGTTTGAAATGTTGAATAGCATCTTAGAGTAAACAGTTTCAGGGCTTTCACTAAATACTCGATAGTAATAAAAGCGCTGTTTGTATTTTTCTTAATGCATAATGTTTTGTGATACCGAGAGTAAAATACAGAGCAAAATGCCTAATTTTATAAACAGAATAGTGCCTTGAAATGTCATTAATCCTGAGGCAGATATCTGATCATTGTTAATGAAAGAATTCATATGGATGTAATTCATATCAAGTCAGATTTATGAACTATCCTCTGGCTGTGAAGATACTCTGTGGGTCTATGATGTTATCGTAATGTTACGATTATACCGTATAAACCCTGCCTCACATTTCGACTATCAACCTGTATCCTTCCCGCTTTTCCGGCGTTCAACCGGAAATGACAGACGAGATTTTCAACAGGAGAGGAAGGCCTGATGCTGGGACGGATTCATTCCGAAGATTCTTTCAGCGCCGTTGACGGCCCTGGTATTCGTTACGTTGTGTTTATGCAGGGTTGCCTGATGCGCTGCCGTTACTGCCACAACCGTGACAGCTGGTCGATGAAGGACGAGCCTTCAACGGAGATGGATGACATCCTGCAGCGAATTCAGGGTGTTAAGCATTTCCTGAAAAAAGGCGGGGTTACAGTTTCCGGTGGTGAGCCGCTGCTACAGGCTGAGTTTGTTGCCGAAATTCTGAACCGCTGTAAAAAAGAAGGTTTCCATACCTGTATTGATACCGGCGGTTTTGTAAAACGCACTACCCCGGCAGTGCGTGATGCAGTTGATGCGGCAGATCTAATTCTGCTCGATATCAAGCAGATCGATCCGGATATGCATCGCAAGCTGACCTTGGTACCCAATGAACCAACACTGAATTTTGCCCGCTACCTGAGTGAAATCGGCAAACCTGTCTGGATTCGTCATGTGGTTGTTGATGGTTACACAACCGATCCGGCTTATGCTGAACGCATGGCTGACTTCCTGGCTCCGATGAAGAATATCGAGAAGGTTGAACTGCTACCTTATCATCGTCTGGGCAAGCATAAGTGGGATGTTCTGAATGACACTTATGAGCTGGAAGAAGTTAAGCCGCCTTCCAAGGACTTGCTGGAAGAAATTGCCAATGTGATTCGTGAGCGCGGCTTAAAGGTAACTTACTAAGCTTGTTTGCTCACCGGCAGATATAAAAAAGGCGCTATAAAGCGCCTTTTTTAGTAGCAGCGAAGGATATCAGGAGAAAATCCGGTTTTCCTGCTCCTGCACACGAATAAAGGTTGTGCGCTTGGTCAGTTCTTTCAGGCGATCAGCACCTACATAGGTACAGGTAGAACGAACGCCGCCGAGAATATCTTTCACGGTTTCATCAACTGAACCACGGTAAGGAACGCGCACGGTTTTCCCTTCAGATGCACGGTAGTTAGCAACACCTCCAGCATGTTTTTCCATCGCTGTTGCACTGCTCATGCCGTAGAACAGGCGGAACTGTTTGCCGTCTTCTTCAACCAGTTCACCGCCGGATTCATCGTGACCTGCCAGCATGCCGCCGAGCATGACGAAGTCCGAACCGCCACCAAAGGCTTTGGCAACATCACCGGCTACGGCGCAGCCACCGTCACCGATAATCTGACCGCCGAGGCCGTGAGCTGCATCAGCACACTCAATAATGGCAGACAGCTGTGGGTAGCCCACGCCAGTCTTAACACGGGTAGTGCAGACAGAACCGGGGCCAATGCCAACTTTGATTACGTCAGCACCGCACAGAATCAGTTCTTCAACCATTTCACCAGTCACTACGTTACCGGCAATGATAACTTTGTCTGGGAATGCTTCACGAACACGGCTGACATAGTTGCCAAAGTGTTCAGAGTAACCATTGGCGACATCAATGCAGATAAAGCGCAGCATTGGGTTGTGTTCAATAATGGTTTTGATTTTCTGGAAATCGGCATCGGAAGTGCCGGAGCTGACCATCACATGTTCATGAATGTTATTGTCGGCACCAGCAATAAAGCTGTTCCACTGTTCCAGCGTGTAATGCTTGTGAATAGCTGTCAGCATACCATGCTTGGCCAGTGCGTCCGCCATTTCAAAAGTACCAACGGTGTCCATGTTGGCAGCGATAACAGGAACACCAGTCCATTCACTCTTGCTGTGATAGAAGTGGAAAGTGCGATCAAGGCTGACCTGGGAGCGGCTCTTTAAAGTGGAACGCTTGGGGCGGAACAAAACGTCTTTAAAGCCCAGCTTGAGGTCTGATTCTATGCGCATTGAATCTGCTCTGAATTAAGTCAAAACGAAATATAAGAGGGTGTACAAGCGGCAGGATGTATATGAAAGGATAGCGTCACTTATACCTTTTAATTCTACACGTTTATCCCAGTTTTGAAACTGTTTTTTTGGAGTTGTTTGTTCCTGTTAGATATCTGCTCATGATCGTCTAAGTGACAGGCTGAAAATTGATTTTGATGTGGAGTCAACACCATATATTCGGTTGTCGGCACGGTTATCTGTGCCTACTCTTGGCATGCAGATAATTCGTCTGGGCAGTGATTCGCAACGGTCATAATTATGAAGCTATACAGTACCAGCCTCTCACCCGAGTGCCATCGGGTTCGGATTGTTTTGAATCTCAAGCAGCTTGATTATGAACTTGTCTCTGTAGACGATAAGCAAAGCGCCACAGTGCCGGTATTGCAGATCAGTGATGATCAGACGCTGCGTCAGTCACTGGCGATTATTGAGTATCTGGAAGAAATCGAACCAAAGCCCAGATTATTGCCTGATAACCCGGAGTTAAAAGCGCGGGTACGCTCCTTCTCGCACTGTATTGCCTGTGATGTTCAGCCGATGCTGTCAGACCCGCTGGGTCTGGAAACTGAACGTTTTACCGATGAAGAGCTGCATTTAAGGTTGATGCGGGGATTGGAGGCACTGGAATATACGCTGGCGCATCAGGCTTTCACTGGCACCTATTGTTTCGGGGAATCGCTGACAATGGCTGATGTATTGCTGATTCCACTGGTTTCCATGGCGCGACGATTGAAAGTCGCGATGTCACCTTATCCGCATATTGGCCGTATTTATGATAACTGCACTCATATTCCGGCATTTGGCGATGCTACCCCTGAACGCCAACCACTCTGATTATTAATCCGGACATTGTTTTTGTCCGAAAATATCAATTTTCTTGCCGACTTAAGCATTAAGAGCGGGTACCTGCCTGCACATAATAAGATCGTGGTATTGACCTGCAAACTGGGCTAATACAGGAAAAAGTCATTACAGGCAGGTAATCAATGATCAGAAAAACAATAGCGGCATGTTTATTAGTAGCCGCAGGAATTGCACCAGCGGCTGAGTCTGCGCCGGATGCCAGCGCAGCCATCATTTCAACGACACCGGGCAATACTGTATTAACGGAGTATCCTGCTGATTATTATCCGGAAGGCTCCGAAGCCTGGTTTGTCATTCCTGAAGGGGCGGACAAAGGCAAAAAACTGTTCTTCTATGACAAGGTATTTGGGGCAGGGGGGCCGGACGCCACTATTTTATTCATCCATGGTAATCCGGAAACATCCTATACCTATCGCAAAGCGGTTAAAGAACTGGTTAAGCGACAAAAAGGCACTAGCCGGGTAGTTGCTATGGATCATATCGGTTTTGGTCTTTCTGAACAGGCCGGTTTTGAAATGGTTGATATGCATCACTCAAATAACCTGATTCAGCTGGTTAACTATCTTGATCTGCAGAATGTTACACTGGTTGTACACGACTGGGGTGGAGCAATTGGCATCGGCACCCTGATCCAGCAGCCGGAGCGGGTAAAATCGCTGGTGGTACTGAATACAACCGTATTCCCGATTCCCAAGGAAGGCCGCTATTACGGCAACTTCCCCGGTGAAGCTATTCCGTGGACAAAGGTGCCCAACTTCGTACCCGATTTCCTCTGGGGAAATACGGCAGCCTTTGTTTACGGTATGGAGCCGCTGGAACCCAGCTCATCGACTCAGTTTGCCCTGAAGTGGCTCGGTTACCAGTTCGAAGTCATGTTCGGTACGCTGGATGAAGAACAGGAAGTTTTCCAGCAGGTTTATGCCGGACAGTTTGATGGTTCTGGTATTAATGCCAGAAGCTCACAGCGCATGGTAAGACAGACCACGGAATGGGGACATGGCTGGGTTTATGAAGATCCGGATATGGGGACTCAGGATAATCGCGCGTTCTATAAATATACTTGACGCATAGGAATTTACGCATAGGAATTTCAAAAAATCATTATTCCAGTCATTCCTGTAACCTTTGGTTTTCCACCCTCTCAGCACCCTATTACCTGACACTGAATGTTGTGCTTATCTGTCTGATACCACCTAAATCCTATTGATTTGCCCGATCTCACCCTGAAATCCTGATTTCAGACGGATTGAGGGCGTGAACTATGTAATCGGTTTCGCAAGCGCAAGCGCAAGCTGTTGATGGTATTTGTACAGCTCGTACTGCGGCTTCCCCCGGGTAATGCCGGTGAAGATCATTTGAGCCTGACAGAGGATGCATTGCAGCGGGTCGAGCCCAAAGGTTTGTTTCAGTAACGCCGGAAAGGTTATTTTCAGGGCGTTTCGTTCGGGCTGATTGAGCAGGTTGTAGACGGTGGGCAGCAATGTAGCCCTTCCCCGGCAGGCCAGAAAACCATAATACCGGATCATTCGGAAACCTTTGTCGGGAATATGCTGTGTCAGTCGTTCTATAAATTCTTCCCCTTCACAGGTTTCATGGCGGCGGGTTTTGGTGCGGTGATCCAGATACTCATACACAACGGTATCACCGCCATAGTGTTTCAGGCGCGACATGGCCAGCGGTGGTCGTTTGATATAGCGCCCCAGGTAGCTGATGGTGCGGTGGGGGCTTTTGGTGGCTTTGGCAAAATGGACGATCCAGTCCTTTTGGTATTATTGCTCATCGAGGAAATCATTGAAGCCGGAAAGGTCATGACAGCTGTCTTTCAGCTCGGAAGGCAGATCCAGCTCGCCACGTTTAAACGCTTCCCTGAGCAGGTTGATCACGCCGTAACGCCACGCGGGCATGATGGCGTTTTTGGTGAAGTAGACTGACTTCCATTGCTGGTTTCCGTCGTATAATCCGCCACGGGTCACAGAGAGGTGAATATGAACATTCCAGTTCAGCTTTCGGCCAAAGGTATGCAGTGCCGTGAAAATGCCAGGTGTCACGCCTTTTTTCCCGGCAAAGGCCTGCAGGCTTTTTGCCGCCAGTGGGCTCAGTTTACCCAGTAAGGTGCGGTTGATTCTGAACAGCTCCCAGAGTGCATCAGGCATCGTAAAGGTGATGTGTTGCTACTCAGTATCCGGCAACAGCGCTTTCTGGTCAGCAATCCACTGATCGGTCAGTTTTTTGCCGCAGGTATTACACAACCGGGCTTTACAGCCAAAGCAGATCTTTTTGGTGTGAGAGCATTCATGGTTGCTGCATACAAAGCTGGCATACCCCATGATCACCCGCCCTCAGGCCAGTACTTTGCTGATCGCATCAACCACAGCAGGGCGTATCGTATCGGCGTTGCGCTGGTAATAACGCCACCATAACTGATCGCGTAGCAGTAATTGTTTTAGTTTGGACGGCGGTCGGCTGGTCATACGGCCTCATCAATACAGTCGCACGGATGATAACGAATGCAGCCGGTGAAGGGGATGGCATCCTGAGGTTGTTTTTCAGTCGTCCTCCTCTGCCAGTCTTTTGCGTTTACGGTGTTTTCTGAATTTGTGATTGTCCAGCGCCTTCGCACTGTTGAGGGTCACCGGGGGCTGACACTGGGTACAGGTGCGTTCCCCGCTGTGGTGACTTTTGTTGTGAGTGGCCAGCGCCTGAGCACTTTTGAGGGTCACCGGGGGCTGACACCGGGTACAGGTGCGTTCCCCGCTGTGGTGACTTTGGTTGTGAGTGGCCAGCGCCTTCGCACTGTTGAGGGTCACCGGGGGCTGACACCGGGTACAGGTGCGTTCCCCGCTGTGGTGACTTTGGTTGTGAGTGGCCAGCGCCTTCGCACTGTTGAGGGTCACCGGGGGCTGACACTGGGTACAGGTGCGTTCCCCGCTGTGGTGACTTCGGTTGTGATCGGCCAGCGCCTGAGCACTTTTGAGGGTCACCGGGGGCTGACACTGGGTACAGGTGCGTTCCCCGCTGTGGGAGGCCCTTATATGGCTAGCTAATGATGCAGCTGTTTTGTAATACTTTTGGCACAGGGAACACTGAAAAGGTTTCTCGCCGGATTCAACCGTTTGAAAAACTGAAGGTGAAGGCGGATCTTGAGGTGATACTGTGAATTCGGTATCCGAACTGTTTGTTTCTTTTTCATCGTCGTCTGGCGGTTCTTGTTTAATGCAAGATGCACATTGTTTTAGCCATTGATCAATTTCAGGCAACACAGGAAAGTCATCAGTCACCTTTACAATTACAACCTCCGGTTCCCCGCTGTGGGAGGCGCTTATATGGCTAGCTAATGATGCAGCTGTTTTGTAATACTTTTGGCACAGGGAACACTGAAAAGGTTTCTCGCCGGATTCAACCGTTTGAAAAACTGAAGGTGAAGGCGGATCTTGAGGTGATACTGTGAATTCGGTATCCGAACTGTTTGTTTCTTTTTCATCGTCGTCTGGCGGTTCTTGTTTAATGCAAGATGCACATTGTTTTAGCCATTGATCAATTTCAGGCAACACAGGAAAGTCATCAGTCACCTTTACAATTACAACCTCCGGTTCCCCGCTGTGGGAGGCGCTTATATGGCTAGCTAATGATGCAGCTGTTTTGTAATACTTTTGGCACAGGGAACACTGAAAAGGTTTCTCGCCGGATTCAACCGTTTGAAAAACTGAAGGTGAAGGCGGATCTTGAGGTGATACTGTGAATTCGGTATCCGAACTGTTTGTTTCTTTTTCATCGTCGTCTGGCGGTTCTTGTTTAATGCAAGATGCACATTGTTTTAGCCATTGATCAATTTCAGGCAACACAGGAAAGTCATCAGTCACCTTTACAATTACAACCTCCGAATTGTCATCGAGTCGTATTTTCTTGATTTGTGGTTGGGATGATCCGGGTTCTGAGCTATTGTCTGCTTCATTTTCACCGGCCCCGGATGAAGGAATAAAAGCGCTTGCAAACAAAGCTATCAAGCTTGAAAGGAAGGCACTTTTTATCTTTTTTGACCAGTTTCTTTCAATGGAGAAGAAAGTCATATGACGCTGACGGGCTACCTGAGAAAGAGCTTTTATCATAGGTCAGACAATAGGTTTGAGCCTGACGTTTAGTGCAATCAAAAAGTTGCCGCGCAGCGGCCTACGTTCTCCAGCCATTGTCGTAATTGCTGCAGGATCGGACAGCTTTCCTGTTGCCGGATCGCTTTGATTTCATCTGGCGGGCGGCCGGCTATACGTTTTTCGATGCGGTACAGTTTCTGGATATAATACAGTGCCACGTGCGCTTTGCCCGGTTTACTGCCTTTTTTCTGCCCTTTGATCGCTTCATCGAACTTGCGGCGGGCGTGTGCCCAGCAACCCTGGCTGATCACGCCTTCCTGTCGACCGACAGCAGCATAACCTTCGTAGCCGTCAGTTTGCAGGTAACCTTTAAACCCCTCCAGCAACTTCACGGGAACCGAGCCACTGCGGGTCGGGGCGTAATCGAACAAGACGACATGTTCACCCGGCAACGGTTCAGACACCTGAACCCACATATAGGACTGGCTTTGGGGTGTTTTGTCCGGCTCATTCAGCACTTTTACCACGGTTTCGTCACAGTGTACGACAGGGGATTCCAGCAGTTTATCCCGAAGCAGGTTGATAAGTGGTTGAATTAGTTCACCGCAACGCACCATCCAGTGCGCGGTGGTGGAACGAGGTAAATCGAGCCCGAGTCGGCTAAAAATGTTTTTTTCCTGCCGGTACAGGGGTAAACCATCGGCATATTTGCCGGTGGCGATGTAAGCCAGCAGCCCCGGTGCTGCAACACTGCCCGGTATTGGCTGGGCAGGCATGGCCGGTGTTTTGATACTGCCCTCGCAGGCGCGGCAGGCATATTTAGGGCGTACATGCTGGATGACCCGGATTTTGGCCGGGATGATTCCAGCTGTTCGCTGATTTCTTCACCAATACGGTGCAGGTGACGATGACCGCAGCCGGTGCAGACTTTATCTTCTTCACTGAGATCGTGTACCTGCTGCACGCGTGGCAGGTTCTCCGGTAAGGGCTTGCGACCGGGCTTTTTGCGCCGATGGGCCGGAACGGTGATGTCGGTTTCGGCTTGAACAATGGCATCCGATTCTTCAGGTTGATCCTGCTCGGCTTCATTGAACAGACCCATCTGACCCGGTGACGTTTTCTCACTGGCGACACCGAACCGCTTTTGAATCAGTAACCTGATTTTTTCCTGCTCAAGGGCGAGCTCTGCCTGCAATGATTTATTGCGGGCCAGCAGCGACTGGTTCTCGGCGATCAGTGATTCGCCCCATGCTTTCAGTGCCGGATCATTGGGTAGTGAAGATATACAGGCATCCATGCCAGATGAAGATAGCGGGTCTGCAGGCGATTACCAGTGCATCAGGTCATGGACGTATAGCTCAGCGTCGGGAAAGGATGTTGTGGACGAATATCAAAACCATCCAGTAGCTGGTTGAGTGTTTCTCCATCGAGCGTGGGAGCGATATCGGTTCCCGGCCATTTGAACCGGAATTTCTCCAGCCGTTTGTACCAGAGCACGTAGCAGTTACTCACTGGTCGCTTTAATGCGGATGTTTTCATCAAATTTCTCGGGCAGATAGTGAAGTCCCATGATCGCCCTGTTCTCATCGTGACGGATGGACACTCTGCTCACACAGCCAAAAAGGTTATGAAATATCTTAAGCGCGAGCCACGTTTACTGGATATCCAGCTACTACCGCCGTACTCTCCTGAGTTGAACCCGGTTGAGCTTGTCTGGGGAAGCCTCAAGTCTGGTCGTGTTGGGCGAATGATCCTGCGGACGAAGGAGGCGTTTCTCAATGCTGTTTCCTCTGGACTGAAATCTATCCAGAGAACGAGAAAAATGATCCTTGGATTTTTCCGGAAAGAACATACTGCTTACGCTTGTCTGGAGAAAATATCCGCATGAGTCACATGAATATCGCCCATGTCAATAACATTCGCTCAAACAGAACAGCCCCGGCAGATCATTCTGTCGGGGCTGTTCTGTCGGGGCTTTTTTATTACTCCAGATTTTTATTCTGCTGGCGGCAATGGTTCGGGAGCAACAATAATGCCGTTATTGTCGGCATAAACATAATGACCGGGTGTAAAGGTAACGCCACCAAACGTCACCGGAATATCAATATCACCTACTCCCCGCTTGTCCGTTTTCATCGGATGAGAGCCCAGCGCCTGCACCCCAATATCAAGCTTAACAATCACATCCACATCACGGATACAGCCGTACATAATAATTCCCTGCCAGCGATTGCTTACGGCTTTCTCGGCCAGCATATCGCCCAGACAGGCACGGCGCATGGATCCACCGGCATCAACCACCATCACCTTGCCGGTACCATCAGTATCCACCAATTCTTTAACTTTAGAGTTATCTTCAAAACATTTGACAGTGACAATCTCGCCACCAAAAGACGAACGTCCGCCAAAGTTACGAAACATCGGCTCAACAACTTCAACCTGATTTGGAAATGCATCACACAGGTCGGGGGTGACATAATTTATTTTTTTCATTCGACTTCCCCTGATACAGGAACTTTATTGTAACGAAATTCCTGTCAAAAAACGTATGACCAGCTTTCATCTCGCCAGTAATACTTGTACGCCATCGACGAACTAGCCGCTATCTGTCGGGTGTTACGCCCCGTCACGACTGTCGAATACGGATAACTTTCATCACTTCAATCTCCATACCACCCACCAATTCCTTCACAGGATAATAAGTGAGATTGACCTTAGCTCCTTCCAACGATTTGTAACGTTTTTTTCTCATATACCGAAACGGAGCTGAGCACCCTTTAATCATTAACGTATTAATAAACCACTCATCAGTTTCCCGCTGCACATGAGAGGTTACGCACATATTTTCGGAATGAGTTAATTTTTCATGTTTCTTTAAAAGGGACGCAATATTTTTTTCATTCACTGTACTGCAGACTCCTTTATAGTTTTCAGTAACTTACAGTTTCTATACCCCTGAAAACAGAACGGTAGATCATATGCATAGAATCTTAAGCAAAGCAAAGAAGCGGTCATGTTAACCGACCGCTTCTCCCAATAATGATTACTCTACGCCCTGACTTCGCAGGTAATCTTCGTAAGTACCGTGGAAATCGACAATCCCGGTCGGTGTCAATTCAATAATGCGGGTTGCCAGTGAAGAAACAAACTCCCGGTCGTGGCTCACAAACAGCAACGTGCCGGGATAATTCTCCAACGCCAGGTTGAGGGATTCAATGGACTCCATATCCAGGTGGTTAGTCGGCTCATCCATCAGCATGATATTGGGCTTCTGCATCATCAGGCGACCGAACAGCATCCGTCCCTGCTCTCCACCAGAGATAACCTTAACGGATTTATCAATTTCCTTCTGAGAAAACAACAAACGCCCCAGTACACTGCGGATAGACTGTTCGTCATCGCCTTCCTTGCCCCACTGCCCCATCCATTCGAACAGGTTCAGATTCTTTTCAAAATCAGTCGCATGGTCCTGAGCAAAGTAACCAATGTTGGCGTTTTCAGACCACTTTACATCACCTTTATCATGCGCCAGATCACCGACCAGACAACGTAACAGAGTCGTTTTACCAATACCGTTTGGCCCGATAATCGCAACCCGTTCACCAACTTCAACCATCAGATTCAAGTTTTCAAACAGGGTTTCATCATAACCTTTACCCAGTTTCTCAACCTGAAGCGCCAGACGGTGAAGCTTCTTTTCCTGCTCAAAACGGATGTAAGGGTTCACCCGGCTGGAGGGCTTCACTTCATCCAGTTGAATTTTGTCGATCTGTTTCTGACGGGAAGTCGCCTGACGCGCCTTGGAAGCATTGGCAGAGAAACGGCTGACAAATTGCTGCAGTTCAGCAATCTGAGCTTTTTTCCGGGCATTTTCCGCCTGCATCTTCTCTTTCGCCTGCGTCGCAGCAATCATATATTCATCATAATTACCCGGGAACAGGCGCAGCTCACCATAATCCAGATCAGCCATATGAGTGCAGACACTGTTCAGGAAGTGACGGTCGTGGGAAATGATGATCATGGTGCTGTTACGTTCATTCAGCACACCTTCCAACCAGCGGATGGTATTGATATCCAGGTTGTTGGTCGGCTCATCGAGCAGCATAATATCCGGATCAGCAAACAGCGCTTGCGCCAGCAATACACGTAACTTCCAGCCCGGCGCGACAGCACTCATCAGGCCCATATGCTGCTCCAGTGGAATACCCACACCTAACAGCAATTCGCCGGCACGGGATTCAGCGGTATAGCCATCCATTTCAGCAAAAGCGACTTCCAGATCAGCCACTTTCATGCCGTCTTCTTCACTCATTTCCGGCTGTGAATAGATGCGGTCACGTTCCTCCTTAACCGCCCACAGCTCCTTGTGCCCCATAATTACCGTATCCAGTACAGTAAATTCCTCAAAAGCAAACTGATCCTGATTCAGTTTACCGATACGTTCATTCGGATCACGGATAACATTACCCGCGGAAGGCTCAAGTTCACCACTGAGAATTTTCATAAAGGTGGACTTACCGGAACCGTTGGCACCGATCAAACCATAGCGGTTACCCTCGCCAAATTTGACGGAGATATCCTCGAACAAGGGCTTGGCCCCGAACTGCATGGTGATGTTGGCGGTAGAAATCAATGACTCAGCCTACAATTAGGTTATATATAAAAAATGCCGCACCCGAGTATCCAGGCGCTTTACCATCAAACAATATTTTCATTTAAAATATTACTATATCCGGCTCTATCCGCCTAGATACGTATAAACTCCCTCTGGAAACATAACACTTAAAAAATAGAACCGCTAAATCTCTAACCTGCCTCATAAAATAATGATTCTTCTATCTCTCTAATTAATTTAATTATCTACAACATTGGTCTAATTCACATATCTCTTGAAAAAAGTAAAATACATAATCCTTATAATCCTATAAAAACCATATAATCTCACTGCATAAGACGGGGCTGCACGATCATTCCATGGAGGGTAAGCATGAAAAAAATGAATATGTTTTTCTATGTTTTTTTATTAACAATCAGCACGCTCATATCTTTAGAAACTTCAGCGGGTAAGATAATTGTCAGCTCACACTCAGGAGGCACGCTTAATATCTCAAGCGAGCAAGGTACACCTGCCCGCTCACACCGTAATTTTTACCCTGTTCCTTTCTTTGACAGATACCATGGTGGTGGAATTGGCTCATCAGGTTTTATTGACTTTGGTAAATACGACTATGAGCAACTGAGAGATACACTCCCTGACTACGCTTTTAAAACAATCCCCCATGGCTCTGAAAGCCATATTTATTTTCATTTACAGGCTGACGGCTCTAATGTTGGTGAAAAGGGCATTTTACAATTAAAACCTCATGCTATGGCAGACCCCGGGGGACTACATAGGGAACATGCCCCAAAAGGGGCAGAATCTCTCGCCTTTCAGACCAGACTCAGGTTTTGGGGGCAGGAAAACGGCGACTCCAATCCACAGGATAGAAACCTGCTCGAAAATCCGAGCATGTTAGAACCTCATACGCCCAGCATTGATTTTAGTCATTCACTCCTTCATCTTGACGGGGCATGGGAGCTGTCTGAAGGCGGTTACGCTTTACCTGCTGAGGGCTGGAATCCAGCACAGGCTAATGCAACACGAATCACAAGATTAGACAATAATGGAATAACATTTTATTCGTATCGCCACCAAATTGAAGCCGCTAGAATTAACGGCCAGCCTTTATCACTCTCTTTCTGGGTACGCTCTAATAAAGCAGGTTCTCTGCGAACCTGCTTTTGGACACCTGAAGGTAATGAAACTTTTGGGTTAAAAAGTTACTTTATTAACACCCCTGAATCATGGCAGCGGATTGTAATTAACATTCCCGCCAATCATCATATCAGGGGGAGAACTGCATACTTCTATTTAGCTGAATCTTTAAGTCAGTTATTACAGGCTCCTGAGGACTGGGTTGAGTTTGCCGGACTCAATCTGGAAACCAGTTACGGAACCAAACAAACACCTAATCACTGGTATTTATGGTCTGGTGGTCATAGTGAACTCGTCACAGGGGGCAATCTACCTGCCGGGGCAACCACCGCGACCAGGCTAGTTCAGGATAAGGTTGCAGACACCACATTCTATTCTATGAACCAGGATCTGCCTCATTCTGCTATCAGGAAAATGCACAACAAACCGGTTGTACTGTCATTCTGGGTACGCTCAAATAAAGCAGGCAATCTTAATGCTTTGATACGCTTTAACCCGGAAGGCACAGAAACAGAAAGACTCACATATCCTGTATCAGGTGATCAGGAGTGGGTTTATGTTGAGCGTAAATTCTTACCAAGAGCAACTGACATTTATGAAAATGGAGTAGCTGCTTTTTATCTCTGCGAAGGGCTACACGGTGTAATTACAGAGCAAAACGACTGGGTCGAGTTTGCAAACATACAGCTTGAAACAGGTGACCAGCCATCCAAGTCTCATATGCTGACACTGGATCAGACCCAGATGATCTCTGATCAGATCTTGCTTGAAACGAGCCATACGATTCATGATCAGGGGTTGCTCTCCCCCCGTTCATTAAACGTTATCAACACTCAATATAATGGCCTTGCCCCCCTGCATAACTTTACTGATTTTAATGGGATATCTGTGGTTGAGTTAATGCCTGTAAACGGTTCAGACATAGCTGCTGATCATCATTTTGCTATCACTTTCCATATCGTGTGCCCTAAAGAGCATCTGGTTATTGACAGCGAAACTCCACCGCCTCGCAATATTGCGGGACAACTGTTCAACCTTGCTGGAGACAATAGAGGGGCAGCACTGTTACAATTGGGACAGGCTAAAAGAACCCATCTGCCTGCACTTGAACCTGTTGAGTTTTCGTTTGACGAGTTTAAAAAAGGGCTGGTACTTGCCGGTGTGATGTCGCCGAGCCTGAAGAAAGTTTTTGATCTTTCTATAGCTCAGGATCAGGTGCTCGCTACTGAGTGCAAAGCATGCCTGCCTCCCGTAACGGTAGACTCGATACCAGAAGTTAATGATCAGAATACCCTTACCACCCAAGTGGCTGAAGTTGTTTCCGCTACATCGCGGACAAGCATTGGCGTAGCTTCTCAGCAAGTCGATACAGAAGTACCTGTTAGCGTTGCTCTACCCACACCAGCCGCACAACCTGCTGTACCTTTTATTCAGATAGACGGAGCCGATGATACCACTCCTATTGTCGCTCACATGAGTCTCGGTAATCTTGATAAGACTCAAATAGCCGCCCTGCTGCACCGTCCATGGATGCTCGACTCAGCTCTGGGAGATAGCGCCGCTGATATCCAGTATCCATGCGTGCTTACGATCCAGCGGGGACCTGCATTACATGGAGGAAATCTGTTAGTTTCACCGGGCATGTATTTCTCTAAAGGCAGCTATGATCACAGCGAACAGAAACTCAAAACAGGATTCTGGGGGCAAGACCAACAACACACCGAACTGGGTGAGCTCGTCACCAACAAACTTTTACAACAGGACAGCCACAGCGCCCAGCCAACTATAGATGATGATGCTGTATTATCGACTGCATTCCCTTTGTTGCCTGGTGATGTATCTTCATTACCTTCGGTTATTTCAAGCCAGACTTTATTGCCCGTTGCTTACAGGGGACTTCTAACCGGATTATCCATATTTAAAAACTGTAGCACTGAAGGTCAGAACCCTGAGCACGATCATATAGTGACTTTCCATATGGTACTCCCTGAGCAGGAATGGGGTCAGGTAACAGCACATCTGCCTGCGAAGATCCAGGCAGTGACCCCGGAAATCCTGCTTGAGGCATTTGAGCAGACCGGGATTGATCTTACTGATACATTCTTTGCAAACTGGCCTGAGATTCTGACTGATGACACAGGCTCGAACAGTGCTGCAGAACACGTGTCTGAAACCGGAGAGTATTATACTGATGCAACCTCCGCACACGATGCTCCTAATGAGGGAAGCAATCCGGCGACGGGCACCCTGTATGTGAACGCAGCCCATTTGCTCGAAGCAGCAGGCATGGAAGACATCTACAATAACGGAGAGTATGACGATATTATCTTTGATGATCAGGATGTTTATGACGACACTATCATCCCTGAAACCGGAGAGTATTACACAGATGTCATTCCTGTTATTCCTCAGGCAACCGCAGCCATAACTCTCCCAAAAGGCAGGGCAATACCAGCCCCTGAATACTACGCCTTTGGTAAAGGTGGCAGCGATGAAGATCCTGCTGTTTTAAAAGTAAATCCTGCACAAGTAGCCGGGGCTCAAGCCACACATGAAATATCGGCTCATCGAAAACTTACTCTTATTAATCAAAAAACCTTTATTGTTCAGGAGAAAGTATTAGGTAGTGGCGCTTATGGTCGTGTAATTCAGTGCTATAGCTGTTTACCTGGAGGAAAAGTAAGAAAGGATTCTGTTGCCAGAAAAATACCCAGCGCCAAGAATCTGCCAAATAAAGCAGAATTATCTGCAGATGAATTTTTAAAGCAGATGAGTGATCTGGAATGTGAAATCAGTGTTGTTTCTACCTTAGAACATGATCATATCGTTGAAGCCAAGTTTGATGGTAAAAATATCGATGTATTCCAGAATGTTCTGATTGTCATTCCCCGGAAGGGCGTTGATCTCAATTTCAGCGACCCGGAGACATTTGATCTGCAGGAAGAGTTCGCAGGTGGCTCAATGGAACTGATGAGCGGGACGCTGGAAGGTCAGTTGAAAAAAATGAACCCTCAGGAGAAATATGACGCCTGTAAACAAATGCTTGAAGCCATTCATTTTGTGGCAGAGAACGGCTATATCCACTTTGATATCAAGCCTGATAACTTTTTGTACTCCCCTGATAAAGGGGTAAAGCTTTCCGATTTCGGGCTGGCAAAATCAATCGATCCGGGAAGCTATCTGCTTGAGATGGAAAGATTCAAGGCTGCCTACCCTTATGCTGCTCCGGAACTGGTGACGACACCAAGAGTAGGCGGATATTTTGTCGATGGTCGTAAAATTGATATCTGGAGCCTGGGGATGACATTTATTGAAATGTTTGCTGGTGAGGACCCCATGCGCAGTAAAATTGTCAGACCATACTTTGAAAAGTATTGGAAGGAACAAGAAGCAATATATAGAGCACAGGGTAAACAGCCCCCGAAAAAGCTCAGGCATGCGGGCCTGTTACCTGAACGATACTTCCATCTTGCAATGCGAGACTTTACCCGTGCTCATGTAAAAGAACTAAGGCCCGTATGGAAACTTATCGGACCTATGATTAAATTAAATCCCGGTGAACGCCCGACGGCTGATCAGCTGCTACATGAGTTGGAAGCTTATCAGCCAAACTTCGCTCAAGCGAAGCCTCCGGTTAAAACGAAGACAGGCACACATAGAGACTAAATCATATTTCTCCTGCAATGAAGGCTGAAGTTTTGCAGATTTATCGCAACACTTCATCAAGATAAAAAACGCCCTATGGGCGTTTTTTATCTTGATTTAATCTCTTTGGGTCATAT
The DNA here is from genome assembly GCA_965261725.1 of Endozoicomonadaceae bacterium. GTDB lineage: Bacteria > Pseudomonadota > Gammaproteobacteria > Pseudomonadales > Endozoicomonadaceae > CANDOC01. The sequence continues at coordinate 52,973 of CBDHDU010000016.1, read as the reverse complement.
TCCCCGCTGCTTGCGGCGAACTACTCAAACTTGCTACATACCCCGCCCCTTGGGGCGGGCTTTATTGATTCCCTACTGATCAGCCAGATACAACCAGGTATCAAGTACCGTATCCGGATTCAGAGATACGGTATCAATCCCCTCATCCATTAGCCAACGGGCAAAATCCGGATGGTCAGATGGTCCCTGCCCACAGATTCCGATGTACTTACCCTGTTTGCGGCAAGCCTGAATAGCCATACTCAGCAGTGCTTTAACTGCACCATTGCGCTCATCAAACAAATGGGCAATTACTCCAGAATCACGATCCAGTCCCAACGTCAACTGAGTCATATCGTTGGAACCAATAGAAAAGCCATCGAAGTGCTCCAGAAACTCATCGGCCAGCAGCGCATTACTTGGCAGTTCGCACATCATAATCAGGCGCAGACCATTCTCACCACGCTTCAGGCCAAACTTACCAAGAATATCAACGACCTGCTTTGCTTCATCCGTGGTTCGAACAAATGGAATCATCAACTCGACGTTAGTCAGCCCCAGTTCTTCGCGCACCTTCTTCATGGCACGACATTCCAGTTCAAAGCAATCCTGGAATGAATCAGAGATATAACGGGAGGCACCACGGAAGCCCAGCATCGGGTTTTCTTCATCCGGCTCGTACAAGCTACCGCCCACCAGATTGGCATATTCGTTTGATTTAAAGTCGGACAAACGAACAATGACTTTTTGCGGCCAGAAAGCACCGGCAATCGTGGCTACACCTTCGACCAGTTTCTCAACATAGAAATCAACAGGTGACTTATAACCGGCAATACGCTCTTCAACAGTGCTACGCACATCGGCTGGCAAGGTATCAAAGTTCAGCAGTGCTTTCGGGTGTACCCCGATCATGCGGTTAATAATGAATTCAAGACGTGCCAGACCAACACCACGGTTAGGCAGTGCCTGAAACGCAAAAGCACGATCCGGGTTACCCACATTCATCATAATTTTGAACGGAATATCCGGCATGGAATCAACGCTGTTACGACGGATATCAAAATCGAGCAAACCGTTATAGATATAACCGGCATCGCCTTCAGCACAGGAAACCGTAACGTCCTGACCATCTTTCAGCAAGTCAGTCGCATTGCCACAGCCGACAACCGCCGGAACACCCAGCTCGCGGGAGATAATCGCGGCATGACAGGTACGCCCGCCACGATTCGTCACAATAGCAGAGGCACGCTTCATCACCGGTTCCCAGTCCGGGTCAGTCATATCCGTAACGAGGATATCGCCCTGTTCAAGCTTATCCATATCATTAAGGTCATTAAGGATACGTACCTTGCCGCTGCCAATACGCTGTCCGATACTGCGACCTTCAACGACAACGCTTCCTTTTTCATTAAGGACATAGCGCTCAATAATGGAAGCATTACTACGGCTCTGCACGGTTTCCGGACGTGCCTGCACAATGTACAGCTGACCATCATCACCATCTTTCGCCCACTCGATATCCATCGGGCAGCCGTAGTGCTTCTCAATAATCATCGCCTGACGTGACAGCGCCAGTACTTCTTCATCATTAATAGAGAAACGCTGGCGGTCAGCTTTATCAGCATCCACAGTCGCAACAGAACGACCGGCGCTGGCATCATCGGTATAAACCATTTTGATGAGTTTGCTGCCAAGATTACGGCGCAATACCGCAGGTTTACCTTCAGCAAGCTTAGGCTTGTGAACATAGAACTCGTCCGGGTTCACTGCACCCTGTACTACTGTTTCACCCAGCCCCCAGGAAGAAGTAATAAACACCACATCATTAAAGCCGGATTCAGTATCCATGGTGAACATCACACCGCTGGCTCCGGTTTCACTACGCACCATCCGCTGGATACCCGCAGATAACGCCACCTGACGATGATCAAAGCCCTGATGTACCCGGTAAGAAATCGCACGATCATTAAACAGAGAGGCAAAGACTTCTTTGGTCGTCCGTACAATATTGTCATAGCCGCGAATATTCAGGAAAGTTTCCTGCTGCCCGGCAAAAGAAGCATCCGGCAAGTCTTCTGCTGTTGCCGATGAACGTACGGCAACGGCCAGATTTTCATTATCTTTACTCAGCTCATCCCAGGCGCCCCGCATTGCTATTTCAAATTCAGACTGAAACGGTTCATCCATAATCCACTGACGAATCTTGGCACCGACTTCTGCCAGCTTGCGGACATCCTCAACATCCAGCGTATCCAACAGATTATGAATACGCTCATCAAGCCCACTCTTGCTCAGAAAATCACGATAGGCCGTCGACGTTGTGGCAAAACCTCCCGGAACGCTAACACCAGCACCGGCCAGGTTACTGATCATTTCCCCGAGAGAAGCATTCTTGCCTCCGACACGCTCTACATCACCACTTCCCAGGTGCTCGAGTGAAACAACATATTCTTGCAAGGTGTACTCTCCCAAATACTCATGACGGATAAAGAGCTATAAAACAATATATGGAATAGCTCTCAGACAAAAACTGCGGTCGATCGCAACCTCGAATTACGCTGCGATATATGTCACATGCGGTCCGGGCATGTTAGCCTAGGTTCTATTGACATAAGTTGATAGTGCTCAGCCAAAGCGAGCGTTTTCGTGGAAAGGCACAACAACGCCGGAATACTCATGTCTTTCAAGTTGTTGTAACGCTGTCCACGGAAGCGCTCGCTTTGGCCCTGCGGGTGGCTCGTAAAGCAGCCATCCGACTGCGTTGGGCTTGCTTGACGTAGAACCACTATGCCTGCACAAGCCCGCCTTGCGTATGACTGCTTTACGAACCACTGAGCGCTATCAACTTATGTCAACAGAACCTAGAATAACTGCATCATCGGACTTGCCAGTAATCTGGACAAAACCGAACCTGCAGCAACCGGGCAAAGACGCCCGAAAGCTCGCGGGATAAACGTTCGAAGGCAAGTATATAACGGTTGGCAAGTAAAAATCAGCGTATTTTCAGCATTCTTTCTGACTTCTTACAGGTATAGATCAATAAATATGTCTGGATCAGCCACTACCGAAACCGAACAAATGCAAACCAAAGCAAACAGAAGTAACAGCAAGGCTGACGCAAAACTTATGCAGCGACGTGTATTTTTTATTTCAGACGGTACCGGTATTACCGCCGAATCTTTTGGTCAGAGCCTGCTGGCTCAGTTTGAGCATATAGAGGTCAGCCACCAGACGCTCCCCTATGTCGATTCTCCCGAAAAAGCCTTCAAGGTCGCGGAAGAGATTAACGGCGCCAAGGTGAACGGTCACCGCCCGCTGGTTTTCAGCACCATTATCAATGAAGAAGTCAGCCAGATTATTCAAGCAGCTGATGCCCAGATGTTTGATATTTTCCAAAGCTTTATGCCTAAACTGGAAACCGAGTTTGAGCAACATGCGACCCATGATGTCGGTAAAAAACGCGCCATAAACAGCAACAATAATCGCTATAACAAGCGTATTGAGGCAGTTCACTATGCGCTGGATAACGATGATGGAGCCCGTACCCGTTATTACGATATGGCCGATATTATAATTATTGGTGTCTCCCGCAGTGGTAAAACACCCACCTGCCTTTATATGGGTCTTCAGTTCGGGATTCATGCGGCAAACTATCCAATCACGGAAGATGATTTGGATATGTCGTCTTTACCTGCAGCACTCAAACCACATAAGCATAAATTATTCGGATTGACGATCGAGCCTTCCCGGCTGGTCAACATCCGCAACGAGCGCCGACCAAACAGCCGTTACTCATCTGCACGACAATGTAATCGTGAAGTGAATGATGTAGAAATGCTTTATCAGCGGGAAAAAATTCCGTTTATAAATACGACACATTATTCTGTTGAAGAAATTTCAACCCGAATTATGGTTCAGGCAGGAATTGAGAGGCGCTTAAAATAAAATAAAAATGAATGACCTAATAATATTTTATAAAATGGTCATTCATGTAAATATTTTAAATTATTATAAAGACCTCTCTTTAAAAGTTTTGAATATACAGAGAATGATGACTATTCTTCAGTGCTTTAGCGATAAGCATTTGGGATTACTCATGCGACGTTTGATTATCTTCATACAAAAGTTATTAATATCAGCATTATTTGTTTTTTGTTCCATCTTTTCTATATATTCTTATGCTGGGGGTTATAAACCCAATGCTTTTGCTGAGCCAATACACCTTGCGCTGAAAATCAAAGAGGGTGTTCATAATGGACAAGCACGCTTCATTGATGTGAGCAGAGAGGATATAGCAGCTCAAAAACCAACTGACTCAGCTAGCGCAACTGCAATTGAAACAGAACATTTCCTAAACCTTACGTGGTTTATTCAAGGTTTCGGTATTGATGGCAACATCTCAGCCGCCAAAATAACAAAACCAGCCACAACAACAACAAAACCGTATAAGCCATATGAAGATATAGATGAGTTTAAAATGCTGGCAAGTGAAGACGAATCAGATAAAGATACAGGAAAAGGAAAAGGAAAAGGAAAAGGAAAAGAAAAAGGAAAAGGAAAAGGAAAAGGAAAAAATAAAGAAACACCTCCTGTAGCAACAGCAGAAACGACAGCAGCAGCAGCAACAGCAACAGCAACAACAGAAGTACCTGTAAAGAAGCCTACACCCACCTATCCGCTAATTACAGATACTTGCATTATACCTACACTACTTGCTCATCCGAGATCAAAATACAGATTTTCAAAATCAGATGGATTTCAAGAAGTTATGCCAATGCTTACTATTATTAGGCTGTTTCTAATAAAAGAAATAACGCCAGATGTTCTCAAAAAACAAACTAAATTAATTATTCCAAATAAAAGAGAGTTTACTCTTGATTTCGACAATGGTGACTCTTTAACAATTTATGTTCCAGCAAAGTTTGATAAAGAGTTCCGTGTAGAATTTAAAAAGAAACCAACACGTTGTGGTGCAGCAGAGCAAACAGCAAAAAATGTCTGGCATGTAGAATGGGAGCCGGAGCAAGCTAGTTATCTGAGACCAAAGTTCATCACTGCAGCAATGATGGGTGATGAATTTTATACCGACGCAAAGCAGTAGTAGCAGATCATTTTTCTAACAATTAAAAGCACTTCTAGTTTGCCAGTAATCAGAATATTTCCTGATTACTGGCAACTTATAATCAAAACTGGTGGTTAAACTCCAAACGGGTTTCACCAGTCCTATCATCGTTAAACTGCTTCTGAGAAGCGTTGTAATACAAGCGCAGGTTGTTGCGCGGATCAATCTGGTAGCTGGCAATAAATTCGTGACTCAGGCTGTCGTCAGCAGAGTTCATATTGTCTTTGAAACTATCTGAACGTAGAGGGTGTGAGCGGGAATTGATGTAGGAAAAACGACTACCGTGAGCTACTTTCATCAAATCATAATAGACGTAAGCACGGCCTTTGCCCCGTATGACTGCTCAAATTCTATCATCTGAAAATCAAGAAACGCAGATACTCATCACTATTCAGCACGGCAACTCAATGCTCGATTTCGAGACCAGCCTTCAGGGTAGCCTCAATCAAGCTGGAACGCTTGGAGTAGAAAAACAACTGGAACACATGGACACCGACGGTTCGCCCATAAAGGTAGGTGGTATTCATATGACCAGCAAGAATAAAAAAGAACCCAAGGTCTACGAAACGTCATGGGGAGCCGTCAAAGTTCCGCGTTACATTTACCAGAGCAGTCAGGGGGGAGAAACCTTTTGCCCTCTGGATCAGAATGCCCGGATTATTGTCAATTCGACTCCGGCTTTTGCTCGCATGGTGAGCTGGAAGTATGCCCAGATGGCAGCCCCTCAGGTAGAAGACGATCTGCGACAAAATCATGGTCGTAATAGCAGTCGTTCAACACTTCGTGATTTAGCCGATGTGGTGGCAAGTATTGCACAGGCCAAAGAAGAAAGGTGGGTATACGATATTCCAGAGTTACCAAAGCCCGTGACAACAGTAGCCATAGGGCTTGATGGAGCAAATCTGTTGTACTACGAAGGCTATCGGATCGCTATGTGCGGCACTATCAGCCTCTATGATGATGAAGGCGAGCGTCTTCATACAATCTACTGTGCAGAGGCACCGGAATACGGCAAGCAAACCTTCATTAACCGTTTTACTGGAGAAATCCAGAAGGTTAAGGATAGATTCCCTGAGGCGGTTTATGTGGGGGTTGCTGACGGAGCGGCGGATAACTGGACATTTTTAGAATCCTTTACATCTATCCACGTGCTGGACTTTTATCACGTGTCTGAATATGTTGCTGACGCTGCTGAGGCACTTTATCCGGGAAAGAAAGCCACACAGGAAAGGCATGCATGGTTCAAGCAGAAGCTACACGACCTGAAACACGATGAAGGCGCAGCACAAAGCCTGCGGCGAGAGCTTGAAAATCACTGGCACCAAATGATTTATCCTGAAGCCAGAAAGAGGAACTTACCCATTGGTTCAGGTGTTACGGAAGCGGCTTGCAAGAGTTTGGTAAAGCAACGTATGTGCCGCTCTGGCATGCGCTGGAAAGAGCAAGGTGCATCAATGTTGTTGACGTTGAGAGCATTAGTTTGTTCGTCCGGGCAATGGGATGCATTCTGGTCAAAAATGAATCGCTATGGTTTTCCCGTCGCACACAACCTCTTCCCGGTACATTGATCAGGCAGCACACCCAACGTAGATACCGTGTACGTAAGTCAGGTTCCAGTTCACCTCCTGAGAACGCTTGGATACCGGGCGAGAGAGCCACTCATAGTAGCCACTACGGGATACCGACATGACCCGGCACATGGCTGAGAGGCTGAATGGCTCCCGGTTATCACTGATGAACTGAAACTTCAGTGACACTCTTTGGCAAAGAAGGCGGCCGCCTTTTTTAATATGGCTCGCTCTTCTTTCAGTCTGACGTTCTCTTTGCGCAAACGCTTGAGTTCGTCGTATATATGCTCATCGTTCTTCTGAGGCTTACTGGTAGCCTTAGGATGGTGATACTTAGCAATCCAGGTGTGCAGGGTGTTAGCGTTCACCTCAAGCTCTCTGGCTGTTTCTGTCACCGGCTTATCAGACTCTACAGCCAGTTTTACTGCAGATTCCTTGAACTCAGCTGTATATGTTTTCGTTTTCTTTCGGGGCTTTCGCAGGTTGGCTGATGAAAAGCGAGGGGTTGCAACAGAAATAGCCTTCAGTGAATGATTGATTTGAAAGGATCAACATTTCTGAAGGATCAGCCATGTGTGCAACACCCTCACTTCGTCCTATGTTCGCATTTTCTGGTTGGGTAATCGACCGTATTGATATCGACTGGGATGCCTCTGAAGCATTCGTCTATTTGCGTAGAGATGGTCGTATACAGCAGTTCAAGTGCAGCCAGTGTCACTGGCCTATGGGCAAGATGCGCGAGAATGATAGAAATGTTCAAGATCTGCCGTTTGGTTCAATCAAGGTCAACCTGCTATTCACAGCCTATCAGGGTCGCTGTTCAAATTGTAAGCATATAGAGACAGTGACTATTCCTAGCCTTTCTCCCAAGGCTCAAGCTACAGACCGCCTAAAACAGGATGTTAGCCATCTATGCCGTTACATGCCCAGCGATAAGGTTCCGGAATTCATCGCTATATCCCATGACACAGCACGGCGCTGGAATAAAGAGATGCTAATGAAAACTCTGCCAGCCCCCAAGCTCGACGGCTTACGGGCTTTGTTAATCGATGAGAAATCAATAGGCAAGGGACATCACTATCTGACCATTGTTCTAAATGCTGATACAGGTGAGATCCTCTACCTTGGTGAAGGTAAACGAAAAGCGACGTTAGACCGTTTTCTGAGCAGTCTGACACTGGAGCAAAGAGCCTGTATTCAGTGCGTAGGAATAGATCGCGGTGGCAGCTATAAGGCATCGGTCAAAGAGTACCTGCCAGATGTTGATATTGTCTATGACAAGTTTCACATCATTGCTAACTACAACGAAGTCATAGACAAAATTCGTCGTAGAGAGTGGAGGTAAGCACAGGAAGACGATAAGCCTTTTATCAAAGGTCAGCGGTTCAACCTGTTCATGAATGTAGAAAACCTCACACCAAAGCGAGAAACCAGCCTGCATGAGTTACTGTCAATGAATGAAGATCTGAATCAGGCCTACATACTGAAGGATATGCTCAGACAACTATGGACGTACACCTACAAAGCCTGTGCCAGCAAGTTTCTCGACAAGTGGATAGGATTGGCCAAAGAAACTGGTATTGATGAGCTTAAACGCTTTGCAAGGGGGCTGGATAGAGCAAGAGAAGGTTTACTGTCCTATTGCCAGCATCGTATAACCAGCGCAAAGATCGAAGCCTTCAATGGGGTCATCAAACGAATTGTCTACAAGGCATGTGGTTACAATGACCTTGAATATCTGTATCTGAAAATTCGGCAGGAGGCTCAAAAATGATCAGCCAACCTGCGAAAGAGCCTTTCTTTCCTGACATTTGGACACACCTTAATGGGCTGCAATATTACCCGTGTTTGTGTGTCCGTAGAACTATAACCACTTCATGGAGCCTGCGTTTAGATCTGCATTAGAACGACAAGCCGAATCAGATGACTTCCTTGAGAGGCTAAGAAGCCGTCTGAAAAGTAGCATAGCCGCCCATATATACTGAAAAAAACAGGCATTTTTCAGGGGTGTAATGGGTAAGCGTCGTCAAAAAAAGAAGAAAAGGTATCCCTCAGATTTGAGTCAGGGAGCGTGGAAAAAGTTAAAACCTCTGCTCCCACCTGCCAAACCCGGAGGACGACCTGTAACAATCAGCCGTCGGCAGCTTATCAATGGCATTTTTTATGTTTTGAAAACAGGCTGTCAATGGGCTGCCCTTCCTACTGATTTTCCGAACTATAAAACAGTGTATCACTACTTCAGGGTTTGGCGACGAGACCAAACTTGGCAAAGGATTCATGACACGCTTCATGCCAAAGTGCGTCAGAAAGCAGGGCGTCATAAGCATGCAACGGCAGCTAGTCTCGATAGCCAGAGCGTTAAAACCACGGCGATCGGTGGGTCTGATCGCGGCTACGATGCAGGCAAAAAGATCAAGGGGCGCAAGCGTCATATCCTCGTTGACACCATGGGGTTACTGCTAGCAATCGTTGTCACTTCCGCTGAGATTCAGGATCGGGATGGAGCCAAACTGCTATTAACACGCTTGAATGGTCGTTGTAAAAAGTTACGCCTGATCTGGGTTGATGGCGGCTATCGGGGCAAGTTAGTGGACTGGGTCAGTTCGAAATTCCAATTCATATTGCAAGTTGTTCTACGCAGTGATAAACAAAAAGGCTTCCAGCTGTTACCACGACGCTGGGTAGTCGAACGGACATTTTCCTGGCTAAATCATAACCGAAGACTCAGCAAAGATTACGAGGTGTTGCCTGAAACCGCTGAGGCTATGATTCAACTGTCCATGATTCACCTGATGCTGCGGCGTTTGGCTTGAAGGAGGACTTTTCAGACGGCTTCTAAGAAACATTTGTGGTTTTACACAAACACAATGGACAACTCTGAAGCCACCTTGTGATATTCTCCTGTCAATATTCAAAACAGGTCTGGTTTTACTCACATCCAGTCAGAATCGTGCAGCTTCATCATTTAACCGAGGAGACAGAAAATCTACAATTCGAGCTTTTATATCTGTTGATGGCAAGTCAGCACATTACTTTGGTTCAGGTCTAACGGAAAACCTCAATAACCTGTTACAGCTTTTACTTCGACAACCTTTTAAATACTGCATAATAGATAATGCAAATAGCACATAACTACTCAAAGGTTGCCTTTAACACCCATTATGCTTAGACAGAAAACTCAATACACCTTCTGTATATTGCTGCGGTTTCTCTATAAACGACGTATGTGAGCCACCTCTTATCATCATCAATTCAGCATTCGGGAAGTTATCTCGTGCAATACACGCGAGCTCCGGAATTATATAATCATGCTCACCATGCACGATAAATACTGGAATCTCAATTTCACTTAAATCATCCATGCGGTTAAAACCACGGATATTACCGGTACAATTAAAAAAATAGGGACCAAACATTGTTGAAAAAACCGGCGTTGCGATATTTTTCATTGAATATTCCAGTGATTCAGGCCATTGATCTAAACGGCAAAAATGACGATATCGCAATAAGGTAATAGCAGCCTGATACTCAGGATGATCTGTCGTACCTTCTGCTTCTCTTGCTGCCATCATCGTATAAACCTGCTCGCCAAGCGCCAGCTTTTTCCTTTCAAACCCTCTTTGCATCCTGGGCAAATCAAAGGCCGTGCTGACCGCAATAAAAGTCTTAACATTCTGGATGTATTTGAAACAGTACTCTAAACCCAGCACACCTCCCCAAGACTGTCCCAAGAGGTGAACTTTTCCAAGTTTCAGAGCGACTCTAACAGCTTCAACCTCTTCCACAAACCGAGACAACTGAAACAGATTTCTGTCCGTGGCTCTTTCAGATTCCCCTCCGCCCAGCTGATCCCATGTGACGACCCGATACCCGGACTCAGCAAAATGCAAATGAGCATCTCTTAAGTAATTACAAGGACAACCCGGACCGCCATGAATAAGCAGAAGCGTTTGATCTGAATCGCCTTCGCTATAGGTCATTATTTTATAGCCATCCACTTCAACAACTTCTGATTTCATAAAGCCTCCACAATTAATAAGATCAATCTCATATATTTTATAGCAGCAACTGCCAGACCTTGAGTCATTCCCTTTAAGGCTTAAGCCACCAGATTATCATCATAGGCTATATTTGACATCATAGCTTGAAACAGATTTTTAATTGGCCAGCCAGCAGAAGCCCCTACGACAGCAAAGGTACGCCCCTGATTTCACTAGAGCAATGCTCATTTACTCCCGAATTTACTATACAGGCTACGCTTGTTATCAGGTCAATCATTCATGTTGCCATAGAACCTTTACAACCGAGCAGCTCCTCCCTTTAAACGAAAGGTAAAACATATGACCACGGTATACGGCATCCAGTTTTCCCCCTTTGTCCGCAAAGTGATTCTGGCGCTTGAAGCCAAGGGAATAGAATTTACAGTCAATCCTGTCACCCCTCTGGAAAAGCCAGCCGGTTTTGAAGCGCTCAGCCCCCTTGGAAAAATCCCCGCTTTTGAAGATGACAAGATCAAACTGGCCGACTCTTCCGTTATCTGCGAATACCTCGATCAGCGTTACCCGGAAAACCCACTCTACCCTGAAGATCTGGTTACCCGCGCCAAAGCCCGCTGGTATGAAGAGTATGCCGACACCGCAGTGATTTCTGTTGCCGGACCGATCTTCTTTGAAAGGGTTGTTAAAAAAATATTGATGAAGCAGGAGGCTGACGAAGAACGTGTATCCAATGCTATCGAAAATGATATGCCTAAAGTGTTTAGCTATCTGGAAGGTCAGTTGGGCGAAAGTGATTTTCTGGTAAGCAACAACCTGACAACCGCCGATCTCTGCATGGGCTCAATGCTGCTGAATATGAAATACGGCGGTGTTGATGTTGATTCTGTCCACTGGCCAAAGCTGGCAGCTTACCGGGATCGATTGTTTGCCACCACACTGTTTGCCAATCGTATCGCGGCAGATCAGGCAATGATGAGTGCTTGATTCCTTCTTAGGATAATCAATTGAAAACAGAGCTCAGGCGGTGAGCTTAATTAACCGCCTCACGGCAAAAACATGAACAATTTTTAACCAGTCAGCCAATCGCAAAGCGGGTTCATCGCCTGTAGAGGTTGTTTCTCTGGATGGCAAGACTGTCAAGGGATCAGCCTGGAACAAGGGGAAAGATGCTATACACATGGTCAATGCTTGGTGTACAGAAGCCGGACTCTCGATCGGACAGTACAAGGTGGACCGTAAAAGTAATGAGATAACGGCTATTCCGGAGCTACTCAAGCTCCTTGAAGTCAGTGGCAGTCTAGTCACTATTGATGCCATGGGTTGTCAAAAAAAGATAGCTTCGGCCATTCTCAAAAAAGATGCAGACTATCTGCTGGCTGTCAAAGGTAATCAGAAAAAGCTGTACGGTGAACTGGCGCGAACCTTTGATCAATACTGGCAAGCGAACCCGGAAGATGCTCCAGGGCAGCACTTTGCAGAACAAGAAGGCAAAAGGATCATGGCCGGAAAGAACATCGGCGTTGTTGGGTGCTGAGCACGACGGAAGCCTCCTATACTCATGCTTGGGGGGCTAAAACGATTGCTGCCGTGCAACTTGACAGTTCCAGGCAGGGAAAAGGTAAGACGCTGGTCAGGTATTTCATTTCAAGTAGGGAATTGACTGCCAGTGACTTGTTACAGGCTACGCGAAAGCATTGGTTAGTCGAGAATCAGCTGCATTGGGTTCTCGATGTTGCCTTAGATGAAGACCGATGCCGTGCAAGGCGGGGCTTCTCGGCGGAAAATCTTGCGGTTGCCAGGCAGGTAACGCTGAACCTTCTAAAGCTGGATACGTCTGTAAAAGCAGGCATCAAAAACAAAAGAAAGACTTGTGGCTGGAGTGAAGACTACATGCTGAAAGTGCTTGGATTGATCAATTTATGATCATGTTTTTGCCGTGAAGTATGGCTCATCAGCGTTATTGTTATTCAGGGTTATAAATTGTTGGGGCGAAGGTGAAAGATAAAGTAGCAGGATTACATTCGGAGGGTGCTTAACTCTTTTTATATCTCGACGTATCAAATTCAACAGGCTACCAGAAAACAGTACCGAAGCGATTACTCCGGTACCGGGATAGGCATTTTAAAGTATCGTTAGAACTGTTCTTCTTCGGTAGAGCCTGTCAGTGCAGTAACAGAAGACTTACCGCCCTGAATAACGGTGGTCATATCATCGAAGTAGCCAGTGCCTACTTCCTGCTGGTGGGCAACAAAGGTGTAACCCTTCTCAGCTGCAGCAAACTCAGGTTCCTGCACCATTTCAACATAGTGCTTCATGCCTTCACCCTGGGCATAGTTGTGTGCCAGTTCGAACATGTTGTACCACATGTTGTGAATACCGGCCAAAGTGATGAACTGGTACTTGTAACCCATGTCGCTCAGTTCCTGCTGGAACTTGGCAATGGTTTCGTCGTCCAGATTCTTCTTCCAGTTGAAGGAAGGTGAGCAGTTATAAGCCAGCAGCTGATCCGGGTATTCCTTACGGATGGCTTCAGCAAACTTGCGGGCTTCGTCCAGATCCGGTGTTGCAGTTTCACACCACAGCAGGTCAGCATAAGGTGCGTAAGCCAGACCACGGGCAATGGCCTGATCGATACCGGCCTTGGTGCGGTAGAAGCCTTCAGCGGTGCGCTCACCGGTCAGGAACGGTGAATCGTATTCATCGCAGTCAGAAGTGATCAGGTCTGCGGCGTTCGCATCAGTACGTGCCAGTACGATGGTGGGCACATCGGCAACGTCAGCAGCCAGACGCGCCGCAATCAGTTTCTGTACTGCTTCCTGAGTTGGGACCAGTACTTTACCACCCATGTGGCCACACTTCTTCACAGAAGCCAGCTGGTCTTCGAAGTGAACGCCTGCGGCACCGGCTTCGATCATATTTTTCATCAGTTCGTAAGCGTTCAGTACGCCCCCGAAACCGGCTTCAGCATCGGCAACTATCGGTGCGAACAGGTCAACATAACCTTCTTCACCCGGGTTCTTACCCGCTTTCCACTGCACCTGATCCGCACGCTTGAAGCTGTTGTTGATACGCTTAACAACTGCGGGTACGGAATCAACCGGGTACAGAGACTGGTCAGGATACATGGTGCTGGCGGTGTTGTTGTCAGCTGCAACCTGCCAACCGGAAAGGTAGATGGCTTCGATACCGGCTTTAACCTGCTGTACTGCCTGACCACCGGTCAGTGCACCTAGACAGTTCACATAGCCTTTTTTTGCCTGGCCGCCGTAAACCAGATCCCACAGTTTTTCGGCACCCTGACGGGCAATGGTGTTTTCGACTTTAACGGAGCCCCGCAGACGTACAACATCTTCAGCGGTGTAGGTACGCTTGACGTTTTTCCAGCGGGGGTTTTCTGCCCAGTCTTGTTCGATGCGGGCGATTTCTTCTGCGCGGTTATAAGCTGTCATGCCACACTCCAGTCGTTTTGTTTATGTACTTCTTATTTGCTTTAGCTAGCTGACGTGACGAAGTGTATGGTCTGTGAGACAATTTCGGAAATTTATAGTTTTTATTTTCGATATTTATGCAATGAATGGCAGTAAAATTGATCTGAACCTTCTCGTGTATCTGGATGCGCTGTTACGGGAACGAAATGTGACCCGTGCCGCTTATTCGTTAGGTATTTCGCAACCGGCACTGAGTAACGGCCTGAGACGGCTCCGCGATTATTTTGGTGATCCGCTGCTGGTTCGTACCAGTGAGGGCATGGCACCAACAGAGCAGGCGCTGGAATTACAACCGATGATTCGTCAGGTGCTGGTTCAGATCGATCAGGCTGTGCAACCCCGCAAACCGTTCGATCCGGAATCCAGTCACCGGGTATTCCGGATTATGGCCAGTGATTATGCAGAGTCGACGCTGATACCCAACCTGCTGCGTCAGGTACGGATGGCGGCTCCGCATATTACACTGGATATTCTTACGCCCAGTGATGTGAGTTTTCAGGATGTGGAGCAGGGACGGGTGGATATGGCTATCAACCGCTTTGATGATATGCCCCAGTCGTTTCACCAGCGCACCCTGTGGCAGGATGACTTTTCCTGTTTGGTGTCCCGTAGTAATCCGATTTTGGAAGAATTCACGCTGGATAATTACCTGCAGGCCCGACATATCTGGGTGAGTAAAACCGGTATGGGAATAGGGGTTGGTGTTGATCCGCAGGATGTGCAGCGCTTGGGCTGGGTTGATGAAACGCTGGGCAAGCTGGGACACAAGCGGGCAATTACTGTATTCACCCGGCATTACCATGTGGCAATGCAGCTGGCGCAGAATAATGATCTGATTGCGACACTGCCGACCCGGGCAGCAAAACTGCAGCAGCAAAATCCGCAGCTGATTATGCTGGCGCCTCCGTTTGATATTGATCCGATTGAACTCAAAATGGCCTGGAGCCCTCTATTGCATCATACCCCGGCGCATCAGTGGTTGCGGCGTACGATCAATTCAGTCGCATCCGCTCAGTAGAAGATACAGACAGGGCAGAACGTTACGCCTGTGTAGATGGAAAACAGAATGAGTGTTCACGACGAAGAGGATCTGTTTCAGCAGGCACTGGAAGGTGTCAGTCCGCTGAAAGGTCCCAAGACAATAGATGCCCGTCAGAAGTGGCGCGGGCCAAGCGATAGCCAGGTACAGCGGCAACTGTCGGCTCAGGAAGAACTTGAAGCCGAATGGGATGGCTTGACTAATGACCATGTTGATCGCGTTGAAGCCGATGCGATGCTGTCCTGGTGCAGCAGCGGGGTACAGCATGGTGTATTCCGTAAGCTGCGGTTAGGTCAGTATCCGATTGATGCCCGGCTGGATCTGCACCTGAAAACGGTTGAGCAGGCACGCACCGAGGTTTTCCGGTTTGTCCGTGACTGTGTGCAGTTTGGTATTCGCACGGCAATTATTGTTCATGGCAAGGGGCACCGTAACCGTGAACAGCCCGCTATTTTAAAAAGCTTTACCGCTAAATGGCTGCTGGAACTGCCCAGTGTGCTGGCTTATCACAGTGCTCAGAAACAACATGGCGGAACCGGTGCTGTTTATATTATGCTGAAGAAGTCAGAACAGGCGCGCATGGATAATCTGGAGCGCCATCAGAAGCGGCATCGCTAATCATTTCAATATAAGCAGTCCTAACACTGGCAGGGAGGCCGGCGATATGAAAGGGGTTGTTTTTACTGAATTTCTGGAAATGGTGGAAACCAAATTCTCTTATGAGGTGGTCGACGCCATTCTGGAAAAAGTCCAGCCGGAATCCGGTGGCAGCTATACAACGCTCGGCACCTATGACCATGGTGAAATTGTCAATATGGTCGTGGCGCTTTCCGAGCAGACCAGCGTCGCTGTGGGTGACCTTATCCATGCTTTTGGTCTACATCTCTTTTCACGATTCAGTGAAATCCACGAAAGTTTCTTTCAGGGGCTGAACAGTACCTTTGATTTTCTTGAGCGGGTTGAAGATTACATTCATGTTGAGGTCGCCAAGCTTTATCCGGATGCGCAACTGCCAACACTTGGGACAGAGCGTGTTTCAGATAATGAACTTTCGGTTCACTATCAATCCCTTCGCCCGTTTGCCGACCTGGCTCACGGTTTAATAGATGGCTGTATCAAGCACTTTAATGAGAATGTCACAGTTTCTCGTGAGGATCTCAGTGATCCGGCTGGTTTAGAAGCGCGGTTTATTCTGAAGAGGGCAGCCTGATCGTGGATGAGGTTGCCTATAAGCGCCGTATCGAACGGGAGCGTAATGCCAGAAGGCAGGCAGAACAGATTGCCGAAGAAAAAACCCGCGAGCTGTTTTACCGTAACCGGGAATTGAAAGACCTCAATGATGGTCTCGAAAGTCAGGTTACAGTGCGTACTGCGGAACTTGAAGAAGCGAACCAGCGCTTAACCCAGAAGGCGCAGGAGCTGGAAGATTCTAACCGTTATAAAGATGAATTTCTGGCGAATGTTTCCCATGAGTTGCGAACACCACTCAACAGTATGCTGGTGCTGGCGAGGACGCTGGCGGCGAATCAGGAAAGCAATCTGACAGCGGATCAGATAGAAACCGCCAAAGTGATTTTGGCCAGTGGTAATGATCTGTTGCAACTGATTGGGGAAATCCTTGACCTGTCGCGGATTCAGGCCGGACGGCTGGATACTATTGAAGACGCGGTGATTCTGCAGGACTTGTCTCAGTACCTCCTGAAAATGTTTAAACCGCTCGCCAAGCAGAAACAGATTGCGTTCAATGTGTCACTGGATGCTGAGCTGCCGCCCGTTATTGTGACGGACTCGCAGCGGTTACAGCAAATCATTAAAAACCTGCTGGGGAATGCGATTAAATTTACTGAAAAAGGTCATGTTCGTTTAGGGCTGGAAGTGACTGTTGAAAATGAGTTGCGTATCAGTGTTGAAGATACCGGTATAGGTATTCCGGAAGGCAAGCAGCAAGTAATCTTCGAGGCTTTTACTCAGGCGGATGGTTCGACGACCCGTAATTACGGCGGAACCGGGCTTGGACTGACTATTTCCAACAAACTTGCCAAGTTGCTTGGGGGAAGGCTGGAGGTTGAAAGCCAGCCGGGCAGGGGAAGTTGCTTCTCATTAATTTTGCCCATAAAAACCGGACAACCAGTGGCGGGTATTGCTGAACCTGAAGAAGCGCCGGATAACTCACTGGCTATTGATATCAGTGACAAACTTCAGGGAAAACAGGTCTTGCTGGTGGACGACGACTTGCGCGCTGGTTTCGCCTTGTCAAAGTTCTTACAACAACTGGGGGTGAAAGTTGCCATTGCTGACAACGGTCGTTTTGGGTTGCGGAAAATACTGGAAGAAGATAACGGATTTGATCTGGTGATTCTCGACATAATGATGCCGGTCATGGATGGTTATGATGTGCTTCAGGAGTTGCAGAATGCGCCGTCTGTAAAACAGCTGCCGATTATTGTCGCTAGCGCCAAGGCTTACCCGGAGGATCGCAAGAAGGCACTGGGCAGCGGTGCCAGCGAATTTCTGTCAAAACCGCTTGACCTGGAGCAGCTGGTTACCGTGATGGAGCGTTTACTGGACTAAACAGAACCTAACTGTTACCGGCAATAGCACGTGTCATAACCTGAGTATGAGAAGCATGACCGCTTTGTGTCGGGGGCTGTTGGAAGTATACGGCAGGTGTTGTTGCTTTATGTATGGCAGCAAAAGCCTGAATAGCCTGTGCCCAGCGGCTGGTAATATTTTCGTCATCAAGCCCTGTGTAATCCTGACAAAGGGTTAACAGCAACCGTGTGCTCACCATTGTCTACAGCCGTTTTCAGGGTTAATGATGCGGCCTGGGGCAGATCTGCTTTCGTTCAGTCAGGAGAGCATTGTTAAGCAATAAAAACGGCGATGTTTATTCATATTCTAAATACTGAACATAAGCCCACCGATTACATGCCATTTATTCAAATCCTCTAGAATCGACTGGGTCTGTAGGGTTGTGCAGCGCTGTTGTACGACCGGGAAGTTCATAACCAGGGCAATAACGATGACTGAACGTATAACAAGAGGCGGCCTGCAGGTTGCACAGGTACTCGACGAGCTGGTTCAAAATGACATTATTCCGGGCACCGGTATAGAAGTACGCGATTTCTGGCAGGGTTTGGAAGCCATTCTTGCCGAGCTGGGACCAGAGAATCAGGCTTTGCTGAAAAAACGTGATGCGCTGCAGCTGCAGATAGATCAGTGGCATCGTGAACAGCAGGGCAAGCCGCACGATCATATTGCCTACAAAGTATTCCTGCAGTCTGTCGGTTATCTTGTTGATGAACCTGAAGACTTTGCTGTGACCACTGAAAATGTGGATGCTGAACTGGCAACTATGGCAGGTCCGCAGCTGGTTGTGCCGGTTATGAACGCCCGTTATGCACTGAATGCCGCTAATGCCCGCTGGGGTTCGTTGTATGATGCGCTCTATGGAACGGATGTTATTTCTGAAGCAGAGGGTGCAGAAAAAGGGCAGGGGTATAATCCGATGCGTGGTCAGCAGGTCATTGCCTTTGCGCGTAATCTGCTCGATGAAATCGCTCCACTGGTAAATGGTTCCCATGCTGATGCAGTCGGTTACAGCGTTAAGGAAAACCAACTGGCCGTTACCTTGAGCAGTGGTCGGGAAACCGGATTGCAAGCCCCGGAAAAGTTTGTGGGCTTTCGAGGCGAGCAGACAGCACCGACAGCTGTTCTGTTAAAAAACAATGAATTACACGCTGAAATTCAGATAGATGCTGAACATCCAATCGGCCAGACTGACCCGGCACACGTCAAAGATGTGCTGATGGAATCGGCGCTGTCTACGATCATGGATTGCGAAGATTCCATTGCTGCAGTCGATGCTGCAGACAAGGCGCAGGTTTACCGTAACTGGCTTGGCTTGATGAAAGGTTCGCTTGAAGAGCGGATTGAAAAGGGCGATAAGACCTTCACTCGAAGTATGAATCCAGACCGGGAATATACAGCACCTGATGGCAGCACCCTGAGCCTGCATGGTCGCAGCTTGTTGTTTGTCCGTAATGTCGGTCATCTGATGACAAACGATGCGGTATTGGATAAAGAGGGTAATGAAATACCTGAGGGAATTCTAGATGGTATGGTGACGTCGCTGGCGGCTATCCATGATTTGAAAAGCAATTCACAATGCCGGAATTCACGCCAGAACAGTGTGTATATTGTTAAGCCCAAAATGCATGGTCCGGAAGAAGTCGCATTTGCGGATAAGCTCTTTAATCGCATTGAAGATGTTCTCAAACTACCACGCTATACCCTGAAAATGGGCATTATGGATGAAGAACGTCGTACGACGATTAATCTGAAAGCTTGTATCAAGGCGGCGCAGAACCGTACCGTCTTTATCAATACCGGCTTCCTTGATCGTACCGGAGATGAAATCCATACCAGCATGGAAGCAGGCCCGATGGTGCCGAAAGGGCAAATGAAGCAGTCTGCCTGGATCAAGGCTTATGAAAATGCCAATGTGGACACGGGCTTAGCAACCGGTCTTAAAGGAAAAGCACAGATTGGTAAAGGCATGTGGGCGATGCCGGATGAGATGGCGCAGATGATGGAGCAGAAGGTTGCTCATCCGCTTTCCGGTGCCAATACGGCCTGGGTGCCATCACCGACAGCTGCCACGTTGCATGCCATTCACTATCACCGGATTAATGTCCCTCAGCGGCAGGATGAACTGGCAAGCCGGGAACCTGCAAGTATTGATGATATTCTCACCCTGCCATTGCAGGCGGATGTTTCCGTGTTGACGCCGAAAGTCGTTCAACAAGAACTCGATAATAACGCCCAGGGAATTCTCGGTTATGTAGTGCGCTGGGTTGAGCAGGGTGTAGGCTGCTCCAAAGTGCCGGATATCAATGATGTTGGCCTGATGGAAGATCGGGCAACACTGCGGATTTCCAGCCAGCATATAGCCAACTGGCTTCGTCATGTTGTGTGCAGCGAAGCGCAGGTTATTGAAACCATGCAGCGGATGGCAGCGGTGGTAGACCGACAGAATGCCGGTGATTCCGGCTATCGTAATATGGCACCGGATTTTGAAAACAGTGTCGCATTCCAGGCTGCCTGTGAGTTGGTGCTGGAAGGTTGCAAACAGCCGAATGGTTATACGGAACCGGTACTGCATGCCCGCCGTCGTGAGGCGAAGACAAAATACGGTTGTTAATCGGGTTTCTCTCGATACGGGGCAGCCTGGCTGCCTTGTATTGGCGGGAGAGCTTATGAAAAGATAATTAAAGTTTCAGACGCATTTTTCGATGCGTAACCGGGCCTTCCATATAAGGTTTGTCGTAAGCCTCAAATCCCAGCTTGCTGTAAAAAGGCATGACCTGAACCTGAGCGCCAAGATAAACGGATTCAAGCCCTTGTTTGCGCGCCTGCTGAATGACTTTCAGCATTAACCCATAGCCGATACCCTGTCGCCGGTAGTGAGCCAGAACGGCAACACGACTGATACAGCCGTCATCACTGAGGCGTGCAGTGGCAACAGCATCCTCAGGTTGTACCTCATTCTCTTCGGTCAGGCTAACCAGAAAATGGGTGCAGACGGGATCACCTTGGTGGTCCCACTCTTCCTCGGGTCTGAATCCCTGTTCTTCAATAAAGACCTTCTGCCTGATGGCCTTGAGGGCTGAAGAGTCATTCTGCCAGCGGCAGGATTTATACCAGAGCGCGGGTTGCACTTTGGCTGACCTGTTACTGGTAGAGCGTCCCCTGCTGAAGCATTTCAGTGAGTAGGTTGATGATTGCTGCGGGCTGATCTGTCGGGACAGAATGCTGACGCCGGAGGCAGAGCTGATCAATGTATTGCGTATGGCTGCGGTCGAGTCGCCAGCACTGACCATCAGTGAAAAACAGCAACTCATGGTCTTGGTGACGCCAGCATAACCGGCTAGCCGCATTGACATAGACGATCTCCTCAGGGTTGAGCACCGGTGGCTGTTCGTCGGGGGGCGGGGCGATGCTGTATTTAGGCTCCGTCATATAGCGACCAAACCATTCGCTGATCTGCTCTGGTCTGCTCAGTGCCTGATGAAGAATAGTCTGTACCCGGGAAAGTGCACGGTCGCTCAGATTAGCAGCGCTGGTTTGTAGCTCAAGGTCCGGGTCGTTATAGCGTTGTTGCGGATCAAGTTGCTCGGCTACAAAATCACAAAAATGATTAATAACCTCTTCGTGGTTGGGGGCGCGAAAGCCAACAGAATAGGTCATGCAGTCATCCAGAGTGATACCATGGTGTGCAATGCCGGGAGGCAGATAAAGAATGTCGCCGGGTTCGAGAATATATCGTTGGCTGGTTTCGAATTTGCTCAGTAGTCTGAGGTCGGGGTGATTCTGCAAAGGGCTTTGTTCTGAGCAGTGTTGTCCCAGCTGCCATTCCCGGCGGCCTGCTCCCTGAATCAGGAAAACATCATACTGGTCGTAGTGGGGGCCGACACTGCCGCCCGGCGCTGCATAGCTGACCATAATATCATCCAGCCGCCAGTCGGGAATAAAGCGAAAAGCTTCCAGTAGTTCCCGGACTTCCGGTACCCAATGGTCAACCGCCTGAACCAGTAGTGTCCAGTCATTTTCTGGCAACTGACTGAAATCATGCTCACTAAAAGGCCCGTGACTGAGTTGCCAGTTATTGTTCTGGTCGGAGCCTTGGATAATGCGGGATTCAATGTCAGCTTCCAGCGCCAGACCAGCCAGTTCATCGGGTGACAGTGGATTTTTAAAATCCGGGAACCCGCGTTTAATCAGGCAGGTTTTTTTCTGCCAAAACTCAACTAAAAACTTTTTCGAATCAAACGAATGCAGCTGATATGTCATGTTATGGTACAACAGTTTTATTGTTGTGAGTAAGTGAAAAACTGCATGCAACTTATGATAAAGCTGCATGCAATATCAATGATCAGATATTCTTTGCCTGATCGACAGCGTTACCAATATAGCTGGCAGGCGTCAGCGCCTTTAGCTGCTGCTTGGCGATTTCCGGAATTTCCAGCGTATCGATAAAGTCGGCAATCACTTCCTGTGTGATAGTGCGACCGCGAGTCAGCTCTTTCAGTTTTTCGTATGGCTTCTCGATACCGTAGCGACGCATGACGGTTTGGATCGGCTCCGCCATGACTTCCCAGCTACTATCGAGATCGCTAGCCAGAGACTGAGCATTCAGTTCCAGCTTGCCATTACCTTTCAGGCTGGACTGCCAGGCAATCAGACTGTGTGCCAGACCAACGCCTAGGTTACGCAGTACGGTAGAGTCAGTCAGGTCGCGCTGCCAGCGGGAAACCGGCAATTTGCGTGCCAGATGCTCCATCACGGCATTGGCAATACCCAGGTTGCCTTCGGAGTTTTCGAAGTCAATCGGGTTGACCTTGTGCGGCATGGTGGAAGAACCCACTTCTCCGGCAATCGTTTTCTGTTTGAAGTAGCCCATGGATATATAACCCCAGATATCCCGGTCATAGTCGATCAGGATGGTGTTGAAGCGGGCAATGGCATCAAACAGCTCAGCGATGTAATCGTGAGGCTCGATCTGAGTTGTGTAGGGATTCCAGCTCAGACCGATAGAAGTGACGAATTTTTCAGCGTGAGCCTGCCAGTCAACGTTCGGGTAAGCGACCATATGGGCGTTATAGTTGCCGACCGCGCCGTTGATTTTGCCGAGCATAGGAATGCTCTTAATCTGCTCCAGCTGACGCTGCAGGCGAGCTGCGACGTTAGCCATTTCCTTGCCCATGGTGCTGGGTGACGCCGTTTGACCGTGAGTGCGGGACAGCATGGGCTGTTCAGCCAGATCCAGCGCCAGACTCCGAACCGAGGTCAGTACTTCTTCCATGGAAGGCAGAACAACTTCACTCAGGGCGGTTTTCAGCATCAGGCCATGGGAAAGGTTGTTGATATCCTCGGAGGTGCAGGCGAAGTGGACAAACTCACTCATCGCAGCCAGTTCGGTATTGGCTTCGAGCTTTTCCTTGATAAAGTATTCGACGGCTTTAACGTCGTGGTTCGTGGTACGCTCGATTGTCTTAATGCGTGCGGCATCGGCTTCAGAAAAATCCGTTGCCAAAGTATTCAGAAAGTCACGTGCTTCCTGACTGAGGGGCGTCAGTTCAGCGATACCCGCGTGGTCTGCCAGCTTTTCAAGCCAGCGTACTTCAACCAGAACACGGAATCGAATCAGGCCAAATTCACTCAGGACAGGGCGCAGTGCAGCTGTTTTACTGCCGTAACGGCCGTCAACAGGGGAGATCGCGGACAGGCTGGATAATTCCATTAAACCACTCACCATTGGTTTATGTTCGTAAGGAAGGAAAGCGCTGCATTCTACCCCAAACAGTCATAAGCAGGAAATGGCAGGCTACTGGGTTATGAAAATACGCAAGAAAACAAGTGGTTGAACCGGCAGCGATTGTAAAAATGACCGTGTAACATGGTTACTCAACCGGCTGTCAGTCTTTTTTGTATCAAAGCTAAACCTTGCTAAAGACTTGTTACCTTCCGAAAATAGACCCAAGGTTAGTGTGTATGCATTTAAGAAATAGATGTGTTTTATTGTTTTCAGGATTAATTACCGGGCTGTGTTTGTCTTTGACAATACAAGCCCGTTTAATTGAATGTGAAAGCTGTCAAAATCCCCGCTATGCGGTTTCGGGTGATCGATGCGCAGAATGCCTAAAAGTAGCTCCGGCTTCAGTATTTGACGGGAAAACTTATACGGACCGTTTTAACTGGCTGGCTTATGATATGTTCATCAGGGCCTGTAAGAGGGAGCCTGAAAAAAACCGGGTAATTTCCAATCACAGCATCGTTTCGATGCTGGCTTTGCTGGCGTTTGGCTCATCGGGTCATACCAGTCAGAAGCTGGCTGAATATCTGCAAGTTGAAGAACACCACATTCCGGCTCTGTGGCAATGGCTGGAAAAGGGGTTAATAGCAGCGAAACCAGGGCTGACTGAAAAAGAGATGGGGCGTGCGGAGATATTTACCAGCAGTAATATCGTGCTGGTAAGGGGCGATCACGGATTGCACCCCGTTTTCAAACAATACATGTCTCAGCATGTACCAGCAGCCCTATTGGCCGGAGATATAGACTGGCAAAATGCCGCCGGTTTAGTTGGTAATGTTAATGAGGCGATCAGGCAGGCAACACATGATTTAATTCCGTCCTGCCTCGATAATGAATCATTAAGCCAGCGGAATCCTGCGATTGCCTTGCTAAACGCGATTTATCTGCAGGCTCCCTGGGCAAAGATTTTTACAAAAATTAGCGGTGGAGGAGCGTTTTGGCTTCCTGGTATGAGGGAATCATTGAAAGAAGTTCATATGATGCACTGTCAGGATATGGAAACAACATGCTATGGCGAACATAACAACTGGGAAGTTGTAGAAAAAACGTGTGGTTTCAGTCAGCATTTTGAAATGGTCATGATGCTGCCGCCAAAAGGAACGCTTCCAACGAAACTGGCGCTGGAGCAATTTAATAAGATGCTGAAAAAAACGGTTGATCAGGGCAGAGGCAAGAGTCAGTGGCAGGGTTATATGGTTGAACTTACCATGCCAGCCTTCAAAGTGGAGGCGGAGGCTGATCTGCAAACTGTTTTGCCTCCGTTTATTTTCTCCCCGGAAGCCTGTCTTGACTCTCTGCTGAAAAACTCAGGGGCCTGGGTTGAGGAAATGAAACAGCAGGCAGTTGTACGGGTTGATGAAAAAGGGATTGCGGCGGCGGCAGTGACCAGTACGTGTTGTGCTGATGGCTGTTCGAAGGCTCCAGGGTACGTTAATGTTACTCTGGACAGACCGTTCCTCTATATGATCAGGCATATCCCATCTAAAAGTATCCTTTTCATTGGGCAGCTTTGTGATCCGAGTAAGGCCCAGCTGTAAAGAATACCTGTGCCGCCGGATGCGTGGCACAGGTAAAATCAGCTATGAAGCAGCCTGTCAGCAGCCTGTCCCAGCTTTTTGCGGGACCATACCAGCTGCCAGCGGCTGCCGCCGGTCTGGCTCCAGAGCATTGCTGAACGGATACCTGCAAGCAGGCAGGCACGGATCTTCGCGGTATTGGCTTTTTGCTCGACGTGGGCACGTTCACCCACTACATGAATTCGGGTGCCGAAGGTACTGATTGACTGAAGATAAATATCAGCAACGCTGGCGATAATATTCTCATGCAGCAATTCAAAGTGTTCCCGCTGTTTGGCAGTGGCGTCGAGTTTTTCGCCAATCAGGTTCAGCATATCATTGCGTTTAGCGAGTTTGCGTTCCAGGTGTAGCAACGCTAGTCCGTAGCGAAGGCTGTCGGACTTAACAACCGCCGCATCCTTGAACAGCAAATCACGGACAAACCGCAGACCGGTCTGCAAGTTGGCGGCTTTTCCGTAAACGGCTTCGACCGAATCCGGGTTTGTCTGGAACAGGCTTTCCAGACAAACAGCCATATCGTTGTCATCACAGCGCCCCTTATGCGCAATATCCTGCACTAAACGGGTTGCCTGAAATACACCCGCCAGCGCCAGAGCCTGATCTTCCGTAGAGTAGGGCACTCGTAATCCTCTATCTGCAATACATTCTATATAAACGATAACTGCCATTATACGGTGAGCGCAATGGCAGCTTTGATCCCGGTTCAGGCTGGCTGGTAGCGCTTGTTGATAACGCCGCCGCCCAGACAGATATCACCATCATACAGCACCACTGACTGACCGGGGGTGACTGCACGCTGTGGCTCATCGAAGGACAGCAGCCAGCTGCCGTCTTCCTGCTGATCAATACGGCAGGCCTGATCCGGTTGGCGGTAACGCACTTTGGCTTTGAGTCGGGTACCGCTGACCGGTGGCTCACCGTTAATCCAGAAAATATCATCACTGGACAGACTGCCAGAGAACAGCAGCGGATGATCATTACCCTGGCCGACAATCAATACGTTACGGGCAACATCTTTCTCGACCACATACCAGGGCAGTTCTGACGCGGCTTTCATACCACCAATACCTAACCCCTGACGCTGACCGATGGTGTGGTACATCAGGCCATGATGTTCGCCGATAATATCACCTTCGGTGGTGGCAATCGGACCGGGTTGCGCCGGAATATACTGCTTCAGAAAGTCTTTAAAGCGGCGTTCGCCGATAAAGCAGATGCCGGTACTGTCTTTTTTGGCGCTGGTCTCAAGATTGTGTTTGCTCGCCAGCTCGCGTACTACCGGCTTTTCCATGCCGCCGACGGGGAACAGAGTGCGCTCCAGCTCTTTCTCGCCTACCTGATGCAGGAAATAGGTCTGGTCCTTGTTGTTGTCCAGGCCTTTTTTCAGATAGGTGCGACCGTCTTTCTTTTCGATCTGACAGTAGTGGCCCATGGCGATCAGATCGGCGCCCAGCGTCAGGGCATAGTCCAGAAAGGCTTTGAACTTGATTTCACGGTTACACAGGATGTCCGGGTTGGGTGTGCGACCGGCACGATATTCTTCGAGGAAGTGCTCAAAGACATTATCCCAGTATTCGGAGGCAAAGTTGGCCTTGTGCAGGTGAATACCAAGTCGGTCGCAGACGGCCTGAGCGTCGGCGAGATCATCCATGGCGGTACAGTATTCGGTACCGTCGTCTTCTTCCCAGTTTTTCATAAACAGGCCTTCGACCTGATAGCCTTGCTGTTGCAGCAGCAGGGCGGAAACTGAGGAGTCAACACCGCCCGACATGCCGACGATGACGCGTGGTCCGGTTGCTTGGGTCATGGATTCAATACACGTAATTAAGGGAAAGCAGCCGATTTTAACGAGAATAATCCGCTGCTGTCATCTGCATTAGCCACTGAAACAGTGTAAATGTTTTATAAATAAAGTTGAGAAACTGCTGCCGGTAACAAAACAACATTTATAAACACAGTGGTTTGTTATATCGTATAACGGCTCGTGAGGTGCCCTTGTCGGAACAGCACGCAGGCGGATACTGACTATCACGTTTTCGCTGCGACTTTCACTATTTCAGGGTCGGCAGTCAACACTGTGCATATCATGAAACGACAAAACGCTTCAGGCACGGTGGTAATAAAAATACAAGAACACTGTGGGTCGGCTATACATTCTATACCTTTGAAATAAGCCGATCTTATTCTGATCAAGAGAAAAAACGGAGTAACGCATGGGATATCAAAACATCAAGGTTCCCACGGATGGTGACAAAATCACCGTAAATGACGACTTCTCCCTGAATGTTCCTAACAACCCGGTTATCCCTTTCATCGAAGGTGACGGTATCGGCGTTGATGTCACCCCGCCTATGATCAAAGTCGTTGATGCTGCTGTTGAGCAAGCTTACGGCGGCGAGAAAAAGATCTCCTGGATGGAAGTGTATGCAGGTGAAAAGGCGACTTCTGTTTACGGTGACGATGTCTGGCTGCCGAAAGAAACGCTGGAAGCCATGCGTGAATATGCCGTGGGTATCAAAGGCCCGCTGACGACTCCGGTTGGTGGTGGTATTCGTTCCCTGAACGTGGCGCTGCGTCAGGAGCTGGACCTGTTTGCCTGCATCCGCCCGGTGCGCTGGTTTGAAGGTGTGCCCAGCCCGGTCACCCATCCGGAAAAACCGATATGGTGATTTTCCGTGAAAACTCCGAAGATATTTATGCCGGTATTGAATGGCAGGCTGACAGCCCCGAAGCCAAAAAGCTGATTACTTTCCTGAAAGAAGAGCTGGGTGTTAAGAAAATCCGCTTTGAAGACAACTGTGGTATCGGTATTAAACCGGTTTCCAAAGAAGGTACCGAGCGTCTGGTACGCAAAGCGATCCAGTTTGCGATTGATAATGATAAGCCCAATGTGACGCTGGTTCACAAGGGCAACATCATGAAGTACACCGAAGGCTCCTTTAAGGACTGGGGTTATGAGCTGGCAGCTAACGAGTTCGGTGCTGAATTGCTGGATGGCGGCCCGTGGCAGAAGCTGACAAACCCGAAAACCGGCAATGAAATTATCATCAAAGATGTTATTGCTGATGCTTTCCTGCAGCAGATTTTGATGCGCCCTGCAGAGTACAGCGTTATTGCCACTCTGAACCTGAATGGCGACTATATCTCTGATGCGCTGGCAGCAGAGGTTGGCGGTATCGGTAT
Organism: Endozoicomonadaceae bacterium; assembly: GCA_965261725.1. Lineage (GTDB taxonomy): Bacteria > Pseudomonadota > Gammaproteobacteria > Pseudomonadales > Endozoicomonadaceae > CANDOC01. The sequence continues at coordinate 24,645 of CBDHDU010000016.1, read as the reverse complement.
TGCGCCGGGAGCCAACATTGGTGGCAAGGTTGCTATTTTTGAGGCGACCCACGGTACGGCACCGAAATATGCCGGTCAGGACAAGGTAAACCCCGGCTCCGTCATTCTGTCGGCAGAAATGATGCTGCGCCATCTGGGTTGGACTGAAGCGGCCGACCTTATCATCAAGGGTGTGGAAGGTGCGATCGCCAATAAGACCGTTACCTATGATTTTGAACGTCTTATGGATGATGCCATATTGCTGAAGTGTTCAGAGTTTGGTGATGCGATTATCGCTAAAATGAGCTGACCTGCTCCACAGCTTCTTTTATTGCTGTTTCAGGGTCATGGTTTCAATAGAAACCGTGGCCTTTTTTATGTTCGATCTGAAGTTGTTGCTTTAAGCGGTTATGCTGGCACAAAAAAAACAGGGCAGATGTATTAACATCTGCCCTGTAGAGGGTCAGGTTCAAGCCAAAGGACTTCAGATTTTAATGTATCGGATTCATTGTGAACTCAGAACGTCCTTCTCTGTCTTCGCGCTGTATCCGTAACACGTATCATATACACCCCATGATGCTATCCTTGGCATACATGAGAGCATCAAGATTCAGTAGCGGACTCGGTTTCCGGTTCGGGTGAGCGGATCGGTTCCGAAGCCTGTGGTGATGGTGCACCACCGGGTTCAGCTGCATCTTGATGGTCGAGAATCGCAATATTAATCGCATGCAGGCCTTTCGGCCCCTGGAGGATATCAAAGCTTACGCTTTGGCCCGCCTTGAGCGTCTTGTAGCCTTCCATATTGATAGATGAGTAGTGAACGAACAGATCTTCACCACTACTGCCATCTTCACCAGAAAGGACAAATCCATATCCCTTGGCGTTATTGAACCACTTAACTTTACCTGTAGGCATCCTTAATCCCTCTACGTCTACTCCCGATAGGGGTCTTTTTTATTATTTCAGCCCTTCGTCCGTTTATTGTTTTTTGACGGGGGCTCGTACCCATGTCCTATGGGTTCAGTCAAGTGTCAGGGAACGAAAATTGTCTGTCAAGAGTTGTCCGCCCTGTGTACCATAAGATTCTGGTGACTTATGCTTGCTGTGCAAACAGCCATGAGCGGGAAAGGCTGCTCACCCCGAACTGTGAAAATGGGAATGAAGCCCGAGGCGGCGGCGTTTTCATCGTAAATTTACACATGCAGTGAATATCAGGCGGGTCTGCCGGAGAAAGTACTTGCCTGCGGGGTTGCTGCAGAGGTTTTATGTTTTTATACCAAAGAGCAGAATTTTTTTTCTGACAATGAGTGTCATGAGTGAGATTCGTCTAAATTTAGATAAAGAAGGTCATCAAAATCCCGATATGGATAGTGATGTGGCAGTAGCGCCTGAGAAGGCGAAGATTAAGCCACCGTCCATGTACAAGGTTATACTTCTTAATGATGACTACACTCCCATGGATTTTGTAGTTGACGTACTGGAGCAGTTCTTCAGCATACCGTCTGAGAAAGCCACTCAGATTATGCTGATGATCCACACCCAGGGCAAAGCCGTGTGTGGCGTTTATACCAGGGATATCGCAGAGACAAAGGCGGATATGGTGAACCGGTTCTCAAGGGAACACAACCATCCGTTATTGTGCAAAACGGAACAGGCAGACTAACGCTTAGCCAAGGTATTGCCATGCTCAATAAAGAACTCGAAATTACGCTGAACCTGGCGTTTAAAGAAGCAAAAAGCAAGCGGCATGAATTTATGACCGTTGAGCACCTGTTGCTTGCCTTGCTTGATAATGAGACCGCCAGTCTGGTACTGGAATCGTGTGGTGCCAATATTTCCAGGCTGCGTCAGGATCTGGTGGATTTTGTTGATGCCACCACCCCCCTGATTCCTGCCCATGATGAAGAGCGTGAAACCCAGCCAACCCTGGGTTTTCAGCGGGTGCTTCAGCGGGCTGTTTTTCATGTCCAGAGCTCGGGCAAGAAGGAAGTGACCGGTGCCAATGTACTGGTTGCTATTTTCAGTGAGCAGGAGAGCCAGGCGGTTTACTTCCTGAAACAGCAGGATGTGGCTCGTATCGATGTGGTGAATTACATCGCGCACGGTATCTCTAAAGTGTCTGATAATGCCGGTGATGAAGAACCGCTGGGACTAACCAGTAATGAAGATGAGCCCACAGAATCTGAAGGCACCAGCACCAAACCGTTGGAAAGCTATGCCACTAACCTGAATGAGCAGGCCAAGAAAGGACGCATTGATCCGCTGATCGGTCGTGATCAGGAGATTGAGCGGGTTGCCCAGATACTGGTACGTCGTCGCAAGAACAACCCGTTGCTGGTGGGTGAGGCCGGTGTCGGTAAAACCGCTATCGCTGAAGGTCTTGCCCGTAAGATCGTCGATGGTGAGGTGCCTGAGGTACTGACTGACAGTGTTGTCTATTCGCTGGATCTCGGTGCTTTATTGGCGGGCACCAAGTATCGTGGTGATTTTGAGAAGCGTTTCAAGAAGTTACTGGCAGAACTTAAGAAAAAAGATGATGCCATTCTCTTCATTGATGAGATCCATACCATTATCGGTGCCGGTGCTGCGTCCGGTGGGGTGATGGATGCCTCCAATCTGCTCAAGCCGTTGCTGACGAGTGGTGATTTGCGCTGCGTAGGTTCCACCACCTTCCAGGAATTCCGCGGTATTTTTGAGAAAGACCGGGCGCTGGCGCGGCGTTTTCAAAAGGTAGATGTCACCGAGCCTTCAGTTGAAGATACAATCCGGATTCTCAAGGGGCTGAAGCCGAAGTTCGAAGAGCATCACGAGATCAAGTACAAGGATAATGCCCTCAGAGCAGCCTCTGAGCTTGCTGACCGTTATATCAATGATCGTCATATGCCTGACAAGGCGATTGACGTTATTGATGAAGCAGGCGCCTATCAGCGTCTGCTGAAGGAAGACAAGCGCAAGAAAAGTATTGATGTCGGGGATATCGAGGCGATTGTTGCCAAGATTGCCCGGATACCGCCAAAGTCAGTTTCAGCTTCTGATAAGGAAATGATGTCCAAGCTGGATCGCAACCTGAAAATGGTTGTGTTCGGGCAGGATGAAGCTATCGAAAATCTGACAAATGCCATCAAGTTATCCCGTGCCGGGCTGAAAGAACCGGAAAAGCCTGTGGGCTCATTCCTGTTTGCAGGGCCAACGGGTGTTGGTAAAACAGAAGTTTGTCGTCAGCTGGCAACTCAGCTGGGCATAGAGCTGGTTCGGTTTGATATGTCTGAGTACATGGAAAGCCACACCGTTTCCCGTCTGATTGGTGCACCTCCGGGTTATGTCGGTTATGACCAGGGCGGTTTGCTGACAGAAGCGATCAATAAAACACCGCACTGTGTGCTGCTGCTGGATGAAATCGAGAAAGGCCATCCGGATGTCTTCAACCTGCTGCTGCAGGTGATGGATCACGGTACCCTGACCGATAACAACGGTCGCAAAGCTGATTTCCGGAATGTGATTCTGATTATGACAACCAACGCCGGTGCTGAAACCATGACCCGTAGTTCAATTGGTTTCACCGAGCAGGATCATACGACCGATGGCTCTGAGGCAATCAAGAAAACCTTTACGCCGGAATTCCGCAACCGTCTGGATTCAGTGATTCAGTTCAGCTCGCTGAGCGAAGGACATATCAAGCATGTAGTTGATAAGTTCCTGACCGAGCTGCAGGCACAGCTGGATGATAAGAAGGTGGTGCTGGATATCGACGAAAATGCCCGCGACTGGCTGGCACTGGAAGGTTACGATAAACAAATGGGCGCCCGCCCCATGGCCCGGGTTATTCAGAATGCTCTGAAAAAGCCGCTGGCAGAAGAAATCCTGTTCGGAAAGCTTGCCAAGAAGGGCGGTACCGTGAAGGTCAGCGTCGATAAAGACGAACTGGCACTGGATATCGAAACGGAATAAACATCCGTTTCATGACCCGGGCTGGCGGGGCGCCAGTCTGGATCAGCGCGCGCGGTAAGTAATGCGGCCTTTGGTCAGGTCGTAAGGTGTCAGTTCAACCTTGACCTTGTCACCGGTCAGAATGCGGATGTAGTTTTTACGCATTTTGCCGGAGATATGAGCAGTTACGATGTGGCCGTTTTCCAGCTCTACACGAAACATAGTATTAGGCAGGGTGTCTACAACCGTGCCTTCCATTTCCAGACTGTCTTCTTTCGCCATGGGCGCTCACCTTGCTAATGTACGCTTACCTTGAATTGTAATGCTGTTGCCAGCTTTTACTTGTAAACAAGCGTACGGATTGAAATATACACACTAAACCGGGCTGCATTCTGCCTTCAACCTTAACGGAAGTAAAGTCGTGCTCGGCTGGCTATTTGGTACAGTATGTCGCGGTTTGCATCATCAGCGATGGTACTAACCGGCTTTATTTGCTTTGGGTAAAGACAATATTGTCGATATCAGTTGGGCTCATGTAGCGTTGCCAGCCAGATTCCAGCAATAGCTCCACAGGTGTAAAATCAGTCTTGTATGACATTTTTTGACACTGTTTGATCCAATACCCAAGGTACAGATATTCAAGTTTCAGGGCATTTACCAGCGAGATTTGCAATAAAATACAATAACTACCGAGGCTGCGGCGTTTTGCACGGGTATCGTAAAAGGTGTAGGCGGCGGTGAGGCCGCTACTCAGTTGATCCATCACTGCAACCGCGACAAGGCGACCCTTGTCCCGCAGACACAGAAAATAACTTGGGTGTTTTTCAGCCGTAACTTCCTGTGAGCGATTATCATCACATAAAAAATCTCTGAATTGCTGCTCTGTTGCAGGGAACATATCACCATCCGCATGCTGGCTGGCAATATATTGCTCATAAAGCGCATAGATTTCTTCGGTGAAATCGCAGGGAGCCATTTCAATGGTTAAATCTTTGTTACGGCGGATAATCCGTTTCTGGCTTCGGCGTGGTGAGAATTTGCTGGTAACGACTCTGGCAGGAATACAGGCCTTACAGGATTCACAGTCAGGCCGGTAATACATCGTGCCACTGCGCCTGAAGCCGACCTCACTGAGTTTGGTGTACAGCACCTCATCGGCTCTGATTGCAGGATCAAGAAACAGTGTCTGTGCTGTTTGTTCCGGCAGGTAGCTGCATGAGTGCGGGCCGGTGCGATACAGGGCACAGGTTTGCTGACCGGCTGACTTATGTGTCACTGTCATCTGAGCGATCCGTGTTATCTGCCCATGATGCTGGAGAGATGGGTGGTTTACATCCTCGTTCCAGCTGCTCCAGAAATTCTTCACGTTCCATCGTCACAGCTCCAAGTGAGCGCAGGTGATCCGTTTCCATCTGGCAGTCAATCAACTGAAATCCCTTTTCAGCCAGATGGGACGTTAAATGATAAAAAGCCAGCTTAGAGGCATTAGGTTGCAGGCTGAACATCGACTCACCAAAAAAAATACGCCCGATAGCAATGCCATACAGCCCGCCGACTAATTCCTCTTCCTGCCATATTTCAACGGAATGGGCATGACCGGCCTGATGCATATTAATATAAGCCTGCTGCATTTCGCTGGTAATCCATGTGCCTTCAGAGCGACAGGTGGCACAATGAGAAATCACCTGTTCAAAAGCACTGTCGAAGCAATAACGATAATTTTCCTGCCTGACAAGCTTCCGCAGAGAACGTGATACATGCATGTTGTCAGGCTTTATTACCATCCGGGGAGCAGGGGACCACCATAAAATCGGGTCACCTTCGCTGAACCACGGGAATATACCCTGACTATATGCCCGTAACAGGGTATCGATATTCAGGTTACCGCCGAGTGCAAGCAGCCCGTTGGGGTCATCCAGCGCCCGGTCAGGATGGGGGAAAAACACTGAATTATCATCAAGATGAGTTAAAAAAGTCATACTATGGCGTGGCAAGTGATCGGGTGCTTATGGCGTAATGCTCCTATCATAAACTCATAGCGTGAGTTTATTGAAAGGAAATAGGTAATATTCTATGTCCCTGAGTATATTTGACCTGTTCAAAATCGGACTGGGGCCTTCCAGCTCCCATACGGTGGGGCCAATGTGGGCTGCCTGCCGGTTTGTTGAACAGCTACAGGCAACCGGGATGTTGCAGGAAACTGATCAGGTCAGGGTTCACCTGTATGGTGCGCTGGCTCTGACCGGTATCGGCCATGCGACGGATAAGGCTGTATTGCTGGGGCTCTGTGGTGAACATCCGGATGAAATAGAACCGGAGCATGCTGATAGTCTCTATCAGCAAATCCGCACTATTCATACACTGAAGCTGGCAGGCGAAAAAGAAATTGATTTTTTGCCCGATCAGCATATTGCTTTTGAAGGTCAGACCTACTTACCACAGCACCCGAATGGAATGACTCTCTGTGCACTGGATGATCAGGGAATCGAGTTTCACCGGGAAACCTGGTTCTCTGTCGGCGGTGGGTTTATTGTCAGTGAAACTGAGCAGGAAGCCGAAACGGAAGGTGGCACCATTCCGATTCCCTATGCCTTTGAATCTGCCGCTGAATTGTTGGCTTTGTGCGCACAGCATAATCTGACAATTGCGGAGCTGGTTCAGGCCAATGACAAAGCGATTCATGGTGATGACTTTCCGCTGGAAACCAAGCTACTGCATATCTGGCATGTGATGGAGCAGTGTATTGAACGCGGTTGTAGAAAAGAAGGCACATTGCCCGGCGGGCTTAATGTTGAACGACGTGCAGCGGCCATTTATCAGGATTTAAGAAATCATCCTGAGCAGGCATTAAAAGACCCGTTAACGACCATGGATTGGGTCAGCCTGTTTGCACTGGCGGTTAACGAAGAAAATGCATCAGGCAGCAGGGTAGTGACCTCACCTACGAATGGTGCTGCAGGGGTTATTCCTGCTGTACTCGCTTATTACAAGCGGTTTGTGCAGGGCGCTGATGAAAAAGGTATCTGCACTTTTCTGGCAACAGCTGCTGCAATCGGCATGCTGTATAAGAAGAATGCTTCTATATCTGCAGCTGAAATGGGTTGTCAGGGTGAAATAGGCGTAGCATGTTCTATGGCAGCAGCAGGTCTGGCTGCGGTTATGGGCGGCACTAATGAGCAAATCGAAAATGCTGCCGAAATTGGGATGGAGCATAATCTGGGTATGACCTGCGATCCTATCGGTGGATTGGTTCAAGTGCCTTGCATTGAACGTAACACCATGGGCGCAATTAAAGCGATTAATGCTGCCCGTTTAGCTTTGCGTGGCGATGGTATTCATCGGGTGTCGCTTGATTCGGTGATTGAAACCATGCGCCAGACCGGAGAAGATATGCGTTCTAAATATAAAGAAACGGCTTTGGGTGGTCTGGCTGTTAATGTTGTGTTGTGTTGAGCCGGAATACCCGTCAAGAGGGAAGCAGGATTGATTATTTTATTGCTACTGGTTCTGGGGATTGCCTGGTGGCTTTACAGTCTCTTTCGGCGAGGGAAACTGACCCAGTTTCAGTTTGGCATGATTGTGGTCATGCTGGTGGGCATTTCATTGTTACTGGCCGGTCCGCGAGGGGCGCTGACCGGTCTGCTGTTTGCCATTGTACCGATATTGCGACGGGGTTTAAGTCTGGCGCTATGGGCTCAGTCTATCAGGCAGCTGTCTGGTTTTTTGGTAAACGGCAATCTGGCAACCCTCAACAAACGATGACGGTCGAAGAGGCCAGAGAAATTCTCGGGCTGGGGATGAACCCTTCTCGACAGGACATTATAGAATCTCACCGAAAACTGATTGGCAAAGTACATCCGGATAAAGGAGGAACCGCAGGGTTGGCGGCACGCCTGAATGATGCGCGGGATTGTTTGTTGAAGGATATCGCCAAATAATATATTTAAAGTAACAAGGAGGCGGGTGCCAAGTTATATTGGCTTCTTGCTATGGCCTCGTGGTATCGGTATTTCCAATATGCCTGACTATTTGTCTGGAATTGATTTACCTGAGTTGCAGTCAGGAAGTGATGAGCGAGAGCTTGTCGCGTATATTTGTCCGCTCAAATACAAGTAACCAGTGTGATAAACCGCTGTGTGTTGCCATTGAAAATTCTATAGGGCATGTCTAAAATCGCGCCCTTCGAGTTCCCTTACCTCCATTAAAAAGGATTATTAATGAACCTGAGTGCTTTTCAGCTCAAACGCTGCCTTATTATTCTTTCCCTGTTTCATATTGCCATTATCAGTGCCAGTAATTATCTGGTGCAGATTCCTTTTGAGTTTCTGGGTTTTCATACCACCTGGGGCGCGTTTACCTTCCCGTTTATTTTTCTGGCGACTGATCTGACCGTGCGGTTATTTGGTGCAGAACCTGCCAGAAGAATTATTTTCTATGCCATGTTTCCGGCGTTACTGATTTCCTATGCGATTTCAGTCCTATTCAGTGAAGGTGTGTTTCAGGGGGCGACTGCATTGATGGAATTCAATGTGTTTGTCGCTCGGATCGCGTTTGCCAGCTTTGCGTCTTATCTGATCGGGCAGATTCTGGATATTTATGTCTTTAATCGCCTGCGACAGCTCAAAGCCTGGTGGGTTGCTCCGGCCTGTTCAACGGTCTTCGGTAATATTATTGATACCTTCAGTTTTTTCGGATTGGCCTTCTACGGTTCGGGTGATGCCTTTATGGCCGCAAACTGGGTTGAGATTGCGACCGTTGATGCGGCGACCAAACTGACTGTCAGCTTGCTGTTCTTCCTGCCATTGTATGGTGTGGTGCTGAACAGAATTATGGCGCTGCTGGCCGGTCGGGCACAGCGACAGCCAGCATAGATATTATTTGTCAGTCCTGAATCTGAAGGCTCAGGGCTGATAACGGAAGTGAAAAAGCTGCATATCCAGTGAGCATTGCAGTGAGTCCAGCTTTTCCAGACGCTCCCGTTGTTCCGGCTTGATATACCAGTAATGGGGCGTCATTGCCAGCAGATCCTGGATAGACTCCTGAGAATTGAGCTGAAACTGATCCTGAACCGGTACTACAGATTCCAACTGAATATTTTCCGGTAGTTCTTTCAGTAGTTTGTTTGTTTCGTAAGGTCTTACCTGCCCATAAATTGCTTGTCGTAACTCCAGTAAGTGGTCTTTCCCGGGGCTCAGCACCAGCACCGAACCGCCCGGTTTTAATACCCGGCTGAATTCACTCCAGTCGATACGTGAAAAAACACTGACAATGATATTCATGCTGTGATCAGCAACCGGCATATCGCTGACACTGGCAACCAACCAGGTTATCTCTTTGCTGCGGCGGCAGCAGGCCTGAATCGCGTTTTTTGAAATATCAAGGCCACAGGTCTCGACATTTGTTAGCTGTCGTATAAGCGTCGTGTAATAACCTTCACCGCACCCAGCATCAAGAATAGTTGGGTGGCTATCAAGGCTTTCTTTAAGCAGTTGTTTAGCCTTATCTGTCAGCTGTGACGCCGGCTTATTGTAACAACCTATATCCAGAAACCGGCTGCGGGCATTGACCATCAGTTTGTTATCCCCAGGATCAGCACTGCGCTTGCGATGGCTAGGAAGTAGGTTGATATAGCCCTGACGGGCAAGGTCAAAACTGTGATTTTTTGTGCATAGCACACCAGTATCCGATGTGGCTAAAGAATTCTTACAGATAGGGCAGGAAAGATAGTTGGACATGTTGAGTAATCTGAGAGAAGAGAGTCAGCGCCAGAACAAGCGCCAGCATGAGTTAACAGCTATATTGTGATTGGAAGTGATTAATCACGCAAATGTGATCATCTTATTTGAGCGCTCTAACTGTAGATTTATTAAAATTAAGCCTTCTGAATTTATTGTCAGACCGGAGGAGTCTTTATGCGTTGGTTCCTAGCTGCCTGTTTTATTGTTATCTCTTATCTGGCCCATGCATTTAACCCACCAGTTGTTGATCTGCCATCGGTTCTTAACAATTATGGGAGCGCGACAGAGGGAAAAGCTGAAGAAAGTATTCAGCCTGCTGATTTTTTTCATTCTGCAAGAATATTCACTATTAGAGAGCTTGGAGTAAACGGAACGGCCGGAAGTTATGCGCCAGCAGGAAATACTAACCTGACTCGGGCTGTAATGACTCCAACCAAGCTGGCAGTTACAGAAAGTCATTCTGAGGAAGGCGCGGCGCAAGCGCATTCTCTGGCGCAGTTAATCATTGAAATGGACATTGGTAGCGCTGTAGCAGTGACTCAAAGTGCAATCAATTCTGAGAAAGAAGACATTACACTTTCTATGGCAGCCGTGGAGTTTGTTTCTCCGACAGAACTGAGTGTTAGTATTGAGGGCAATTGTGGTGTGATTATTGTGCCCGCTGAAATTCCGGCTGATGAAGAAGGCGTCAAGGCATTGATACAGAATAATAAAATTCATTGCTTTGGTGGCTTAATGGAGGGCATAGAAGTTGGCGAGCCTGGAACCAAACCCTTTTCATGTCGTGAATTTTTAGCTTTTAGGAAGCATAAGCAATTGCAGAAAAAAGCTGATTTTGAATTAGCACTGACTATGTATGAGGACACAATCTCCACTTGCATGCGTAAAAATTCTTCCCAACCGTTCTCAGAAGCTTCAATAGTCAAGCTTGAATGTTCATCAAGAGTTTACCTCTTTACTACAGGTGTTTCTCTTCATGCATACGAACTGGTCAAATTAGGGCAAGGGTGTACGTCGGTGGATGTATTTGAACGGTTAGCTTTGGTGCATCAGGGGCGGGCTCCTAAAGAGGGAGCGAAAACGATCAATCTTGGTGTTTTAGGTACTGCTCAGACGAATGACTTTGAAGGATCAGCTAAAGAGTTTGGTTTGTCTGAACTGGGTCCACTCAGGGCTAGGTATAATTCTATACCTGCACAAAAAACGATCGAAGCCATTAATATGGGTTGGTTGTTACCTCACTATCCTAAGAGGAGTGTTTCACTGATTGTTGTTGATGTCTCCATTTGATTATTAAATTTTCAATATAGAGTCTGTTTGATGAAGTTAATTGACTCACGGGGTGATTGTCTACAATTGCTGTCGTATCCCTTTTCCTTTTCATGGAAGTAGTCAGCACGAGGTTTGTAATGACAATCACCCCTGCCGAATTAAATGCCTGGTGGATGCCTTTTACCGCAAATCGTCGCTTCAAAGAATCTCCCAGACTAATAAATAAGGCAGAGGATGTTTATTATTATACCGATACTGGTCAGAAGATACTGGATGGCATATCTGGTCTTTGGTGCAGTAATCTGGGGCATGGGCGGCAGGAGATTGTCGCTGCCGTTCAGCATGCTCTGGAGCAGCTGGACTATGCACCCAGCTTTCAGCTGGGGCACCCGGATGCCTTCCGGCTGGCTAAAAAACTATGCTCTCTGGCACCCAAAGGTTTTAGTCAGGTTTTTTTCAGCAATTCCGGTTCTGAAGCATGCGATACGGCACTGAAAATAGCCCTGTCATATCACCAGTTGCGTGGAGATACTGAACGTACTCATCTGGTAGGACGGGGGCTTGGTTATCATGGTGCGGGTTTTGGCGGGCTTTCTGTTGGTGGTATTCCAAATAATTCCCAATTAATCAAAAACCGCTTGCAGGATGTATCATTACTGCCAGTGCCTGCAGTGAATGAGCGTTTTATTCGAGGCTTGCCGCCCGCAGATGCGGCTCAGGCCAATGCTCTGGAAGAAATTATTGATCAGGTCGGCGGGCATCGTATAGCCGCGGTAATTGTTGAACCGATTGCCTGTTCGGGAGGTGTACGAATACCACCACAGGGCACTCTGAAGCAGCTTCGGGATATTTGTACCGCCCATGGTATTTTACTGATTGTCGATGAAGTGATCACCAGTATGGGGCGTTTGGGTGCAGCATTCTCCAGTGAGGCGAATTTTGGTGTAGTGCCAGATATTATTACAACGGCGAAAGCCCTGACGAATGGCACTATTCCATTGGGCGCAACCTTAGTACAGCAGCATATTCATCAAACCTTTCTTGAATCCAGCCGGACACTTATTGAGTTCTATCACGGCTATACCTTCGCCGGTAATCCGGCTGCCTGTGCTGCCTCATTGGCTGTGCTGGATATTATGCAACGTGAGCAGCTGTTTACCCGAGCCAATACACTGAATACTCAGTGGGAACAGGCTGTACACAGTTTATCTGGTTTGGCTGGCATTATTGATATCCGTAACTATGGTCTATTGGCGGGTATTGAGCTGGAGCCTGATCCGGCGCAGCCCGGATTAAGGGCTTGGCAGGTCTTTCGTGAGTGTTTTGATCAGGGGTTGCTGGTACGGGCTAATGGCGATGTGATTGCCTTGTGCCCACCGTTGATTATTACCCCGGATGAAATTGCGCGGATACTGGAAATTTTTTCCACAGTTATCCGTCGAACATTCTCGTAAAGCGCTTTCATGAGAACCTATTGCGGTTAAGAGATTTTCACCATGCTGGGTGATTATGTAAGCCTTATTCTGTATTTTTCAGGGCTCGGCATATTGGGTTGGCTGGCTTCGCGGCGGATTAACTCAGTAGCCGACTTTTTTACAGGTGGTAAACAGTTACCTTCATGGGTCGCAGCACTCTCCGCACAGGCAACGGCCGAATCTGCCTGGCTATTGCTGGGACTGACAGGCCTGGGTGCGTTGATTGGGTTCAGCGCATTCTGGGTTGCATTGGGGGAAGTGTTTGGTGTATTTGTCGCCTGGTTTTTAATGGCAGAACGTTTTAAAACCGCAGTGGACAGTTGTAATGCCGTTACAGTAACAGATTATCTTGCCCACCGATTCAATAAGCACGGATCATTGTTGCGATCATTATCGGCTCTTTCCCTGACGGTTTTTTCCGTTATTTATATCAGCGCTGAAATTGATGCGACAGGTTCTGCTTTTGAGCAGTTTCTGGGATGGAATTATTATGCGGGTGCCATTATTGGTTTCCTGTTTGTGGCAGCCTATTGCTCTGTAGGTGGTTTTTTGGCTGTAGCATGGACCGATACGCTGCAGGGTCTGGTGATGTTTGTCGGGTTAGGTGTTTTACCGGTTGTTGGCTGGTATTCGCTGTCGTTCACCCCACGCGAGCTTACCTGTGCACTGTGTACGATAGACCCGAACTTGCTGAAGGTTTGGGGTGTCTCTGATAGCAACCTGATGAACGGGCTGACGATTCTGGGTTTAATGGCTGTTGGTTTGGGATATCTGGGCGCTCCACAGGTTTTCAGCCGGTTTATTGCTATACGTGATCAGGGTGAAATTCGCACTGGTCGCTGGGTCGCCTTAATTTATACGCTGGTTGTTGACTGTGCTGCAGTAATGATTGGTATTCTCGGTCGAGTGATTTTTACATCTGAATCTGATGTTGCTGAACAGGTGTTGGGCAATGGTGCCCAGAATGTTTTATCGCTATCTGCCTCTAACCTGCTGCCGGGTTTTTTATCTGGTCTGTATATTGCTGCTGTACTTGCTGCAATTATGTCAACGATTTCCTCTTTGCTGATAATGGCTTCCAGCTCACTGATCTGGGATTTTTATTTTCAGCAAATACCCCATAAACAGATATCGGATAAAAAAGCGACACAGCTTTCCCGTCGTTTAACCTGGGTGCTTGCTGCTGTAGCGCTGGCGCTGGCAATTGCGGTCGCTGTTACAACACCGGAACGGACGGTATTCTGGTTTGCCATGCTGGGGTGGTCAGGCATTGCGGCTGCGTTTTGCCCGATGGTGCTGTTGTCGTTGTTCTGGAAAGGCTATTCATCGGCGGGTGCAGTTGCTTCTATGCTTACCGGGTTTGCGATGGTTCTGGTATGTAAGCTGGTATTACAGCAGCTGGAGGATATCGGATCATACTTTGCCGCTGTTGAAACACTGCCGCCAGCTTTTCTTGCGGCAGTGTTGAGTGGTTGGCTGGCGTCCCGCTGGTTTCCTGATCAGGCAGAGCTTTACTCTCCACAGTCTCATCTTACTGACTGAACCATGTTAATGGTGATGTTGTATTAACTGATGTAAGTCAAAAATACACTTATTGCTTTTCAGTAGCCTTGATGACATTAGAAACAGTGTCCCGTTACGACATTGTGACCAGATGCGGCAATCTTCAGGCAGTCAGTACCCACGTAGATCCGCTGTAACCGGTTCGATACTTTCTCAACGGGATAGGAGTATGAAGTATGGATAAGGTTGCTGTTCATCTCTATTGTTGCCCCGGTATTCAGCATCAATCGTTGGAACCGATACTTTGTGGCATTGAAGAAGAGGGGTTGCCATTTGTTATCAATGATGTGGCTGAGACAGACCCCCGGCTTGCCGGAAGTGATGCCGCCAAAAACTCAAGTCTTGATGTTGGGATAGGTATTGGTGTTGACCGGGTGACGGTGCATTATGAAAAAACGAATACACACCCGTTATTCAGCGAACAATGGGGAAATCACCACGCCTTGCAGCGCATAGGTGTCAACAGTGCCAGACTGGTCAAGCGTATACCTGTTCTGTTTCCCGATGATCAGTGAGTGAAGCAGAAGCTTACCTTAAGAAGTAATTTTAAACTGCTTGGGCACGTTGGTTTCTGTCAGGAAAAATAAAAACAGTATCAAATATGAATAAATGAGCATGAATTAAAAGCCACTTTCCCGAATCAGAATGGCGGTTATTCTGCGCATGTGATACCAGAGCCAGCTGTTCCAGTCACCGTAAATGACGACGGTGCCGGGTATCCGGGCGGTTAATGCAGGTGCTGCCTCTAATGGGGCTACAGATAATCGAGCGTGGTAGAGCTCTTGTTCCGGTACTAGGGTATTGTTATCGGTATGTCGCACCGCAATACTGCCATTATAGAGTGAAGCGAGTTCGGCAGAAGCAAGGCTGTAAGCAGCACTGATATCAATCGTTTCAAGTGTTACCGGTAAGGTTGGGGTTTGACCATTATCCGCGATAAAGTGACCGTGGTCAGACGCCCCGGTTAATTCAATATCCTGAGCTTTAAGATAACCTTCAATTTCCATCATGGCTGGATTCATAATGGATACCAGCGGGCTGGATGACTGCATCCAGATGCCGGGATGCAACTCTGCCAGTTGGGTTACGCGTCCGAAAAAAGGGGCATAAACCCTGAGTTTTTCGGATCGTGATTCCAGCCCTTCCTGACTCTCTTTTAACCGGCTTAACTGTTGTTTCAGAATAGATGCACCGTCTCGTTCAATAGTGGAACTGGCTTTGCGATTCAGGAGGGTATGAATCAGGGCGATGTTTTCAGAAACTTGTTGCAGTTCAAAATCTAATGCTTCTGATGTCATTGTTATCAGCAGTTGTCCTTCTTTAACCCATTCCCCTTCCTCTGTCAAAACGTCGATAACACGGGCATCTTCCGGTGCGAAAAGAGTCTGAAAATTTTCAGCTTTGAGTACAGCAGGAATATGAATCCGACTGGGCAGCGGAACTATGGCACTCATTAACAAAAGCATTACTACAGAGCGCAAGAGCCATTGTTTTAATGAGGGCTGAAAATCATGACGCCGCAGCCACCAGGTGCAGGCTTCTTTCCAGACCGGCAGCACAATAAACCAAAGTATTTCCACTACAAACAGGAAGATCCCAAGCGCTTTAAAAAACAGGTGGTATACCAGCAGGGCAATACCCAGAAACAAAAAGAAGCGATACAGCCAGGTTCCCCAGGCGTAAATGATCAGGAGCCGGGTGCGTGAACGGGATAATGGTTCAGGCAAAGGGTCATGAAGCCCGAACAGATATTTGCGTAATGCCCAGCGGCCGACAGCAAAGCCCCGTTGCTGAAGATTTTCCATTCCCAGCCAGTCAGAAAGCGCATAGTAACCATCAAAACGAAGGAACGGACTGATGTTTACCAGTAGTGAAGTTATCCAGCTGGTCGTAGCCACAAAGAACATCACACTTTTCAAAGCACCTTCAGGCACCATATTCCACAGAAAAGTTGCCAGTAATGCGAGATAGAGTTCGACCCGCACACCGGCAGTCACAATACGCAGTCGTTTAGAGGACGATGTTAATCGCCAGGCATCAGTGGTATCGGTATACAGCACCGGAAACATCACCAGAAAAGCGATCCCCATAGATGAAACCCGGCACCCCTGGCGTTTGGCTGCAAAGGCATGCCCGAGTTCATGCGCGCTTTTTATGACAACCAGCGTCAGCCCGTAAAGCAATAAACCGTCTATTGAGAAGAAGTACTGGAACGTCCCCAGAAAGGCATCCCACTGGCGAACCGTCATAAAAATTCCAAGCAGCCCCAGCGTTAATATCAGGTAATGGAGTAGCGGAGAGAACAGCCAGTCGAGATGTGCTATCCAGCGGGATAACCAGGCATCCGGGCGCACCAGAGGAATCCGGATAAACAAATAATTATGCAGCAGCCACTGTCCGATACTGCGCTGCTGGCTGTCATGGTGTTGTTGCAGTTGTTGTACATCAACTGCCATTCGAGCTTCGGTTAGGCGATTAGCGATCAGAAAGCCCGCAAATGCTTCCAGCTCTTCAGGGGAATAAGTGTTTTCTGTTGTATTGATATGTTGTAGAAACTGTGCGGGTGCAGTTCCGGGCTGCCATTGCTTTAGTAACTGGCAGGCTGTTTCCGTCAAGGTAAAGTACTGGTTGCGAATTGGATCATAAAGCATCCAACGGGGGGCGCCGTCTTCACTCGGAGACGCGGGCATTAAGCGCAGATCCTGACGCAGCTGAGGTAAAACGGGTGTTCCTGTACTCACTTTACCACCCCAGCCACTGTCGAACACTGGTCAGCGGGCGGCGGAACAGGTAATAAAATAACGACACTTGTTCACCATAAACTTTGGCAGTGCCTCTGGCGCCAATACGAGGAATTTCTTCTGACTGATTCAGTACAGCAACCAGACGGAAGGCCAGCTGTTGTTCAGGTGTTTGCTGAGGCTCATAACTGCTGTAACGCAGTTTTGCCTTGCTGATATTCAGTGGCGAACTGTCCGGGAACAAATCGACTGCAGCGGTATCCGTCAAAGTGATGGCATCGCCAACCGGCAGCATGATTTCAATTTCAACCGCTTGGGGATCAGCCAGCAACATAATCCGTTCACCGACAGACACCGGACGGCCACGCCATTCATCCGGATCGCCCAGTACAGCAATACCCGGATCGGAAGCGAATAGCCGGGATTTTTCGAAACGGGAATGTGCGTAATCAACTTCAGCTTGTTTAAGGTGCACGCGGGTACTTAGTTCAGCTAGTCGGGCTTTTTTAGCCGGATCAAGAAAACCGCTTTGCTGAATGGTTTTCAACTCTGCCCGGGCAACCAGCAGCGCCTGCTGTGCGACTTCATATTCACTGGCAAGCTCAGTGTCTTCAAGTTGAACCAGTAAATCGCCCTGACTAATTTGCTGGTTGGGCAGCACCTGAATATGTTTAACCGAGCCCTGAATCGGGGCTGAAATAATGACAGGGTTTTGCGGAATAACTTTAAAGGGTGCCAGTGCTGACAGGCGAACGGGAATAAACATCAACCCGATCGCAACAACCAATGCAGTAGCCGCTGCTTTAGAGTGTCTCAGCTTCTGCCAAAGATTCTTCAGTGGTTTTTGACGACGCCAGGCAAATAAGGCATGAGCCATAGTGCCAGACAGATGTGATAGGACAGTACATTCCCGTGATGTCCACGGTTCACTGCGGAATAACAGCAGGGCGCCTGCTGGCTGTTCTGTCTGTGCGGTTATTTTTAATGGCAACCAGAGCAGGTGCGGCGGACTCATATCCTGCCAGTCTGACTGGAGTAAACCATCACATTGTGATGATTCGTACGTCATCAGTTTTGCGGCTTGCTCATCTTTTGCCAGTGTTTTGGAAAGTTTTTCAATCCAGGTGACAAATGGAGATGTATGGTCAATGGAGGGTATATCTGCAGCCGCTACGACACTCAGGTGCTGCAGATCATTGCCGGTTAACAGCGCACTCTGGATATAGGGCGTGCACTGATGGGTCTGATTGACAATGGTATAATACAAAGCCTGCAGACTTGGTGCCTGACGCAGTTGCTGCTCAAGGTTGAGTAGTGTCGCTACGTGATCAGTCACCGGATCAGTCCTTGTCTGGTTTTAGCGCAGCAACAAGCTGTTCTCCATGCTCATTCTGCTTGTCAATTTTCTCTGTGACCTGTTCAGAAAACGGAACAAAGACGGTCTGGTCATTGGTTGCTGTATCGCCAGTGTTGTTATTGTCACGTAGCTGTTGAAGATTTAACTTGATTTCGAGAATCCGGATATTGCCATCGTAGCCTGTGGCCTTGACCCGTATGATAACCTCATCTTCATCTTCCGGCGGGTTGGCGCTGACACTACCCGTTTCAGAATCGACAGTGACCCATTCAGGCAGTGGCGTACCATCACCCAGGGTGCCGGTGTAAATCTGATCTTGCGTGATATTGTCAACAATGCTGACCTGCAGCAGTTCTGAAGAGTGATCAATGTTGTCTATCCGCATGGAGACAACATCAAATGCCTGTAACTGATCATCTGTAAACACGACCTCGCCGGAATCTGTCACGTTGACATCAACGGAAGCCATGATTGAGGGGCGAGTATCTATTTCAATGTTTTCGGCTTCGATTTCAAAGCTGGTAGGTGTTGCTGACCCTTCCAGAAAGCCGGAGTCGTCTGAAGGGTCATCATTACCTGTTGGGTCAACTAGTCCGTCTGGCAAATCAGAGAGCTGTGTTTCAACGGGCGTTGTGTCGATATCCGGGGCAGGAATATCATTGCTTTCCGTTGGTGTTGTCTTTGTAGACTCTTGCGCCGGAGGAATCACTTCCAGTTGGTATTCCCGGCTGATGGATGCACCTGATCTGTCGGTAGCCGTCATTGTAATAATAAAGGTACCTGGCCGGGTGGGTGCGCCGGAAATAATTCCGCTGTCAGCATCATACGTTAGCCCGGGGGGTAAGCCTGTGATGGTAAAATCCAGGTCTTCGCCATAGGTGCTGGTGTCAGTATCAGTAAACAGTAGGGCTATATTCTTGGTGTAGGTTCTGCCGAAATCCCATTCTTCATCAGCAGCGGTATCGAGTGCGACAGGCTGATCGTTACGGCCATCAATCGCGATGGTCAGTTGTCCGGTAGCTTCCAGTGATTCGGTGTTTTCTCCAAGCGGGTCGCCGCTATCTTTGATCTGATAACTGAAAGTGTCTGTTATTTGCTGCCCGGTGGTGCGCAGAGCCTGAACTGCCGGATTGGTTTCATCAATAACGTAGCGGTAGCTGCCGTCAGCTCCAATTTCCAGTGTACCGAAATCACCAGTAATCCTTGTGGTGTTGCTTTCGCTTACCGCCAGCGTGGTGTTGCCAAAAGTGATGCCTGATACGATCAGTGAATCACCGGTATCAATATCAGTGTCATTATCCAGTACGTTGCCTGCTGCATCGCTACCTGCCGTTGCGTTCTGGGTGCCGCCACTTTCAATTGCCAGACCAGAGTCGTTGTTGGCAACCGGAGCATCGTTAACGGGCTGAATACTGATTAACAGGGTATCTGTCTGAGTTGTTGAGCTATCAGTACTGGCGATTGTCAGTGAAGCTGAACCATATCTGTTGGCCGCCGGTTGGAAAGTTAAACCCTGCAGGGCGGCATTGATTTCAGCGCGGCTGCCGGTCAGCTGTACTGATGCGCTGCCGTTGTTATTAACGGTCACGCCTTCAGTATTGGTAATCAGCAACGTACCTGCACTGTTATTTACTATAAGGGTTGTCGTGAGCTGTTCCTCATCAGTAATGCCAATGGTGATTGCATTGTTATTGGCATCTGAGAAAACCAGAGCACTGTCTTCATCTATAACGGGAGTGGAGGGCAGATTGTGTGTTGGTGCATCATCGCGACCATTGATGGTGATATCAAGCGCATGGGTCGAACTTGCACCGTGATTGTCAGTAGCCGTCAATGTATAGGTAAGAACCAGTTGTTCGCCGATCTTGAGGTAATCAAATGCTTCTCCGGCCGAGTCAAATGACCAGTTAACGGTTCCGGTGGAATGTTGACTGTCAAGTACTTGCTCTGTATCAAGACTGAGCATTGGTAACAGTTCGTCAAGGCTGGGCTGCAGGCTACTGGATGGAATCTGCTCTCCAAATGCTACTTTTTGTACAGCACTGACGCCCGATATGCTCACGGACACTTCATCGGTCAGATCATGATCCAGAAGGGTTAACTCGCCTGAAGAAGATAGTGTGCCGTTGGTCTCGGTTAAACCATCGCTAGAATCAAGTGCTATCTGGTAAACAATATCATTGACTTGTGAGAGCGCTCCGGCAGTGTAGAACCAGTCAAAGGATTCACTCTCTCCGGCAGCAAGATCATCAAGGCGGATATACATTCCATAGCTGCCGTCATCAGCGGGTTGTTGATAGATGGATTCGGCTGGATCTATATCAAGCAACTGATCCCAATTATAGTGAGTATGAATGATGGTGTTGACTTTATCGGAAGTCGAATAAAACAGTACGGCACTGTCACCACTGTAAACCTGAATTGCCGAGGCCGGTTGGTCAGCACTGGTAGTTGGTGTGAATACACCGTTGATAATATTACCTTTGGTTTTGGCCGGAGAATCGCTGCCGGCAATGTAATCATCCTTGGTGCCGACCCATATTCTGAGATTGTCAGTTGGGTTGTTGTCAAGATTGCGAATGGAAGTAGTGACCTTGATGAACGCATCATTTTCACCCAATGAGTAAGTGTGAGTGACTTCCAGATCAGTGCCATCAACGGTGATGTTGCCTTTGAAAATAATGATACCGGAACCATTGAAATACCCACTGTTATCAACTTCAACATTGCTATAGGTGGGGGATTTATTAACCTCACCATTCAGGTTCCAGTCGTCACTGCCATCACCGCCACTGCCGATGGCCATGTTGAGTGCATAATTACTGTAAGTCAGCTTGAACCGTTCACCATCCCGATAGTAAAACGGTTGCTCCAGCATGCCGGTGTTGCTGTTTACGGAATCCTGTGAACCGGTACCAAATTTTAACTGGCCATTATCAAGAGCTTCGGTATCTTCGCCGGGGTTCGTGCCATTGAAAGGAGGGTTATTATCTTCATTGTTGTCTTGCGGTATGATCTCAACAAACAGTGGTGTGTCATTACCTCCCTGAATATAGAAGACAGCCTCAACACTGTCAGAACCACCTTGAGTATCTTGTACCTGAATAGTGAAACTGTCAGTGGCATTATCTCCCTCAGCCAGTGCTTCGGTATCGTTATCTGTATTATTCAGCTGATAACTGATTTGACCCGAAGTGATGGTAAGGGTTGCGCTACCATAAGTTCCGGCCTTTGAATAGCTTAGCCCGCCGTCGGCTGACCCCCAGCCCTGGCTGGTAAGGAAAGCCGTATCAAAGCTGACGCTGTCTCCGGCATCAATATCACTCGTTGTGAGATTAATGACGCTGCTGCTGGTGCCAGAGTTACTGTTTTCAGTCCCGCTGTCCTCAACAAGAGTTGAGGACGGTGTTCCTGCTGTAACGGTTGGATTGTCATTCTGGGGGGAAATCATCGTTTCTAGCTGAGCTGGCGCTGCTGAAACAGAAGAGGTTTGCCCGTCACTGCCGGTATCAAAGGCTTCCCGGTTACTGCCATCTGTAAATGTCAGTGATGTTGAACTGTCCACTGCATGTACAGAAAGACTGCCCGGTGTTCCGTGATAGTTTTCTGCGGGGTTGAAACGAATTAGTGTATCGGATGAAAGCATAAGCCCTGTGTCGCTTGATACAGCCCCGACTTCATGCCAGTCACTACCATTGGTGGAATACTGCCATGTGCCCTGGCTTTCAGTGCTGCTGTCTGCCGTGATAACAATGCCTGCCAGCGTATCTTTCGGATCGTATGCTGCGTCAGGGTCCGTGAATACGGGGGTGAATAGACTGTTCACAGTTGAACCTGCGGGACTCAGGGTATCCTCATTAACACTGGCAAGGGTCGCATTGCCACTGAAGGATGGGGCATCATTCGTTAAGCTGATATTGAGGGTTGTGGTGTCTGAACCGATACCACCGTTCGAATCAGCCGCTTCAACTGTCATTGTGCGTGAGGTTGGTGCATCATCGGCAGTATTTTGATAAGCAACCTGACGGGCAATTGTCGAAGCAACGGAATCATTGACGGTTGTGCTTGAAATCAGGCGGATGTTGTCCACGTAAAGGTTTGATCCGACAAGCAAACCACCGGTGTAGTCATAGGTACCGCCAATGAACTGGAAGCGATAATTTCCCGCTTGTAAATTGTTATACGTGACGGTTTTGTAGCCGTTGGTATCGTCTCCCCGCTCTGCAAATAATACAATGTTGTTACGGGTATTTTCCGTACCAACATCAGTGCTGTCGATAAAGTTTCCATCGCCATCGACACGACGTAATACCCCAAAAACTTCGTAATCGTCACTTGTACCTTTTGCATTGAAGTCGAGTGACAAGCTGTCTCCGTCAGCAACAGTAACAACATCACTTGTAGCATAAGGTCCGTGAATTGAGCCATAGCCATCGGTTTTTTCCCCGGCACTGCTATCTGCATCACCCCGGAAAATATCTCCGCTACTGTGTAAATAGAGCGCCTTGCTGCCATCAACACCTTGCCCTGAGGCGATTGTACCGGTGAAGGATGTATCGTCATTAGGCTGAACTTTCGTTGTGCCATATCCTCCGGAATAACCACTTCTGTTTGCAAGGGGGATAGTGTAATTATCAAAATTAATTTCGCCCGCACTGTCACCATATTGCTGGTTCACAATATCCCAGTTGGCAGCATCATCTTCAAATCCGGCGTTTGGTAATGGGCTGGAAAACAGGATTTTCAGTGGCTGTCCATTCTGACCATTCTCAACTGCATCAATCGAACCAATACGATCACGCCCGGAACCGTTGCCCAGAAATACATCATTATTTCCATCAACGGAAATAGCGCCGGAAGCATTAATATCGCCGGCACTGGTTAATGTAAACTGATCACCGGCATTAGAGTCAGTAACCGAAAAGCGGATATAGCCTTCGGTATAAGAACTGCCACCATTGATTGCTATATCGCTGTCAACAATAACAGGGCTTCCGCCTTCCGTGAATGCAACACTATTAGCGAGCTGAGTGATAACCGGAGCCAGCACCCCCTCATAACCGGTAACCACCAGTGGTGATGCTTCAATTTCACCTGATCTGGCTTCCAGTTCCCAGTCGCCCCCGAGAGCTGATGCACCGGTGAGATCATCTGATGCGGCAACATCAGCACCCGTCAACTCGGCAAAACGGTTAATGAAGGTCTGACCTTCACCGTTGGAGCCGACATAGCAGCCGTAAAGCAGAATATCGCCATTATCACTCAGTGTGTTGCCAATCTGATTCAGAACATCGCTATAGCTTTCAATCGTATTCTGATTGATGGTGGTGTTACCCAGTTGGATTTCGCCATCATCACCGTGGGAATAGATATGAACGGCTTCAATACCAGACTGCCCCTGTAATGTATCAGCAATGATTGCCAGACCGTTATTATCAGCACCAATCAGGTAAACATCAGCTTTTCCGTCCAGACTGTCGACTAACTGCTGATAGTCAGAAATGCTGGTATCAATAAAGGCAACCGTTTTTCCGGATGAGGTATTATTACCGGTAACCGCCGGAACTTCGCTGTCCTGAACAACAGAGCCTTCAACAGGAGCAGCAGGCGTATCGGGTGTACTGTTTTGCTGAAACGCAACATCTGTTGTCATTTCGGCAGTGGTAGCAACGGCGGCACCATCCAGCAATATGCGTGGCTCCAGCGCCGTGATCAATGGCTTGCGCTGGAAGGGTGCTGAGGATTTTTTTGTCTTGCTTTTCTTATCCATGATACGTTCCCTGAAGCCGGACTACTGACTTTTAATCTGGTTTTCAAAATAGGCAGTGGCACTCATGCCCGGCATCAGTGCATTGTCTTCCGGTAATCCTGCCCGCAGCAGAATGGTCTGACTTACTGCATCAATCGCAGGGCTGATGGAAATGATTCTGGCTTGCAATGTTGAGCCGGTTTCATCAACGGTGATGTTAAACGGCTGACCAATCTGCAACCATTCGAGCCAGTCGGCAGGAACGACAACTTCAGCTTCCAGTTGACGGTCTGCGACAATTTCAATCACTTCTTCCTGACCGCGGATATACTCATGCTGGTTAACGGCGACAGTGACAACCCGACCATCAAACGGCGCGCGGATTTCACAGCGGTCAGTATTCAGGTGGGCAATATTCAGTTCGGCCTGAGACTGCTCCCATGCCGATTCGGCGAGCGCCACTTCCAGCGTTCCGATGGAGCGCAGCTCATTGAGTTTCTGAGCATTGCGAAAGCGGATTTCAGCCGCTTTGTTTTCAGCCAGAACTTTAGTTGCCTGCGCTTCATATAATGAGCAGTCAAGACCGACCAGCAGATCGCCACGGCGGAACTGTTCCCCCGGGCGTTTAGGAAGGTGTGACACTTTAGCCGCCAGCTCTGCGGAAAGCACCGCCCGGTCAATGGCATTAATCAGCGCGCGGGCTTCAAATGCCTGAGGTTGCCCCTGCGCCCAGCCGGGGAATGACAGCGATATAGCTGCTGCCATCATTTGCAGCAATCCCTGTCGCATCAGAAAAGTTGCTCCAGTTTGTGAAGCATGTTTTTGATCGGGTTTGATGCTTTTT
>CBDHDU010000015.1:0-75232 GCA_965261725.1 Endozoicomonadaceae bacterium | reverse complement strand
CTGCAAAGGCAAACAGGCCATGTGTTGGCTCAGGTCACATATTAAGCGTCTTTGAATGACTTACCTTCAGCAGCCATATCCCGCAGCAGTTTTGGTGGGGTGAAGCGTTCACCAAATGCTTCTGCCAGTTCGTCAGCACGCTTCACAAAACGTTCAACCCCGTACTGGTTGATGTACTGCAGCGCGCCACCGGTCCAGCCAGCAAAGCCCAGCCCGAAGATGGAACCGATATTGGCATCACGAACGGCAGTCAGCACGTTTTCTTCATAGCAGCGAACAGTTTCAATTGCCTGAATAAACAGCAGACGGTCTTTCAGAGTATGCAGCGGCAGATGGTTTTCACCACCGAAATGCTCTTTCAGGCCAGACCACAGATGTTTCTTGCCACCTTCCGGGTAGTCATAGAAGCCACCGCCGGTAGAGCGACCTTCACGATCCATTCCCAGCATCTTATCCATAACCGCATCGGCAGGATGTCCCTTGTATTCTTTGCCTTCTGCCTGAGCGTCCAGCACGGCCTGACGGCGTACTTTGGCGGTCAGGGCCAGGGTCACTTCATCGGTAACTGTCAGCGGGCCAACCGGCATACCGGCGAGAATACCGGCATTGTCGATAGCAGCAGCAGGTACGCCTTCACCCAGCATGGCAACACCTTCGTTAACAAAGGTGCCGAATACGCGTGAAGTAAAGAAGCCGCGGCTGTCATTTACGACGATAGGCGTTTTATTAATCTGCAATACAAAGTCGTATGCCAGCGCCAGCGTTTCATCAGAAGTCTGTTCGCCACGGATAATTTCTACCAGTGGCATCTTGTCCACAGGGGAGAAGAAGTGCAAACCGATAAAGTTAGCCGGGCGTTCGCTGGCTTCGGCAAGGCCGGTGATAGGGAGAGTTGATGTGTTGGAAGCGAATACAGCACCTTCAGGCAACTGCGCTTCTGCTTCCTTGGTTACCCTGGCTTTCAGGTCACGATCTTCAAAGACGGCTTCGATAATCAGGTCGCAGCCAGCAAGATCTGTAGCCTGATCAGTAGGCAGAATTCGAGCCAGTGTCTGATCCCGCTTTTCTTCGGTGATTTGACCGCGACTCAGGCGTTTCTCCAGCAGGTTGGCAGAATAGCTCTTACCTTTCTCTGCGGATTCAACCGATATATCTTTCAGAACAACATCAATACCACGGGTTGCGCACGACCAGGCGATACCCGCACCCATCATCCCGGCGCCGAGAATACCAACCTTTTTACAGGCTTTCTTTTCGAAGGCTTGTGGGCGGGCGGCACCACCCTTGATTTCATTCAGCTGGAACCAGAAGGTGCCAATCATGTTTTTGGAAACCTTGCCGACGACCAGCTTCACAAAATAGCGGGTTTCAATTCGCAGCGCGGTATCGAGATCAGTCTGTGCGCCTTCTACGGCAGCACACAGAATAGCTTCCGGAGCCGGGTAGCAACCCTTGGTCTTTTCTTTCAAAACGGCAGGTGCCGCTGAAAGTTTTTGTGCCAGCGCCGGGTTGGCCGGAGTACCACCGGGAATCTTGTAGCCTTTCTGATCATAAGGCTGGGCAGATTGTGGATTAGCTTCAATCCATGCGACAGCTTTTTCGAGCAGTTCTTCCGGTGTGTCTGCAAGTTCCTGAATCAATCCCAGCTTGTTGGCTTTCTGCGGATTGATCTGCTTACCTTCCAGCAGGAACGGGAATGCTGCTTCGACACCCAGCAGGCGTACACTACGAGCCACACCACCGGCACCGGGCAGTAAGCCGAGGGTGACTTCTGGCAGGCCCACTTTAATCCGGGGATCATTCAGGGCGATACGGTGATGACACATCAGCGCCAGTTCCCAGCCGCCCCCGAGAGCAGCACCGTTAATTGCGGCA
This sequence comes from Endozoicomonadaceae bacterium, assembly GCA_965261725.1. Taxonomy (GTDB): domain Bacteria; phylum Pseudomonadota; class Gammaproteobacteria; order Pseudomonadales; family Endozoicomonadaceae; genus CANDOC01. The sequence goes on along the minus strand of CBDHDU010000015.1, from coordinate 73,357 downwards.
ACCACCGGTTTGCCCAGTGTTTCCAGTTGGCGCATATCGGCTTTCATGGATTCAATATGTTTATAGAAGCTTTCTGCTTCTTCTGGTTTTACAGTGATAAGCTCCGACAGATCACCACCGGCAAAGAAGGTTTTTTTATTTGAGCGCAGGATAATCCCTTTGATGCTTTCCTGCCTCAGCTACGATCTTGGCAACCGTTGCTTTGAAATCTGCCTGAAAGGCTGCATCCATGACATTTGCTGACCCGGTCGGGCGATCCATGATCAGCTGGACAATTCCATTGTCGCCTTTTTGATAAACGATAGAAGTCATTAATTAATCCCCCGCTTAAATCCGTTCGATGATGGTCGCAATACCCATACCGCCACCCACGCAGAGGGTCACGAGGCCATAACGCTGTTCCCGCGCTTCCAGTTCATCCAGCAGTGTGCCAACCAGCATGGCACCGGTAGCACCCAGTGGGTGACCCATAGCAATAGAACCACCGTTGACGTTGATTTTTTCCATAGGAACGGCCGGTTTCTTTCTGGAAACGCATTACCACAGAAGCGAAAGCTTCGTTGACTTCGAACAGGTCAATATCATCGAATGTCAGACCAGCGACTTTTAATGCCTTGCGAGCCGCCGGAGCCGGGCCTGTCAGCATGATAGTGGGATCAGTACCGCAGACGGCAGTTGATACGACACGGGCGCGGGGTTTGAGTCCAAGCTTTTTACCGGTATCTTCACTGCCGATCAGCAGCAATGCGGAACCATCGACGATACCGGAAGAGTTACCCGGTGTATGAACATGATTAATGGCTTCTACGTGAGGATACTTTTCGCGGGCGATACCATCGAATCCAAGACCACCCAACATGGCAAAAGAGGGTTTCAAGCCTCCCAGTGTTTCAGCAGAACTGTCCGGACGAATCAGCTCATCGTGGGATAGGATCTCGACACCATTACGGTCTTTGACTGGAACGACAGAGTTTTTATGTTTACCCGCAGCCCATGCCGCTGCTGCTTTCTTGTGTGACTCTGCAGCGTATTCATCAACATCTATGCGGGAAAAATCTGCCAGTGTTGCAATCAGGTCGGCACCAATACCCTGAGGCATAAAGCCGGTATCCAGATTGGTTTCCGGATCCATAATCCAGGCGCCGCCGTCACTACCCATTGGTACACGGGACATCGACTCAACACCGCCTGCGACAACCAGATTTTCCCAGCCGGAACGGATTTTCATGGCAGCAAGGTTAACGGCTTCCGCACCGGATGCACAGAAACGGCTCAGAGTAACGCCAGCCACATCATCATCCCAGCCTGCAGCCAATGCAGCCGTTTTGGCTATATCGGCACCCTGGTCACCTACCGGTGTTACACAGCCGAGAACAATGTCGTCGACTTCTGCGGTATCTAAATTATTGCGGTCACGAAGCGTGTTGAGGAGATTAGCCAGCAGGGTGACAGGTTTGACTTCATGCAGGGCACCGTTCTTCTTGCCCCGGCCACGGGGTGTACGAATGGCGTCAAAAATCAGAGCCTCGCTCATAGTGCAGTTATCCTGTGGGTTGTAATCTTGTTGTAGTGACTGTCATGGCATTATTGCAAGCGGAGCTTGGACAAAGACGACAGTGCGACCCATTGTGGCTCAGGCTAACGGATTCAGTTCAGGCTGCAATGACTTAATATGTCATCCTGACTGACCTTTTCTGTCGGGTGGTGGTTGAGCATCTGGTATTGAAGGTATGAAGTGGAAAAAAGGCAGATGATAAAGAGCCGCATACTGAATTGTATACGGCTGTAGTTGTCAGTACGACAGTCGCAGGTGTTCTGTTTTGGTTGCTGGCAGAGAGTTTTCCTGCAGATGCTGAGTCAGAAAAGCCGTTATGCCAGATAGCGAACCAACCTGCTCGGCAGAGGGGGTTGCTATTTCACAACTGTTGACCGGCGTTTCGGCTTTTGTCTCTTGCTGCACGTCAGGGTGCGCCGACAGACTGGATGACAATGACGGGGTTGCCAGTGCGTAGTCCGCACATTCATTTCTCGCCTGAGAAACAAACAGGTTGGCATCTTGGGTGTGGTGTAGCACCAGCCGGGCTGAACCCAGCAACCAGTTATAAAGATAAACGCCAACGCCGGCCATGCTGTCCAGCGATATAGGACAGAGCAGTGTGCCGTTTTCCGGTAAACCCGCACTCTGATAAATCAGCGAGGCAGCCTGCAGCCAGTGACTGTGACTTTGATGAATAAACTCATCAGCCTTGTAAGATATGGAGTAAATATCCTCAGACTGAGGATCGGCGTACTCCATGTGGTGAATCAGGTTGAGCCGCTCTTCTGCCGTATAAGGCGTATGCACATCCAGATGGCTGATGTCAGATTCTACTGATGGCGTCAGAGAAAGCAGGCGGCAATATGAGGGCAGTTCTTTGCGAACAATATTGCACAGATTGACATTGTGCAGCGTTGTTCCGATATAAGCCTTCGGGCGTGTATGAGTTGCAATGCTTTGCAGGGCTTCTGTATCGAGTTTCAATGGCAGGGGGGATATAACGGCACCGATACGGGCAACGGCGAGATAAACGATAATATATTCAGCAATATTGGGCAGCTGGGTTAATACAATATCATTGTTGCTAATGCCGGTGCCTACCAATCGGGAGGCTGTCCAGCGTACCCGTTGCTCGACTTCTTCATAGGCAAGGCGTAATGGCTTGCCTGTTGTAAAACTGCTGCGATCCGGTGGATCTGCCAGTGCAATTCGTTGTGGATGTGTAGCCCATGCCCGACGAAAAAGACTGTCTAGAGTTTCTTCATTAGCGACATCCTGCTGCTTGAAGAGGTGTTTGGAAACTTTGGAACCGGTGCGCATTTGAGGTTTTTTCTCTTGCCTTTGCTTCAGGTCAGCCTGAAAGCCGGATCGGTAGTAGATGACAGGGACACCAAAGACTGATCAATATCCTGCATTTGAATTAACAAACGACAGCCACCGGATAGAGAAAAAAAGCAGCGATAACACTACAGAGTCTGTATCCTGAGGTCCCTGATTTACGGAAAGAGGTAATGCAAGCGACTTACCTTAACAGTACTTGGGAAGGCTGATCAAGACGCATGTGGTGCTATGAGGGCAGCCTTTTACGGCTGGATTCCCGATAGCGGGCAATACAGTTTGCAGGGGTTTCGTTAGTCCATTTGCGGAAGGCTCGATGAAAGGCACTGGGCTCGGAGAAGCCCAGATGTTGGGCCACTTCCTGAATCGGATGCTGTTGTCGGGTCAGCAAATAAATAGCTTTGTCCCGCTGCAGGGTTTCCTTAATTGAACGGAAGGAAGTGCCTTCTGTTCGCAGGTGACGCCGAAGGGTTTGTGGTGTCGTGTGTAGCTGTACCGCGAGCTGATCAAGTGTGATAGGTGATATGCAGTCTGCGTCGTCAAGAATACGTTTCACCTGTGCTGTCGTGCTGTCATCGTTCTGATAGCGTAACAGCATGGGTCCGGGTAGTAGTGCAAGGAAATTATCCTGTGTGGCCGGTGACTGGACAATCGGCATATCAAGATAGCGCCGGGGAAATACCAGCTCATTGTATTCCTGACTGAAGAGCATTTTGCAGGCAAAAATAGCTTCGTATTCTTTTTTATACTCTGGCCGGCTGAAAGTGAAATGGATACGTTCCGGCGGTATGTGTCGGTCGATCAGCCAGCTGCCCCAGCGCAGCGCGATAACAAAGGCAGTTTCCAGTCCAAAGCGGTTATTGTGAGTCTCATCCCGTTCGTAGACTGCGCGAATGCGTGCTTCGTCGCCATGCTCTGTCAGTTTGAAGCGAAAGCTGTCGGTAAGCAGGCGGTAGAAGGCTCCTCCGCGCTCAAGGGCAAGCCGCAAATTCTGGCAGTGGATTGTTGCATGACACATCATTGCAAAACTGCCGGGGCGGATGGGCTGAGCACTGAGCCCGAACATCTCATCCCCCAGTCGGGTAATGATGAGTTTGAGTAGTGTACCGTACTGTTCAACCGGAATCCGGTTATCTGCATCAAGCAGCACGGTGCTATCAATACCGGCCTCAGCAAGAAGGGCATCGGTTTTTAAGCCTCTTCGTGTGGCGACATCCAGTATTGCGTGGCTGAAGATGTTTGCGACGGTGACCTTTTGACTCATTGTTATCCGGCCCGGTTATTCTTCGAATTCTCGCCTGCAACAATTATTGTTTGCAGGGGCATATGTCAAGCATCATTCACATAATTTATGTCTTATATGACTGACTGTCAGGCTTTTGTGGCTTTACTTTGAATGTATGAACTGTTTCATTGAAGGTCAGGTGAAGGAAAGCCGTTTTCGGGAGTACTTGATTTCCAATACAGGGATTATCTAAGAACAATGAAAGTAGCAGAAAGAATTCAGTTAGTTGTTACAGAGTTAAAGGCGGGTCACTTTAAAGCAGCTAAAGATGCGCTTTTTGGTTCTCATAACGGGCGTAAAGTGAGGAGTGAGTCGGGTGGCTACCATCTGGGGCAAAGGCTGAAGTCGTCTGTTGCAAAGTTATATCGAAAGCTGACCAATCGCCGAGTTAAAAGGGTTACGGTTCCAGATAACATCATGATCCGGCAGACCGCTTCAAAGTTGGCAGCGGAGGCTCAGGAAAAGCATCAAGCACTTAAAAAATCACATGAACCAAAGTCTTTACCTAAGCCAGAGAAAGCGGTCTCAGCGATAAAGAAAAAAACTCAGGGATACCGTGAGCGCCCTTCGTTGATAAAAAGAGACCTTAAACGGCTGGATCCTCGTAATCCGGCAGTTATTGAAGCCTACTCATTAAAGATTCAGAAGGCAGTTGCGGAGCTGAAAGCTAATAACCCGCAACTTGATCAGGCTGCACAGGACTGGATGTTTACGCTGTTCAAAGACGTGTCGTTTAGCAAAAGGGATTTGATGCTGGCGGCAAAACTACGTCAGATCGATGAGAGAGGAGCCTCTAATCCGCATCTTAACAGTCTGAGAATGTATCTGAATATGGCGATTGCAATTGACGTGGTTAAAGAAGGGCCAAAACCACGGGATCATTATGATGTTGCCTGGATGGATAAAAGCAGTCGCCTGAATGAGAAAAAGCAGGCGGTGGCACTACGGGCAAGAACGTCATGGATGGCTCAGGCTGATTCTAAAACGCTGCGGCGTTTAGCGTTACAACCGGCAAAACTAAATCAAATTATTGGCGCTCCCTATGATATGAGGCAGGAGTTACAAGGGCTTCAGAAGGCGGTTGGCGAATTACCCGAGAGTATTGCTGAAAACAGACAGTTGAGAAAGATAGTAAAGACAATCAATGCGGTAATGAATGATTCTGACAGGAAGCGGGATGATTTTGCTGTCAGTGCTGCTGTGCATACATGTAAGAAAGCGCTCGAAAAACTGGCTGAGTCAAGTTCGGCAGATATGGCGGCAGTTAATTTTGCGCGGGCGTGGGAAAGCTGGCCGGAAAACTATACGCAACTTTAGAAAAAAACCGCTTTCGTAATCTGAAAACGGTTTTTTTCAGGAACTGTTTGCTATTTAATCAATCCAACCGCCCAGCTCTTTCCAGCGGTTAACAATCGCGCAGAACAGTTCAGCTGTTTTATTTGTGTCGTAACGTGCAGAATGTGCTTCGTTTTTGTCGAAGTCGATTCCTGCCGCATCACAGGCACGTGCCAGAACAGTCTGACCATAAGCCAGACCACCCAGTGTGGCGGTATCAAAACAGGAAAACGGGTGGAAGGGGTTGCGCTTCAGATCGCAACGTTCGGCAGCCGCGTTAACAAAGCCCAGATCGAAAGTGGCATTATGGCCGACCAGTACCGCACGGTTGCAGCCGGTGCGCTTGACTGCTTTTCGAACCATTTTGAAAATGCCCTGCATGGCTTCATCTTCTTTGGTGGCGATACGCAGAGGGTGGAACGGGTCGACACCAATAAAATCAATAGCAGCCTGGTCGATATTGGCACCTTCAAATGGTTTGACATGAAAGTGCATGCTTTCATCCGGATGAATGTAACCAGTGTCGTCCATGTCGAGAGTAACAGCCGCAATTTCAAGCAGCGCGTCAGTCTTATTATTAAAACCACCGGTTTCAACATCGACGACAACGGGTAGAAAACCACGGAAGCGCTGGGAGATCGGACTTCCGGATGAATATTCGTTATAGCTCACAGGGAACCCTTAATACAGTGACTATCTGGCTGCGGTTCAGCAAGGGTATCAGTTTGGCAGCCACCGATACCCTGTTGTCTTATGGTCGTTTATTCAACAAGTGTCCAGCTCAGGGATTCACCTGCTTTTAGTGGCACAACAGTATCCTCACCCAATGGCAGCTCGGCAGGAACTGGTTGATCTTTTTTTAACCAGAGTAATTGTATCTTCATTGTACGGCAGCCCGTAGAAATCTGCACCGAAACGGCTGGCAAAACCTTCCAGCTTGTCGAGCGCATCGAGTTGGTCAAATACCTCAGCATACAGTTCGATGGCACCGAAAGCTGAGAAACAACCGGCACAGCCGCAGGCGGATTCTTTTGCGCCCTTCACGTGGGGAGCAGAATCAGTACCAAGGAAAAACTTGGAATTACCACTGGTTGCAGCCTGTTGCAGGGCTGTTTGATGAATATTGCGCTTCAGGATCGGCAGGCAGAAATAATGCGGACGAATACCGCCAACCAGCATATGGTTACGGTTATATAGCAAGTGCTGTGGTGTGATCGTAGCGCCGATGTTGTCGGAGGCTTCCTGAACAAACTGCACAGCGTCTTGCGTGGTGATGTGCTCCATCACAACTTTCAGCTCTGGAAAACGTTCTACCAGTGGCAGTAATTTCTGATCAATAAACAGCTTTTCGCGATCAAAGATATCAACGTCCTGTGCGGTGACTTCTCCGTGTACCAGTAGCGGTAGTCCCTGCTCAATCATAGCTTCCAGCGCAGGGTAGATTTTTTCCAGATCGGTTACCCCGGCATCTGAATTAGTAGTGGCACCGGCCGGGTAGAGTTTCAGTGCATGGACATCACCCATGTCACTTGCTTCGCGTACCATCTCTGGCGTGGTCAGGTCGGTAAGGTACAGGGTCATCAGAGGGCTAAAGCTGCTGCCTTCCGGGATGTAAGGCAGGATATCTGCCTTGTACTGTGCAGCCTGCGCTGCAGTTACCACGGGCGGGCGCAGATTAGGCATGATAATCGCCCGGCCAAAACAGCGGGCCGTTGCCGGTACAGTATGGCGCAGCACATCCCCTTCACGCAGATGAAGATGGAAGTCATCGGGGCGAATGATTGTGAGCTGTTCAGTCATCAAGAAGCCTTACTGCAAGAGAGGTGAAATGACTGTGAATCGTACCGAATTCGCGGGTTAATTGACAGAGTGATGCTTTTGTTTAACCAAGCGAGGAGCTCTGAACCGGCAAGAAGGATACGAAAACTGGCTAAAGTGAGAGAAAATAGATACCGTTTGACTATAAATGCAAAAATAAAGAATATAAATTCCTCTCAAGGTATTGGTTGGAAATTTATATTTAACTAATTATTGTTTGTATATGAGTGTTTCTGGTTAGAATAAGTGCCAGAATAAAAAAACCGGCATAAATATAATTATCCGGTAGCTTTAAGCAAGTATGGCACTGTGTTGCCTTTATGATGTAGCGGAGTTTCTCAATGAGAGATATCAGCAAGGTGGTTCTGGCCTACTCGGGCGGTCTGGATACCTCTGTTATTGCCAAATGGCTGGAAGATACTTACCTCTGTGAAGTGGTTACTTTTACTGCTGATCTGGGGCAGGGCGAAGAAGTTGAACCGGCACGTGCCAAGGCCGAAGCGCTGGGTATTCGAGAAATCTACATTGAGGATCTGCGGGAAGAGTTTGTCCGAGACTTCGTCTATCCCATGTTTCGTGCCAATACCGTGTATGAGGGTGAGTATTTGCTGGGGACTTCTATTGCCCGCCCGCTGATTACCAAACGACTGATTGAAATTGCCAATGAAACCGGTGCCGATGCCATTGCGCATGGCGCAACGGGTAAAGGTAATGATCAGGTACGGTTTGAGTTGGGCGCTTATGCCCTGAAACCCGGTGTACAGGTCATTGCGCCCTGGCGTGAATGGGATCTGAATTCACGGGAAAAACTACTTCAATACTGTGATCATCATGGTATTGAGGTGGAAAAGAAAAAAGGTAAATCGCCTTATTCCATGGATGCCAATCTGCTGCATATCTCTTATGAAGGTGATGTGCTGGAGAACCCCTGGAATGAGCCGGAAGAAGAAATGTGGCGCTGGAGTGTCTCTCCGGAAAACGCGCCGGATGCCGCTACCTATCTTGATTTGACGTATCGTTGCGGGGATATTATTGAAATTGATGGCGAGCCGATGACGCCGGCAACTGTACTTGCTTATCTCAATAAGACTGGCGGTGAAAACGGCATTGGTCGTCTGGATATTGTAGAGAACCGTTATGTCGGCATGAAGTCCCGTGGCTGCTATGAAACGCCGGGCGGTACCATTATGCTTAAAGCGCATCGGGCGATTGAATCAATCACGCTGGATCGTGAAGTAGCGCACTTGAAAGATGAGCTGATGCCGCGTTATGCCAAGCTGATTTATAACGGTTACTGGTGGTCTCCTGAGCGGAAGATGCTGCAGGAGATGATCGATTCTTCACAGGTATCCGTTAACGGTAGGGTTCGCTTAAAGCTTTACAAGGGCAATGTCACCGTCGTGGGACGTGAATCTGAAGATACGCTGTTTGATGAAAATATTGCCACGTTTGAGGACGATGCCGGTGCCTATGATCAGGCGGATGCAGCTGGGTTTATTAAACTCAACGCACTGCGCTTGCGGATTGCTGCCGGTAAAGGGCGGGCGCTGCTGGACTAATCTTTGTCAGCTTTAGAGTATTGGAAAGGCGAAATAGCAATAATGCTATTTCGCCTTTTTGATTTCTTTGGCTTTGGCCTCTGAAGCGGCATCTTCACTGTTAAAATATCTGGCCTGCTTGACGATATCTGCCTGTGCTGTGAATTTAAAGCTGGCATGAAGTCTTCTGTCCAGTGCCTGAGCTCTGCGGTCAAATTCCTCCGGGCTTATTCTGTTGCGGTGTTTTAATGCCGAGATAATCAAATTGCCGGTCCCCGGAGCAACCCAATAGTAAACCTGTGGGAATACGGACTGGATGGCTTCAATGTCTTCCATGCTGTTTTGATTAATATGAAGGTTAAAAATTACTGTACCCCAGGGAGACAGGCGTGAATGTATGTTTGTTAGTGTCTGCTGGGTTCTGGTTTTTAAAGGCATTCCGGTTGAATCAGTATCCTGAGCCAGATCATTCAGTAGTACATCAATAAAAATCAGATCGTATGAAGCGTATTGCGGGCTATCCAGTATTTCAACAACATCGCCAAGTATTACCTTAATGCCTGGATCCTGTGGAAGGTTGAAATGCTCCCGGGCAACTTTAACAACGTCAGGATCCAGTTCGACGATATCAAGCTGTTGGGTAAGTTTATAGTGATGGATAAAGTGAGGTATTGCGCCACCACCAAGACCTGCTAGCATGATTTTTTTGGGTCGAGGTATAAATAAAAAAGCAGACAGCATGCTGTGAGTATAAGACTCATCCTGCCGCCAGGGGGTTGCGCGAACCAGTGTTGTTTGGTGATGGTCGGTTCCGTCCTGCCACTGAAAGTAAAGCTGACGTAAGGGGCCTTCATCGATAATTTTAATTTTTGAGTATTTGCTCTGAATAATAAGTCCGTCTTTTGGAAGGGTGCTGTAAGTATTGCTCTGTGATTCGCTTGTTATGACGGTGTCAGGTGCTGTAATGCTTTCAGGCGCCGGACCTCCTGCGCGTACGCAGTTGCAGCCACAGCCATAGAGAAAAAAAATAACAGTCAGTAGTAATGCCAGGCGGGACCGTGTTGAAAGTTTTGTTCTCATTGTCGTTGCAGATTGTTTTTGTGTTAACAGGGTAGACCTTGGTAGCCCAAAGGTAGTTCAATGATACGGGGTAATTCAGGCGTGGCCTGGGAAAAACTATAGGGAGTGTCCGGATGAACTATTGCAGTCACTGTGGAGAAAAGGTCAGTCGGAATATTCCGGAAGGGGATAATCGTGAGCGCGATGTCTGTTTGCATTGCGGTACTATTCACTATCAAAACCCCAAAGTGATCACGGGTTGCTTGCCTGTATATAAAGATAAAATATTGCTATGTCGCAGGGCCATTGAGCCGCGTTATGGTTTATGGACATTACCTGCGGGCTTTATGGAGCTTGGAGAAACAACACAGGATGGAGCCCGCAGGGAAACCTGGGAAGAAGCCCAGGCAGAAGTCTCCAGCCTTGACTTGTATACGGTGTTTAATCTGCCTCATATCGGGCAGGTCTACTGCATATTTCGCAGTGAGCTTGAAGTGCCTGAGTTTGCACCCGGTGAAGAAAGTCTTGAGGTTGCACTGTTTGATGAGGCTGACATTCCCTGGGGTCAGCTGGCATTTTTAACCATCAGTCGCACACTGAAACATTACTTTAGTGATCGTAACAGTGGTGTGTATCCTGTTCGGGTAGAAGATATTATCCCTTAGCGGGAATCTTATTCCGTTGAGGTCGTTGGCTGGAGTGGGTAGCACAATGGATCCAGCTTGATAACATCAAATGCTGGTTCCTCATAAGAGTGAGCCTGGCGAAGTGCCTGAATGATGGGTTTCATCAAGTGTGCTTCGCAAACCATTTCTACCCGGTATTCACTGACCTGCTCTACTACGTGATGCCTGCCCAGTGTTGGGTTGCTGTTTTCCTGTGGACAAAACTGACCCGTTCCTAAGCTCTGCCAGCAGCACTGGTCATAATTGCCGATGCGTCCTGCACCAGCATTAAACAATGCTGTTTTGACTTGTTCCAGATCGGATTCGGGAATAAAAACAACAAGCTTATACATAGTGAATCCGTAAAAGCAGAAAGCCGGAGGTTCGCTCCGGCTTTACAGTGTTTTATGCCTATAGTGTTTCAAAATAGTTCACGACAGGTTTTGCGTACATATCCAGTAATATAGGACGATGTGTTGCTTCTGTGCTTTCCAGCCGCTTATCAAGTTGCGCTTTGGCGCTGTCAATTTCATCCTGACTAAAACTTTCCAGCAATGTATCAGCATGATTGTCCGGGTGCTGCAGATTATAAGCCAGCACGTTTACCGGGAATAAACGATAGATAGCATGTATTTGTTTGTCGATGGCTGCTTTGACATCATTGGCGGCTTCCATTCCCGGTGCCAGCGGTTCACCAAAAGCGATATGAACTCTGCCCTTGTAGCCTTCAAACCCGGTCATGATACTTTTCATATCTTCACCTTCCTGTTTTATATAGCCGCCTTCATTTTGGGCGGCATAGAGTTCGCGGGCTTTCATCTGGTCGCAGGGGTCATACTCGTAGCTGATGGCAACCGGCACAATGTTCAGTTTTTCCACTACCTCAGGGAACGAGCCTGCCTTGCGCTGGCTTATGGTAATCATCTTGATGATAGCTGTGTCGGTACGATCGTCACCATCTTTGGCTCGCCCCTCGCTTTGAGCGATCCAGACGGAGCTTTTATCTTCAAGCAGAGAGTGATTGATATAAGCGGACAGATTGGTAAGTGAGGCAAGCCGCTCCCGTCGGGCGGTAATACTGCGCATTACCACAAAGCTTTTGTTTAACCGCATCAGGTCGTTAACAAACGGGCGTTCTAGTAAATTGTCGCCAATAGCGATACGAACGGTATCCCGGTCGCTGTGGAACAGACCATAATTGACCAGAGCCGGATCCAGAACGATATCCCGATGGTTTGAAATAAACAGTGTCGGGCGATCAGCAGGCACATGGTCAAGCCCGGAGAATGTGACTTTATCCGTTGTCTGCTGTAGCAGGGCGCCGAGCATCGGCTCCAGCTTTTTCTGCAGTGCCCGGATATCATGGATATCTGCAAAAGCGGCAGCCAGCTCCTGTTTTACCTGAGCCGCCAGCTCGTTTTCCGGTATCTTGCCGATATAGGGAGCCGCACTGCTGTAGCGCGCCATAGCGAGTATAAACTCCTGATCCTTCAGCAGGCGCTGCAGGACAGGTTGGACTTCAGAGTCATGATACGGACGTATAGCGTCAAAAGACGACATAAGCATTATTCAGTTATTTCATCAATGTAGCGCATTATATACAGACGGATTATTAAGTTCTGTAGCACCACTGTGGCGGAATGTAATTATAGTGAGCGGATAGATTACAGATCTTAGTCCTATGGTTCAGATTTTAGAAGTTTGTTCTTACCGTAATTTTGGATGAGTATGAGTATTCAGGCTTTAGGCAGGAGGGTAAGTACTTTATAATCGCGACAAGAGAAAAATGCAGTTCAGGCTAAGTGTAAATGTCTATAAAAAAAGTAGGGTTTCTGGTGTTGGCTCTGTCCATGCCGTTGATGGTTCAGGCTGAATCATCTGTAGTCAGTATTGAAGGGAAAGCAATTACTGAATTGCGTCTGGCTATTAAGGCGGGCAAGCCTGAAGCGATGACAGAGCTTGGGCGTGCTTATGCGCAGGGGCTTGGCGTTACCCGTGATGACCGCAAGGCGTTTGAACTGTTTCAGCAAGCGGCCGGAAAAGATCATCAGTACCCGGCAGCACAGTATGAAATGGGGCGCGCCTATCTGAACGGAACGGGTACCGATACTAACCTGATCAGTGCCTGGATCTGGAGTCGGCTGGCGGCATCGGAAAGTTCACCCGTGCTTGCCGAAGCAAAACAGCTTAACCAGAGTGTCAGTACCCGGCTAAATGAACGTCAGCTGGAAAAGGCTCAGGAGTTAGCTGAGCAGGTACGTACGCTCTATCTGGGTGATGGTGCCTGACAGGCACAAACATTTTATAGGTGGTGATGTGATTCCTGTTTATAAACCTGCGGATATGGTTGAGGCGCAATGTCTCAAAGATATGCTTGAACATCGCCATATCCGTTGTCATATACAGGGCGAGTACCTTCAGGGCGGCGTGGGTGAATTACCGGCCGGAGACTTGTTGGGGCTTTTTTGTCTTCCTGAAGATGCTGAGCAGGCCCGGGAACTGATACAGGGTTATTTATCTGCCAGTCCTGTTGTTGAGATGTCTCTGGATGACGAAGCCGGTATTGATTAAAGGCACATAAAAAAATACCGCCTTCCTTGGTGGAGGCGGTATTTTTATGTGTAACAGGCTGAATTAAATGCCTGCAACAATATCCTTGCTAAAGCTTTTCTCGCAGTACTTGCACTTCAGGCGGGTCTCATCTTCATTTTTCTGTTTTACGTAGAAGCAGCTGTCCACCGGCTCATTGTGAGAAATGCAATTGGAGTTAGGGCAGTCAAAACCGCCTTCCAGAATATCCGGTGTAGACATCGGGAATTTACGGGTGACTTCGTAATCTTCAATCACATTAATGGTTGCAGACGGCGCAAACAAAGAGAGTTCATTTGCTTCACGGGTGCTGAACAGGCGGTTTTCTACCTTCAGAATATCTTTCAGACCAAGATGACCGCTTGGAAGGTTAAAGCCCACAGTAATGCGTAACTGGCTGTCCAGCAGCTGAAGGCGACGAAGGATTTTAGCACCCTGACCAGCCGGAATATGGTCAATGACAGTACCCTTGCAGATGGCTTCGACCTGTAGCTGTTTTTTCATGATGTTAATTCCTTTCAGATTTCGCCTTCAGTGAGTACCAGTGCCAGCAGGGCTTCCCGCGCATAAACACCGTTTTCAGCCTGCTGGAAATAATAGGCGTACGGTGTCTTGTCTACATCAACACTGATTTCATCAACCCGTGGCAGCGGGTGCAGCACCTTCAGGTTGTCCTTGGCATCTTTCAGCATTTCAGCATTAAGAATGTAGCGGGAGGCGATATGCTTGTATTCAGTCTCGTCAAAACGCTCTTTCTGGACACGAGTCATGTAGATGATGTCTGCAAGCGGAATAACTTCTTCCATCGTTTCAACGCACTGGTATTTCACGCCCTGTTCGTCCAGCTCTGCCAACAGGTAGTCAGGCATGCTTAGCGCATCAGGGGCAATCAGATAAAAATCACAGTTGAAGCGGGCGCAGGCCTGAGCCAGAGAATGCACAGTCCGGCCATACTTGAGATCACCCACAAAAGCGATCTTCAGACCTTCCAGTTTGCCCTGGGATTCATAGATGCTGAATAAGTCCAGCAGGGTCTGGGTTGGGTGCTGGTTGGAGCCGTCCCCCCCATTAAGAATCGGTACAGAAGAGAATTCAGCTGCCAGACGGGCAGCACCTTCCTGTGGGGTGACGCATAACAACAGCATCGGTGTAGGAACCGATAACCTGCATGGAGTCTGCAAGGGTTTCCCCTTTTTTTGCCAGCGAGGTGTTACCTCCATCGGCAAAACCGATGTGGGTTCCACCCAGGCGCAGAATTGCAGCTTCAAAAGACAGGCGGGTACGGGTTGATGCTTCAAAGAAACAACTGCCGATTACTTTGTTTTTGAGCAAATCGGGGCGCGGATTGTGCTTCAGCTTTTCTGCAGTTGCAACAATAAGTTCCATCTCTTCACGCGTCAGGTCAGCGATGGAGATGATATCTTTCTGATACAGGGATGGGGTTGCCATGTGAGTGCTCACCTGTCACTTTTTTCGTTGGTAGCAAGCAAAAAAAGCCCCTTGATCAGGGGCTCTTTTTTTAAATGAATGAAAACGACGATGGATACCGGCTTCAGAAGCCAGCAGGCAGGATGTGTTGGTCTGGAAGGCATTCGTCTGCAGGAAAAGCACAGTCATTCGCTAGCTCGGTTTCTCGTCGGTTTCGTTCACGCAAATTGCGCGGCATTATACTTATGATGGTGACAACATCAAGCGTCCTGTGCAACTTTTTCTATAGGTTTCTGGGCTTTTGTGTGGCTGATTCCACCGCAAAAGACAGGGATAACCCCGAGTATGTTCTGCGAGAAGCTGAAAATGATGGAGGGGAGGGCAGCAATAGCCGAGAAATGTTTGATAGCAAGCGCCATCGCCAGCCCGGTATTTTGGGTTCCCACTTCAATGGCAATGGTAATAGCCGTTTGCCTGTCGTGACCACAAAGCCTGCTGAGCAGCCAGCCTGAGCCCAAGCCTGCCATATTATGCAGACAGGTGGCTGTAATCAGAGATAAACCGATGAGCTGCAGATTGCTTTTGTTGGTAGTGATCACAGCGGCAATGGCTATACAGATGCCGAGACTGGCTAATACGGATAATGCCGGATCAATAATTTTTACCAGTTTGGGTGCATAGCGATGCAGGAGGACACCAAGTGATAGCGGCAGTAGTATCAGCTTGCATAGTGATAACATCATTGGCCGGGGCGTAATATCGACTTGAGTGTGAAGGTAGAGCACTGTCAGCCAGGGCGTTGCAATAATTGCAATGAGGCTGCTGACAAGCGTCATGCTGACGGAAAGAGCGACCCGCCCTCCGGCAAGAAAAGTTAAAACATTGGAGGCAAGACCGCCGGGTGCCGATCCCACCAGAACCAGGCCGGTGGTAAGTTCAGGAGAAAGGGAAAACAGTCGGGCGATGATAAAAGCCAGCGCGGGCATTATCAGAAACTGCAGGCAGACACCAATCCACAGTGCTGACGGCTGCTGTACCACTTGGTAAAACTCATGCCAGCCGGTGTGCAGTCCCATGCAAAACAGAATAAATATCAGGCAAGGTATCAGTAACGCCTGTAGAAGTGTGCCTGCAGGTTCGAAGGTCAGAGCAACCGCTGAAAATAATATGATCCCCAAAGGCTGTGTTGCCGACAATAGTTGGCGTACTAACGCACCAATCACAGGTTTTCCGATGGGACTTATGATTAGCAGAAGTTACAAAAATTATGTAATGCCCACGAGTCATAGGCTTATCCAGAAATGTAGGAAATATAGGGGTTGTAGCCCTTCAACTATCGCCGACAACACAGCCATCCCCAAAGGTAATGTCAGTAATGCTGCAAGCTGTGCTTTCACTTTTAGTCTTGTTTGCAGGAATTCCGAAGTGTTTTAGTGTAGTTGCTTTGAGTTTTTTGTGGGAGCTCGCTGGCTGAAGATAATATTTCTTCAGGCCTCTTACCCGTTAGGAAAGCAGCACATATAATGCAGTCACAATAAACTGGAGTATCGAATGAGAAGTCAGGAAGAAATGAACCGGCTGCGCTGGCAAAGTCGTCGCGGTATGTTGGAGCTGGATCTGCTGTTACTACCTTTTCTCGAAGAAGCGTTTCCCGCCTTGGGGCAGGTGGATCAGGAGTGCTTTATCAAACTGCTGAACTGTGAAGATCAGGATATATTTGGCTGGGTGATGGAGCGGGAAGGTGCAGAAGACCCTGATCTGGCTCGTATCGTGCGTATTATTCTGGATCGTGTCCAGCCACAGGACTGATATTTTTTGTGCGCGGGTGCACCGTTCACCCCGCTTGCTTTCCTGTCTCCTGTTGATATGCGTCATAAGTCTTCTACCGGTTGTACTGTCAGGCATACACGGAGTACTGAAATTATCTTTGATAGTGCTGTTGTTGAACTGGCTTGCTACCCGTTTGCACAAGCATTATTGGATGTCTTGCCGGAGTAGTATTACGGCCGTTGCGTTGGATAAAAACGGTTGGCGCATTCGTTCATCGGGTAGCATGACATGGTGTCCGGCTCGCCTGTTACCTTATGGCTGGGTTCAGTCATGGGTTATTGTTTTACCTTTTGAAACCGATGTTGCACCTTACCGACGAACATTAATGATAATGAGAGGGAGTGTGTCGGGTTTAATTTTTCACCGTCTGCATATCCTGTTGCGAACATCCGCAGGAAAAGTCACAGTAATGCCGCAGTATGGTGTTGAGGGAGTGATTGCACGGGGCAGAAATAGACAGCCTTTGTCGAGTAGAGTGGGGTACGATAGTTCAGACTAACTTCTCAGTAAAAAAATACACAAAGCGGCTGTCATATAGTTGTTTCAAGTCAAAACCTGCCTGAATGCATCCGACATAGAATGCGCATCCATTGAATATGATTTCCATAGGCAATGTCTGTCTTCGGGGTGACCGGGGAACTTGTCTGTGGCTGATGGGGAAGACTAATCGTGCCTGCGATTAAACATATTATGGCTGTTATGCCTTACTCCCCTGCTGATGACAGATGTATTGCTGGGCTGATTAATCTTGCTCAGCGATGTCGTGCCTCGGTGTCGGTAGTTGGTTGCTATAAGCCTTCGAATGCCCTGATGTCTCGCTGGCGGTATTTCCGTGATTATGACGAACAGCGACAGCAGGATGCAGAAGATATGCTGCGTCATGTCGAAAACCGGTTGTTTGCAGTCGGGGTCGAGGTGCTGTCAACCATGGTGACCACGGAACCCAGATTTGATATCCGCAGTGCGCTGCTTGAACAGGGAGCTGATTTGTTGATAGCGCCTGCAGAACAGGTCGCTGAAGCTAAAGGGTTTCCTGTCAGCGCCAAACTTCAGGAGCTGTTGAAAGATTGCCCTGTTCCTGTTTGGCGTATAAGTACAGGAGGAACGTTAACGCCTAAGCGAATGTTGTTAGTTTTGGATGATGGTCGGCTATGTAATGAAATCAATCAGCGTCTGATTGCGTGGGCGGTTTTCTTTGCGAGGCTGATGGAAACTGAAGTACATACAATGGTTTCAGCTGATCTGGCCGCCGATGAAGTTATTCACGGCCATTTTCGTAGTCGGCAGATTAATGAAGTGCTGCGTAAGCTCGAGGGAAAGCAGGATTCACAAGCCCGGATGTTTTTGTCGGCTTTAGAGGCCTGCCCGAAGAATATTCCTTTGCAGACACATATGCGGCAAGGCAATGTTATTGCGCAGGTGCGCCGGTTGATTGGCGAGATTGATGCTGATCTGGTGTTAATGGCACCTAACAGGCGCTCTCCTATTCGCAAGGTCTTTGTTGGTCATGCGCCTGATATGATTTTGAGAGATCTCGCACGCAGTTCTTTGTTTTGTATTTAAAAAATGCTTTGCCTGCAAATTTGCAGACAAAGCATTCGCTGTTATCTCAAACCATTTTCTTTATGTTTGAAGTGGTTGCTTTTAAAGGCGCTTTGGTCGGATATAGAATGGTGTCCAGTGCGTCGGTCTCGGACTCAGGATGATCAAGCGTGTAATGAAGCCCGCGGCTTTCTTTTCTTTTTAAAGCGCAGTTAATCATCAGGCTGGCCGTCAGGGCAAGGTTTCTCAGCTCAATCAAGTCGCTGCTAATTCGGAAATGGCTATAAAAATCATCGATTTCCTGTAATAACAGTAAAACCCGGTTGCGTGCCCGCAGCAGGCGTTTTGTTGTTCTGACAATACCCATGTAATCCCACATAAAGCGTCGCAGCTCATCCCAGTTATGGGAAATGACGACATTTTCATTTGAGTCCGTAACCTGACTTGCATCCCATTCCGGGGCAGGGCTTGGTATCGGTATCGAGTTCAGTCGGGCAGCGATATCCCGTGCCGCAGCATGTGCAAAGACAATGCATTCAAGGAGTGAATTACTGGCCAGACGATTGGCACCATGCAATCCGGTATGGCTGGTTTCGCCAACAGCATATAACCCCGGGACATCCGTTTGTCCCTGATGGTCAACAACAACACCGCCACAAGTGTAATGAGCGGCGGGGACGACAGGTATCGGCTCCTGGGTCATGTCGATACCAAACTTCAGGCAGGTTTGGTAGATAGTGGGGAAGTGGGATTTGATAAAGTCAGCGGGTTTGTGAGAAATATCCAGATAAACACAGTCTGCACCTGACTGTTTCATTTCAAAGTCGATAGCGCGTGCAACGACATCCCTCGGAGCCAGTTCTGCCAGTGGGTGAGTATCCAGCATGAATCGAGAGCCATCTGCGCGCCGCAATAAACCACCTTCACCTCTCACTGCTTCTGATATCAGGCTGGCTTTGGCGTGGGGGTGATAAAGGCAGGTGGGATGAAACTGGTTAAATTCCAGATTCGCCACCCGGCACCCGGCACGCCATGCCATCGCAATGCCGTCACCGCTGGCACCGTCAACGTTGCTGGTGTAGAGATAAGCTTTACTGGCACCACCCGTAGCCAGTACGACGCTGCGAGCAAGAAATTGTTCGACTGCTCCAGTGCGGGTATTGAATATGTAAGCGCCAATGCAGCGATGCTCCTTTTCAGCGGGAGTTCCTGTCATTATCAGGTTGATTGCCATGTGATGCTCAAAGAGGCTGATGTTAGCTGCACTGCGAACCCGTGACTGGAGTGTGTTTGATAGCGCTTGTCCGGTTGCGTCGGCAGCATGGATTACCCGGCGCTGGCTGTGCCCCCCTTCCCGGGTCAGGTGATAATCATCAGTATCATGCTGGCGGGTAAAAGGTACACCATGGTTGCTGAGCCAGTCGATCCCGGCTTTACTGTTTTCTACAGTGAAACGGACGGTTTCTTCATTGCACAATCCGGCACCCGCTATCAAGGTATCTTTAATGTGTTCTTCCGCGCTGTCTTCCTGACTTAGCACTGCAGCAATACCACCCTGAGCCCAGTAGGTTGACCCGGCAGAGATTTCAGCTTTGCTCAGTACGGCAACGCTTGTGGTGGGCGGTAGCTCAAGCGCCAGTGACAAGCCAGCTGCACCGCTACCAATTATCAAGACATCATACCGGCAGGCTCTGGACATAAGCTTCGTTACTCCCTGGCAGGCTGATTATTATCGTTATGCTCTCAGGCAGACTGGATATAGCCCCATTGTCGTGTCAGGGTCAAGCGCTGATTGTCTGCGGCAGGCATTTTGGACTGAGTGTTTAAAAAAGTAATCGTAAAATTTACACTGCTGTGATAATTGGGCATGCTGAGACAGGTAGCATGTTAGGTTGATAGTGCTATATTCCTATAATTGTGTTCAGGTCAGGCAATAGGCAGCTGGGGCTATGAGCAAACTGGCAGTCGTTGCAGCACAGTTATTGATATGAATTTAGTGATGTGTTGTTTCTCCAGAAACCAAGAAAATAGTTACAGCGAAATAGGTTAAATATCTCTGTATTTCAATGTTGGTAACAAGCGGTTCCAGACTGAAAAAATAGAGAAAAAGTTAATTTTTTCGGAACTCTCGTAAGTCAGAATGGTCTACATGTCAGAAGCCGTTCAATGCAGGTGATTTTAAAGGCTTTCATACTGTGCTTCATGGTGTCATGTGCCAAGGTGTGTATACGGAGTTTTCAGAGTGTACATACCAAGAGTGTAAGTTGGCCTCCGCAGCTGTTTTGGGAGGGATGACATTCAGGAGAGAGCGATCTTTCAGGGAATGGTAACATGAGCGCGCAGGAAACAGATCAGCAGCTTGTTGAACGTGTCCAGAAGGGTGACAAGCGTGCTTTTGACATGCTGGTTATCAAGTACCAACACAAGATTATCGGGTTGGTCAGCAGTTACATCCATGATTTTCAGGAAGTGCAGGATGTAACGCAGGAAGCTTTCATAAAAGCTTTTCGGGCATTGGGCGGTTTTAGGGGAGACAGCTCCTTTTATACCTGGCTGTATCGTATCGCGATCAATACCGCCAAGAATTACCTTGTATCGAGGGGGCGTCGCCCACCGGATACCGACGTTGATGCCTATGATGCGGAGAATCATGAAGTCGCTCCGCCATTACGGGATAACGAATCTCCGGAGAGTCATTTGTACCGGGATGAAGTTGAAGCGGTTATCCATCGTGCGATTGGAGCTTTGCCTGATGAACTGCGAACAGCCTTGATGTTGCGTGAGTTTGAAGGGTTGAGCTACGAAGAAATTGCTGCGGTGATGGGTTGCCCGGTTGGTACCGTGAGATCAAGGATATTCAGAGCCCGGGAAGCTGTTGACCGGGAGTTACAACCAGTTCTTGCCAGAACAGGTTAACCGGGTTGTGTGAGTAATTAGTTTTTCACCGCCTTTTGATTTTTATATTTATGTCATGCTCAGATGGATCGCTTCCGTACGTTTTTCTTTAGTTGATACGAGTAGTGATGCGACATAATTTGCTGAGTATGATCTTTTGACGAGGTGGGTCATGACCGATCAAAAACATCCGTCTGAATCTCGGGTCAGAGAATCTGTGTCGGCCGTGCTTGACGGGGAAACCAATGAGCTTGAGTTGCATCGGGTGCTGTCACAGCTCGACCGGGGCGCTGAGGTGCGCCAGGCTGCCTATCGCTATGGCTTGATTGGTGAAGTCATCAGAGGCCGCAGCGACAATCTGCAGGGTGTGGATCTGTCTGGTAATATCCGTGCGGCGATTGATGATGAGTTCAGTTCAGCTGACCCTGATACATCAGAAGTATCTTCAGGCGACACTGAATTTGAACAGTCTCAGAAGATTAAAGCACTGCCACGATGGGCTCATAGCCTTGGGCGTGTCGCCATTGCTGCATCAGTAACCCTTGCTGTAGTGTTCGGCGCTCAAAACTACAATACCTACCTGCAGAACGATGCTGGCCAGCTGGCAGTTGTTGATACACCTGCAGTAGACCCGTCTGAAGTGAATCATGTTCCTTCCTTTGCCAGAGAAAGTCTTCCTGTCGGTGCTAACCGTGTATTAGCAGGCTATGACAGCAAGCCCGGACATAATGTACCTTCATCTGATCAGCTGGCCCGTGCGCAGGAGCTTTCAGCTATTGCTGCCCGCAGACGTTTTGAAGGCTATATGTTGCAACATGCTGAACAAATGTCCCTGCATAATGACCAGAGCCTTTTGCCTTTTGCCAGAGTCGCAGCAGCTGAACGTTGATCTCAGAGAACGTCAGGCTGTATTGTCCATAGTGGTAAGGTCTATATTAGCGCCTGGTCTCACTCGGCAGGCGCTAAATGAAAATAGCGGGTAAATGGAATCATATGACAGGATCGTTGAGACAACTTTCTATTACTGGTAATCACGTTAATCGCTTGTCTTTCTTTGGACTCGTGTGTGTACTTTTGGTATCACTCTTAAAGTCTGTTTCTGGTGTTGCAGCGGACAGTGAAGACGCTGTCCGTCATGTCAAAAAGCCTGTGCCGGAAGCTTCTGTAGCGGATAATAGCGGGCAAGCTCCTGTGCCTGATGCAAAATCCTGGCTGAGGCAAATGGCTCAGGCCTTCCATAGCAGAACTTATCAGGGGGTATTCGTCTACCAAAGTGGACGCAGCCTTGAAAATTTCTCCCTTGTTCACAAAGTTGATGACGATGGCGTTGAGCGTTCATTGCTGTTAGTGCTGGATGGTCCTCCGAGAGAAGTCATTCGCAAAGGTAACGAGGTTGCTGTTTATGGTCAGCAGGGGGCTGCAATTCGGTTTGGCGACCGGGCTGAATTGCCTATTGTAAACAGTACTCTGGGTCAAGATGCGGATAGGCTTGATCAATGGTATGAACTGATCCTTGCAGGGCTTGACCGGGTTGCAGGGCGTATGGCTGTAGTTATCGATGTGCGTCCGCGTGACCGGTATCGCTATGGTTATCGCCTCTGGCTGGACAGAGAAACGGCCCTGTTGCTGAAATCTGTCATGTTGAATGAAGAGGGGCAGGGGCTGGAGCGGTTTCAGTTTGTGATGCTGCAAACGGCTGGTAAAGTGTCTGAAGATGAATTATCTCCCAAACTTGATGGCGAGCCTCGCCGTTACACAGTAGAGCCTTCTGATACACAGGAACAACCGGAACCTGAGGGCGGTTACTGGGCTATGGGCTGGAAGCCTGAAGGCTATCGGCTGGTTTCCTATACAACACGTCCGGTGATGATAGAAGGTGAGAAAGGTAAAGCTTCTACAGGCGATAACGGCCAAAAGCCGACAGAAGAAACAAATTTACCGGAAGCAGCAAGTGAACAGAGCGCTACCGGTGCTGTTGCTGATGTGATGACTTTTTCTGATGGTTTAAGCGGGTTTTCCGTTTTTGTCGAACCTGAAAACAGCTGGATGTTGTCGCAACCCAGTCATCAGTTTGGTGCTACCTCGGCGGTGTCAAAGGTCTATCGTCAGGGAAATCAGAATTACAATATTACCGTTGTTGGTGAGATTCCGATGGGAGCAGCTGAACGTATTGCTGTCTCGGTTCAACCTGCAAAAGCGGCTGAAGGTTAGACTGCCTCCATTGTTGATAGGGGGTATTTGAAAGTGAGTAAGAAGTATGATTGAAGAAACAGGAGAAGTGGTTTCTGTGGATGGCGAGCATGTGTGGGTTGAGACAATGCGCCAGTCAGCATGTGGCAGCTGTTCGTCGGGTAAAGTGTGTGGACACAAACTATTAGATCAGAGTCTGAATAATAAAAAAGCGGTAACTGAGAAACAGCATTACATTAAGGCCCGCATCAGTGATGCTTCACGCAATGCTTTTATTGAGCCGGGAGACAAGGTTCGAATAGGTATGCCGGAGCGTCATTTGCTACAAGCTGCGTTTATTGTTTATCTGCTGCCACTTGTTCTGTTTTTTACCGGTTTGATTGCTTCTCATCTGCTAGGCTTGGCCGAGCCTTACCAGATTTTTGCTGCCGTTGCCGGGCTGGTTGCCGGGCTGGCAATGATGCGGCATGCAGGCCGTTACCTGGGTCGGGCCGTCGACCTGCAGCCAACAGTGTTGGGTTTATACCGGGATGAAAGTCCGGTACGTATTCTGACTCGAGAGCATGGGCTTTCGGCTGGCTGATTTTTTACATGGTTTTTATTTAACAGGCTAAATTGCTCGTATTGAGTGGGGGAATCATATCAATGCAACAGATTCAGTATCTTCAGTATCTTCAGTATTTACGTGCCCGGCTGGCACCCGTCTTCGGAGTGCTGATGTTATGCATGTGGGGTTTGCAGGCATCTGCCGCGGAAAGTCTTCCTGACTTTACCGCACTGTTCAAGCAGGTCTCACCTGCGGTTGTTAATATCAGTACGACCTCCAAACCAAAAAACAACAGGCAGATGTATGGTCAGGGTCAGGAGATTCCTGAGATTTGGCGGGAGTTTTTCGGTATCCCGCCGTTTGAAGGTCGGCAGGCACCCGAGAAACCTCAGCCCCGTTCCCTGGGTTCAGGTTTTATTATTACTACTGACGGTTATATCGTCACCAATAATCATGTAATTGAGGGCGCTGATGAAATACTGGTGCGTTTCAGTGATCGTCTGGAGCTTCAGGCTGAACTGATTGGTGCAGACAAGCTGTCTGATATTGCCTTGCTGAAAGTCGATGCCAAAGGCTTGCCTGCCGTTAAGTGGGGTCGCCGTGATGTGCTGGAGCCCGGGCAGTGGGTAGCTGCTATCGGCTCACCTTTCGGTTTTGATTACTCCATTACCAAGGGCATTATCAGTGCGGTCAATCGCAACTTGCCACAGGAAAGCTATGTGCCGTTTATTCAGACAGATGTGCCGATCAATCCGGGTAACTCCGGCGGCCCATTGCTGAATATGCAAGGTGAGGTTATTGGTATCAACTCCCAGATTTATACCCGCTCTGGTGGTTTTATGGGACTGTCCTTTGCTATTCCGGTTGATCACGCTGTAGGCGTGATTGATCAGCTGCGTGAAAAGGGGCATGTCAGCCGTGGCTGGCTGGGCGTGATTGTACAGGAAGTGAACAAGAATCTGGCTGAATCTTTCGGCCTTGATAAACCCAAGGGCGCTCTTGTAGCTGAAGTTGCTCCCGGTGGCCCGGCGGAAAAAGGTGGTGTTGAAACCGGTGATATCATCACTGAGTTCAGTGGTCGCGACATCCATTACAGTGCTGACTTGCCTGTTGCCGTTGGCAATACCAAGGCGGGCGATAAAGCTGAAATGGTTGTAGTGCGTAATGGTAAGGAGAAAACACTGAACATTGAGGTGGGTGAGCTGCCAACGAATGGCAGTCCTTCACGTTCTTCCTCCGTGCAGACTAAAAACCGTCTTGGTATTGTAATTGAACCGCTTGATGATGAATATCGCAGCAAGCTGGGGCTGAAAAAGAGCATTGACGGGCTGATTGTTACTGATGTGGATGGTGGTACCGGTCGTAATATCGGTCTGCGCGCGGGTGATGTGATTGTCCGCATTGACAGAAAAGAGGTGGGTAATGTTAATGAATTCAACTCTATTCTGCGTGAACTGGAGCCCGGTAAACCCATATCGATGTTGATTATTCGCGGTGGTGTGGCGAACTATATTACCTTTACCTTGCCAGGGTAATAACGCATAAGAAAGGGACAGCCAGTGCTGTCCCTTTCTTTTTGTGCGTTTAGGGTATGTACAAGGTGTTTGCAGGAACCGTATAAGTTCCTGCTGACGGAAGGTGCTGATTCCGATAGAATCCGCCGATTATTCGACTCTCCGGTCTATGGTTAAAACGTGAGCGATCTCCGACATATCCGCAACTTCAGTATCATTGCCCACATTGATCACGGGAAATCTACCCTTGCTGACCGCTTTATTCAGTATTGTGGTGGCTTGAGTGATCGTGAAATGCAGGCTCAGGTTCTTGACTCAATGGACATTGAGCGTGAGCGCGGTATTACGATTAAAGCGCAGAGTGTCACCCTTGATTACAAGGCGAAAGATGGCAATACCTATCAGCTGAACTTTATTGATACGCCAGGGCACGTTGACTTCTCCTATGAAGTATCACGTTCTCTGTCTGCCTGTGAAGGTGCTTTGCTGGTTGTTGATGCAGCGCAGGGGGTTGAAGCCCAGTCGGTTGCTAACTGCTATACCGCTATCGAGCAGGGGCTTGAAGTAGTGCCGGTGCTGAATAAAATGGATTTGCCGCAGGCAGAGCCAGAGCGCGTTGCTGAAGAGATTGAAGAGGTTATCGGCATCGATGCTACTGATGCTGTGCGCTGTTCAGCTAAAAGCGGTCTCGGTATTGAAGATGTGCTTGAGCGTCTGGTTCAGGAAATTCCGGCGCCGGAAGGTGATCGTAACGCCCCACTGCAGGCACTGATTATCGACTCCTGGTTTGATAACTATCTGGGGGTTGTCTCTCTGGTACGTGTTAAACAGGGAACCCTGCGCAAAGGTGACAAGATGCTAGTGAAATCCACCGGCAGTGCTCACCAGGTTGATGATATCGGTATTTTCTCTCCGAAGCGCACCCCGACAGGTGAGTTGAAAGCCGGTGAAGTAGGTTATGTTGTTGCCGGTATCAAAAATATTCACGGTGCGCCGGTGGGTGATACGCTAACCTTGTTTAAAACCCCCGATGTAGAGCCGGTTCCCGGTTTCCAGAAGGTGAAGCCACAGGTTTACGCCGGTTTGTTCCCGGTCAGCTCCGATGATTTTGAAAACTTCCGTGAAGCGCTGGAAAAACTCAGCCTGAATGATGCTTCTCTGTTTTATGAACCGGAAAGCTCCGATGCCCTGGGCTTTGGTTTCCGCTGTGGTTTCCTTGGTATGCTGCATATGGAAATCATTCAGGAACGTCTGGAGCGTGAATACAACCTTGATCTGATTACCACAGCACCGACGGTAGTTTATGAAGTTGTAATGAAGAACGGTGGTGATACGGTGATGGTAGATAACCCGTCCCGCATGCCGGATCCGGCCTCCATTGATGAAATGCGCGAACCGATAGTTCAGGCTAATATTCTGGTACCACAGGATTATCTGGGTGCGGTAATTACGCTGTGTGTTGAAAAGCGTGGTGTCCAGAAAGATATGCAGTTCCTTGCAAGTCAGGTTTCCCTGACTTATGAATTGCCGATGAGCGAAGTGGTGATGGACTTCTTCGACCGGCTGAAATCGGTTAGTCGCGGTTTTGCTTCTTTAGACTATAGTTTTATTCGGTTTGAGGCGGCAAAACTGGTACGTCTGGATATACTGATAAACAGCGAGAAAGTAGACGCGCTGGCCGTTATCGTTCATAAAGATAACTCCCATGGTCGCGGACGCAGCCTGACGGAAAAAATGAAAGAAATTATTCCGCGTCAGATGTTCGATGTGGCGATTCAGGCGGCAATTGGTGGTCAGATTATTGCCCGACAGACTGTTAAAGCGCTGAGAAAGAACGTAACTGCCAAGTGTTACGGCGGCGATGTCAGCCGTAAACGTAAGCTGCTGGAAAAGCAGAAAGCAGGTAAAAAGCGCATGAAGCAGGTCGGCCGGGTGGAAATTCCTCAGGAAGCTTTCCTGGCGGTACTAAAAGTCGAGAAATAAACGCATGGATTTGAATTTTCCGTTAATTCTGGTGCTGCTGGTTTTCGGTAGCGGGCTGATTGCCCTGTTGGATCGATTGCTGCTGATGCCGCGTCGGCAACGAGCTGTTGACAGTTATCAACAGCAAACGGGTGCCAAGGCTGATCCGGAAGTGGTGGAAAAGCTGGGTAAGGAAGCGAGTATCGTTGAGACATCTCGCTCGGTCTTTCCGGTTTTGCTGCTGGTTCTGGTTTTGCGCTCATTCCTGTTTGAGCCGTTTCAGATCCCTTCAGGCTCGATGATTCCGACACTGGAAGTGGGCGACTTCATTCTGGTTAATAAATTCAGCTATGGGTTACGTTTACCTGTTGTTGATACCAAAATTGTCAGCATTGGTGATCCCGAGCGCGGCGATGTCATGGTTTTCAAGGTGCCGGCGGGTCCGGGTATTGCTAAACCGGGTATCAATTACATCAAGCGTGTGATTGGTGTGCCAGGCGATACAGTTCGCTACAAAGACAAGCGACTGTATATCAATGGCAAAATGGTGCCGGAAAAGTTTGTTGCCCAGTTAACAGAAGAGCGGTTCGTTTACCGTATCTACGAAGAAACCGTCGATGGCGAAACCCATCGTATTCGTAAAGATATGATGCTGTATGACCCACGTGGTGAAGGACAGTGGACGGTACCGGAAGGTTATTATTTCATGATGGGTGATAACCGTGACCGCAGTAACGACAGTCGTTACTGGGGGCTGGTGCCGGAAAAGAATATTGTCGGCAAGGCGGTTTACATCTGGATGCACTGGCCAAGCTGGACCGATATTCCGGGCTTCAGTAATAACGGACCTATTAAGTGATCATAGATTGCTGATGATGTGGCAGGTGAGTGACTACTCGCTTGCCATGTTAACTTTTTGTATTAGAGCGTATATTGGTGTAGTTGACCTGTTTGATTCTGTGCTTTGAGAATTAAAGAGCAGAATTGCTGTTAAGGCAGGAGCTGAATTATCAGTTTTAACAGGGAGAAAACCGACGATGACACGGACAGTCAAAAAACAGCAGGGCATTTCTGGCCTGTTGGGGCTAATCTTTCTATTGCTGGCTGGCTTTGCGGGGCTGGTGGGTATGAAGACCGGGCCGTTGTACTATGATGATTATGCTGTTGGCAAAGCTGTTGAAGCCATTAGCGAGAATCCTGATCTGGCGGGTGCTACGAGGCAGGATTTGCGTGAATGGCTTGAGCGGGCAATGCAAACCCAGATGGTTGAGTTGCCTGAAACAGCGGTCAGTATTTCCGCAAACCGCAATGATGTAAACATCAGAATTGACTATGAGCGTCGTGTGAATTTGATGCTGAATGTCGATCTGGTTGTGACTTTCGAACACCACAGAGTATTCAACCGGTAGTGAAATCTGTTTCCCTTGAAAAGCTGGAAAGAAAGCTGGGGCATCACTTCAGTGATTCCCAGCTTGCAGTACTGGCACTGACACATCGCAGCTTCGGCAGCCGCAATAATGAACGGCTGGAGTTTCTCGGAGATTCCCTTGTTAACTTCATTATTGCTGAAGCACTCTACAAGCAATTTCCTCAGGCACGTGAAGGCCAGCTGAGCCGTCTGCGTGCACGTATGGTGCGGGGTAAAACGCTGGCTGAAATTGGCCGGGAGTTTGACCTGGGTGACTTCTTGCGCCTGGGCTCTGGCGAATTGAAGAGCGGCGGGTTCCGGCGTGAATCAATACTGGCTGATGCTGTCGAAGCGCTGATTGGTGCAATTTATCTGGACGCTGGTATGGATGCCTGCCATGCCCGCGTCAATGCCTGGTTCGCTACCCGGCTTGAAGAGCTGTCAATCACGGATCAAAGTAACAAAGATCCGAAAACCCGGTTACAGGAATTGTTGCAGTCAAAACAACAGCAATTGCCGGAATATGAAGTGATGAGCATCGAGGGCGTTGCTCATGACCAAATCTTTACTGTGAACTGCAAAGTTGCTGTTTTAGATACACCGGTAACCGGTACAGGTTCAAGCCGCCGTGGTGCGGAACAACAGGCGGCACGCCTGACTCTGGAAGCTTTGGGAATTGAAGAGCATGACTGATGTAAATGATTTTGAAAGCCATGAAGCTTCCGAAGTAAATGAAGGTGCTACACGCTGCGGCTATGTCGCCATTGTCGGACGTCCCAATGTGGGTAAATCAACCCTGCTGAACCGGATTCTGGGACAGAAGCTGAGTATTACCTCCCGCCGTCCGCAGACAACCCGTCATCAGATTCTGGGCATTAAAACAGAAAATGGTGTGCAGACGTTGTATGTTGATACGCCGGGACTGCACCGTGAAGATAAGAAAGCCATTAACCGCTATATGAATCGTGCCGCGGCAACCGCTGTTAATGATGTAGATGCTGTCGTCTTTATTGTTGACCGTGACCGCTGGACTGATGAAGACGAAATGGTACTTGGCAAGGTTAAGCGCAGTGGCCGTCCGGTTATTCTGGCGGTGAACAAGATCGATCGTATTAATGATCGTGAAGTCCTGATGCAAAGCCTGCAGTCACTGAGTGAAAAGTTTGAATTTGCAGCGATTGTTCCGCTCTCCGCCCAAAATGGCAACAATGTTGATAAGCTGGAAGAGCTGCTGACTGAATACATGCCAAAAGGGATTCATTACTTCCCTGAAGATCAGATTACCGACCGCAGCTCACGCTTTATGGCAGCAGAACTGGTGCGTGAAAAAATTATGCGTCAGCTCGGTGATGAGCTGCCTTACCAGATGACGGTAGAAATCGAAGAATTCAAATATGAAGACCGGGGTGATAAACCACCGATGTTGCATATCAGTGCGCTGATTCTGGTTGAGCGTTCCGGGCAGAAGCGTATTGTCATTGGTGATCAGGGTTCCCGAATGAAGATCATCGGTCGCGATGCCCGGATGGATATGGAAAAGATGTTTGACTGCAAGGTCATGCTGAACCTCTGGGTTAAGGTGAAGTCTGGCTGGTCTGATGATGACCGGGCGCTGCGCAGCCTGGGTTATGATCTGGAATAACCGCTGACAGGGATAGTGGATGCCGCCGTCAGATGAACACATCGCTTTTATACTGCATACCCGTCCTTACCGGGAAACCAGTATTATTGCTGAACTGTTAACGGCAGAAAATCAGCGACAGGGCGTTGTTGTTAAAGGCGTCAGAGGGCGGCGCACGTCCCAGTCTGCGCACCTTCAGCCCTTTGCCAGTTTGATGCTGAGCTGGCGGGGCGGGGGAGCGCTGAAGAGTGCTTCCCGCATTGAACCTTTACGGATGTTCGGCCTCAAAGGTCAGGCGCTGCTTTGTGGCTTTTATGCCAATGAGCTGATTTACCGGCTGATGGCATCGGAACAGACGGCTGACAGTTTATTTCAGAACTATTCATTATTACTTGCCGGGCTGGCTGAAGGCGAGCCTGCGGCACCTCTCCTCCGTCGTTTTGAAAGGCAGCTACTGGATTCTCTGGGTTACGGTGTGCCCCTGCTTTATGATGCAGATGGAGCGCCAGTTCAGGATGAAGCCAGTTACCAGTACATTCATGAAACCGGTTTTGTCGCCGCACCTGAACGATTATCAAAAAGGCCGGTTTTCAGTGGTCGTGCCCTGCGGGCATGGCAGGAAGATGATTACACTAATCCTCATCTGAATACCCAGATGCGGCAACTGGTAAGGTGGATTTTGCAACCGTTGCTGGGTTCGCGGCCTTTGAGGAGCCGTGAGCTGCTACAGGCGGGATTATCCAACCGCAGTCAGAAAGAAGTACAGGCTCAAGAACGCACATGACAGTAAATATGTATAAACGCCCTCTGCTGGGGGTGAACATAGATCACGTAGCCACTTTGCGCGAAGCACGCAAGATTACCTATCCTGACCCCCTTCAGGCAGCACTCCTGGCAGAAGAAGCGGGTGCTGATGGTATTACCCTGCATCTACGTGAAGACCGCCGTCATATTCAGGACCGTGATGTTGAACTCATGCGGGAAACGCTTCAGACCCGGATGAATTTGGAAATGGCCGTGACTGAAGAAATGGTTTGTATTGCTGAGCGTATTCGTCCGCCCCATGTTTGTCTGGTGCCTGAGAAGCGAGAAGAAGTAACGACCGAAGGTGGTTTGAATGTAACCGGGCAAATTGAACGGATTACTGACGTTTGTCAGCGGATGGCGGCAGTGGGTAGTGAAGTGTCACTGTTTATTGATCCGGATGCTGAACAGATAAAAGCCGCAGCACAAGCCGGGGCACCGGCAATTGAGCTGCATACCGGTGCTTATGCCGAAGCAGAAACACCTGCTGAGTTAGCGGCAGAGCTGCAGCGAATTCGTGACGGTGTTGAAGTGGGGCGCTCTCTGGGACTGATTGTTAATGCCGGGCATGGCCTGAACTATCACAATGTTGAACCGGTTGCTGCCATCGAAGGCATTAATGAACTGAATATCGGGCATTCTATTATTGCCAGAGCAGTGTTTGTCGGCCTGAAAGATGCCGTGAAAGAAATGAAACAACTGATACTGGGATCAGCCTGCCACCGCTCATGATTATTGGGATAGGGACGGATATTATTCAGATCGCCCGGCTTGAGGAAACGATTGAACGACAGGGTGATCGTTTTGTCGAGCGCATTCTGACGCCGGTTGAGCAGGCTGAATATGAACGCCGTAAACGCTCACCGGTTTACCTTGCTTCACGCTTTGCAGCCAAGGAAGCGGCGTCAAAAGCGCTGGGCACCGGTATTGGGCGGGGTGTGTCATTTCAGCAGTTTGAGGTGACTAACCTTGAAAGCGGGCAGCCTGTACTGACGCTTTCAGGCCATGCTGAAACCTTGTTTAAGCAGCGAGGAGGCGCATCAGTTCATATCAGCCTGTCTGATGAAAAAGATATGGCCGTTGCTTTTGTTATTTTATCTGCTTAAATCTGTTTTCTGATTTATTCCTTTGGCGGTGTGTCGTCATTATCAGTATTCAGAGAAAAATCTGATACTGACGTGCTGTCGAGAATGTCGGATTTCATCGATGCCTGTTGATCAGGGTTTGGCTCGTTAACCATTGCCTCAAATTCTTTGATTATTGAATCAGAGTATTCTGTTTTCCATTTTGACATATCATCGTTTTCAAGTTCAGCAAGCCCTTCTCTTAGAGACGCCTCATCCTCAGGGCTGAGGCTGCTCTGTTCTGAATTTAAAAGTCTTTCAAGGCTTCGTAAAAGCATCGAATCGGTGAGTGAAGAATCCAGGCTTGCTTCATCGGCATCATCGAGGTTGTGAGCATTGTCAATGATGCGTTGCATTTTTTCGATGTCTTGGCTCTCCAGAATATGCAGTGCCTCAACTAACTCATCTCGTTCTCGATCCAGTATTTCTTTACGACCCTCGAGACCAAGGCCGCCGAGATGTTGCTCTATAAATATCTCGGCTAGCCCGCAGGGCCTAGGCTGAACGGGAGGTAAGTCAGTACGGTAATATTGTCTGGGTAATCTTTCAGCCTTGCCCATTTCTGTCATCAGCTCAAGCTGTTTGGCAAAGTTATCTTTCAGCTTTTGCTGAAGCAGCTGTTTAACTTCAAGCATGTTAACAGGGTCGAGGTTTTGTGTTGGCGCTGCGGGTGTATTGTCCTGAATTTTTGCGTTATGTATTTTGGAGGGATGCTGTTCGTCGGTAGGCTGAGTGCCCGGAGCGCCTTGCGGTTTTACATTGCGTGCTTTTAGCGGGTGCTGTTCTGCGGGGTATCGAGTCTGGTTGTCAGTATTAATATATTTTTTTTTGGGTGAAAAAAAACTGATCAGCCTTTTGATACCATTCGCAACCCAGGAGCCAAAACGTTTTATATTGGCGACGGCTCTTTGCCCACGAGTTAACGGCACCGTGCTGTTGCTGGAGGTTATCTTCGTGGGCATGACCAATCCTTGGTTTATGTTTGTTTTACTTTTTATATCAATTACTAGGTTAACATAACAAATATTTGCTCAAATTAAACTCAGTTGAGATCACTGTCGCGCCAGTACTTGCTGCCCGTAATGTTGGCATCCAGCAGTAAGCCCTTATCGTTTAATACAAAGATAGCCAGCCCACCATTATATTTAGTGCTAAGTTCGACGGATTCATCCCAGGCTACGGCACTGACTTCACTGCTGCCTTCCCAGCCTTTATCCCAGCCGTCATTAACAAACTGCTCAAAGCTGTCCTTGTTCTGGAATAACATCACCTGTTGATAAAACTTTCCTCCAATCCCCACCGCCAGCCCTGCACCAAACATATTCATATAAATATGCTTGCCGGCCTTGCGGTTGATGGCAACACCAGAACCACCATTGGTGTGAAGTACCAGCGAGAACTTGCGGGAATCAAAAACGGCATAGCCATAAGCGCTGTCAAACAGGGGTTTGGCTATCGGGTGTTCACTGAACAGTTTGACTAGGGTAACATCCGCCATGGTGTCTAGTGCTTTTCTAGCCTCAGCAGGGCTCTCTGGTTCGAGCATGGTTTCCAGTTTTTTTTCGCCGACTGCTGCCCACTCCTTACCTTTTTCAAGGGCATCTTCACTCCAGTCGCCCGCTTGATCCAGTGCATGAGCTGCCCATTCAGAAGAGCTTTCCCAGGCTTCAACACTCCATTCTGATGTGGCGTCCCAGGCGTCTTTGCTTACGTCGATTGCCGTATTACCAAGTTCAGAGGCTTTATCCTTAATACTGTCCCAGTCTACGGCATGAGTGCCGCTACTGGTGGCTAGCAGCAGTGCTGCAAAGAAGGGGGCTTTTTTCATGGTAGCGTCACTGGTCACTAAAAAGGGCGCAAGCATATCACTCTCAGTTTATGTATTTAATAGCGGGCTTGAAGAAAAAAGGTCAGTCGCAGTCTATATGGGGGTAAACAGGTTTGACTGGACTGACCAAAGTTTATGGTTGGTAGCAAATAGGTATTACAGCTGATCTTTGGCTTCAGACTGTTGAGGAATACCGGAGGGAATATTTTCTTCTTTTGGTTGCTGAAAGCGGTAATAGCGCCAGGTCGGGCTGCGGAAAATAATACCGAAGACATCTCCTGCACTTCTGGCGCGGGTTAAATCCTGCAACATGCGATAATAACCGTGAAAGAAAACAGCAACAGGGTTAGCGGTATTAACCGGAATGGTTAAGTCATACGTTGGACGAGTGTCTTCTTCTTTGAAAGTACCGAAGAGTTTATCCCAGATTATCAGTACGCTGCCGTAGTTCTTGTCCAGATATTTCCAGTCTGAGCCATGATGAACCCGGTGATGGGAGGGTGTGTTAAATACTTTTTCCAGAAAGCCCAGTTTTCGACACCGTTCGGTATGCAGTAGCGTCTGATAAAACTGATGCAAGTTTTCACAGATCAATACAATCAGTGGGTTAAATCCGAGCAATACCAGCGGCAGATGAAACAGCGCAGATACGGCTCCATCAAGAGGGCCAAAGCGATAGGCGACAGCAATGTTCATGTAAGGGGAGCTGTGATGTACAGAA
This sequence comes from Endozoicomonadaceae bacterium, assembly GCA_965261725.1. Lineage (GTDB taxonomy): Bacteria > Pseudomonadota > Gammaproteobacteria > Pseudomonadales > Endozoicomonadaceae > CANDOC01. Next base: position 38,779 of record CBDHDU010000015.1, on the reverse strand, counting down.
TGGGTGGCCCAGAAGAAATTAATACGGTGAGCCGCCCGGTGGTGCCAGTAATAAGCAAAGTCAGCTAAAAGGAAGCAGATTGCAAAACTCAGCGGGGAGTCTTCAATGGTCAATACAGCAAATTCAGCAGCCCAGTAATAAGCTGACAAAATAATGCCGAAATATAAAACGCCCACACCAAAATAACCGCAGTAAGCGATAACGCTGGAAAAAATGTCGGCCAGTTCACGTGCTTCGAAGCCGCGTTTAAACAGTTTCCAGGCCATTTCGTAGGTGAGCAGCAGTGCGGATAAAATAACCACAGCAATACTGGCGATATACTCGGAATACTGAGCCCGCTCCAGAGTTGTATATTCCATATAGACGTAACCTCATGTCTGACAGGAGTTGTTGTAATTCTTAAACCTAATGACACATAAATGTATTGTTAAGTCAAAAGGTTACGTGCCGCTGATCTGGTGGTAAATTAGCACTGCTTTCCATGCACTAACCGGAGTAGAACGTGAAAGGACAGATCCTCGAAGCAATGAAAGTGCAGGCGCAGATTGAGCCTGAATTTGAAGTACAGCGCCGAGTGGCTTTTATTCAGAAAAAAATGAATGAGTCCGGCTGCAAAGCGTTGGTTCTCGGGATCAGTGGTGGTGTGGATTCCAGCGTTACCGGGCGGTTATGTCAGCTGGCTGTTGATGGGCTGAATAAAGCGCTGGAACAGCCGGTATATCAGTTTGTCGCGGTCCGCCTGCCTTACGGTGTCCAGCAGGATGAAGATGAAGCCCAGTTAGCCTGTCAGTTTATTCAGCCCGACAAGCTGGTTACGGTCAATGTAAAAACCGGTGTTGATGGTGTTCATAGTGAAACACTGGCGGCGGTAGCGGCTGCAGGTATTGAAACCTGTGCGGCAGATAAAGTTGATTTTGTGAAGGGCAATGTCAAAGCCCGGTTGCGCATGGTTACCCAGTATGAAATTGCAGGTTTGATGGGTGGGCTGGTTGCCGGAACCGATCACAGCGCTGAAAATGTCACCGGTTTCTACACTAAACACGGTGATGGGGCTTGTGACCTGGCGCCACTGTTTGGGCTGAACAAGCGTCAGGTTCGTCAGCTGGCCAGTTATCTTGGTGCACCTGAAAAGCTGGTGGTGAAAGCCCCGACAGCTGATTTGGAAGAGGAACGTCCTCAGCTGGAAGACGAGGTTGCTTTAGGCCTGACTTATGATCAGATTGATGACTTTCTGGAAGGCAAAGCCGTCGGTGAATCAGTTGAACAGCGTATTATTGGTATTTATAAAGCCACTCAGCATAAACGACAGCCAATCCCTACGATTTATGACTGATCAATAACGTCAGCCCGAAACTTCAGGTATTATCGCGACAGTTTCGGGCAGTGTTAGTACTGTCGTTAGATTAATGAGTCAGCGTATCAGCGAGGTTCCTGCCACTGCCATGCATTACCCTACAATAGAACAACTGGTCGGGAATACGCCTCTTATTCGCCTGCAGCGAATGAATACTACGAATAATACGATTCTGCTCAAACTGGAAGGCAACAATCCGGCGGGTTCCGTTAAAGACAGAGCGGCATTGTCGATGATCGGGGAGGCTGAGGCCAAAGGTTTAATTAAACCGGGTGATACGTTGATTGAAGCCACCAGTGGTAATACTGGCATTGCACTGGCAATGGCGGCGGCGATTAAAGGTTACCGGATGGTGCTGGTAATGCCGGATAATATGAGCAACGAGCGTCGTGCATCGATGACAGCCTATGGTGCAGAACTGATTCTGGTTTCTGCGGCAACAGAAGGAATGGAAGGTGCACGCGACTTGGCGCTGGCAATGGAAGCAGAAGGCAAAGGACGGGTTTTAAACCAGTTTGCCAACCAGGATAATCCGCTGGCTCACTATCAGGGCACTGGTCCGGAAATCTGGGAGCAGACTCAGGGCTCCATTACTCATTTTGTCAGTGCGATGGGCACGACCGGTACGATTATGGGTACTTCCCGCTTCCTTAAGGAACAGAATCCGGCGATTGATATTGTCGGGCTGCAACCATCGGAAGGGGAAAGTATTCCGGGGATTCGTCGCTGGTCGGAAGCCTATCTGCCTGAAATTTATGACAGCGCCCGCGTTGACCATATTCTGGATGTCAGTAATGAAGAGGCTGTTAAAACCATGCGCCGGCTAGCGCGGGAAGAAGGTTTGTGTTGTGGTGTGTCATCCGGCGGTGCGGTTGCCGGAGCACTGCGTCTGGCTGAGGGGTTGGAAAACGCGGTTATCGTCACCATTATCTGCGACCGGGGGGATCGCTATCTTTCTACCGGAGTATTTGATACTCCTTGATATGAATGTGCTTCATTCATATTAGTTTTCTATCTGACATGATGTGCTGATGTTAAAAAACAGTGGTAACCGGCAGCGTTCCAGGCCGAATGAAACAATTGAGTTGACGGTTCATGGTTTAAGCCATGACGGTCGTGGTATTGTGCGACAGCTGAACAAAGCCAAACCGGCACGGCGTTCGGTTTCAGGTTTGCGGAAACGTGCTGAAGACAGTGCAGGTAAAGTTATTTTTGTGCCCGGCACCGTGCCGGGCGAAAAAGTATCCGCAAAAGTTACTCGTTCCGGTCGCCGCTTTGATGAAGCTGAACTGATATCTGTACTGGAACCGGCAGCGGACCGGGTTGAACCGGTATGTGGTTATTATGGCCGCTGTGGCGGTTGTGTCTGGCAGCATGTCAGCCATGAGCGTCAGTTGCTGGAAAAGCAGCAGCAGGTTTTGGAACTGCTGGCACGTCAGGAAAATATTATTCCGGAAAAGGTTGTACCGCCATTAATCGGTCCGGCCTATGGTATTCGTTCACGCGCAGGGCTGACGGTAAACTGGCATAAAGGCAATTTGCAGCTGGGTTTTCGGGAGCTGGGTAGTCACAAAGTCTGTGATATCAAAACATGCCCGTTGCTGGTGGATTCGTTGCAAAAACTGCTGCCTTTGCTTCGGGAGCTGTTGAATCAGCATGGCCGTGGCGTTCAGCGTGTTGATCTGGATACGGGGGATGATTCTCAGGCTATTTTGTTAGAGGCATCAAAAAAGTTAACCCGTAATGACAGGCAGGCTTTTATCGAATTCGGCGAGCTTAACCATATCGGTGTATTTCTGCGCAATGAGGATGGTTCTTCTGAGTGCCTGTATGCAGAGAATATGGAACAGCCCTGGCTATCCTATGGGTTACCGGATTATGACCTGCAGCTTAAATATCTGCCGAGTGATTTCACTCAGGTCAATCGCGGTATTAACCGTTTAATGGTGAAACAGGCGATTGAGTGGCTGCAGCTGGAAGAGGGTAATACTTTACTTGATCTTTACTGTGGTCTCGGGAATTTTGCTCTGCCTGCTGCGGTCAAATCTAATGTGAAAGTGACAGGTGTGGAAGGTTCGCATACTTCAGTAGCGCGTGCACAGATGAATGCATCAGCACATCAGTTGGAAGCTGACTTTTATGTGGAAGACCTGCGTCAGCCTTCATCGGCTGAATGGGCGCAGCAAAAATACGACAAAATTCTTCTTGATCCACCGCGCGCCGGAGCTGGTGGTATTATTTCCCTGCTGGAGCAGTGGCAGCCGGAACGGATTGTCTATGTGTCCTGTAATCCGGGAACTTTTGTCAGAGATGCTACGCTGATTAATGCCAGAGGCTATAAGCTTGAGCAGCTGGGGATAATGGATATGTTCCCGCAGACAGCGCATGTTGAAACCATGGCGTCTTTCTGTCGGCAGTAATGTGTCCGTTTTTTATGGCTTTCGAGCCTTTTTAATCTGTTATCGAAAATGAGAAGATGGCTACTGAGTATCGCTCGGTGAGTATAAGCAAGGCAGGCTTCTGTCAGCGTGCATGACAGAAGCAATACACCTGTAATGAAAGCAGCAATAACGAAACCCGTCCGGCGAAGGCGGGGTAATCTAATGAGCATACCGGTATACAGCCTGTTTTGATCGCAGGGCTGATGTAACACGGTGTGTGTGATGGAAAGTGTTAGATGGTCAAGGTAAGAGAAGATCAGCCAGTTCATACCGATGGCAGCATAAATATTGACGCTTGGCTTGACCGCTTGTCTGAGCAGGTCACCCTGCGTGATCGTGATCTGGTGCGTGACGCTTGTGAGTGGAGTCAGGATGTCCGCCATCATGAAGGTGTAGGTACAGATACCTGGGGGAAAGAGTCGGGTTTTGACTGTTTTCATGTCGGGCTGGAAATGGCCGGCATTCTGGCAGAGCTGAGGCTTGATCAGGATAGTCTTGTAGCCGCTATTCTTTACCGGGCAGTCAGAGAACACAAGCTGGATCTGGAAAAGGTCAGCCAGCATTTTGGTAAACCCGTTGCCAAGCTGATTACTGATGTACAGGGTATGGCAGTTATCAGTGGTAATACAGGGGGGCGTACTCAGGTATTGGATCAGCGTCAGGATCAGCTGGACAAAGTCCGAAAAATGCTGGTGTCGATTATTGACGATGTCCGTGTTGCCCTGATCAAACTGTCAGAACGTACCTGTGCGATCCGTGCAGTCAAAAATGTTGATAAGGAAAAACGTCGCCGCGTTGCCCGTGAAGTCTTTGAGATTTATGCGCCGCTGGCTCACCGCTTGGGTATTGGTTATATCAAGTGGGAGCTGGAAGATTTATCGTTCCGTTATCTGAAACCGCAGGATTATAAAAAGATTGCCCGCCTGCTGGATGAAAAGCGCCTCGACCGTGAACAGTACATTAATGATGTGGTTGCCAGCCTGGAGGATTCGCTGGGAGGCGCCGGGATCAAGGCGGATGTGACCGGGCGAGCCAAACATATCTACAGCATCTGGCGGAAAATGCGCCGTAAAGGGCTGGAATTCCGCGAACTCTATGACATTCGTGCGGTGAGAATTCTGGTACCGGAAATCCGTGACTGTTATGCCTCGCTGGGTATTGTGCACTCACTCTGGAGTCATATTCCGAAAGAATTTGATGACTATATTGCTACACCTAAGGAAAACGGTTATCGCTCATTGCATACGGCCGTGTTAGGGCCGGAAGGTAAAACTGTCGAAGTTCAGATTCGTACCCATGCGATGCATGAGGAAGCGGAACTGGGCGTTTGTGCTCACTGGAAATACAAGGGCACTGACGTTAACAGCAAAAGCGACAGCTACGAAGAAAAAATTGCCTGGCTGCGGCAGGTTATGGAATGGCATGAAGAGCTGGGCGATCTGGATGGACTGCCAGATCAGTGGCGTGCCGATGTTGAACCGGACCGGATTTATGTCTTTACCAAAGATGGTCATGTCGTCGATTTGCCCACCGGGGCAACACCGATTGATTTTGCGTTCCGGATTCACTCTGAAGTCGGACGCAAGTGTCGGGGAGCAAAAGTCAATGGCCGTATTGTTCCGCTGAACCACACACTGAAAACCGGTGCACAGGTTGAAATTCTGACTGCATCCAATGCGATGCCTAGCCGGGACTGGATGAATCCCAATCTGGGTTATGTCACTACATCCCGCGCCCGGGCGAAGATCACCAACTGGTTTAAAAAGCAGGATCATGACTTCAACGAGGCGAATGGCCGCCGGATGATTGAAGAAGAGCTGAAACGGCTGGCACTGACAGATGTTAATCTGGATGAGTTGGCTGTTCAGGTTAACTATAAAGATCCCGGTGATATGTTTGCGGCAGTGGGTGCGGGTGACTTGCGTACTGCGCATGTGATTAATACCGCCCAGCGATTGCTTGAGCCTGAGCAGAAAACAGAAGAAATTCCCCGTTTCCGCCAACGTGCGGAACTGCGTCCTGAAGGTGATATATCCATCTATGGTGTGGGTAACCTGATGACGCAGATGGCGAAATGCTGTCATCCGTTACCGGGTGATCCGATTGTCGGTTACATCACCATGGGGCGGGGGGTCACAATACATCGTCAGGACTGTGCCAATGCACTGCAATTGCAGGAGCAGGAAGCACACCGAATGATAGAGGTCAGTTGGGGGCATGATCTGGCGGAAACCTATCCGGTAGAAGTGCTGATTCAGGCTTATGACCGCCCCGGTCTGCTGCGGGATATAACCCTGTTGCTGGCGAACGAAAAGATCAATGTGCTGTCATTATCCACGCGCACCAGTAAAGAAGCTAATCTGGCCAATATGGTGCTGACTATCGCGGTAACCGACCTGACCTTGCTGGGGCGGGTGCTGGCAAAAATAATGCAGCTACCCAATGTAATTGATGCGGTGCGCTACCGGAAAACAGAGGTGCAGGAAGAGTGACTGATCACGTCTCGCTGAGCCGGCTACAAACCATTCTGGCCCAACTCCGAGATAAGAATGGTTGTGCCTGGTCGCGGGAGCAGACATTTGAAACCATTGCACCCTTTACGCTGGAAGAAGCCTATGAAGTGCTGGCTGCAATCCGGGCGAGGCAACCGGCACTCTTATGTGATGAATTGGGCGATTTGTTACTGCAGATTGTTTTTCATGCCCGTATCGCGGAAGAGCAAAAGCTGTTTGATCTGAATGATGTGATTGCGGCCATTGTCACCAAGATGGAACGGCGTAATCCTCATATATTCGGTGACAGTGATGCTGAACTGAATAAAGAACAGATTGAGCAGCAGTGGCAGGCAATTAAACAACAGGAAAAAAGCAGCGTACCAGAAGCAGGAAGCAGTGCTCTGGATGGTATAACCTCAACACTACCTGCACTTAAACAGGCGCAGAAAATACAGGAAAAGGCAGCGCAGGTTGGTTTTGACTGGCCGGATCTGGCACCTGTCTACGATAAAGTGGAAGAGGAAATTGCTGAACTGCGCGAAATCACCGATGGCAACCGGAACCGGCAGGAAGACGAGCTGGGGGATTTGTTGTTTGCCGTTGTGAATCTGGCACGACATCACGGGCTTGATGCCGAACAGGCGCTGTTGCGGGCAGGTGATAAATTCAAGCGCCGCTTTTCATCAATTGAACAATCTTTAGCATCAGCGGGGCGTTCTCCCTCCGAATCCTCGCTGGACGAAATGGAAGCCCTTTGGCTGCAAGCCAAGGCGCAAGAGTAACCGGCCATAAATTACCCTCTGTATTATGGCGGAAAAGGATCTGTGTTAATGACACAAGCAATGATGGCGCAGGCCAGGAAAGAATTAACTGAAGCGGCTGAAGTCGTTACCCGTTTTCTTGAGGATGACAGCAATCTTGAAGCGATTGCCAATGCGGCGTTGCTGATATCCGGCAGCTTCAAACAGGGTGGCAAGGCTATATCCTGCGGCAACGGCGGCTCTCACTGTGATGCCATGCATTTTGCTGAGGAACTGACCGGACGCTATCGTGATAACCGTCCGGCATATCCGGCAATTGCTATTTCTGATCCGAGCCATCTGTCGTGTGTATCTAACGACTATGGTTATGATTTTGTTTTTTCCCGCTATATCGAAGGCTTAGGTCAGCAAGGTGATGTGCTGTTTGGCATTAGCACCAGTGGCAACTCCGGAAACATCATTAAGGCTGTTGAAGCTGCTCGCGGCAAGGGTATGAAGGTTATCCTGTTGTCCGGTAAGGATGGTGGCAAAATGGCAGGGCAGGCGGATGTTGAAATTCGGGTACCGCACTTTGGTTATGCTGACCGGATTCAGGAAGTACACATCAAGGTGATTCATATTCTGATTCAGCTGATTGAGCAGGAAATGGCCTGATTGCTCAGGTAAGAGGGGGATACATAAAATCTCCCTCTACTATCAATATTATTTGAGGCTATTTTACTCTATTAAAAAGAATCCCCCCTGTCTTTGACTAATTGTAAATCATTTACGATTAGCTATAAGAAAATACGTAAAAGCTCTAATGGATGTTGTGGCTCAGCGTCGGCACTCTATGTGAGAGTCGCAGTCAGGCTAATTATATCCCTGCTGTGATGATGATTGGTCTGGAATTTTAATCGGAATATTACGGTTTATATTCTGGTTGACCTGAAAAGGTCTGCCCGGTTTGGTCGCCAGACCGGGTATTAGGTGGCAGGAGCGACAGCAGCCGTGCAGGAACATGCCTTATCCCGAAATGATGTATTAACACCGGAAACATTTGCCAAGTACCTTAAGCATAAACGCAAGGAACGACGGTTGACTCAGGACATGCTGGCACAAAGTCTCAGTGCCTGCTCCAGAGTGCTTTCCGGTATTGATGCGGTGACGATCAGCCGCTGGGAACGCTCAATGACTGAGCCGACACTTGAACGACAACGGCATGTTATTGGTTTTTTTGGTGATAACCCTGACAGCCTGCTTCCTTTTCATGGCTCTCGCCGTCGCAGTGGACCACGTTCAGATAGCCTGAGTTATATTGTTCGTCATTTTGTATCTTCCCCGCGTATTGGTGCGAAAGTCGGTTCCTTTCCTGAACTCAAAGACGCTAAGTATAATATTGAGTCTGTATACGGTCATGACAGTGAGGATGCGTTTACACACCTGATTCTCGAATATCAGCAATCTATTCACTATTGCCCCGAACGGGTAATGGGAAGAACACAATTTCTTGAACTGCTTGCCGCCGGTAAAGGCTATGCGAAAGTCTGTACCCGCTATGGTCATTATTCCGGGCATATGGTGGGTTTTAACCTGAAGCCCGAGATCTTTGATGACCTGATCAATGACCGGATGAAAGAAACCGATCTGGAAACAAAACATCTGGCTGCCACCGGGGAGCGTTTCAGTTTCTATCTGTTTTCCGGGTACAGCAGTAGTCGGCTGGTTGCCGCACATCAGATTTTGGGACTGGTTCGCACACTACCAAGAAACGGCGATCTTTTTCGGGAAATTGGTGCCACAGCGTTTACCAGCGATGGCGCCCGACTCTTCAAAACCCTGCACTTTAACCCGGTCAGAGCCGGTCATGAAGTGAAAGATCACGGTGTGCGATATCAGGGGCGTGAGATTTCTTTTCTGACTTTCTCGGCGACAGTACAGGCATTGCGGCAAGAGCGGGATCTGGGATATCTGCTGCAGGACTAAACTGCCTATTGTTTGAACTTAATACCGTATTCATCTCTAAAGATGAATACGGTATCGCTTTTTTGGGTTATGGCGTTTTACCGGCAGACTTCTGAGCTGAAGTCAGAATTCCCCTGAGAATCCTGATTTCTTTCTGCTCCGGGCGGGAGCGATTAAAGAAGCGGCGCAAGCGGGTCATGATAACGCCGGGGTGCTGGGGAACAATAAAACCTATATCATGCAGAGCCTGTTCGAGGTGGGTATAAAACCGCTCCATCTCCCGGGTGTTTGGGTAGGGTTCAGCTTTTTCTTCCTCGCTGAACTGGCTGGTTTGTTGCTCAAGGCTGCTTTGGTAAATTTCATAACACAGTGTCTGGACAGCCGCAGCCATATTCAAAACCGGGTATTCCGGGTTGGCTGGAATACTGACATGGACATTACATTTACGTAATTCGTCATTATGTAAGCCCATGGTTTCACGGCCAAACACCAGAGCAACCTGACTGTTATCGGCTTCTTTCACAGCTTGAGCGCCACATTCGCGGGCGGTCAGTTGTGGCCAGGGGAAGCGGCGGTCTCTAGCGCTGGTGCCAATCACGAGTGAGCAGTCTGCAATCGCTTCGTCCAGTGTCTCAACGATATGAGCCTGTTCAAGTACATCAGTGGCACCGGCAGCCATTGATGTTGCGTCCAGATCGGGAAACTTTTGTGGCTGAACCAGCCACAGGTTCTTCAGCCCCATGGTTTTCATGGCACGGGCTGCTGAACCGATATTGCCGGGATGATAGGTATTGATCAGGATGACACGAATGTTGTCCAGCATACAAAGTCGCCATGTAAAGATGGGTGGATATTAAAGGGGCGGCATTATAATGCGTCCATCCCGATGGATACAGGAGAGATGTACGGTGAAACAAGCCGGTAAAAAGAATTTAGCAGTTAGAGAAGAGCCCAGCCTCAGATGACCAGTGAACGTGAACGCGCAGTCTATCGCTGGCTGTCAGGGCTGGTTATATATGCCGGAATATGGCCAAAAGCCGTTGTTGTCGCCGGAATATTGACCGGGCTGGTGATTATGGGGCAGGCCTTCCTGATGGCACATATTATCCATCAGGTTGTTATGGAAGGCGTTTCGGTCGAGAAGCTGGGGGAACCTTTGCTGGCTTTTGGTGGGCTGGTAGTAGTCCGCGCCGTGTTGATTTTCTGTCGTGACATCTGGGCATTTAAGGCCGGGGCTGCAATTCGTGTTGCCATCAGGGATCAGTTATTAAGCCGGTTCCGGGAAATGGGTCCTGTCGGTCTGCGTCAGCGTACGGCAGGTGGCTGGACCACAACCGTACTGGAGCAGGTTGAAAAGCTGCACGATTTTTATGCGCATTATCAACCGCAAATGAAGATTGCGGTGTTTATCCCGGTTTTTATCTTTCTGGCTGCCCTAAGTCAGAACTGGGTTGTTGCAATGGTCTTTGCACTGACTGCACCGCTGGTGCCGGTGTTTATGATTCTGGTGGGACGTAAAGCGGCGCAAGCCAGTCAAAAAAATTTCAACGCACTGGCCCGCATGGGAGGACACTTCCTTGACCGGTTACAGGGGTTGGGAACCCTGAAACTGTTTGGTCAGGAAAAGGCCGAAGGTGTTGCAGTTAGTCAGGCGGCAGATAATTTCCGGGTACATACCATGAAAGTGCTGCGGCTGGCATTTTTGTCGTCGGCAGTGCTGGAATTCTTTACTGCACTCTCGATTGCCCTGACTGCCGTATATCTCGGGCTGAGTTATCTTGGTCATCTTGGTTTTGGTATTGGTCCCGAAGGATTAACGCTCTTTTCCGGTTTGTTTCTGTTGTTGCTGGCTCCGGAGTTTTATCAGCCTCTGCGTGATCTTGGTTCTTACTATCATGCCAGAGCGGAAGCAATTGGTGCCGGTGATGCAATTCTTGAAGTATTGGAGCTTTCTGAAGCCACGACAGGTATTTCAGAACATTCTGTTCAGCAGGAAACCGCGCCGGTTTGTTGGAAAGGGCCTCGTCACGTTGTAGCTGAAGCGCTTTCTGTCGTCAGTGCGACTACCGGCGTGACGTTACTTAATAATATTAACTTTGAAATAGAACCCGGTCAGAAAGTCGCTGTTGTGGGTGCCAGTGGTGCAGGCAAAACGACACTGGTTGAGACTTTGCTCGGGTTCCATGAGTTTACGGGTTCACTTCAGCTGGATAGCCGGGATGTATCGGCAGTAAACCCGGACAGCTGGCGGAAAGGCATTGCCTGGATCGGACAGAACCCTTTACTGATCCATGGCACGGTAAAAGAAAACGTAACGCTGGGTCGTCCTGACATGGATGATAATACCGTTCAGGCAGCACTTGAGTGGTCCGAAGCATGGGAATTTGTCGACCGGTTACCGGAACGCATTCATACCCTGTTGCAGGAGCAGGGCAGTAGTTTATCCGTGGGGCAGGCGCAGCGTATCGCTTTAGCCAGAGCTATGATTCACGCTCCGAACGAAGCGCCTGCCGGGCTGTTTCTGATGGATGAGCCGACGGCGAGCCTTGATCAGTTCAGTGAGCAGAAAGTGCATAGCGCAATGCGTCAGCTCACCCATGAAAGTTCGGTGCTGGTGGTTACTCACCGGTTTGATCTGCTGGATGAGATGGATAATATTCTGGTGATGGAGCGCGGGCAGATTGTCGAGCAAGGCACAGCCGCAGCCCTGAAGGAAAATAGCATCGTCTTTAAACGCTTACAGGACGAATGGCAGAGGGAGCAGGCATGAGCGATTTATGGCCGTTCCTTAAACTTTATCGTCATCAGGCCGGGCGGTTATCGCTGGGCATGCTGCTGGCTTTTATTACACTGGCAGCCAGCGTATCGTTACTTGCGCTGTCCGGCTGGTTTATTACTGCGACGGCACTGGCAGGGCTAAGTGCCGAAGTGGCACGCAGCTTTAACTTTTTTACACCGGGTGCCGGTGTTCGTGGTTTTTCCATTGTCAGAACTGCAGGACGCTATGCTGACCGTCTGGTGAGCCATGATGCAACCTTTCGTCTGCTAGCCTGGCTGCGTAGCTGGTTCTATGAACGACTTCTGCCTTACTCTGCCGGTGAATTATCACGCTGGCGGCAGGGTGAACTACTGAACCGGCTGGTTGCCGATATTGATGCGCTGGATCAATTATACCTGCGGCTGCTGTCTCCGCTGTTGGTAGCATTATTAGGGACCGTTGCTTTAGGGCTGCTGCTTTCAGCATTTAATGATGATATTGCCGTTTTTGTTGTTAGCATTCTGACACTGCTGTTGATTCTGACTCCTGTTGTCGTTTATCTGACAAGCCGCAAACCGGGACAGGCAATGGCATGGCAGCAGAGCGAAATGCGTACCCGTTTGCTTGATTATCTGGGTGGACAGGCAGAATTCCTTATTTTTGGGGCTGAGCAGCGCTACCGGGATAACCTGCAGCAGCAGGAACAACTGTTGCTTCACAGCCAGCGAAGAATGGCATTCATGGCAGCACTGTCGCAGTCACTGTTGATGCTGGCGGCGGGTTTAACGGTGCTGTTAATTATGTATATGGCGGGTGCTGCTGTGCAGAGCAACCGGATTGATGGTGCGGTTATGTCGATGATGGTGCTGGGTACGCTGGCGACCTTTGAAGCATTTCTTATGCTACCGGGTGCTTTCCGTTTTCTGGGGCACACCCAGACTTCAGCCAGGCGTCTGCGGGAAGTGATAGACGAACCTTCAAAAATTATTTTTCCTGACCAGAATCACTCCCTGCCAGATATTCAGCAGGGACATGTATCACTGGATAATATCTGGTTCCGCTATCCCGCGGGTTTGGAAGATACTTTGAAAGGGCTTTCTTTGCACGTTGCGCCGGGAGAGCATGTGGCACTGCTGGGGCGTACCGGTTGTGGCAAGTCAACACTGTTCAGACTGTTAACCCGGGACTGGGATCCCCAGCGAGGTGTTATCAGGCTCGATGGTAACTTGCTGGAAAGCTACAACGAGTGCCAGCTGCGTAAAGGCATGCGGGTTGTGCCGCAGAAGGTTCATGTGTTTGAAGGTACGCTGCGGGATAACCTGAAAATCGGTGACCCGGATGCGACTGATGAAACGTTATACAAACTGTTGCAGGATTTAGAACTGACTCATATGGCTCAGTCACCAGACGTATTGCTGGATATCTGGCTGGGCTCCGGAGGTGTGAGACTCTCAGGGGGAGAAGCGCGACGTTTGGGTGTTGCCAGAGCACTGTTGCAACCTGCACCATTACTGTTACTTGATGAGCCAACAGAAGGTTTGGATACCGTGACTGCGGCAAAAGTCATGACCCGTATTCTTAGCGCTGCAGAAGGGCGCACTTTGTTATTGATTACTCATCGTCGTTCAGGGCTGGAGAAGATGGATCGTGTTATTCACATGGATGGTGGTGTAATTCTGGAGAGTTGAGCAATATCAGATGTTCTGAATTACAGGGGCTGTAACTGGTGGCCTCTGGATATCAATATGATATTACTGTTCTTTCTTATCATCTGATCTCAGGAAGCGTAAGCACCATTTTGTAAGCAGTTCCCCGTTTATTGCCTTGCGTAAGGATTCGATGCCTGCTTTTATGCGATTTGCAGGGATACGATCCTTACGGCTTATCATCAAATCTTTGGAATATTTTTTAGTGAATTCCGGATGCCCCTGAATGCTTAAAAAATGAGAACTGTATTGCAGGATGTAAAACGGACAAAAATCACTGGCTGCAAGTGCTGCAGTATCTTCAGGTAATGCTGTTACCTGATCCTGATGGCTTACCAGTATGGCAATGTCTTTTTTATCCGGTGTCATCCATTCTCTTTTTTCTATTATTTGATTTTCGGATACACCCACCCTCCAGCCTTTATCTGATTTCTCTACTTTTCCCCCGAGAGCCTGTGCCATCAGCTGATGCCCAAAGCAGATGCCTACAAGTTTTTTCTTGTTGTGATAAAGGTCACGGATAAAGTCTTCAAGCAAAGGTATCCATTCCAGTTTGTCATAAACACTGTACTGGCTGCCGGTAATCAGCCAGCTGTCGCACTCATCAATATGGGCGGGCAGCTCACTGTCTATCACCCGGTAAACTGCAAAATTAATGGTCGGGTCGATAGCGTGAAACAATGTTTTGAACATGGCTGGATAATTACCATGCTCCGGCTGCAGCTGAGGTTGCACATCATCGCATTGCAGAATACCGATTTTCATCAGAACCTTACCTTTGTCACCGTTATTATAATTGCCCGCGCACTGCATTACGGCAGATTTCAGTATATTGCTCAGCTGTAAAGCTAATAGGATTTGTGGCTGCAGAGGGGTCTTCTACTGCCATCATGCCAATATGAACCAGCTGTTGTTCATCGATACCGATTTCACTCAGATTGTGCGGGATACCCAGGCTGGCACGTAATCCCAGAATCCATCCCATAAAACCATCGAATGAACAGTCATCCAGTTGCAGGTAACTTGCCAGGCGGTCAATTGAAATCTCAATAACACTGCGGTTGGCATCGAGGACGTATGGCATCAGGATGGCATTCAGTAAGCCATGGTGAGCATCATAAATGGCACCAAGCGGGTGTGCCAGCGCATGCATTCCGCCCAGTCCTTTCTGAAACGCAGTAGCGCCCATGCTTGAGGCGACCAGCATCTGAGTGCGGGCTTCAATATCATCACCGTACATGACTGCACAGGGTAAATATTCTTTGATTAATCGTATCCCTTCAATGGCAATCCCCTGAGCCATCGGGTGATACAGTGGAGAACAGTAAGCTTCCAGATTGTGAGACAGGGCATCCATGCCGGTTGCTGCTGTTATTTTCGGAGGCAGGCCAACCGTCAGGTTCGGATCGAGAATAACAATTTCGGGAAGTAGCCTGGGGTGAAACAGCAGCCGTTTCAGATGTTTATTTGTATCCGTGATAACGGCTGCACGACCTACTTCAGAACCGGTGCCAGCGGTTGTGGGAATCGCAATAATCGGCGGAACTGCTTCAGCAATAACCCGTCGCCAGTTATCGCCTATATCTTCAAAATCCCAGATGGGTCGGCTTTGTCCGGTCATCAGCGCAATGGCTTTACCGGCATCCAGCGCGGAGCCGCCGCCAAAAGCAATAATGCCGTCGTGGTGACCATTACGATAAGCTTCGACGCCATCCATCACATTCTGAACAACAGGGTTGCTTTTGATGTTCGAGAACAGATGACAAAAGAGCCCCTGCTCCTGACAGTCGGTCAGGGCATCAACCACGAAAGGCTGAACAGCTAAGCCGGGATCGGTAACCAGTAAAGGCGCAGAGATACCTAACTCATTACAGGCCGCCGGGAGTTCACTGATACGGCCAATACCGGAGCGTACCGAAGTGGGATAATTCCAGCTGGCAGTAAAGTGATCAGGCTTCATAGACAGTTACCCTGTATTGTGATCATTCGTTATGGGGGAGATTACTGAACCGCTTTAATATGAAAGGACTTTGGCCGGGTAAGCGACTCATATCCTAAACGGGATAAAGTACAGCCGCGCCCGGACTTTTTGACACCTGTCCATGCCAATGCAGGATCAAGGTAGTCGCAGCGGTTGATAAAGAACGTGCCGGTTTCCAGCTGTTTGCCAATGGCAATGCCATGCTCAATATCCCGGGTGAAGACAGATGCGGTCAATCCATATTCACTGTCGTTCATCAGCGTAATAGCTTCATCATCGGAAGATACTTTTTGTATACCGACGACAGGGCCAAATGATTCTTCCGTCATCAGTCGCATGGAATGATTAACTTCTGTTAAAACCTGTGGTGCAAGATAAGTTGACTCTGATTGTGTGGGGGGAAAGTCTGTTGATGAAATATGGCTTTTGGCGCCTTGCTTTATAGCATCAGCCATTTGTTCATTTATAAATTCAGCAGCAGCCGGGCGAACGACGGGACCGAGTGTTATTTCCGGATTATCGGGTCTGCCGAGTTTATAATCTTTAACCAGAGATACAGCCTGTTCTACAAACTCGTCGTGTATATCCTCATGTACATAAACACGTTCAATACCGCAACAAGACTGGCCGGAGTTAAAAAAAGCACCATCAATAACAGTTTCAACTGCCTGCTGAATATTGGCATCAGATCTTACGTAAGCCGGGTCTTTGCCTCCCAGCTCAAGACCCGAGCCAATAAAACGCCCGGCAATCGCTTTTTCGACCATGCTGCCACCGGCCACGGAACCTGTGAAAGCAACATAATCGATACCGCTGGTTTGCATCAGCTGTTCGGTAGCCTGATGGGAAAGATGGAGATATTGAAATATGCCTTCGGGCAAGCCTGCCACAGAAAATGCTTCTGCCAGCCTTTCCGCGCAAAGTGGTGTTTGTGCAGAGTGTTTCAGAATGACCGTGTTACCTGCCATGAGTGCCGGAATGATTGAATTCACAGCGGTCAGGTAAGGGTAATTCCAGGGCGCAATAACAAAAACGGTACCCAGCGCTTCACGTGTAATCCAGCGTTGAAAGCCCGGTTTATCGGGTAAGCTCACTGGTGTCAGTGCTTCCTCTGCGATCTCAATCATATGCCGGGCACGTTCTTCAAAACCGGCAACTTCACCTGCGCAGTAACGAATCGGCCGCCCCATCTGCCAGCAGATTTCTTCAGCAATAATTTCTTTTTGGCTGATAAAAGCATCAACGGCTTTTGTACATAAAGTTGCACGTTGAGCAATAGTAAGCTGTTGCCATTCAGCCTGTGCCTGCTGCGCCTTTTGCAGTGTTTGCTGAACCTGTCTGGCAGAGGCCAGTTCCCGCTCAGCATAGACAGAACCATCAACAGGGGAAATAACTTTCAGCATGTCATTCATCTTTATTCTGCTCACGAATGTTATGATTTTGAGCTGCTGTCAATGACACTAGCAGAGGCTTTCTTTGCAGGCTGAAATGTTTTCAGATAATTTCAAAATAGCGATCCATTTCCCAGTCGGTAATATGTTTGCGGAACTCCCGTTCTTCCCATTCCCGTGATGCGGCAAAGTGTTCGACAAACGCGGACCCAAACATATCAATCGCTGCCTGCGATTGATTAAATCGCTGAGCGGCTTCCCAGAGAGTTGAAGGAAGAGCCAGTTCCGCAGGGTGCTTTTGATCATAGGCATTACCCGTTACCTGAGGTAAAGGCTCCCATTGATTCAGAATACCGCAAAGCCCGGATGCCAGAGCGGCAGCCAATGCCAGATACGGGTTGGCATCAGCCGCCCCCAGCCGGTATTCAACCCGCTGGGATTTTTCTGACCCGGTAATAACACGCAATGCAGTCGTTCTGTTTTCAACACCCCAGGTGGCATCCGTTGGCGCCCAGAAACCGGGAATCATCCGGGTATAGCTGTTTACGGTAGGTGCCAGCATACACAGAAATTCAGGCATCAATTTTTGTTGGCCAGCAAGAAAGTAACGCTGGATATCGCTGATATTGTGAGGTTGATCAGCGTCGTAAAATGTAGAGGTATTGTCGTCAATATCCCGCAGGGATAAATGAATATGACCACTTTGACCGGGATAGTTTGCTGACCACTTGGCCATAAACGTCGCCATCAGCTCATTGCGTTGAGCCAGTACCTTAATAAACGTTTTAAACAGAGCCGCTTTATCGGCAGCGCTACCTGCCTCATCAACAGCAATAGCGGCTTCAATAACACCGGGGCCGGTTTCGGTATGAATGCCTTCCAGAGGGAAATCCATCACATCAGCCATCTCCAATATTTGCTGATATAAACCGGAATGCACCGAATTACGCAGCATGGAATAGCCAAACCAGTCGGGTGTGAAAGGTGTCAGATTCCGAAACCCTTTTTCTCTCACGGACTCGGGTGTTTCCTTAAACAGGAAAAATTCATATTCCAGTGCAGCAAAAGGCTCATAACCTAATTGCCGACAGGCTTCGATTACCCGCCGCAGTGTGGCGCGGGGGCAAATAGTTTGTGTTTGCCCGGCAAACTCAGCAATAAACAGCAGCATGCCGGGCTCGGTATGAATATCACGACAGGTTTCCGGCAATATGCGTACTGGCGCATCTGGGTAACCGGTATGCCAGCCGGTGTATTTCACATTGTCGTACAGCTGGTCTTTGGAGTCCCAGCCCAGTACAACGTCGCAGAATCCAAAACCATTATCGAGAGCAGAGAAGAATTTCTCCTTGCTCATATATTTGCCACGCATCACCCCATCGTTATCAAACAAACCGACTTTTACATGCGTCAGATTATGTTCGGTGACAATACGCTTGGCGTCGTCAACAGAGCGTACATCTCTGGGGTTAAGCATAATGAATTCCGATTGTTCTTCTTTTTATTGGGCTTGGTACTTTCTAATACATTGCCATAAACGACTGAAAAGAAAAGCGCCACGCTGTATATAAACAGTGCGGCGCTCTTTCTTTATCTTCAGCTAATAGTGCTGATTATGCTTTGGCTGGGCGCTCAACTTCAGCACCAATACCTTCTTCAACCGGTGCACCGTCACCACGCGGAATCCGGATATTTTCCACTAGTTCCTGAATATGCTTTGGAGGCGCAGCTGTCAGATGGCAGATAACCATTGATACCGTCAGGTTTAACAGCATGCCGAGCGTTCCAATGCCTTCCGGTGAAATACCAAACCACCAGTGTTCTGCATTATTGGCAGACGGATCAATAAACTTGAAATAAACAATATAACTGAAGGTAAACACCAGTCCGGCAATCATGCCGGAGACGGCACCTTCCTTGTTCATTCGTTTATAGAAAATACCCATCAGAATAGCCGGGAAGAATGATGCGGCTGCAAGGCCGAAGGCAAACGCGACCACCTGCGCCACAAACGCTGGTGGATAGATACCAAATAATCCGGCAATCACAATCGCTACAGCGGCGGCGATACGAGCAGCCAGTAGTTCCTGCTTATCGGAAATATTGGGCATCAGGTTCTTTTTCAACAGGTCGTGAGAGATTGACGTTGAAATAACCAATAACAAACCTGCGGCTGTTGAAAGTGCTGCGGCAAGGCCACCGGCAGCGACCAGTGCAATGACCCAGCTTGGCAATTGCGCTATTTCAGGGTTGGCGAGCACCATAATATCCCGGTCGACATACAGCTCGTTCTCATTATCAGTCGCAGTGTTAGCCAGGAGACGTTCACCATTCCCACCACGCTCTTCAGTAAATTGCGGTTTACCTTCCATGGCCTTACCGGCGGTGTACTGAATCTTGCCGTCTTCATTTTTATCCAGCCAGGCAATCAGACCTGAATCTTCCCAGTTAGCAAACCATTCAGGTAAGTCGTCGTATGACGCTTCGCTGACAGTATTAAGCAGATTGATCCGGGCAAAACTGGCAACAGCCGGTGCGGTTGTATAAAGAATGGCAATAAACAACAGTGCATAACCGGCAGACTTCCGTGCGTCCCGTACGGTTGGCGTTGTAAAGAAGCGGACAATAACATGGGGCAGACCGGCGGTACCGACCATCAGCGCCATAGTAATAAAGAACATATCAATGGTGGATTTGGAGCCGTCGGTATATTGAGCAAAACCCAGTTCAGCAGAAAGGCCGTCCAGCTTCTCCAATACCGATGTACTGGTGCCAATCACATCACTACCAAACCCTAATTGTGGAATCGGGTTGCCGGTAATCATCATGGAAATGAAAATCGCAGGCACCATAAAGGCAAAAATCATTACACAGTACTGTGCTACCTGCGTATAGGTAATGCCTTTCATGCCACCTAAAACTGCATAAAAGAAGACGATCGCCATTCCGACAACCACACCCATGGTGATGTCTATTTCAAGGTAGCGGGAGAATACAATGCCCACACCGCGCATCTGTCCTGCTACATAGGTGAACGAGATAAAGATTACGCAGATGACGGCAACCACCCGTGCTACCTGGGAGTAATAACGATCCCCGATAAAATCCGGCACCGTAAACTTACCAAATTTCCTAAGGTAAGGTGCCAGACACATCGCCAGCAAGACATAGCCACCGGTCCAGCCCATCAGGTACACAGCACCATCACGGCCAACAAATGAAATAATACCCGCCATCGATATAAACGATGCTGCAGACATCCAGTCAGCTCCGGTTGCCATACCATTGGCGACCGGGTGGACGCCTTTACCGGCAACATAATACTCACCGGTTGATCCGGCTCGCGACCAGATGGCGATACCGATATAAAGAGCAAAGGAAGCCCCGACAAACAGGTAGGTCAGCATTTCGGTACTCATTCTGCGACCTCCACTTTGTCAGAGTTTGTCAGAGAGCCTTCCTCTGGCTCATCAACATCATACTTGTGATCCAGCGCATTCATCCGCCAGATATAAAAGAAGATCAGCGCAAGAAAACTATAAATGGAACCTTGCTGAGCAAACCAGAATCCGAGCGGGAAGCCACCAAACTGTATTTGGTCAAGCTGATCCACAAACAGGATTCCACAGCCGAATGAGACGGCGAACCAGATCGTTAACAGAGTTAATAAAAGACGAATATTTTCTTTCCAATAAGCGGCAGCTGCCGCTGACTTTTGGTCAGCCATGGCAATGCATCTCCCTATGCGAAGAGCCGGACACTGGTACTGAGGCGGTGAATGCTACAGAACGAGAGGGAATCAACCGGAACTTCTGATTATTATTTTTATAATGACTGCGTTTATAACCATATCATGCTTATTGATGATGTCATCATCTGGACATAAAAAACTGTACGGATATTAAGGGGGGTATTTCTCTTCCTGCTGGTTTCTGCTTCTATGCCTGCTATACGGACTACACTGAATAACAGGGAATGATAATAAAGCAATGGAACTGAATCATGGGCGTCACAGGGTCAGACCGGTCTGCATCAACTCATAATCAGATAGATTTATCTCAGGCCGAAAACAGAGATGATGATCATCAAACCTCTGCTGTCCAACATGGGGCACGGAAGATAGCGTCACACCCGCAAGAAAACCGTGTTGCGGGAAAAATTGATACCTCTCCTGCCTCTGCTCGCACAAAATTATTACATGAATATCAAGTTACCCGCTCCAGCAAAATTACTGCTTTTTTGGCGGATGTGGAAAAATCTATCAAAGAGGGTTTCAGAAAGGCTGTTAATGAAACTGACTACTGGTATGAAATGATTGTGAGTGTCCCGGTATCAGTGGCGACCGGGGCATGCAAGGGTGTGTATGCAGCAGGCAAGAAAGCGTGGTTGCGAGACAGTTCTCTGGAAAATATAGCGCTGACCCGAATGGCCCATGCCCGTAAGGACTTGGCTACAGTGGAATCAGATCGGCGGGAAATAAAAGAGAGTCGTTCACAACGGTTAACACTGCTCGAAGGGGTATCCTGGCCACAGCCTGAGGGCATCAGGCTTAATCTTTCAGAATCAGAAGGCTTACCAGGGCAATGTAAGGTTGCCCTTGAAAAGGCTGGTCAACAGTGTTTGGTGTTACAGCAGGACTGTGCAGCCCTGCAGGTGGAAATTGATGGAATACAGACCCAACTGGTCAGTATGGCGCAGAAAAAAAATCAGCTGGGTGCGGCTTATCAATGGCAGAAATCCAAATTTAAGGTTTTGTTAACCAGAGGGCAAAAACAGAAAAGTGAACAAAAACTGCAGCAACTGCATGCGAATTATCAGGCAGAAAAAGAGCGATTAGAAAATGATCCTCAATACAGCCAGTTGAGCAAGCGGCGGACACAACTGGAAACAGAACTGGATAGTAAGCAGGGATTACATAAACAGGCGGCTACGGGTGCCGACTTGCTCGAAGGCGTCAATTACTCTTTTGAACGTGAAGTCGAATTACAGGCTTCAATGGAAAAATTGCAGCTGGAAGTGGCTCACCATCGCGAAAGCTATGAATCATTAACAGGTGTGCCCGGATCTGCAGAGCAGGCGCTTGAACTTCAAACCGAAGAAGACAGGGCTCAAATCCCTGACAACTATATTCGCCGGGAAGCACTTAGAAGCAATAAAAGCCAGCGTAATAAGATGAATAAGGCGCAGACGGCGCTCGTGGTCCGTGTCGACCGACAAATCATGAATCTGAATCGCACAAAGTTCCGAGGTGTCCGGGGTTTGAGTCTTAGCAGGGAAAATCTGCATCAATATAGCCATCGGTTTGCTCAAACCGAAACAGATCTGCCCCAGCGTCTGAATCAGTTGCGTCAGGATATCAAGCGGCAGGAAGCTACCCTGAAACAGTTAGGTAAAGCACTTGTCATTAATATGAGCCGGGCAGAGCTGCAGAGAGATATTCATAAGCGTGTTCGAATGAGAAGAGCCGTAAAAGTCTTTTATTCTTCGGAAGTGGCAGATATTGAAAAAGGTCTGAAAAAGCTCAAAAGACAGCATTCATATCTGAGCAGGGTTCAGTCCGGGCAGATCAACCCAGAAGCTATTCATAAGAAACTGAGTGAGCTTCAAAAACTGGTGGCTCAGCAAGGCGCACTGGAAAACAGGGCTAAAGTGCTTAGTAGCCTTGAGGTTGGGCAATAATTCAGTGGCAGAGTAATGAAATGACTGTCAGAATTGCAGCTCCTCCAACTGAGTCCTTCAGGTTTATCACTATGAAATTCGTGAATCGCTGTGTTGTTACACTGGCACCACAGGCACCGTTCCGTGAGTGGGTTAAGGAAAATGGTGATGAAGTCCCTGAAATCTGGGACTTCGAAGGCGGTGCCTACCTGATGGATGATATCGAAACCGAGGAAGACTTCGACCACATGCTGGCGCAGCATGCGAAGGCGATGTTCGAGAATGAACTGTCTACCTGGACTGATGATGAAGGTTGCTGGCCTGAAAAGCGTGATGCGGAAGTACTGAAAGAATGGTTTGCTGTTCAGTGCTGTGTTGCCAGCTTTGATCTGGGGCAGGAAGAGCTGATGCGCGCTGATCTGGATATGCTGGATATGGGGTGATGCCTGGTGGAGTAGAACCGCATCAGGTTCTGCTCCTTCCATTTCTGCTGTTTTCTTTCAAAGGCTGAATGACTTCAGTCAGGCCATTAATATGAATTTCCAGCGCCAGCTGTAGTAAACGTCCAAGATCGCCTTTTGGAAAGCCTTTCTTGGCAAACCAGAGCAGATACTCCTCTGGCAAATCAATCAATACCCGCCCGGCATATTTACCGAACGGCATAGGCATACGTGCCAGCTTTAGCAAGTCTTCCTTTTCAAACATATTTACGGCTTTGGTTAAGTTTCACAAGAGACATGATTATAACCTGATAAGTGGCCTTGGGCGCTTCCCATTCCGGATGCATTATTTTAGCTTTATATAAATATTCGATAACAAATCCATGGAAGGTACTGTTTATGACTATTCAAGTAGGTGATTATTTACCTGATATCAATGTCTATGAATTTATCGAACAGGCTACAGATGATCTTCCTGCCGGGCCTAAAGTCTGGCGTTTGCCGGATTTAGCGATGAATAAAAAAATCATTATTGTCGGTATTGTCGGAGCGTTCACGCCAATTTGCAGTGGAAACCACATTCCGGGTTACCTTGAACATTATGATGATTTTAAACAAAAAGGCATTGATGAAATCTGGTGTATCTCTGTTAATGATCCTTTTGTTATGGCTGCCTGGGCGAAGACAATGCATACCGATGGAAAAGTAAGAATGTTGGCTGATGGTTCTGCTGAATTATGCGAGGCAATAGATTTAGCACTGGATTTGAGCGATCGAGGAATGGGGCTGCGTTCACATAGATTTGCTCTGATTGTTAATGATGGTTTGATTACTAATCTTAGTTGTGAAGATACAGGTGAATATACTCGAACAGATTCAGAAAGTATATTGAACTTGATACGGTAAAGAGGAAATGGATCAGTAAATGTATATAGTAAGTTGAAAAGTGATTATTTTAAAACTGGATAAAAAATAATTCTGCTGATTTATATGATTCTGATGTGGCTATTGTCTATTAAATAGAGTGTCCTGTTTTAATAATGGCTGAGAAATTAGCAGGTATAGAATGAAAAATTTACGAGTAGTCCCTTTTTTACTGGTTCTAGTAATTTCTTTCATGCAAAACGAGGTCTTAGCTCATGATGTTGAGTATGGTGTAAGTTTTAAGGGAGAAAAAGAACAAGCCTTCTATGTGACAGTTGCTGATTGTGGAGCTGGTAAACTAAATGTGACTACTATGCCAAAGGGTGGTGAAGAAATAGTATGTGAGGCACAGGCGGTTGATACCCATCAAAATGAAAAGGTTGGTGATTGGTATGATATTACTTATGGAAATGAAAAGGTTAAGGCTATAGATCTACTTAATTACATAATGCAAAATTCAGATTTTGAATTAACGCAATTCATAGGCGGAAATATTTGGTTTCGTAGTGCACCTTCATTGAAAGAACCAGATGAAGGTGGTGTATATCATCCTGTATTTAATTTGAAAACGGTGAGCCCTGGTGGTGAGCAAATTATTCTCACAGGCGTTATTTTTGAACCGGACAGTGCGCAGCCTATGATTGAAACGGAGATGACTCTAAAAGTTAATAATCAAGGCTTTTTAGATGAAATGGGTGATATGTTTTCAACGGGTACAATGGTTCAAGCTAAAAGAAAAGTAAATAAATAGCCTTCGGTTTTTGTATATACTACTTCTAAACAGGCTTGTCAGGTTGGCATTTCCAAAATGGTTAATAACATAGAAGGGAAAAACTTTGTTGTAACCGGAAGTAAAGGATTATTAGGTGCCGGCATTATTGCACATTTATGTCAGCTTCAATGCCGTGTCTATGCAATCGATAAAGAGCCTCAGCAAGCCTTCGTCCCTAATCAGGTTGAATGGTATCAACTGGATATAAGCGACTCATCAGATATTAAAAAGTTTGCTGAAAGTCAGGCAGATCAGCAGATTCATGGGCTTATCAACAATGCAGCTATCAGCAACCCCTATAATGATGCGGTTGCCGTTCTAAGTCTGGAATACTGGAATCATGTTATAGCGACTAATCTGACGGCCCCCATGCTGTTGGTCAAACACCTTTCTCCTTTGATGGAGGAAGGCGCAAGCGTAGTAAATATAGCCTCAACCCGAGCCCAACAATCAGAACCCAATAGCGAAGCTTATGCCGCCTCGAAAGGTGGTTTAGTTGCTCTTACCCATGCTCTGGCGATCAGCCTGGGACCGAAAATCCGTGTTAACTGTATTAGCCCCGGCTGGATCAGTGACCAGTCGGATCTTACTGAACAGGATCATAATCAGCACCCCGTTGGTCGTGTAGGGCGAGTGGAAGATATCAGCCATGCGGTTGCTTTTCTGCTCTCGCCTGAGTCTGGATTTATCACAGGTCAGAACTGGGTCATTGATGGTGGTATGACCCGAAAAATGATTTATGAAGGGTAAGTCAGGCCATTTCATAGCGCTGTTTCGAGGAGTAGCTCTATGGAATGATCGGCTGAAACATATTATCGAATCCGCCAGCCATCTTCTCCTTAGCCTGTGTTTCCTTCTCCATCATCAGGGCATCTTTGATGGGTACTGATATCTCGATAAGATTAGCCAGCATGGCATCCAGCATATCGACAGATATATTGGCAATGGTTGCCCGGTAAGAAAGAATAATCCGTTCACCTATTTCATCCCAGCCCAATACAGAACCACGGGTTTCCAGTGCATAAGCATTTAGCTTCATCGCTGCTTCAAGTCGTTTACGACGTATATTGCCAGTACCTGTCGGGATGATTTCGATGGTAATAAAAAGATCATCGCTATAGGACGGAGCTTCGATACTGACGGGTAATTGCTGATCAAACAAAAAGGAGCATAGTCGCCCTTTATTCTCCAGAGCCTTGCTACTGATACCGGCCTGCTTCATCCATTGTTGTATTAACTCAATGCCGTTCATTCCCTGAACCTTTTTATTATATGTTTAATGTATGGTGTGACGGAGCTGACGCTGATATTCCAGCACAGATGAGCGGCGTGAACCGGCTGCTGAATTTTGCGGGCTATATTTTGGTGTTTTGCTTTTTTCAGGTTTATCAGGTTGGCTGACGGAAACGGCGGGTTGCCAGAACAAGCTCTGACCAGCAGTAGAAGTAGTTGTCTTGCGCAACTGCCCTGAAAGCTTCCCCTTCAACCATTGAGAACCTGCTTTTATTCGCTTTCCCAGCGCTGTCAGCCCACTGACGTGCAATAGTGTCTTGGCAGTTTGCTTGAGTTGTAACCCTTTGAACTTCAGTTTGTCTTTATAAAGGACATTCTGCAGGGTTTGCAGTGCTGTTTTCTCAGGTGCCAGTTGTAGTTTTTTGATAGTTGTTTCGGTAACACCGAGTTTTCGCAAGAAGGCGACGCTTTCTGTCAGTTCTGTTCCCGTTGACGTTCTCAGGCGGCTGAGGAATGCTTTTTCTGCAACGCCGATATTGCTTTGTGCCAGACTGACCAGTGACGTTGCATCAGCCTCAATATCTGCTGACTGTTCTCTTGCTTTGGCCAGTTGCCGGTTGTGATAAGCATCGTATGCCAGCATTCCAACAGAAGACGCTGCGCCAATTGCCCCCGCAACAATTAACCCAACCGGCGCACCGGCTCCGGATGCAGCAAACCCTATTGATGCCCCGGTGGTGGCAGCGCCAATTGCAGTATTGATCAGCCCTTTACGGGCAAGAATCGTGCGTTCCTGTTTGATATGTCCTGCCAGTGCTTTCAGCAAAGGATCAT
This sequence comes from Endozoicomonadaceae bacterium, assembly GCA_965261725.1. Lineage (GTDB taxonomy): Bacteria > Pseudomonadota > Gammaproteobacteria > Pseudomonadales > Endozoicomonadaceae > CANDOC01. Next base: position 12,087 of record CBDHDU010000015.1, on the reverse strand, counting down.
TAGTTACCGCTTTCGCCTTTGCCAGATTATTCAGCGCTGCAACCTGAACACCTGTTTTTATTGCTGAATGTATGGTCGAAACGGCTGATATGGCAGCTCCTACGCCGGGGGCTACCTGTGCAGCAGCTTTGCTGGTGCCTTCTGCCAATAGTAATGCAGAACCTGAAACATTCAGTGCTTTAAGCGCAACGTTCTTAACATCGGTTAACCGGTCGACGGCGGTCTGCTTTTTAGTTCGGGCAAGATCAGGTCCGCCTTTGGCAAGCTGGCTTTTTAGTCTGTCCAGATTTTGACTGTCACCACCTTCAAGTGCTCTGGTTTCTGGGTTGTATTGCTCTAGTAATTTTTGGGTTTCAGTTCTGTTTTTGTGGGCAGCAATATCACGTACGGCATTAAAGGTGCTGGAACCTGCTGACTTGATAAAAGACAATCCTTCGGTAGCGATGCTGATACCCTGCAAAGCATAAAACGCCCGACTCATGCTTTCGGTAGGCATCTTGTAATTGTCGTTTTTAAACTTGTTCCACAGTTTTGTGGCTTTCAGACCATAGAGCGCTACCGAATTAGCTTTCTCTGCTACAGTTCTGATCTGCCCGGCAACGACCCCGACTTTGTCCGCCTTGTTTGAACCTTTGGTAAAATAAACTTGGTTGCTGCCATAAATCACTTTATCTGCCAGCTTTAATGCGGTCGATGATGGGCTGGTCAGTGATTTATTCTGGCTTCCCTGGGGTTGAACGGGATCGTTACTGATCGGTTGAAACAGGTCATGAGTATCATTTGAATGTCCGACCTCAAGATCATAGGAAAAATCAGCCGTAGTAACGGGTGTAGATGAATTTCCCGGAACATTATTGATGCCGCTAGCCATCAGCCGTATTCCCTGACTGCAATACCTTGATTGTCTGGGCAAGAGCGGCATTGAAATCAGCCTTGCTTTCACCTAATGCTAGCGCACCGGTAAATACAGCTTTGGTAATGTGACGACTCAGGATAATCGCTTCGTTAATCTGAGCGATGGCGGCAGAGGCATCTGTTCTGATAACCAGTCTCAGCGACAGCTGTCCGGACAAACTCATTATCGAAAAAGGCGCGATAGCAGGAGCAACAACCAGCGCAAAGGCATCCAGTTCTTCATGTTCGGGCATGTCGGCGGGAATAATTAAAATCAGTGTTGCAGTATTGTCATCATCCGGCTGACAGATCAGTTCGCCGTGAATACCCGGCGACAATGTAAAGTCCCATGAAATACCCGGCACTTCAGGGCCGTTATCAATCACCTTTGGGGCAGACTTCAATCGGGTCAGATGCTGGTGGATCTGCTGTTGCCATTTCTGATTCATATGCTGATCCTGACTCATACGCTGATGGCTCCGTAATATTGTTGTGCCAGCAGATTCGCCATCAGTCGTGCATCCCCGGGGTTGATTTCCTGTCGAACTAATTGCCCCACTGCATCCTGTATCAGGGGCGCAACAATATTCAGAATATTCAGAAATGCTTGGGTATCAGGGGGAAGTGTGTTGGCGATAATCTGGCTTTGCTGAATCAGCAGTCGTTCAGTTTGCAGGTCGAGTATCAGGCTCAGGGGCGTAAGTAATGCAGTTGCCTGATTAACAAAGGCAGCCAGCGGCAAGGCGCTGTGCGAGAAGTTGATTGGCTCAGGCAGTGCTGCACTTAATATCAGATTGCTTGAAATATCTTCTTTCAGCCCGACGGAAACAACGGCACTTAATGAGAGAGACAGTTTAGGCTTCAGTGTTAACTCAGCACTGACAGCCTGCGCAGAATCATTAGTCTGAACAGCAATATTTTTGAGCTTCTGAGTTTGCCATTGCTGTTTAATAGCATCGGCTTGTTGCTGTAGCTGGTCTGCAGTGTTCAAAAAGAACTCCCGCCGGCAGATACAGCTTGCGGCTCCGATTTATAAATTAATGATGTATTACGATATAACCACTCCCGTCAGGCAGCGTCAAATCAGGCTGCTGTGCCAAAATGTTGTTGGAGATAATCGGCAATCGCATCAGATTCATACAGCCAGGTCACTTTGCCGGAATCATCCGTTATTTTCAGGCAGGGAACCTGAACTTTGCCGGCGGATTGTAATAATTCGGCACGATATGCCGGGTTATTACTGGCATCGCGTTGTTCAATCCTGAGATTAAGCTTGTGAATTGCGCGTCGTGTTTTTACACAGAAAGGACAGGCATAGAACTGATACAGCTTAATATTCCGGGTTGCCTGATCGACTTCCTGTTGTGCCGTTTCGGATCTTTTAAGTTTGCGCGGGCGCGTCAGCAGGTCGAGCAGCACAATAATATAACCCAGGGCGTTGCGAATCAGTTTGAGCAACATCTGAATACTCCGGAGACATTTATTCTATGCCAACAAGCAAAAAGTGTATTTCTTGACCTGTGGCTATTTATAAGCAGCCATTCTACGTATATTTGAGTTGAACGGAAGTTCTTTAACCATTTTTGGGTCTGTATCGCTGATATGAGCAAGTTCTACACCATCTCTGCCACCGTTGCGATGGTCTGCATTCTGATGATCCTGATCTTTATGCCGCCGTTCCTGGAAAAGGGGCGTAACAAGGTTGTTCCCCATAAGCCGTATGCTGTTTCAGAGCAGGCACAGGAGCTTCATCAACAGTTACTGGTGGCGGATTTACATGCAGACAGCCTTCTGTGGCAACGGGATTTATCCGAACATTCGAGCTATGGACAGCTCGATTTGCCGCGCCTGCAGGAAGGCAATGTAGCGATCCAGATGTTTACTGCAGTTACCAAATCCCCTAAGGGGCAGAACTACAACAAAAACAGTAAGGAAGCGACGGATAACATTACACTGCTGGCACTGGTGCAGGCATGGCCACCTTTAACATGGGAAAGCCTGTTGCAACGCGCGCTGTATCAGGCAGAAAAGCTGCATAAGCTTGAAAAACAGAATTCACAGCAGCTGAAAATTATTGGTTCTTCACAATCTCTGGCTGCATTGCTGGAACAGCGTCAACAGGGGAATCAGAAAATCGCAGGGTTGCTGGGCATTGAAGGTGCTCATGCGTTGGAAGGTAAACTGGAAAATATAAAACAGCTTTACGATGCCGGTTACCGGATGATGGGCTTACAACACTTTTTTGATAATGAGCTGGGTGGCTCCCTGCACGGACAGTCCGGCGCAGGGCTTACGGAATTTGGCCGTGAAGCCGTTACCGAAATGAACCGGATGAATATCATCATTGATGTAGCGCATTCATCAGAACAGGTAGTCCGTGATGTATTGCAGTTGTCTGATAAACCGGTGGTGATTTCTCATACCGGCATCAAAGGTGTCTGCAACAGCTCGCGTAATATCTCAGATCAGCTGATGCAGCAAATAGCAGCCAAGGGTGGTTTGATCGGTATTGGTTTTTGGGATGCCGTTTGCGATGTGTCACCTGCAGGTATTGTCAAAACGATTCGTTATGCCATCGACCTTGTGGGTGTTGAACATGTCGCACTGGGTTCTGACTTTGACGGCAGTGTGCAAACACCGTTTGATGCTTCCGAGCTGGCCGTACTGACCCAGACGATGCTGGATCAGGGTTTCTCAGAAACTGAAATTCGCCGGGTAATGGGGGAGAATATCCGTGATTTTCTCCTCGCCTATTTACCAAATAATAACGAAGTACAATTAAAGCCACTATTAAAGCCGCTAAGGCAGACTCGGGAGGGGCATCTGTGAAGCTGAATTGCGATATGGGCGAGAGCTATGGTCTCTGGGAAATGGGAGACGATGCGGCAGTCATGCCATGGATTGATATGGCGAATATTGCCTGTGGATTTCATGCTTCAGACCCGACCACCATGTCGGAAACCGTACGCCTCGCAGTATCCCATAATGTCATGATTGGTGCGCATCCCGGTTACGATGACAAGACCGGTTTTGGCCGTCGTTCCATTCCGATGCACCCGGAAGAAATCACTCACCTCGTCGCCTATCAGGTCGGTGCGCTGGGTGCTATTTGCCAGCTACACCAGAGCAGAATTCATTACGTTAAGCCCCATGGCGCGCTGTATAACGATATGATGGCAAACCCGGCGATCTTTGAAGCCGTTGTGCGGGCAGTTGCCGGGTTGGCTGAAAGCCCTTTGCTGATGATCCTGGCCAGAGCAGATAATCAGGCATATACAGACGTTGCCAGTCAGTATGGTGTTTCCCTGATATTTGAAGCGTTTGCAGACCGTGCTTATACCAGCGATGGGTCATTAGTTTCGCGTACTGAACCGGGGGCAGTCTATCATGATGAGGCCACTATTCAGCAGCAGGTCACTGATCTGGCAAAAGGCGAAGTGCGCACTATTGATGGGCAATTGCTGAAGCTGCAAGCTGATACTGTCTGTGTGCATGGAGATAATCCGGAATCAATTGCTGTGATTAAGCGGTTGTATCAGGCGCTTAATCCATGATTGGTATTGAAGCTGTTTCAGAAACCAGTCTGATAATCACTCTGGGAAATGAAATTGATCCTGAATTGTCGCCTGCTATTGCAGAGCTTTGTCAGCGAATCCGGGAAGCCTGCTCAGAAGAGCTACTTGAAGTTATTCCTTCTTACACGACGATTCTTGTTCAATACCACCCATTGAGAACCGGATTTAAGCAGCTGAAAAACAAACTGGAAAATCTGGTCGCAGATCTGGATGCAAATACAGAACAAAACAAGACCCATAAAATCATCCGGCTACCGGTTTATTACGCCGAAGAAGTTGGCCCTGATCTTCAGGTGATTGCTGCTCGTAATAACCTTTCTGTAGCAGAGGTGATTACTAAACACTCACAGCGTAATTACACCGTCTGCGCCATTGGCTTTGCCCCTGGTTTTGCTTTTCTGGCACCGGTTGACCCGGCTATTGCTACGCCAAGGCATAGCGAACCACGTATCAAAATTCCGGCGGGCAGTGTGGGTATTGCTGATAATCAAACTGCAGTGTATCCCGCCGCATCGCCGGGAGGCTGGCAGATTATCGGTAACTGCCCGCAGCCACTGTTTGATCCGACGGCTGATCCGATGATGCCTTTTGAAGTAGGGGATACCGTTCGTTTTGTACCGGTGACCAGGGATGAATATCTGGCTCAGGGAGGCTGTCCATGTCCCGACTGGAAGTAGTCAATCCCGGTGTAATGACATTGCTGCAGGATACCGGGCGCTTCGGTTGTGGGCATCAGGGCATTGCTCAGGGCGGAGCACTGGATTTACACGCTTATTGCTGGGCAAATTATTTGCTGGGCAACAGTATGGCCTGCCCGCAACTGGAAGTGACTGTCGGGCAGGCGGCTTTCAGGGCATATGATGATATGACGCTGGCACTCACGGGTGCCGATCTTGGCGCTACGGTTAATGGCGCACCAATCAAACCATGGCGTTCATTTCAGTTACTTAAAGGACAGGTGTTGCAGTTCCGGTTTCCGGAACAGGGCATGCGGGCGTATCTGGCCGTTCCAGGTGGATTTATTGCCCGGCAAACCTTTGGCAGCGTGGCAACGGTAGTACGGGATCAACTGGGAGGTTTAATCAAAGAGGGGGAAGCTGTAGGGCACGGGGAACCGCTGCGGAAAGGCGACATATTGCAGCTGCAGGCACATAACATTAATACCCGTATCAGTCAGCGGGTGCCCGATATTTATATTCCGCAATATGGCAACCCGGTACGACTACGGATGAATGAATCCAACCAGCAGGCACAGTTTCCTGAATCCAGTAAAAACACATTCTATCGGGCGACATATGTTATTACGCCGGACAGTAATCGTATGGGCTGTCGGCTTAAAGGCCCTGCTGTGGAAGGTTATGCCGCAGCGGGCATTATTTCCGAAGGTATTGCGCTGGGGGCAGTACAGATTCCGGCAAATGGGCAACCCATTATCTTATTAAATGACCGTCAGACACTGGGGGGATATAGCAAGCTGGGCTGTGTGGCGCGAATGGATCTGTCGGCACTGGCTCAGGCGATGCCGGGTACCAAGGTGAATTTTGTACGTGGCTGTCTGAATGAAACAACAGCAGAGCTCGTCCTCTTTATGCGCTTTTTCAGGCTGTAGCACAATATAAGCAGGAGGCATTCAGCGCCGGTGCAATGTTTGCTGGCGCTGAATATGATGACAGTTTAAGCGGCAGGTTTATTACGATTGGCTACCGGCCGACGTCTGGGGCTTCTCGGGTTAGGTTTTGACGCTGGCTTATCATTGCCTTTATTGCTTCTGGTATGCTTTTTATTAGCGTCGGCAGGTTTATGCCCGCTGGCGTTAGCGCCGGAACGCTGTCCGTCCTTATGGGCGACTCTCGTTGGTTTATTTGTTTTCTTTGGCTTCTTCAGTTTAAACGGTCGGGTATTCAGACGTGATTCCGGCAAAGGGTGAACCGGTTCAAAGCCTTTAACGTCTTTCCGTTCAATCAGCTTTTGGGTTAAACGCTCAATATCAGATAACAGTTTAAATTCATCAGCGCAGACCAAGGAAATAGCCGTACCGGTAGCACCTGCACGTCCGGTGCGACCAATCCGGTGTACATAGTCTTCTGAAACCTGTGGCAAATCAAAGTTTACAACTTGCGGCAGCTGATCGATATCCAGTCCGCGTGCGGCAATATCTGTTGCCACTAATACCTGAAGTTGACCACTTTTAAACTCAGCCAGTGTTCTCGTGCGCGCGCCCTGACTCTTGTTGCCGTGAATAGCGGCAGCATTAAGACCGTGCCCCTCCAGATATCTGACGAGTTTATTCGCGCCATGTTTGGTTTTGCTGAATACCAGCACCTGTTTCCAGCGGTTGCTTGTAATCAGTTTGAGTAGCACGGCAGGCTTTTGATTTTTATCAACAGCATGAAGCCACTGTTCAACTGATTTAGCGGTTGCATTACGGGGGGTTACGGAAATCTCAACAGGATCATGAACAATGGTTTTTGCCAGACTGCGAATATCATCGGAGAAGGTAGCAGAGAACATCAGGTTCTGACGCTGCTTTGGTAAAAGCGCCATGATCTTGCGGATATCATGAATAAAGCCCATATCCAGCATATGATCGGCTTCATCCAGAATCAGCACTTCGAGTTGTTTGAAGTTCACAGCGCGCTGATTATATAAATCCAGCAGACGACCGGGAGTAGCTACCAGTACATCAACACCCCGGCGCAAACGCATCATTTGCGGATTGATTTTCACACCGCCATAAACAACGGTGGATGTCAGCGGCATATGTTGACTATAGGTTTCAACATTTTCGCCAACCTGAGCGGCAAGCTCACGGGTTGGTGTCAGAATCAGCGCCCGCGCCTGATTAGCACTGACCTTTGACCCTCTGGATAACAATTCCAGCAAGGGCAGCGTAAAACCGGCGGTTTTACCGGTGCCGGTCTGGGCTGCTGCCATGACATCCTTACCCTGTAGCACAGCGGGAATCGCCTGAGCCTGAATGGGCGACGGGGTTTCATAACCCTTTTCTGCAACCGCTTTGAGAATAGGGGAGGATAAACCGAGGGCAGCAAAGCTCATGGGAACGCCTGAATCAATAAAAGGGAGAATCAACACCCGACCGGTTGGCGGTGTTGCAGCTTACAGAAGTTTCGGAGTCTGTACTATTGTGGCATCAGTCGCATAAATAGCTATTCGAACCATCAGTCTTTACATACAGGCACAGCTATGCCGGAGGCGATAAAGGAAAAACACGACACCAAACAAAAACAGCAAATGGTCGTAACCGGTCACCATATGCTTGGCACCCAGATAGGTATAAGGAATCAGATTGATTCCGGAAATCTCCTGAATATACCTCTGGTCGCCGACTGTCACCCCATGGGCTAGCAGACTGCCCGACCACAGCACACACAGGCAGATAATGGTCAGATACAGCAACCACCTGCCCGAAAAATAAGCAGTTCTCATAACGTCTCTCTTATTAATACAAAGGCAGTTCAACAGCCCTTGCAGATAGTTTTATAACCGGCTGAAAGCCGACGTTTAAACCCTGAAAGACAGAGAACGGTCAGGAGGTGGCAAAAGCGGCGTGTAGTGAAGACTGGTCAGTGACAGACGATAGACGGAATCATGAGAATGACAGCAAGATGCCTGCACCGGATGAGCGTTGTACAAAAGCGCAATCAGGCTGAAATGAATATGTTCGCCATTATGACTGTCGGGCTGATCATAACCGGTATCCGCAAAGTGCGGCCCCGCTTCAGAGACATGTAAATGCAGCCCTTTATGATAATCCTGCTCCGCATGCAGAAGATGAGCATTAGCCGTAAAGCTTGCACCCAGCATGCTGAAGATAATCAATAGAACCGGAACCAGTCTCATACAGTCATATTGTTTTTATTGTAGATAATCACCGTAGTCTAACCAGTTGCCGGGTGGCGTGCAATCGGCGGTTTATCAGGATGCCTGTTACATTCATTAAACCCTTCCTCCGGGGTAATCGTAGAGGAGGGTGCGAGCTTCGTAACCGGGAACATCAGGCTATGGAAATTCTTGAATATCTGGAATCCTTCAACCGCAAGGAGCGCTTTCATCTGATCGGTCAGCTGCTTGGCAATGCAGACTTTCGTCTGGCCCCGATTGTACTGACTAAAATCCTGTCGATTGTGAACCTGGAACCACCGCTGCATTACTTTTCGGCAATGGACTATCACATCGACTGGATATACGCGAGCCTGTACCTTGCTCTTAACGACAGGGAGACCGCTATTGAGCGGGACAGATCGTGTATCTCAGCAACTCAGGAAGATGTTGATTTTCTGGTCGCGTTTCTGGATGACGCAGGTGTTACCCATATCATCATGATTGAGGCCAAAGGTGATACCTCATTTACCAACGCCCAGTTGCTGAGCAAAGCAGAGCGGTTCCGGGCAATCTTTGGTCAGGATGGCACCCGCTGGCAAAATGTACAGCCGCACTTTCTGGTATGCAGTCCGATGAAATCCAAAAGACTGGAACTGGATAAATTGCCGTCGTTTATGGTGAACAGCGAAACCGGAGAACTGAACTGGTTCCGATTGTATATGCCGATCAATCAAAGGAAAGTTACCCAGTGTGATCGGGGTGGGAAACCTGCTCAGGGTGGTGATTTTTGGAAGGTGGATAATTTGCGGATGCTACCAAGCTAGCGCTCTGCGTGCAGGACTGCAGTTACTTGCTATTTATTACTTAACCTATATACGGGTACGATAGCGCGATGTTAAATAAGCCATATACAGCTTTGAGCGAAGACAGAATAGACGGATGAATATGCCTTAATACTCCCGATATTGGTAAGAGGGGCGGTAGCGTACAAAAAATGCGTCATTTGAGAATATCGACAGGGCTTAGCACGGCTTTGCCTCCTCGGTTAAGAACATGAGTATAAATCATAGTGGTGTTGACATTCGCGTGTCCTAATAACTCCTGAACGGTACGAATATCATAACCACTTTCCAGAAGATGCGTTGCGAAACTGTGACGAAAGGTATGGCAGCTTGCCTGCTTGTTTACACCAGAACGATTAATCGCATTTTTTACTGCGCGCTGGATTGTTCGTTGATGAATATGATGTCGCCCCAACTTACCACTGCGAGGGTCGCGGCTTAACTGATTGCTGGCAAAAACAAACTGCCAGGCAAGCTCTTTACCTGCGTTAGGATATTTCCTTGCAAGGGCGTAGGGCAAATGAACATGACATACATTACGATCTTGCGCCTTTAAGTGAAGCAGTCTTGAATGGTCAATATGAGCCTGAAGGCTATCTATCGCCTTGTCTGGTAGCATCGTGCGCCGGTCTTTTCCGCCTTTGCTGTCGTGTACTATGATTTCGCGGCGATACAAGTCAATATCCTTGATCCTGAGTCTTAACGCTTCCATTAGTCTGAGCCCTGCACCATACATTAATGTTGCAATCAGCAATGGAGTACCGTTCAAATGAGGAAATATCAATTCAACTTCCTGACGGGACAGAACGACAGGTACTCTTTTAGGGCGTTTGGCATTCATCCAGCCATTGATTACCAGCTCTTCTCTGTCTAATACTTTTTTAAACAGAAATACAATGGCGCTTAGTGCCTGCTGCTGTGTATTGACGGCAACTTGACGTTTGACCACAAGAAAGGTCAGAAACTGACTTATTTCATCTCCGCCCATTGTTTCCGGGTGGCGCATTTTATGAAAATGTAGAAACTTTTTAATCCAACCCCAGTAGCTACGCTCTGTCGCCAATGAATAGTTTGCAGAACGGATAGCGGTTATAAATTTTTGCTGCAGGCGCATGGTAAATCTGATTGCTGTTTTTATATACAGTAAAAAGTAGTTCGCCTATGTGAAAATGCAAGAAATCTGTGACAGATTGCTTTTCGGGTGAAAGAACGTTCTTTGATAGGTATTCGTGTTAAGCGACAAATATACAAATCGGGAACGCGACATAAAGGATAAATTTATGAGAACCCATAATTATGCTGGGCAGCTTGCTACGCCTGACCTGTAGGCTGTTGCTCTTTTTACACAGATAGAACATTAAGCGAAACTTGTTCGCATAAACAACTGTTAGATTTCCCTCAACATTAGTGTACAAAACAAGGAATGTATATGTATCTTCATACGTTAAGAGTTCAAGGTTTCAAAAGATTAGTAGATGTTAGTGTCCAATTTAATGGCGCTACATTTTTAATTGGCCAAAACAATTGTGGTAAAAGCTCTCTTCTAAAAGCAATAGAATATCTATTAAGTAATAAGCAAATAGGTATAGCTGATTTTTATTCAGAAAAAGATCCAGATTCAGGTGAAAGTGTCATTGCTACTGAAAAAGTAACTATGACTGCAGAGTTTCGAAACGTGAGCCTAGAATCTAACTCATGGAAAGGGTTTAAAGGCAGAACATACAATTATGATATTGAAGAAGGCAGTAATGAAACTGGTATTTCAATTATTTATAAAAAAGAATGGGAGCCGGGAAAACCACCTACTCAATTTCTCAAAGCATATGAGCGTGTACTAAAAGATGAGTATTCTTCGGTTAAAAAGATTGAAGAATTAATTCAGCTAGGAGTTAGTGAACAATTAGTACTTGAAGCATTTGATAAAACAGAAGGCAATATTTCAGCGAAGCTCAAAGAAAAGCTAGATTATTTGGATGACCTTTGGGATTTAACTGAAAATGAAACATTTTTTAAAAACCCAGGAGGTATTCCTGGAAATGTGTTGAGTCGTTTACCAAGATACCTACTTAGTGCCTGTCAGAAAACGCATGAACTATAGCTGCCTGTGTTAATGAGTCACTGTTAGGTGGATCATTTGAGTTTGCTGTTCAATCAATGCAGCGGTTTTCAGTCACAATTGTTCAAAAAATGTTCAAAACCTTCACTCCGTAGATGTCAGTAAGCCTCACGACATGCATGATCTGAACGAACACCGGATTACCAAACCATCAACAGGCGACTATTGCCGATCCCTTTCCAACAGCACTTTGCCCAGACGCTGCAGGTTATTTGCCACAACAGCCAGCGAAACATAACGCTTGAAGGCATCCAGCCCTTTATCCGGACATTTATCCAGACCATGGGCTTCCAGAGCATTAATATCCGACTCAACAGCAGAGTGCTGTCGTTTTGCACGGACAAACGCCAGGTGTGATTCCCGTTTTTTGTCCTCTAACGACATCTTTCCTTTTTTAGGTAGTACAGCCCTGTCCAGCAAGTTTTCCAGTTTTACAAGATTATCCGGACTCCAGAACCCCTTGTCGTAGCTGACTTGACTCAAGACTGGAAAGCGCTCTTTGGCTCCCTTGGCCATAGGAACCGTTACCTGGTCGTCCGTTTGCTTTTCCATGACCTGGTGGTGAAGCGTAAAGCCGAACTGATCCTGCAACACACAAACACGCAAGCCCAGTTCAACCGGTACGCCCGCCTTGCCTTTGCTGACCCACTCGGTATGAGGTTCAAACAGCGAAAAGATTTTCTCTGCATGCGGTATGGTTTCATGCTCAATGACCCGCCGATGAATCAGACTAACCTGATGTTTGGCATGCAGCAGATAGTAGCTGAGCGCTTCAAGGCGTGGTTCATCAGGTTGATGCTTTGTCAGCACGGAGTAC
>CBDHDU010000014.1:0-82429 GCA_965261725.1 Endozoicomonadaceae bacterium | reverse complement strand
TGAATGGTGCCTTTGTTGGTGACTTCTATCGGGTAGTTGATGGTGTTGTATTGGGCGGTGGTGTTGTCGCCTTCCCGCTGGTTATCCCAATTAGGCGAGCCGCTGTTCCAGACTTTCTCACTGAAGAAATGGTGCGCTCTGGCTTGCAGGTCGCCATAAACGACGGCGCTGCTGACAGTGGTTTCGCCTGCAGGTAAATCCCACGGCATCGGTGCAATGATCGCCAGCTCACCGTTGATTCTGGCATCGCTGACCACGGTCATATGCTCTACCCGATCCTTGATTGTGTAGGGTGCGGTCAGTGGTGTGCCTTCGTCGTCTTCCAGCGTGAGAGGGTTGGCAAAGATAACCATGCCGGTTTCCCGCTCCACGGCATACTCGCCCAAACTCAGGCGCTTGCCCTCGCTATCCTCCACCCATATTTCTGCTTGGTGATCCCTTGCCAGATCGATAACCTGTCCGGCGACTGGGGTGCCTGCTGCGGTGTCAGCAGTATGGCTAGTCACCACAATGTCGCCCGGTCGGTAAACCGGCACCCGGCCATCCGGTGGCAGGCGAACCGGGTCAAGGCCGATCAGTTCTGCGTCCAGTGGCAGGCTGGTTTCCACTACTGCGTTGTAGCGGATGCTCTGCGGGATAACGTGAATCGGGTTGCTGCCATCGGTAAATTGCAGCTCGCACCAGCCAGTGGTGGTGTCGATCTTGCCCTGAACTTCAGCGGTGTCGATGATCCCGTCAAAGCCTGCGCTGGCAGTGATGATGTCAGCGTTGTCGACTCGCACTGCCGTTAGCTGCAGGCTGCCCGGTCGTACCGGTGCGCCCGGTGTCCGAAAGGCGACAGCATCCACCTGAATCCCGGCGCTGATGGTGGCGGCCGCCAGAATGCTGGCGCTGTTCAAACCACCCGATGGATAACTTGCCAGTGTTGCGGTACCGCCTGAATAATCGATGGTGCCCACCTGCGTTCCGGCATTGGTCTGGCTGCTGACCTGCTTGTATAGCTTGCCGTCCCGGTCGAAGTAGGTTTCGCTGTTCCAGCTGAATATCAGGCTGCCCGGTAATAGCGGGTCACTGACCAGTGGTAGTAGGTCGATGCTCAGCTCCGGATTGGTAAGGGTTTCGGTGTTGGGCGTATGGCTCAGGCTGTTGTGCTGGGCTTTGCTGGTGACCGTGCTGCCGGGGAATACTTCAGTGCGGGTGGTGGCTGTGTGAACAACTTTAGCGATATAAGAGCCTTGCGACACGGTGTCGTACTCTGAAAAGCTGTAGTCATCCAGAGCCTGAAGGGTAAACGCGCCCGTTGCATAGTCGATGCTGCCTGAAACACCGCGCCAGTTGCCGCTGCTGTCATCGCTGTAGGTTTTGGCTTGCTGGTATGTAGTGGTGTAGGTCTGGAAGGAACCGACAGTAACACTGTGATTTTGCACCTGCCTATCGCGCTCCACCACAAAACTAAAGCTGTACTGATCCGGGCAGCAATGGCGCGCCTGCAATGGTGCCGGACATAAGCCCGCTGCCGTCCACCGTTACATCGACAGTGCCGCCTGCCACTTCTCCTTCCTGATAGTTAATGTCTATTCCGCTGTCGATATCGAGCAAAAAGTCCAAAACAAAAGACAGTTCACCACTGGCGTAGTGGATGCTGCCTTCGCCATCACCCGACAGAAGAACCATTACCCTGGTCGGACACTGACTTCTGATTTCCGCCGGTTAAATAGTCGATGGTCACACTGCCCGGTTTGATGCCATCCTTTTCCGTGGTGTGCCGGAAGCTGATCTGATCCACCAGTGCGCTGCCGGTGCGGAGCGTCACTTCGTTATCATCCTGCGCCACATAGCTGTAAACAATCGCGCTGTCCGGATCTGGCATCGCGTTGAGCGTTATTGCGGCGGCTCCGGTGCTGAAATCCACGGTGCCTGATCCTGAACCGGTTAGTTGCCCATTGCCCGGATCGCGCAGGTCATACCACTTGCCCAATGCAATAAAGCTGACCACTAATGTGCCGGGTCGTGGTTTGGCTTCTGCCAGATTCAGGGTGTAGTTGAAGCCCCTGTTCTGGTTGGTCACTTCGATGGCGCTGCTGATCGCCATGCCAGTGATGGCGGTGGCGGGCTGGAAAGTGACCGATGCTGTCGTGGTGGTGTAGTCGCTGTTACGCCATACATTCAGCTCGCCGGTTTCATAGTCGATGCTGATCCGGCTGTAATAGTTGCTGCCGCTGTTATGGATAAAATTTCCGTTTCCGTCATCCGCAAAGTCTCCGCTTTCCAGTGTCAGCTGTACTGTTCCCGGTTTGGCTCCGGTTTGCAGAAAGGTTCTGCTCTGGTTGCCGCTGATGTGACCTAAAAGGCAGCTGACGTTTCGGGTGCTGCTGGCAGTGGCGACCATTGTCTTGGCGGTATAGCTGCCGAATTGATCCAGTAGCGGGCTTTCGACTCTCGCGCTCGGCACCAGTGGTGCATAGAGGCTTTCAACTTTCAGGGTCAGGTCACCTTGGCTAACCGCTTGCGCCAGTGGTTTGATGCCATAGTAGCGCGCCGCGTCTGCGATCTGTGTGCTGTAGACGAGGCTTTTCGGCTCCGTGGTGCTGGCGGGTGTGGGCTGTCCACCGGGAAAGATAAAGTTCAGCTCGGTGCTGATTTCCATATCCAGCCGCCGACGTTCAAACTCGATAAACTGGCCTTCTGAATATTCATAGGCGTAAGACTCGATCCGGTGTTCGACCGCTGTCAGGCGCACATACTGTTCGTTGCCGGTGTCCGGGTCATGCAGCCGGTATACTTCGCCGATTTCCGGCAGGTTCTGCTGTTCCCGCTGAACGCCCACCAGATTGCGCTGGCCTGAGTACTGGTTGCCCAGCAGTTCAAAGCTCGCCGCAGTGCCGGATACCACATAGGACTCGATGCGGTTGCGGGCGCTGTCGCGCTCATCGGTCTGGTCGCCGGTATCGTATAGCAACACACTGACGTTCGGGTCTTGGGGGGCTTCGGTCAGGATGATATGCCCACCCAGATAAGCATCGTTGTTGTCGGTACTGATCCCCACAAAGGCTTTCCGCAAGGCTACATCGCCCACCGTGCGGTCGAGGCGTGATATATCCTGAAACAGATTATTGATTGCGCCATCGGTCACTTCGTTGCCGGTCACCCGGCCTCCGCCATCGGCCTCGTCGGTCAGGCGCTGGCTTTCAAACAGTTTTACATCGTCGTTATTGATGCTCATCAATCAGGGCTCCAGTATGAAAATCAGATTTTTAATTTTTTTGACATCCTTTCTGCTTCCTGTTTTTTCAGCATCAACAGAACTTACCCCAGATGAATTCCGCGCCATGATCACAAACCACCAAAAATGGTTAAGTCGTTTTTTTTTTGATGTGATTGCCAATGAATGTATTGAGCATTTAAAGCAGCCAGGCTCTTATGGTGTCTTGGTCAACATGAAGAACTTGATTTTGCTGAAAACAGGTCGGGAGATTGTTGCAACATGCTCTTATGAAAATATTTTTCCTGTCCCTCTGATTTTTGGTTTTAATTTGTACAAAAATATTGAAATTGCAGAGTGGATGGATGCCAAGGGTGCAAAGCTGGTTTGCGGTACTCTTAGGCATAAAGGTAATGAAAAGATGCATGTCTGCTGTCTTTGTAGTGAACCAACTCCAAAAAAAGATGATCAAGACACCACTATTCATGTTCTTAAAAATCCAAAGGTTCGGAGAAAACTCTTTCCTGATCCCTAATATTGTTTTTAATCCAGGCTTTGAAAAAATCATCACACTGCCTCAACAGTCAGTAATCGCAGGATCAGGCTGTACTGGTAATTGTCATCGGGATAGGCAAACGGCAGGATCTGCTGCGCTTCGATGGGGCTGCTGCTTCGCCGGTCGAAGATGACTGAAAACTGTCGGCTATCCGGTAGTGTCAGTGTCATGGTGTGATTGGCGGTTTCTGCTTTTTCGACTAGGCTGATAACCGTCGCCCGGTTGACCCATCCGGCATGGCTACCGCCGGACAGGGTTATCGGGCGGCCTTTCACCTTGGTCTGCTCCTCTACCAGCAAAGCGCCGCTGAGGCTTCTTTCGGTGTTCTGCTCCACCGGGTTCCACTCGAACTCATCGACCCACAACAAATCATCGGGCAATGTGATGCTATCCAGTTGCATGTTGTTTCCTTGGTTTCCTGTACAGCTAGACTGAACGCATCCCGGCGTTCTTCAGGGCTTCGAGCAGCTTGGTTTCGTCGCTGCCATCTACGCCGACGTTAACGCTGCCACCGAGATATTCCAGACGTATAACCTTGTCGTGACTTTTACTCTGTGCCGGTTGCCGTGGTTGGGTAATGCGCGGTTTTTCCTTTTGTTGCTGCTGCCTGAAGGTTTCCCGCTGTTTCTGCTGCAGCTGCTTCTGTTTCTCGGTGTTGACCTGCTGATTGACGGAGAGTGCTTGCTGCAGGTTGCTGATGGCATCGCCGTCGCCCTGCTGTTGCGCCTGTTCCAGTTGCTGTTTTAATTGCCGCTGGCGGCTTTCGAATTGCCGCTGCTGGACTTTTTCGGTGTTGCCCTGCAGCCTGTCCAGCTCATCCTGCAAACCTTCCAGTGTGCTGCGGGTGCTGTCACTCAAGCTCCGCATACTGGACTCGGCTTGGTCGATGGCGCTGTTCAGCCGGTCGAGGTCTTGCTCATTGAGCAGGTCGATCTCTGCGTTAACCGTGTTGCTCGCGCTTGCCATCCGTTGGGCAGAAACGACTCCTTTTTCGTAGCCTTCCAGCAGTTCCTCCAGTGCGATCTTCTGCTCCAGAAATCGCTCCTTGGCGCTGGCGGCATTTTTGGCGGTTTCCTTCATCCAGTCGCCGATGCCGGTGGGATCAGAAGACACATGGAAGGCTTGCATGTGTCCGATTTCTTCCCGCACTTCTTTCAGTCGACCCTGCAGCTCATTCAGCTCGCCCTGTGCGGTTTCGGTGTTAAGGCCGTCTGAACCCCGCTGCATGGCATGAAAGGCGTTCTCTGCTGATTTGCTCATGCTGTTCAGCTGCATGGTCAGGTTGTTATAGAAGCCTGCCAGCCCGCCCGCTTTTTGCATTACGCTCTGCGCGGCTCCGGCTTGCTTGGTTCCAGCCTCGGCTCCGGCATCCCCGGCTTTCTCTGCAGCTTCAGTGGTTTTCTCTGCAGCTTCTGCGGTGGCTGCGAAGGCTTTTTCCCCGGCTTTGCCGTTGCTCGCCATCTGATCCAGTTGATCGCCGAAGGCGGATAGCTGGCCTTTAACGTAATCCAACCACCCGGCCTGTGCGACCGAGCCTTTGAATTCTGTCCAGCGGTCAGCCATGTTTGCCATCAAACCCGACAGCAGACTCATATTGGCTGCAGCTGCTCCGGCGCTGCCTTTGCCGATTTCTTCAATCAGCAGTTTGATGGTGTCGCGGCCTAGCTTTCCCGCGCTGGAGAGTTTCTGAAGCTCCTGTGTATTTTTACCGGTGACTTTTTCCAGCAATTCCCAAACCGGAACGCCGCGCTCGACCAGCTGC
Organism: Endozoicomonadaceae bacterium; assembly: GCA_965261725.1. GTDB lineage: Bacteria > Pseudomonadota > Gammaproteobacteria > Pseudomonadales > Endozoicomonadaceae > CANDOC01. The sequence goes on along the minus strand of CBDHDU010000014.1, from coordinate 76,909 downwards.
AGTATTTCTTCGCCCTGTAGTTTTTGTTTTGCCCATGCCTGTCCGAGCTCCAGCGACATACCGTTCAGCCGTTCCATGCCGCCGCCCAGTTTGGATGTCTGGTCGACTATCGCCTGCAGGGTGCCGTCCATCGGATCGAGGCCGAAGTTCTTTAACGCGGTGAAGGCATCGGGCGACTTGCTGGAGCTCCAGTGGCGTGTTCTTGGTGAACTCCTTTATCCACTCGATGGCCTTGTCGCCTTCTTCAATGCTGCCCATGATGGCGGTCATCTGAACGCGCAGCTTTTCGAATTGATCGCCGGTCTGCAGGACACCCTGCATCGCTCGCTTCAAAACATAGAAGCCTGTCCCGGCCAGCACCAGATTGCGGATGCTCCTGCCAAGGCTGGCGAACCGGCTTTCTGCTCTTTCGCTGGCTTTGCCCATGCCCCTGATGGCAGCGGTGATCTTGTTCAGCTTCCCTTTGGCAAGATCGCGGGCTTTGGTAACGAGGTTGAGTGCGGTGTTGGTGTTGGTGTTGGTCACAGATTTGTCCCCGATTCAAACTTTACGGTTAATTTTGAAATCAGGGGTTTGAAATAACAGACAGATAATTTCCGTCTGCTATTTTTGATATTCAGTAGTTGATTCTAGTCGTATGTTAAGAGCGGAAGTGATCCAGAATAAGTGCCATGTTTTTATCAGTATTTTTCTTTGGTTGTTGTGGAGTTCTTTTTCATCTGTTAGCAAGGGTGAGGACTATTGTCCTTGTATGTGGATTGATTTTGGATGAGACTGAAACCTGTATCTATGAAATACAGCACTTGTTGAATGCAAAATTTATAGAATGTTTTTTAAGTGAGTCTTGTGCTATGGATATCTCCAGTGTAAAACCCATCGCCAATAATGGAGTGGGAATCGGTTAAATTTTCAGGCCAAGAGGAGAAAAAGAAAACAGTCTTGAGTGGTTTGAGCTATGGAAGCAGGCATTTCTGTTGGCAATTGACAACACAAGCAGTGATTATCATTTTTATCTTAATGCCTCGATAGCTGCTTTCAGGCTACAAAAATATGATCTTTCTCACCAAATGCTTGCCAGTGCAGAATATGAAGGAAAGAACTGTAAAGGATTTGGTTTTCCTTCATGGTGTCATGAACCATAAGGCATTTCTTTATGGTTTTACGGGCGATTTTCCTGCAGCAATAGAGATATACAGATTAATTTATGGTTTTAATTCACGAGTAAGCAGGAATATTTTAAAGCAAATTGATTATTCTGTTTCTCGTTTCCTTGAATCAGGAATATGCTCTGAAACAATGGCAGAGGATATTCTGAAGTGGAAAAAGTCTTTGATAAAAGACAAAGAAAGGCCACCTGTCAAAGCAGCCTTTTGACCGGATGTTTGTCTGCCCGGTGACAGCTAAACCGCCTGCACCACCTTCATGAATTGCGAAATGCCCGCGCCGGTTTTGCCGGTGTCCCGCAGCACTTCAAACGCCATGCTGACTTCAGCAAATTCATCCCCGATGAATGGCAAGCCTTCAACGGGAGAAAACTTGATCCGGTGCAGGGTAACGCTCACAGCTTTGCCGGTTTGGGCTTCGTTCATGCCGTCGAAGAACAGGGCGAATTCTGCGCCTGCTTCCACCAGTGCTTCCATGATTTCCTGTGGGGCTTTGGTGTAGGAGACTTTCACGCCATCGGTATCAATCGCACCGCCACCAATCACCACGATACCGTTGGGACTGAGTTCGTAGTCGGTGCCTTGCGACAACTCAGTGTCATCTGCGCCATCTTTCACTGTGATTGTTTGGGTCATGTCTAGCGCAAAAGCGAAAGCCAACAGTTCATTATTTTCACCCGAGGCAGCGATGACTTCATCGGTAACCGTGCCACTCATTTCTGTGGTGACGCTGGCGCGCAGTGCAGGACCGAGGCTGGCGGCGCTGATATCCATTGCGGTCATCGAGCCGGTGACGCTGTCGATGCGTGAAACAACATTCACGTTGCCTCCGCCCACGCTGGTGTAATCTTTCTGCCCTTCTTGTCCTCTTCAAAGCTGACTTCCAGTGCGCTGCAATTGCCCACGGGCATTAAGCCTGTGCTGGAGCCAAGGCGCTTGAGGTAGATGGTGCCTTTGCCGATGTAGGAGCGATCCTGTGTGGCCATGCCCGTTGTCCTTTTTTGGTTGTTTATTTGGGATTGTTTATTTAGGGTTATTCGTCTGGTTGACTACCTGTTCCCAGGAAACGCCCCATAAGGCGATGCCCCTGCCGGTCGACTTCTCCGCTGTAGAGGTTGTCAGCCGAAATGGTGCCGGGTTCGACGGGCTTGAGGTTATCAGCCCCGAAACGGGTAAAGAAAATCCCTTCAGCTCGACTACTCGGCCGCAAGCGACCGAGCTTTACGCCGATCTGATTGGCCTTCGGCCAACCGAGATTTTCAGATAGTCACTCGGGGGCAAGCCCCTGAGATTTCTTTCGTTAAAAGGCAGCAGACTGACAATGGCTTCGTCAGTGCCAGTGCGCTTTCGTTGCGTGGCGTGGTGCTGGTGTCGCTGCAAATGACATAGGCTGCCATCAACAGGCGCGCTTCCCTCAGTCCCTGCCCGGTGACGGTGATGCGCTGGGTGTTCTCGATGGCAATCCTGACGGCTGTTCTTTTGGTCAGGAGCCTGCCCAGCTCCGCTTCGGTAAACCGTCCCGGGTGACTGGTCACATCGCGGGGTCTGGCTTGCCAGTTGTTGCTGAAGGTGGGCAGTGATGGCCTGCAGTGCTTGGTTAAACATTTATTTCCTTGCCTTCCTTCTGCCTGCGATATCCTTCACCCACTGCTCAATGGTGTCGTGTACGATCTGCACCTGTGGCTGCTCGATGCCAAGAAACGGTCGCGCCGAATTGGTGAGTTCTGGCATAGAAGACATTGGTTCCGATAATCACCTGATCGTCGGTGGTCTTTGTGGTGATGCTGTTCCTGAGCCTGCCGGTATCACGGAGTATTTGCCCGCGGCGGATTTTCAGTGGTTCCCACGGTGTGCCATCAGGAGCACGCTGTCGCCTGAAGTTCATATGAACGTCTGACAACAGTGCGCGTCCCAAACGATCAAACAGCGGTTTGCGCCGCTGGTAGAGCATGACGGTGTCCATCATCTTTTCGATCTGGTGCTGTGCGTCTTCCAGTGAAAGCATCAGAAGTCCCTGAGACTTTCGGGGGTGAACACCCGGTCAGCCTGACTGCGACTGGTACTGAATTCTGTAGAGGGTTTTAGTGGTTGCTGAACAGGTTAAAACCGCCGTGCCGCGAGCGATACTCTTTAGCAGGCCGACGGCTTTTTTATACCGTTTTTCAACTTCCTCAAGCATACGGTCGTCATAAAGCCTGTACCTTGTTATATCTGCACACAGCCTTATAAGAAGGTCGGGTGTTTCTGCCAGAGGCAGTGCATGCCGAACGGCGAGATAGCTGTCGATCTCATCGCTGGCATCGCTGAGTGCGGCAGTCAGGACATTGTCATCAATGCGCCCGGTATCGCCGGTATCCGTCAGCTTTATCAGCTCATCTTCTCCGAACCGGGCGACATTTCAGGGTGAGATCGGGCAAATCAATAGGATTTAGGTGGTATCAGACAGATAAGCACAACATTCAGTGTCAGGTAATAGGATGCTGAGAGGGTGGAAAACCAAAAGTTACAGGAATGACTGGAATAATGATTTTTTGAAATTCCTATGCGTCAAGGCAATCAAATTAGTTAAATGCTAAACCAGAAAACGCCGCGAATGGCGGCGTTTTCTGTGACTTTATAATGACAATACTGTGGACACTTTTTCCCCAGTAATACCAAGGGTTTCAGTGCATAGGGTACTTTTTAGCAGGTCTGAGAAACCCCAAACTTGCAATTAAATCCTAGCCCTTGCGGTGCAAGCCTTGGTGCATCAATGTTGAGTTCTCGAAAAACTGTCCACAGTATTGTAATGAACTTTCAGAGTTAAATAGTCGGGTTAGGCATAACCGGGATAGCGAACAGACGCAGGTTCCAGTCAGGACCGAATTCATCATTCTGCTGTACATAGTAGTGCAGTTCTGCACCGATACGTACCGGAACCGGACCTACCTTAATCATGGTATCACCACCGAAGCCTACCGGAATGCTGAAACGATCTGAACCGTCTTCGTTCCAATCAACCTGCACGTTAGGACCGAAACCAATCTGGGTTGTAGGCGTTACCTTGTAGCGCATTGCATATTGCAGATCGGTCATCTTCAGGTCTTCACGCTTGCCGGTCAATGGATCCATTTCAGCAGAACCGGTACCTTCCCAGTGGTTGCAGCACACCACCGTAAACCCACTTTTCACCAAGATAGAAAGCTGACAGCGCAGGACCAATCGCGGCCTGGTCTTTACCGCCGGTTGTCATCCATTTTTCAGATGCGGTTGGAAACAGGGCAGTCATACCCACACCCCATGTCCAGTTATTCTGCAGTTCACTCGGCCCCATTACAGCCAGCAGTGCAGTATCCCCCATGCCGTTTTCGCGATCCATTCCCGGCGCTTCCATACTCAAGTGTTGAAATACCGGACGCAGGATAAAATTATAATCTTCGCCTACCGGGAATGACATAACCGGCTGGAATTTAAAGCTGTTAATCGTGTAATCCTTACCAGCTTTGTCCTCCATAAACATAGTGTCGTTCTGGGTAAACAACATCCAGATGTCAGATACCGGATTATTCAGTTTGGCAGACAGTTCTGCCAGTGATGGTTCAGCAGAGGTTGGTGCTGCTGGCATATCGGCGGTCATACTGGGCAGTGTATTGGCATCCTGTTGTGCCGCACCGGTATAATCAATGGTGTCTTCAGCCATTGCCTGAGCAGAAATGGCGGTGGCAAGAATAGTGGTAGCGGCAAAAAGCTTGGACTGCATGATATTAACTCTTCAATGGTCATCTGCTGCGCCCTGATTAATGGGTTAAAGACGCATCAGTTAGTTTTTAATTTAAAAACGTTTTAATTAATTCAGTTCAACTTACGTAAACAAAACCTAGAAGCGGAAACTGGCGCCCAGCATTAACTGTTGTGTGCGTTTGTTCTGCATTTTGATTCCGTTTTGTAGGTAATCAATGCCGCCTTCTTTAACAGAAGTGTTATGGCCGAGGTAACGGTAAGTTAATTCCAGATCGAAATTATCCATGCGGTAATTAATACCGGTCTGCACACCGTAGGCAAAGGAAGTATCAGAGCCGTCGTATTTATTGTTGCCAACTGTTGCTTCGAAATCAGTTGAATCAGCACCCAGACTCATACCGACAAAGGGTCTCAGGTTACCGTCGCCGAAGAAGTAGTCTGCAGAGATCAGGTAAGTCTGCTGCTCGGCTTCATGCTTGTTGCCCAGCTTGGTTTCATCCGCATCACCGGTGGTGATAACACCGTACAGGCGGAAGTTGTCATTCAGGTACTTACCAAAACGGATGCCGTATCCGGTATGGGTGTCAGCTTTATCAAACGCCTGCTGACTGGTGATTTTCATTTCATTTTTTACATAACCGGCTTCAACGCCTGCAAACCAGTCAGAAGCCATTGCTCCAGAGGATGCAACAATAGAAGTAATAACAACAGGCAGTAACATCTTTTTCATTTTCAATAATCCCGAACCCCAAGTCGTGTTTCGTGGCCGGATTATCTTCCCGGCTCAGCTCTTGGAAACGAAATTTACAGATTCGGACGTTATAAAAAAAATCAGAACCTGTAATAAAAACATTACACCCCTGAAAACAGCGTATTAATTAATACGCAGCAGCAACCCCTGTTAACAGGACAGAAAATATCAATCGGGAAATAAATCACAGAATAAGAAAAAGCCGGGAAACTCCCGACTTAAGAAAGGCTAAGTGGTTGTTCTGGCGCGGGCATAATCAAGCACCCATTGGGCACACTTTCGTGGTACATAACTGCCATGCCAGAAGACATCAATCGACAGCCGGGTAACCGCCAGCTTATTGTTAATAATGGTCAGCTCACCGGATTCCAGATGCTTACGGGCAAAGTTCATCGGGCACATGCACCAGCCATGCCCTTTCCGGGTCAGGTCAATTACAGACTCGTAGTCAGGTACCATGATACTGCTTTCAATCCCGAATTCCTCAGCCATACCCCTCAAGCAGAATCGCCCGGTGGAAAAGTATCTCATCACGACAGACTTCTTCTTTTTTAGCCAGTTCATGTTCAGGATGGCAACAGACGACATAGACCAGTGATTCTAACCGGTTCGCTTCAAAGTAGCGTTCCTCTCTCGGGCAGCAATGCCCTACAGCCACATCAACACGACCGTTTTCCAGATGTTTGATCATATTGAACGCCGTATCGACGACAACTTCCAGTTGAGTCTTGGGAAATTGTTTTAGAAAAGCATCAACCACATCACTGCGTAAATCTGCAGGAATACACTTATCAAACCCCAGATGGAAACTGATCTCTTCATCTGCAGCAAGGCTTTCTGCAGACTGAGCAACATCAGTAATCTGCCGGTTCAGCACCCTTACACGATGCAGCATTTCCTGACCATCTCGGGTCAGTTCAACCTTCTGCCCTGAACGGTCAAATAACTGTAACTGCCACTTGTCTTCCAGCTCTGAAACCCAGAGGCTGACCTGCGGCCGGGATCGCTTCATCACCCGTGCTGCCGCCGAGATTGAACCATGCGCTGCAACCAGCTCAAAAGCGCGCAGACTTTGGAAATTCATGGTCTTCCCCTTATGCATTCACACCGGGGAACACTATGCGTAAACCCTTAAAAACATGTATTGACCTGCAGCATCTACAACCTTTGAAAATGGGTTATTTACCTGTCGTATACAAGCCATTTCCATTATTCAACCGACATCATTAAATCCGGTTTAAAGCAAAATTAAATCAGCTTTTCTTGACTCAGAACAAACGACTCAAACAAGCGCATCGGTATCACTGAACGTATCAATGCAAACACCCTCAACTCAATCACAATTACTACGTAAAGATCATGTAAAACCACAGATAGCCTGACAGTTTCACTCCTATACAATCGCTACAAAATTTTGATACGCCTGTACATTATTCAGATCAGCCCTTCTGTTCTGAAACCTGAGGGAACAGGTCCCAAATGCTCAGTTAAAATTGCATCGACCTCTCACTCAAAAAGCGCAGGCCTGAGCTATATATACAGGGTGCTGAAAACACGCGACGAGTGATCAAACATCAGCGAACTTCGCTTTGAATCACACGACAGTTTTCTACCGGATAGTGGGCACAGACCCGCAATCCGGTATCAGCAATTCCGTCTTTTCTATCGCTCATCTATTGCCAAGCTACACACTGAGGTTATTGTGATTAATCGGAAGAGTTTACTGTGCTCAGCCATTGCGCTGAGTCTGCCGGGTATGGCAAGCGCTGCTGGCTTCTTTCTGCCTGAAGGCGCCAGTCCGGGTCTGGGTACTGCCGGTGCCGGCGATGTTGTTAACACTGACAGTGCCGCGGTAATCTGGTCTAACCCGGCTGCCATGGCTGGTCTGGATGGTGAAATGATTTCCGGTAACCTGGAAGTCATGAGTCTGACCGGTGAATACAAGGACAATGGTTCCAGTTTGCCAGATGCGAGCAAAAATCTGGACAACAACCCAAAATCAAAAACTACCATGCCTGCTGGTGGTTTTTTCTGGCATAAACCAATTAATGACCGCACCAGCTTTGGTCTGGCCATTACCTCTTTCGGTGGTGCTGCACTGGATTACGGTAGCTGGATCGGCCAGACGCTGCTGATTGACAACAAGCTGCTGAGCCTGCAGTTCAACCCGGCGCTGAGCTACCGCATCAATGACCAGTGGTCTATCGGTGTCGGTGCCCAAATCGAATACGCTACGCTGGAAATGAACACTAGCTGGGCTGAATTCAATACCGGTAACGACTGGGGCTACGGTTACAACCTCGGCGTTTACTTTGAACCATCTGAAGATCTGAAACTGGGTCTGGCTTACCGTTCCAAGGTTAAACACAACTTTGATGACAAGCTGACCGTCAAACAGAACTTACCCGCCACCATCAGTGGTCTTAATCCATTCTATGAAACGGAAATCAGCTATGCTGCGACTGCTAGCCTCGGTGGTAGCTACCAGATTAATGACCAGTGGAAAGTACTCGCCAGCCTGGGATGGCAGCAGTGGAGTGATATGAAAGAAACACCTATCACTATTAAAACTGATGCCGGTTCTGTTGCAACCGCCATTCAGCGTAAATGGGATGATGTCTGGACCTACTCCATCGGTGCCCACTACAAGCTAAACAATGACTGGACCCTGAAAGGTGGTTTCACTTACGAAACCCCAGGACTGGACAAACCTGAATACCAGAGCCCAGATCTGCCGTCTGACCGTCAGAAGACCTACGCCCTGGGCGCCAGCACCATGCTGGACAACTGGATGATTGACTTCTTCTACACCTACAAGGATCTGGGTAACGCCCATATGCGCAAAGGCAATGATACGCTGTACATCGACGGTAACTTCCGCGTCAAGATGCACATGATCGGTGCCGGATTTACCCGCAAGTTCTAAGCCGCTCGCTTAACTTGCCAGAAGCTGCCGGTTGATTAACTATCTTCCGGCAGTTTTCTCCTCCAACATCAACCCACTTCAACCCGACCTCTATATCTGTGACCATTGACGTACCATCCTGTAGGCGGTAGTCGACCGGGGTAAATCGAGCCCGAGTCGCCTAAAAATGTTCTTTTCCTGTCAGTACAGCGGTAAACCATCGACATATTTGCCGGTGGCGATGTAAGCCAGCAGCGACTGATTCTCGGCGATCAGTGATTCGACCCATGCTTTCAGTCCCGGATCATTGGGTAGTGAAGATATACAGGCATCCATGCCAGATGAAGGTAGCGGGTTGACTGTTGAATTCCAGTGTATCAGGTCATGGATGTTGTGAACGAATATCAAAACCATCCAGTAGCTGGTTGAGCGTTTCTCCATCGAGCGTGGGAGCGATATCGGTTCCCGGCCATTTGAACCGGAATTTTTCCAGTCGCTTGTACCAGAGCACGTAGCCGTTGCGCTCCCTGTGCAAAAACTTAACTTTATCCCTGCGGCGGTTACAGAAAATGTAAACGATGGTATCAAAGGGAGAGTGTTCGGTTTGTTCCTCGATCAGGGCCGCCAGACCGTTGATGGATTTACGCATATCAACCGGTTCGGCATAGAGGTAAACGCTGGCGCCCGGCTGAGGGCGAATCATGCCACAACCTTCAGCAGTCGCAGCAGTTCAGGCAACTGCCGGAGCGTTGCTTCCAAACGGACATTGTTATCCATCGAATTGCAGGACGGGCTTGCGACCCAGGGGAGTGAGTTTATCCTGCCTTTTGCTCGGTTGCAGTTTCAACTTCCAGTAGCGAATTGAGGTTGTGCTGGCGACACCAGTTGATCTGGGACAGGCCAGATGCTTTCCAGTCTTTAAGACGCTGCTCCCAGAGGACTTTCAGTTCGGCACGCTTTTCTGTCTTCATGGTCAGGCTCCAGTGAAAAGAAGGACATTAACTGGAGTGAGCCATGAATTTAATAAAGTGAAACGCACCCACCTTTAATGGAAAAACCAACAAGGCCTGATCATCTTCCAGAATACCTTCCTGAAGATAAAACAAAAGTAAAAGTCATCCCTTCCCGACTCGCCTCAAACTATTCATAATTCAGATCAATGGCACTGTGCACAGTGCCACCACCAGCACCGTACACAATCAACTTAGCATTAATCGCGACGACAGAGCGTGACGAAACTCACCAAACTGACAGAATACCTGCACTGGAATAACGCCTCAGTGATTTAAAGCTGGCAAGCCATACCGGGAATACTTGGGTTTCAGGCTCTGCTTGTAAGCTTTGCGCGATTTTTTCAGACTTTCAATGACATCAGCACTGCTGATAATTTCATGCCCTGAGCTGTAATTCTTACCCAGCCAGATCGCAATTTCAGAAGGAAGCGCCTCTTCCATTCCACCACGCGCCTGAAGCCATTTGTGGTAAAAAAACATAGACGGCTCATGACTACTGAAACGCATCGCCCACATCATACGATGGAAATACATTGGCTCACTGGTCATCGTCTGATAAATCCAGATTTTAATCTTCAGACAAAGAGACTGACTGAAGTGTTTGATTTCACGCTGATATCGAGCGAATAGCAGTAAAGCGAGGGTGAAAATAATCAGCATCAAAACAATGATGCCCAGATTATCCAACAGTTTGTCACTAATACCTTGCTGCAACGCGGCTTCTGCACCCGTATTAGATGCGGCAGCGATCTCAAAACTGACGGGAGGAATCGTTTCTTCTTCAAAACGATCCGCTTCCGTATTCCACCAGCGGACCTTAATGGCTGGCAGCGTATAACGGCCTTCCTCATGAGCCAGGTAGTTGAACGTTTCAATTCTACGCCCACCAACAAAGCCTCTACGATCAGTCGTTACTGCCATCACTTCCGGTGTGCCGGCATAAAGCTCCAGACCTTGTGGCGTCATCCCAGCATCAATCGCCGGAATTAATGAGGCCAGAATACCATCGACTTCAAGAGATACTTTACGGGTAATGGCATCCCCTACTTTTAAGTCAGTCAAGGAAGCCGGATCAAGAGAATCCGTCAACTGTATACCGGAGCCTGGCAGGAAGCTGGAAAGATCACCGGCCCCGGCAGGAATTCTCACTTCTATAGGAGAAGCACTCACCATCACGGTCTGCTTTTCATCCGTATATGCAGGAGTCAGAATGATTTCATTTTCAGATAGACGGAGAGCGCCTGATTTCTGTGGAACAATGAAAAATTCACGACGAATACCAGTATAGGTTTTACCCTTAATTTGCTGCTCCAGAGACTGGTTCTGAGAAGTGCCGTTAACCACCACTCCACCATCAATCCGGCCACTGTGGGTATACAGGTGGTGCTGCAAACCAAGACGTCGTCATGGTATCTACATGCAGTGACAGAGTTTGCTTCGGCACGACTGGCTTACTGACAGGAGAACCATCAGGTAACATAATGCTGACGGAAGCAGTACTGGATACTTCTTCTGCCTGCAACACCGGAGTTAATACCAGCAATGCCAGAGACAGCACATGAGTGAATAGTCGTTTAATCATTGACTACTTCCTCCATTGTCAGCTGCTGCTGTAACGCTTCATCAGCAAATTTGTTGAATAATAGCTTGGCTGGTGTCACCTGCAGACCATTCAACCAGCTATCAGGCTCAAGAGATCCTGCTTCTCCTTGATCCATTTCACTTTCAGCTCCGTCATCATCACTGGCTTTTTTATCATCACCCGTATTTTCCTCAGCCCCGTCCTTGGACTCTTCACGATGTTCAGCGTTTCGTTCGGCACGCTTCTTCTCAAGCTCAACCATAATCCTGGCGATTTTCTCCCTGTTTATCATCGCTTGCGGAAAGTCCGGCCGTAAGGATAAAGCCCGGTCATAACCTTCAAGCGCCTGATCCCAAAGCTTTTGCTGGACATAACTGTTCGCTTCATAGAAAGCACCTTCCGGTGTTTGAATCAGAGAAAATGTCTGTTGTGCATCTTTAAACTGGTTTGCCTTGTAATAGGCAACCCCTTTCCAGTACAGACTTTTCTCAGAGTTCAACTCGTACAATTCCGCGGCTTCTTCAAAATCCCCTCGATTGTAGGCGAGTTGTGCCTGTTGATCTTTGGTGAACCACCAGTCAATAAAGTCCGCTTGAGCCTGCTGAGGTGCAACAGAAGTCAATAAAGTACTTGCCACCAGAACACTGTATAGCGTCCAACCTTTACGGAACCACAACAGGGCCAGCGGTATTAACAACCAGACCAGTGTGTAGCCATTGTTTTGCCATTCAAACTGAGGGTCGTTATTCTGAGCATTTTTGATATCACTCTCGATGCGTTGATTCAGCCACTCAATATCTGAGTTATCAACCGAGACACCCAACACAGAAACACCTGAATCACGCAGATCAATAAACGACTCAATATCCAACTGCGTATTTACCGGAACGTGAACCCGATACCCTTCTGGCAGCTTCAGTGGCCCTCCTTCGGCAGTACCTATCGCCAGCACTTGCACTGCAAAACCACTATTACTGATGAAGTCATTAATCAGGTCAGTATCTTTCTTTTCGATGGAATCAGTCATCAGAACAATGGTGGCCGGGCGATCAATTCCCTTCAGTAAAGAAAGTGATTGAACCAGTGCCGCTTCCAGGTTATTACCGGGTTTTGGCATCAAGGACGGTTCCAGAGCATCCAGAAACAGACTGATAAAGCTTGGGTCATCCGTCACTGGCACCACTGAATGAGCAGTACCGGCATAGGTCACCAGACCGAACAGGGCTTTAGGACGAGCGGCCATCAGATCGTTGATTTTCTGCTTAGCTCGTAGATTTCGGGTAGGCTGCACATCCGTTGAGTACATGGACAGGTCGTTATCCAAAATAACGACGATGGCTGACTGCTGATCCAGTGCTTCCGGAATATCTCTCTGCCAACTAGGACCAGACAGGGCGATCACGCCCAACGTCATCAGCACCACCAAAAGATGACGGGGATGAATCAATGTTTTACTGCCGGTTGTTATCCGTTGATGCTTAAATAGCTGCGGCGTGATCAATTGTCGCCAGGCAGAGACAGGCTTACTCTGGCGGCGTAACAATACCGCAATGAAGATACAGATCAGCAAACCCCAGAGCCATTCAGGGTGCAGAAAGTGAAAGTTTTGAAAGAAATTAATCATCTCTGTGACATCTCCCCGGCAGTTGCTGAGGGTTTTGTATCGCCTGGCTCAGGTTCCATCAAGCGACCCACCCAGTGCAGCACCAACCCACTACATAACAGCAAAAGGATCAGAGCCAATGGCCACATGAACAGAGGTTTATAGGTAGACCAAGTGAATTTATCCTGCATATGTGGCATAACTTTATCAATTTCAGAATAAATCTCTGCCAACTGCTGCTTATTTGCACCGACAAATGCAAGCCCGCCCGTTTTTTGGGCAATATTGGCTAACAAAGCCGTATCCAGTTCAGGTGCATCACCTGTTGCGTTTTCAGGGCCAATAGCGATGGTATGAATCTTGATACCTTTCTCGACCGCCAGATCAGTCGCTACCGTCGGTGGAAAAGACGATGCTGTATCATTACCATCAGTCAGCAATATAACGACCTTTTCCTTAGAATCGCTTTTATCAAACATGCGAATCGCCACACCGATTGAATCCCCCAATGCTGTTTGCTCACCAGCAACACCGGACCACAGCCCTTTCAATACCATTTGCAGTGCACGATGGTCGGCACTGAATGGTGCCTGAGGAAATGCACCCGTACCGAAAATGACCAGACCTATACGATCATCCGGACGCTCTTGAATAAATCCCGACACAATATCTTTCACCGCTTTCATACGCGTCTGCAATTCACCATCAGGCAACGCAAAATCAGGGGTTCCCATAGAACCGGAAGTATCGATAACCAGTAAAATATCACGCACCGGAATTTCTTTACTTTTCGGCGGCTGCAGCTCTCTTGGTCCTGCGGCTGAAGCAACCAGCAATACCCAGCAGATCACTACCAGCACTTTTTGCATGACAGGCATCGAAGCCGGCGTTTCTTTCTCAAAGCCTCGCTGACCGGTAGCAGCCAGCATCATAGCCAGGAAGGGAACACGAACCATTTCTTCCGGCGGATTATAAATTGGCATATAACGACGCATCAAAAGAGGCAGTGGCAAAACCAGAAATACCCAGGGGAAGGCAAAGCTGACATCTTTCCAGGTCGGTAACTGTGATAACAATGTCGCTAAAATATCAGACATGAGGCAGCTCCTTAATCCATTGGCGAACCATGGAGAACAAGGCCGTCAATTCACTCTCAGAAAGGTCATGATTGCAACGATAGGCGACATCACTCAAATACTGAGCAGGCCCATTGGCAAAATCAATTTGCTCCCGACTAACGCCTAGTGTGTCATTGATACGATTCACCTGCCCAAGCCAGGCATTGCCGCTGGACTGAGACAGTTCCGTACGAGGCACATGCACTAGCAAAACCCGTTTGATGAGTGCGGGCAAATTGTGGACTTCTTCAGCCACTTCCAGTTCCTGAAGCAAAGAAAGCGCCTCTCTGCGCCACAGGTCGCGGCGTTCACGCAGATAGTAGCGAATAGCCAGTGCCACCACCACGACCATCAGAATGCTGAACAGCCAGTACCAACCAGGTGTCACTGGCATAAAAGAGATACCCTGAGGGTCAGGCAACTCCGCCAGATCTTTAGGCACCATGAACATCTTGTTCAGGATGTCAACGGGTGCCGAAGTTTCCTGTTCAGTCATTACCCAAACCTCCCTGCACTCCACCAAATCCAAACGCTTCCCGAAGCTGGTCAGTGATGCTGCGATTGGTGTTTATGGAAAATGCCGGAACGCCAAGACGGTTGACTCTGTTCTTCATGTTAATGACACGTTCACGCATGGCTTTGAAAAGCGGCTCATTAATTCGACGATTACCCAGATCAAAGCGCGCCATTTGATCATTGTGAGTCGCCGTTAATTCACCGGTATCCGGGCGGTTATCGACCATGGCATCGTAAACCGGCACCGCAATCACATCATTTCTGGCACGCAACTCTTCGATAAGACGATAACTGTCGTCTCCCATACCGGCAAAATCACTGATCAGGATAACCAGTGCATCATGGCCTACCATTGCCCGTACTTGCATTAACGCTTCATCCAGCATTTTCAGGTTGCTATGAACTGCATTCTGAGCCGAGAGAGAATGGTTGTATTGTTCAAGCACATTAAACATTTGCGCCATATGCTGACGACTGTTTCTGGGAGGCACCAGGTCGAATTTTTCATCATTAAAGATGACAGCCCCTACACGGTCTTTTGCTCGATTGGTCATCCAGCTGATATGAGCCGCAATACTGGCAGCAGCGACTGATTTCATCATCAACGTAGAGCCAAAAAACATATCCTGTCGTTGATCAATCATCATCACGATAGGACGCTCGCGCTCTTCGGTATACACCCGAACATAAGGCTTTTGCAGACGGGCAGTCACATTCCAGTCGATGGTGCGGACATCATCGCCCTGAGTGTACTGTCTGATTTCTTCAAAGCTGACACCACGACCACGCACTTTCGAGGCACGGGAACCATGGAGAAAACTTCGGATAGGTTGTTTCGGTAGGAGGCTTAATTCTCTGCAGCTCTGTTCCAGCTGCATCATCTCGTCCAGCGAGAGATAGACGCCTGTATTTTCATTCATGTCATTGTTCGCCTGACCTGTGAATCTTCCTATTTGCCGGGAACCTGGGCTGGTTTTCCCTGAAGGGAGACACCAACACGTTCTGGTTCCCATGCAAAATATGGGAACCCATACCAATATCCCTGCAGAGGTTTAGGTATGCATTCCCACGGAAAACCGTGGGAACGAGTTCATAGATTCAGAACCCGGCAACATTCCTCCAATTAAGGAACAACCACCAGAGACAGCAGTTTGTTGATAATCTTGTCAGCATCCACACCATCGGCACTGGCTTTGTAAGTCAGCATCATGCGATGACGCAGCACCGGATGAATGATCGCCTGCACATCCTGCGGGGTTACAAAGTCGCGGCCTTCCAGCCAGGCGTGAGCACGACAGGCTTTTTCCAGAGAAATACTGGCACGAGGACTGGCTCCAACCGCAATCCAGCTGGCCACCAGTTCGGCATCTTCACCACCAATGGCAGCAGGGAAACGAGTCGCATCAACCAGATCGATAATATAAGTTTCGATGGCTTCTGAAATATGAATGCTGGCAATTTCTCTCCAGCTTTCAAATACCTCTTCCTGTGCAATGGCAGGCAGTTCAACCTTTTCTTTTTTCTCTTCAGCAGGTACTGCGCCCACTTTCTTCTGCTGCTCACCACGCACCAGACCAAGCATCAAACGCTCGCTTTCTTTGTCCGGGTAGTTCACCTGAACTTTCATCAGGAAGCGGTCAAGCTGAGCTTCTGGCAGAGGATAGGTACCTTCCTGCTCCACCGGGTTCTGGGTGGCCAGAGTCATAAACAGCTTAGGCAGTTTGTAAGTGGTACCGGCAACAGTGATCTGACGTTCTTCCATGGCTTCCAGCAAAGCTGCCTGAACTTTGGCAGGTGCACGGTTAATTTCGTCCACCAGAATCAGGTTGCCGAACAGTGGGCCTTTACGGAAATGGAAGCCACTCTCACCACCTTCGTTGTAGTACATTTCAGTACCGGTAATATCCGAAGGCAGTAAGTCAGGGGTAAACTGTACGCGGCGGAACTCACCTTCAAGATGCTGTGCCAGGCTACGGATCGCCCGGGTTTTTGCCAAGCCGGGAAGACCTTCCAGAAGCAGGTTACCATCACACAATAGCGTGATCAGAATACTGCGAATAACATCTTTCTGGCCGATAATGGCTTGACCCATACGCTGTTCAAGGTCGAGCAGAGACTTGCGTGCGCTCATACTTATACTCCTAAATTAAATCGACGGTGCAGAGCAGCAATACCCTTCAGGATTGGCTCAGCAAAATTAAAAAAACTATTAATAATTAATTAAATTCTAATGATGACTACAGATATTAAATACCCATAGTTAGTTCGGAATTCCCATAGCAATTACTTGTCAAGGAATTAACTATCAAGAACGAATTTTATAGACGCCCTTTTCAACTTTAATTCTTCAATTGTTGTTTCCGGGAAGGCCGTGACAACAATCAGATACCATAAAAAAAGGCAAAGCATGCCTGTGGCATTGAATCAAAGCTGCTTTTCAATAGGAAACAACGACATAATGGAAACACCCAGTCGACTACCCCAGGAAGATTCAGGGTCGGTGGTAGCCACAGATTTACAGCTACTTCCACTGCAATCTATCCAGTGTACTTTGTCGTCTTTTAAACGAAGAAACCAGACATGCTTGCTATCCATATTCTTCATTGCCCTGTAAAAGTCTTTCGCCAATTCCGGAGAGTTGTACACCACCCCGATTTCGGTATTTAAAAAAGCCGATCTGGGATCAAGATTCAACGATCCTATAAACAGATAGTGCTGATCAATAAGAAAAGTTTTGGCATGAAGGCTGGCTCTTTTGGAGCCAGTAATAGAACGCTCGGTCTTCAATGCAGAAGGCTTTACTTCAATCAGGCTGACACCTGCTTTCAGCAGGTCTTTACGATATTTACTGTAGCCCGCATGTACCGCTGTTACATCAGTAGCCGCCAAACTGTTAGTGACTACAGTCACTTTTACACCTCGATTCACTAACCCGGCAAAATATTCCACGCCTTTTTTGCCCGGGACAAAGTAGGGCGTAAACAGCAGCAGGTCATGATCGGCCTTGTCGATATAGCCTTTCAGTTGGGGCGTCAGATGAGTGGAGTGATCGGATTCTGGCAGCAACACTTTCTCAGGGGCATCCGCATAGACGGAAGCATGGCCCCAATACCACATAGCTTTATCTTGTTTGATCTTGCTGATCAGTGGCGCATTTTTAAGACGATCAACGTATATTTTGGCTTCTTCAGAATGTTTTAACTGGGACCAATTCTGCTGCACAACATGGGTTGACAGTTCATTTAACGCCAATTCCGGTACCAGGCTATCCACCGGATAACTCAGGGAGCTGTTCCAATAGCGATCAAACTCTTTTGAAATGTCAGGTACCACAGAGCCGATAGAGATCATATCCAGATCAGCAAACTCTACCGAACTGTTCTTGAAGTATTCGTTACCAATATTGCGACCTCCGACAATCGCCACCTGATTATCCACCACCAAACTTTTGTTATGCATGCGACGATTAACTCGTTCAAAACCCAGAACAGCCTGAACCCCTCGTCCTATACGACGGGCAGCAATGGGATTGAAGAGTCGGATTTCCATATTATTGTGCTGATTAACAACCGCCAGCGTTAAATCGAAGGGAACAATATTCAGATCATCAACCAACAACCGCACTCTGACACCCCGATCCGCAGCCTGTACCAGGCTGTCCATAAACATGTTGCCTGCCAGA
Source organism: Endozoicomonadaceae bacterium (assembly GCA_965261725.1). Taxonomy (GTDB): domain Bacteria; phylum Pseudomonadota; class Gammaproteobacteria; order Pseudomonadales; family Endozoicomonadaceae; genus CANDOC01. The sequence goes on along the minus strand of CBDHDU010000014.1, from coordinate 58,856 downwards.
TCGTCGTGGAATAAGTAATACTGAGCATCAATGGTTTTTTCAGCATGTTTAATCAGCTCAAGACGAGAGACAAAAGCATCAAGACCGTCCCCCAACGGGTAAAAACCACTGGCGCCGGGATGCTGCTGAAGATGGTCATCAAGTGCCTGCCCTATCCGGGTATCTTTCCCATTGTCATCAGCATAGGACGCCTGCCGATGGTAATTCGCTGGCAAAGAGCTGCACCCAACCATCAGCAAGGACAGAGCAGATAAAATGAGAATCTTGAATGACATAAGTATTCTTCGTTGAAATCAACAGACCAAAGGTGGAGAGAGCAACCGCTACTGCATATGAAGCGAACAAAACAGGTTACCTTCAGTCAACAAAAAGGACGTTCAGGCTTCCTTGATTGACGTCACTTCCATGATATACACAGCATCAGCCAGGTCAGACTCAAAATCCTGTACCCGAATGATGCCTTCCAGCACATAAGGAGTGAAACCAGCTTCGGTCATAACCATTCCCTTTGGGTACTTAACATAGACTGTCTGGTTGGCGGGAGGTGAAGGAACGTGTACACAGGCCCCCATGGTTGGCACCAATAGCATTTCGGTTGACTTCATGCCGGGCTTAAAGTCCAGAGGAACCAGAAAGCCCGGTATACGCACTGTTTTACCGTTCAATTCTTTTGAAGGCGTAGTGGCTTGTTCATCCATATAAGCCATTACGTCTTCCTGCTCAATCTCCCCTTTCTGGAATTTTTGCAAAACAGTGGTATCAAACTCAGGCGTCAGGTCACTCCACTGGATGTCCTGAATGACAGTAGCCTGAGCCGTAAACGACAGAGACTGCAAAAAGGCCAGTAAACTCAAAAAGGAGAATAATTTTTTAAACGTTTTCATAGGTCTTAATAAATTGTATAGAAACATCAGTAACCGTATTTTGCAGCAGTGCAGGGCAATCTGGTACCCCGTCTGCCAGATATAATGGTATTAAATCCGCACGGTCAGGCCATCAGTCAGAGATTGTCGATAGGCTCGCCAGGCGGGCAATGCACCAAGAATCAGAGCACTGATCATGATCCCGGCAGCCAATACGAGTTCGAACCGACCAGGCGCTCCCACAGCAAAATGCAATCCTAAATATTTGAGCATCAACGGCTGCATTGCAAAGAGCATACCGTAGAGCATGACAATACCAACCAGGGTACCGGCCATGGCATAAATAAGAGATTCCGTGATCATTAACCCGAAAATATGACTGGGGCGAGCACCAACAGAACGTAGAATCGCCATCTCACGTCGTCTTTCGTTCAGTGACGTCAGTATCGTCGTTAGCATGCCCAGAAGGCCTGCAATAACAACGATGATAGAGACCACCAGCAGGGCTTTCTCGGCAGAGCCAACCAATCCCCAGAACTCCATCAGTGCCACTCCGGGGAGAATGGCGCTGAGCGATTCTTCGGTATACTTGTTAACTTTACGCTGATAACGAAAAGCACCCGCTCTGGATTTCAGCCCGACAAAATAAGCCGTCACACTTTTCGGCTGAAGATTCATGACTTCAGCCTGTTCCGCAGAAATTGAAAAATTTTCGGCAGGTGCAGTGCCATTGAACCAGTCAATGTGGAGAGCTTCGATCCCTTCCAAAGTAATCATGATGGTTTTGTCGGTAGGGGTGCCAGTTGGCTCAAGAATGCCGGAGACAGTAAATGGTTTGTCATCATGGTGACTTATACTAACAGTGGATACACCATGACTCAGGGTGATTTTATCGCCTTGCTGATAACCCAGAACCGCAGCAATTTCAGAACCGATGACGGCTTCATACAGGCTGTCAAAAGACTCACCGCTGGCAAAACGGAGAGGTTGGTCGTCCCCATAACGAAACTTGTCAAACATGTCCGTGGTTGTGCCTACTACCCGGTAGCCCCGGTGGGAATCCCCCAAAGAAACAGGAATGGTCCAGTCCACTTCAGGATCCGACGAGAGCGCTTCATAGGTTTCCCAGGAGATGTTGTTGGTGGCATTGCCAATATGAAACACGGAATACAACAACAAATTCAGTGAACTGCTTCGGGCGCCTACGATTAAGTCGGTTCCCGAGACGGTTTGGGCAAAGCTGTTCTTAGCTTCAACCCGAATTCGCTCGACCCCCAACAGCAGCGCAACACTGACAGCAATGGAGAAAATAGTCAGAAGTGCGGTGGTTTTACGGTTTTTAAGACTCTTCAGAGCCAGACTCATTACAGACATCCGGCGCCCTCCCCCTCAGGTTGAACAGTGAAAGAAGATGCCTGATGCTGGCTGGCAAGATTTATTTCATGCAAAGCAATCGATCGATCAAACAATGGCTCCAGAGCGGGGTCATGGCTGACAAACACCAGAGTACTGTCGCTGGCTTCACACTCATCAAACAACAGTCGTATAAAAGCCTCGCGGGTCTCGGTATCCAGAGCGGATGTCGGTTCGTCAGCAATGATCAATCCAGGGCGACCTATCATAGCGCGGGCAGCCGCAACACGCTGCTGTTGACCAATGCTTAAGTCCGTTACAGCGTGCTTCCACAGATCTTTATCCCTAAGTTCCAGGTGGGTCAACAGCCGCTCAGCTTCTTGTTCTGCAGTCCGTCCTGTCGCTGCTATCACTTTATGACGGACAGTGGAAAAGTTGAGAGGCAGGGTGACATTTTCCACCACAGAAAGATAAGGAATCAAATTGAACATCTGAAAAATGAAACCTATTTGAGAGGCGCGTAGTTCATCTCTCGCAGAGGACGACAATTCATTGATGTTCTGACCTGAAACATTCACCTGTCCCCGCTGAGGCGTGATTACTCCTCCCAACAGACCCAGCAATGTCGTCTTACCTGAACCTGAAGGTCCACGAATAAAGACCTTCTCGCCTTTATATATAGTCAGCTCAGGAATATTGAGTACTGGAACATCGAGTTCCCAGCCAAACAAAATATCTTGCAGGTGAATAATGATTTGACGACAGTGGATCATCTAAAAACACAGCTCCGGTTTTTTACGCGTCAATTCAGTAGCCATGTAGCCGGTTTTGGACATGCTCATGATACTGAGCGATATCGACCACCTGATCGCACACCTGTCTCACAGCGTCCAGATCGTGACTGACCAGCAATAAGGCACAACCAATCTTCTGAGTGTGCTCAACTAACAAAGTCAAGGTGTCTTTCGCCACAATGGGATCGAGACGAGAAGTGGGTTCATCTGCCACCAGCAGCTTGGGTCTCATCATCAAGGCACGAACAATAGCAATACGCTGCAGCTCACCTCCGGATACCTGCCCCGGTCTACGCTCCAGCAGATCCATGGACAGACGGAGTTTTTTCATCCATTGCGGGATCTCCGCTTCATTCAGATTGTGCAGCTCACACAAGTCATGCAGGTGCTGTTTAAGAACAATTGTTTTCGGGAACGCTGCTGGCGGATCTTGATAAAGCTTCAGCGCCTTCCCTGGAACCAGCTCTTCTGCACGATCGATGGTGCCCTGATCAGTTTCAACCAGCCCCAGCAGCATGTCTGCCAGCGTGGATTTACCGGTACCACTGTCGCCGATTAGTCCGACTATTTCACCTTCATGAACATTAATGTCCATTTTGGAGAACAGCTCTTTACCCCCACGGTGCTTGGCCAGCTGGTTGGCTGTGATGAGCTTCTTGTTGGTGCGTGCCACCGTATTCAGGTTGAAATCCGGCGAATGAGCGGCAATCAGTTCTCTTGCGTAATCCGATTTGGGTGAATTCAAAACCTCTTTGTTGTCACCACGCTCCACAATGACACCCTGACGCATAACAATCAGTTCGCCATCCAATGCTGCTGCTACATCAATATCGTGGGTGATGGTGAGCAGTGCACCTTCAACACTTTGTTTTTGCAGTAGCCGGGAAATGTGTGATTTTCGGTTGGCATCCAGACCTTTGGTAGGCTCGTCCGCAATCAGAACATTGGCGCCGGCCGCTGTTGCACAGATATAAGCCAGACGTTGAGCCATACCACCGGAAAGATGATCCGGCACTTTGTCGCCATCATGTTTCAAGCCAAACTCTTCCAGTCTGGCTGATACGGTTTGATCAGCGTCTTCCTGGGATTTCTGATTGACCAGTGTTTCCACTAAAGAAACTTGCTTATGACCTCGCATAATTGGGTCGAGGGACAACCAGGGTTCTTGTGGCAACATGCCAATCTTACGCCCCCAAAGGGCTTCGATTTCCTCGGGCTGATAATCGTTACGCCCAAACAACCTGATATCACCTGTCATGCGCAGCCCTTCCGGCAGATCACCCATGATGGCACGGGCCAGAAGACTTTTACCCGACCCGGTTTCACCCAGAATGGTCACGGGCTGTCCCAGTTTCAGCTGAATAGACAGGCCTTCGACCAGGCACTCACCAGTGCTGGAATAAACAAATAAATCTCTGACATCGACTACGCAATTACTCACGCTCGCCTCCTGCAATCAAATGGAAACCCAGCACCAGCAAACACACGGCAACCAGTGGCTGAAGCAATACCCACGGAGCATCGGAGTAATAAGGGAAGAGTTCGACCATCATCATACCCAGCTCGGCATGAGGCGGGCGTAGTCCAACGTAAACAAAACCGATCGAAGCCAGAGAAAGTACAGCGGTACCGCTGCCAAAACAGGCCAGCGTGTAAACATCTTTTTTGAAGGCAGGCCACAGGTGGCATTTAAAGATATACCAGGGACCAAAGCCGTATAATTGAGACGCTTCTACTGCGGGTGAACGCATGACTGTCTGTGTTCGTGCCCGAATGACCCGGAAGTATTCAATCCAGAGAACCACAGAGATCGCAATATATAAGATGAAAAATGAGCCAGGCACCAATGCACCAAACAGAAGCACCAGAATCAGGCCAGGCAGTGCCAGTAGAATATGAACCACGACAGACAGCACACGATCGACCCAGCCCCGTTTCCAGCCCGCTAAAACACCCAGACCAACGCCGGCGGTCGCAGAGGTTAACACACAAAGGACGGCCATAAAGATGGACGTTTGCAAGGCGGTGGAGAGACGAGCAAAATTACTGCGTCCAAACTGATCCGTGCCCAGGGGCTCGCTCCAGGATGGCGCGCTAAATACCGAATCGAGCTGTTGAAGAGCCGGGTTATTATTCCAGAACAGTGTTTCGAGAAGAACGAAAACCAGCAGGGTTAATAACAGGCCCACGCCCCAGCGTTGAGATACAGTCAGTTTCATTATGCGACGGCCTCTTCTCTCTGTCTCGGGTCGAGTAGATACACAGCAATATCCGCTGCGGTATTAATGGCAACGAACATAAGCCCCATGCACAGTGCCGCCCCCTGAATCATGGGAACATCTCGTCCGAAAATCGCATGAGCCAATGCGTGACCAATACCCGGCCAGGAGAACAGCGACTCAATCATGACAATACCTTCGATCAGACTGATCGCCTGAATGCTAACGAAAGCAATCACCGGCAGAGCAATATTGGGCAATCCATGGTGCTCAAAAGCTTGCTTTTCATTCAGACCTTTGAAACGGGCAAAGCGAAACCAGGTAGAACCCAAAGCGTCACAGGTTGAATTGCGAACCATCCGGCTGGACATCGCCGCCAGCACCAATGCCAGCGAAATGGCAGGCAGAATGACGTATTGACTGCCGCCAAAACCCGCCACAGGGAACCACTTTAATTCCAGAGCAAAAAGCAATACCAGAATCAGACCGATAACAAATACAGGCTGTGCCCGCAGCATGACCGAAACCACTAGTGACAGTTTGTCTGCCAGTTTGCCTGCATGACGCCCCACATAAAGACCAACAGGAACCGCAATAGCCAAGCCGATAATCGAGGCGAAAATGGCCAGTTTCACCGTGTGTCCCAGCTGGTGTTGTAGCTCCATAACAACAGGGTTACCGGTGACCAGTGAATTGCCCAGGTTCATTTGCAACAAATCCGTCAACCAGTTCCAGTACTGGACAATGGCCGGTTGATCCAGCCCCAGCTCTTGTCTTACGGCTTCAGCCGCCGCCTGGTTGACATAATCATAACCGTAACGTCCCGCTGCAATCCGATAAGCAAAGTCACCCGGCAACAACCGCATCAATATAAACGTCAGTGTACCTACAGCCCAGGCAACAAACCCGGCCTGCCCTGCTCGCCTGAGTAGAATGTTACTGATCAAAATACATCTCCGAAGCAAAGTAGCTACGCTCAAACGGGTCAAAGCGGAAATTCTTCACTCGTTTGTTCGTAGACACTTGCTGGGTGTAAAACGTGACCGGGATCACAGGCATCTCTTCCGCCAGAATTTTTGCGGCTTGCTGTGTCATTTGGAAATACGCGTCATCATCCTTCTCTACGACCATCGCTTCCAGCAGATGATTTAACGTTTCGGACGTCCAGTTCATAGGCCCCCAGTCTGAACCCTTATGACTTTTTGCATCGTCCATTACCAATGCGAGAGGATCACTGACCCAACCCAGATTACGTGCTACCAGTGCAAGCTCCAGAGAACCATCATGATGACCGGCAGGAATAGAACTGGAATTGTCAATATTGATGCTAATCTCAATACCAATTTCTCTCAGCTGAGCCTGAATCGCTGTGGACAAAACGGGCAGTTCCGGGCGATCCGCATAGGTCATCAGAGATAAGGCAAAACGTTCGCCATTACGAACAAGAATGCCATCGTCGCCGGTTTTCCAGCCTTGATCCGCCAATAGCTGTTTTGCTTTGGCAATGTTCTGCTGACCGCTGTTAAGCTCTTTTACGTGCCAGTTACCCAGTGCTGGCGGGAAAATCTGATAAGCTTCTGAGCCCGGTACACGCACAATGTTGTTAGCCAAACCGGTTCTGTCCAGAGCAAAACTTAATGCCTGGCGGGTTTCTTTGGTATTCAGGAACGGATGTTCGTTGTTCATCTTGATCAGAACAGTACGGGGAATGGACTGACTGTGAACCCACAGGTTGTCCTGCTCTTTCAGCATATCGATACTGGCTGGATCCAGAGTAAAGATCATATCAGCCTGACCACTTTTAGCCTGCAGTGCGCGGCTTTCAGGGCGATGACCGGTCAGGTAGTGTACATATTTGATGTTGGCGTTCTCACCCCAATAGTCGTCAAAACGCTCTACATTCAGTTTGTGTGGTGTGGCGATTTCATGAATTTTGTATGGACCCGTACCGTACAGAGTCTCCATATTGCCTTCATCGTTAAAGGTCGCCGGAGACACAATACCGGTAGAGAAGTTAGTCAGTATGGCAAGTATTGGGCGGTAAGGTTCTTTCAGTTCGATAACGAGTGTTTCATCTTCTGCACGAATCTCTTTCAACGGTAACTGATGAATAACGCCAGGCTTTTTCAAGGCATTTTTAAGGGTCAGCTCAACCGCTTCAGCATTCATAATAGAACCGTCGTGGAATGACACGCCCTGACGGATGTTAAAACGCCATGTAAGACTGTCATCGGACACCTCCCATGAGGTGGCCAACCCGGGCACCATACTGCCGTCCGACTCTATATCGATCAGAGTTTCGGTGACCTGAAAGCGGGAGTAAATAAAGCCATCTTTGGACAATTCCTGACTTTTGAACTCAAAGGGACCACCAATGGTGAGCGTTTGCCCTTCATCCACTGCGCGGTAATCCAGAGCAACCCAAATTAATAGCGGAAGCAACAGGGAGATAACAATTTTTTTAAACATATGTTCCTATCCAAAAATTACACTTTAACCAGTCATCATTAGAAAACCGAAGCTTATACGCCCATCCGCATGAATGGTGTGGAGTAAGCTTCCTTCATACCAATCACCAACGAATCCTGGGCTCATAGGTAAGCAATGAGGATAAAAGCAAGAATCAGCTTCAATTTTTAACGACCATTTTCGCTGCTGGATTTTAGAGAAGTTGGACCAGATAATGCAGAGCGCAGCATTTATATCATTCATTAATACGGGTTATGAACAGCAAGCAATCAATACAGTAAAACTACGGACCACCACTACTGATAGAGCGTCAAACAAAGGCAGGAGAAAAAAGCTTAAGGATATTCCGAACCTGAGCAAGTGCGCTGCATCAACTACCTGAATGAGGACGCTTAGCGTTCTGTTTCCAGAATAAAAGGAGCTTCTTGATACAGGACATCAGCCGTATCTGCCACCGCAGACGATAGGCCTGAAGCACTTCACTCAGGGTAAACTCCACACAATTCAGGTTTGTTACAATGAAAGCTCACCTCTGTTTCTTCTCACGTCAGTGCATCATAGACAGGCTGTGAGAAGTCATCCTGTATCAGAATACATTCAAAATCCGAAAATAGACTACTCTCATCAAATGTCATAGCCACAGAACAAGGGGGGGAGAGAGCCTCTTTTAGCAGGAGCGACAGGACAGGTTCAGGCCGACCAACCCGTTAAATTTACGATATAAATCAAATAGATGTACTTTTTTTCTTTTTAAACTTTTTTTTTGTCGAGTACGAAGTTATCTTTCACCTGCAAGAAAGCAGGGGCAGAATGTTTTTTGAAGCCCTGCTACTTAGAGTAGACACTAAGGAACCTTTATTGCACGACATGCGTCATATAGATATTCCTTCTGGGGCATCAGATGATTCAATAGGTGACAGGTCTATCTTTCACTCTGTATCTGGTGCCAAGTTTCAGCCTTCTGCTGATTTGGTTCATTAGCAGCCCTTGGGAACAGTGGGCTATTCCTTAATGTCTCCCCTGAGAATCCCTGCTTACAACTTTGAAAAATTAGCGCGGTCACCCTTTTTTGGGTGCTGAATAGTTACCTCTCAAGCCGCTGCGGCTTGACCTTGATATCAATACGGAGAAAACATGGACTATCCATCAAAGATCAATCGTGTCACCGTTTTAGGAGCCGGCGTGCTCGGTGGTCAAATTGCATGGCACAGCGCGTTCAAAGGTAAGCAAGTAACCATTTACGAACCATTTGAAAAAGGCATTGAGGCCTGCAAACAGGCGTTCGATACCTATGCCCATATCTATATGACAGAGCTTGAGGTATCGCCAGCGGATATCGCTCAACTGCAAGAGAACCTGCGCTTTGAAAGCGAACTGGCCCCTGCGGTTGCCGATGCCGACCTGGTGATTGAAGGTGTACCAGAGATACCAGAGATCAAGACCGAGGTCTACCAAAAGATGGCGTCATTGTTGCCATCACATACCTTGATCGCTACCAACTCTTCCTCTTTGCTACCCAGCCAATTTGCCGAAGCCACTGGCCGGCCTGAAAAGTTCTGCTCGCTGCACTTTGCCAACCTGATCTGGAGCATTAACCTGGCAGAAGTGATGGCCCACAGCACCACCGATAACAGCACGGTAGAACGGATCACCCAATATGCAATTGAGATTGGTATGGTGCCTATCCCAGTACAAAAAGAGGTGAACGGCTACGTGATCAATAGCCTGTTGATCCCAATTCTCCACGCTGCCCAATCGCTGATAACCAATCAAGCCGCCGATCCTGAAACCATCGATCGCACCTATATGATGATGAATCGTGGCTGTGCCACGGGTCCGTGCGGCATGATGGACGTCGTTGGCTTTACCACCATTTACAACATCTTCAGTTACTGGGGTGAGGTGAATAACGATCAACAGATGCTGGCTAACGCTGAGTACATCAAGCAGAACTTCATCGACGCCGGCAAGAAAGGGATCCAGAACGGTCAGGGCTACTACCAATACCCGAACCCAAGCTACCAGCGAGCTGATTTCCTGGATGTTCCCGATATCAAAGACGCCGCCACATTCGCCAAACTGGCCTTTACTCAACGTTAATGCTCGAGCAGGGTCAGCGCTTAATGCGCTGGCCCTTCATATGGCTACCCCCCCAGACAGGTAATACTTCAGCAATACCTTTGTCGAGTTTATACAGCACTACCCAAAACCGTAACGGAGCTATAAGGAGCTATAAGGAGCTCTTAGGGTAAACATTAAAGATTGGTCCACTGTTCCCAAGAGCTACAATGAACCCAATCCGGGGAAGGCTGGATACTTGGCACCAGATACAGAGCGAAAGATAGGTTCGTCATACCAATTCCACCTTCTAAATATGATGATAAGCAAACCAATTTGAGTCATTGGGTAAGGCGAAGTGACGAGTAATAGCCAGCTACTGCGAGGAGCTCCAACGAAATTCCAGCGACTCAAAACCAGCTGCGCAATTCATATTTAGAAGGCGACATTGGTATCACTATTGAGTCATCTGATACCACTGGAGAAACACCTCTGAAATGCGTGTCATACGGGTAAGTTCCTTACTGACTACCCTGAGAATGAGGACAGGGAATGTACTCTCCTTGCTGCAAACTGTACTTATATACTGAACACCTGGTACTAATGTATGTCGCTGGATCTAAACCTTATTAAATTATTTCTGGAAGTCTATCGCTGCAACTCGTATACAGAGGCCGGAGATAATCTGAGGATTAGTCAACCTGCAGTCAGTGCTGCGATCAAACGACTTGAAAAGCAATTAGATGGCAAACTTTTTATCAAATACGGCAGAGGCATCACGCCGACAGGGTTAGCAATAAAGCTGGCAAATCGTTGTCAGACCGCCATGAATGATATTCTCAATGCTGTCACCGACAGAAATATATTCTATGGCTATCTGTGTGAACCTCTGTTACATGTATTCCCCCCCATTAGCAATATAGTGCTTGAAGAAGCACCTGCGGATCAGTTTAAAATTATTCAGGCTATCCACAATCAGCACATTGATTTTGCTATTACGATTCTGACTGAGAAAGACCCTTCGCTGGTCATCCAGCCAGTGTTTAAAGAGCCGGCGGTCGTTATCTGCAGTCAGCAGCACCCGCGCATACAGGGCAGCCTTTCAAAAGAACAGTTCTATCAGGAACAGCATGTCATTCACACCATGACATGGAGTAATGTGGGGGGCTTCGAACACAGTGCACTGGAACCCATTCAGGAAAGAAAACTGGCATTTAAGTCATCTTCTGTTGCAGGGATTATGATGAATGTTTCTGACAGTGAGAATCTGGGGTTTGTTGCTGAGAGTTTGGCTAAAAGATGGCAGGAACGTCTTGGTTTACAGATTCTTCCCAGCCCTATCGCTTTAGCCGATTTTAATTACAGCCTGGCTTATCACAAACGTTACCTGAGCTCACCGGAGCATCAGCAGCTCAGAGAGAAGATTGAAAGCTTATTCCAATCGTTCAATAGACGTCGCCAGCCACATACCTCATAGCTTTGCGCCTTAAATTTTTAGCCCGGATATTTCATAAACTGCCCTGAATCTCGCGCACGATCACAAGGATGTGAAAGTTAGGGCGACGAAGGATGCCAAAGCCGAGGACTTTGTGTCTCCCGGCAACTGCTCTTGCGTTACTCTATCCCCTGCTTCCGCGCAGTCGTAAAATTTTTGTGAAGGAGCGCCTTACCAGGGAGCACGGTCGACTGAGTAAAACTTTCTTAGAGCCGCAAGGAACAAGCGAGATCAGGAGCATGTTTATGAAATATCCGAATTAGGGTCGTCAGCTGAATAAACCAGGAAGGGAGAAACAACAGAACCTCATATCATCCCTTCCCTGTCAGTGTCAGTTTGCTTTTTGGATAGCAGGCGCTATCCATTTACCTGACAGAGCCTCTGGCTTTGGCTCATACAAACGCATAGTCACACCCAGCCCACCACTCTTCGGAGCAGGCAGCCAGTTGGATTCTTTATCCTTACCCGGGTTTTTATGCTGCATGTAAATCGTCAGAGAGCCATCGTTATTGAATTTCAGATTATCCCGATCACCAATGGCAAAACGGTCTAGCTCGTTATCAACCGCAAAACCCTCCTGGTCATACATGGTGACAGACCAGAATGCGCCTACCGGTGGCAGCTGACCTTTTTCAAAGTGAAGTGTGTAGTTCTGGGATGCGACCAGCTTGTCACCATCGGCATCACTGACAGCCAGAGGATAAATGGCATCTTCTGCCGGGTTAGCACCCAGACCAATCTCGGCAATAATGGCACGTTTCATATAGCTGTTACCATAAACACCCATGGTTTCATCATTGGTTATCCACCCTTGCTTGGGGGCAGGCATGTAAGAAGCAATATCTTTCATATCGCGCTTCGCATCGGCAATGCCTTGCTCAAGAATTTGCAGCTCACTAGCAGACAGCTTTTCCAGATCCCAGTCTTTATCCACCCTCAAACCGATACGCTTTAAACGCAATAACTGGGAACCATCAGTATCATGAGCCCCGTATTTTTGCAGCAGTTTGCTGGCATATCTAAAGTACGTTTTGGTATCCATTTCAGCCACCTGTCTCAAAGGCGGTGTCATATCAATATCAGAGTTGATGGCTGCCTTACCGGGCTTATAGTCAGTACCCCATTTCGACAACGGGGTAATCTTGTAACCATCCTGTATAGCATTTACCGTAGCGTAATCGGAAGGTCCGTTGGCTTGCGTACGGCCGATGATCATGTTCATTGTCGTTGGGGTTTCAAGGCGTGTTACGCCTTCAGGCAGTTCACCTTCCCAACCTTCCGCCACCAGCGCAAAATCACCTTTTTGAGTACCGGAAGTACGGGAACCCGGTGCAGCAACAATATCAGTCCACATATCGTAGATAGGCAGCAGGTAGTAGCGACCATTCGTATCAGGCGCAGAGATAATCACTGGCTCTGCAGAGACATCCAGCCATGCCGTGGAATACAAGGTATCGAAGTTAGGGCGTACAACTTCTTTAAAAGAGGCCGGCGGGTATTTACGGAAATGGAAGAAACCACCATTAACACCCACGCCTTTGTTGGTGAGTTGCTTACGGGTAATGTCCATCAGCACCAAGGGATAGGTGAAGGCATAGGCTTCGCTGGCAATTTTCCGGATTTCTTCACGCTGTAGTTCGGCAGCAAAAATTTCAGGATTAACGTTATTTTCAGCAAAAGCAGGCACTGTGACTGCAACAGCTCCCATAGACAGACTTATTGCCAGAGCTGATGCGATTTTACTCTTTTTAAGCATATTGCAATCCTCAACTAACAACTGAATGACTCATAAAATATTGAAGAGTCGACAGTAGTATATGGACGACACTTGGTCGATCCCATGCAGATATCAGATTAGCTGGTAATCGAAAAATGACTAGTACATCATTTCAATACGATTGAGGGGTAAAGCTTTCTCAGCTTTATTCGCGCATCCTTGTTGGTAAACCGCCAATCCATTTTTGTCTGGCACTGGCTTCGTGCCGCTTCCCAAGACGAAACCTCTGCCTTCAAAGTGTTTCCTGATTACCACTGAGCGTACGCCAGCATGTAGAAGAATGGCTATCGCTTAAAGGCTTGGCGTGCATGACCTTTAAAATTCATGAACTATCGTCTTGTTAGCGAGAGACTATATATTGCTGCTTTTAACGTTCTGATCACGGGGTTAATAGTACATCCGTATATGCTACGAGACAGAGTAATTAACAAAGGTACTCCTGTAGACATGCGTAGCTTCAGTGGTAATCAGGAAGTGTTTTGATCCGGAATCCTGCGATCGAGGCACTGGCGGCTTAAAATACTCAGTTCAATTTCGGCCATATTCAGCCAGCTGCCGTGTTTCGGCGTGTAATGAATGTCCAGTTTCTCAGCAAGTCGCCGTGCCTCAGCAGGTGGAAACGCTTTATAAAGAGAAGCAGTTGTATGGGTATTCAGATTGTCCATGACAAGGCGAATCACTTCTGCTTTTGGGAAGTGCACATCAACTAGCTGTTTGATCTGGTGCGCCCAGTCACAGACCGTTCGAGTATCCGTGACCTCAACATGCCGCCATCCTTCCAGCGGGGCAAAAAACATGAACAGTGCACTGACACCATTACGCTCATATTCATTATCGAAACGCTGTGGCTGTCCCTCCTTCATGGGGATAGGCGTACGGACTTCCCTGACTTGCTGTTTACTGCTTTCGTCCATGCAGATGAGTGGCTTTTGAGGATCATAAGGAAGGGTGTACACATCCAGAACATCTTCCATGGCGGCTACAAATTCTGCGTTGGTCTTTGGTGGGATACACCATTCTTTTTTCTGCCACGGTTTGAGTTCGTTTTTTTAACTCGCGGCCTATCGTTTGGGGGGACATCGTATCGACATACTCCAGCTCTACCATGCGCTGAGCCAGCAGCTTTAATGTCCACCGCTTACGTCCTTCCGGAGGTTCGGAACAGGTCAGGGCAACGAGCTGAGTCTGCTGCTCACCCTGCAGCGTCCTTGAACGTGCAACACCATTGAACTTGCTGTTAACTGCAACCTCAGTGCCTTCAAGTACGCAGCGCTTGCGTGTTCTCTGCACGGTTTTGGTTGATACACCGCAAGCCTGGCTGGTCTGTACTTCGGTCAGTTTAGGACCGTTCTCATCCAGACATAAAAGAATCTGGGCATGGATACGCTTGTGTTTAGCAATCTTAGCCTGATGAATGGTGTCTTTAAGTTGTTGCTGTTCTTCCTGCGACAGACAAACGCGATATCGGGTAGGCATAGCGAACTTCTGAGTAATCTGAAAAGTTCACCATGCCTGGATGAGAATTTGCGACATTGCCACAGGACAATCAAATTGGATTTATGTACTAGGGGCTGTTCTCAAGGCATAAAAGAAAAGTTCTGCTACGCTCTGTCCGCTTCCATTTGACCACGTCATACACTGATTCATGCACTACGATGCAGTACAACCCAGTCATATAACCTTTTGTTTCATGAGGTCAAATATAATGGATTCTAACCATTTATACAGGCCTTTTGTTCGATTCTTATGCAACACTGCTATAGAGAAAGGGATCTGAATATCTTTTGGAACATCCAGGCTAATCTCGTGAAGTTCTTCAGGGTAACAGGCCAGAAACATTCTGGAACCCGCTAAAATCATATTTGATCTGGATACTATTTTTACAGCGGTGCTCAGCTCACCACACTTAAGGGCAATATCAAAATTCAACCCGGTCAGTGACTCAATTTTATCTTTCGCCTTCATACTCTTATTGATTTCTGTCCCAATACATACACTAAGACCAAATTGATTCAATACCTCAGGGGAGTGATTTCCGGTGACGAGAGCATGCTGTTTCCGAGTGTAAAAACACAGCTCGTCTTGTAACAGAGTCTTATAATATAATTCTTTCGGATGGCTGATCAATTCATGGTTTAAAGCCATATGGATTTGGTCATTGAGCAAATTGTCTGTGGTAGCGGCACCACACTGATCAAATCTGATCATTGCGTTGGGGGCTTCTTTCTTAATCTTCAGAAACAACTCACTACCAATCAGTTCCAGTGCTTCAGGACGAAATGCAATGCGTAATTCATCCGTTATCTGGCTGGGGTCAAATTGTTCAACAGGACTGAAAGCAGACACCAGAGCATCCACCGCATCAGGCAATTTTGAATAAAGTTGATCTGCGAATTCCGTAGGCGCCAGTCCTGCTTGAGACCGGATAAACATCAGGTCATCAAAGGTTTCGCGCAATTTTTTCAATGAGCGACTGATTGCAGACTGGCTCACCCCAAGCTTTTCTGCGGTTTTCGTCGTATTCCTCACTTGATAAAGTGTAAGAAAGGTTTTTAAGTGATGTATTTCGAGTTGCTCAAATCGGCGGGCTTTCATAGTCAGATGACCAGTTCATCATTCATTGATAGTCGATAAAAATTTGATTGGTGAGGATACCCATAACGGGCAGTACGATTGATCAAGCAAAACTGTCTCAGTACGACAAAGGACAAGCGAGAGCATGTCTATGACATATCCGGGCTCAGTAACTCTTCCCCTTGATACGCCCAAACGACCCCTTCAGCTACCCAGCTTTCGATGCTCTCAAAGGTTTCAAAAGGAATTTTCAGACAATCAGCAATTACCAAAACACCTTCCTTCTCATGCTCTTCGTAGCATCCCTCCGTCAGTGCAATGGTTATAATCTCCTGCAAGGTAATCACTTTGGCCATATACGATTGAATATTAGCGCAGGCGTCATTGATGCTAAGGGAATAATTCAGGTTCAAAGGCACATCAAGGTCAGCAGCGTAAGCCGACAGAAACGCCTCTTGGGGTGGGGTTATTTCAGCGCCCTTGCGAACGATAGACACCAGTAAGGCAACCAGAGCCATTTTTTCTTGCTGTGATAGCAGATGAACAAACATAAACTAACTTGCTAACTCTTAGCCATATTAATCAGTTGACGTGTAATCGTCACAGGTTGCGTAACCAGCATCGGCACCAGTAACGACTCGAAGCACCGTAACAATTACAGCGCCGCCCTTGTGTTTTGGCGAGTGTAACCAAACCAGACGTCAGGTTGATTTGCTCGGGGTTTCCAGATGTGACGGCTGTCACCAGTGAACGCAGCATCATTCGATGATGCTTTGGAGAGATTTTTCTAAACGACAATTAATACATACTCTTAAAAGAGCCCGGATAGAACAGGCTGGGTTGAGTTTCATTGAAAATACCCAGCCTGTACGCCTCAGGGATGAGACCGCTTACATGGCCGCTCTGAAGATAGCAGCAATCTCATCAGGATTCGCCGCCTGACGAGGATTGGTCTGACAACAAACATCTTCCAGTGTCTGACTAACCAGAGCAGGTATATCTTCTTCCTTGACACCCAGTTCGGCGAGGCCACCCGGGATGCCGATATCTTCACAGAGCAGCTTCATGGCATCAACGGCAGCCTGAGCACCATCTGCTGGCGTCATATACTCTGTATCAACACCCATCGCTTTAGCTACGTCGCGCAAACGCTCAGGCGTTGCTTCAGCGTTGAATGCCTGCACGTGTGGCAGGAGGACAGCATTACACACGCCGTGTGGCAGATTGTAAACCCCACCCAGCTGATGCGCCATAGCATGAACATACCCTACAAAAGCAT
Organism: Endozoicomonadaceae bacterium; assembly: GCA_965261725.1. GTDB lineage: Bacteria > Pseudomonadota > Gammaproteobacteria > Pseudomonadales > Endozoicomonadaceae > CANDOC01. Next base: position 41,975 of record CBDHDU010000014.1, on the reverse strand, counting down.
TGTTAAATGCCATGCCCGCCAGGAACTGAGCCTGAGCCATTGCATCACGAGCTTCAATGTTCGCACCGTTATGCACCGCTTCACGCAGAGAGCTATGGATAAGTTCGATGGATTTAATAGCACAGGCATCTGTCACTGAAGTAGCGGCAATGGAAACATATGCTTCAATAGCGTGAGTCAGGGCATCCATACCAGTGGCAGCCGTCAAAGAAGCCGGTTGCCCCACCATCAGTTCAGGGTCATTAACGGACACTGTTGGTGTAATGTGTTTGTCAATAACAGGCATTTTAATATGGGTGCTTTCATCCGTGATAACCGCCATGCGAGTCATCTCTGCAGCAGTACCAGCCGTGGTATTGATAGCAAACATTGGAAGCATTGGCTTGGTTGAAACATCAAGCCCCACATAATCCTTAACTTCACCACCATTAGTTGCCACCAGTGCAATCACTTTCGCACAGTCATGTGAAGAACCACCACCCAAAGAAATAACACAGTCGCACTGATTTTCTTTCAGAATGGCCAGACCAGCGTCGACATTACCCACGGTAGGGTTTGGCTGAGTGCCATCAAATACAAAGGAAGCAATATTGCGCTCATCCAGGAGACTGGTCACTTTGTCGACCATACCCAGTGAGTTAAGCACGGCATCGGTGACGATCAGTACTTTGTTCAGATTACGGCTCTGAATAGCATCGGCCGCTTCACTCAGGCAGCCTGCGCCCATCAGGTTGATAGATGGCATGAAAAAAGTCGCCATTTAATTCTCCATTAAGTGTCTATTTTAAATGATTTGAAATTAAGGATCGGAGTGGTCTCAGTATCAAGCTCACTCCTTTTGCCAAATCAATGCGTAATCAATTCAAGGCTTTAATATCACTGCCTTGCAGCTGCGGATTAATCATGATTTTGGCGTGTTGCTCAGGATTAGTTAACGCGTCAAATGCGTTATCTACACCCTCTAATCCGACTTCGCCGGTCACCAGTGCGCTCAGGTTCGCCTTTCCATTGCCCAGCAACATCAGCGTGTCACGAAACTCCAGTGGCGTATATCCAAACGAGTAGATGAGATCAATCTCTTTATACTGAGCCAATGAATGCTCAATCTTATCGAGCTCCATGCAGACACCCACTTCAACAATGCGAGTGTACAACGGGGCATCAGCAATCAACCGGTTTACTATTCCGGGAGCACCCACGCATTCAAATACAATGGGGCGTTTGGGGGCTGTAGCGCCAGCTTTGTCTGCCAGACGCCATGTGTGCCACCAGGACCATGGCAGTTTATCCATATCCTGCACGGCATTTACGGCATTAGCTAAATTTGTTTCCAGCTCGACGGTGAAACCAAATTGTTCTGCGTCGTCAAACAATCCCTGTTCCGCAGGATTGATGACGTGGGTGGCACCCATTTGTTTAGCCAGTTCCCGACGCTTTGGCGAAAAATCGCTCGCCAGGATTGTCTTAATCCCTTGAGCTTTGAGTGCTGCGATCACCAGCAAACCAACCGGGCCACAACCGACAACGACCGCCACATCTTTTGAGCTAATGCCTGACCGGTTAACAGCGTGCATACCAACAGCTAAAGGCTCTGCTAGTGCAGCGACATTATCGCTAACACTGTCCGGGATAGGTATCAGCATCAATTCATCAGCCAGTGCCTGCTCAGCATAACCACCGACAACCGATTCCGAGAAACCTATCAGTCCTGCTTTGTCTTGCTTACGCGTCAAAGGCATGGCAGCCACACGGGTACCCGGCTTGTACTTCGCCTTACTTCCCGGACCATAGCTTTGAACTACACCAATAAACTCATGCCCCATCACCACATGCTGTTCTTTGTTCATAACGTCGGTGTAACCGACCTTATTCATAACAGCCGCCATCTCATCGCTGTGAGTTCTGGCATGCAAGTCTGAACCACAAATGCCACAGCGTGTCACCTGGAGTAAAACTTGTCCCTTAGCAGGTATTAGATCTGGATGCGTCTCAACTTTCAGCTCACCTTGATGGCATACAACCGTTTTCATAAAATATTCAGCCTTTCTCTTCTGTAACGAATTGACCGTTTTTTAATAAGACAAGAAAGGATGAAACGATCAGACGCCATCACCAATCGAATCATCCTGGCTTTCTATTTATGGGTGTTATGCGTGAATTGGCTTGCCGTTCACTCCACGCATGACTTCCATGATGGCTTCGGAAAGTGTTGGGTGAGCATGAATCATCTCAGCCACATCTTCCGGTACCAGTTCGGCGTTTTTCACCAACAGCAACTGATGCAACAGTTCTGTGGCGTTGTAGCCGACAATATGCGCACCCAGCAGTTCGTCAGTCTTTGGATCAACGAGAACTTTAACCAGACCGTCCGGTTTACCAATGGCAATACTTTTGCCGGCACCCGGATAGCGGAAGACGGATTTTTTCACCTCAATGCCATTCTTCTGGGCATGATCTTCGCGGAGGCCAAAACCGGCAACCTGTGGTTCACAGTAAACTGCGGATGGCACCAGATCAGGGTCAACACTGTCTGTTGCGGGAGCGTGACCAGCCATATGCTCAACAGCAATCTCACCCAGCTTGGAGGCGACATGCGCCAGAGCCGGATTGCGGGTAACGTCACCAATAGCAAAAATGCCAGACACATTGGTTTCACCGTAAGCGCCGGTTTCAACATAACCACGCTCGTCGATGTTGACACCCACTTCAGCCAGTCCCAGGTTTTCGCTGTTGGGTACCCGACCAAATACAACCAGTGCTTTTTCAGCTTCGATGGTTTGCTCTGCGCCTTTTTCGTTGGCAACGACAACCCGAACCTGTTTCGCTTCTTTTTCCAGACGCAGTGCGCGCGTCTTGGTCATCACCTTGATGCCTTCACGCTTGAAGCAGGACTCCAGCACGGCGCAGGTTTCAAAATCTTCGCTGGGCAGGATATGATCCGCCAGCTCGATCAGAGTGATGTCAACACCAAAGCTGTTCATCACATAGGCAAATTCACAACCAATCGCACCCGCACCAAGAATCACCAGACTCTTTGGCAACTCGGTCAGAGCCAGAATGCCATTAGACGACAACACCTGTTGTTCATCCATTTCAAAACCGGGAATCATCATCGGACGAGAACCCGTAGCAACCATGATGTGCTTGGCGCTCAGCTTTTGAGAAGCCCCTTCACTGCCTTCAATGGTGACTTCGTTCTGGCCACTGATGCGGGCACTGCCTTTGATGACCTCAACACCATTTTTACCCAGCAGATGTTTAACACCTGTGGTGAGGGTTTTCACAACGCCGCGAGATTTCGCCTGTACCTTGCTATAATCCAATGCGCTGCGATCAACCTGAACACCAATGCTTTCCATCGCTTTGAGCGACTCAAACTGTTCCGCTTGATGAATCAGGTTTTTGGAGGGGATACAGCCCCAGTTCAGGCATACGCCACCAAGCTCGCTTTTTTCAATGACGGCAGTTTTCAAACCCAGTTGAGCCGCACGAATGGCAGCGACGTAGCCGCCGGGACCAGCGCCAATAACAATAAGGTCGAAGTCCTGAGACATGGTTACTCCTTGCCTTCTTAACAACTATTCAAACGGCTCTGAGAGAATGTCTCAGAGCGGTAACATCAAACCAGCATCAGCGCTGGTTGTTCCAGATACTGAGCAACATGCTTGAGGAAGCGAGCCGCCGGAGCACCATCAACCACACGGTGGTCAAAGGTCATCATGACAGGAGCCATATCACGCAGGGCAATTTCACCCTGGTATTCAGCAGGTTTACGCTTGGCACCACCAACACCCAGAATAACCACGTTATCGCCATTCAGAATCGGGCTACCACTGGTACCTGCAGGTGCCAGACCCGCCGTTGTGGTGAAGGTGACAGTGCTGTCCTTCATATCAGCCGGAGTCAGCTTGCCGTCACGGGCCAGACCAATCAGACGCTTCATTTCGATGTCGATTTCGCTCACGGAAAGGCGGTCAGCGCCCTTAATGACCGGAACCATGAGGCTTTCGGTATAGCCATCGCTGCTTGGCAGAGTGATAGCAAAGCCAACATTGACCTGATCCCAGATAACGATCTCTTCACCCATCAGAGAGGCATTACAGATCGGCACCTTGCGTGCTGCACAAGCGATTGCCTTGATGAACAAAGCATTCACAGAAATTTTGGTGCCCAGCTGTTTTTCCATCGCAACCAGCTGCTTGCGCAGTACCAGCATCTCGCTGACATCGGCTTCACAGTTCTGGTTGGTCATGGCGCGATTCAATACCTGATCGACCATGTTTTTACCGATGGCTGCACGCAGGCCGGCGTACGGTACTCGAGCCTTGGCACTCAAACCTTCACTGATTGGCTGAGAAGCAACCGGAGCTGTGGCGGGTGCGGCTGTTTTGGCTGCTTCAGCAGCATCCAGCACGTCCTGCTTTTTAATACGTCCTTGTGGGCCGGTACCTTTTACCAGATACAGGTCAACCCCCAGGTCAGCAGCCAGTTTTTTCGCAATACCCGTCGCTTTGATTCGCTGAGAGCGATCAACCTGTGTATCTGCAGCTACGGCTTTAGGCGCTTCAACCGGTGCATTATCTGCACTTTCAGTCGCTGCTGGTGCCGCTTCAGCCGGTGCTGAAGATTCGCTGATATTGGCCAGTTCATCCGCGCTGTCCGCGAAGTAGCAAATCAGCGTTTCAATGGCTACGGTCTCGCCTGCCGCCAGACTCCCTTTAAAATAACCGGCTTCCGGTGCTTCCAGGTCGTAAGCGACTTTTTCAGTTTCTACTGTGGCGAAAGCCTGACCTTTTTCAACAAAATCGCCATCTTTAACCAGCCACTCGTTCACTGTGCCCTGGTTCATGCCCATGGCCAGTTTAGGCATTACAAATGGATTAACAGCCATCTAAACTTCTCCTAAAAAACAGTTCGGCGCACGCCTTTAAAAGTCGCGCGCCGGGTGAGCTTTATGCACACACAGCCTGAATAGCCGCTGCGATTTTCTCTGGGCTTGGCATGATGGTTGGTTCCATGTAGCCACCAGGGATTGGCGTGTTCGGGAAGGTGACACGCTTCACAGGCGCGTCGAGCAGGTCATAGCCTTCTTCCATCACACGAGCAGAGATAGTGCTGGCCCAGCCACACTGTTCCCAGTCTTCATCAACAATAACCAGACGATTGGTCTTCTCCAGAGACGCCATCAGCGTTTCCATATCGAATGGGGTAAAGGTGCGAGGATCGATCACCTCAACATCGATGGTGCCTTTCAGCTGTTCTGCAACACCCATCGCCATCTTGAGCATCAGGCTGTTAGCCAGTACGGTGACATCGCTACCTTCACGCTTCACCTCAGCCTTACCCAGTGGGATCACGTACTCTTCTTCTGGCACTTCACCCTTTTCCATCATCAGAGCCAGATGCCATGGGATAACAACCGGGTTGTTGTCACGGATGGCTGCTTTAAACAGACCTTTGGCGTCGTATGGTGTAGAAGGCATTACCACTTTGATGCCCGGCTGATGACTGAATGTGCCATGAATAGACATAGCGTGGTCGTTAGCCAGACGCGCGCCTGCACCCACTGCACCTGTCATGGTCAGCGGCAGACCTTTAGTGCCTCCGTGCAGGAAGTGCTGTTGACCGGTAGCAACAGCCGCTTCAGAGAAGGTTACATAAGCAAAGCTGCCGAACATGAAATCAACGACTGGACGATAGCCCATGTGCGCTGCACCCATAGCGGTACCGTACATACCGGACTCAGAAATCGGTGTATCCAGAATACGTTCTTCACCAAACTCTTGAACAAGCCCCATGGTGTGAGGGAAGATACCGCCGCGGATATCCTGACCGACCATGAACACTTTCTCGTCCTGACGCATTTCTTCTGCAATCGCTTCCTGGATTGCTTCGTAAAAAGTTATTTCACGCATGATTTAGAGTAACTCCGAAAATTGTTTAACCGTGTCAGCGTTTGCTGGAACTTATTCAGCGAATACGCTGGCTAATAATTCTTCTTCGGTTGGGGCCGCAATCTTCTGAGCGTCTGCCCAGGCCCATTTTTCTTCCACTTCCGCTTTAGCGTCCGCCTTGATTTGATCCACCTGTTCCTGAGTCAGCAGATCGTCAGCCAGCACACGCTTGGTCGCTAATTCCAGCGGATCATGCTTGCGCATTTCTGCTACACGCTCATCAGAAATCGGGGTATAGCCTTCCAGGTTCTGAGTACCCATATCATGCTCACGGAAACGCATGGTTTTACACTCGACAAAGATCGGCCCCTTACCACTGCGTACATGTTCCAGCGCTTTTTGAGCGGCTTCTGCACAGGCAAACACATCCATACCATCGACGATAATGGCTGGCATGTCGTAGCCTTTAGCCAGAGAAGAAATATCCTGGGTTGGGTGTGCGTCTTTCATTGGTGTGTGAATAGCCATGCTGTTGTTTTCACACCAGTAGACAATAGGCAGCTTCCAGTTAGACGCAATCAGCATGGACTCATGGGCACGTCCCTGACCAAAGGAACCATCACCAGCGCTCACTACCACGACCTGACCCTGCTTATTGTTCTTGGCAGCCCAGCCCCAACCTACTGCAGGGGCAAATTGATAACCAATAAACCCTGAACCCAAAAACATGTTGTTTTCTGGGTAGTGCGCGTGGAAAGAACTGCGTCCGCCACAACAGCCACCTTCTTTACCGGTATGCTCTGCAAGGAAGGTTTTCACATCGGCACCACGAGCCACCAAGCCAGGCAAGAAATGGGCGCGGTGGTGAGGATGAAACACGTCATTGGGATCAGTAATCGTGCCCGCAGCAACACCTGGAGCGATACCACCATCTCCCGGGTGATAAAAACCAATCAACTTACCCGCCACCATACGACCGGACATGGTCTGGTCGTATTCGTGGGCACGGACCAAATTGGTGTAGAGTTTCACTTTCAGATCGTTATCTAAACTCATAACAGTTTCCCCTCTTTAAATGATGTATCTCGCAGCAGAGTAATGAATACCACTCTGCTTTAAGTTTGATGATCTATCGTTTGATCAGGCGATAATGTGCTCGTGGTAGACCTTAGGAGCCTGACCGTCTCTCAGCACACTCAAAACGCCGGCGACTAGTGCTTCCAGTTCCATTTCACCCGGATAAACAACAACATCCGCCAGGTAACCCACTCGCTCTTTCAAGCCACTAACGGCATAATTCCAATATGCGATGCCACCGGTCAGGATGACGCCATCAATAGCGCCATTAACCACAGGAGCCATTCCACCAATCTGCTTCGCGATCTGGTAGATCATGGCGTCGACAACCTCATTGGCCTCGACATCTCCCTGCTTCATGCGCTCTTCCACTTCTTGCATATCTGCAGTGCCCAGGTAGCTGTAGATACCACCCTTCCCTTGCAGCATCAGCTTGACTTCCTTGTGGCTGTAATCACCACTGAAACACAAATCAATCAAGTCACGGCTTGGTAAGCTACCGCTGCGCTCAGGTGTCATTGGTCCTTCGGCGATTGCGTCGGTGACATCCATCGCGCGCCCCTGGTGATGCATACTGATGGAGATCCCCCCACCCATATGACACACAATCAGGTTCAGATCCTCATAGCGACGCTGATGTTCTTTAGCAAAACGTTGCGCTGCAGCACGGGCATTCAGGGCATGGAAGCGACCACTGCGCTTGACTTTTTTATGTCCACTCAGCTGCGCCAGGTCACTGAGCTCATAGGTCACCGGAGAGTCAGTCACGTAAGCATTAATGCCCAGAGATTTTGCTAGCTCATGACCAATAAGAGCCGCCAGACTGGATGGGTGTTGCACCGGATTACCCGCCTGATCGTTGCACAGCTGCTCGTCAACCAGGTAAGTGCCGCCGGAAATCGGCTGACTGACACCACCACGGCAGGCGATGGCATCCAACTCACTCAGTTCAACACCGGCTTCCGCCAGAGTGGCGACGATGGCATCCTTACGCATTTGGTATTGATCCATCATCTGATCAAATACCGCTAACTCGGTGCTGCTATGACGAATGACATGTTCCAACAACAATTGCTCGTCGTTGAAAATACCAATCTTTGTTGAGGTCGAACCAGGATTAATTGCGAGAACTTTCATAATGCTCTCTCCATAGCAATAGCTTTAAACAGGTTGCCATTTCGATAAACAGCAACCTATTCCTTTAAAATTTACTTCGTGACAGTCATACCAATGATAGGAGTTCGATAATCTTCAAAGGCGCCTTTAACACCCTGATTGCCGATATCGACCTCAGATTCCTCGTATTAACCGCTAAGACCGTAAGTGCTGCGACTATAATTCCAGCGTAACAAAATCAACATAAACAAAATCGACTAACAGCTAGTCGAAAATCGAATAACATGTTTTTATAAAACTCATCCCTACGAGAAATCCTCATATTTACTCATAATCAATACTTAATGCCGCCCTTATACGCGGGAGTCAAGGTGCTAATCTGGTGTTAACCCATCTTAAAAAAATCATACAAGTGGTTAATCGTGAGCATCCATAAATAGCATTAATATGACGCATAACCCCTCCCCCCTACATTGAGATTATTTTTACTTTTAAAATGTCGGCACGTTTTTGGGGCGGTTCAGAAAAAGGGAAGCTCGAAAAATATCATTATATCCATGATATTTCTGCCTCTAACCCAACTAGGGCTCTGCGCACATTTTAATTTTAGTCACTTTTGTGAATTCAATACATTCATCGTCGAGTCGTTTTTGAAAATTACCCAACCCTTTTAACGTACATAGAGATTTTTTTGATGATATTAAAAAAGCTGGCTAAAGAGCCTCTTATCCACTTCTTGTTTGCATCCGCCGCATTGTTCGGAGTTTATGATGCTGTAGCTCCCGAAGCAGTTGATAGCTCCATCACTCTTAGTGATGCCCGAAAAGAACAGATCATCAACAGGTTTACTTTTATTTGGAAGAGAGAACCTACAGAGTTCGAAAGAAAAAATATTCTGGAAGATTTTTTGCTGGATGAAATTTATGCCCAAAAAGGCCGGGAACTGGGACTGGACATAGACGACTCTATTATCAAAAAGCGTCTTCGACAGAAGATGGAATTCATGCTCTTTGATTTGGCGGGTGCAGTTCCTCCAAAAGAAGGTGAGCTTGAAACCTATTATAAAGAGAATGCTGAAACTTATAAGACAAAAGATGTGTTTGCTTTTGAATACATAACAGTGAGTCGTGATGCCTCTCCTGCCGATACTGAACAATTCATACTCATGAATAATCAACGATTGGCGCAAGGGCTGATTCCTAAAGGTGACGCTGAACCTCGAGTATTGTCAGCCATCGACAGTTATCAGGCATCTTCTTCTTTTGGGCTTGCATTTGCTCAAGATCTTGCTGAAGCCGAAATTGGTGAATGGGTCGGTCCTTTTGATTCAAACTATGGCATTCACTACCTCAAAATCAATCAGTTCACTCCCGGATCATTGCCTGAACTGGCTTCTGTGAAAGATAAAGTGATTGATGGTTGGCGTCGTCAAAAGAATACAGAGTTCAAAGAAAATTATGAACGGGAAGTACTCGCAGAATACCGTCATCTGATCGATGGGCAGGGATAAAAGCTGATGATTTATCTCAAACATATTCTATGGATTTTGATCACGTTATTTAGTGTATCACCTGCTGTAGCTGATGATATGCGCCCGACCTCCCTGTCCATTCAGGCTCTGAGTGAGACGGAGTTCCAGGTTGTTTTTAAGGTTCCGGCAGCAGGAAATAAAGTCATCAAATTAGCGGTGACTTTTGATGATGATACACAAGATGTTTCCGTTAAAAACAGCTATTTTGCCACGGGCTCTTATGTGCAGAGTTGGACAGTAAGCCGTGAAGCCGGACTGCCGGGGATGGTGGTATCCATTGATGGTGTCGAGAGAAACTCAGCGGATGTTCTGCTGCGTATTGTCGATATAGATGGGAAGAACCAGACCACGGTTCTCAATATCGAGACACCGTCTTTTGAAATTCCTGAAGATATGCAGGGTGAGGGTGCGTTTGTTACCTATCTGAAAATTGGCATAGAACATATTCTGGTGGGTTTAGATCACTTGCTGTTTGTTTCCTGTCTGATTTTTGTATCTGCCAGCGCAAAAACGTTATTTCATACCATCACCGGATTTACTCTAGCCCATTCCATTACATTAATTCTGGTAACAGGCTTAAATCTGACTTTGCCCATTCCTCCTGTGGAGGCAGTGATTGCTCTCAGCATTATTTTTCTGGCCTGGGAAATCGCTAAAGACAGAAAAGACAGTCTGAGTTTGAAATACCCTGTTATGGTGTCTTCCAGTTTTGGTCTTTTACATGGTTTTGGGTTTGCCACCGTACTCAATGATATTGGCCTTCCCGATGGCGATCAATTAACAGCTCTGGCTGCGTTCAATGTCGGTGTGGAAATAGGTCAGATTCTTTTTGTCACCGGGATTTGCTCTATGTTCATTTTATTGGCCAGAATCAGTGACAAATTCACCAAAGACCAAATGAGATACACCGTTAGTTACGGCTGCGGAATTGTTGCAACCTGTTGGTTTATCGAACGACTTATGGTCTTTTCAACGCTTTAAAAATAACTGGTAGCTGAACCTATCTGTGCGGTTTAACCGTGTCGGGTTCGGGTGTCTGTCATTTTTAACAAGCCTCGATAATTTAAATCGAGCAATAGCCATCACCATGAACTTGGAACTATTTGGATGAAGTTAAAAAAACTATCCATCGCCGTTATGTTGTCCTGCGTGGCAGCTCAGGCTTTTGCTGCCAGTACTGACAAGCAGGAATACTCTCCTTATGTCGACTCTAAACCTAACAGTGTTTACTTCGGTGACACTCACCTGCACACCAGTTTCTCCACTGATGCTGGTCTGATGGGTGCTCGCTTGTCTCCGGATGATGCTTACCGCTTCGCCAAAGGTAAAGAGGTAGTATCTTCTACCGGTGTCCGCGCACGTCTGTCCCGACCACTGGACTTTCTGGTTGTCGCTGACCACTCTGAAAACCTGGGCCTGTCTGTAATGATTGAAGAATCAGACCCTGAGCTGTTGAAAAACAAGTGGGGCAAGATGATTCATGACATCGCCAAGCGTGGTGGTGCGCAAGCCATGACTCAGGCCTATGATGTATGGATTAAGTCCATGGGTGTGGTTAAAGACCCTCTGGCGGGTCAGGATGAGCTGACCAGAATGATGTGGAAACGTATCACTCAATCCGCTGAAGATCACAACAATCCGGGTCTGTTCACTGCTCTGATTGGTTACGAATGGACCCTGACCCCGAATGGTAATAACCTGCACCGTAACGTTATTTTCCGTGACGGCAAGGATAAAGCAGACCAGATTCTGCCTCTGTCTCAGTACGACACCATGGACCCGGAAAAACTGTGGGAGTGGATGGAAGCGTATGAGAAGGACACTGGCGGTCGAGTACTGGCCATCCCTCACAACGGTAACCTGTCCAACGGTATGATGTTTGACGATGTTGACTATTCCGGTCAGCCTATCGACAAAGACTACGCCGAAAAACGCGCGAAGTGGGAGCCTCTGTACGAGGTGACACAGATGAAAGGTGACGGTGAAACTCACCCTCTGACCTCTCCGGACGATGAATACGCTGACTTTGAAACTCTGGACAAAGGCAGCTTTGGTGCTGTTGGTAAGACCGATGATATGATTCAGCGTGAGTACGCTCGCGAAGCTTACAAGCGTGGTTTGGTATACCAGAAAGAACTGGGTGTGAACCCATTCAAATTCGGCATGATCGGTTCTACCGACTCTCACACCGGACTGGCCGCTACCGAAGAGACCAACTACTTCGGTAAAATCAGTCTCTTGGAGCCTAGCGATAAACCTATTCGCTTTAAAGAAGAGATTTCCGGTCGTCCTGGTACTGAAGAAATGAAGCAGTATGCTTCTCAGATTTCTTCCGGTGCTCTGGCTGCGGTATGGGCTCGCGAAAACACGCGTGAAGCGCTGTGGGATGCCATGGCCCGTAAAGAAACCTATGCAACCACTGGTACCCGCATGCGTGTTCGCGTTTTCGGTGGCTTCGGCTTCGAAGAGTCTGATATGACTCGCAGTGACTTCGTTGATTACGCTTACGATAACGGCGTACCAATGGGTGGTGACCTGACTGAAGTGGATCTGAAAGACAGCAAAAACAAAGCGCCTGGCTTCATGATCCGTGCTATTCGTGACCTGGAGGGTGCTAATCTGGACCGCGTACAGGTTATCAAAGGCTGGGTTGATGACAACGGTGAGAAGCAGGAACGTGTCTACGATGTTGCTGTCTCTGGCGACCGTAAGATTGGTGACGATGGTCGTGCCCGTACTCCGGTTGGTAACACTGTAAACATTAAAGAAGCCACCTATACCAACGATATTGGTGCGCACTCTCTGGAAGCTTACTGGCAGGACCCTGAGTTCAACCCTGAGCAGCATGCGTTCTACTACGTTCGTGTTCTGGAGATCCCAACACCTCGTTGGACTACCTACGATGCCAAGGTCTTCAACCTGGATCTGCCTAAGCGAGTTGAGCCTACCATTCAGGAACGTGCTTATACTTCTCCTATCTGGTACACCCCAAATTAATTTGGATTAGCGGTTAATCACTCTCTTGTGGTTGACCACTGCAATCACCGGACTCTTTTTGAAGTCTGAGTCCGGTGATTGATTATTTTCTTCACTTGTTTTTTTGTAGGTTTTGTTTATGAAATTACAGAAATCCCTTCTATTACCTTTATTCATGCTTGTTTTTTCAGGCGTGGCAAGTGCTCACGGCACCCACGACATTGGTGGTTTATCAGGCGGTTTTGTTAACGGCCTGATTCATCCGCTTCTTGGTGTAGATCACGTGGTTGCCATGTTTGCAGTAGGTCTCTGGGGCGCCTTTCTGGGACAACCTGCTATTTGGGTATTGCCGGTCGTCTTTCCTTTAGTGATGGCTTTCGGTGGTGCTTTAGCCATAGCGGGTATCTATATCCCCGGAATAGAGACCGGTATCGCTCTGTCAGCGGTAGTTATCGGAGCTATGGTGACTATGGTCGCTCGCCCTCCTCTATGGATTGCAGCCATTATTGTCGGTGGATTTGCGATATTCCACGGTTACGCTCATGGATCAGAACTATCAAGTTCTGACAGTGCTTTGAGTTTCAGTATTGGTTTTGTGTTGTCTACCGGACTGTTGCACATCCTGGGCATTGTGTTTGGCTTTGTTGACCGCTGGACCTGGGGCAAAAGTGCGATACGAGTCAGTGGTGCAGGTGTCTGCCTGACAGGCCTTGGCTATCTTTCAGGCATTCTATGAAACTGTTGAATCGCAGAGGCTTACTGACAGCTTTACTGATGATGTTGTTTCCAGCTGTCAGTCATGCCCATGCACCCATTGACAATCTGGGCAATTTCTATAATGGAGTACTGCACCCTATTCTGGTGCCATCCCATTTTTTATTGATCTCTGCTCTGGGGTTATACCTGGGTCAGTGTGATATGAAAAAGTACAAATCAGGATTTGTTGCATTTTGTGTGGCACAAGTGATTGGTTTGTTCATCGCCTATTTTTCCGGCATTTTTTATATCGAAGCCTGGTTCCTGGCCGGCGCTATTATGCTGGGCGGACTGACTGCCGCTAAATATACACTGCCAAAATTTATGTTCCCGATCATCGGTTTTGCTGTTGGTCTGGCAACCGGTGTTGATTCCCGGTTGGAAACATTGGAAAACATGGATTTGATTCTGGCATTAATGGGTGTCGCCATTGGAGTGTTGCTCCTCACTCTATACAGTTTTGGTCTTGGTGATTACCTGCGTAAAGGACCACAGTGGAAGATTATTCTCAGCCGTATTCTGGGCTCCTGGATTGTTGCTGCATCCGGACTGGTTATTACTTTTCACTTCGTCAGTGCACCGGCCGTCTGATTTTAACAGCAGGTGCTTGTTTGTTTCTTATTCATAACCGAAAGGGTTTTAAGCAGATTTAAATCAAGCTTAAAACCCTTTTTTTATTTTCGGTTTTAATGTGTTGATGTAAAAACGGCAGTTAACCGTTATTCGACTAGCCACTAGTCGAATTTACACCTAGGGCTTATCAGGTGTCATCTTTATAATTTTATATATTTTCAGGCAGTAGAGAATCAGCAAGCGGTTGAAGAATCAACGTGTTTAAGAAAAATAAAATGAAACCCTCAGCTTGCAGGAAATATTTTAAATGATGAGATCGTTGCAATAGACCTGCAGAGAAAAACGATTCAAAAAACTGCCAGCAAAAACATACAGCTTCACCTACCGGCGATTCAGGTGGGCGGATTATGTCAATTATTCAAAATGACGATTTAGAACTGACTAAAAAATGGATCATTAACTCGTTTTTAGTTTCAAGCATTAATGCTGATTGTGTAAAGAAAAAATCATAGAAAACTGCCTGAAGGAGGGTGGGAGAGAATGACAAAGACGTTACAGAAAAGAGCTAACGATTTACCTTCAATTCCTACTGTTGTTGTTGCCGCTGAAAATGAAGTATCTGTCGAAGGCGCTTTAGCAGCCGCTAAAGCAGGTCATATTGCGCCAATCTTTGTGGGTAACTCCAAAATCACCCAGGGTATTGCAGAACAACTGGGCATTTCGGAAGAGCTGATGAAGTATGAATTCATCAATATCACAGACCATACAGAGGCAACCTTAAAAAGTATTGAAATTGTAGAGCGAGGGGATGCGTTTGCTATCATGAAGGGCTCCCTTCATACCAATGAATTATTCAGTCCAATTATTCGTAGCTCCCTGAAAACAGGTCGTCGTTTCTCTCACTGCTATGCCTTTGAGGTTGAGGGTCTGGATCGCCCATTGGTTCTCACGGATGCAGCTCTGAATATTGAACCTGATCTGGCGGTTAAAAAAGACATTGCTCAAAATGCGGTTGATTTTTGCAAGGGGCTGGGTGTTGAGCCTCGTATTGCCTTTTTGTCTGCCCTGGAAGACGTCACACCTCGCATGCCCGATACAGCAGATGCCCGCGCGTTAGCTGACATGGCCAATGCAGGTGAGTTTGGTGATGGTGTTGTCGCTGATGGACCCATGGCCTTTGATAATGCGTTCAGTGCAGAGCTGGCTGCCCGTAAAGGAATAAGCTCTCCGGTTGCCGGGAATGCGACCGTATTAATGGTGCCTACTTTGGTGGCCGGTAATGTGAGTGCCAAAATCATTGCGCACATGGTGCCGACAAAGTGCGCTCCCGGAGGTTTTGTTTTGGGCGCTAAGGTGCCGGTTATCGTTACCTCCCGTTCCGATGGTCCGGAAGAGCGCATGGCGGCTTGTGCGTATGCCAAGTTATGGGCTCATACCATGTTAAGCTCTGAATTAGCTTCTGCCAACGCAGCGTAAGTCAGCATCCTATGAAATCAGAACAGACTCTCCTCATCAAACAACTGGGCAACCAACCTTATAAGGCTGTCTGGGAAGCGATGAAATGCTTCACTCAAGAACGAGATGAAAACACACAAGATGAGTTGTGGCTGGTTCAACACCCCCCGGTGTTTACCCAGGGGCAGGCAGGGAAGCCTGAACATGTTCTGATGCCGGGGGACATCCCTGTAGTACCGGTTGATCGTGGTGGTCAGGTGACTTACCACGGTTTTGGCCAATTGGTGG
Source organism: Endozoicomonadaceae bacterium (assembly GCA_965261725.1). Taxonomy (GTDB): domain Bacteria; phylum Pseudomonadota; class Gammaproteobacteria; order Pseudomonadales; family Endozoicomonadaceae; genus CANDOC01. The sequence goes on along the minus strand of CBDHDU010000014.1, from coordinate 26,309 downwards.
TTTACTGTCTGATTAATGTACGCCGTAGGGAAATGGGTCCAAGGAATATGGTCACTGCAATCGAAAATGCAGTGATCAAACTGTTGGCGGATTACAAAATTGATGCCAAAAACAACCCTGATGCTCCAGGTGTCTACGTTAATGGATCAAAAATAGCAGCTCTGGGATTACGTTTCCGAAAAGGATGTTCTTATCACGGTCTCAGTTTAAATGTAGATATGGATTTAGAGCCCTTTCAGCGAATTAATCCCTGTGGCTATTCCGGCCTGACTGTGACGCAGCTATCTGATTTGAGTGAAGGCGTAGATATAGATCAAGTCAGCCACCAATTAATACAGCATTTGGCAAACGAACTGAGTTATGAGGGGATAGAATGCCTACCAACTCTTTAAATAAGCCTGTAGACGGTGTGACTGGAATAGTCATACCGGAAGGCTCCACTACAGATCGATTGATCCCTGTAGTGGAAGTAGAAAACGGGACGAAATTCACCAATGACAAAGGCATTACTGCCATAAAAAATGGCATTAAGATCAGTCATCATGACCCAATGCCAATGCAAAAAAAACCATCCTGGCTGCGCATTAAAGCGGAGAACGGTGAAGAGTACAAAAAAGTAAAATCCACGGTGCATCAACACAAACTAAGCACTGTATGTGAAGAGGCCATGTGCCCTAATATCAATGAATGTTGGAGTTCAGGTACAGCCACCATTATGTTGATGGGAGACACCTGCACTCGTGCCTGCCGTTTTTGTGCTGTGAATACCGGCAATCCGAAAGGCTGGCTTGATAAAGATGAACCGGCGCATTGTGCTCGCTCTGTCAAACTGATGAAACTTAAATACCTCGTGCTCACTTCCGTTAATAGAGACGATCTGGAGGATGGTGGCGCAGGGCATTATGCAGAAGTCGTTCGTCGTGTGAAGGAAGAAAATCCTGAAACGGATGTTGAAGTATTGACCCCGGACTTTATGGGAGTACTCAATCACGTTGAAACCGTAGTTGATAGCGGTATCACGGTGTTTGCTCAGAATGTAGAAACCGTTCGCCGTTTAACACATCCAGTACGTGACCCAAGAGCCAGCTATGACCAAACACTGGCAGTATTGAAACATGCAAAGTTGTATCGCCCTGACGTATTGACCAAAACCAGTATTATGCTGGGGCTGGGAGAAACAGAAAAAGAAATAAAAGAAGCGATGAGTGATTTGAGGGCTGCGAACGTGGATATCTTAACGTTTGGTCAATACCTGCAACCCACCAGGAATCATCTGCCGGTTGAGCGTTATGTAACACCTGAAGAGTTCGAGATGTATCGTCAATGGGGGCTTGAAGAAGGATTCACAGAAGTGGTATCCGGCGCTTTGGTTCGGTCCAGCTATCGGGCGGAGCAAGTACTTCAGAAAAATAACTGTGGCTTATAGGGCTAATTCCCGGATAAATAAACCGCACCTGTCCGAAAAGACTCAACCACTTCAATCGGCACTCACTATAAACTGAACAACAACTGGACACTGAAAGGTTGACTTCCTCTATACCTATAAGGACATGGGCAATGCTCATATGACCAAATCCGCTATTGGTATGGATGGCCACTTCCGCGTCAAGATGCACATCATCGGCGCCGGATTTACCCGCAAGTTCTAAGCTTCTCGCTTAACTTGCCTGATACTGCCGGTTGATTAACTGTCTTCCGGCAGTTTTCTCCTCCAACATCAACTCACTTCAACCCGACAATCTCTATCCCTTTAAGCCTTTTTCCTGCCAGGGCAGGATATACAGCTTGCAAGTATGCTTTTCTCTGATTTCCTGCAGATACCTCACCTCCAGATCACGTCGGTAACACAGTACCGGATCATGGATATCAAGTGACGTCAGACACTGATTGGCGATCCACCCCTACGGCTGAATACCAGCACGCTGCAGATCTTCCTGCAAAGCAGCTGCTTCATGAACAGGGGTAGCTTCTGGCAGCGTACAGATCAGCACTCTGGTAAAACCGGGATCACGCAGCCGTGGTAGCAAACCAGTGACTTCTTCTGAGTGGGCATTTCCCCGCTTCAATACTTCACGGTGACAACTCTGCGCCGCATCCAGCAACAGAACCGTATGACCGGTCGGTGCCGTATCAATCACCACAATTTGATTATCTGCACGGGCAACGGTGCGGGCAAAAGCCTGGAAAACAGCCACTTCTTCAGTACAGGGTGAACGCAGATCCTCTTCCAGCAAGGCACGACCATCTGCGTCGAGTTCTCCGGCATCATTAATAACCTCTGCCGTATAGCGTTCAATTTCACGACGCGGATCAATACGTTCAACGGCCAGATAAGCTGAGGGGTTGTCAGCAGCATCAGCAACATGAGCTGCCGGATCAGTAGTGGTTAGCACCACGGGCTTACCGGTAAAAAACAGAATTTTGGGCAGCTGTTGCAGAAATTTCATAGTCATTGCCCTCAGCAGCATTGCCCCTGACAACATCCCTGTTTGGCTTCCGGTATCAGGGGCGCATCCAGCCTGCCATTTGCCATGCAGAGCAATTCTTCACGGCTCGGGTAAACACCCCGACTACCCAGTTCACCGTCGACCAATACAATCGGCAGAGCTTCTTTACGAAATTCGCCGACCAGCGATTTTACCAATACATTGCGGGCAAATGACGCCGGCTCATGAGCCAGATTGTGCCGGATCACTTCATGCCCTTCAGCTTCAAGTGACTTCAGGTCTGCCCAGTTTCTGGTCCGGCTTCGGGCCACAAACACCGGTGGAACAGCACATGGCGGGATCGAAAACAGTAATGACAGACATATCAGCACCTTTGTAGTTATCCATAATCGTCGATTAACGATTATGGATAACTATGTGACTCGCCTGCGATTAGTTACAGAGCATAGAAATAAATAAAACACCTGAAACTGCCCAGCTGTTTTCCACAACGCTGTTTAAATACAGGCATAAAATTAATGAAAATAAAACCAGTGCAGTTCACAATAAAACCGCATACCATAGAGTGTCTGAAATAAAAAAGTCCCGGAGTATCGGACGTGACAAGCGCCTCTCGGCCAACCTCAGGCAGCCCTTTGCCTTCTTTTCGTTTTGCCCTGTTTACTTTACTTGCTGTTGTTGCAGTTATCGGCTTTGGCCTTTCTGCAGAAATCAGTTTGCACAGTTTGTTATTAATTTGCCTTATTGTCGCCAGTTTAAGCGCATCACATCTCGAATATGACTTTAATGCTATTCGTCAGGCGATGAATTCCGGTATTCAAAGTGCGCTGTCAGCCATTTATATTTTTATTTTAATCGGCGTATTAATTGCCTCGCTCACAGAAAGCGGAACACTGGCAACTTTGATTTATCATGGGTTGGATTTGGTTCACCCCGTATTGTTTCTACCCGGTTGTTTGCTGCTGTGCAGTTTTATGTCAATTGCAACCGGGACCAGCTGGGGGACTGTCGGTACTGTCGGGATGATTCTAACGGGTATTGGCAGCACCATGGGTATTCCGGCACCGATTATTGCCGGTGCAGTTATTTCCGGAGCCTGCTTTGGTGACAAGATGTCGCCGATGTCTGATACCACCAATCTGGCAGCCATGACGTCCGGCGTGAACCTCCACAGTCATATCAAAAGCATGCTGTACACGACGGGGCCAGCTTATTGTATTGCTCTGGTTATTTTTACCCTTACCGGATTGCAATACAGTAATCATTTACTGCCAGCCGAAGATATCAAACCGCTTCAGGTTGCGCTGGATTCTCAATTTACAATTTCGTTATGGACGCTGTTGCCGCTAATCATCATGCTCGGCCTGAGCCTGAAAAAAGTGGCTGCGGAGGTTGCCATGATGTCTGCTTCAATCGTTGCCGTACTGCTGGCCTTTTTTCTGCAACAGCAGGATCTTTCGCTGTTATTGAACAGCCTGTATAGCGGCAGCAATATTGATACCGGCATCAGTAAACTTGACCAGATACTGAGCCGCGGTGGCATCACCGCCATGATGTGGACCCTGTCACTGTCTCTGATGGCACTGGCTCTGGGAGGTATTTTGAAACATTGCCAGTTTCTTACCGTGCTGGCACTGGCTCTGTTAAGTCGAATCAAACGTGCCGCCAGTCTGGTTGCAGCAACAATTATCTGCTGTTTTACCGGCAATATTGCACTGGGCGAAGCGTATATGTCGATTATTCTGGGCGGGCAGCTATTTAATGATGCCTATAACAAGAAAGGTATTAAACGGCAGGTATTATCCCGTTCACTTGAAGAAGGCAGCACATTAACGGTGGCGCTGATTCCCTGGACGACCGGTGGTGCCTTCTTTGCGTCAGCTCTGGGAGTATCAGTACTTGATTATGCACCCTGGGCATTGCTTAACTGGATCAATCCGCTGCTCTCTATAGCCTTTGCCTATTTCGGTATTGCGCTTTTCAGAGAGGCACCACATAAAACAGCAACACAAAGCACGGCAGCACAACCGACCCAGAGCTGACGCCATAGAATCTCAGGGACTGTTTAACTATCAGCCCCTTTAGCCAACTCTTGAGCTACAGATATCAGTTTCTCAACATCTGCCGGGGTGCCCTGTTCATTCCAGCAGATGCTGATTTGTCCTAGTTTTACGCTGACTTCGGCAACACCGACAGGCAGAGTTTCCAGAATACTTGGAATAGCATTATTTCCTTTTGCGGTAGACCATCCATCCGAGCTGCTAATATAAACAACTGATTCAAGCTCATGTTTTTTTACAAGCACATAATCAAACCAGCGCCCCTCGTGAGTTTGCTCAAAATTTTCCTGCACTTTAAATTTGTTTTCATAGGCTTTCTGGCGCAGTTTCATTCGTCTGCGCTCTTCCCGGCTAGGCATCAGCCAGAATAAATTGCTGATCAAAAATGCAATAATCAGCAAAATCACAATCCAAGTCATACAATGTATCCGCAGATGCTTTAGTATTTTTACGTAGAAGGGCTGACTACCCTCTCCCGGCACCATACCGGAAGCCGATCAAAAAACCGAATGATATAACGCCAAAGGAGTCCTGATATGAGCCTCTACAAGCACATTCTGGTTGCTGTCGACCTGTCTGAAGAAGCCGATGCTGTTCTCGCCAAGGCCAAAGACATCGCCGAAGCCAACGGTGCCCGGCTAACGCTGGTGCATGTTGTCGAACCACTCAGCGTTGCTTACGGCAGTGATATCCCTCTGGATTTAACCACCCTGCAGGATGAAATCACCATGCAGGCGCGGGAGCGGATTGACCGACTGGCAGACAAAATTCATCTGGAAAAAGGTGAGCAACATGTGGTTTATGGCCGCCCGGAACGGGAAGTCCACCGGATTGCCGAAGAGTCAGATATTGATCTGATTGTTGTCGGTAGCCATGGTCGTCACGGGCTGGCGCTGATTCTGGGGTCAACATCCACCAGCATTTTACATGGCTCATGCTGTGATGTGCTGGCGGTGCGTGTGGGTAAAAACAACCATCACTAAATCATATGCATAAAAAAAACCGGGTTTGATGCCCGGTTTTTTTTATCTGGATTGATACAGTTATTTAAACCGGGTTTTGTCGCTGAATCTCATTTTCCGTTCTGGCCGCATCAATCTGACCAGCCTCCACCTCACGGGTTACATCCAGCATATCCATCTGAAACTTCTGCATTTGAGGATCAATAACACCCGCAGCGCCAGCACCTTCAATGCCATCTTCAGGTTTCAGACCCAAAAATGCTTCTGCTGGAATGGGATTGCCTGACTGCAGCGCCAGTATCGCCTCCTGTAATTCTTTCTTACGTTCTGCTGTTTCCGGATTTTCAGCCAGCAACAGTTTCAGCATATCCAGATGACTGAGCCCGTTTGCTGCCAGTTCCGGACCTTCTGGCCGAGATGCTTCGTCAGGACCACTTTTTTTAACAAGACCCAGCTTTTCTGCAAAATCAGTCAACGGAGTAATTGTCGGCTTACTGCCTTTAGCAAGCGCCTCCAACTTGGCTCCACTCTCAATAATTGAAAGAATGGGCGCTGCAAAAATAAAGGCAATGGCACCAAAGAATTTCTCGGCAGGGCTTAAATTAGCGGCTTTTTCGGCCTGATTCATACGTTTCTTGTGGGCTTTTTCAGCATCTACCTGCTGCCCCCGGATTGTGCCTTCAGCGTATTTCTGTCCGCTTTCACTCAGCTGGGTTTCCAGCTCTGACAACAGTGCTTCAAACGCTCCCTGACTTAGCTCACCCGACCTTACTTTGGCAGCCAGATCACCCGTCGAGGCCAGAATATCATCGCGCACATGCGGAGGAAGATTACCCAGTGTCTCAACTCGGGCAGCAACCGCATCAAGCCGTTGTTTATTCACTGCAACATTGGTTTCTGCGCCAGCAAGATACAACTGCATGGCAACAGCCTGCCCCTCGGAACTGGCCCTTTGATGAGCAAGATGATGCTGGGAAATACCGGCAGCAGAAACCGGTGGCGGCGGCAGTGAAGGCTTACCTATCGTAAAGCCGTCAACTTCACCTTCAATATCAGCCTGAATCCTTTCAAAGGTATTGTGCTGGACGTAGCTTAATGCCGCCTGTTCAGCAATATCTTCGTTTTCAATCTCTTCCCGGCGCTGATCGATACGATCATTATGTGCTTCGAGCGACCTGCTGTTGCCGATGGGTGCCGCCATGATTAGCTCTCCTTCCCTGAATCAGTACCAGCTGTCAGGAAGCGCAGTACACGTGCGACCTGACGGGCATAGTTTTCTTTATCCTGTGCCAGCTTGACGGCTTCCCTGTATGCTTCCCGTGCCTTGTCATCCTGCTTGATACAAACAAAGCAGTCGCCAATAAAAAACAAGGGGCCCGGATCTTCAGGCTTGAGCCGCAGCGCATAGAAGTAAGACTCTATTGCCTGACCAAATAATCCCAGCATCTGCTGACAGGCTGCCAGCCCGACAAAATAGCGGGGATTCCAGTGATCATGGAAACACAGATACTGGAAAGCCTTCGCAGCCTGCTCATAACGGTTATTCTGAAAATGCCCGTGAGCCATGGCGTAGGTGGCATCCATGGCTTCGTCGCTGATCTGCTGCAACTCCTTAAATGTCCCGCCCTGGGCCAGATGATCATCTAGAAGGCCCTGCAGGTCAGAGGTAGAGCCGGGAGGCTGTTGATCTGTCATCCTGACATTCCTGATATATGCTTAAATGCGGTCGATATAAATCCCTTATAATTAATCATAGCTGCCTCATGAGAAGCCGATATGCATAACCCGCTGGTTGAGATTACAACGGATAAATATGATGTAGATTTGTGCCTGGCCTATGCCACCACAAATAATTTCACTGGTGAGCAGGTTTACCTGAAGCCCCGATGTTTTCTGCATCAGGAAGCCATCGAGCCGCTGGAGAAAGCCATTGATCTGGCCGCTAGGCTGAATCTGCGACTGAGGATATGGGATGCTTTCCGGCCTCTGGAAGCTCAGACTAAGCTGTTTGCCCATACCCCCAACCCCATGTATGTCTCATCACCTGAGAACGGCCCCCGTTTCCATTGCCGGGGAGCGGCTATAGATTTGACCCTTCTCGATGCTGACGGCAATGAGCTGGATATGGGTGGTGAATTTGATGATTTCGCCGATGTATCTCATCACGCCTACCGGGATATCAGCCGGGAAGCTCAGCATAATCGCCTGCTGCTGGCGGGTATCATGCACATTGCCGGCTTTGAAAAATATCGCTATGAATGGTGGCACTATCAACTGCCCAACTTCGCTGATTATCCTGTTCTGAAAGATGCTGACCTGAAAACCGGCCTGTCTGTCGCCTGACAGGCAGTTGCCTGCCCTCCCCGCCAACCGTTACACTCTGCATTTTGCCGGAGTTAAAGACTATCAGCGCGCTTCAAACTTGCTGGATCGACACCGATACGGCGCTACAGGATGCCTGTGAGCGCTGCCAGCACGCTCCCGCCATCGCCGTCGACACTGAATTCATGCGCCGCGATACCTTTTACCCTATCGCCGGGTTGATCCAGCTATATGCAGGCGAACTCGTTTACCTGATTGATCCGCTGACGATTACTGACTGGCAACCACTGAAAGCATTGCTGCAAAACCAGAACTGCCTGAAAATTTTTCACGCCTGTAATGAGGACCTGGAAGTATTCAACCGGTTAACGGGAATTGCTCCAACACCATTATTTGATACTCAACTGGCCGCATCATTACTGGGGATGGGGCACTGCGTGGGTTACCAGAAGCTGCTTGAGTCGGAGCTGGATATCGAACTGGATAAAAGCGAAACCCGTTCAGACTGGCTGCAGCGACCGCTGACACAAAGCCAGCTCGGCTATGCCGCGATGGATGTGCTGCAATTATTGCCCCTCTATGAAAAATTGCGTCAACAACTGGAAAGTATTAATCGCCTCGACTGGCTGCTGGAAGAAGGTAACCGGCTGGCAACTAACAGCATGGCAGAGAGCAGCCCTGAAGAAGCCTGGCGACAGGTAAAGCTGGCATGGCGTCTCAGACCGCAGCAGCTATCCATATTAAAAAGCCTCTGCAACTGGCGTGAACGTGAAGCCAGAAAAAAAGATATTCCCCGCAACCAACTGATTCCATCAGCAGCACTCTGGGAGCTGGCACGCTATCAACCCAAAACAACCCAGGGACTGTCCCGCGCACAGAAAATGACGCCTGCGATTATCAGACGACACGGCAAACAAATTCTGATGCTGATTGAACATGGACTGAATCAACCACGGGAAACTTGGCCTGAAACACTGCCACTGCCATTACCCAAAGATGCCAAGCCTTGGGTTGAAGCTGCAAACAGTTTGCTGGAGCAACGTGCAGAAGAATTAAATGTTTCCCGCGAAATTCTGATTAGCCGTGCTGACTTAAAACGTCTGCTGCAAACCGGCTATGACACGGGTGAATACCCGCTACTCCCCAGCCTGACAGGCTGGCGTAAATCCGAAGTTTATGAACCGCTGACACAGCACCTGAAAGCCAAGAGACCCTGAAGTCAATGAAAAAGCTGTTGATCTCAATATTCAAAAGCAGCAAAAAAGAAGAAACCTATCTTTTTGTTGAACGCGGCAAAGAACTCACTGAAGTGCCTGACGCATTACGCGATGTTTTCGGTACTCCAGTCCATGTCATGGATATGTTGCTGACACCCGCTAAAAAGTTTGCCCAGACCGATGCGGAAACAGTACTGGAAGCTATCGAGGAACAGGGTTATCACCTGCAGTTGCCTCCTCCCAAAGAAAGAGAATTGCCACCGTTGCCAGAAGAAATGCTGCGGTTTAATGACCCGACATAAGCCTTAATTAAAACGTAAGCGCTTGCCAAACAGCATCTACAAAACATAATTTCAACGCTTGATACTGAAGCCTCCACCATTCTCGGGAGGCAACATGTCCACCAAACGTCAATTCTGGTTCCGGCACATCGAGGCTTGGCAACAAAGTCAACTTTCCCAAGCCGAATATGCCCGCCAGCACGGGTTGTAGTGGTCAAGTAAAAAAGGACACCAAGTTAAGCCGTTTTTTTCAATTCAATACTGTGGACACTTTTTCCCCAGTAATACCAAGGGTTTCAGTGCATAGGGTACTTTTTAGCAGGTCTGAGAAACCCCAAACTTGCAATTAAATCCTAGCCCTTGCGGTGCAAGCCTTGGTGCATCAATGTTGAGTTCTCGAAAAACTGTCCACAGTATTGCAATTCCTGTTGCTCGAAATCTACTGGACTCATATAGTCGAGATATGAATGCAACCTGTCGTTGTTGTAGAACAAAATATAAGCAACAACATGCGCTTCAACGTCTGCCCGGGTATCGTAAATGTAGTGATCTGTCCTCTCCCTCTTCAGGCTGCCAAAGAAACGTTCCATAACCGAGTTATCCCAGCAGTTCCCCTTACGACTCATACTGCAAATCATGCCATATTCCATGAGATGCTCCTGGTAATCCTGAGATGCATATTGACTACCACGATCAGAATGATGCATCACGCCCTTTTCAGGCTTTCTGCCCCAGTAAGCCATTCTCAGGGCTTCTAATGGCAGGTTTGTTGTCATGCGGCTGCTAAGAGACCACCCAACAACTTTCCGAGAGAACAAGTCTACGACGGCAGCCAGATAGATCCAGCCTTCACGGGTCCACAGGTATGTGATATCTGCGACATAAACCCTATCCGGCTTCGGTACCATAAATTCCCGGTTCAGCAGGTTGGGAGCAACAGGTAGCTTGTGCTTGCTGTTAGTCGTCACCTTGAACTTTCGTGATGACCGAACTTTCAGGCCAAACCTTTGCATCAAGCTTCTTGCCTGATAGCGCCCCACACAATAACCTTTGGCTCTTAATGGATTCCGGGGGGTTACCCCAGCAGCAAGCCAAGCAACCCTGAAATAGCTGCTTTTCCCCTACGTTTGATGTTATGGATGCATTCAAAAAATCCCAAGTATAGTGGCAGCTTATCCTGTGAAATTCCACGGTGAGGGCGCAACCAGGATCGCGGCAACGACCAGAAGCCCTCCATCGTATTCACATGCACCTCGTGAAAACCATCACCATCTTCATCCCGGGCATACTCCCCAGCGCCATGACAGACAGATTTACGATCATAACCCCATTGCTCAAGCCTGTCGTAAATGCTGTATTCATCAGTATAAATCAGCGTTCCCGGCGCTATGAATTCTGTAATCAGGGGCTTGATTGTTACCTGCTTGACATTAGGCAGCATACGGATCACAACCTGCCCACCCCGCTGGATCATGCCAAAGATCGGAGGCTTTTCTTTCTCCAGAGTACCGCGACCACGAGCACCTCTCAAACGGTTACGGCGGGCTGTCCGCCCTTTTTTTTCACCGCTTCAGGCTGGCCTTTATGCCCCGATACAACGTAAACCTCGTCACATTCAACCTTGCCGTCCAGAACGGTGACCGGGCGTTTGTTGCAGACACTTGTCCTGAGTTGCTGTGTCATCTTTTGCACATCGCTTTTGTTCAGGTCAAGTTCAAGTGCAATCTGTCTGTTCGACTGATTGAGTGACATCAGGTACAAGCAGTGTATCCAGATTTTTAAAGGCTGGTGATGCCCTGAAAACACCGATAAAGTCAGATCATCAAAGCGACGCCGACAACACTTGCACCAGTAACGCTGTCGCTCCGGCTGAGTGTCATCTTTACCTTGTCGGGTAATATCAGGGCTTTGACAGCGAGGACAAACGACACCATCCGGCCAGCGCATTTGCCTGACTTGTTCGTAACATTTGGCGTTATCGAGGAGATCATGAAACTTCATCATACCGCTGTTTTACACGAATGTGGACGTTAGTTTCAACCGCAGTTACCTCAACACCCCGGAATCCATTAAGAGCCTGCCATTTTTAACCTCGTTACTGATTGCGCTATTGTGCTTAACGAGGTGTTCGGAGTCATTAGACCACTTCACGGTTCTCCCGTCGTGCTGTACGATTACCAGACGGGGCGCGACCATCAATGCCCGCTGGCTTTTCTGGCGGAGTTCAAAGGCTTCTTGCAGTGTGACGGCCACTCAGCCTATAAAACCCTGAGCAGCAAACGACCGGAAATAGAATTGATAGGCTGCATGGCACATGCTCGCCGAAAACTCAAAGAAGCGCTGGATGCCATTCCGAAAAAGAAAGGCGACAACGGCCAGAAAATCAGCCGCCCGGCCTAGGCCTTGAGCATGATCCGGCAACTCTACGCCATTGAGCGCCGGATAAAGGACAAAACGACAGAAGAGCGATACCGGGTGCGCCAGTGTGAAAGCCGCCCCGTCATGGATAAATTACGGCAATGGCTGGAAAAGCAAAAACCACGCATCCTGCCCGAAAGTAAACTGGGCAAAGCCATCACCTATGCCCTGAACCAGTGGCCGTACCTGTCGCGCTACCTCGATAGCGGCTTGGTAGAGATTGATAACAATGCAGCAGAGCGTTCAATCAAACCCTATGCCTGGTTCCGCTACGCGCTGACGCAGCTCCCCCGGCTCGAAAAGGGTGCCGGGGTAGAACACCTGCTGCCAATAAACCTCACGCCGGATGATGTGAAAATACCTGCCCTATACTCATAGCGGTACGCTATCCGCTGAGTCAGATATAATCTCACAGAAAATGAAATACCTGTCGCAAAAAATACGGGTCGCCATACTGGTAATTATTGCAGATATGTTCGACCCGGCATTGCCGCTTCAAGCTTCAGTCCACGAGGATAAAAAATGGACAAGGCATTTAAACGACAGAAGTAATTCAAGCCTTTGCGGATCTGAATCCTGGCATGCCACGGGTAGATTACGTGATAGATATGGAGAAGAAAAAACCCGGATTTCACAGCAAGCCACGGCAGTTAACAGATTAAGTCAAGACCTGAGGCAGGAAATAAACCGAACAACAATACTCAAAATCGCCGCCCAAATTACGGAGCAAATAAAAGAACTCACCTGCGCTAGCCCTAAAGACCTGTCTTTGCTCGCGAATGGTTTCTCCAGGCTCAAGGGAAAACCCCGCCAGATACCAGCAAAGGCCCTGAAGGCAATAGCAGATGAAATCAGCAAACGACAGACCCGGCTGACAGAGGTGCAAGGCTGCCACAAACACTGGCGCTGCTGGCCAACGGGTTCAACGGGGTCAGCGGCTGCGAGCAGGGGCTGAAAATCCTCTGCGCCGAGGCCTCCCGGCGTATCTTGTCCGAAGCCAGCAACTGGTCAGTGAAAGATCTGACAATGATACTGCAGGTGTTGTGCAAATGTTTTACTTCAGTTTCACAGGTAACACTGGGCCATCAGGTTGTATTCCTGCTGACAGATAGAACCCCAACTCTTCTTTCATCACCATAAATCTTGCTACCGTCACAAACCGCAACCATAGTTACTGTAATAGTAGTTACAGTAACTAACATGAAGTTTTATAACCGCCAAACAGAAATAACCCAGCTTCAGGCACTGAGTGACAATGCTGAAAAAGGCTCTGGGCTACTCACTTTACTGGTAGGCCGCCGCCGGGTTGGAAAAACAGCCCTGCTTCGGAAGGCTTATGATGGCTATGGACAAAAGGCTCTCTATCTGTTCATTTCACGCAAGCAGGAAGCACTGTTGTGTGAAGAATTTGCCGAATCGATCCGGCAGACGCTGAATATTCCCATCTTCGGCACCCCTACCCGCCTGCGGGAGATTATGAAGATTTTGCTGGAATACAGCCGAACTCAGCCAGTTACCGTTGTACTTGATGAGTTTCAGGACATAGAGCGCGTCAACAAGGCATTCTTTTATGAATTGCAGGATCTCTGGGATAGCTACAAATCCGAGAGTCATATGCACCTTATTTGCTGCGGTTCCCTGTACAGCGCCATGACCCGGCTATTCCAGAACAGCCGGGAACCACTGTTTGGTCGGGCAGATACCCGTATCAACTTACAGCCTCTGGCTCCACTGTATATCAGTGAAATACTTCGGGATACCAAACGTTATAGCCCCGAGCGTCTGTTATGCTGGTATCTTAGGGTAGACATTAAGCCCCAAACCTCCACAGCATCACAGATGCAGAGTTCATCTTGAACAGCCAAACTACAGTTTGAGCAATAACATTCATCAGGCTGAACAAGATGAACTCTTCTGAGATTAGAGCAATTGAAAAAAACTGCTGACCTGTTTCTCTCAATCTGACCTAACCCAAATGGCTGAGCAGGTCCGCTTCACGATCCGGCAGCGGGATATCATGCCTCTCGACTTTATCCTTGCTTTGATTGCGGCTTTAGGCGGTGATGGTAATGCCACAACTCTGGCTGACCTGCACCGAAAGTTTAACGAGCTGACGGGCTGCAACATCACTTATCGCTCATGGATGAATCAGGCCAAGAAAGAGGCATTTCCCAAGCTGATACTCTGGCTCTGGTTTCGTTGTCTGGAGATGTTTTCTCGTAAAGTGCTGGCTTTTGATGAAAGCGGTCCCTTTGCCGATTTTAAGCATATATTTATCCATGACGGTTCATCTCAGGCGGTATACAAGGCTCTGGAGAATACCTTTCCCGGTCGTTTTTCCAGAATAAGCCCTGCTGCCGTAGAGCTTCACACGACGATGGATTTCCTCAATGACAATCTGGTCCGGGTTCAGCTGACAGAAGATACCCGTTCAGAAAGAGCCTGCCTGCCTCCTTTGCCATCATCACTGGCTTTGACGCTGGGATTATACGACGCAGGTTATTTCGATTTGGAGCATTTTGCCGCCGTTACTGACCGGGAAGGAAACTTTTTGTGCAAAGCACCACAGAGCGTTAACCCGTTTATTCTCAGTGCAGCCAGAGAGGATGGAAAAAACCTCAACTGCTACAAAAGCAAAAAGCTGAAGGATGTCCTGTCCGGCTTTCCCAAAGATCAATGCATGGATCTTGAGGTAGAGTGGCCAGTCTACAGGGGTTGGGCTTTCCCGCTGGTTGTGCGCTGGAATGGGGCACAGCAAAAATGGGTTTTCATTGTCACCAATCTTGATCGAGCCCGTTTCTCTTTATGTGATGTGCTTCAGGCCTACCGGCTTCGGTGGCAAATCGAGCTGTTGTTCAAGGAAGTGAAATCCTACTCAGGCTGGCATCGCTTTAACACCAAGTCAGGCACATTGGTAATGAGCTTGATTATACTGTCGTTTTTAGTGGTCTCGGTGAAACGCTATCTTGCCTACAATGGCGCTAACTTAAGCGCTCTGCCCAACAAATAAGGGCGTGCTCAAGAGGGAAAACAGTTGTAAAACAACTGTTCCAACACCCCACTTGAGCAAACCATGAGTAAGCGTAGTCAAGAATTCATCAGTCATGCTGAAGATCTTTTGAGGCAGTTTGCACAAACTGCTGATGATGATCTCTCCACTATCCTCAGCGCCGAGGATCTGGAGCAGTTCCAAAAAAAATTACCAAAAGAGAGCGCAAGTACCCTGCTTGCAAAACCCTGTCACTCTTTATGAAACAGGTCGCAAGTGAGACCAAGACCTGTCGAAATGCGTTAATTGCTGATGCCAGAGATCAGGTTGCCCTCCAGAGACAAAAGAACAAAACCACCACCGGTCCCTACTGCCAGGCGCGTAAAAAACTTCTCGAAGAGGCAATCAAAATTTTGTTGCAAAGCGCTGGCAACAATCTTGATGATGCTACAGGTAGAGATTATTTTTGGCACGACAGGCGTGTAGTGCTCGCCGATGGTTCGAAGCTTTCCATGCCCGATACCGAGGCCAACCAAAAAGAATATCCTCAACCTAAATCTCAAAAGAAAGGACAAGGCTTCCCTCAATTAAGAATTCTGATTCTGGTTGCCCTTGGCAGCGGTGCTGTTCTGAATTCAGCAGTCGCTGCCTGCAAGGGTAAAGGCACAGGAGAACAAGCATTGCTGAGACAAGTGTCGTCAAGTCTGAAATCAGGTGACATTCTGCTGGCTGATTCAAATTTCGGGCTCTTCAGGCATATCTGTGGGTAAACAGAAACGAATTTTGAGGGTAGAAGCACCAGCGGCTGACTTCTGGTAATTTTTTTGTTTGCAGACAAAAAAGAACAAGAAGCGCGCTGATGCTGATAAAAACTATCCTCAATAAAGTTCATAAACTCAAGTCTTTTGTTTATCAGGATGTAAAACTCGGCTTCTACCAGGGCTCTGAAGTATTCAATGTGACTGTGGCTCCACGGAAGAACAGTCATGCTATCTGCTCAGGATGCAAAAAAGCTGCTCCGGGCTATGACCGCCTTGCTGAGCGTCGCTTCGAATTCGTTCCCCTCTGGGGCATCAGGGTTTTTCTGCTCTACAGAATGCGTCGGGTTGAATGCAAGACATGTGGCGTAAAGGTTGAACAGGTTCCATGGGCGGATGGCAAGAAAGAACTTACCAAAGTCTACATGCAGTTTTTGGCAAACTGGGCCCGAAAGCTCTCGTGGAAAGAGGTGGCCTGCATTTTCAATACCTCATGGGAGAAGGTCTTTCATGCTGTTGAGTATGTGGTTGAATGGGGCAAAGCACATCGCCCTCTCGACAATATCAAGGCCATTGGTGTGGATGAGGTGGCGTATCAAACAGGCCATAAATACCTGACTGTGGTTTACCAGATCGACCGTGACAACACACGACTGTTGTGGGTTGGACAGGAGCGAACCGAAGCCACCATTCGCAGTTTCTTCTCATTCTTTGGTGCACAGAGAAGCCAGCAGTTGAAGTATGTCTGCTCTGACATGTGGCAGCCCTACGTGAAAGCGATTGCGGAGTATGCCAGCCAGGCGCTGCATATTCTGGATCGTTTCCATATTGTTGCCATGCTGAACAAGGCCATTGATGAAGTCAGAGCCTCAGAGCACAAACAGCTTCAGGCAGCCGGATATGAACCTGTTCTGAAAAAAACTCGCTGGTGCCTACTCAAGAGAAAAGAGAACCTGACCGAGAAAGAAGAGATCAAGCTAAACACAGTGCTCCAGTACAACCTGAAAAGTGTCAGGGGTTACCTGCTCAGAGAAGAGTTCCAGGTTTTCTGGGACTACATTTCACCACACTGGGCAGGAAAGTATCTGGATCGGTGGTGCACAAGAGTCATGCGATCAAAGATAGAGCCAATGAAGAAAGTGGCTAAAACTGTTCGGCGACATAAGCCGCTTATCCTGAACTGGTTCAGGGCAAAAAAGGCATTTTCCAGCGGAATTGTTGAGGGGCTGAATACCAAGATAAAACTCACTACGAGAAAATCGTATGGATTCAGAACCTATAAATGTGCAGAAATTGCTTTATATCATGCGCTTGGCAAGCTGCCTGAACCAGAAACTACCCACAGATTTTGCTGACGAGGCAAATTGGCTCTTCAGGGATAACTGTGGGTAAAAGCGAACAAGATTTGAGGATAGAAACACCAGTGCCTGACTTTTGATAGCTTTTTGTTGATGGACAAAAAAACAACAAAAGGCAGCACTGATGCTGATTAAAACTATCCTCAATAAAGTTCATAAACTCAAGTCTTTTGTTTATCAGGATGTAAAACTCGGCTTCTATCAGGGCTCTGAAGTATTCAATGTGACTGTGGCTCCACGGAAGAACAGTCATGCTATCTGCTCAGGATGCAAAAAAGCTGCTCCAGGCTATGACCGCCTTACTGAGCGTCGCTTCGAATTCGTTCCCCTCTGGGGCATCAGGGTTTTTCTGCTCTACAGAATGCGTCGGGTTGAATGCAAGACATGTGGTGTAAAGGTTGAACAGGTTCCATGGGCGGATGGCAAGAAAGAACTTACCAAAGTCTACATGCAGTTTTTGGCAAGCTGGGCCCGAAAGCTCTCGTGGAAAGAGGTTGCCTGCATTTTCAATACCTCATGGGAGAAGGTCTTTCATGCTGTTGAGTATGTGGTTGAATGGGGCAAAGCACATCGCCCTCTCGACAATATCAAGGCCATTGGTGTAGATGAGGTGGCGTATCAAACAGGTCATAAATACCTGACTGTGGTTTACCAGATCGACCGTGATTACACACGGCTGTTGTGGGTTGGACAGGAGCGAACCGAAGCCACCATTCGCCGTTTCTTCTCATTCTTTGGTGCACAGAGAAGCCAGCAGTTGGAATATGTCTGCTCTGACATGTGGCAGCCCTACGTGAAAGCGATTGCGGAGTATGCCAGCCAGGCGCTGCATATTCTGGATCGTTTTCATATTGTTGCCATGTTGAACAAGGCCATTGATGAAGTCAGAGCCTCAGAACACAAACAGCTTCAGGCAGCCGGATATGAACCTGTTCTGAAAAAAACTCGCTGGTGCCTACTCAAGAGAAAAGAGAACCTGACCGAGAAAGAAGAGATCAAGCTAAACACAGTGCTCCGGTACAACCTGAAAAGTGTCAGGGGTTACCTGCTCAGAGAAGAGTTCCAGGTTTTCTGGGACTACATCTCACCACACTGGGCAGGAAAGTATCTGGATCGGTGGTGTACAAGAGTCATGCGATCAAAGATAGAGCCAATGAAGAAAGTGGCTAAAACTGTTCGGCGACATAAGCCGCTTATCCTGAACTGGTTCAGGGCAAAAAAGGCATTTTCCAGCGGAATTGTTGAAGGGCTGAATACCAGGATAAAACTCACTACGAGAAAATCGTATGGATTCAGAACCTATAAATGTGCAGAAATTGCTTTATATCATACGCTTGGCAAGCTGCCTGAACCAGAAACTACCCATAGATTTTGCTGACGAGGCATTTTTATAAAACTTCATTTTTTCTAAAGATTGACATCCACCCATCTTACTCTTTAATTCGAATTATAATTAATAAAAAATAAATTTATAATAATCCATTAAAGTCTCACCACTCATACAAGAAAATAAATCACAGGAGAGATGAAGTGAGCAATTTATTACGTTGTATTCTTATGATTTTTTTATTTCTATCTTCTGCTTCTATATATGCTGGCGGTAATGATGCTACAAGAACGATTGTAATTAACCAAAAGGAGTATATGCTTGAAACGGTTATTCCTCAGGAAGCTGATGATTTATGGTGTGCCGTATGCATAAATGTAGTTAGTGATGAGGCTGTTGTGTGCAATAAATGTCAAAACGTTTATTGCAAGTCAGATATAGAGAAGTTACCTTTACCTGCATGCCCCTCATGCAGAGAGCGATCGTCGTTCAGTACGCACCTCGTCAAAAGAAGAATAACAAACCTGATCTGGGAATATCCGAAAGGTTGTGGGTTCAGCGGTAGTATAACCGAGATGAAAGGTCATATAGCTCAATGCAAGATATGCTCACCTCCTGATATGCACCGCTCCAAAATCAGCACAAAAAACACCTCCTTACCTGCTGCAATGAAATCTTTGTCGTTGTCCAAAGCGCCCGGTGTTTTACTTGAAAATTCTGAAGATCAGAGAACACCGTACGAAATAGAATATTATACTGACCTAGCCTGTAAATCCGGTCAGTCATTCACCCAGCCTGCTAACCTTGATTTTTTCATGAAGCGAATAAAGTTCGGGCCTGATTATGTGAGTGCAGTCGATCAAGTCAGGTGGACTTACACGGATTGTGACTGGTATCTCGGGCTTGTTCTTGAAAATTCCGACTTGATGCAAATTTACAGTAACCCAACACCTATCACTCACAGATTCATATTCGCAGCTTTGTCAAATCAGCAATGGGCTGAACAGTTTTGCCATGTTAATGGAATAATGCAACTTGGCGTTCATGAATTTGAGATAGACAGCCGTGAGAATAACAAAAGGCTCACCGGCTCAGGAATCAATATAAAAATCTTCCCCCAACAAACAACAACAGAGCGTCTGAATGATTGTGTGAAACAGCTGTGCTGCCGCGTCGCAGCAAAAATCCTCAACCCGGCACTTCGACCGTCAGTCGAGCACTACCTGATGACACTCATAGCGGCAACATGGATATGCAGTGAAAGAGTCGGTTATAAAGCACTGGGCATGGCGCTGAAGAAACAGTTTGCCGACGATTATGCGCTTGGCTTTCCATATTATAAAAAATATAAATCATCGATAGACTGGTACCAACATCCTGAATTACTGCCTTCCTGGAGGAATCAAAAGCTAGATCCCCGGACAATGGTCGAGGATAAAAAATGGACAAGGCATTTAAACGACAGAAGTAATTCAAGCCTTTGCGGATCTGAATCCTGGCATGCCACGGGTAGATTACGTGATAGATATGCAGAAGAAAAAACCCGGATTTCACAGCAAGCCACGACAGTTAACAGATTAAGTCAAGACCTGAGGCAGGAAATAAACCGAACAACAATACTCAAAATCGCCGCCCAAATTACGGAGCAAATAAAAGAACTCACCTGCGCTAGCCCTAAAGACCTGTCTTTGCTCGCGAATGGTTTCTCCAGGCTCAAGGGAAAAACCCGCCAGATATCAGCAAAGGCCCTGAAGGCAATAGCAGATGAAATCAGCAAACGACAGACCCGGCTGACAGAGGTGCAAGACTGCCGGGTACAAACACTGGCGCTGCTGGCCAACGGGTTCAGCGGGGTCAGCGGCTGCGAGCCGGGGCTGAAAACCCTTCACGCCGAGGTCGTCAACCGCGAGGCGCAGCTGAGTGCCGCGCAAGACTGTCGGGTACAAACACTGGCGCTGCTGGCCAACGGGTTCAGCGGGGTCAGCGGCTGCGAGCCGGGGCTGAAAATCCTTCACGCCGAGGTCGTCAACCGCAAGGCGCAGCTGAG
This sequence comes from Endozoicomonadaceae bacterium, assembly GCA_965261725.1. Lineage (GTDB taxonomy): Bacteria > Pseudomonadota > Gammaproteobacteria > Pseudomonadales > Endozoicomonadaceae > CANDOC01. The sequence continues at coordinate 6,123 of CBDHDU010000014.1, read as the reverse complement.
TGCCGCGCAAGGCTGTCGAATCCAGCATCTGGCGCTGCTGGCCAACGGGTTCAGCGGGATCAGCGGCTGCGAGCCGGGGCTGAAAATCCTTCACGCCGAGGTCGTCAACCGCAAGGCGCAGCTGAGTGCCACGCAAGGCTGTCCTGTTCAGAATCTGGCGCTGCTGGCCAACGGGTTCAGCGGGGTCAGCGGCTGCGAGCCGGGGCTGAAAATCCTTCACGCCGAGGTCGTCAACCGCAAGGCGCAGCTGAGTGCCGCGCAAGGCTGCCGGGTACAAACACTGGCGCTGCTGGCCAACGGGTTCAGCGGGGTCAGCGGCTGCGAGCCGGGGCTGAAAATCCTTCACGCCGAGGTCGTCAACCGCAAGGCGCGGCTGAGTGCCGCGCAAGGCTGTCCCGTTCAGAATCTGGCGCTGCTGGCCAACGGGTTCAGCGGGGTCAGCGGCTGCGAGCCGGGGCTGAAAATCCTTCACGCCGAGGTCGTCAACCGCGAGGCGCAGCTGAGTGCCGCGCAAGGCTGTCGAATCCAGCATCTGGCGCTGCTGGCCAACGGGTTCAGCGGGGTCAGCGGCTGCGAGCCGGGGCTGAAAATCCTTCACGCCGAGGTCGTCAACCGCAAGGCGCAGCTGAGTGCCGCGCAAGGCTGCCGGGTACAAACACTGGCGCTGCTGGCCAACGGGTTCAGCGGGGTCAGCGGCTGCGAGCCGGGGCTGAAAATCCTTCACGCCGAGGTCGTCAACCGCGAGGCGCAGCTGAGTGCCGCGCAAGGCTATCCTATTCAGAATCTGGCGCTGCTGGCCAACGGGTTCAGCGGGGTCAGCGGCTGCGAGCCGGGGCTGAAAATCCTTCACGCCGAGGTCGTCAACCGCAAGGCGCAGCTGAGTGCTGCGCAAGGCTGTCGAATCCAGAATCTGGCGCTGCTGGCCAACGGGTTCAGCGGGGTCAGCGGCTGCGAGCCGGGGCTGAAAATCCTTCACGCCGAGGTCGTCAACCGCGAGGCGCAGCTGAGTGCCGCGCAAGGCTGTCGAATCCAGCATCTGGCGCTGCTGGCCAACGGGTTCAGCGGGGTCAGCGGCTGCGAGCCGGGGCTGAAAATCCTTCACGCCGAGGTCGTCAACCGCAAGGCGCAGCTGAGTGCCGCGCAAGGCTGTCGGGTACAAACACTGGCGCTGCTGACCAACGGGTTCAGCGGGGTCAGCGGCTGCGAGCCGGGGCTGAAAACCCTTCACGCCGAGGTCGTCAACCGCAAGGCGCAGCTGAGTGCCGCGCAAGGCTGTCCTGTTCAGAATCTGGCGCTGCTGGCCAACGGGTTCAGCGGGGTCAGCGGCTGCGAGCCGGGGCTGAAAATCCTTCACGCCGAGGTCGTCAACCGCAAGGCGCAGCTGAGTGCCGCGCAAGGGTGTCCTGTTCAGAATCTGGCGCTGCTGGCCAACGGGTTCAGCGGGGTCAGCGGCTGCGAGCCGGGGCTGAAAATCCTTCACGCCGAGGTCGTCAACCGCGAGGCGCAGCTGAGTGCCGCGCAAGGCTGTCGAATCCAGCATCTGGCGCTGCTGGCCAACGGGTTCAGCGGGGTCAGCGGCTGCGAGCCGGGGCTGAAAATCCTCTACGCCGAGGCCTCCCGGCGTATCTTGTCCGAAGCCAGCAATTGGTCAGTGAAAGATCTGACAATAATACTGCAGGTGTTGTGCAAATGTTTTACTTCAGTTTCACAGGTAACACTGGGCATCAGGCTGTTCAATGAATTGTACCGTTTGCGGGGAGGGCAGCTGGATGCTGAACTTTTATGGTATTGCACCATGTTGGATTTCGTAGCCACACATAATCCGCACGGATTCTTTTTTGAAGCGATGCCTTGTGGAAACTGCCTGCCCGGGGAATTATTTTTTGAGGCGTCAGATCAGATATTCAGTGAGCCAAAATTATCGCCTGCTGATTCAGAAACAGTCTGGAGCATTAGTCAATGGCAGAGGGCTTTCGCTTTCATTTACTGGTACTGGCCAGACCGACAACATGATGACTGTCCTGTCCTCACACCTGAACAGAAACCTGCGGTATCGCGTTTGCAACAAAAAGTGTATAGGGCATTGGTAAAGGCTTTGCCCGACCAGCCAATTAAGATGGAAGTACAGATTAAACAGTTCCCGGTTGACATTCTCGTGGGACAACGGTTGTGCATAGAGGTCGATGGAACCCACCATTTTTATCAGGATGAATCCGGGGAAGAGGCTAACAGAAAATCACCCGGCATGCGGCGTACGATTGATTATTTTATTGATCATATCCTGCATAAACTCGGATTCAGGGTCAAGCGTATCCCCTATACACAGGTGAATTCAGCTCAAGGGTTGAGTGATTTTGTGGAATTAGTGAAACGGATGGTGAATCAAGATTGATCAGCGGTGCCTTGAATAAGTAGGTGATGTTTTCCATGCGCTTACATTAAAACTCAGAGACAAAGTCTGCTATCGCCTGTTCAAGCACAGGCTTTGCTCTTCCTGAGGGAGTTCCCAAATACACAAAACCCGCCAGTTTTTCATTTGTCGCAAGACCAAGACCCGCAGCCACTACCGAGCTGTAGCTAATGCCGCCGGTTCTCCACATAGCACCCACACCCATTGCATAAGCAGTGGTCAGCAAACCGTGCGCTGCAGCTCCCGTTGACAGAGTCTGTTCTATTTCCGGGACTTTGGGATGTTCTTTTACGGAGCAGACCAGCGCCACCAGCATTGGCGCCCGTAAAGGTAATCCCCGGTGACGATCCAGCGCATCAGCAGATAAATCCGGCTGCTCATCCAGAGCGGCTTTGGCAAACAGTTCACCCAAAGCTTCCCGACGATCATCACGAATCACAATAAAGCGCCAGGGGCGCAGCATCATATGATCCGGAGCACGCAGAGCCGCTGCAAACATTTGCTGTAACTGATCATCACTCGGCGCCGGAAAATCCAGCCTTGGCATGGAAACCCGCTGAGTCAGCGCCGTAATGGCGGACATTGCTTCTGGATGCTGTGACATGGATTCCCCCTTACACCAAAAATTCAGGCTTGCGGTAGCAATTATGACCTTATTCTTTATTGCCTTACCAGCCGTTCGAAGACGGGTATTTCCTTTTCACTGCTGCGCACAGGGTTAATATCCAGTCCGCCCCGGCGTACATAACGTGCTTCAACGCTTAGTTTTGACGGCTGACAAAAAGCCTGCAGATCAATATACATGCGTTCTACGCACTGCTCATGGAATTCCTGATGCTGGCGGAATGAGCAGATATATTGCAACAAACCGGCACGATCAATCTGTTTGCCGGTGTAACTGATAATTACCGTTCCCCAGTCTGGCTGACCGGTAACCGGACAATTGGATTTAAGCAGATTGCTGTAGAGCGTTTCCGTAACCTGTTCAGCATCCGGAGTATGCTTCAGGTACTTCGGATTCAGCGTGTAGGAATCAATTTCAATATCCAGCTCATCAAGGCATTCACCCTGCAGAGCAGCAATACCCTCTCCAGTCGCGGCGGATAATGTCATTAACCCAACAGTGACGGCTGCACCTGCCGCCGCTGACAGATCATTTGCCATAATCTGCTGCACTTCTTCAAAACTGGAAAAGCGGCTCTGATTAAATGAGTTGAGATAAAGTTTGAAGGATTTTGATTCGATCAGGTTTTCTGAGGTAGCGGGCAAGGTAAAGCGGCCAATACACATGACGGGCTTACCCTTAGGGTCCAGCCACGAAATTTCCCAGGCATTCCAGATATCCCGCCCATGAAATGGCAGCACAGCAGCCGTAATACCGAGCTGATCCCGCTTATCCTGCCTTGGCAGAGGAAACAGCAAATCAGGCTGATACTCAAAAACATACTCGGTATGTTTTCCCAGAGGAGACTGTTCCGGTGCATTCATCTTGCCACTCATTTGAGATCCCCAGAATATCAAAGCTGCCGGTATGATACCGGCAGCCCGTGGAAACACACAGTATTAGTGTCTCAACCCCTTGCCTTTGTTCAATAAATGCAGGCAAACGGCATACAGCCCCACAGAAACAACCGTCATCACAATAAAGGCATCACTGATATCAACCATACCGGCGCGTCCCAGCATACCGTAGCGGAAGGCATTAACCTGATACAGGATCGGGTTCCACATGGAAATATCCTGCCACACTTCCGGCAGGGACTTGAGTGAGTAAAACACCCCCCCCAGATACGTCAGCGGTGTCAGCACAAAGGTCGGGATAATCGATACATCATCAAATTTGCGTGCATACAGCGCATTGATAAACCCGCCGAGGGAAAAAATAAGCGCCGTCAGGAAGACTGCCGTAAATGTCACCAAATAATCGTGGATGGTGAAGCTCACAAAGAACAGTGACAGCATGGTAACGATGGCAGCCGTAATCAAACCACGGACAACACCTCCCATGACAAAGCCCATCAGAATAATACTGTTGGGAATCGGAGCCACCATCATCTCTTCCACGCTGCGCTGGAATTTATTACTGAAAAACGACGATGCCACGTTGCTGTAACTGTTAGTGATTACCGACATCATAATCAGGCCGGGCACCACAAACTTCATATATTCAAAGCCGCCCATTTTGCCAACACGGGAACCAATCACACTGCCGAAAATAACAAAATACAGTGTCATGGTAATCGCTGGCGGCAGCAGCGTTTGCGGCCAGATCCGCATAAAACGACGGACTTCTTTGACAAAAATAGTCTGAAACGCGATCCAGTTCGCGCGAACCTCACTCACTTGATTCATCACGCTCACCGTGTCATCGAAACAAACAATTCTTCAAGGCGGTTGGCCTTGTTACGCATACTGACGACATCAATACCCTGTGAAGCCAGCCCGACGAACAGTTTATTCAGCCCCTGCTCTTTATCAACTTCTACTTCAAATGAGTTTTCGTCGCGTGATTCAATCACATAACCTTCAACTGACGGTGCCTGACCATTAAGTGCCCCACGGGCATCGAGAATAAACCGTTCACGCTGCAGCTTGCCCAGCAGTTTTTTCATGCTGGTATTTTCAACAATTTCACCTTGATCGATAATGGCGATATTGCGACACAACTGCTCGGCTTCTTCCAGGTAGTGAGTGGTCAGAATAATGGTGGTACCATTACGGTTCACTTCTTCCAGAAAATCCCACAGCGAACGGCGCAGCTCGATATCCACACCCGCTGTCGGCTCATCCAGAATCAGCAGTTTTGGCTCGTGAATCAGCGCCCGGGCAATCATCAGGCGACGCTTCATGCCACCGGACAACATTCGAGACGATTCATTGCGCTTGTCCCAGAGTCCCAGTGCTTTCAAGTAGTGCTCACACCGCGTACGCGCCAGACGTGACGGCATTCCATAATAACCCGCTTGAGTTATCAGGATATCCATCACCTTTTCAAACTGGTTGAAATTGAATTCCTGCGGCACAATCCCAAGATTTCGCTTGGCGCGGGTTAATTCTTTATCAAGATCACTGCCAAAAATAGATACCTGACCTTTGGTCTTGTTTACCAGTGAAGAAATAATACCGATCGTGGTCGATTTACCGGCACCATTCGGGCCGAGCAGGGCAAAAAAATCACCCTCTGCAACCTCAAGATCAATACCTTTCAGGGCTACGTGGCCACTATCGTATGTCTTGTGGAGGTTGCGAATTTCCAGAGCTTTGGTCATTAAAATTCTGATATTCCAAAAGGAGTGTAAAATATATCCGAGGGTGCCTATATTAGCGGAGATACACTAAGAACTCAGTAGCACATACCACAAATAGCAACAAGAGAAGGCAAAATTTCTTGCTTCTCTGATGCACAAAAATTGTAGTAATAATGCTTTTACGAAAACGTGGCTTATCTATACTTGCAAGTTAGCTTTGAGTTAGAAGAATACATACCAAGCAAAAAACTGAACAGTCTAAGATATTGTATTTATATTGGGGGCGTACTACCCCGCTCTCACGGGCAGACGAAAAACATCCAGCCGTAGTCTCATATGTGGCTGCATATCGACAACAGCAGAATGCATCAATAATGCTCGAATGTCAGGCTTGGGGCGCAAAACTTCTTCAAGAATGACTCGCTTGGCTAACTTACATTCAATTGTAATCTCGCGCTTAAGCAT
>CBDHDU010000013.1:0-99885 GCA_965261725.1 Endozoicomonadaceae bacterium | reverse complement strand
CTTTCTCGCAGATGAAACATAACTTCGTATTCGGCAATACCATTTCGCCCCTTCCTCGCTTCTGATGCAGCCCGATATTTTTTGCTTCACCTTGCCATTTCTGATGTCTTGCTCGCTGCCATTATTGTCGAAGGGGATGTTGAGGTCGGTCATGAACCTCAAAGTTTCGTCCTTGTACTCCACCAACCGCTTAAACAAGTTGAACGCTTTCGTATTCTTGACTTTGTCACGCCCCAACCGTTGCCGTACTCGTTCCATATAGTCGGCTTCTTCCGCTTGCGCCCTTTTTGCTGTTCGCTCGAACAGTGAAGAGATACGCTGGCGGATGGATTCCGGCATCGCCTTCATTCCCAGCTTTCTAAAACCATTGCTGAGGTGACAGGCCAGTCTCAGCAGCCGCTGAAGACGAGCCGCAAGATAGTTGCAGTCGCGATCAACGACACCCTGTAACTCCCTCAGGTGGTGGGCATTGCAGAGTACATGAGCCGCAGCATAGCGGAAGTAAACCTTGTAGTGGTCATGAACCAGTATCCCGGCAAAGGTCAGCAAAATACCCATCGTCTCTATGGCGGAATGTCCTTTACTCAAGTCCAGATGATAGTACGTCCACTTGTCAGTACGCAGGACATGCATCCACCACAGCGCTCCGGCTACTCTCATGCCTGTTTCATCAGCGCCTGCAATGGGTTCAACCTTAAGGGCGTCACTAATTGCCTGCTCAGTGCTGGCTAACCGGTCATAAGCATTGCTCTGGAAGGTGCAGATGGAACCCGGACTGACTTCCAATCCGAAAATATCCATGAAGAACTGGGAGGCACGCTTGCAAGGTATAAGTTGATACTGACAAAGATACACGGCCAGCGCCTGAGTCACCGGTCCATACTGCACGTGAGCATCAACTCCTTCAGGGAAACGGGCTTGTGTCATGTGACCGCAGCGGCACTCTTTGATTTCGGCCACATGGGCTGTCACTTCAAAGTGACCAAAACGACCCGGTTCAAATACTTGCCTTTCAACCAACTTGGCAATGTTTGCAGAGTGCAGGGACTGATGGCACTTCTCACAGTCTATAACCGGGTGATATTGGGTGCGGTCAGTGTCAGTGACTTGCTGAAGCGTTGAACCTTTGTGACCTTTCTGACCGCCGGGCTTTCGACCAGACCTCTGTCGTAAGCTTTTTGGGTTAGGTTTGTCGTCTTGTGGCTCACCCTCCACCGTGGCAGATGAGTCTTTCTGTTTGGCAGCAGGCTTTGCATAACCGTCTGTAGAGGGAGGCTTACTGCTGTTCCGGCTGTTGATGTTGAGTCTGTCCGCGAGTTCCTTATTTTCTGTTTCCAGTTTCGCTACCTGATCGCCCAGGCCACCGATCTGCTCTTGCTGATCATTTACGATAGCAAGGAGGGTGACGATAATCTGAAACTCGGGATCAAGTTGACTCATAACAAGCGTTGGTCAGAGAAGAACTGTATTTGAAAATGACACAAAATCACGAAAATACCAGCTTATTGTGAGGGTGCTGAATAGTTACCTTTTTTTTCACCCCATTATTCATCAAGACAACAACCCGTACATCCCTGTTATGCCTCAATTGGTAACCAAGCAGTCCAAGCCTTCCAATCATAGCGGCTGCAACATCTGACGCGTTGTTGTTTTTGCAGATAAAATTATTCAGGTAGATTTTTAAAGGTCCGCCTCCATGATCAGCCCGAACGTGAACCGGTTGAATATTATTCCAGCAATATTTATCCCAAATCACATAGTCCGAAATTTCCGGATGTTTTCTGAATAAATGAAAGTAAAATGACCATGGATTTTGTGTGGCAATAATGATCTGCCTGCAATAACGGGTTACAGGCTGATGGCACGCCCATCCACGCGTCTGCTCACTATTTAAAGGTTGCCACTTAGCGCCATGATCAACCAGTGCCATGGCTGTATGGTAGCGTTTACTCTCTAATGCTCTGAAAACTGCAGGTAATCCTTTCAGCTCGCTATTAGCGCTAATACCGAGTTTTACCAAACGATCACAGTGTTCAGGCAAACCAGCTCCAGCCGCATGAAACAAAGCTGCTTCAGGCTTACACTGCTCAAATGAAGTTACAAGATATTCTGTTAAGGATGAGCTCTCTGCTATTTCAACCGTTTGATCAGGGTTGTGAGTCACACCGAGAAAAGATCTGAATTTTTTCCTGTCCTGAAAAGAACATTCCATAAGCAGCTTACCGGGAGACGGCGCATGATCTACCAAGGTTTTCAGAGAATCCTGGCTTTTCTTTTCCCAGGCAGCTCTGGCTAATGCAGAGGTTGGCAAATCACATGATTCCAACTGGGACAACACCAACTCCACAGGCAGAGCCTGTCCGGAATCTGCAGATTTTGAAATAACCTTTTCAAGATATCCATAGGTTGATGCCACCTTTCGCGTAAACCGCCCCGGTACTTTTATACCTTCAACAGCCAGCCCTTTATGTAAGCCTGACAACACTTGACGGCGGTTTTGAAAGGTAAATCGGAACTTATCCGTAACATCTTTATTATCCCACTGAATTACAAGACTTAAAAAAGTGGCCGCATGCTTCATATAAGCTTTGCTTTGCAACAAAACACGAGCCAATGAATCATGTTCCATTACTTTAAAAAATCGTTGAATCTGCTCCAGATTTTTTGCTTCAAGCGTATTTAAAATCCACTCACACCAATATCCTGCAAACGGTTTGACAGAACAGATCCTGACTATGCCGGATACCTCCTGTTCAAGAAGACTGGATATCGTTTTTTTACTGCTTATATTTTCATTTCTAATTAACTGAGCTGCCTCCCCTCCGTAATTATTGCTCAGTAGTTCAAGCATCCACCAGATAACATTTTCTTCGATAAAAAATGAGCTCAGGGCTTCGTCACTGACAACGACTAACTTTTTAAGATTTTTAATTTTAGGCTTTTGCTGCAGAATATATTTTAGCCATAATTTATAATCGCACTGACATCCATTTTGCTCAAACTGCTGTTTCATCTTGTCCAAAGAGAGAGGCTCTCGCTGACGTCCAGACCGCTGACAAATACGTTTTTTGGAACGCCAGGATATTTTTGTATTCCAGACTGGTGGTAGCATTGACAATAAGAATGCTTTTTCTATTGGTGAAAGTGCATTTTCCTCACTTTCCACAGGAAATCTCTCTTCCCGAAGTGCTGCTATTACAGTTTTCGGATCTGCCTGACTACGTCTTATAACCCAGCTTAACAGCTTGATTCCTGCTTCCTGTGCTTCAGCATTTTCTGATTTCAAAAGAGTGCACTGACACTGAATACAAAAATTTTTATCTGAGGCTTCTGCTGTCATAATGGCATTCAAATACTTCTTCCGACTACCTCCCAGATCGCTATGATTACCTGTAGATAATTCAATCAGTTTTTTATTTTCGGCATCAGGTAGGCAATCAAAAAGTTCTTTGCAGGCAGGTAGAAAAGAGAATAATTCACGATAATGCTGCTGATGCAGGCGGGTTAATTCGGAATGTACACCCGCCATATTCAAAAGAGGAACACTACTCTCCCAATCTGCATCAGCTTCTCCATTCTCATCCCAATCTCTATCCCCGTGGGAATAAACGATTCCTGATAACATTAATACGATAAAGAAAAGAGTGATCTGACCAGTTCTACAATGTATAAGCATCAAATAAATACTGGCTGATTCTGATATGATTAATTTTTACCCAAGCACATAAAATAGACCCAATCCCTTGAAACAAGTAGAATAGTTGTTAAAAGTGAAATCTCAACCCATTAAATCTAATGGGAAATTTTTCCTCGTAAATTTTTTATTTTACCCCGCTTGGTTTTGCTATCCATACGCTTTTGCTGGGAACTACGAGTCGGTTTAGTCGGGCGACGTGCTTTCCTGACCTGTGCCACACTCTTGATCAGTGCCTGAAGTCGCTCCAGTGCATCAGCCCGGTTCTTTTCCTGGGTACGGAACTGCTGCGCCTTGATAACAATGACACCGTCGCTGGTAATACGCTGATCAGACAGCGCTAACAACCGGGTTTTATAAAAATCTGGCAATGAAGAGCGTTTGATATCAAACCGCAGGTGAACTGCTGATGATACTTTATTGACATTCTGGCCACCCGCGCCCTGAGCACGAATAAAGCGAATGTCTATCTCATCATCCGGCAGGCTGACCTGCCCTGAAATCTGTAACATATAACTTTCCCTGCCTGAATGGCTGACTTTATTTTATGGCGCTGTGGATTCTATCACAGTTAATCGCAGCCACTACCACCGGAACAACGAGCCCGATCGCGGATCAAACCCAGGTCTGACAATACCCGGAATCAGCTCACAGTGAACACCAAAGCGAATAAACTGATTAACCATCACTTCAAACTGTTGCGGCGTTGGGTTACCAAATCGCGCCTGTAACGCAGGTAATGCATGGGCTTTTAAAAGCGCTATCGTCAGCGCGCGCATAATCTTACTGGGTCTGTTTGCCAGGTTGGCCTGCAGGTTTTCCGGAATAACCGACTGTGCCAGTTGAGTGGTACGAATCTGTTGGCAGATAAGATGGGTAGAACGCAATAACTGGCCTAATACATATTCTTCATATTCCGGTATCAACATCCTCTGCGGCGAGTGAGAATCCGTTCTGGGCTCCAGCATGACCCGTTCCGGACGGAAAACAGCATCACTCCAGATATAATCCCGGCGTGCCTGATCCTCTGCCGGTACCGTGAACGGTGCCCGGCACAGAGGACAGTTTCGATGGATATACGCAGGATCAAACCCTCTGGGATTCACCAGCTGATGCAGACAATCCTGACATATCCAGTGCCCGCAAACCGGCAACATTGCCAGATTCTCAAATGCATCCCGGTTACGCAGTACATCTTCTGTCTCCAGACAAACAGGACATTCAAATTCAAGTGGCATAAGTCAGCCTCACTATCAGTGCGGCATACGACAGCTTGTAACAAGTCTGGAATAATAGACCGGATTACGGATCAATCAGAATATCTGAGTATAAATGTCTGGACACAACACCAAGGAATCCCACTGGTATCTCTACCTGGTTCGCTGTAGCGATAACAGTCTCTACACCGGCATCACCACCAATGTCGAGCGCCGGTTTAAAGAGCATCAGGCAGGCGGCAAGCGCAGTGCCCGCTACCTGAGAGGACGCGGGCCACTGTTACTCGCTTTCAGCTGTTCACTGGAAAATCGTTCACAGGCATTACGTCTGGAATATGCCATCAAACAGCTTGGCAAAGCTCAAAAAGAACAGATTATCAGCGGCGCACTAGCGGTACCCAGTCTTTTGGATAAGCTCAGTGAATGACAGGTTATGAGGCTTGCTTCGCCAGCATCCGTCGTACAGTATTCACTATCGCCTGCGTTTGGGAATCAATTTCAAGATTGACCTTATCGCCAACCTTGGCATCACCAAAGGTGGTGATGCTCAATGTTTCCGGAATCAGGTAAACACAGAAACGACCATCCTCTACTGTTTCACCAATCGTCAGGCTGGCGCCGTTCAGTGCCACGTAGCCTTTAGGCTGCAGGTAATCCTGCCAGCGCGGATCAAACCGGAAAGTAATCACACAGTTGTTTTCCGGTGTTTCAATAGATTCGATTTCCACCCTGTCGTGAATATGTCCGGACAACGGATGCCCGCCCACTTCATCACCAAAACGAGCCGCCCGTTCGATATTTACAATACTGCCCTGCTGTAACTGCTTCAGGTTGGTGACCCGCAGGGTTTCCATCATGATATCGAAGTTGACCAGATTGCCTTCGACACCCGTAACGGTAAGACAAACACCGTTCACCGCCACACTGACACCGGGCTTTAAACCATCCCGCTGGGGGTCAGTCATATCCAGCTTCAGGGTGACCAGATCCTGCTTTTCAATCAACTCTGCAACAGGACGTTTGTCCTGAATAATTCCGGTAAACATCTCTACAACTCTGCAAAAAAAGCCGGGATCATCCCGGCTTTTACCTGCTGCTTATAAACAACCAGCCGGTTTATTTAAGGATTCTGCTGCCGATACTTTAACAGACGCTCAAGGGCCGCCAGCGTATCTGGGGTATAATGCCTGAGTTCAGGATTCGCCAGAACCTTTTCCGGTAAAATTCGTGATACCGAGACCACTTCTTCCGGCTGCAGTGTCATTTTACCTTCATAGGTACAGGTAAATACTTTACCCCATACACGACAGTCATCATTCTGGAAATAGAAATGGAAGCAAGGTTCCAGCGGCACGCCACTAATTCCAAGTTCCTCTTCCAGTTCCCGCGCTGCCGCGGTATCGTAATCTTCACCTGCCGTCACAACGCCACCGGCCGCAAGGTCGTACCATCCGGGGTAAACATCTTTGATGGACGTACGTTTCTGCAGGTACAGCTGCCCCTGATGATCAAAAACAAAAATATAGGTGGCCCGGTGACAGAGTTTTTGCTGACGCATTACACTACGGGGAGCAGATCCCGTCACATGATTCGCGTCGTCAACAATCGTAACCTGCTCTTCGGTATTGGCCGATTTACCGATGATCAGCTCTTTATCCATTTTCTAACCCCCTCTGATCTGTTATCAGCCATGCACTGTTTTATCGATTCGGTTTTTCGCCCAAGGATAGCCGGTTTACCTCTACCACTAAAGAGGTCTCTACGATGAAAGCTGTTGGATTACTGTATCAATGCGTGAAGAAACTCTCAGTCATGCTTTTACAGACTACAGCAACCACACGCTGGCTGTTGTTTTTCAGCCTTATATTCAGCGTTAAGGTTCAGGCTGAGTCTCAACCTCTACCGGAAAATCTCCGGAAGCTCTTACCACCGGGCGCAACGATTGCAATCGAAGTATACGATCTGGATAACAATCGGCTGTTAATCAGTGAAAACGCCAACCGGTTGATGAAACCCGCCAGTCTTCAGAAGCTGCTGACTGGTTTCGCTGCTCTCAACAGTCTTGATGATGATTTCAGTTTCAAGACGCTGGTGCGCACAAAACCAACAGCAGTGGGCAAAGACGCCATTCAGGATGATCTGATTGTTGAATTCAGCGGCGACCCGACACTCACCAGTAAAGATATTCATAAACTGTTTAAAGATATGGCCGCCAATGGTGTAAGAAAAGTCACCGGCAACATCTGGCTGGATGCCCACGCTTTTGGCGGACAAGCCTATGGCAGAGGCTGGTCCTGGGATGCAGTGGCCATTTGCTATTCAGCGCCGGTCGATGCCGCCATTATTGACCGTAACTGTTTTAATGCCCGGCTCAGCAACGGTAAAACACCCGATGCCCCTGCCCGCCTGATAACCGACAATCACGTTGCTACATTTGATATTGAAGTTGTGACCCGCCCCGACTGTAATCTTCGTTATGAGTTAGAAGTGGCACCGGAAGGCCGCAATAATTACCGGCTGGTTGGCTGCCTGCCACCCAATACCCGCAATATGCCACTGCGTTTTGCGCTGACGAAACCTGTCGAAAATGCCCGTTGGCATGTTCGGCAGGCGCTACTGAAAAACGGAATTCAGCATCAGGGGACGTTGCGCCTCGGAATGCCGCCCAAAGAGTTAAGTGCCAGCTCAGTGATTGCGCTTAACAAATCAGAACCACTGGACAAGTTAATTGCCCGGGCACTCAAGCGTTCTGATAATCTGGCTGCGGACTCTTTGCTGAAAACCCTCGGCAGCCGCATGACTCATCGCCCCGGCACATTCCAGAATGGGACGCTGGCAATGCGTAAAATTATTGAGCAGCAGGGGATTGATCTGGCAAACAGTTACTTAGCAGATGGTTCCGGATTATCACATCATAATCTGATCACTGCCCGCACCCTGAAAGATATTTTGCTCAAAGCGCATACCTTTCCCAAAGCGCGCCGCTTTCGTGACGCGCTGGCAGTCGCCGCTGAAGATGGTACTTTACGCTATCACCCGGGAATGCAGGGTAATGCGCTGAAAGGTAAGTTTCAGGGCAAAACCGGTGGCATGACCGGAGTACGCAATCTGGCGGGCTATCTGGAAACAGCCAGCGGCAAGCAGCTCGCCATGGTGTTAATGATTAATGGCATCAGTGATCTGCCCGGGAAACGAGGCACCTCTCGTGATCAACTAAGGCGTTTTGAGTCTGCACTGCTGACTCAACTGGCGAGCCTTTATTAACTCAGTGAGGTTAACCCAGCGCAAGCCAGCACCCGACGCCCATCATTAATGTACCTGCCAGCCTGTTCAGTAACTGAACATTACCCCGGCGCTGCAAAAAGTGGCGCAGGGTTTTACCACCACTGGCGTAAATCAGCAGGCAGATAAATTCCAGCAGCAGTATCAGCCCGACAAGAATCATCAACTGTGCAGGCAACGGCTGCTCAATCACAATAAACGGCGGTAGCAGTGAGATAAAAAACGCCCAGCCTTTTGGGTTGGCGATCGCTGTTACGAACCCCTGCAGCGCCAGCGCTCTTCTGGAAGCCTGTTGCAGGCTGTTATGGTCTTCGGGGATAGCCATACTCCCACGCGACTGCCACATCTGAACCCCCAACCACAAAAGATAGGCACCACCTACCCATTTAAATACCGTAAATGCTGTCGGGTAATTCAGCATTACGGCGGCTACACCAATGACCGCTGATATCGCCACCAGCGCCACACCAAGCAACTCACCAGCCATCATCCAGAGTGTGCGACGTACACCTAATGTCATCCCCATTGTCATGGACAGTGTCATACACATACCGGGCGTAATGGATACAAAGAAAAACGTGGGGATAAAAGCCGCCAATACCGAATAGCTGATCATTCAGCCAACACCTTCCGTAGAGCTATAATTTTGATTGGCTGAATATAAGTGATGCGGGTACCTGTAAACAACGAAAATGTATGCACTCAGAATACTTATCCAGACAAGCTTTCTGAACAGAACCTGAACAACTTCCATTCTTTTTGACCCGCATCAAAAACAGGCTAAGGTTTCAGGCTTTAAATCCCCCGTTCTCTTCGTTGCATTAAACTGCAGAGACAGCCTGACCGGCTTGCAGACAATGCCCGTTTCCAATGTATTTACCTTTCTGCCCCCAGAGGTTCTGCCATGCATGATGAAAGCCTGGCTGTAGCAATACTGATCTTTACAGGTCTGTTCCTGCTGACAACCGGATCCGCCATTTTTCTGAAAAGACTCCGGTTCCCCTATACCATCGGTCTGGTCGTGATCGGGATGGCGCTCGGGCTGCAGGCAAACAGTTACAATGTGCTTGCTCCCATCCTGCAGATCAGATTAACCCATGATGTCATTCTTTATCTGCTGCTCCCGGTGCTGATCTACGATGCAGCCATTAACATCAAGCTGCCGGCACTCTGCAAAGAACTCGTACCTGTATTGATGCTGGCAGTGATTGGTGTAGTGATGTCTATGCTGATCGTAGCCTGGTTAACTGAGGTACTCACCCCTTTGACACTGGCAGGCGCCCTGTTATTTGGTGCATTGATTTCCGCAACTGACCCGGTTGCCGTCATTGCCCTGTTTAAAGAAATCGGAGCCCCGGAAAGAATGGCGCTGCTAATGGATGCCGAGAGCTTGTTTAACGATGCAACCGCCATCGTGATGTTCAGCATCGTCACCGTTGTCACTCAGACCGGTCTTCATTTTGATGTCCCTTTGCTGATACGCGCTGTTATTGAATTTTTCTATGTTTTTCTTGGCGGGATTGTTGTCGGCACCATTGCCGGTTTTCTGATGCTTGGTGTCTTCCGACTAGGTAGAGAAATCGTATTTGTGCAGATTGCACACACTATGGTACTTGCCTACGGAAGCTTTCTGATTGCAGATCATTTCTTCGGCGTGTCCGGCATTATGGCTGGCATTGCTGCCGGCATTATTACCCGAACCTATTCTCATAAAGTCCTTTCAAAAGAAGTGCAGGACTATCTGCATCCCTACTGGGAGTTTATGGCTTTTGTTGCCAACAGTTTTATATTCCTGCTGCTGGGTTTTCAGGAGAACCTGCTGATCAAGGATCTGGATCGGACTGAATCTTATGCACCTTATTTAGTGATCGCCATTGGTGTGACATTGCTGGCAAGGTTTCTGGTGATTTATACCCTGATTCCCATCAGCAACCGTATTCCGAAAAGCCCTCATGTGGATAATACGACCAAAGCCGTTATGTTTTGGGGTGGTTTGAGGGGCGTTGTTCCCGTAGCCCTGATGCTGTCGATTCCAGTCGGATTCCCGGAAAAACGGCTGATTATTGATCTGACGCTGGCGGTGATTTTGTTCTCACTGCTGTTTCAGGGCACAACCATTGAATGGTTGATGAATCACCTGAAAGTAAAATCCAAAGCCTGAAAGCTTTCCCGTAAAAAAACCTCATCTGCTGCTACTCTTCGACGGGTATCATTTTCGATCCCGTCAACGAGGAGCGTCACAATGAAGCACTCCCCTTTCATCTGGCTGGTTGCAGCCATTCTGTTTTTATCGAGTATTTCAATCCAGGCTAAAACTCCTGCAACGTATGGCGCATGGCCGTCAGATATCACTACAGATATGATGACGCAGGGTGCCAGAAAATTCACAGATATGTGTGTGGACGGAAAGACCCTTTACTGGGTTGAATCTCGCCCGGAAGAAAAAGGCAGGCACGTTATTGTCAAATATACAGATGAAGACGGTCTATCAGATGTGTTTCTTCCGAACACTACCTTCAGTGCAGCAACCCGAGTACACGAATATGGCGGAGGAGCCTTACTGGTTGTAGATGATGTCGTGTACTTTTCCAATGCAGAAGACAATACTGTATGGACGATTCATCCCGGGCAATCTCCCACACAGTTAACCAAGCCGGACGAAAACTGCTTCTTTACTGATTTCTGCCTTGATAAGCAACACAACCGCCTTATTGCCATTGCAGAATATCACCCTGAACTGGGACAGGAAAAAGAAGATGTGACAAGGATAATAAACAACATCGTAGCAATTGATTTAGATAATGGCTCTCTAACGACACTGGTATCAGGTTATGACTTTTACTCAACACCCCGCCTGAACCCTGACCATACTCAGATAGCATGGCTCTGCTGGAACCATCCCAATATGCCTTGGGATGGCACAGAACTTTATGTCTCTTCCTTTGATAGCTCTGGCATGTGCATCAATGAAGCACTCGTTGCAGGAGGGCAGGAAGAATCTGTTTTTCAACCGAGCTGGTCTCCAAATGGACAACTGTACTTTGTTTCGGATAAAAACAACTGGTGGAATATCTATCGCTATAACGACAACCAAGTGACATCTGTCACTGATATGGAAGTAGAATTCGGCAAACCTCACTGGAAATTTTGCGACCCCTGTTTCTGCTTTGATGACAAGGGCTTGATATATGCTTCATACACAGAAAAAGGCATATGGAAGCTTTGCAAAATCGATCAGGATAATCAATTCACCCAACTCGACAAGGTTAAGGAAACCAGTTTCTCTCATGTCCACTTTTCCAGTGGTCGTTCAATTTTTGCTATTGCAGGCTCAGCTGAAAAGAGCACTGCAGTTGTCAGGCTAGATACAGGTTCAGGTACCTCCCAGATTATTCGTAACAGCTCTGAGCATAAGATTGAAGCTGGCTATATATCTGCTCCTGAAACAATCCAGTTTCAATCCGAAGATAGCAACACAAGTCATGCGTTCTATTACCCACCAGCGAACCCTGAATACTGCGGTATGCCTGATACGCGGCCTCCACTGACTGTTATTATTCATGGCGGCCCTACAACAGCAACGACTGCGATGCTAGAGCCAGGCATTCTATTCTGGACCAGCCGGGGATTTGCCGTTTGTGATGTTAACTACGGCGGTAGTAGTGGTTATGGCAGAACCTACCGAAATCGTTTGAAAGGGAACTGGGGAGTAGTTGATATTGCAGATGCTACAAGTGCCGCTCGACACCTCGCAAGTGAGGGTAAAGTTGATGAGGACAAGCGGATTATCAGGGGACGTAGTGCTGGAGGGTATACAACACTTGCCAGCCTGACTTTCAGATCTGATGTTTTCTGCTGTGGTTCCAGCTGTTGCGGTGTCAGCGACCTGAAACTACTCACTGAAGGCACACATAAATTCGAGTCCCGTTATCTTGACCAACTGGTTGGCTCACTGCCTGATGCAGCAGCCTTATACCATTCCAGAGCACCGATAAATCATATCGGGAATATTAAAAAGCCGGTGTTACTGATACAAGGACAACAAGACGCTGTTGTTCCTCCTGACCAAGCTCAAACAATATATGACCAGCTTCTGTCTGCAGGCAAGCTGGTTGCCTATAAGAAGTTTGAGAAGGAAGGGCACCGGATTAAAGCTGCTGAAAATATCAAAGCAATGTATGACTCAGAACTCTCCTTCTTCAGTCAGGTTCTCGGATTCCGGCTACCGGACCATGACACTATTTCACACATACAGATAGATAACCTCGGTCTCTAACCACTGGAAATTGTGCCTGTTAGTTGTTTATAACAGGCACAACCCAGACTGTTTATTTAAGTCACTATAATAGAACCGTCGGATGCACCAGCTGCTCAAAATCATCCCACGCCATTTTTACCAGCTCTGTTGATAACCCTGCATTAAAGGCAATGGTATGCTCTCCCCGCAATTTTGGCGAAACAAAAACAGGCAGTCCGTAGAGATTACCAAACGGTGGCATAAAGCCGGTTTCACAGGTAGGGAAAGCACGAGTGAAGTCAGTTTCAGTTGCCAACTCTGCCGTATGGCACTGGGTCACCGACTGCAATTTGCTGAAATTAACCCGCTCAGTCGCGGGAACAACACACATGGCAAGTTTACCATCGATTTTCACAATGACGGTTTTAGCCATTTGGTAGCCTGACACATGGGCCATTTCAGCAACTTCCTGCGCGGTGTAAGCCGCACCATGGATAACAGATTCATAATGGATGGCATTCTGATCCAGAAAATCAGTAAGTTGGCGTACGGGCATAATGACAACCTCCTGCAGGAAGGCTCTGAGACTGGAGACGGTGCCCGGATCACGCTATGTAAAAGAAAGACCGGACATCAGTAAATAAGCAGCGTTAAGTACCCGGTCAGTAGTTTTGCAATATTTTAGCGAGTGCATTTTTTCATGCCTTCAAGGCGCAACGTCAGGAGCGTAGCCATAGCTACGTGACTAGAGTTGCAACGCAGCAAGGGTGGAAAAAGGCGCCGTCAGAATATTGCAAAACTACTGACCGGGTACTTATTGTTCACAGGGAAATATAGAAGTCACTTCCCTCTCTTTCATAATTTGTCAGGCTCAACCCAACTATAGAAAGCCATGGAACAGACGACAAATAAATAGACAAGCCAGCCAACAATACATATTTAACCCAGTATTTTGCCCTATCATCCTGCGCAGCCAACTGCGACAATAAAGAAAAAGTTGCTTCAAGGAGGTAATATGGCACCTAAAGACGTTGTAAGCGCAATCGTTAATCCGGTTGGAACCATGACGGTACTGTCCGCCCGTGAAGTCAGTCAGTTACAGGATACCAGTCAGTCAGGTCTGCACCGGCTGTTCCGCCAGTGTGCGCTGGCGGTACTGAACTGCGAACAGGAAAGCGACAGCGCCGAAGAATTGCTGGGGGAATACGATACTTTTGATATCCGGATTGTTCAGGAGCATCGGGGGCTAAAGCTGGAACTGATTGATGCCCCTGCCAGCGCCTTTGTTCAAGGGAAGTTAATCCGTGGTGTGCGGGAAAACCTGTTCTCCGTATTGCGCGATATTCTCTATGTTGACGGTCAGGATTACGCCGCCGTGAGCAATACCATCAATAACAATGAAGCCACGACTGATCAGATATTTCAGATTCTCCGCAATGCCCGTGCCATGCACCCGAAAGCACAGCCCAATATTGTAGTCTGCTGGGGTGGTCACTCCATTCAGCAGGAAGAATATGAATACACAAAAATGGTCGGTTACCGCCTGGGGTTAAGAGGCGGCAATATCTGTACCGGCTGCGGACCCGGGGCAATGAAAGGCCCCATGAAAGGTGCCTATATTGGTCATGCCAAACAACGTATCAAAAATGGTCGTTTTATCGGCTTGACCGAACCGGGCATTATTGCCGCAGAAAGCCCCAACCCGATTGTTAATGAGCTGGTCATTCTGCCGGATATTGAAAAACGACTGGAAGCATTTATCCGACTGGGTCACGGCATTATTATTTTTCCCGGCGGCCCCGGCACTTCAGAAGAACTGCTTTATCTGCTGGGTGTGCTGATGCATCCGGATAATCAGGAAATTCCGATGCCGCTGATTCTGACCGGACCGGCATCCTCCCGCGAATATTTCAAACAGATCGATGAGTTTATCGGTGCAACACTGGGTGAAGAAGCGCAGAAGCACTACCAGATTATTATTGATGATCCGGTAGAAGTGTCCCTGCAGATGCTGAAAGGACTGGAAGCCGTTACCCGCTTCCGCCGCAAGCATCAGGATGCCTATCACTTCAATGCAATGCTGACAGTTGACGATATCTTCCAGCAGCCGTTTGAGCCAACCCATGAAAGCATGGCTAACCTGAAACTTAACAGCAAACTCCCCCCTTACGAGCTGGCAGCTAACCTGCGCCGGGCAATGTCCGGTATTGTGGCTGGTAATATCAAAGAGGATGGTATTGCAGTGATAAGGGAGCACGGACCGTTCCAACTGAAAGGTGAACGTGCCTTGATGGAACGGGTTGATATTCTGCTGCAAAGCTTTGTTGACCAGTACCGGATGAAGTTGCCCGGAACAAAATACGAGCCTTGCTATAAAGTCATAGCCGAAGACTAACCTCTGCGGAGATTCACCTGTTTTCTTAATCAGAGAACAGGTGAAACTTATCGTTTAACCCAGACTAATGTGCGATTATTCGCCGGCATTTCGATATCTTCCAGTAACTTAAAACCATTAGCCGTTGCCAGCCCGGCGATATCATCATAATCGCGGATACCCATATGTGGCACGCGTTGCCTGAGCATTTCATCAAACCGGGCATTGCTATCACTGGTAAACAGCCCATGATAATTAAAGGGACCATACTGACAAAAAATACTACCCGCAGACAGCCGGTTTCCTAATTGCCAGAACATCACCTTGACTGCATCCATCGGCATGATATGGCATGTATTAGCTGTATAAGCTGCATCATAATGATCATCCGGCCAGACATTACCCAGCATATCCAGCTTTACAGGCGTTTTTATATTCCTCAATTCAGCTTCATCGATCCATAGCTGTAAGCCCGGCAGATTTTCAGCTAAATCGCTGGGCTGCCATTGCAGGAAAGGTAAACCAGCGGCAAAGAAAACAGCATGCTGACCCGTGCCGCTGCCAATTTCCAGTACTGACTTTCGGTCAGAAAAGTAACGTGTTAACACATTCAGGATGGGTTGTTTATTATTTTCACATGCCTGAGAAAAAGGCTTTTCCATTAAACCTCCTGCCACTTGTTCACTTACGTCAACAGAACCTAAAAATACCGGCGTACTGCCAGCCTGAGAAAAGTACGGTTTTTGTGATCAACATATTTGCCTTCCCATGTCTGTTTTTCTTCCTGCTGGAAATAAAGGCGGGAGACAAATTCAGTTTGCGGTGCAAACTTATAAATCAGATCAAAGCCGATCCGGTGACGCACTTCTTCTTTCTGTTGATTTTTAGCATTTTTCTTGATGCGATATAAGCCTGTCCTGATCCAGGGCTTAAACTCACAGTTGCTGAACAGTTTGGTGTAAACAAAACGCAACTGGCCTTCATTGCGCAGTTTTTCACTGCTGCCGGAGACATCATTGACTTTGATAACCTCGCTATAAAAAGCGACTCGAATGCTATCCATAGTCTCTAAACGGTGATCAAGGCTGAACTGCAGCTCATGACGATAGTCACCATAGCGATCAAAACTGTCCAGAGAATCAGGCGCGGGCTCCCGGTTCAGATCTTTCACATTCATCGGCGCCACAAAACCAATCAGTCGCAGCTTTGTGTGCTTTGACAGCAGATAATCAAGCTGGGGGAAAAAACGATATTCCAGACTTTTCTTATGATTGCGATATTCTTCCTGCCGGAACCCTGCCACAGGTTTCAGAACCAGGTTACCGTTATAAAAACTGTAGCCGCAATAAAGATCATAACGAGCGAAATCGTTCTGCCGCTGACTGTTCCCGTAGCGCCGGTTATAAGCCAGCAGCCCTTCGATCACCAGCGGGGAATCTTCCACTGGGTTAAAGCCGTAGAGCAGATAGGGCATAGTATTGCTCTCACCATGATAATGCCCGCTGTAGTGCTCAACTTCATTGCCAAGCTCCCAAAAGCCTGATATTGCCATATTCGGCATCAGCAAAAAAAACACGAAAACAATATCAAACGGTGCTGCTTTATATGACTTTATTTGAAAGTGCATTATTCAGATCTTTTTATCACCTACCTGAAACTTAGGCTTTAGCTGACATATGTCAAAACTTTCAGGTTTGATAAGATCAATTGCCACTTGATGTAGATCAGTATTTATACCTATCCAGGTATTATCATTAAACCAAGAACAACAAAAACACAGACGGAGCAACTCATGGCAGACCAAGTTTTCGCAGACAGCAAAGTCGAACTGTTTCCAGCGCCTGCCGCCACTGAATCCCCGAAGAAGATGAAACGGGATGAATACGAATGGCTTAAGCGGGAGCTCCAGATCGAGCTATTAAAAGTACAAAACTGGACCAAGGAAACCGGCCAGCGCATCATTATTATCTTTGAAGGTCGTGATGCGGCCGGTAAAGGCGGAACTATCAAGCGCATTATGGAGCACCTTAACCCTCGTGGTGCCCGCGTCGTTGCGCTTGAAAAACCCTCTGAAACAGAAGCCGGCCAGTGGTATTTCCAGCGTTATATCAAGCACCTGCCCTCAAAGGGAGAAATCGTCCTGTTTGACCGTTCCTGGTATAACCGCGCCGGCGTTGAGAAAGTTATGGGGTTTTGTACGCCCAGAGAATATATGGAGTTTATCCGTCAGGTTGCTGATTTAGAACGCATGCTGGTGCATGATGGCATTCGCCTGTTCAAACTGTGGTTTTCTGTCAGTCAGGAACATCAGCATGAACGTTTTGAACGTCGCCGTATCGACCCGCTGAAACAATGGAAACTCAGCCCGATTGATCTGGCATCTCTGGATAAGTGGGATGAATATACCGAAGCCAAGGAACAAATGTTCCACTATACCGATACCGCCTATGCGCCCTGGACGGTGGTTAAATCTGACGACAAAAAACGCGCCCGTATCAATGCCATGCGTTACCTCCTGAACCAGTTACCCTATACCGGAAAAAACGTCGAGGTTGCTATTTCACCGGAAGAATCAATCGTCGGTGATACTCTGCTCAGCAGCTAATCAGTCATCCATCGTGTGCGGTTCATCTCCGCACACGGCTTTTATAGATTATTATCAAAGCATTCCTTATATGAAGATGATTCTCAGGAGAAACGTTGCTATTTCACCGGAAGAATCAATCGTCGGTGATACTCTGCTCAGCAGCTAATCAGTCATCCATCGTGTGCGGTTCATCTCCGCACACGGCTTTTATAGATTATTATCAAAGCATTCCTTATATGAAGATGATTCTCAGGAGTGCTTGTGAAACGCCTCTTATTCCTGCTTTCGATACTCGCCCTTCCCATTGTTGCCTTGAGTGCTGAGCAACAGGATTCCGATCGCTTTATCAGGCAGCTGACACTGCCCGACGGGCAAATCATTATGGTGGCTGAAGGCGATCAGGAGCCACGCAGTGCTGGCAGTTATAGCATCCGCCTGTACCTTGGTACTGAGCCGAAATTTCCTACTGATGACTTTCTTCACGGGCTGATTCGCGAGCGTGATGGCAGTATTGAAGATGTAAAGCTGGATGATTCAACCAATAAAAACAACCCCGCGATTATAGTGATTATCAAAAGTGCCGGTTCAGGTGGTTATCTCTCCGCTGATCAGTTTCATCTGAGCAATAACAACAGGCAACTGCAACTTACCAATACGGTCAACGGACTGGAAAACAATGTTGATCCGATTAAGGCACTACAGAGTAATAAGAATTGATTTTCTCTCACTGTTAAATCCTGCAGCCATCGCCTTATTTTCGCCTTCTGCTAAACCTTTAACGGGCACCTTTTCAACAGGTGCCTGTCTTTAATTTATGAAAGAAAAATACGTGTATGGGGAAAAAATGAAAAGAATGCCGTACGCCAGTGGGCGATATATCTTTAACCTTTTGTTATTGCTGATAATTCTTCCACTTCAGGCACTGGAAAGAAATCAGCAAGATTTAAATAACGAATCAATGATGTCCATTGCGTGGCATCAACATGCTGAAGAATTCAAAGCCCTTTCCTGGCAGACATTTAATATGGCAACAGACCTGTTCGATGAAAAACAGGCCGCTGCACGCCCCGGCACCAAAATAGCCATTATTGCTGATATTGATGACACATTGTTTAACAGCAGCGCCCATTCCGGCGGATTACTGAAACGCAATGAACCGATGAATATGCCGCGATCCATTACCTGGTGGAAAGCGGAACAATGTGTAGCCCTGCCTGGCGCTAAAGCCTTTCTGGATCATATAGTAAAACAGGGCGGCACTATTTTTTATCTCTCCAACCGGGTTGAAGATGTTAAAGACGCGACTCTGAATAATCTGAAAAAGGTTGGTTTCCCTCAAGTGGAATCCGATAAGGTACTACTTTCAAAAACAGGTAAAGAAAATAAATTCGCCAGAATCCAGCGCATTGTCGATGAGGGTTATCAGGTTGCTGTTATTCTTGGCGACAAGCTCAGCGACTTTGCCATTAATGAAGCTGCAAAGCCTGAAGATGCCAAGGCATTTGTTGATGTTCATCAGAGCCTGTTTGGTGATCTGCTGCTGGTTCAGGCCAATACGATGTATGGTAGCTGGGAAAGCGCCGTACAAGGCACCTCCAAACTCTCTCCGGAAGAACAGGCTCAACAGCGTCGGGCATCTTTATCTTCATTTGAATTCCCGAAAGATTGCGCGCCTGCAGACCCCAGTGCCTCCGGACATATTCAATACCTGTTATGGAAACAGCACTCAGGTGAATATCGGGCCATTACCCATCAGATTTATCAGCGGGCATGGTTCCAGTATCAACGCTTAAGCCAGCAGGTTAAGCATCCTGCCGTCTCGGTTGATATTGATGATACGCTGTTTGATAACAGCCCGTTTAACGTAGGTGTGGTCGCTTTGGGGTTAGAGCAGAACCTTGACAGCTTCTGTATCTGGGGAGCGAAAGGAACCCCTATCCCGATTCCCGGCGCCATGACGTTCCTGAATAAGGTTAATATGAATGGCGGTTCAGTTTTCTACATCAGCAATCGCCCTAACACTACTTATAAGGGCAGCAATACCAATGACCAGCGCCGACAAGTTCAAACTGTTTTGAAGCAGATGGGCTTCCCACAACTGAACGATCAACATTTCCTGATGTTTGAAGACTTATGCCAAAAAACCGAGAGTAATGGCACAACTTGCCTGGCCAAACAAACCAAGCGTGACACACTGGAAGCAGGAAAGTGGTCAGGCAAACCTGAAAACCTGATATTGCTACTAGGTGATAACCTGCCGGATATCGGCTTACTGCCCGAGCATGTCAATCAACCGGACACTCCGGAAGCCCAAAAGGAACTGGCTAAACTGGGTCGCAGCATCTTCCTTATACCCGGACCGAATTATCCTCCGGGCTGGGTCAAGCGTATGGATAAGCGACTGGCAGCTGAGTTTGCTAATGGCAAAAAACTCTCCCTTGAAGAGCGTCACGAACTACGCCTCACTGCTATCAAAAAATGGAACCCTGAAAGCTAGCCGATACAGCCGCCAGCTATATTGACTGGCGGTTGTTAATCCCCTTCAAACAAGCATTCCCGACAGTATTAGACGTCAAAAGACTTGTTCATTAGTCTGTGAGCCGCTATTGTCAGCGGGCACAATAACAAGAGGGGGTGCTATGAATCCGTTTCAGCTGGGGAAGCATTTACTGGTATCTAATCTGGCCTTCTGGCGTGGTACCCATATTCGTCCTGCGCGCAAACAGCCCGAGCAAATGCTGGAGTTATATGACCGGGAAGGTTGCCCACGCTGCCGCCTGGTCCGTGAAGCTCTGACAGAGCTGGATATTGACGTAATGATCCACCCCTGCCCTAAAGGTGGTCAGCGGTTTTCAAGACGCGCCCAAGCTCTGGGAGGGAAAGCACAGTTCCCTTTCCTGCATGATCCTAATACCAATACCGTTCTCTATAACAGCCATACGATTAATGATTACCTCTACCGGGAATACGGGCAGCGCTCTCAGCCCCGGCTGGGTCGTGGTCCTTTTATCAGTAATACCAGCTCTGTAATAGCCTCTCTGCCACGTATGGGAAGAGGTACTTCATTTAAACAACCGAAAGCCTTGCCTGAACAGCCACTGGAGCTCTACAGCTTTGAATCCAGCCCTTATTCCCGGCCGGTAAGAGAATTACTCAGTGAGTATGAAATTCCTTATCAGTTGAAAAATATCGGTAAAGCCGAGTGGCGTGATTACGTTTTGCCTCAGGTCAGAAAAGTGCTGATGCCGGATTACAATCCCTGTGGACGCAACCGTCAGGAATTACAACAGCGCTCAGGCCGCGTAGCGGCACCGTTCCTTGCCGATCCCAATACCGGCGAAGAGCTGTATGAGTCAGCCGATATAATCGCGTATCTTAAAGATCGCTATCTGGGCTAAGCCTGTCATCAACCATATGAATGCGGTTTGCTTGAGTCATTATCATTAAACCGCTTTCACTCATCAGTGATTTTCCCGCCACAAAGCCTGTTAAAACCGCTTCTGAGTCCTTATAATCCGCCGCCCAACAGGGTGTTTGTTCAGCTTTAAACGCTGTTTTTCACCTTCCCCTGATAAATTGAATTCAAGGTAGTTTCAATGATCAAGCTTGATGCAAAAAACAGAAGCAAGCGTCTCCGTAAAAAGCTTTATGTAGAAGAATTCAAAGTCATGGGCTTTGAGATTGATATGGCTTTCATTGAAAATGCAACCGAAGATCAGCTTGATGATTTTCTGGATTCATTTCTGACCACCATCGAAGCTAACAACCTGATTTTTGTTGGCGGTGGCACGCGCGAAGCTTTCTCTGGTTTTGTCACACCCAATAAACGCTATGCCTCAGCAACCGAAGCACAGCAAAAACTGGTTGCAGACTGGCTGGCGACTACCGATCTGCTTGAAAAGCATACGGTTAGCGAAATGGTCGATGCCTATTACGCTGTCTGATTAAGCTTATAAGCCAGCATCAAAAACTTACATGCTGGCTTTACTCTTTTTAACCGAAGCGGGACTGTCATCAGAGCGTGTAGAAAAAGTATAGCAATCATCTGAATTTGCACTCCAAAGCAGGTCAGACAGTAACGACCACGGCAAAAACATGATCATAAATTGATCAATCCAAGCACTTTCAGCATGTAGTCTTCACTCCAGCCACAAGTCTTTCTTTTGTTTTTGATGCCTGCTTTTACAGACGTATCCAGCTTTAGAAGGTTCAGCGTTACCTGCCTGGCAACCGCAAGATTTTCCGCCGAGAAGCCCTGCCTTGCACGGCATCGGTCTTCATCGAAGGCAACATCGAGAACCCAATGCAGCTGATTCTCGACTAACCAATGCTTTCGCGTAGCCTGTAACAAGTCACTGGCAGTCAATTCCCTACTTGAAATGAAATACCTGATCAGCGTCTTACCTTTTCCCTGCCTGGAACTGTCAAGTTGCACGGCAGCAATCGTTTTAGCACCCCAAGCATGAGCATAGGAGGCTTCCGTCGTGCTCAGCACCCAACAACGCCGATGTTCTTTCCGGCCATGAGCCTTGCCTTCTTGTTCTGCAAAGTGCTGCCCTGGAGCATCTTCCGGGTTCGCTTGCCAGTATTGATCGAAGGTTCGCGCCAGTTCACTTCCCCTTGTTCCAGGCTGATCCCTTGACAGTCTTGCCATCCAGAGCAACAACCCGGCTGTTTGATAGATGTAGCCCTGACAGGACATCCCGTATCCATTGGATAAATACCTGACGGAATGCTTCCGGGTCGAGAGCTGCAAAGATGCGATTAAATGTGACAGCAACAGGGATGCCGTCGGGCAGAGTCAGATGTTTACAAAACCAGTTTTCTTTATGCTCTGCAAACAATCGAATACTGTTCCAGTCGTCGGCGCCACAGAGTATCGCGCAAGTCGACATGAACATGACTTCAGCCAGAACATGTGTCGTTTTTTGGGGATCACGGCTGTCTGTCAGTGTCGCAAATTTAGTGAACAGTGCTTTCGATGGCATAGCTAAAATGGGTTATTCTACAGGCGATGAACCCGCTTTGCGATTGGCTGACTGGTTAAAAATTGTTCATGTTTTTGCCGTGCAGTAACGACCGCTGCCTCTCTGACAGTTTATCACCACGACTTAATGTTTAACCAGCAGCAAGGCGTGTAGTTAAAATAAATATTTTTGCGGCAGGTTGTATCGTTGAAAAAAATTAAAATGCAGCTATTTTTTTTAAACGACTATTAATTTATTAAAATTTTTTAAAAATGTTTTCAATAAAACACTTTCTCTCTTTAAGTTACAAAACGCCACCATTAAGATACTTTTTTGTATCTTGGATGCTCATTCATATTCCTGTGACCTCAGGAAGTAATCCATCTTATGCAATTGAATTTTCAGCAGACGGTAAATCCTCTTTTATTGCAGGAGTGGCTGTTGCAAAAGCAGAGGAAGTGAACTGGTCACACCCATTTGCAAAAAAAGAGCTTAGAAGTTTACGTCACTCTATTACTTCATCTTTTTTCGGGTCTGAACGGCATGACACTTCTTTTGATAGTTCTGCCATTTATACAAACACCCCCCCTTCTTTCTTGAAAAAAGAAACGTTTAATGAAAATCTACTGGGATTTTTAGATCATTTGAGAAGCTGTAATGATGTCTCAGGCATAGAGCTTGAAGAAGAATTTATATACTGTGAAAGATGTTTTCCTTCTCGCCCCACAAAACAAAAAACGAACCAAAGACGTAAAGATAAGAAGCAAGAGTGTGAAGCTGGTGTGGTTGAAGTATACGCAAATGTCAGACTGAAAGACACAAATGGAAGTATTTCTTTAAAGAGGCTAATTAATGGTGCGTATAGTTGCGAGCCTGATACTATACACAATATTATCCCTGATTTTTCAAATCTCGCATATGCTGATTTTTTTAGGCTCGGCGATACAGCTTTTTCGTTATCTTATGGAACTTACTGCAAGATGCAGGCTGGAAGCTCTGTCGAACTCTCTGGCAATTATTATCAAATAAGTAGCCTGCATGACCTGGATGAAACTTCGACACTGCCATACAAAGTTTCATTATTACAAGATCCCCAGCATCACTTTCTTGTGCTTTCTCCTTTTTGCTACAATCACACGCCATCGTTCAGAGCGCTACAGGGAAGTTCTGGGGTTTACCAACAGTATGCCCAACGTTATTTATTGCCACTGGAATGGAATCAGAGTCAGGCAGCACATAATATATCCTCACTATTTAAGATGAAGGCAAGTCCAAGTAATCAGTTAACACTCTATCAGTGGTGCTCTACTCAATCCGATTCTCATGAATTCAATAAAAAAGAACAACCTGAATCATTCTGTCGTTTTGATTTTGAATCCAAGGCAACGCAAAATGTTCTCAGCATCTGGTTTCATCCCAAAAGCCAGTTTCCATCTGCGTGGCGGTTTTCTGAATGCCGTGCTCCATACAGGGCTGTGACGTATCTTCAGATTACGCCTCCCGCTATCCCTGAACGCAGAGGAATAATGCAACAAAGTGTTACACCGCCTCCGCCGGAGATTAGCGATAGCTATGTCAGCGGTTTGAATCCATTATATTCTATGATCCCAACTCCAACATCTGGTGTAGCAGCTTCTGGTGAGCAGGTAATATACGATACTATACCTATCCCTAGCATGACAACAGCAACGGTAACGGTAACGACACCACTGTAGAGACTTTTATAAACTATATTTTTCAGACAAATACACAAACCAATGGCTGTGTTGTCGGCGATAGTTGAAGGGCTACAACCCCTATATTTCCTGCATTTCTGGATAAGCCTATGACTCGTGGGCATTACATAATTTTTGTAACTTCTGCTAATCATAAGTCCCATCGGAAAACCTGTGATTGGTGCGTTAGTACGCCAACTATTGTCGGCAACACAGCCCAAACCAATAATTTAACGTAGCCTTTTCTTGTTTCATTGTTAGCTGAAATTAACTACCTATTTTTTTTAACGGATAGATGTCAAACCGGTTTGCCTTACCTTCCAGTCGATACCCTGGCGTTTGGTTATTCAAATCTGGGGCTTTTCGTGGACGCTTAACAACAACCCGGTAACGTGCGACCTGCAAAGCAAGTTCAAGTAATGCACCGGCATCCAGATCCTGTCCAACCAGATCATGAAATAACCGCATTTCTTTTTTTACCAGCGCTGATTTTTCCCGTGAGGGAAACATCGGATCAAGATAGACAACATCAACCTGTTGTTGGCTTTTAATATATGACTGTAATGCATCAAGGGATGTATTCTGTTCCAGACGCATGCGCCCAACAATTTCATTCACTTCCGGGTCACAGGAAGCCCGTTTTAATCCATCAGCCAACAGCTCAGACACAACAGGGGAACGTTCAATCATCTGCACCTGATAACCAAGGGAAGCCAGCACAAATGCATCTCGCCCAAGTCCGGCGGTACAATCCAATACACTGATAGCACCATTTCCCAGCCCAATGGCTTTAGCAATCGCCTGCCCTTTACCACCTCCAAACTTGCGCCGGTGTCCAACTGCACCGCCAACAAAATCACATCGTGTTGCGCCGGGCATACCTGCTCCAGTCGGCCATGCCCCAAGTCCTTGCACGTCATACATCAATACAGTATCGAACTCTGTCAGCTTAGAAGGCAAACCCGAAACCAGTGGTACGCTTAAACGTTCTGAAAGTTGACTCGAATCACCACATTCAGATTTCTCTCCCAGAGTAACTGCCAGAGAAAAAGCAGATTCAGCAGAAGTATCCAAAAGCACTCCAAAAGACGGACTAGTAACCTTGTAAACCCTCACTACTTATAGCAGAGAGGGTTTAAAAGACGATGAAAGGATATAAAACTCAATAGAACCAGATGCCTAGCAACACCAGCCCCAGCAGAATACGGTAGATTACAAAAGGCATCAACCCTATGCGCTGGATAAAACCCATAAACCAGTGAATACAGATAAATGCACTAACACCCGAAACCGCAGCCCCCATTGCCAATTCCTGCCACTGACTGCTGTCCACGCCCGCTTCGACCAGCTTAAGAGTCAACAGTAACCCTGCACCCAGAATGACTGGAATGGAAAGCAGGAATGAAAACCGGGCAGCTGCTTCGCGGGTAAAGCCCATTAATAATGCGGCGGTCATGGTGACACCGGAACGGGATGTGCCCGGAATCAGAGCCAACGCCTGAGCAATACCAATGCCCAATGCCTGCTTCCAGCTCATGGCCTCCATATCCTGATCTCTTGAGCCCATGCGATCAGCAATACCCAACAACACACCAAAGATCAGCGTTGTGGCAATGATCACCAGCACCGAACGAATCATTTCATCTACACCGGTTGCTGACATCAAACCGCCAAGCGCCACCGCAGGAATCGTTGCTAGAATAATAAACCAGGCCATACGGCTTTCCGGACTGACTTTGCCCCGGAAACAATGATTCAACCAGCCACCAGCCAGTCTGAACACATCCTTACGAAAGTAAATCAATACGGCGGCCAGCGTACCGATATGCACTGCCACATCAAAAGCCAGCCCCTGGTCAGGCCAGCCCAGTACTTCTGAAGGCAATATCAGGTGACCGGAGCTGGAGACCGGCAGGAATTCCGTAATGCCCTGAATAAGCGCCAGCACAATAATCTGAATTTCGTCCATGTTATCCTCGTTATTTGCTGTTATAGGAGTGAGTTTTCAGCATTGAATAGACTTCATCACGCTAGAAGATAAAAAAATATTGCCTGGGGTTTGCACCAGACAATATTCTCATGCTATCAGACTATCTGAAATTCAGGAGGCGGTTCAGGATTTTTTCTTTTCACGATCAGCTTTCTTGTCTGCCACATTATCACGCAGATAAACCGGCAGAGCGTCTTCCGGTGCTAAGCGGACGCCGTCATTCCAGGCAGCGACTGCCAACATAGCCATATCACCCGCCCTTGGCAGTACATCTGTTTGTACTTGTTGCGGTTTGCATGGAAGTCTTTCTGCAAACATCCAGCCTGTGCCAATACCAAGGGCAGTTTCGGCATCAAAACCGCTTGGCAAGAGAACATCTTCAGGTGCACAAACCTGCTCAGAGGTCAGCGTCTGAATCTGACCGCCTTTCGTTTCATAGCAACACCAGTAGACTTCATCTTTACGTGCATCTACAGCGGTCATAATAGTTTCAGCGCCATACTCACGCTGAGCCTGCAATGCCAGTGCCGCCAGATTAGATACCGGAATAACCGGCAGTTCTGCCGCAAATGCCAGCCCCTGAGCAATGCCCGTAGCAATGCGTACCCCGGTAAATGCGCCCGGTCCACGCCCGAAAGCAATACCATCGAGCTGAGTCAGCGAAACACCGGCATCTGCGAGTATGGATTCTACCATGGGCAAAATACGTTGATTATGACGACGCGGTGCCAGTTCAAACTGTTCTTTAAGTTCACCTTTAAGGTAAAGCGCGACAGAACAAGCTTCTGTTGCAGTATCCAGCGCAAGAATATCAGGCATAAGCAGGGGGAAGGCATCAGATTATGAAAGGAGGGAAATATATCAAACCCCTGAATATGAAGAAACACAGTTTCCCTTTGTGAAACTAAGGAAAACTGTGTTTCTTGTCACTCAAGGATAACTGAGACGACTCAGGCGCCCAGAGCAGAAAGCGCTTTGGTGCGGATATCGTCAACAGAGCCCACACCTTCAACACGGCTGTAACGGGTCGCAGCACCTTTAGCAGCAATACCCTGATAGAAGTCTACCAGTGGCGCAGTCTGATCGTGATAGATTGCCAGACGCTTGCGTACGGTTTCTTCCTGATCATCATCACGCTGAATCAGTGGTTCACCGGTAACGTCATCCTTACCTTCTTCCTTTGGCGGATTGTAAATCACGTGATAAACACGACCGCTGGCAGGATGCTGACGACGACCCGCCATACGCTGCACGATATCTTCGTCAGGTACAGCGATTTCCAGTACGTGATCAATTTCAACACCCGCTTCCATCATGGCTTCCGCCTGAGGAATGGTGCGAGGGAAACCATCAAACAGGAAACCTTTAGCACAATCGTCCTGCTGGATACGCTCTTTAACCAGCGCGATGATAATTTCGTCAGAAACCAGACCACCGGTTTCCATAACTTCCTTGACCTTCAGACCCAGCTCGCTCTCAGCTTTCACTGCCGCACGAAGCATGTCACCGGTAGAAATCTGGGGGATGCCGAACTGCTCAGTAATGAATCGGGCCTGTGTACCTTTACCGGCACCCGGCGCACCCAACAGAATTGCTCGCATTTTGTGGTAGCTCCTGACTACTTAAAACCTGCGACTGCTAATACAGATACAACACAGTCGCATAACAAATATGGCAGCAGAAGATACCCTGAATGACATTCCGGAGCAATGATTCAAGCGGGGTTAACGACACTCTGCAAAGCAAAAATACTTATTTATGCCGTTTGAATCGGAAACCGCAGTACTCACTATACTTACTTTATTACGGCGTAAAAAAACAGTGAAGCCCATGTGCCTTGAAATGAACCGGTTAATGGGACAAAAAGCCTGTGATTATGTGGTTCGCCTGCTGCCAGACCCTGTTGAGAATAAACTTGGAACTGGAGCCAAAGGTACAGATGTTTCTGTGTTTTCAGATTTCCGCTACCAGATGGGACCACGCGCAATAGATCCATTATTTAGTCCAGCTCTCCGCTCGGCATGTCCCCAATCAAGCCTTTATCTATCACTGGCAGCTTATCACTATCTTATTTATATGGGGTTCCAACATTCGATAGATCTAGGTATTTATGAAATAAGGAGTCACTATTTCGTTATGCTCAGTGACCCATCAGTATTGGAGCTAGAAGGTAGTTACGATCTAGGACTACCACCGACACCTTCTATAATTTCTCGAACTCCTTTGGCTCCAAGGAGAATGAAAGATATATTTGATAACTATTCTGCATGCAGCACTACTGTCTGCTCGCCTTATTTACAGGATGTATTCGATACCACAGATGCCGAAGCAGCTGCCAAGCGCATCGCTATCGGGCGATACCTTGAGTTTACTCGTGATAAGAGCGATGCTGCTTTTGAAAGACTAACTCAAAAGATGCTGGATGGAATGTCATGTATAAATATTGTGGTTAGGTCTAGCAGCTCAAAATATTAAAGAAACTGAGCCGCTAGACGCTGTAATCAAAATATTACTGCACAAATATTTACCCAGTATTCCGCATCCCCGCTGCGATCCCCGTAATCGTCGTCATCAATGCCTGATCCAGACTGTCTTCCAATCCTTCCGGATGTTTACGGGAACGATCCAGCAATTCCGCCTGCAGAATATTCAGCGGATCGGTATAAGGATTACGCAAAGCGATCCCCTGCCGTATTTCCGGTAAACCCTCCATAAAGGCTTCACCACCCTTCAATTCCTGCAGCACTTCAATAGAGCGACGCAGCATATTGCGCAACTGTTTCCCCAAGTCATGTAGCTCTTCAGGCACCAATCGTTCTTCATAAAACTTAGCCAGTTTCGGATCGGTTTTCAGATACACCATTTCCAGCATTTCCAGGCGGGCACGGAAGAAAGGCCAGCCATGCATCATGCTCATCAGTGTTTTACGCCCACCGTCGTCCAGCGCATCGCCAACAGCTGTTCCAGCACCCAGCCAGGCAGGTAACATCAGACGAATCTGCGTCCAGGCAAATATCCAGGGAATAGCGCGTAAACTTTCAACGCCACCTTCCGGACGGCGTTTTGCAGGACGGCTACCTAATGGCAATTTACCCAATTCCTGCTCCGGCGTAGCAGCACGGAAATAAGGTACAAAATCAGGCTCACCCCGTACCATGCCCCGGTAAACTTCCACTGAGCGAGCTGACAACCTGTCCATCATATCCCGCCAGGACTGTTCCGGTGCCGGAGGCGGCAATAAGGTCGCTTCCAGTGTCGCACTGGTATAAAGCTCCAAGCTATTGACGGCAACTTCAGTAAAGCCCAGTTTAAAGCGAATCATTTCGCCCTGCTCTGTCACTCGCAGACTGCCATTAACAGAACCCGGTGGCTGCGACAGAATCGCCGCATGAGCAGGACCACCACCACGACCAATCGTACCACCACGGCCATGAAACAGAGTCAGCTTAATCTGCTCTTGCTGGCACAGGTTTGTTATCGATTCCATCGCTCGATATTGTGCCCATGCCGCCGCCAGTTGCCCTGCATCCTTGGATGAATCTGAATAGCCGATCATGACCATTTGTCGGTTGTCGCAGTATTCGCGATACCACGGGAAAGACAACAAACGATCCATACACTCTTCTGCACCATTCAGCGCATCCAGCGTTTCAAACAATGGGGCAATTGGCATGTGCTGTTTAACACCCGCCTCTTTCAACAGCAACGCAACTGCCAGAATATCTGATGGCTGATATGCCATCGAAATAACATAAGTGCCCAATGCTTCTTCTGATTGTTCCGCAATAACACGACAGGTTTCGATCACCTCAAGCGAATCAGCTGACGGGTTCCAGTCCTGAGGCAATAACGGGCGACGGCTATCCAGTTCTTTCAAAAGAAATGTCTGTCGTTGAACTTCGCTCCACTTGTCGTATTCTCCCAGCTCCAGATATTCGCAAAGCTCGGTCAGAACCTGAGTATGACGCCCGGCCTCCTGACGAATATCCAGCTTGGCAAGATAGATACCAAAGCAACGCGCCCGACGCAGCATATCCAGTAACGGCCCCTGAGCAATCACTTCCAGTCCACATTCATGCAATGACTGATAACACAGTTCCAGTGGTTCAATCAGCTCTCTGGATGAGTGCAGCAGTCCTTCCGGCATCACAGTTTCAGCCGTCATACTGGCGGCACTCCAGTCACGTGTTAGCACCAGCCTTTCACGTAACTGCTTCAGAGCGGTACGATAAGGTTCGCTACTATTGCCTGCCAGCTGACTCAGGGTTTCACTGCAACGGGACATGGACAGCTCGCCAATCAGCTTATCCATATCACGAAGATACAAATCAGCGGCCATCCAGCGAGCGGTCAACAATACATGCTGAGTAACATCGGCCGTCACGTTGGGGTTACCATCCCGGTCGCCACCCATCCATGAAGCAAATTTGACCGGACAGCTTTCCAGAGACAAGCGGCGCCCACCCAGTTTTTCGACCCGCTCATCAAGTTGTCTCATAAAAGCAGGCACCGCATCCCATAATGAATGCTCTACCGTTGCAAAGCCCCATCGGGCCTCATCGACCGGACTTGGGCGCTGGGTACGAATTTCATGGGTATGCCATGCCTGGCTGATCAGCTGCCGCAGGCGATGAACACCGGTTTTATATTCCTGCGAGTCCTTATCCATGCCTTCCATCGACTGCAGGCAGTGATAAATACTTTCGTATTTCTGGATCAGGGTGCGGCGTGTGGCTTCCGTCGGATGGGCAGTTAATACCAGCTCGACATCCAGCTGTTCAATCTGGGAAATAATCGCTTCAGGAGAATGTTCATTCTGCAGGCGGGCAAACAGGCTGTTGAACGGATCTGGCTTACAGGCACCATCGGCGCAGGCTTTGGAAACCCCATGATACTGCTCAGCAATATTAACCAGATTAAGGAATTGACCAAATGCCCTCGCAACAGGCAACAGTTCAGTATCATCAAGGCCTTGAAGCAGCTTTAGCAGTTCATCACGCTCCGCAGACTGACCTGCCCGGGCGGCTTTAGAAAGGCCGCGGATAGTTTCAATTTTTTCCAGAAAGGCTTCACCACGATCAGCCTGAATGGTTTCTCCAAGCAGCTCACCTAACAGGTGGACATTACTGCGCAGCTGGGCATGGGTTTCCTGCATGCAATTGTTCCTGCTTGCCCTGAAAGCGGGCTGGTATTGTAATAATGGATAGGAAAGATTATCTGAAAGTCAGGCGAATAATAGCACATCTATCTGGAACCAAGGTACACCATCGAAATATGGCATTTTGCCAAAAAGTCACTCAATCAGCATAGTCAATCAATACTATCCTTTATCAATAGATTCAGTATCAAACCTCTGGATAAATCATGCTTTCCGCTGCCTGTGCTCAGGCCGGAGGTATACCCGCCAAGGACCTTAGGCCCGGAGACATCATAATTTATGAAAAAACCGGCAATGCCAGAACAGTAGACGAGGACATTACCCGACATCAGCGTCTTCGCTCCTTTTCATGGCTGACGTCTCACGGTAGTGCAACACGTAAAGGTTCATCCTGCTGTATTCACACTGCACTGGTTATTGAAGC
Organism: Endozoicomonadaceae bacterium; assembly: GCA_965261725.1. Lineage (GTDB taxonomy): Bacteria > Pseudomonadota > Gammaproteobacteria > Pseudomonadales > Endozoicomonadaceae > CANDOC01. The sequence goes on along the minus strand of CBDHDU010000013.1, from coordinate 68,240 downwards.
AAATGATCAGAGCATTTTGCTTGCCCACGCATTAAACTGCGGTATCGCATTGGTAAGAAAATCCTGCAATGACGTATATGAACGTTCGGAAACCCGACACATATTTCGCTGCATGGGGCAGGCAGCAACCGCAGCTATTGCGGCTTCGATTGCAAAGGGTTGGATTCAGCACCATCCAAGCGCCACGTCAAGAAAAGAACAGCTAACCGATAGGCTCTTAATGGATTCCGGGGGGTTACCCCAGCAGCAAGCCAAGCAACCCTGAAATAGCTGCTTTTCCCCTACGTTTGATGTTATGGATGCATTCAAAAAATCCCAAGTATAGTGGCAGCTTATCCTGTGAAATTCCACGGTGAGGGCGCAACCAGGATCGCGGCAACGACCAGAAGCCCTCCATCGTATTCACATGCACCTCGTGAAAACCATCACCATCTTCATCCCGGGCATACTCCCCAGCGCCATGACAGACAGATTTACGATCATAACCCCATTGCTCAAGCCTGTCGTAAATGCTGTATTCATCAGTATAAATCAGCGTTCCCGGCGCTATGAATTCTGTAATCAGGGGCTTGATTGTTACCTGCTTGACATTAGGCAGCATACGGATCACAACCTGCCCACCCCGCTGGATCATGCCAAAGATCGGAGGCTTTTCTTTCTCCAGAGTACCGCGACCACGAGCACCTCTCAAACGGTTACGGCGGGCTGTCCGCCCTTTTTTTTCACCGCTTCAGGCTGGCCTTTATGCCCCGATACAACGTAAACCTCGTCACATTCAACCTTGCCGTCCAGAACGGTGACCGGGCGTTTGTTGCAGACACTTGTCCTGAGTTGCTGTGTCATCTTTTGCACATCGCTTTTGTTCAGGTCAAGTTCAAGTGCAATCTGTCTGTTCGACTGATTGAGTGACATCAGGTACAAGCAGTGTATCCAGATTTTTAAAGGCTGGTGATGCCCTGAAAACACCGATAAAGTCAGATCATCAAAGCGACGCCGACAACACTTGCACCAGTAACGCTGTCGCTCCGGCTGAGTGTCATCTTTACCTTGTCGGGTAATATCAGGGCTTTGACAGCGAGGACAAACGACACCATCCGGCCAGCGCATTTGCCTGACTTGTTCGTAACATTTGGCGTTATCGAGGAGATCATGAAACTTCATCATACCGCTGTTTTACACGAATGTGGACGTTAGTTTCAACCGCAGTTACCTCAACACCCCGGAATCCATTAAGAGCCAACCGATAATGTCCTGACAGGTGACAGTGATTACGTATTAGTAGAGCTGAAACAACAAGCGTACGCCGGAAGTCTTGAACTGTTTGTCCCCAACACCTACGGCATGCCAAGCTACTACCACAGTGTCGGCTATGGCAGTGGTGCAAGAGCTTTTGCTCAAAGAATGCATTCACACCAGGAATCTATCCCTGAAGAACTGACATATAAGCCATTTACTGCAGCGGCAGCAGGAATGGCCTGCACGACACTGGTTATATCTGCCTGGCAAGCCGCATTAGGATCAGAACGATCTGAGCAATATATGGCGCGTGATGCCCGCTATACCAGCCCACCGGCTTTACATGGATATTTACTTGATAGCTCGGACTGGAAGTACATGGGTGCCTATGGAAAGACGTTTACTGCACCGGATACATGGGAGGAGCTCAGCACTAATGATACGTAATCAGCCCACAAGCTTTTAATTACAATAAAAGCAGCATCATTATTTCAGGATGCTGCTTTGGACTAATTAACGCCGACGATCCCGGCGCTGATTAGCAGAAGACGCCTTACTACCATGCTTGGATCGAATCTTCTCACCAAACCGTGCCGGTTTATTGCCGGGGCGTTCCGCACGCTTGGTTGCACGACGCTGCGCAGGCAAACCAACCAGTTCTGCCAGTTCGTTTACATCCTTGTTTTCCAGTTCAATCCAGCGACCAATACGCAGGTGATCCGGAATAATCATGGAGCCATAACGAACCCGCTTCAGGCGGCTGACCTGTAGCCCCTGAGATTCCCACAGACGGCGCACTTCACGGTTACGACCTTCCATGATGACTACATGGAACCAGCGGTTAATGCCTTCGCCACCGGATTCAACAATATCGGTGAAACGAGCCATGCCGTCTTCCAGCTCAACACCGGTAAACATATTGTGCAGGTGTTCCTGAGTGACGTTACCCATCACCCGCACTGCATATTCACGCTCAACGGTATAAGACGGATGCATCAGGCGGTTTGCCAGTTCACCATCGTTGGTAAACAACAGCAGACCGGAAGTGTTGATATCCAGTCGGCCAATGCTGATCCAGCGACCTTTATCCGGTGTTGGCAGCTGGTCGAATACAGTCGGGCGACCTTCAGGGTCACGGCGCGCACACACCAGACCTTCCGGCTTGTTAAATGCCAGTACACGACGTGGATGTTCTTCTGCCTGAAAGGTAACCGGACGACCATCTACTTTTACCTGGTCCGTATCCAGAACCCGGTCACCCAGCTTTGCGGTACGATCATTAATCATGACCCGGCCGTCAGTAATCCAGCGTTCCAGTTCACGGCGGGAACCCAGTCCAGTGCGGGCCAGTGCTTTCTGCAGCTTTTCACCTGCCGGGCCGGCTTCGGCATCTTCCGGAAGTTCAGGAGTTACATCATCGAGAGGGGAATTAATATCAGTCATATATACAGCTTTTAATCACATATTGACCCCGGGTCTGTGGCAGCACAAACCCGGAGTATATTCAGATTCAGTAAGATTAATCAGATGTCGTCGGAATCGACATCCGGGGTGGCAGATGCATCAATATCCGGCTTCACATCATTATCTGTCAGAAACCCGGTTTCCGACAGTTCTTCTTCCGTGCCGGACTCATCACTGGCAACCGTTTCAGGTGAAGATTCTTCTGTTTGAGCAGTGTCCACATCCGAAAGTTCACCTGTTGCAGCATCAACTTCAGTACCTGCTTCAGCCGTTTCACCACCGGTCAGTGGTAATTCGCCTTCTACCGGTTCACCCGCCGCCGCTTCAATCGTTTCCCGTGAAGCCCGCTTGATCAGGTCATCGAAGTTATCCGGCAGGGATTCTTCCAGTGCATCCAGTTCAGCAAACAGTTGCGTGGCACTGTCTTCGTCGGAAGGCAGTTCATCCTCACCTTCCTGCTGCTCAGCAGCAATCGGGTTACCGTCTTCATCGGTTGCGATTTCCAGCGGAATACTGGCCTGGGCAGCCGCTTCAGCTTCCTGCTGTTCTTTCAGGCGCTGTTCCTGCTGTTCCAGATCGCGGATTTCAGCCAGTGTGGGCAGCTCATCCAGATTGCCCAGATTGAAATAGTCCAGAAACTGGCGGGTGGTGGCAAACATCGCCGGACGCCCCGGTGCTTCCCGGTGACCAACGACGCGAATCCATTCCCGCTCCAGCAAAGTACGGATAATATTGGAGCTGACACTGACTCCCCGGATATCTTCAATCTCGCCCCGGGTAATCGGCTGGCGGTAAGCCACCAGCGCCAGCGTTTCCAGCAACGCCCGGGTATAGCGGGGTGGTTTTTCATCCCACAACCGGCTGACCCAGGGTGCCAGCTGCTGACGCACCTGAAAACGGTAACCACTGGCAACCCGCTTCAGTTCATAACCACGATCTTCACAGTCGCGGGACAGCTCAATCAGCGCATCCTGTAAATCCGAGGCATCGGGTTGATCATTTTCGTCAAACACTTCCAGCAGCTGCTCCAGCGTCATGGGCTTGGCAGCAGCCATCAAAATCGCTTCCACAATCAGCTTCAGCGGTGGCCGTTCGCCAGAGTGACGAAATTCAGTCTGTTGCTTTACTTCCACGCTTTCCAGCTCTTCGCTCTCTACATCTTCAAGCGCCAACACTGCATCATCAGCGTGTTCGCTTTCTGTGTGCTCCCTGCTGGCTGCATCATCTTCCGCAAACAAATCATCATGCTGCGGTGATACACCCTCGTCGAGTTCCGTCTCTGTCATTCTCCACGCGCCTTTACATGAATAGGGCCATAAGCTTCGCTCTGTACCAACTCAACCAGCGATTCCTTGATCAGTTCCATGACCGCAAGGAAGGTAACTACCACACCCAGCCGCCCTTCTTCAGCGGTAAACAGGGCAACAAACGGGGTGAATTTGTCTGCTGACAGCTGGCTCAACACTTGCGCCATCCGTTCCCGGGTGGACAGGGCTTCCTGCTCAACCTGATGGCTTTCGAACATATCCGCTTTTTTCAGCACATCGGATAATGCCCGCAACATTTCCATCATATCGACATCAGGGTAAACCGTACGGGTTTCAAACTCCGGCGGATGACTGGTCGCCAGATGAATATCCCGTCCCATCCGTGGCAGGGCATCAATATCTTCTGCAGCCTGTTTGAACTGTTCGTATTCCTGCAGGCGCCGGATCAGTTCGGCACGAGGATCTTCCTCTTCATCCTCAACTCCTTCCGGGCGCGGCAACAGCATGCGGGATTTAATTTCCGCCAGTGTTGCTGCCATCAGCAGGTATTCCGCCGCCAGTTCAAACTGGTTGGACTGCATCAGTTCGATATAGCCCATATACTGCCGGGTAATTTCCGCCACATGGATATCCAGAATATCCATGTTGTTACGCTTGATCAGGTAAAGCAGTAAATCCAGCGGCCCTTCAAAGGCATCCAGAAAGATTTCCAGCGCATCGGGCGGAATATAAAGATCCTGCGGCAGCTCACTAACAGCTTCACCCTGCACCACGGCCAGCGCCTCTTCACCCTGCTCTCGCAGCAGTTGCAGGCGGTAGTGATGCTCTCCGGCATCAGGGGCGTTTTCCGGATGATTTTCCACGTCTGCCTTATCTTCCACTTCAGCGGTTTCAGCTTCCATGCCCAACCCTCAGCGGTAGTCCAGACCCATAGCCTCGCGTACTTCTTTCAACGTATCGCGGGCTTCATCCCGGGCTTTTTCGGTACCTTCGGCCATGATATTACGTACGACATCAGGCGTATCTTCCAGTTCCTTGGCCTTGATCCGCAGTGGTGCCAGTTCTTCCACCACAGCTTCAATCACCGGCTGCTTACAGTCAACACAACCGATGCCTGCCGTACTGCAGCCTTCTTTTACCCATTCGCAGCGCTGCTCATCGGAATACACCTGATGCAGCTGCCAGACCGGGCAGTTCTCCGGATTACCCGGATCATTACGGCGAATGCGAGCCGGATCGGTCGGCATCCGGCGGATTTTGGTAGCGATCACATCCGGCTCATCGCGCAGTTCAATCGTATTGCCATAGGTCTTGGACATTTTCTGTCCGTCCAGCCCCGGCAGCTTTGCCTGTGGCGTCAGCAATGCCTGAGGCTCTGGCAGAATCACCTTGCCGGTGCCTTCAAGATAACCCAACAGGCGTTCCTGATCACCCAGGGTAATATTCTGCTGTTCTTTCAGCAGTGCCTGCGCCCGCTCCAGTGCTTCATCATCACCCTGTTCGACATAGGCACGACGAAGCTTGCGATACAGTGCTCCGGTTTTCTTACCCATTTTATCGACGGCAGCTTCCGCGTTCAGCTCAAAGCCGGGTTCGCGACCATAGATATGGTTAAAGCGCCGGGCAATCTCCCGGGTAATTTCTACATGGGCTTCCTGATCGGCGCCTACCGGTACCTGCCCGGCGCGGTACATCAGGATATCTGCACTCTGCAGCAGTGGATAGCCCAGAAAGCCATAGGTTGAAAGATCTTTCTCTTTCAACTTTTCCTGCTGATCTTTATAGGTCGGTACCCTTTCCAGCCATGACAACGGTGTCATCATCGACAGCAGCAGATGCAACTCCGCATGCTCTGGCACCCGAGACTGCACAAATAGGGTTGCTGCACCGGGATTTACCCCGGCAGCCAGCCACTCGATGACCATATCCCAGACATTTTCCTCGATCACCAGCGGGTCATCGTAGTGGGTGGTCAGGGCATGCCAGTCAGCGACAAAGAAAAAGCACTCATACTCGTGCTGGAGCCGAATCCAGTTTTTCAGTACTCCGTGATAATGGCCGAGATGCAAACGTCCGGTCGGCCGCATACCAGACAATACTCTCGATTCGGGTTCAACAGCGCCCAAGTTGTTCTCCTGATCAGCACAGCCCGGCAGCGCCTGAATAAAAATAAACAGCCGCGCCGGTGGTAGATTACATTAAGGCTTCCAGAGTACGACAGTTAGTGCGCCAAGGAAAGCAGGAGAAGCCGTCCTGTTCTGCTATTAATAAGCTATCGTACATAATCACTCACTGTTATTTTTATGATTGGTGTAATGCAACGTCAGGACATCTTTATTAATGGTAGGTCAGTTGTAGCGGATCATGCAGGTTTTATTGATGCCTGCACCTTTGGATAAATCTTCAGTGCCAGTAGAAAACCGATACTGCTGATCGCGGACATTAGTATAAAAGTCTTACCCAAGCCAAACAGTGCACTACTCCACCCAGCCAACAGGTAAGTAAAAAACCAGCACAAATGGGATAACGAGAAATGTGCCGAAAAGTATGCCGGTGCATCACTCTCATGACAGGCATTTTTTACCAGTGCAGCGGCTGGTGTCTGCACCATGGAAAGCCCCATACCCAGCAGCGCCCAGAGTAAAAGAAATGCATTCCAGCCCGGCAACAGACTTCCCAGTAACAGGCAGCCAGCAATCAAAGCCGCCCCCTGCAATAATACCTGTTTCGCTGAATGGGTCTTCAGCCATGAAGGCATTAACAATGCCACCAACATTGAACCAAAACCGGCCGCTGACAATGCTAATGCCGCCTGCTGTTCTCCCGCGCCCAGTACATTACGCACATAGACAACCGTATTCACAATAATCATGGCGCTGCCACTGGCTACTGCCAGATAAGCAGCCAGCAGTGCACGCAACTCCGGAGTTTTCAGATAGCCACTCAGCCCGTATCGAAGGTTATACAGAATTCCCTTCTCTCTTTCCGGAATCTGCGCGGCGGGGACGGCAACAAATAACAACAGGGTGGCTGACAATCGCGGCACGCAGCCCTTTTCTTTTATTCATGATTCAATTCACAATTCTCTATTAATCAGGCAAGTCCGTATTTCTGCACGGCTCTGCTCACAGCGGCCTTGTCTCCGATATAAGGCTCTGATACCGATTTATCCGCATGGGTGTATTGCCAGGTTTCCGGCCCTTTACCACAGACCAGCAGCACATCATGACTCGCTTGGTTAGAGCAGAGTCTGGCAATAGCCGTTTCAATGACCTGCTCACGATTGGTGGCAATGGTTAAACGACTGCTGTCAGCCTGTCGGGACATGGCTTCAAAAATAAGTCGGGGTTCCACACCCAGTGGGTTGTCTGTGGTGAAATAGCTGTGATCAGATAAACGACTACAGCTCTCACCAATCGCTTCAGCACCCCGCAGGCGGTCACCGGTTACACCAATCACGGTATGCACTCTGCCTACCGTATGATCGCGGACATGACTGACCAGGCTTTCAAGGGCATCACAGTTATGGGCGTAATCGACGATAACTGTGGTGCCATTTTTTAGATTGATAACTTCACAGCGGCCAGGCACTGCGGGAGTTTGTTGAACCTGACTGGCGGCTTGTCTTGGTGGTGCACCCATGGCAATCAGCACCGCAATCATTGCCAGATAGTTCTCAACATTGAACTGAAACGGCAGCGATGTACTGGCAGGAAATACCTTGCCCAGATAGTGCATATCGAATGAACTACCCTGGCAGGACGTTTTGGTATTGGCGGCATACAAGTCAGCATGCGGGTTTTTCATGGAAAACGTGATCATGCTGGCCCGGTCGCGGCAACGGTCTGCAATGGCCGCCGCCATGGGGTCATCAAGGTTGATAATGGCGATACCACCGGGGCGTAAGCGATCCACCAATCTCAATTTGGTCTGAAGGTAATCGTCGCGGCTGCCATGGTAATCCAGGTGGTCTTCGCCCAGATTGGTAAAGACGGCAATGTCATAATTGATCAGGCTGACCCGATCCTGATCCAGCGCATGACTGCTGACTTCCATGACATGGTGATCAACATTGCTCTGCACCATCCGGTGCATCAGATTCAGCAAGGTAATGGCATCCGGCGTAGTATTTACCAGATCGCCCTGATAGCCGTCGAATTCACACCCCAGTGTGCCGGTATAAGCAGACCGTGAGTGCTGATTCAGCAGCCGTTGCAAACCATAAGCAACCGTCGTTTTGCCATTAGTGCCGGTCACACCGATATTGAATAATTTATGCTGGGGATAATCGTAATACTGACTGATCAGGCTGACGCTCATGGCATGTGCAGGCATCACAAAGCAGGGAATCCCTGCCTCGATTTTGCGAGTAGCAATCAGACCAATAGCACCACGGTTGCGCGCTTCAGCGACAAACTCATGGCTGTCCACATGCGCGCCCGCCTTGCAGACAAAAATATTGCCCGGTTTTACTTTACGGCTATCAGTTTCAAAGCGCGTCAGCGGCAGTTTGCGCAGAGCATTCAGCGGTGTAGATATTTGTGAGAGCATTACCAGCCCGGAACCTTAACAGAGGCATAAACATGAGGTACCGGGATATTGTATGGTGAGCGATACTATCAGTTAAATTGATTATATTACTTAAAACTATCAATTAAACTGATACATAAAGCAGTAACGATGATCAGGCTGACAGAAGACAATGCGTAACGAAATTAACTGGCGGGGAATCAACCTTAACCTGTTGTTGACGTTCAGTGCTCTCATAAAACAACGCAGTGTCACCCGCGCAGCAGAACAACTTCATATCAGCCAGTCTGCCATGAGTTATAACCTGAACCAGTTGCGCACGTTACTGAACGACCCGCTATTTGAACGTCAGGGGCACAGTATGGTGCCCACCCGGCATGCAGAGTTTCTGGCACCGAAAGTTCAGCATGTGCTGAATATGATTGAACATGAAATTCTGCAGGCTGACACCTTTAACCCCCCGACCAGTAAAGAACGGCTGATTATCGGCCTGAGTGATTATGCTGAACTGGTATTCGGACCACTGATTTATGATGTATTCAGTCAGGAAGCACCGGACTGCCCGCTGATATTTCAGGCAGTGGATTCCGGCAACTGCTATCAAAGTCTGGAACAAGGCAATGTTGACCTGGCAATCGGGGTTTATTATGAACTTCCCGAAGCACTGGAACGGACACCTCTTTATCGGGAACGTCATGTCTGCCTGTTCGATAACAGTGCCATGCAGACTGCTCTGCCGATTTCCCTGAAAACCTATCTGGATACACCCCATGCCGTCGTTACAGCCACAGGAAAGTTAACGACAGCGGTTGGTCGTATTCTCGCCGGTATGGGAAAAGAGCGCCGGGTTGTACTGGGTTCTTCGCGGTTTCTGACATTACGGCATGTGCTGTCAGGCCGAAAGCTACTCTGCGTAATGGCGGAGATGATGGCTAAGATGCCACTGTTTAATGATCAGCTGACCATCAGTCAGCCACCGGTGCCGATTCTCGACTTTGATGTAGAAATGGTCATCCGTAAAAGAGACAGCCAGAATCCCAGAATTGCCTGGCTGAGAGAATGCATCGGTGCGATCATTCAGCAGCATGTGGCTGAAATAAAGGCACCAGGTTAAACCCGATGCCTGCTTGAAATATTATGCACGGCGTTTTTTAAAAGCACCACGTCCCAGTGACATAAACATATCCATAACAACAACCCATGCAGAAAGATCATGCTTCGGGCGCTGTAACGTACCAATCCGCTGAAGCTGGGCTTCGTACCAGGTAATATCCAGCATCGCCATTTTATCGACTGCCTTAACTCCGGTAGACGGGCGTTTCATATCAATCTGATACTCCGGATTGAAAATTGCCTGTGACGGCAAATCCGGCTGTAAAGCCATTGGGCGAGCCACACCAATCATATCAAGCGCACCGGATTGCAGTGCTTCTGTCATTGCAGTAGCAGAACGAAAGCCACCTGTCACAACCAACGGTGTTTTCACATGCTGACGTACCTGTTCAGCATACTCCAGAAAATAAGCTTCACGACGTCGGGTACTTTCCCGGACATTAGCACCCATCATGCTCGGTGATTCGTAGGTACCACCTGATATTTCAATCAAATTGATGCCCACAGCACTCAATGCTTTTACTACGTCAATGGATTCAGATTCTGAAAAACCACCGTTCATAAAATCTGCAGAATTCAGTTTGATGCCAATCGGAAATTCTGCGCCGACTTTATTTCGAACCGCCTTATACACTTCGAGTACAAAGCGCATCCGGTTTTCAGCAGAGCCACCCCACTGATCCGTACGTTTATTATGGCGTGGAGATAAGAACTGACTGACCAGATAACCATGAGCACCATGAATTTGCACCCCGGTAAATCCGGCTTCTTTTGCCAAACCCGCAGCTACAGCAAAGCGTTCGATTATGGCCTGTATCTCACCTTCAGTCAGTGCACGGGGAGTATTGAATATTTTTTCCAGCCCTCTTCCCAATGGAACAGCAGACGGGGCAACCGGTTCTTTCGTTAGCATGGCAGGGGTTTGCTTACCCGGATGATTAAGCTGCATCCAGAGCTGGGTGCCATCACGGGTTCCGCGTTTTGCCCACTCCCGGAATTTATTCAGATTACTGCGTTCATCAAGCACAACATTTTTCGGTTCACCCAATGCCTGACGGTCAATCATCACATTACCGGTAACACTCAGTCCGACACCACCGTTTGCCCAAGTCTGATACAAGCGGATCAGCGAAGACTTCGGATTATGATCACCATCTCCCAGCTGCTCGCTCATGGCCGACTTGAAAAAACGGTTTTTGATGGTGACTGCAGGTGTTAACTGGAGTGGTGTTCCGAGTTGGAGTGTAATGCTCATGTTCACTTCCTGTTTTTATATGACCTGTTCTTATACAACGACAAGCCTTGTAATCCGGAAGAAATACGCTGTATCTCTCAGGTGTATATATATCAGGACGGGGAATATTGATCCATAGCCAACTGATTCGATACATACACAGAGAGTGCTGAAAATGCTTTAACGATAGAAGAGGAGTGAAATACGAAAGCGCTATAAAGTTAGCTGATATTCATTACAAGTAAAACAAATCCACCATTGTCCACATACACTAAACCCAATGTAATGCAGACAATGGTGAAAGCAAATCAGTGTTGGTCAGCCTGCAACAGGGCCAGGCGTTCTGAATATTTTAAAACTGCTATTGGCATAACAACCCTGCTCCCGAGCCATCTTTCGTGCAATCATCGGAGCAGTCCACAGCGAAGGTAGCAATACCAAAGAGACAGGCACAGCCGTAACAACAATAAACGACTGCAGTGCCGATACGCCACCGTCACCTACTGAAATCAACAGTGCTGCCACTACACCCATGATGATTCCCCAGAAAATTCGTACTGATGACTGAGGGTGATCATTCCCTGTCATTACCATAGAAACGGAGTACGTCATGGAATCACCTGTGGTTGCCACAAACAAAGTCGTCAACAACAGGAAGAGAACCGAAATCACCGTACCCATTGGTAGCTGCTGAGTGATCGCAATCAATGCCGCAGGCATATTCATCCCGGCAAAGGGTTCAGAAATAACACCCGGATTCATCAGTTCAAACTGCAGACCACTGCCGCCAATGATGGTGAACCAGAAACAGGTGATAATCGGAGCAACGATTGAAATCATCAATACCATTTGGCGAATGGTGCGACCACGGGAGATGCGCGCAACAAACATCGCCATCAACGGTCCGTACCCCAGGAACCAGCCCCAGAAGAACACCGTCCACCAGCTCAGCCACTGCTCATCTTCCCTGAAGGTTGCCATCTGGAAAAAATTCTCGAGATAGATGCCGAAGCCATTAAAGAACCCTTCAAAAATGAACCCTGTCGGTCCAAAAACCAAGATAAAAGTGATCAGCAAACCTGACAGAATAATGTTCGCACGGCTCAGTAACTGAATACCCTTGTTCACTCCGCTAATCGCAGAAAAAGTGTAGATAGCGATAAGAACAGCAAGAATTACCAGCTGAGTCATGAACGTATCAGGAATACCAAACAACGCATCCAGACCAAAACTCACCTGCAGACCGAGAAAGCCAATAGGACCAACCGTTCCTGCCACAACAGCAATAACGCAGACAGCATCAACAGCGGCTCCCAGCCAGCTGCTCATAATCTTTTCCCCAAATACCGGATAAAGTAGTGTGCGGGGCTTTAATGGCAGACCTTTTTCATAGTGAAGGTACATATAGACGATGCCAGTCAGGCTTCCCAGTATCGCCCATGCCAGAAAACCCCAGTGCATAAAGCTTTGAGCCAGTGCGTTATAGGCTGCGTTGGTAGTGCCTGGTGCGCTATTGAACACCGGAGGAGGTGAAGCAAAGTGTGCCATTGGCTCTGCGGCAGCCCAGAACACGCCACCTCCCGCAAGCAAAGTACACATCAGAATCGATAACCATTTAAAGGTTGGAATCTCAGGTGTTTTGAGACCACCAAGCACGACAGAACCTGTTCGCCCGACCGCCAGAACCAGCGCAATAATGAATGTCAGTAATAACAGGAATTGCCAGTAAGCCCCGAAATAACGGGTCGACAGTGAAAAGGCATTATTGACCCAGACGGTGACCGACTGGAGATCATACAGTGCAAAGACTGCAAAAATCAGAAGTGCACCGCCGCTTATAAAGAATACAGGCAGATCAACACCTTCCAGCCACTTTGGAGTAAAAGATTTATTGATCTGAATAGAAGTTGGGTTTAGCGCTAGATCAGTCATAGTAATCTCAATGGATTCAACCACTAATTTTACGGGCTGAATGAAAGACTAAACACCTTAGCTTGCACCTACACTGGCAAGTGATTATTCATACATAAAATTTATATCCGTGCTTACTGTAGCGTCTTTCAGGACATTTTGCGTGAAAAACAGATATAGAGTTCTATAGCGAATTATTTGATGACATGAGCACCCTACATCCACACGCACAAGTGTATAAATACACCACAGCAACATAAACTCGAACACTGGCACTGCAGATACTGCTCATAATTTGAGATTAATACCTACCCCAAAAAACGCAGTGGGTCATTATTTTCCTATATCTTCGGCAACACCTTCCTCTGACTCGCCACCATCGGTGGCAAAATCTACTCTACCCGCAAACATAGGACTTACGCATTGACAGCACATCCTGAAATTTGATAAACGACAAAAAACCACCTGATTACCACCGACTCTACGCTATCAGACAACAGCTATCATTAAACGTCTACTAACCTTTTTTGGGGCTCTTCAGGGATAACTGTGGGTAAAAGCGAACAAGATTTGAGGATAGAAACACCAGTGCCTGACTTTTGATAGCTTTTTGTTGATGGACAAAAAAACAACAAAAGGCAGCACTGATGCTGATTAAAACTATCCTCAATAAAGTTCATAAACTCAAGTCTTTTGTTGTAACTATTCAGCACCCTCACAATAAGCTGGTATTTTCGTGATTTTGTGTCATTTTCAAATACAGTTCTTCTCTGACCAACGCTTGTTATGAGTCAACTTGATCCCGAGTTTCGGATTATCGTCACCTGATATGGCAAGAGTTTTCCGGACACTTTTTTACGCTGCCTCGGCAAGCTGTTGTTCATACTTGAACGGTGCAAGGTAGCCGTTAGTTGAGTGCTTTCTCTGGCGGTTGTAATACACTTCAATGTACTCAAATATGGCCTGCTGAGCCTCTTCTCTAGTCTGGAAGTCTTCATGATGAATCAGCTCAGTTTTCAGTGTGTGGAAGAAGCTTTCAGCCACCGCATTATCCCAGCAATTACCTTTGCGGCTCATGCTACAGACAAACTCATTTTCGCCCAACAACTTCTGGTAGCACTCTGAGACATACTGGCTGCCCCGATCGCTATGCACCAGCAAGCCAGCTTTTGGTCTGCGCTTCCACATAGCCATCTGCAGAGAATCTGTCACCAGCGTCGCTGTCATCCTGCTACTCATGGACCAGCCCACAACAGCCCGTGAGCACAGGTCAATGAAGACGGAGAGGTAGAGCCAACCTTCCCGGGTTGGGATATACGTAATATCGCCGGTGTAGGCCTGGTCAGGCTGCTCCCGGTGGAAGTCACGCTTCAGTATGTTGTCAGCCACCGGCTTGTTGTGGCTTGAGTTCGTTGTCGCCTTGAATTTACGTTTGGTCTTACAAACCAGGTCTTCCTCTCTCATCAGACGAGCCACGCGCTTACGGCTGACGGTTTTACCCAGATCAGCAAGGTCATTTTTAATACGGCGTGCCCCATAGCGCTGACGGTGTTTTTCGTGAATCTCCCGAATGTCTGCCTTCAATGCCTGATCCTCCTGAGAACGCTTGGATACCGGGCGAGAGAGCCACTCATAGTAGCCACTACGGGATACCGACATGACCCGGCACATCGCTGAGAGGCTGAATTGCTCCCGGTTATCACTGATGAACTGAAACTTCAGTGACACTCTTTGGCAAAGAAGGCGACCGCCTTTTTTAATATGGCTCGCTCTTCTTTCAGTCTGGCGTTCTCTTTGCGCAAACGCTTGAGTTCGTCGTATATATGCTCATCGTTCTTCTGAGGCTTACTGGTAGCCTTAGGACGGTGATACTTAGCAATCAAGGTGTGCAGGGTGTTAGCGTTCACCTCAAGCTCTCTGGCTGTTTCTGTCACCGGTTTATCAGACTCTACAGCCAGTTTTACTGCAGATTCCTTGAACTCAGCTGTATATGTTTTCGTTTTCTTTTCTGACATTTGGACACACCTTAATGGGCTGCAATATTACCCGTGTTTGTGTGTCCGGAGAACTATAACCACTTCATAAATGATCAGCAAGAGCAGATCGGTGGCCTGGGCGATCAGGTAGCGAAACTGGAAACAGAAAATAAGGAACTCGCGGACAGACTCAACATCAACAGCCGGAACAGCAGTAAGCCTCCCTCTACAGACGGTTATGCAAAGCCTGCTGCCAAACAGAAAGACTCATCTGCCACGGTGGAGGGTGAGCCACAAGACGACAAACCTAACCCAAAAAGCTTACGACAGAGGTCTGGTCGAAAGCCCGGCGGTCAGAAAGGTCACAAAGGTTCAACGCTTCAGCAAGTCGCTGACACTGACCGCACCCAATATCACCCGGTTATAGACTGTGAGAAGTGCCATCAGTCCCTGCACTCTGCAAACATTGCCAAGTTGGTTGAAAGGCAAGTATTTGAACCGGGTCGTTTTGGTCACTTTGAAGTGACAGCCCATGTGGCCGAAATCAAAGAGTGCCGCTGCGGTCACATGACACAAGCCCGTTTCCCTGAAGGAGTTGATGCTCACGTGCAGTATGGACCGGTGACTCAGGCGCTGGCCGTGTATCTTTGTCAGTATCAACTTATACCTTGCAAGCGTGCCTCCCAGTTCTTCATGGATATTTTCGGATTGGAAGTCAGTCCGGGTTCCATCTGCACCTTCCAGAGCAATGCTTATGACCGGTTAGCCAGCACTGAGCAGGCAATTAGTGACGCCCTTAAGGTTGAACCCATTGCAGGCGCTGATGAAACAGGCATGAGAGTAGCCGGAGCGCTGTGGTGGATGCATGTCCTGCGTACTGACAAGTGGACGTACTATCATCTGGACTTGAGTAAAGGACATTCCGCCATAGAGACGATGGGTATTTTGCTGACCTTTGCCGGGATACTGGTTCATGACCACTACAAGGTTTACTTCCGCTATGCTGCGGCTCATGTACTCTGCAATGCCCACCACCTGAGGGAGTTACAGGGTGTCGTTGATCGCGACTGCAACTATCTTGCGGCTCGTCTTCAGCGGCTGCTGAGACTGGCCTGTCACCTCAGCAATGGTTTTAGAAAGCTGGGAATGAAGGCGATGCCGGAATCCATCCGCCAGCGTATCTCTTCACTGTTCGAGCGAACAGCAAAAAGGGCGCAAGCGGAAGAAGCCGACTATATGGAACGAGTACGGCAACGGTTGGGGCGTGACAAAGTCAAGAATACGAAAGCGTTCAACTTGTTTAAGCGGTTGGTGGAGTACAAGGACGAAACTTTGAGGTTCATGACCGACCTCAACATCCCCTTCGACAATAATGGCAGCGAGCAAGACATCAGAAATGGCAAGGTGAAGCAAAAAATATCGGGCTGCATCAGAAGCGAGGAAGGGGCGAAATGGTATTGCCGAATACGAAGTTATGTTTCATCTGCGAGAAAGCAGGGGCAGAATGTTTTTGAAGCCCTGCTTATAGCCATGAAGAATTACTGCGGTCACTCTTTGCTGGGTGCTGAATAGTTACCTTTTGTTTATCAGGATGTAAAACTCGGCTTCTATCAGGGCTCTGAAGTATTCAATGTGACTGTGGCTCCACGGAAGAACAGTCATGCTATCTGCTCAGGATGCAAAAAAGCTGCTCCGGGCTATGACCGCCTTACTGAGCGTCGCTTCGAATTCGTTCCCCTCTGGGGCATCAGGGTTTTTCTGCTCTACAGAATGCGTCGGGTTGAATGCAAGACATGTGGTGTAAAGGTTGAACAGGTTCCATGGGCGGATGGCAAGAAAGAACTTACCAAAGTCTACATGCAGTTTTTGGCAAGCTGGGCCCGAAAGCTCTCGTGGAAAGAGGTTGCCTGCATTTTCAATACCTCATGGGAGAAGGTCTTTCATGCTGTTGAGTATGTGGTTGAATGGGGCAAAGCACATCGCCCTCTCGACAATATCAAGGCCATTGGTGTAGATGAGGTGGCGTATCAAACAGGTCATAAATACCTGACTGTGGTTTACCAGATCGACCGTGATTACACACGGCTGTTGTGGGTTGGACAGGAGCGAACCGAAGCCACCATTCGCCGTTTCTTCTCATTCTTTGGTGCACAGAGAAGCCAGCAGTTGGAATATGTCTGCTCTGACATGTGGCAGCCCTACGTGAAAGCGATTGCGGAGTATGCCAGCCAGGCGCTGCATATTCTGGATCGTTTTCATATTGTTGCCATGTTGAACAAGGCCATTGATGAAGTCAGAGCCTCAGAACACAAACAGCTTCAGGCAGCCGGATATGAACCTGTTCTGAAAAAAACTCGCTGGTGCCTACTCAAGAGAAAAGAGAACCTGACCGAGAAAGAAGAGATCAAGCTAAACACAGTGCTCCGGTACAACCTGAAAAGTGTCAGGGGTTACCTGCTCAGAGAAGAGTTCCAGGTTTTCTGGGACTACATCTCACCACACTGGGCAGGAAAGTATCTGGATCGGTGGTGTACAAGAGTCATGCGATCAAAGATAGAGCCAATGAAGAAAGTGGCTAAAACTGTTCGGCGACATGAGCCGCTTATCCTGAACTGGTTCAGGGCAAAAAAGGCATTTTCCAGCGGAATTGTTGAAGGGCTGAATACCAGGATAAAACTCACTACGAGAAAATCGTATGGATTCAGAACCTATAAATGTGCAGAAATTGCTTTATATCATGCGCTTGGCAAGCTGCCTGAACCAGGAACTACCCATAGATTTTGCCAGCAATTCCCGAACATTAAACGACAAACTAATTATACTTCGGAGTGGCCAATAGAATTAGTTGGAGACGAAGAAGCCTTCTCCACCGTCGCAGAGCAGTCAATTTCTCTACATATCAAACACTGAAACACAAGGCTACTCAGCCTCTATGTGGTATCAAGCTCCAGGCTTTTGAGGCTGACACTTTTTCCCCTTGCGATCGCCGTAAGAAACTCTGTCCATGAATCAATGAAGAACCAGTCGAACAAGCCCCTGATAGCGTGCCAAAGCGCTTTCTTTGATTTCGATGCTGATAACGCTTTTTGAAAAAGAGGGCAGGCAAGCTGCTCGATTTGGTCAATAAGGAAGGCGGTAAACGTCAGGCTGGCGAAGTTAGTCGCCAGGTGCATTTTACCGTGCCCGTAGTTGTGTTCCAGGTTGTAGCCTTGTGTTTTCAGTGTGTTAAACGTCTCATTCTCTATTTTCCACTTAGCGCGTCCTCCTCGCATGATTTTTGCCACGCTTTCTTTGGTGATTTCAATATCAGTCACCCAGGTATTGGTGTACTTCTTGTCATTGGGGCTGATTTCCACGTACTCAAGGTAGTTGACCAGAATATCCTGATGGGATTTGTTGATGGGAACGCCATTGATGAACCGGAACCAATGCCGGTAGCCGTCTTCATCGGTGAATTCATAACGTGTGACCTTACCGGCGATGTCCATCTCATCGACGGCCTCATAAAGCGACACATGGCTGGTGTCTTTCGCGACCATAATGAAGCTGTAGTCGTAGGATTTCACCAATTTGATCGTGGGACCATCGGAGTACAAGTCGTCAAAATTCAGTACCAACTTAAGGTGTGGGTGTTCTCTGGCAATATTCGACAGGAGCCTTTCGAGTGCTGTTTTTTCACAGTCGTTTTTTGAAGCATCGACTTGTTGAATAATGGGTTCCGGCATTAAAGGCAGCACTTCTTTCTTGCCCGGCTTAACCAGACAGCAGCCCAATAGTTGGTGATAATACTGGGGATTCTTGCTGTCTGGCTTTTTCACACAGCACTCTGGACAATCAATTTTTCCCGAAGAAAAATGCCCCGTCCCATCAATAGGCGCAAGATAGCCTTCCTCAAAGTACTCAAACTGCCTGAGCCGCCCGGAGCGCTGAACATAGGCGAATAACGCCGTGAAAAATTTCCGCAAATACCGAGTTTCGATCGGGTCAAGCAGCTCAGCGAGGCGAGAATCACTCGGCACTCTATTGACATTGTAGAGTGATTTCAGGTTGTGAATTTTATCTGTATTCTGTACGCAGTCCTGATCAAATTTCAGCAACGACGGATATTTAAGGTGCATGACCGCCAGGCCACACATGATGGCATCATGCAGTGCGATCTTGTCATGGTTGTTCACCGGCCTAAAATCTGGAACCTTGGCAGCTTCTTTGGAGACGACGCTGATTAGTTTTTCAGCCAGCGCTTTTTGTTGTTTTTTTGTTGAAGACACAGAGAATACGACTGTAGATGTATAGTCTGCATACTGTACCTCAAAGTCTGCGATTTAGGGAATATCAGAACTACCGCTATCCCTTGGTATCACTGGTTTTAATCAAGTGCTCGGGAATTACTGAGATTTTGCTGACGAGGCTTTTTTGGAAGCAACGTTGATGTGTAAAAATACCATTCAATTCCAGAAAGGCATTGGTATTATGGCCTTTCTGGCAGATTATGGCACTGAAGAACAGTGTGAGAATGCACTGTTTTCATGGCGCTGGCCTGACGGCTTCATATGCCCCAAATGTGGCTCCGGCCACTTCTGTAAACTTAACAAGAAAGCTAAATACCAGTGTAACCAGTGCCATCTTCAGACCTCTCTTACCAGTAACACCATTTTTGAATCAACGAAATTACCCTTAACATGCTGGTTCCTGGGTATCTATCTCATCACCCAAAGCAAAACGGGCATCTCAGCACTGAACCTTCATCGACAGCTCGGTATATCGTACAACGCCGCATGGCGCATGAAGCACAAACTCATGCAAGTAATGATGGAACGTGATAACAGCTGGCTGCTGACAGGGCATGTTCAAGTCGATGACGCCTACTGGGGAGGTGAACGCCATGGTGGGCGACGCGGAAGAGGTTCGGAGAACAAGGCACCTTTTGTTGCTGCCGTTCAAACAAACAGCGAAGCTCATCCTGTTTACATGCGCTTCAATGCGGTAGAAAACTTTCGTCGTAAGACCATGAAGGAATGGGCGGAGCATGCTTTGAATCTGGGTACTCAGGTCGTCAGCGATGGTCTGTCCTGCTTTCGTGGTGTTGTCGATGCCGGGTGTCGGCATACTGCCGTTGTCACGGGAGGCGGCCATGAATCAATGGAGAATGAGCTGTTCACATGGGTCAATACCATGTTGGGTAACGTGAAGACAGCCTTGGCAGGCACTTACCATACACTGAATCCAAAGCACCTTGGTCGTTATCTGGCTGAATTTAATTACCGGTTCAACAGGCGATTTGACATGCCCTCTATGATCAAGCGATTAGCACAGGCAGCCGTTCACACCGCGCCCATGCCAGAGAGGCTGCTTAAGCTAGCGGATGTTCAGTGGTAATCAGGAAAAACTATTTTCAGGGATGAAAGTGAGAACGACTACCCGCCCAACCACAGCTCGATGTACCCTTTCCCGGTACATGGGCTTTTTGATTTGTGAACCAAAATCATCAACATGCACAAGGTTTGAAGAAGTGACTGGCATTTCTCATGATAGCACCAATCGTTTTCTTCACCGCGAGGACTATCAGCCGAAAGATATGTTCGATGAGGCGGCAGAGGACTTATGTCTTGTTGGCGGCACGCTGAGTGTTGATGACAGTGTGCTCGACAAACCCTACAGCTACTCCGTGGCACTGGTAAGTCACTTCTGGTCTGGCAAACACCACCGGGTCGTTAAAGGGATCAACCTCGTTACCCTCTATTACACTGACCCCGCTGGACGTCATATGCCTGTGAATTACAGGATATGTGACAAGTCTGAAGGCAAGACCAAAAACGACTATTTTCGTGAGATGTTGGCTGAAGTGCTGGCTTGGGGGCTAAAGCCAGCATTTGTCACTGGTGACTCCTGGTACAGCTGCGCCAAGAACCTGAAGACGATTAAAAACCATCAGACAGGGTTTATGTTTGCAGTTGAAAATAACAGGACGGTATCACTGGAAAAGGGGCAGTGGCAGCAGGTTCAAAGCCTTGATGTACCAGACGATGGGCTGGATGTCTGGCTAAAAGACTTTGGCAAGGTCAAGTGTTCAGGACGATGCTAAAAGACCAGTGTCGCCACTACGTAGTTTACTTGCCAGAGGATGCCCTTTTTCAACGCGACGACTTCACTCAGATCCATGATCAGCACTGGCAGATCGAACAGTATCACAGGGCAATCAAGCAAGTTTGTCATATCGAACATTTCCAGGTTCGCAGTGAAAGACCGGTGAGAAATCACATATTTGCCAGCATTTTGAGTTTTGTTTATCTCCAGAAGATGCAGATAGCTCAAGAGTTCACGAATATTTATCAGCACCAACGCGAGCTGTTTAAAGAGACGGTCGGTGCTTTTATTGAGGGCTTTGCAAGGGGCAAAGATCACCTGCTACCAAAATTTTCAGGTGCCATCAATGCGTAAGTCCTAAAACAGATCAATAAATTCTTTTACGTCTTTCAGCTCGGGTCTCACAGACGGGTCTGGATGTATCAGGTACCAACTCAAAAACAACAGTACGTTAGGCGACCAAGAAACATCATCGCAAATAGATAATCTCTCACAAACATCGTCTTTCTTCGGTTTATCAGACGGGACTAGTTGCAAACAGCCACAACAGAGCTCATCCATAAGTTTACTCTGGAGCAGAGTCGTAAATTCTTTCGGATCATTAACATGCGGCTTTATATCAGCTCTATTATCATCAATAAACAGCTGGAAAAATTCTTTATTGCTCAACATACCTAATAAAATGCCAAGTTGGTATTTCATTAGTTCTCTATTCACATCAAAAAAACGTTTGAACGATATAGAAGCCAAAGCTTCCGGTGGAAGCATTGCATCAGGAATCGATATATCTTCTGGCGCACGCCCGGCCTTTACCACATTGCCGAGTCCACCTATCTTCAGATCAGGAAAATCATCTTCATCTGCATCTGCATTGTCTGGGGGAAATTCAATATATATATGTTCTGGTGACAAGCAGGTATGAATTACGCCATAAGAATCAAGCTCTATTAATGCATCAATTATATTTTGAGCGAAGTAAAACAAATTATCTGACCTCAATTCTAAAGAGAATGGCATAGACTGATAACGATTATGTCCATTCGCAGATAACTGCTCCGTCATTTTATGACCAGCAAACAAAACAACATGAAGATCAGCAGGATAATATGGAAATATTAAAAGACTTGCCGGATTTCTCTCAGGATCATCACCTCTTGCCCCTGAAATACCACATAAGTGTACTTTGCACTGGGCTTTTTGTAATGCAACATGCTGGCGGTATTCTCTTTGGAATTTTTTCCAGGGCAAAGAATCAAAACTCAACTTAGCAGCATTTTTGATAATGTAAGGGTATTCATCCCCATCAACAACTGCAGTCCCTTTATGAATCAAACAACCTGAATTCGGGTTGGTCAGATCACCGCTAATAACTTTAGTCGTATTGGAAGCATAATGGGTCACGGCTTGCTTCCCAATATCTTCATCTAAATTCCCAAAAGCTACATTAATTGATAAAAGAAAGAGTGTAATTACAGGAAAACATACTTTCACAGCGGGCTCCATCGCGGTTTATGCTTTATGAAACCAAAGACTAGAATAAAAACTGAATATACGCAGGGCAATAATCACTACCATGAAAAACACGGCAGTGATTTAAATAATTTAATTTATGTCTTGCCGCTCAGAAACAAGATCATTTACAACACTGGGATCAGCAAGGGTAGAGGTATCACCTAAACTATCATAATCTCCCGTTGCAATTTTCCGTAAAATTCTTCTCATAATTTTACCTGAACGCGTTTTTGGCAGACCCGGCGCCCACTGAATCACATCCGGTGTTGCGATAGGACCAATCTCCTTACGCACCCAGCCTTTCAGTTCTTTTTTCAGGCTTTCGTCATACGCAACATCATGATTCAGGGTGACATACACATAAATCCCCTGCCCTTTAGTCTCATGGGGATAACCAACCACCGCTGCTTCTGCCACATTCATATGCGCCACCAGTGCTGATTCGATTTCTGCTGTTCCCATCCGGTGCCCGGATACATTCAGCACATCATCAACCCGGCCGGTAATCCAGTAGTAGCCATCTTCATCTCGTTTGGCTCCATCACCGGTGCAATACATGCCATCGAAGGTAGAGAAATAAGTCTGGATAAAGCGCTCATGATCCCCGAATACAGTACGTGCCTGTCCCGGCCAGCTATCAAGGATTACCAGATTGCCATCGGCTGCGCCTTCCAGTGAGTTGCCTTCATTATCAACCAGTGCGGGCTGTACACCAAAGAACGGCCGCGTTGCAGAACCCGGTTTGAGATCGGTTGCACCGGGCAAAGGCGTAATCATTGCTGCACCGGTTTCTGTCTGCCACCAGGTATCAACAATCGGGCAGCGTTCATCACCGACCGTTTTGTAATACCAGTACCAGGCTTCCGGATTAATCGGTTCACCGACGGTGCCCAGCAACCGCAGACTGGAACGATGGGTACCTTCTACAGCCTGATCGCCATCCGCCATCAGCGCCCGAATGGCTGTTGGCGCAATATAAAGAATATTGACCTGATGTTTGTCGACAATCTGGCTGATGCGGTTAACTGCTGGATAGTTAGGCACACCTTCATGCATTACCAATGTTGCGCCATTTAACAGCGGTCCATATGTCACATAAGAATGACCGGTAATCCAACCAACATCCGCATTACACCAGTACACATCTCCCTGTCTGTAATCAAAAACATATTGATGGGTGATTGATGCATAGGTCAGGTAACCGCCGGTTGTATGCAACACACCCTTGGGTTTGCCTGTTGACCCTGAGGTATAAAGGATAAACAGCGGATCTTCAGCATTCATTTCTTCCGGAGGACATTCAGCAGAGGCCGCCGCTGTCAGCGTTTTCCAGTCAATATCACGCTTTTCATTCCATTCGATTGCAGCTTCAGTATGTCGATAGACAACAACATTCTGAATGGACGTGACATCCGGATTAGCCAGTGCCTGATCGACATTGGCTTTCAAAGGTACTTTTTTTCCGCCACGAACACCTTCGTCTGCTGTCAGTACCACTTTGGCACTGGAATCAACTATTCGCCCTGCCAGTGCGTCAGGGGAAAAACCACCAAATACAACTGAGTGAATCGCACCAATACGGCTACAGGCAAGCATTGCTACAGTGGCTTCAACAATCATTGGCATATAGATGGCAACAACATCACCTTTCTTAACACCAAGACTTTTCAAACCACTGGCAAGACGGAAAACCATTTCATGCAGTTCGCGGTATGATATTTTCCGTGCCGGACCCGGCTCATCGGGTTCCCAGATAATGGCGGTGGTATCACCGTGTTCTTCAAGATGGCGGTCAAGGCTGTTATATGACGCATTCAGGGTGCCGTCATAAAACCACTTAATATGAAGGTCGTCTTTGACAAAGGAAACATCCTTTACCTGTGTGAAAGGTTTAAACCAGTCCAGTCGCTGCGCCTGTTCTTTCCAGAACCCTTCCGGATCCGCCACCGACTGTTCATACATGGCAAGGTAGCGGTCATTGTCCGCCAAGGTCGACGACTTCGCCTCCGGTTTTACCGGATAAATAGCAACTTCCGTCATGCTGTCCCTCTTTTATTCTTGTTTTTATATCGCGGATTATTTTTGTATTTATGGCGATATAAGAGATTCGTTATGGTTAATAAACCACAACAAAATCTGTACAGCTCATCCCAGAAGATTCGAGAGTATCAGCAGTTTAAACAGCAATCCAGCCGCATTTCAGGGCTGTTTTGAGGACATATTACGACCCGTCAGTCAAGAAAAGGGGCGGGGTCACCCACACCCTCACGAATGATTTCCGGCACACCGCCGGTCAGGCTGACAATCGTTGTCGGATCAAGACCACAGCGCCCACCATCAATAATCAAATCCAACTGATGTTCCAGCTTGTCGCGGATTTCTTCGGGATCAATCTGCGGTTCTTCATCACCCGGCATTATCAATGATGTACTCATCAAAGGTTCACCCAGTTCAGCAAGTAATGCCTGAGTGATAGTATGCTCGGGAACGCGTAAGCCTATCGTCCGGCGCTTTGGATGCATAAGGCGACGAGGTACTTCTGTTGTGGCATTCAGGATAAACGTATAGGCACCCGGCGTATGGGCTTTCAACAGCCGGTAGAGAGAGTTATCAACCTTGGCATAAGTTGCCAGTTCAGACAGATCCCGGCAAATAATTGAGAAGTTATGTTTATCGCCCAACTGGCGAATCTGGCGGATTTTATCCAGCGATTTTTTTTCGCCCATAATACAGCCAAGGGCATAGGCTGAATCGGTCGGATATGCAATGACCCCGCCCTTGTACAATATCTCAACCGCATGACGGATCAGACGCTGCTGTGGTGTATCCGGGTGCATTCTGAAAAACTGACTCATCCGGTAGGCCCTGACGCTTTTGATATAAGAAAAGTGATTTTGGGAAACAACCGTGCATACTTACTACAGCAGCCAGCAAAACGTAAGGGCACCCTGCCGTTAACTTATATCCACGACATATGCCTGCTGATAAAATATCGCTCTCTCCGTCGGCGCGGGATTATACGTAGAAGCTGTCAAACCGCAATCATTACCAACGATATATTGCTTTTACCCACAGCCTCCTTCCCGGTTCATTGACTCTCACCGCCTGACTGGCAAAAGGATCACGGGAAGCGCTGTTAATATGCCGGGTCCAGGTTTTATCAAACAGGTTCTCGATACCTGCCTGTAATTGCAGTGTCTGAGTAATATCGCAACGACCGCTGAAGTGCAGCACGCCATAACCCGGTGTTTTACCCGGATCTAAACCACTGGCAGGATCAATATCAGCCTGTTTGGCTGCCAGCCACCAGTCAAGGCTTCCATGC
Source organism: Endozoicomonadaceae bacterium (assembly GCA_965261725.1). GTDB lineage: Bacteria > Pseudomonadota > Gammaproteobacteria > Pseudomonadales > Endozoicomonadaceae > CANDOC01. Next base: position 42,587 of record CBDHDU010000013.1, on the reverse strand, counting down.
CAGCGCTGGTAGAAATAATCGACACCCAACTTCAATTCCAGCGGTGGTATCTGTGCCAAATCGTGACTTTCAGAGGTATCCCTGCCACATACCCAGCTACTGCCAGCCCGCAGACGCCAGTGTTCGGTTAGCAGATAATCACCACTTAAATCAGCCCCCCAGTGCTGGGCATTGGTATTACGATAAAGCGTCACGCCATTTTTCTGGTAACGCTCAATATAGTCATTGACCGTATCCAGCCAGATGCCTGCCTGCCAGTTCCAGCAGTGATCCTGATGTTCAAAATCCAGAGAATATTGCTGATGGGTTTCATTATTCAGCTCTGGATTACCGATCCAACTGCCATTGCCGCTACAACAGCCACCAAAAGAGGCCAGATAACTTTCCGTGGCATCGGGGCTGCGTTGGGTTCGTGATGTTTTGAGTGTGAGGTTGTCAGTCGGATTTAATTGGTGACTCCAGCTCAGCAATGCACTGATATTGTTATCGCGGCGATGATCTCTGACGGTGTTGTAATACTTCTTATACAGGCTTTCCGGATTAGCTTTACCTAATGCGGGCTGGCTGCTTTTACGGGCTTCAATAGTGACGGAATCAACTCTTACCCCTGCTTTTAGACTGTTGTTTGTATCAATGTCATAATCAAATTCAGAGAAAATACCGAACTGCTTTACCTGTACATCAGGCCATAACAGCGAAGTCAGCTTATCGGGCTGTTTCCCTGATTTATCAACTTTCCAGCGCCGGGCATTTTGTGCTGTTTCCAGCCAATCGATACCCAAACTGCAAGTCAACAGCTCATACTCAACAGTACCAATAAAGCGTGCACCTAACGTTTCTGCTGTTGAAGGTGTACGGGCACCATAAATATTTTGAGGTTTGCGATCTCGCAGACTGTAATCATCCATTAAGTGGCTGATATCCGTATGCCACAAGTTAAATTCCAGTATATCGAAAATTCCCAGAGACTCATCCCGCCGGAACAACAGCCGCCAGGTATCCGTATCGGCATAGGGCGCGTCCATACCATTACCGGCATAAAGCAGATTTTTATCACGTACAGCTTCTACATTAAGTTCAATACGTGAAGAGGCCGGTAAAGGCAAAGCAAGCAAGGCTCCACCCGACTGACCTTTCCAGGCGGCACTGACGGTATTGCCATTACCATCATGGTAGTTGCTGTTATCGGTATAATCGCCATACAGGCGCAGTAATCCGGATGTATTACCAAACTGCCAGTCAAACTCACTGTTCCATGAGTCACCGTTACTTTTGTAGTCGCCTGTAACGTGGCCTGAATTATGAGTTTGATGAAAGTCGTAACGATCCCTCTCAAATAGCAGGGTTCCCCCACTGGCACTCGCACCGTACTGCAGAGTGGAAACCCCACGCAGCAAGGTCACATGATCATAACCTGCCGGGCTGAACTGTCCGGTGGGCGGGTCCATTCGGGAGGGACAGGCACCGACAGCGCGAGTGCCATCGGTCAGCACATTAATCCGGCTTTGTTGCTGCCCGTGAATCACCGGTTCAAATCCCCGGCCACCTTTACGGGCACTTTCTACTCCGGAAAGGCTATTAAGCGCATCACCGGCATCAGAGGCATTTCGATTGTTCAGCACAGAGTCATACAATGCAGAAGTGGATGCCATCGAATCTGGTGCATGTACATCAATAACCAGTGATTCACCAACAGCACTGACATTCAATAATCCAAGATAACAACCAGTCCATAATACGATGACGGCTCGCATGCGGTATTCCTGTCTGCTGTTATTTTTATTAAGAGAAAGAGAGAGATCAGGAACCATTAAATATTTCCTGATGTCATAACAGGCTTGAAGTGTAGACAAAATAATCACAAGGGCCCGAGTTGTTATTAGGGGGTGTTGAGGTTTTATCGCGAGCTCAGTGGTTCGTAAAATGGTCTTCCGCAAGGCGGACTGGTGTCAGGTGTAGTTGTTCTACATCAAGCCAGTCCAACGCAGTCGGAAGGCCATTTTACGAACCACCCGAAGGGCTCAAGCCAGAGCTCCCGTGCCGTTGTTGCAGCAGCTTGGAAGACATGGGTATTCCTACGCTACTGCGTCTAGTCACGAAAGCTCTGGCTTGAGCTGAGCACGCGATAAAACCTCAACACCCCCTAACCGGCTACCCTGCCTTGATCTGTAAGAAACAGGACACTCCGAGTGAACACTTATACCCGGCTGAGAGTAATAACGACATTAAGCGCAGCGCTGGAATTTTTTGATTTCACCCTGCTTATCTTTCTGGCACCGGTACTGGCTGTTAATTTCTTCCCGGAAGAATCCGGTTTTGGCAGCATCATGCCGGTCTTAATGCTTTTTTTTGCGGGCTATCTGGCCCGGTTCTTTGGTGGCATGATCTTCAGCCATGCAGGGGATCGCTACGGACGCAAAAAATATTACCAGTGGTCCATCATACTGATGTCTGCCAGCACGCTGGGCATCGCGATATTGCCGAATTACAATAGCTGGGGAATAACGGCAACACTGTTACTTTTTCTGTTACGACTTATTCAAGGCTTGTCGCTGGGAGGTGAAATTCCCGGCGCTGTTGTCTTTTCATCTGAACACTGTCCCGGTAACAGGCGGGGACTGGTAACCGGGCTGATAATCTGTGGCGTAACTTCAGGCAATATTCTGGCTTCAGGTTTTGTCTGGCTATTGTATTCCGTCTTCAGTGAGCAGGCGGTACAGGAGTGGGCATGGCGACTCGCATTCCTTACTGGAAGTAGCCTGGGTCTGGTCAGTTTCTGGCTGCGCAGGAGCCTGAACGAAACACCTGCATATTTGCAGATGCAGCAACACCGGAAACAACTGCAATCCCCATTCAAAGCAACGATAAAACAGTATAGAGGTGCCTTATACAAAGGCACTTTTCTGGCAGCAGTACCGGCGGTTTTTGTATCGGTATTGCTTTACTTACCACACTACCAGCAGAAATTTCTCAGCCTGAGTGTTTCGAATACTTATTTAACAAGCAGCACCGTTTTTATTTTATTAACTTTGCTGACACCTCTGGCTGCCAGATTATCCGATCGGAGCGGCAGACTCCCACTCATGAAGGCTGGTAGTTTTTTACTTATACCGACCGCATTTTTATACATTTTTATTCTCAACAGCACATATACAGAACTGGCGATATGGATTATTTTTATTTTAATTATTATCGCAATGTCGTTAATCATGGGCATTTACGAGGTCGCAATCATTGAGCTTTTTCCAACCGAGGCGCGCTACTCCGGTGTTGCTTTTTGTCACAATCTGGCGTTTGCCCTTTTCGGTGGAGTAACCCCCATCGTACTGGAATGGCTGTGCAGCCGGGGCATCCTGTTTGCACCGGGTTTACTGATCAGTTTATTTGCCCTGAAGTTACTGATACTCAGCTACTACTGGCATGACCGGTATCAGCTCAGCCTGCAGAAAATATGACGTTGCCTTTTGTCTATCAAAATAACCGCAGGTATTTGCAACGGCTATCATGACCGAGTTTTTCAACGTGATTCAGGAGCCGGGCCTTACAGGTTGAACCACGTTTTTTCTCCTGCAGTCTTAATGACAGGAGAAAGGTTGGCAGTTAGGGGCTTAGAAATACGTATTCTACAAAGCGGTCGCAGCGGGTTTACCAGTCAGCGACTATTAAGGAGGCTGAAACCGAGCTGAGCGCCTATGATCAGGTCTGGGGCGAGCAATTCCCCTCTATCGGGAAATCATGGCGAGCCAACTGGGACAACCTGACTACCCTGTTCGACTATCCTTATGATATCAGGCGTGCGATTTACACGACGAACGCGATAGAGTCGCTGAACAGCGTGAACCGCAAGTCCATACGCCAGCGTAAGATCTTCCCAACAGATAATGCTGTGATGAAGGTGATTTATCTGGCCAAGGAGAGAGCATCGACAAAATGGACGATGCTGATCCGGAATTGGAAAACCGCCCTGAACCGATTTGAAACTATGTTTCCAGTGATATGGCAAGAGTTTTCCGGACACTTTTTTACGCTGCCTCGGCAAGCTGTTGTTCATACTTGAACGGTGCAAGGTAGCCGTTAGTTGAGTGCTTTCTCTGGCGGTTGTAATACACTTCAATGTACTCAAATATGGCCTGCTGAGCCTCTTCTCTAGTCTGGAAGTCTTCATGATGAATCAGCTCAGTTTTCAGTGTGTGGAAGAAGCTTTCAGCCACCGCATTATCCCAGCAATTACCTTTGCGGCTCATGCTACAGACAAACTCATTTTCGCCCAACAACTTCTGGTAGCACTCTGAGACATACTGGCTGCCCCGATCGCTATGCACCAGCAAGCCAGCTTTTGGTCTGCGCTTCCACATAGCCATCTGCAGAGAATCTGTCACCAGCGTCGCTGTCATCCTGCTACTCATGGACCAGCCCACAACAGCCCGTGAGCACAGGTCAATGAAGACGGAGAGGTAGAGCCAACCTTCCCGGGTTGGGATATACGTAATATCGCCACAGACGCACGCGCTTATCCCAGCAGCAAGGTCATTTTTAATACGGCGTGCCCCATAGCGCTGACGGTGTTTTTCGTGAATCTCCCGAATGTCTGCCTTCAATGCCTGATCCTCCTGAGAACGCTTGGATACCGGGCGAGAGAGCCACTCATAGTAGCCACTACGGGATACCGACATGACCCGGCACATCGCTGAGAGGCTGAATTGCTCCCGGTTATCACTGATGAACTGAAACTTCAGTGACACTCTTTGGCAAAGAAGGCGGCCGCCTTTTTTAATATGGCTCGCTCTTCTTTCAGTCTGGCGTTCTCTTTGCGCAAACGCTTGAGTTCGTCGTATATATGCTCATCGTTCTTCTGAGGCTTACTGGTAGCCTTAGGACGGTGATACTTAGCAATCCAGGTGTGCAGGGTGTTAGCGTTCACCTCAAGCTCTCTGGCTGTTTCTGTCACCGGTTTATCAGACTCTACAGCCAGTTTTACTGCAGATTCCTTGAACGTAGGCCGCTGCGCGGCAACTTTTTGATTGCACTAAACGTCAGACTCAAACCTATTGTCTGACCTATGATAAAAGCTCTTTCTCAGGTAGCCCGTCAGCGTCATATGACTTTCTTCTCCATTCAAAGAAACTGGTCAAAAAAAAGATAAAAAGTGCCTTCGTTTCAAGCTTGATAGCTTTGTTTGCAAGCGCTTTTATTCCTTCATCCGGGGCCGGTGAAAATGAAGCAGTGATATGGCAAGAGTTTTCCGGACACTTTTTTACGCTGCCTCGGCAAGCTGTTGTTCATACTTGAACGGTGCAAGGTAGCCGTTAGTTGAGTGCTTTCTCTGGCGGTTGTAATACACTTCAATGTACTCAAATATGGCCTGCTGAGCCTCTTCTCTAGTCTGGAAGTCTTCATGATGAATCAGCTCAGTTTTCAGTGTGTGGAAGAAGCTTTCAGCCACCGCATTATCCCAGCAATTACCTTTGCGGCTCATGCTACAGACAAACTCATTTTCGCCCAACAACTTCTGGTAGCACTCTGAGACATACTGGCTGCCCCGATCGCTATGCACCAGCAAGCCAGCTTTTGGTCTGCGCTTCCACATAGCCATCTGCAGAGAATCTGTCACCAGCGTCGCTGTCATCCTGCTACTCATGGACCAGCCCACAACAGCCCGTGAGCACAGGTCAATGAAGACGGAGAGGTAGAGCCAACCTTCCCGGGTTGGGATATACGTAATATCGCCGGTGTAGGCCTGGTCAGGCTGCTCCCGGTGAAAGTCACGCTTCAGTATGTTGTCAGCCACCGGCTTGTTGTGGCTTGAGTTAGTTGTCGCCTTGAATTTACGTTTGGTCTTACAAACCAGGTCTTCCTCTCTCATCAGACGAGCCACGCGCTTACGGCTGACGGTTTTACCCAGATCAGCAAGGTCATTTTTAATACGGCGTGCCCCATAGCGCTGACGGTGTTTTTCGTGAATCTCCCGAATGTCTGCCTTCAATGCCTGATCCTCCTGAGAACGCTTGGATACCGGGCGAGAGAGCCACTCATAGTAGCCACTACGGGATACCGACATGACCCGGCACATCGCTGAGAGGCTGAATTGCTCCCGGTTATCACTGATGAACTGAAACTTCAGTGACACTCTTTGGCAAAGAAGGCGGCCGCCTTTTTTAATATGGCTCGCTCTTCTTTCAGTCTGGCGTTCTCTTTGCGCAAACGCTTGAGTTCGTCGTATATATGCTCATCGTTCTTCTGAGGCTTACTGGTAGCCTTAGGACGGTGATACTTAGCAATCCAGGTGTGCAGGGTGTTAGCGTTCACCTCAAGCTCTCTGGCTGTTTCTGTCACCGGTTTATCAGACTCTACAGCCAGTTTTACTGCAGATTCCTTGAGCTCAGCTGTATATGTTTTCGTTTTCTTTTCTGACATTTGGACACACCTTAATGGGCTGCAATATTACCCGTGTTTGTGTGTCCGGAGAACTATAACCACTTCAGCAGACAATAGCTCAGAACCCGGATCATCCCAACCACAAATCAAGAAAATACGACTCGATGACAATTCGGAGGTTGTAATTGTAAAGGTGACTGATGACTTTCCTGTGTTGCCTGAAATTGATCAATGGCTAAAACAATGTACATCTTGCATTAAACAAGAACCGCCAGACGACGATGAAGAAGAAACAAACAGTTCGGATACCGAATTCACAGTATCACCTCAAGATCCGCCTTCACCTTCAGTTTTTCAAACGGTTGAATCCGGCGAGAAACCTTTTCAGTGTTCCCTGTGCCAAAAGTATTACAAAACAGCTGCATCATTAGCTAGCCATATAAGGGCCTCCCACAGCGGGGAACGCACCTGTACCCAGTGTCAGCCCCCGGTGACCCTCAACAGTGCTCAGGCGCTGGCCAATCACAAATTCAGAAAACACCGTAAACGCAAAAGACTGGCAGAGGAGGACGACTGAAAAACAACCTCAGGATGCCATCCCCTTCACCGGCTGCATTCGTTATCATCCGTGCGACTGTATTGATGAGGCCGTATGACCAGCCGACCGCCGTCCAAACTAAAACAATTACTGCTACGCGATCAGTTATGGTGGCGTTATTACCAGCGCAACGCCGATACGATACGCCCTGCTGTGGTTGATGCGATCAGCAAAGTACTGGCCTGCGGGCGGGTGATCATGGGGTATGCCAGCTTTGTATGCAGCAACCATGAATGCTCTCACACCAAAAAGATCTGCTTTGGCTGTAAAGCCCGGTTGTGTAATACCTGCGGCAAAAAACTGACCGATCAGTGGATTGCTGACCAGAAAGCGCTGTTGCCGGATACTGAGTGGCAACACATCACCTTTACGATGCCTGATGCACTCTGGGAGCTGTTCAGAATCAACCGCACCTTACTGGGTAAACTGAGCCCACTGGCGGCAAAAAGCCTGCAGGCCTTTGCCGGGAAAAAAGGCGTGACACCTGGCATTTTCACGGCACTGCATACCTTTGGCCGAAAGCTGAACTGGAATGTTCATATTCACCTCTCTGTGACCCGTGGCGGATTATACGACGGAAACCAGCAATGGAAGTCAGTCTACTTCACCAAAAACGCCATCATGCCCGCGTGGCGTTACGGCGTGACCAACCTGCTCAGGGAAGCGTTTAAACGTGGCGAGCTGGATCTGCCTTCCGAGCTGAAAGACAGCTGTCATGACCTTTCCGGCTTCAATGATTTCCTCGATGAGCAATACCAAAAGGACTGGATCGTCCATTTTGCCAAAGCCACCAAAAGCCCCCACCGCACCATCAGCTACCTGGGGCGCTATATCAAACGACCACCGCTGGCCATGTCGCGCCTGAAACACTATGGCGGTGATACCGTGGTGTATGAGTATCTGGATCACCGCACCAAAACACGCCGCCATGAAACCTGTGAAGGGGAAGCGTTTATAGAGCGACTGACACAACATATTCCCGACAAAGGTTTCCGAATGATCCGGTATTATGGTTTTCTGGCCTGTCGGGTAAGGGCTACATTGCTGCCCACCGTCTACAACCTGCTCAATCAGCCCGAACGAAACGCCCTGAAAATCACCTTTCCGGCGTTACTGAAACAGACCTTTGGGCTCGATCCGCTGCAGTGCATCCTCTGCCAGGCTCAGATGATCTTTACCGGCATTACCCGCGGCAAGCCGCAGCGCGAGCTGTACAAACACCACCAACAGCTTGCGCTTGCGAAACCCATCGCATAGTTCACGCCCTCAATCCGTCTGAAATCCGGATTTCAGGGCGATATCGGGCAAATCAATGGGATTTGGGGGGTATCAAACAGATAAACACAACGTCCAGAGCCAGATGATTCCAGATGATTGGACGCTGGCAGGATGAAAAACCAAAGATTGCAGGAATGACTGGAATAATGATTTTTTGAAATTCCTATGCGTGAACTCAGCTGTATATGTTTTCGTTTTCTTTTCTGACATTTGGACACACCTTAATGGGCTGCAATATTACCCGTGTTTGTGTGTCCGGAGAACTATAACCACTTCACCAGACCGGTTCAGGGTTTAAACAATAAGTGGCGTTCACACAGAATTATTTACAGGCTCGATATTTCTTTTTCACCGATAAATCATTGCTTTAACAAAAGCAATTTCTCCTCACTACCACTAATCCGAAGATGTCGTCAAAGATGGTAAACTTGGCAGCGCTTTCTTGAAAATCACCGGTTTGCACGAAGAAGGCTAAGTTCCCGGAGATAGTTGAAAGCACCAATGTTCCATGATTTTTCTGACGAATCGGTCAGTGCTTAGCTGAACGGCTTCTGACAGATCTCGCTTCCAAGCCAGGTAATGCGGGAGATAGCGGGTAGCCACTCCCCGAAACACACCACCAATCCAGCGCTTTAAATGGCTATGGTAAGCATTAACGTGTTGAATATGATAGACACCTTCCAGAACATGCTGGCCTGCCGAGGTAACCAGTTCCTTAAACTCAAATCCAAGCTTCTCTGCAAGCTTTTCATGTGCAAGGTGTGCATCCGCACAGACCGTTGCTTCAATCGATATACGACCGTTTAAATGGCGGCACAACTCATTAGCACTTTCGTTTTCCAAAATACCATCAACAGTGTGCCGTTCACGGTCTCTGGCTACCATTACCGGGACTTTCCGAGCTTTGTTCGGATCATCTCCGCGTTTTCGAGAAGGCCTTGGCAGGTCTTTCCTCTGCCCTTTAAATGATTCACGAAAAAAAGTTTCATCAAGCTCTGTGATGCCACAAAGCTCTTCTGCCTGATCATTATTTATGACCTCAAGAAAGCAGTGGCGCCATCGGAAGGCCGTTTTCAGGTTAATATCATACTCACTGGCTGCCGAGCGCAGTGTCATGGAGTAAGTCATACCCGTGAGGTAGTTATTCCATTTTTCCGGATATCTAAGCCTTGCCAAAGGGGTCTTGCTGAATGCATTGAAAGTCACTTTGCATGACTTGCAGCGGTAGCGCTGCCGCCCGCTTTGAAAGCCCCAGCGATGAATATTATGGTCTTTACACACGGGACATTCCGGATGTTCAGCAAAGCGAGATAATATGCTTGCTTCAAGATCAGGTGTGGCAGGTGGATTATTTACAGATGATTCTCTTTCTATAACATCAGATTCAGGTTTTTCTACTATATCCTCATCCGGTATTCGGGCATTGAGCAGTGTCCTGTCAAGAATTTTCCACTGCTCATCGCTTAATGACGGTATGGAATTAATAAAGTCCCGAAAGAGTTCTGATTGCATAAAGAACCCCTAAAAGGTAGAAGGCATGGGAAGTGTAGTTCATTCAACTACTTCAGGGAACTCAGCCCACGAAGAACATTTAGCTCAACCATATCTATAACACTAATGATCCAAGTACACATAAACATTGAACCATCACTTTATTATTTTGCTCACAAGAAACGCTTATAGGAAAGCTTTACAAGAAACGCTTATAGGAAAGCTTTACTATTTCAATCGAAATATCTTCAACTATATTAGGTATGAAATTAATTAATGATTAATGATTAATGATTAATGATTAATGAGAATAACTATGCGGTTCATATTTCATATGTCAGGCAGTTATTTTGTTTTTATAGTGACAAGTCTATTGCTTGTTAGCGATATAGTGATCGCTGCACCACCTTATCCTATAGCCAACATAACGTTTTTTATTACTGCAACCAGTCGTGATACGCTCAGGTATTCCGGAGAACAGTCTTACCAAAGCCCTAATGAAAACGTTTTTAGCTACCTCCTTCCTGCGAAGCCATTACCAACTTCTAAAAAACGCTTATCAACAATAGATCGTAGGGCGCTCAATTCACCATCTATTAAATCAGCACAGTCACCCCGAAAAAAAAGATCTAGTACGACGCCACAACAAACGCAAAACTCCCAAAAAAGAAAAAAGAAAAAAGAAAAACAACAAGTGACAAAAAAAACGACACAAACATTACATTACTGGGATTACTCTATATCCAATAAAGGAAAGCCAAAGAAGCCAACGCTATCTGACTCAAAACCACCTGCAAGTAAACACGGCTTCAAGTCTGTCGTCGGCGCACGCGCCAGCGAACTGGTTGCACAAACGGGCAAATTACAACCGGAGGACCTGATTGTTATTCCGAAATCCAAAAGAACAACCGTGCAATCGGGTATGTCTGCCCCCAGTGCCACAGGGAAAGAAACATGTCACTTTGCCCCTGTAAGCGCGGAAAGGCCAAGAACAAAAGTCGATATGCCGGGCTTCAAACCCAGCAATACAGCAGCATGTGACAGAGTGCTGAAATCTCTCACTGAGCCTCCTGCCAGCAAAGGCAGTCTAGCCGCTATGTCAGAGAAGCCTGACACGCAACACCACGATCGCCCTGCCACTCTCAGGCTAGGTACTGAGCATGGTTTTTATACCCCTTATATTGATACCCTGATTGGCAAAGACTCAGCAGGCAGACCACAGAAAGTACGATTCTGGATTGACACCGGCAGCACCTATGTCGCTGCATGGAAAAAAGAATATGAACAACATAATTCCACCACCGCGCACAACACCGGGCTTATTGGTTTTGGGGGATACGGTTTAATGGGCTCCAGTAGCCTTGCTGGCTGGAGTGGTCATCAGGTTAGTGATAACTTCTCGTACCCGACTGTATCAGGCAACCTTTCAGGTCGGCAAAAGTTTTTTGTCGAAGACCATCAGTCCATGAATATATCGCTGTTCGGGTTTGATGACAGCCTGAACTCTGGCTGGCATGGCGTCAGAGGAATGGCCGACGCACAAAATCAGTTTGGGCTTTCGATGTGCTCCAGTCAGCCCGGAGAACCTGAAACTAGCTATGGGGGGCAATTAAGTGTTGGCAGCTTTGATCCATCCCGGAGTGCTTCCAATAAAAAACCACACTATATGGAAATTAACTATATCAAGCAGTTTCTCTCGTCCAGCTTCTGGTTCTCATACCCGGTTGAACTGACCGACATAGAGATTGATGGCGATCGTATGCATGAATCGTGCTGGAAAATGAATGGCCTTGGAGGTGCAATTGTTGATACCGGCACTTCCTGTCTTTATATATCCCAATCACTATATGGCAGAATTACCGCCAAACTGAAAACTGCTATTAAAGACCTTAAATATAATGGTCAATTGCTACTGGATAGCGATTTTTTCGATCAACACACGTCCTATTGCATCACGACAGAACAATATCAGCAGCTTATAAAAGAGCTCCCCACACTGAAACTGGGGTTCCGCGTCACAAGCGGCACGGATAAAGGCGTCTGGATTTCCCTCCCCCCCCAGAACTACTTGGCGACTCAAGCTTGCATCACCAGTAACTCACAGATTACCAGTGTCTGGGTATATTATTGCATGGAGCCTATCAACCCGGTATACGCCACTACGATTATTGGTTCAGTGGTAATGAATGGCTACAATATGGATTTTGATCTGAAAAATCAGCGTTTAGGCTTTGTTCCCGGAAATTGTGGCAGCTTTTCTGCTCAGTTCCAGAAGCAACTTGGAGTTCAACCTTATACCATCAAGGGCAGTCGGGGCAGCTGCGCCGGACCAATAGGAGGGTTCGCAATGACTGCTGAAGCAGTACTTCTGCTAACTTGTGCTTGGTGCACTTCCTCGTGCATTAAAAAACGGTGCAGCCGCTGTAAGAAATGCCATAAATCAGGCAGGATAAGTATTTGTTCAAAGTGCCGTCATCGTATTCATAAACGAAACGGAATAAACCAGCAAGATGAGGCGACCCGGCTTCTCAATCCAACCAGCGCGACTAGCCAATATGGAACGACTGAAGCGCCAGAATCTTAAGATTATTGTGAGCTCGAACTGTCATTTTCTGTTCGGGCTGACCGTAAATAGTAACATAACTTGAATCAATAACCCCGCTGCAAGCAGCTGAGAATATGACCCGATGAGATTCAAAAAGCTGCTTTAAAAGTGATATTGCAGTTTCAGTTTAATTCGTACCGGTACCGAAAGACCATTTGGTGGTGGTAGCGGTAACGCCTCACGTACTGCCTGCAGGCTGTTATAGAAAAATATTCTGTCCCCTTCCGACACTTCAAGTTGACTGGCATTTCCCTCTTTATCAATCTCCAGCTGTAACGTAACCGATCCCTGACGACGGCGCTGTAATGCCAGTCGCGGATAACGTTTATGCTGTTCAATCAAGCTTCGTAAGGTATGCAGGTAAGCTTCTCTCAACGCAGATGAAGAGTCGCCGATAACCTCCGCAAGTTCCGGTGAGGCAATTTCATTTACATCCGGCATATTAGCCTGCAACATTTTTTGATTTACAGGATCATGCACTGCTATAGGACGTTCGAGTTTTGACTGAGAGGTTCGAGATGATTGTGATGAGGCATTCTTTTTAACAACAGTTTTATTAGCTTGTTGCTGAGTCGGTTTTGTTTTACTGATCTTACCTTCTAGTGGTTGAACTTCTACGGGAACAACAGAGTGTAATTGTTTTTCCTGCTTTACAGGTTTCTCTGTTACATCATTTTCTTCCGGAACATTTTTCTCTGCAAAAGAGGGCAATGCTACCGCTTTTTCTCTAACGGGTTGTATCTCTGTTTGCACACTGGCTGATGACCGAAATGTAATTTCCAGCGAGATTTTTTGAGCAGCACCTGATGGTACAGGCTCAGCATCATGCCAGGTCAGCGATAACAACCCGGCATGAAAAGAAACAGCCAATAGCATCGCAATAAAACCACTTTTACAGCTATTGACCGTCAACGCTACACTCCGAGCTGTAACCGCTTATCCTGCCATACGGGCCGGCAGCCCTCAGGTAATGGACCAACCTTGCCCAGCTCAACCCAGGTCGCATCCGGATGATGGAAATCACTGCCACTGGAAGCCAGTAAACCAAATTCATCAGCCAGTTTAGCCATTTGGGCTGCCTGTCCCGGTGGTTGCATGCCGCCGGTCACTTCCATGGCTTCACCACCGGCTTCAGTAAAATCTTTGATAATGGCCTTTAGCTGAGCCGGAGAGACTTTGTATTTTCCGGGGTGAGCCAGCACCGCAACGCCACCCAACTCCTTAATCCATTTCACCGCCTGCGGCATATGAGGCCAGAAGCGACTCAGATTGCCCACTTTATTGGTTCCAATATAGCGGCGAAATGCCTGCTCACGCTCCGTCACAACGCCCTGTTCAATCAGCCAGTCAGCAAAGTGTGGCCTTACCGGAGGATTACCACCACTCAGCACCATGGTTTCTTTCAGCACGGTTTCGAGCGGTATTTTCATCCGCCGGGATAATTTACTGGCAATATGTTCCGCCCGACGCTGGCGTGATGACGCCTGTAACCGCTCAACACTTTCCAGCAATGGCGACTCCAGATCGAACCCCAACCCCACAATATGAATTTCCTTATGCCCCCAGCGGGTAGACAGTTCAATACCACTGACCAGCTGAATATCATCAGGAATACCCGCCTGAAGTAATTGACGAACGCCGCGCGTGGTATCATGATCCGTCAGTGCCAGCAGGGTGACCCTCTGTTGGCGGGCACGTTCCAGTACGGCATCCGGCGCCAGTGAGCCATCCGATGCGGTGCTGTGACAGTGCAAATCGACTTTTACCGGTCGGTTATTCGACAATTCACTGGAAGAATCGTGCAATTTACTATGCTCATGACTGTTTAACGTCAATGGTATTGCCTTTAGAATCTATGCTTTCCCTGTCCATGATGCCTGATATGACATCATTCGGATATGAGAAGGCTATTTAAAAGCAGCTCCCTCAGGCTGCAATAATCAGGTGGAATTACCAGAACTGATGAAACAGATTATCGACTTTATCCCGCTGATCGCCTTTTTTACGGTCTACAAAATGGACCCCCGACTGATCAGCTTCGCCGACACCCAATATGATCTGGGCGGTCCATTCAGCGCCACCATGGTGCTTATGATAACCTCTGTGGTTGTTTATAGCCTGCTTTATCTGAAGCATAAAACCCTCGAAAAAAGCCAGCTGATCACTCTGGTCGCTGTAATGCTGTTTGGTGGCATGACACTGTTTTTTCACAATGAAACCTTCCTGAAATGGAAAGCACCGATTGTGAACTGGATTTTTGCAGCCGCTTTTCTGGGCAGCCAGTATATTGGTGAAAAACCACTGGTACAGCGGATGCTCGGACATGCGATGACATTACCTGATGCCATCTGGACCAAGGTCAATTTCAGCTGGGTGTGCTTCTTTACCGCACTGGGCGCCGCCAACCTATTTGTTGCCTTCACTTTCCATGAGATATGGGTGGACTTTAAAGTGTTCGGCAGCCTGATTCTGACCCTGTTATTTGTCATTATTCAGTTCGCGTTTCTGGCCCGGCACATTAAAACCGAAGATTCGCAATCTTAAGTAAAAATCAAGGTTGCGCCGCTATACCCTTCCCGGCGCAACCTTATTACAAGAAAGGACAAACTCAATGCTCTACGCCATTATCAGTGAAGATATTGAGAACAGCTTGCCACGGCGTAAAACAGCGCGTGAAGCCCACCTTGCACGATTGAGCCAACTACAGAGTGAAGGTCGGCTGATACTGGCCGGACCTCACCCGGCAATCGACAGCAATGATCCGGGCGAAGCCGATTTTACCGGCAGTCTGGTGGTCGCTGAATTTCCTTCTCTGGAAGAAGCCCAGCGCTGGGCTGATGCTGACCCTTATATCGAAGCCGGTGTTTATACACAGGTTAAAGTTAAACCCTTCAAACAGGTACTGCCCCGGTGAAAGGTCTCCTAAAAAAATCAATAATAGCCCTCACCTTTGCATCAAGTATTTCTCTGGTTCAGGCCGAAACCGTTTACATCACTGATGTACTTTATGTTCCCATGCGTTCCGGGCCGGGGAATGATTACCGGATTCTGCACCGGGGACTCCCCAGTGGCACTGCGATGGCCTTATTAGAACGAGGGGAAACTTTCACCAAGGTACGACTCGATAACGGACAGGAAGGCTATGTACGCAGCCAGTATGTGCAGAGTGAAGCGGTTGCCCGCAACGAATTGAAAAGCACCAAAGCCCGGTTTGAGCAACTACAAGCTGAAAACACCACACTAAAAAATGATAAAAAATCATTAACAAACGAACTGAAAACTTTACAGGACTCGTTTGCCAATACCACAGCCGATCAGGAAGATCTGGCTATTGAGCTGAAGCGAATCAAGGAAATCTCCGCCAACAGTATGGCCATTGATGAACGCAACAAGGCACTGGTTGAAGAAAACCTGAAACTGAAAAATCAGTTACAGGTTACCGAAGGCGAAGTTCAGAAACTGACAGGCGATCACCGGGTAACCTGGTTCCTCAGTGGTGCCGGTGCCATTTTTGCCGGGTTGATTCTGGGGCTCATTCTGCCTAATGTACGCACCCGCAAAAAACGTTCTGACTGGGTTTAAGCCTTAGCATGATCTCCTGCCCTCTCTGTGATGCCGGGGTTGAAAATACACCCTGGCATCAAGACAAGTTTCGAACCTATCTTCGTTGCTCCGAATGCATGCTGGTTTTTGTACCACCGGAATTTCACCTTACTGCCGAGGAAGAAAAGGCACTGTACGATCAGCATGATAATGCTATTGGTGATCCGGGCTATCGCCGTTTTCTGAGTCGCATGTTTGAACCCATCTCACAGCGGGTAAAACCAGGTGCAAAAGGGTTAGAGTTTGGTTGTGGTCCCGGGCCTGCATTGGCGGCTATGTTTCAGGAGGCGGGATATCATATGGAACTGTATGACCTCTATTACGCCAACAACCCTGCTGCACTGAAACAGCAGTACGACTTTATTACCGCAACCGAAGTTGTGGAGCATCTGGCACAGCCCGGAAAAGTCATTGCATCCCTGCTTTCGATGTTAAACAGTGGTGGCACTTTGGGATTAATGACCAAGCTGGTCAAAGACCGTGAGGCCTTTGCCAGCTGGCATTATATTCGTGATCCGACGCATATTTGTTTTTTTTCAAGGGAAACATTTGACTGGCTGGCAGAACGATATGCCCTGAAACTCGATATCATCGGGAATGATGTCATTATCCTCAACACCATCTGACTATCTGTCGATATGCCCCAGCTTCAGTTCCGGATCAATGTAATCTCTTAATCGTTGTTTGATCTGCTTTGGCTGGGGAAAACCATTATCCTCTTTACGATCCCAAATCAGGGTATCATCAACATGAACTCTGAAAACCCCGCCATATCCCGGCACTAATTTAACGTCAGCCAGCTCATCACTAAACGTCATTAATAATTCCTGTGCCAACCACCCCGCCCGCAGCAGCCATTGGCAGCCAGTACAATATTCGATCGACACGGACGGTTTTTGAGGGGTTGTTGTCATATTTATTACTCCACTGGGCGACTTACGCTGTACTCTGCTACAGAGGATAAATAAAATCGCCGATCATTTCATTGCCAACCCTTTATTCAGGATTCTCCCATGAGTGATGCAGACAACAAACAGCCTGCTGCCGATGTGATGGAACCGGTTGTACCGATTACCCACCCTGATATCGAGGCCTATTGCGAAGGCCTGACAACACCGGAGCCTGAGCTATTACAGGAGCTGGTCACATCCACTTATGATGTGATGGCATGGCCGGGTAAACTGTCCGGACGTTTAGTCGGGCGTACGCTGAAGTTACTAGCCGGTTTGTTGCAGGCCAGAAATGTACTGGAGATTGGTATGTTTACCGGTTATTCCGGTTTGTCGCTGGCTGAAGCTTTACCGGATGATGGTCAGATCACCTGCTGTGAAACCAACCCCCGCGCTATCGAATTTGCCCAAACCTTTTTTGATCGCAGCCCTCATGGTCACAAGATTACACCTCTGTTTGGTAATGCCATGGAGACAGTACCAACGCTGGATGAAAGCTATGATCTGGTGTTTATCGATGCTGACAAGCGCAACTACTTTAATTACCTGAAGCTGACTGAGCCCAAAGTACGTGATGGCGGGCTTATCATTATTGATAATGCACTTTGGAAAGGGCAGGTATTGCAACCGGAAGATGTGCGGGATGAAGCAATTGATGCGATGAATCGTTATATTGTCGAATCACCCGTACTGGAAAATGTTTTTCTGCCCATTGCTGACGGGCTTAATGTGATTCGCAAAAGAACGATATAAAAGGTTACGGCTGTGATTTTGTCACAGCCGTAAGCCCTATAGATCACAATAGAAGAAAACACCGCCAATAATCGCACCACTGACAATCAGGTGCATCAGACAAAGCCCATAATATCCCGCGCCTGCAGCCCGGCAACAGCCAAAGCGGGCAATGCCCAGAAAGGCTGAATCATATTAGTCCAGGCATCGCCCCATGCAATTGCCATGGCAGCCTTTGCCGGCTCTACACCCAGTTCAATCGCAGCAGGAATCATAATGGGTGCCTGCACCGCCCACTGACCACCGCCGGAAGGAATAAACAGGTTAAGTGGCCCGGCACTCAGGAAGGTGTACAGAGAAAAGGTTTCTGCCGTAGAGATTGAAACAAACAGTTCAGTAATCTGGGCACCCAGTCCTGAGGAAATCATCATGCCCATAATACCGGCATAGAATGGAAACTGGATGATTATGCCACCTGCGCCTTTAACCCCATCGGTAACCGCTACCAAAAAGCGTCCGACATGCGCATGAAACAGCAAACCAAGAGCAAGAAACAGGAAGTTTACAATATCCAGTGTTAGCGCCATGCCATTTTCATAAAAGTAAAGACCGGCAGTAATTCCCGAGCACTTGATTAAAACCAGTGATACCAAGGGATAGCGGTAGTTCTGATATTCCCTAAATCGCAGACTTTGAGGTACAGTATGCAGACTATACATCTACAGTCGTATTCTCTGTGTCTTCAACAAAAAAACAACAAAAAGCGCTGGCTGAAAAACTAATCAGCGTCGTCTCCAAAGAAGCTGCCAAGGTTCCAGATTTTAGGCCGGTGAACAACCATGACAAGATCGCACTGCATGATGCCATCATGTGTGGCCTGGCGGTCATGCACCTTAAATATCCGTCGTTGCTGAAATTTGATCAGGACTGCGTACAGAATACAGATAAAATTCACAACCTGAAATCACTCTACAATGTCAATAGAGTGCCGAGTGATTCTCGCCTCGCTGAGCTGCTTGACCCGATCGAAACTCGGTATTTGCGGAAATTTTTCACGGCGTTATTCGCCTATGTTCAGCGCTCCGGGCGGCTCAGGCAGTTTGAGTACTTTGAGGAAGGCTATCTTGCGCCTATTGATGGGACGGGGCATTTTTCTTCGGGAAAAATTGATTGTCCAGAGTGCTGTGTGAAAAAGCCAGACAGCAAGAATCCCCAGTATTATCACCAACTATTGGGCTGCTGTCTGGTTAAGCCGGGCAAGAAAGAAGTGCTGCCTTTAATGCCGGAACCCATTATTCAACAAGTCGATGCTTCAAAAAACGACTGTGAAAAAACAGCACTCGAAAGGCTCCTGTCGAATATTGCCAGAGAACACCCACACCTTAAGTTGGTACTGAATTTTGACGACTTGTACTCCGATGGTCCCACGATCAAATTGGTGAAATCCTACGACTACAGCTTCATTATGGTCGCGAAAGACACCAGCCATGTGTCGCTTTATGAGGCCGTCGATGAGATGGACATCGCCGGTAAGGTCACACGTTATGAATTCACCGATGAAGACGGCTACCGGCATTGGTTCCGGTTCATCAATGGCGTTCCCATCAACAAATCCCATCAGGATATTCTGGTCAACTACCTTGAGTACGTGGAAATCAGCCCCAATGACAAGAAGTACACCAATACCTGGGTGACTGATATTGAAATCACCAAAGAAAGCGTGGCAAAAATCATGCGAGGAGGACGCGCTAAGTGGAAAATAGAGAATGAGACGTTTAACACACTGAAAACACAAGGCTACAACCTGGAACACAACTACGGGCACGGTAAAATGCACCTGGCGACTAACTTCGCCAGCCTGACGTTTACCGCCTTCCTTATTGACCAAATCGAGCAGCTTGCCTGCCCTCTTTTTCAAAAAGCGTTATCAGCATCGAAATCAAAGAAAGCGCTTTGGCACGCTATCAGGGGCTTGTTCGACTGGTTCTTCATTGATTCATGGACAGAGTTTCTTACGGCGATCGCAAGGGGAAAAAGTGTCAGCCTCAAAAGCCTGGAGCTTGATACCACATAGAGGCTGAGTAGCCTTGTGTTTCAGTGTTTGATATGTAGAGAAATTGACTGCTCTGCGACGGTGGAGAAGGCTTCTTCGTCTCCAACTAATTCTATTGGCCACTCCGAAGTATAATTAGTTTGTCGTTTAATGTTCGGGAATTGCTGAAAGACCGGCATAAATAAGACCCAGCAAACCGGGAATAATCACAATCAGGCGACTATGCTGCAGTTTTCCCGCCGGTGTATCTGGTTCTTCATGTTCCTCTACTGTCATGCTGTTAATGAGATCGGCATCCACCAGAATAATCACAATCAGGCGACTATGCTGCAGTTTTCCCGCCGGTGTATCTGGTTCTTCATGTTCCTCTACTGTCATGCTGTTAATGAGATCGGCATCCACCAGAATCTGTTCTTTGGTCTGCGTCATTATCAACCGGTTTAGCAGTGGCATCACCACCAGCAATATACCCAGAATAACCAGGTTGAAGTTGGCAAACAGTGTTTCAGATGCAGGAATCACTCCCATGATGTCCTGCATAAAATGCCCTTCTGTTTCCACGGTTAAAGGCCGAGCCCGATAAACCACCATGCCAGATTAGAAAGCCACTATAAGCACTGGCAACCAACAACCGGTAATCAATCATGGGCTGATGCTTACCAACGTGCCGGGCGAACAAGGTGCCGGTAATTAATCCGAACCCCCAGTTAATCCAGCAACCTGCAAAAACCACCAGAGTGACCAACATAATCCCCTGCCCAGGTGTCCGAGCCAGTTTTGCCAACCATTGCAAAAAGTTACCTGATTACCACTGAAGCTACGCATGTCTACAGGAGTACCTTTGTTAATTACTCTGTCTCGTAGCATATACGGATGTACTATTAACCCCGTGATCAGAACGTTAAAAGCAGCAATATATAGTCTCTCGCTAACAAGACGATAGTTCATGAATTTTAAAGGTCATGCACGCCAAGCCTTTAAGCGATAGCCATTCTTCTACATGCTGGCGTACGCTCAGTGGTAATCAGGAAAAGTTATGTACGATTGGCACCACCGCCAAGACATAACCGGTTACCAGTACCAGCACCATCTGCATGGTAAAGGGGATCAGCTTCCAGAATGAATCCCCCCAGTGCTGAACCATCTCAACCGAAGTGGTTTCAGTTGTGGCAATACCTAAAGCAAATGTCAGTAACGTAAGGAGTATTGCCAGTACAAAGGGATCCAGCAGATAGTGCCGCATCAGGTAATCAAAGAAGTTGGTCAACCTTTTCATTATTTATTATCCTGTAGGTGCATTCCATGCAAACAATAATGTGATATTGGATAATAAATTTGGCTCTTCAGGGATAACTGTGGGTAAAAGCGAACAAGATTTGAGGATAGAAACACCAGTGCCTGACTTTTGATAGTTTTTTGTTGATGGACAAAAAAACAACAAAAGGCAGCACTGATGCTGATTAAAACTATCCTCAATAAAGTTCATAAACTCAAGTCTTTTGTTTATCAGGATGTAAAACTCGGCTTCTATCAGGGCTCTGAAGTATTCAATGTGACTGTGGCTCCACGGAAGAACAGTCATGCTATCTGCTCAGGATGCAAAAAAGCTGCTCCGGGCTATGACCGCCTTACTGAGCGTCGCTTCGAATTCGTTCCCCTCTGGGGCATCAGGGTTTTTCTGCTCTACAGAATGCGTCGGGTTGAATGCAAGACATGTGGTGTAAAGGTTGAACAGGTTCCATGGGCGGATGGCAAGAAAGAACTTACCAAAGTCTACATGCAGTTTTTGGCAAGCTGGGCCCGAAAGCTCTCGTGGAAAGAGGTTGCCTGCATTTTCAATACCTCATGGGAGAAGGTCTTTCATGCTGTTGAGTATGTGGTTGAATGGGGCAAAGCACATCGCCCTCTCGACAATATCAAGGCCATTGGTGTAGATGAGGTGGCGTATCAAACAGGTCATATACCTGAGTGAATTCAAGATGCCGGATTTAACCGCTGGAAATTATCGTTAATCCTGCTGCCCAAGGAAGAACCGATTTCGGGCAATGTCACGTCCAGAAAATGATTAATCTTTTCCCGGAATTCTTTTGCCTGAGCGAAGTATTCATTATTCCGGGCATACTCATTCATCACCTTCCATAATCGCTCAATGGGGTTCAGGTTTGGACTGTAAGGGGGGAGGTAATGAAGCTTTATTCCCAGCTCTTCCGCCTCTTTCACTACCTCCTGTGAACGATGGTAACCGGCACCATCAAGCACCATGTGAATAACGTTCATGGATGAATAGTTATCCCGAACTTTCTTGAAAAACTCGGTAACCGCTTCACTGTTAACCGTATCAAATTGACCGAAAACAGCAGCTTCAATATTGTCCAGATCAATCGCACCGATAATGTTCAGCCGAGTACGGCTACCTGTCGTATTAATGATTTTATCAATCCCTTTTCGAATCCACCCGGAAGTGATTTTGGTCGCTTGTGTCGGGTGTACCGCATCCATGAATAGTATCACCTCGTCCTCTGGTAGCGTGGCTTTCAAGGCTTCATAGTGCTCCACAAAACCAGCCTGCTTATCAACATCAGCCTTGTGCGGTACGCCCTTTGGCTTTTTGTAGGTAAAGCCTTTTTGGTGCAGCCACTTGTTCAGGCCTGATACGGTATATTTGATACCCCAGCGATCGGTAATATAGGCGACGATCTGATGGACGTGTGCGTAAGTATATTCAGAAAGGTGTTCGACCAGTTGCCGAGTTTGCTCATCACTCAGGCGGCTTTCACTCCCCCCGTTCTCCGGCCTGAGCTTTTCCTTTTCCAGATAGGCGTCCAGATGGCGACAAATAGTGTATTCACTTTTTCTCAATGCCTGAGCGATAGCAGACGGTGACCACCCTTCAGACCTGAGCAAAACAGCCTTGATACGATCACATTCCCGTGCATCTCGCGATGTTTTGTGGCGAGATTCCAAGGCTACTTTTTGTTGGGCTGTCAGGGTGATTTTCGGCATGTTCGTACAATGTTGAAAATCGGCTGGAAAATCAAGCAACTTCAATGATCATGGGTATAAATACCTGACTGTGGTTTACCAGATCGACCGTGATTACACACGGCTGTTGTGGGTTGGACAGGAGCGAACCGAAGCCACCATTCGCCGTTTCTTCTCATTCTTTGGTGCACAGAGAAGCCAGCAGTTGGAATATGTCTGCTCTGACATGTGGCAGCCCTACGTGAAAGCGATTGCGGAGTATGCCAGCCAGGCGCTGCATATTCTGGATCGTTTTCATATTGTTGCCATGTTGAACAAGGCCATTGATGAAGTCAGAGCCTCAGAACACAAACAGCTTCAGGCAGCCGGATATGAACCTGTTCTGAAAAAAACTCGCAGGTGCCTACTCAAGAGAAAAGAGAACCTGACCGAGAAAGAAGAGATCAAGCTAAACACAGTGCTCCGGTACAACCTGAAAAGTGTCAGGGGTTACCTGCTCAGAGAAGAGTTCCAGGTTTTCTGGGACTACATCTCACCACACTGGGCAGGAAAGTATCTGGATCGGTGGTGTACAAGAGTCATGCGATCAAAGATAGAGCCAATGAAGAAAGTGGCTAAAACTGTTCGGCGACATAAGCCGCTTATCCTGAACTGGTTCAGGGCAAAAAAGGCATTTTCCAGCGGAATTGTTGAAGGGCTGAATACCAGGATAAAACTCACTACGAGAAAATCGTATGGATTCAGAACCTATAAATGTGCAGAAATTGCTTTATATCATGCGCTTGGCAAGCTGCCTGAACCAGAAACTACCCATAGATTTTGCTGACGAGGCATAAATTTAAAAGTATCCAGCATTTCCTCCGAATGATAAAGCTTCCCCCTTGTTACTGCCCTTTAATTATGGTGAAGAATCACTACCTGCTTTTTACCTGCCATATTCCATAATGAAGAGAGAACAGGTGTGAGCTGAATAGGCTTCAGAGATACGGGTTTCATATTAAAAGCATATACAATAACTTTCCTACTGCTTTCTGATAGCACACGCAGTTTAACTGTCACCAAAAAGTACCCCCTGTCACGCACTTTAAATACTACTGTTTGTTTTTTATTTCGCTGCAGCTTCAGCCTCAAGCTACATGAAGATTCCGGAGCCTCAATATCATCAATATTAAGAGTTCCTTTGGAGAATAAAAAAAAATCAGACCACTCCAGTAATACCTCAGGAACATGCTCAGAAAGCTTTACATTCTTAGATGCCGCAAACTCATCCAAAACTCTATAAAAATTAACAAAATACTCATATGCTTTATCATTTTCTTCCTGCTTTCTAATTTTTGCTTTGTTGACAGAATAGAGGCAAAATAAACTTCTCCTCATAATTTCAAGGTTTCGGAGACCTTCTGATAATACGTCAGGGGTCAAGCCAAATTTTTCAGCCGCAAGACAAGAAACAAGACTAGATTCAGAGTTACTAACTTCAGAAGCTGAGATTTCGTACTGTTCCTCTTCAGAAAGCAGCTTTAATAAGTCAACATCTCCATAACGATCAAGAATTTCAACGGTAACGTTTTGGCTGCCTTTATTGCATTTTTCACTAACACAGATGTTATCTTTTCCATTCCATAACAATCGCTCACCACATCTGTTACAAATCATAATGGCACAAGCCAGATCAGAAAAAATAACCCCTGAAAGAAAAACAACTCCCGCTAAGCAAGATATAAAATGATAAATTTGACGCATAGTACCACCAGTAAAATATTACTGGTGGTATATAGTAGGCAGAAATACAGACGATGGTTGATTTTTGTTCTAAATAACAAACAGAATATAAATTATACTGCTCTTAATGCACCAGATACAAACCAGTTACGGCAAGTCTGCATCCAGATACCATAAGGGCGAGCCATCAGTACCAGTGCTCCGATCTGACCCGCACAGGCAGCCGCGACCTGTTCCATGCTTGCACCGGTGCTTGCAACCAGCAGGGCATACACAGGAATCTGGAAACCGATAAAAGCAGTAATATCCAGCAGTGTAGTTCGGATAAAACCACCTTTTGATGCCCCACCCAGCGCCATCAGCCAGTCACGGAAAATACCGTAAGGTCTGGCAATCAGCATATTCACCGGAATACTTAGCAAGCGGGATTGTATCGACTGGTCTACACTCAATCCGGCAACCAGTATTTCGACAGCCATACCGACAACCAGCCCGAATGAAATCAGAGCGAAAATATCAGCCAGTGATTCACGTTTAACAGACATTGATCCCCCTCAAAACTATGTGCAAACACAAACGTGCTGATGCAAAAACAGGCAATAACAAACCGCTGAAACCCTGCGGTACCAGTCAGGCAAAAAAGTTAGTGATGACGCAAGAGAATGGTTGTACAGAAGATGCACATAAGCTGAGCCAGACAGAACATCTGCTCAGCAAAAACAGCCCCCTGATCTACGGGCATAAAGTAACGCTGAACGCCCCAACAAACAATAGTTATAAACTTCAAAGTTTTTTCAAAAATTTCATATAAAAACCAAAAACAAAACAAAAACATCAACAAACCTAAAATTTTCGACAAACACCTAGAACATATCACTGCACCTGTAATTCATCATGCTCAAATATCACCACCTGGGAATCCCCACCACAGAAAAAAAACCTGACGAGCGCTACCTGCCGCATCTGAAAATGCACGTCAGTGGATATGACACCAGCCCCTTCCGAATAGAGTGGATGCGTTTTGATCCTGACTGCTCCACCCCGGAATTGATCAAAACCGTCCCGCATGTCGCCTTTGAAGTCGGTAATCTGGAAGAAGCCATAAAAGGTAAGAAGGTTATTATTGAACCCACCAGTCCTTCCGATGGTATCAGGGTGGCTTTTATAGAGGATAGTGGCGCACCTGTTGAGTTTCTGGAGTATGTAAACAAAAGTACTTAAAAGCAGCTTGCCGGATATTAATCTTGACAGTCTTTGATTCTCTACGGCAGGGTTAGGGTTAGCCTGCTACTGAATCACTCCTCGTAGCAGCAGAAAAATACAAATAATGAGACAAGGAACTGTGTCGTATGCCCCATTATCCTCCCGGCACCGTATTAAAAATTAATTGTGGTACTTTCTGGCACTATGGCATTTCTGATGGTGACGGTGGAGTTATTCATAATTCCCGTAAACGCGGGAAAGTCATGCCCGATACATTGGAAGAGTTTGCTGAAGGGCGTGATATCAAGGTCAGTCATATTCAGGGCAGTGATATGCCCGCTGCACTTGAAATGGCCAAAACACTACTGGGTACAAAGTACAATGTATTTTCAGAGAACTGTGAGCACTTCGTCCGGCTGGTACATGGATTGGAAAAAGAAAGCACCCAGATTCAGCAGTATATTCTGGCTGCCGTCGGCGCAGGTACCGCACTGCTAACAAAGAATGAAATGCTTAAGGCCGCCGGGCGTGCCGTTGCAATTACCAGCTTACTGACTCCGGCCGAAAAACGACCTTTCCGTAATGCCGCCGTTGCAGCCTGTATTGCCGTCAGTTCGACATACTATAAACAACGCAAGGCCGCCAAGCGCCTAAAAAAAGCTGAAAAAGCAGTACAGGAAGATGAGCCGTTACTGCTTGAATATCATGAATCACCATAGCCAGTTTTCTTTGCTGGGTCTGACGACTGCATCCCCTGACTGATATGCATGCCCACCAGCCGGGCAACCATTACTGTAAGGTAGAGTTGTCCGGTAATTGCTTCCATAACAGCCAGTGACTGTGCTGGTGGTGTCACTGGTGTTATTTCCCCATACCCCAATGTGGTCAGAGTAACAAAGCTGTAATAAAGATAATTGTATTGAGTATGCAACTGGCTGGGGATCAGCCCGGCAAAAGACTCCGGCCAGATAAAGTCACAGAGAATATAAAGAAATGTCCAGAAGTACCCCATTAACAGGTAAATACAGATACTGCCGGATATTGTATCCCGGGTAACCAGCCGGGTACTGAACACCTGTGCGAGCAACTGCGCTATCACATAACCGAAAAATAATATATTGGTCGCAGTATCAATTAATGCTAACAGTGGTGTCGGGTAAATCTGGGCAAACCAGGTCGTCACAAATGTTGGCACCGCCAAACAGAGAGAAATCATCAACACCTTACGCTGATGGCTGAAGATATAAACCGACGAAATCAGCGATAAAGAAAAGCCCACGCTCAAAAAATATCCGGCAAAAGGACTGCTCGCCACATAAGGGAACAATAGCTGGATACTCACCAACCAGACCAGAAGAGATGAAAAGCCAAAGCGCGGTGCAAGCCTCATATATGATGATTACCTGATATTTTACGGTACGGTTCCTACATCATACATAAGTAATCAGCCACGTGCTTTTCACCATAGAACAGCCATAAAAAATGGAGTGTTAAGAGGGAAACACTCCATTCAGGTATAAAGCACTCTTAGGGTAGACATTAAGCCCCAAACCTCCACAGCATCACAGGTGCAGAGTTCATCTTGAACAGCCAAACTACAGTTTGAGCAATAACATTCATCAGGCTGAACAAGATGAACTCTTCTGAGATTAGAGCAATTGAAAAAAACTGCTGACCTGTTTCTCTCAATCTGACCTAACCCAAATGGCTGAGCAGGTCCGCTTCACGATCCGGCAGCGGGATATCATGCCTCTCGACTTTATCCTTTCTTTGATTGCGGCTTTAGGCGGTGATGGTAATGCCACAACTCTGGCTGACCTGCACCGAAAGTTTAACGAGCTGACGGGCTGCAACATCACCTATCATTCATGGGTGAACCAGGCCAAGAAAGAGGCATTTCCCAAGCTGATACTCTGGCTCTGGTTTCGTTGCCTGGAGATGTTTTCTCGTAAAGTGCTGGCTTTTGATGAAAGCGGTCCCTTTGCCGATTTTAAGCATATATTTATCCATGACGGTTCATCTCAGGCGGTATACAAGGCTCTGGAGAATACCTTTCCCGGTCGTTTTTCCAGAATAAGCCCTGCTGCCGTAGAGCTTCACACGACGATGGATTTCCTCAATGACAATCTGGTCCGGGTTCAGCTGACAGAAGATACCCGTTCAGAAAGAGCCTGCCTGCCTCCTTTGCCATCATCACTGGCTTTGACGCTGGGATTATACGACGCAGGTTATTTCGATTTGGAGCATTTTGCCGCCGTTACTGACCGGGAAGGAAACTTTTTGTGCAAAGCACCACAGAGCGTTAACCCGTTTATTCTCAGTGCAGCCAGAGAGGATGGAAAAAACCTCAACTGCTACAAAAGCAAAAAGCTGAAGGATGTCCTGTCCGGCTTTCCCAAAGATCAATGCATGGATCTTGAGGTAGAGTGGCCAGTCTACAGGGGTTGGGCTTTCCCGCTGGTTGTGCGCTGGAATGGGGCACAGCAAAAATGGGTTTTCATTGTCACCAATCTTGATCGAGCCCGTTTCTCTTTATGTGATGTGCTTCAGGCCTACCGGCTTCGGTGGCAAATCGAGCTGTTGTTCAAGGAAGTGAAATCCTACTCAGGCTGGCATCGCTTTAACACCAAGTCAGGCACATTGGTAATGAGCTTGATTATACTGTCGTTTTTAGTGGTCTCGGTGAAACGCTATCTTGCCTATGCCGCACAGGCTGGTTTGACTGCAGCCAGTGTGGGTGAAGATATCTCGACACATAAGGTGATGAAGAGCAGCACGCACCTGTTCGGTAATGTGATAGCAGCCATCATGTGTTCCGGGAAATCGTTGAGGTCTGACCTCAAGATATTGCTTGAATTCTGGGCGCATAATGCAAGACGGGAACACCCTGCAAGGGATGGGTGTTCCGGGCGCACGAGACTGGGATTATGCTCTTTGGGTAGGGCTTAATGTCTACCCTAAGATAAAGCACTGGCACTGCTCACGCGGCTGTAGGAAGTTCATTGCCAGCCTTATCTACCTTAAGTTGCTCGCAAAGCTCGCCTGCTGAAATCTGTATTTCAGTGTTTATAACACTTTCTGTTTTTCGGTTATTAGCAGGCAGATGTTCCGATAACATTATAGTCCAGCCTGTTAAAAATACGATTTGCAGCAATGGTCGATACAGGTAGAAGAATGCCTCTATATCCCTTCACCAAAGCGATAAAAAGAAAAATCGCCTTTTTTAAGAAGTATTTATTATGCTTTTAAAATGAATAAGATTTAAGCTATCCGTCAAATGCGGATAATTAATAAAATCCACTGTTTTTCTTCTGTTCCTGTTGCTGTTCATCACTTCAGTGAAATGACATACTGAAAACCGTTGAGGCAGCCGCGAAACGCTTCCAATGCAAATATCCCCCAAAGACCTGAGCGCCGCATGCCTGCAGGGCATTATTACCGAACAACAGGCAGCAAGCCTATGGGCGTTTCTTGAAAGTAATGCCGGTAATCGTACCCGTTTCAATTTCACTCATCTGCTTTATTTTCTCGGTGGTTTGATCGCTATCAGTGCCATGACACTGTTTATGAACCTGAGCTGGGAAAGGTTTGGGGATCAGGGTCTGCTGGTTTTATCACTGATTTATATTGGTTGCTGTTCACTGGCAGCTGAAGTGTGCCTTAGACGAAGACTGCCAATTCCAATGGCATTGCTGGCATGCTTTAGCATCAGTCTGATCCCGTTGTTTATATACAGCATAATGAAATACACAGGATTTTGGCCTGATTCAGCAGGCTTCCCTGACTACCTTCATCAACACGACATTGGACATGCTTATGCCTGGCTGACACTGGAAGTCTCTGCATTGGTATGGAGTCTTGTAATGCAGTGGCGTTTTCGCCATCCCTTGCTTGTGTTGCCCCTGATTATCATTAGCTGGTTTCTGCTGCTTGATATTATCGGCTTGACTCATGGTGCCATCAGCGCCCAGCAACTTCGTAATATCGGGATTGGTTATGGTCTGGTACTTTTTATCTGTTCCATAGTAACAGATTTGTATCAGCCCGATGATGACTTTGGTTTCTGGTTTTGCATGACTGGTCTGCTGTTATTCTGGGTCAGCCTGACAATAAGTGACTCCAGCTCTGAAATTGATAAAGCAATCTATTGCTCTATTAATCTACTCCTGCTGTTAGCCGGTGTTGTACTGCAACGACCCATAGCGGTTTTACTGGGAGCTGCAGGCATTACGTTTTATCTTGGTCATCTCGCCTATGACCTTTTCAGGGATAACTGGCTGTTTCCATTGGCATTATCATTTATCGGGCTAGCCCTGCTTTATGGCGGCATCCTCTGGCATCGCAAGGGGCAAAATATTCGCAATCACTGCCAGCAATGGCTTCCGGAAAAACTACAGCAGGCAATTAATCATCGTCGTTAATAGTGCTGTTCATCTGATTGCATAAGCATTTGGTTAGAATGACTCTGGATTTATTGCGCGACTGAACTATTTTCAGGCTTAATTTATTACCGGAGAGCCTGCCGATGTCCAGCCACCACCAGACTCTGCTCATCGCTGCTGCCGCAGCACTCTCCGGACTGCTATTTGGTTATGATGCCGGCATTATTGCCGGCGCTTTGTTATTTATTCGTGAAACCTTCACCATGTCTGAAGCCCTCGAGGGCTTTATGGTCAGCGGTGTACCCATTGGGGCCATGATTGCCTGCTTTGCCAGTGGCCGGGTTTGTGATCTTGCCGGCAGACGTATGACGTTACTATTAACTGCTTTGTGCTTTGCCATTGGGTCAGTAATCAGCGCTCAGGCAAACAGCGTCGATACATTAATCGCTGGGCGTCTGTTACTGGGCGTTGCTATTGGTATCGGTTCATGTGTTGCCCCGGTTTATGTATCAGAGCTGGCAGAACGTACCCGACGGGGACAATTAGTTAATCTGTTTGTTTTCTCCATTCAGCTTGGAGTCTTTCTTTCCTTTCTCTCGTCCTGGCTGCAATCAGATACCGGCGCCTGGCGCACGATGATTATGCTTGGCATTATCCCGGCCGGATTATTATTCTTTGCATCACTCATACTGCCAGAAAGTCCTCGCTGGCTGGTATTACGTAATCAGCGGGACAAAGCCCGGGATATTCTGACCGCATTACACGGCAACATTGAAGGAGAGGAAGAACTAAAAGAGATCGAGCAGGTCGCGACAGAAAAACAAAATGACTGGAAACAACTGTTCCATCCACAATATTTTAAGGCTGTGTTAATTGCCATCGCCGTCAGCTTTTTTACCCAAACTGTGGGCATTAATGCAATCAATTACTACGCCCCTACCCTGTTTCTCAGTACAGGTTTTGCAACCCCCTCGGAGGCAACATTGGCAACGACTGTTATCGGGTTTGTATTGGTTGTTTCTACCACCAGCTCTTTGTTCTTTATCGATAAGGTTGGACGACGTTTGCCCTTGCTACTCGGGACAATGGGAATTCTCTGCAGTCTCGGACTGATTGCGGGTGCCTTTACGCTCAGTGATGACCCGATGACGCGTGCCTGGTGCATGTTTTTTGGTGCCGTACTGTTTATGGCATTTCATGGCGTCAGTATCGGCCCGGCCTGCTTCCTGATTCCGTCCGAAGTATTGCCCGCCCGTATCCGGGGAGCGGGTATGGGGCTGGCTGTTGCGTTTAACTGGGGCGCTAATGTACTGGTCGCTTTCTTTTTGCCGGTGGTGCTGGCGCACTACGGTGTTGCCACACTCTTCTGGTCGTTTTTTGTTATCACGCTGATCGGGCTTTATGTGTTCTGGTGCTATATCCCGGAAACCCGTGGTGTTTCTCTGGAGCGTATCGAGCTTAATTTACTGAATGGTATTCGCCTGCGAAATATCGGCAAACCCACCACCTGATCAGAAAGCAGTGATTCACCAGAAAAGCAGCTATAAATCCTACAACCGCAATCAGGGTGTATCGATGTCCTCTACTATGCGTCGACTGGAAAACAAAACTGCACTGATCACGGCGGCCGCTCAGGGAATTGGTAGGGCGACCGCAATTGCCTTTGTCCGTGAAGGTGCTCAGGTGCTTGCCACGGATAT
Organism: Endozoicomonadaceae bacterium; assembly: GCA_965261725.1. GTDB lineage: Bacteria > Pseudomonadota > Gammaproteobacteria > Pseudomonadales > Endozoicomonadaceae > CANDOC01. The sequence continues at coordinate 10,913 of CBDHDU010000013.1, read as the reverse complement.
CAATGAATCAGCTCTGAATACATTAAGTGAAGAGTTTCCCGATATTCGCATTACACAATTGGATGTTACCGATAACAATGCCATCACAGCACTTAGCAGGAACATACCCACCCCGGATATCCTGCTTAACTGCGCCGGATATGTGCATCAGGGTGATCTGCTGCATTGCGAAGAAGACAAATGGCGGTTTTCATTTGAGCTAAATGTTCACAGCATGTACTCCATGCTACAGGCATTTTTACCGGGCATGTTACAACGCGGCAAAGGCAACATTATTAATATGTCGTCTGTTGCCTCCAGTATCAAAGGCGTACCTCAACGCTGCGCATATGGCACTACAAAAGCTGCCGTTATTGGCCTGACCCGTTCAGTAGCCGCTGACTATATTCAGCAAGGTATTCGCTGTAATGCCATTTGTCCCGGTACCGTCGAAACCCCTTCATTTGAAGAGCGGGTGCAGGCACTGGATGGTGACTCGACAACCAATCGCCAGCATTTCGTCGCCCGCCAGCCGCTGGGTCGCATTGGCACCGCGCAGGAAATCGCTGCACTGGCTCTCTATCTGGCATCAGACGAATCCGCTTATACAACCGGAGCCGCCCATATTATCGATGGTGGCTGGAGTATCTGAAACATATGAAGTTACTGAGATATGGCCCACCGGGATTTGAAAAGCCGGGTATTCTTGATGAAGAACATATTATTCGCGACCTGAGTGGCGTTGTGTCCGATATTGGCGGTTCCACCTTACTCCCGGAAATGCTGGAACGGCTACAGCAGCTCAACCTGACAGAGCTACCCGCAGTCACCGATGAACCGCGCATCGGTTCCTGTGTCAATCAGGTTGGCAAGCTGCTCTGTATTGGTCTCAACTATGCCGACCATGCTGCCGAATCCCAAATGCCAGTGCCGGATGAGCCAGTATTATTCGGAAAAGCCACCAGCGCCATCAGCGGTCCTTTTGATCCAGTCATTATTCCAAAGGACTCTGCCAAAACCGACTGGGAAGTCGAACTGGGGATTGTGATAGGCAAACCAGCCAAATATGTAACTGAAGCCAGCGCACTCGAGCATGTTGCCGGTTACTGCATTATCAATGATTTGTCTGAACGACACTGGCAGCTTGAAGGTACCGGTCAGTGGATCAAAGGCAAAAGCTGCGATACTTTCGCCCCCGTCGGTCCGTGGCTGGTCACCCGTGATGAAGTTGCTGATCCACAGGCACTGGATATCTGGCTCGAAGTCGACGGGCAACGTTATCAGAATGGTAATACCAGTACAATGGTTTTTGGCGTTGCTTCACTGGTCAGTTATCTCAGTAAATTCTTTACTCTGCATCCCGGAGATATTATTTCCAGCGGTACACCACCCGGTGTCGGACTGGGACAAAAGCCGGAACCCGTTTACCTTAAGCCAGGTCAAACCATGCGACTGGGTATTACCGGATTAGGTATTCAGGAGCAGCAAACCTGCATGGAAGAGCTTCCGATATGTCCCGCTGAACACACCAATCTAGCCGTTGCGGAGGGACGCTGATGACCACAGTGATTAACGGTGTCCGTACTCATGATGTGCGCTTCCCAACCTCCCGCACCTTCAGCGGCTCCGATGCCATGCATCCGGCACCGGACTATTCCTGTGTTTACGTAATCCTTGATACCTGCACACCGGGGCTGCACGGCTACGGTCTGACATTCACACTGGGACAGGGAAATGAAATCTGTGCAGCTGCTGTAGAGGCGCTTAGTTCTCATTTAACCGGCACTACTCTGGAATCCATCTGGGACAATATGGGGCAGTTCTGGCATCAACTGGTACACGACGGGCAATTGCGATGGCTGGGGCCGGAGAAAGGCGCCATTCATCTCGCCACAGCTGCGATTATTAATGCGATATGGGATTTAAAGGCCCGGATTGAAAACAAGCCGGTATGGCGACTGGTCTATGATATGTCGCCGCTGGAAATAATCAGCTGTATTGATTTCAGTTATATCAGCGATGTTCTGACACCGACTGCGGCAGCAGATCTTCTGGAGGCACGACGAGCCGACAGGGAACAACGACTGCAACAGCTGATAGATAAGGGCCTGCCCGCCTATACCACCAGCCCCGGCTGGCTGGGTTATTCCGATCCTAAACTCAGAACCCTCTGTGAACAGGCCGTTAAAGATGGCTGGCAACATATCAAATTAAAGGTTGGACAATCTCTGGAAGATGATATCCGCCGCTGCCGTATTGCCCGGGAAGTAATAGGCGATGATATTGCATTAATGCTCGATGCCAACCAGATCTGGGGCGTTAATGAAGCTATTGAGCATATGCAGGCGCTGGCTGAATTTAACCCGCTATGGATTGAAGAGCCAACCAGTCCGGACGATGTACTGGGTCACAGCCGTATCCGCGCAGCCATTCACCCCATCAAAGTTGCAACGGGTGAGCAATGCCAGAACCGGGTCATGTTTAAACAGTTTCTGCAGGCCGGTGCACTGGATTTCTGCCAGATAGACAGCTGTCGTCTGGGAGGCGTTAACGAAGTACTCGCTGTGCTGTTACTGGCGGCTTATCACAAGGTACCGGTATGTCCCCATGCCGGCGGTGTCGGGCTTTGTGAGTATGTACAACACCTGGCAGCTATAGACTATCTCTGCATTGGCGGTATCCAGAAAGATCAGGTTGTCGAGTTTGTCGATCACCTGCATGAGCACTTTGTCGACCCGGTTCGAATCAGCAATGCTCATTACCTGCTGCCGGAAAAATCCGGTTACAGCGCCCAGCTGTATGACAATAGTCTCCAACAGTTCAGCTGGCCTGACGGCCCGGACTGGAGGCACCATTCATGAGCGGCTTTTCATTAACAGATACACGCTCATTCGGCCGCTCATCACTGACATTTGGCCCCATAACCTTTGGTGGTGCTGCGCTTGGCAACCTCTATCACCGCATTACTGAAGAAGAGGCTCAACAGGCACTACAAACTGCCTGGCATCATGGTATTCGCAGTTTTGATACCGCACCGGAATATGGCAAGGGGCTAAGTGAGCGACGCTTCGGGGATTTTCTGCGTCATAAAGATAAAACTGACTATATTCTCTGCACTAAAACGGGTGAGCTGTTACTGCCGGAACCGGAAACCAAACCCAGTAAATTTGTCGACTCCCTGCCCTTTCACCGGGTGATGGATTTTTCCGGCACAGCCTTGCGCCGGGGACTGGAAGATAGTCTGCAACGACTGGGGCTTGATCATGTTGATATTCTATTACTGCACGATCTTGACCCCATCATTCTGAAAGACGATTTCGAATCATCTTTTCAATGCGCTATGAAAGATGGTCTGCCAACCTTATTGCAACTCAAAGAAGAAGGATTAATCCAAGCTATCGGGCTGGGCGTCAAATGCCATACCGTTTGTGAGCGGGCACTGGAATATGCAGACTTTGACTGCTTTATGCTGCAGGGAAACTACACCCTGCTGGAGCAACCGGCCGAAGAGTTTCTGACAGCATGCGGCAAAAACAACAGAGGTATATTTATTGCCGGACCTTTTGCATCAGGAATTCTCGCTACCGGTGTCACACCCGAAGCACATTTCCATCACCAACCCGCCAGTGCCGATATTCGTGCAAAGGTCAGCCAGATTGCAGCCATTTGTGAGGAATATAAAACCCCACTGCCAACCGTTGCACTACAGTTTCCACTGAAAAACAACAATGTGACATCTGTCGCTTGTGGTTTCGATAATGCACAACAGGTTGAAGATGCCTGCCAGTGGCTACAACAGGATATTCCTCAGGCACTGTGGCAGACACTTTATCAGGAGGGGTTTATATGCAAGCAATTGGACTAACAGCAGAGATGCCGGTGATCGACGCCCATCAGCATTTCTGGTTTCTTCCGCGCGGTGACTATGGCTGGTTAACACCGGATCAGGCCCCTTTATACCGGGATTACCTGCCCGGTGATCTGATGCATATTCTGGAGCGGGAAGGTATTCATGGCACCATTCTGGTACAGGCAGCCCCCACAGAAGATGAAACCCGGTTTCTGCTGGAACTTGCCAATGAGCATGACTTTATTCAGGGAGTGGTCGGCTGGCTGGATATGAGTGACCGCGATGCAGCTGATCAGCTCGATGAACTGCAAATGTCTCAGTGGCTGAAGGGTATCCGTCCAATGATTCAGGATATATCAGACCCGGACTGGATACTGAAGCCGGAGCTGGACGACTGCTTTAACTCACTTGAAGGCAGGGATATGACCTTTGATGCACTGGTCTATACCGAACACCTCCCCAAACTGCTGACGCGACAAGAAAAACATCCCGATCTGAAAATCGTCATCGACCATGCAGCCAAACCGCCCATTGCTGAAAACCACCTTGAGCCCTGGGCAACCTATATGAAACTACTGGCTCAGGAAACCAACGCGCACTGCAAACTTTCCGGGATTTTGACAGAAGCAGGCAAACACTGGAGTTTCGAACGTTTAAAGCCCTGGCTGGAGCACCTGTTCGAACATTTTGGCCCGGAAAGACTGATCTGGGGCAGTGACTGGCCGGTAGTTAATATGGCTGCCAGTTATGATCAGTGGCTGTCTCTGGCACAACGCTTTTGTGAGCAGTTCAGTACTGAAGAGCAGTCAGCTATTTTTGGTCATAATGCCAAGCGTTTTTATCAAATTTAACCAAGACTTAACTCCCAGAAAAACCGGCTGTTACCAGCCGGTGTTGGCATATGACCAACTACACACTGAGAGGGGTTTGGAGGGACGCGTACTTATAGGGGAATCAGCCGCCTGCGTCATAGCTACGAAGTGCATTATGCAAAACTCATTACGCTTTTGTTATGGGATTTCAGGCAATATAATTGATATTTTCGGACATCACCTGCAGTCCTTATGAGTGAAAACAGCCCTGATTTACATCGTCCCATTACCGGCATTTACCCCCTACTGCGGTTTGCCCGTGAACGTCATATTCCACTGGATAACTTGCTGCTCAATACCGGACTGGACGAACTGAGCCTGCTTGACTCTCAGGCTGAAGTTTCTGTTAACTGTGAAATCACTCTCACCAAAAATCTGATTAAGCTGACTGATATTGAAGACCTTAGCCTACAGCTCGGGCGTTATTACAGCACCCGCACCCATGGCGTTATTGGTCGACTGTTACAGAACAGTCAGACCATGAATGATGCACTGAGTCTGATTATCAAGTACTCAACCATATCTAATGTATTTTTCCGGGTTCACAGGGAATCATTCCCTGACCACTGCCGGGTTTATATGCAACCACAGGTGGAGCTGGGTGATATGCTGCCTTTCATGGCAGAACGGGATATGAGTGCCGGGGCTGCAATTCTGGAGGAATTATTACCAGACTACGGTCGAAAAATGGTCAAGGGGCTTGGGTTTGCCCATGCACCATTATTCAGTAAATCCTGCTACCAGAAACAGCTGGTAAAGAAAACTGAGTTCAATACTTCACAATATTACTTTGATCTCGATCCGACCTACTTTGATTATCACATATCAACTAAATCAACAGGAAAAAAACCAGCCGGATTGCTGCAGCAGGTTTGTCAGGCAGAGCTAATGCTCCGTGGTGACAATACAGAGAATATCAGCGACAAGGTTGCAACCCTGATACAGGCAACCAATGCACAGGATATGCCCTCAATTGCCGCCAGACTAAACGTTACCGAGCGTACATTACGCAGGCAGCTAAAAACCGAAAACACCGGTTTTCGACTTCTGGTCAGTCAGGCACGCCAGCAACAGGCCATCTCTCTGCTCAGCGATCCACAATGGAAAATTGAGATGATTGCCGAGCAACTGGGTTACAGTGAATCCAGTGCCTTTATTAATGCCTTCAAACGTTGGACCGGTGTTTCTCCCAACCAATACCGGCAACAGCACAGAGTGAACATTTGATAGTTCCAGAAGTCCAAAGAGTTATCCCGGATAACATCAACAATCGATGACGTTAATTCACACAGAATCTCAGGCAGTTGCTTATCGGCAACTGACAGATTACATTCTAAATCTACCGGCAAATGCCCCACTACTGATAGCAATAGATGGTGTCGATGCTTCTGGAAAAAGCAGGGTTGCCAATACGCTTGCATCACTGACAATCAACAAACGCCCTGTTATCCGAGCATCAATTGATGATTTCCATCAACCTCGCGATTTTCGGTATCGTCAAGGTGCCCTATCCGCACAAGGCTACTTTGAAGACTCGTTCAATTATCCGATGCTGGAAAAATCCCTGCTAAAACCATTACAGCGAAAGGGCTCCCGAGCCTACCGAAACAAAGCCTTCGATCATTACCTGAATCAGCCGGTAACACCAGAAGTACCAGGGCGAAAGCACCGCGCTGACCATAGTTCCACACTAACCGGTTTTTAGAACACAAAGTCATAATTGCGACTATCGTAATGCAGATAGAGCGATAAAAATACAATAAATTGTGGAGCTATTATCCGTCAGTTCACGTTTATTTGCACTAAAGTACACCCCGTACTTTCGCCCTGCCAGAAGTACAAGTTGCAGCAGAAGACAGCATCTTACTATTTGACGGGATTTTTGTTCAGGCTGAGGTGATTCGGGATTACTGGGATCTGATTATATTTGTTGATACTGACTTTAAAGTGACCCTGTCCCGGGCCATCAATCGCAATCAGGAAAAGATAGAAGATTTACAGGAACTGAAACAACGTTATAAGCAGCGTTATATTCCCGGACAGCAGCTCTACTTTACAAACTGCCAACTTAAAAGCAGAGCAGACATAATCATTGATAATAATGATTACACCTGCCCCATACTGCACTTCAAACGCAAACAGTCATGACTGCAATGCTCCATATAGGCGCGCATACAGACCGTCACGCTGAATCAACTCATCATGCCCGCCCTGCTCACTGATCATGCCATCTTCAAAAACATAAGCCCGGTCCGCACGACGCACCGCACTCAAACGATGGGCAATAATCAATGTCGTACGCTTCTTCAGGAATGACTCCAATCCCTGCAGAACCAGATACTCCGTTGCAGCATCCAGCGCCGAAGTCGCTTCATCAAGAATAACCACTTTAGGGTCAGCAATAATCATTCTGGCGATTGCCAGCCGCTGGCGTTGGCCGCCTGACAGTTTGACACCATCCTTGCCAACCAGTGTATCGAGCTGCTCAGTCATATCCTTGATGGTATGACTCAATTGCGCAACTTCGAGTGCATGCCACAACTGTTCGTCTGAAGCTTCCCGCCCCAGCGTCAGGTTTTCCCGCACCGTTGTATTAAAGATTGCCGGATGCTGCAACACCGTTGCGACATTTTCTCTGACACAGTCGAGACCGGACATTTCAACCGGCACGCCATTAAACGCAATACGTCCACTATTCGCCTGATACAAGCCCAGCAACACTTTAACCAGTGTTGATTTACCACCACCACTGGCACCGACCAGTGCAATTTTTTCACCCGCACGAATATTCAGACTGACGCCTTTGAGGATGGGCTTTTCACCATAACTGAAGTGGATATTTTCCAGAGCAACTGCGGCAGTTTCTTTGCCTTTAAAAGGATTTTCCGCTTCAGCCCAACTCGGTTCTTCACGCATTTTCAGCAGGCCGTTAATTCGTTTCAATGCCGCTCGGGACGCGTAATAACCATACTGCATATTCAACAGTTCCTGCACCGGCCCCATCATAAACCACAGATAGCCGAAGACCGCCATCATCTGACCAACACTCAAGTCAGACAACAGCACAGTGACCATCGCTCCGGCACGGAACAAATCAATGCCGAACATGAAGATCAGAAAACTCATCCGGTTAGCTGCATCTGTCTTCCACTGAAAAGCAGAAGAGTAATCACGCACATGTCGCGCTTTACCCAGAAGGCGGCTCAGGTAGTGCTGTTCCCTGTTAGCCGTACGCAGCTGCTGAATACCATCCAGTGTTTCCGTTAAGGCAGACTGGAATACCTCATAAGCACGGTTCTGTTCTTTCTTAAGGTTTTTAACCTGCCGCCCCATCATGGTGGTGAAATAAATCACCACAGGGTTAAACAGCATGATCACCAGTGCCAGTTGCCAATGAAGCCAGAATAAGACTGCTGCCGTCGAAATCAGGGTCAGTGAAGCCACCAGCAACCGACTGACTGTAGAACCTATAAACTGGTCGACCGTATCCAGATCGGTCACGAAACGCGAAGCAACTGCCCCACTCCCTGTCATTTCATATTCTGCCAGTGCACTGCGCCCCAGCTTTTGAATCAGGCTCTGGCGGATGCGGTAAATAACATCCTTGGAAATAATCGTGAACTGTCGTGACTGCCAGACATTAAACGCCAGCGCAGCGAGCCGGAGGATGACGGTTGTCACCAGAATACTCAGGATAAAAACGACTTCGGTTTCAAAATCATCTGGAATAATGACCTTCAGCATTTCCAGTGCAATACCCGGATCATTAAGCAGAATTTCATCCACCAGCAGCGGTAATAACAAAGGTGTTGGTACACTGGCCAGCGTTGCCAATATCGCAATCAGGTTGGCGACGGCAAGCTCACGTTTATGCTCAAGCGCAATGTGCCAGATACGTTTCCAGTTATAGGTTTTCTGCCCCCTGAATGGCCTACTTGCACGTCCAGTGCCTTTTATTGTCTCAGTCAAAAATGCCTCACAACGCTATAATTATAAAACCAGTTATTGATATTAATTCTCATTATAAACTGGAAGCAGCTGCAATACAGCCACATGTTCTACCATCGTTTAACATCTTGTGTTTCACATCAAAAAACGTTCTATCAGGAACAGAATAAAAGTCTGCTCACCAGCACCCTGACTGCGGACTCAATGATAAGAGATATCAGACCACAGCCTCCATACCTGCCCGTACCGTGCCGGATTTCAATGCCACTGAAGCATGAACCTCCTGCTCCATCCACTGGATAAAGGATTCGACTCTTTTGTCACCGGTCATATACTGGCGGCAGATCAATCCCCAGTCGCCAAGCTCAACCTTTTGTTTAACCGGTTGAATCAGTGTGCCTGCCGCCAGCTCTTTCTCAACAAAAGGACCATTCATTAATACAATCCCTTCCCCCTGCTTAACAATTTCAATTGCCATTGCCAGCGTGTCCACAATCATCGGGAACGGTGCTATATCATGTTTTACGCCCACTGATTCAAACCATATATTCCAGTGGGTTTCTTCACCATAAACGACCAGTAGCGGCAACGACAGCAGATCTTCTGCACAGTTTACTGCATTACCTTCAGCCAGTTCGGGGCTGCAGACCGGGTATAATTCATATTTAAACAGCGGTTTCCAGAAGTATTCTGCCGGTGGCGGGCTATCGGCAAATATAAAACCCAGATCAGCTTTTTCTTCTTCAAATTTCCAACTATGCCCGTTGGTTAATAGCTGCAGAGGTATATCGGGGTATTCATTGCGAAACCGGAACAGTCTGGGTGCAAACCAGCGAATTGATGCCGTTATATAGGTCTGTACACACAAAGGGGAGCAGCAGGATGGCATTCGTCCCAGCGTCGAAACACCCACAACCAGTTTTTCCAGCGCGGCACGTACTGACGGATATAATCTTCGACCTTCATCCGTTAACAGCAGATTACGCCCACGCTTCTCGAAAAGCTTGACGCCAAGACTGTCTTCCAGTGTTTTGACCTGATGGGTAATTGCCGGAGGCGTCAGGTTAAGTTCCTCTGCTGCCCGGCTGACACTTAATAAACGAGCTGTTGCTTCAAACCCTTTTAAAGGCTTGAGTGGTGGTAGCTTGGAAAGCCTCTGGTGACTGAACATCGCATTGATTCCATTCAGCTAACAACATATAACCCATTCGGATATTTCAGCAAATACCCGAACGGGCTAATATACGACAACAAATTCCTTGTTAGCTATTCCTGATTATGCATTATATTGTCTCACATCAAGTGCAGTCTCAACTTACACAACCAACGTGCCTTTTTTCTTTATTGTGCTGTTACAGCTATCCAATACATATTCACTGTCAGCACACTCGCCACGAGGATCAATTTCAGCAACGACTGGCGTGGTAAGGGTAACAGGAACAAACCTCTGCTCATCACAACTGTAGATTTCCAACCGACTCCTCATCCTGAGCAGGAAGAACAGCCCCAGTACACTCATAACTACCAAAAAGAACAGTGCCAGCCCCTGCGCATGAGAACCCATAACTACAGATCCCAAAAGCGGGCCAAAACAGGCGCCAATACTATTGGAAAATAACAACCCCTGACTGCCGGCAGTAATATTTTCCGGAGCCAAATGATCGCAGGCATGACTCAGCGCCAGAGGATATGTAGTAAAGACGGCTCCACCCAGTAAAAACAAACTCATAAATTCAAACCAGCCTGATACTTTGAATACCAGACCAAAACTGGCTAACCCACCCATAAAGGCAACCATAACCAGTACTTTACGTCGATCCATTCGATCCGAGAGATAACCGGCAGGATACTGAAGTGCCATACCACCGCCCATCACGATTGCCATCAATAAACCGGTTTGTCCTTTACCGCCATAAAGCTGGACAAGATACAGGGGTAACAATGTGTACAGGGCACCCATCATCACACCACCAATCATGCAGCCTAAAAAACCGGACGGGGTGAGTTTAAAAAGCTCTGACAAACTCAGGCAAGAAGGTTCCTGAATCTGAGGGGCAGGCATCCGACTCATGGCCGGAGGCAGAATAGACAGCGATACCAGAATACCCACAAGTAAAAACGGCATGGCGGTACTGGTATCCAGCATATCAATAAAAAGCTGACCTATAGCGGTAGCACCATAAAACGCCACCATATACCAGGCCAGTACACGTCCACGACTGCCTTCATCGCTGGATGACATCAGCCATGATTCGACAGTAACC